>CAWDOH010000070.1:0-52049 GCA_963803725.1 Bryobacterales bacterium | reverse complement strand
ATTGCCGCTAACACGGCGCCGGCGGCGGCGAAAAAGGGTACCAGTTTGGCGGTCGAAAGGGAGCCATGTGTGCGGTTACGCTCTGGCCTCCGGTGCACAGAAATGGGGAGAAGCTGACTGCTGCCTCTCTCAGGCCGGCTTGTCCTCGGTTTTGGCCAGAGGGGTGCGGTAAGTCTTGCCTTTGATCTTGAGGATGATCGCCTTTTCGATCAGGCGGTCGAGGAGCGCCATCGCCAGGGGGCCATCGACCAGATATTCTCCCCATTTGTCGAAGTCCACATTGGTCACCAGCGCGGTGGAGCGCTTCTGACTGCGTGAGGCGATGATCTTGTAGAGCAAATGGGCCGCCTGCGCGCACTCGGTCCGTTCGATTCGGTCGAACCCGAATTCGTCGATAATCAAAAAATCTGGCCGCGCGTAATAGCGCAGACGTGCGGGAAGGGTTTTGTCGGCGAGGGAAGCCGTCAGGTCTGAGAGTAATTCAGCGGACGTACGGTACACAACGCGGTATCCCTGGACGCAGACCTTCTGCCCCAAAGCCTGAATAATGTGACTCTTTCCGATTCCGCTCCAGCCGACCATGATCAGGTTATTACAGCGCCGGATGAAATCGCCGGTAGCCAGCTCCTCGATCTGCACGCGGTCGAAGGCTTTGGGATTGAATTGCCAGTCGAACCCCTCCAAGGTCTTGCTATCCGCAAAATGGGCCTCTCGGATGCGTCTGGCGACGGCGCGTTCCCGGCGCGCGTCGGCCTGCGTCCCCAACAGCAGGTCGAGGAAGTGCAGATGAGAGAGGTTCTCTTTCTCCGCTCTGGACAGCAACTCGTCCAGCGATACGCCTTCCAGCGGAATCCCCAGCGTCGTGCAGTGGCTCAAACACCGGTCACGCAGAGGGGTCGTCGTCTTCGTCTGTTTCATCGTGGGCCGCCGTTTCTTCCAGTAGCGCCTGATACTCCGCCGGGGAGCGGGTGGCTACGGGAGACTGCCGGAGGATCTCGTCGAGCTGGTTCTGCGCCTCGGCCTGTAGCGATTCCCATCCGGATCTTGGACGTGCTTGCGCCGCCAGGATCCGCTCCACCGCCGACCAGGAGAAAGCGCGGTAACGGGTGGCGCGCTGTAGTGCGCGCGCCAGATCCTCGCGATGATAAGTGGCCAGCAGGCCCAGCACGCGTGCGGCCTCATCTTTGCCACGGCGCCTGGTGCGGACCAGTTCGTCGAGGAACAGGACGCCCTCTGCTCCGAACTCCGCAAAACGCTGTTTCAGCAGCTCGTATTTCTGATGGTGATCGCGCCCGGGAGAATGCTCGGCAAGAGTGCGCTTCTCTCCACTGATTCCGGAAGGGTACAACTCATGGCGGGCGATCTCCTTCACATCGGGGCCGTAGACGATCAGTTCCTTCTCGGTGATGCGAACCGGCAGTAGTTCCCCAATGCGCTGCCACGGCACGGAGTAAAAGTTTTGCAGGTACGCCACATGACCTTCTGGATTCACCGTCCGATAGAAGACCTGGGCGGTGTCATAGGCCCGCGCCGGTAAACTCAACAGGTGCGGTTTCTCTTCCTCATAGAGATCGATGGGCCGGCGCTTGGTTTCCCTATGCAAATGCACGTCGGCGATGTCGGCAAGCCAGAGCGCCGCGGTCTGGTTGAGGTGCTCCAGCGAAGTGAACGTGCGGCCGTTGAGGAGGTTGGATTCGAGGTAGGCAAATGGCCGTTCCACTTTTCCTTTCGTCTGCGGACGATGGGGGCGGCATGCCCAGGGTTGATAGCCGTAGTGCGTGGCGAAAGACAGGAACCGGGTATTGTAAATCGGCTGGTCGCCATCATAGCCAGTCACCACTACTTTCATGTTGTCGTATAGACAGGTGGCGCACAGACCGCCGAGATACTCGAAGGCCCGAACGTGTTCCCGGATGGTAGTGGCAAAGTCCTGCGTCTCCACAAACCGCACGTACTGGCGGCGGGAGTAGGCCAGAATGTAGCTGAAGGCATGCACACGGCGCCGACCTTCAGCAGTGAAGGAGATGTCGTACGGCGAATAATCCATTTGTGATTGCACCCCTGGACCGGTCTCGAATCGCTGCACGGGCAGTTTCGGCGCGTGCGGCCGGAGCACACGCAGCCGGTCCCGCACGATCGTGTAGCGACCTTGGAAACCCAGCCGGCACAACTCCTCATGCAGGCGAACCGCCGTGATGTCCGGATAGCGCTCCAGCAGTTGGGCGATGTGATCGGCGAATGGGTCCAGCACGCTGGGCCGTCGCGGGCGCTCCACTTCCACCGGTTCGGCTCTGTGTTGTTCATGACCCACCAGCACGCGGGCCACGCTCTTGCGGGCGACTCCCAGCAGTTTGGCGATGCGGCGTTGCGATGCACCTCCGTAGTGCATCCGGACGATCTCGTTGCGCGTCGATTCCTTCATGCGCGCTCCAACTCGCCGACGAAATCCCGGCTCAGCGCCCCCACCGATCCGGCATCCCGCGCCAGCCTCTGGAAACGAGGCGACAAGATCACTCGATCCTCCGGCGTCAGCCCCGTGCGCCCCTGGTGTGCCAGCCACACCTCCATGCGCCCCAGCACATCCAGCAGCATCCCGACTCGCTTCCATACCTGGTTTCCGGCTTCGCTCAGCCGCGGATCGCGCACCGCCGGGAGCACTCCTTTGGCCTGCGAGAGCGCTTCACGAGGATGCGCCAGAAGATACTCTTGCTGGCGACGTTCGGAACATCGCAGCCAAAGGTCCACCACGCCGCCCAACTCCGCGCTCGACAGCGCTTCGCGCCGGATCGCTTCCAGCACTTCGGTCTGGTTGCCCTGCGGCAACCGCACAATCTGTCGCGCCGCGGTGGGCGTCAACAAGCCCACACGCAGCTCGTCTTTCGCCTTGGGTCCCAACCGTTCGATCAGCGCCAACCTCCGGCACACCCAACTCTTGTGGCGTCCCAACAACTCCGCCACCTCCACCTGGCTCAAGCCGTCTTCCCGCACCAGTGCCTGGATGATCCAGGCTTCTTCCAGTTCCCGCGTCCGGCCCCCGGCACGATTCAGCCCGTAAATGGCGGCTTTCGCCGTGCGCTCATCGGCCTCCATCAGCCGGGCCGACAGACTCGGCATCTGCGCCAGACCACGTACCGCGCCCAAGCGTTTGAAACCGTCGATCAGTTCGTAGCGGTCCTGTCGCCGGCACACCACCACTGGCGACAACTGCCCATAGCGCTCCAGCGACCGCGCCATGGCGCGTTCCGCTTCCGGTACGTGTAAGCGATAGCGTCCGTAGTGTTCGCCGATCTCCTCCCACTTCAGATCGAGCAGTTGGTTGTCGGCCCAGCGCAGCACTCGTGTCCCCTTCCTTACGGGACAGGTTGAATGTAAGCCAGCGGCCAGCGCCGATCAATACGTCACGGTTAAATCGCGGCGCCATTCCCACCGCCTGGACACCACACCGCGCGCTGGATTCCGCTCAACCGGCGCGTGTCCTTTGCCAGTGCCGCTCGCGTTCCCAGACGCGCTCCATCGCACGCCGGCACGCGTGCGAGCAGAAGTGTTGCGACGGCGAGCGCCGCTGGCGCACGAATCCCACGTAGCAGCCAGGCCGGTCACAACAGGCGTCGAAAAAACTTCTTAGTGATTACCCTCGCGGTGTCCCCAACGGCTTCCTTGGCTGGTGGTTTTCGGCTCCTGACACGCCCCCGGTAACGTCGGCTTTGCCCCTTGCGCCTCTGCTTGCCTGTCGCCGTGGCCCGATAGATTGACTGGGCTTTCCACCGCGACCAGGCCCGCGCCGCCTTCCGGCACGGCTCGCTGCAATACCGCTGCCGCGCTCGTCGCGGATGAAACCACCGCTCACATCCTTTGAGCAGGCACCGCCGTGCGCGCGGGACACCCCGCTGCTGGCGCGGCACCCGTCTTCGTGGGCCGCCCTCTTGATTTTCGGGATGGCTTGTTGGACTCTCGGGAGGGCCCATGGGAGGTGATTGCTCCCAGAAGCTCCTGCTCCGGAGGGGATGGCACTCCTCTCCGGGGCGCAGCAGGTCTTCGGATCAATACGAGATCCACAACTCTATCGCAAAAATCGGATTCCCGCGGTCTCGTTTCCCCGGTGTCCTCTTTTTGGGGCGCTTCCGGAAGTCCTCTTGCTCGGCGGGGGGTAGCGCTTTGCCATCGCCGGGAGCAAGCCTCTTCCCTACTGCCCGTTTGTTGTGTCGTAGTCGTCTATCCCTCGCCCCACCACCGAGATGGCGGCCTGACAACCGCGGGGCCTGCCGGGATTCGATGGCCCCCCCTGTGTTCCCCTGACCCGGGGTTATAGTCTGGCAATGCCCTCGCCGACGGCGCCCGGCTGCAAGGTAGCATGCCCAGGCCCCGCCGACGGGCAGTTCCCCGTAAGTCCATGCTCCCACTTGCATGCCGAATTCCCCTTTTCTCCGCCTTCGGCGGCGCGGCTGTCAGTCTTCCCCAGGCTCTCTTTTCCCTAACCAGTTCTTTTTCCTGCTGCCGGTCAGTCAGCATTTTCTCTTTGAAACCAGTTTCCACCGCGGCCGGTCTCCGCTCGCCGCCACCCAACATTGGCGGCGTGGTCCCGACCGGCCCGCCGAAATGGCTCCCTTCCCCGCCGCGGCGGCGCCGGCGCCTGTCGCTCGCGCGGCATTTGGGACGCGATGCCAAAGCCGGTGAGCCATACGTGTCCGGCGTTGTCGACCAGCACGTTTTCGGGATTGACATCTTTGTGGATCAGACCACGCTGATGTGCATGACCGAGCGCCGTCGCCAGGTTAATGGCAAGGCGTAGAAGATGCGCCATGTCGAGAGGCTGCTTCCCGTGTTCCTCCAGAACGTGGTCGAGAGGCTCACCGCCTGGGTCGGCGAGAATCAGGATGGTCCGTCCTTCGTGACGCGTGAGCGCCAGAGGCTTGGCCGCCCACGCGGGCTCAAGTTCGGCTGCGAGCGTGTATTCGTGCTCAAGGCGTCGCAGACTCTGGGGCGGCGGTTGTTCCGCGGTAGGAGCCATTGCCAGAAGAGGCATTGGATTGCCGCGTTGCCGGCCGCGGTAAAGAGTAAATTCCGCTCGACTGCGGATTGGCTCCAGGACGTAGTCAGAAGCTGCTGCCATTGGTTTCCGCCGCTCTTCAAAACGTAAACCGGCCGGCCAGTTGAATCTGGCGCGCGGTGCCGGCGGTGGTTAGGATTTGGCCTGCGTTTGCGGCCAAATTACCCGCCGCATCCCTGAAGACAGCGTCCCCAGTACCTCCCAGGGAAAGCGGACTTTGGGTATTACTCGGGACACCAAAATTCGGACGGTTGAACAGGTTATAAGCCTCCACCCCAACCGTAATCTTCCCTCGCTCTGTGATCGCAAAATTTTTGTGGATCGCCGGGTCGAACTGCGCAAACCCAGGCCCCCGCAGGATGTTTCGTCCGGCATTGCCAAACCGACCGGCCGGCGGTACCGCAAACGCACTTGGATTAAACCAGCATGAAGGAGTACCCACTCTGGCCCCATTCGGACAGACACCCATATCAGGATTGCCAACAAGGTCCGGACGTTCCGCAGTAAGCAGTGATTGCACATCGGCATTGTCGAAGGCGAGCACGGGGGTAAACGGGAGGCCGCTGTGAACGCTGGCAACAGCCGAGACCTGCCAGCCACCGAGGAGACGTCCGCGTCCAGGCAACTCGTAACCGGCATTTGCCACGAAATTATGACGGATGTCAAAATCTGACGGGCCACGGTCTCCCTTGCGATCGAAGATGTTCTGCGATGCGGGGGGATCGTTCACAGATTCCGAGAAAAAATCCACCGAAGCATCATCCACGGAATGGGCTAACGTGTACGATGCCTGCCAGAAAAGATTGTGTGAATAGCGTTTCGAAACGGACATCTGAAAGGAATTGTAGAAAGATTGCGCGTCCGTCAGCACCGTTAAGAGTGGTGACGGCAAGTTCGGATTGTAGCGATGACCCAGGGCCGGCTCAAAGGGGTTCTCCTCGGCTTCGCGGGTGAGGTGATTGCCGCGCGTGCCAAAGTATCCCACGCTGAAGATCATGCCCTGAGCGAGTTCCCTTTCCACGTTGAGGTTGTACTCAAGCGCGTATGGAAACTTCGGGTAGTAGGTTGTCGCGAAAGCGTCGATGGGCAGGGTCATAAGAGCATTTTGTGGGTTTAAAAACTGAGGGAAAACGAATTCCTCCGGGCCGAAAAAAGGCGGCAGCGCCCGGTCCACACCGAACAGGAATGCGGGGAACTGGTCGCGATAGATGCCGAATCCGCTCCGCACCACCGTCTTGCCGTCGCCAAACACATTCCATGCAAACCCTGCCTGCGGTGAAAAAAGATCCAGCGGCGTCCCGGCAAATAGCTTGCCGACGACCGGCGCGGAATCCGTCGCTGGGTTCGGGAAAGCCGATTCGCGGCCGAATGCCTCGGTCGGATTGGAGTAGAAATCGTAGCGCAAGCCGACATTTACGGTGAAGCGGCTGTTCACGCGCACGAAGTCCTGGACAAAACCAGACGCGATAGTTTCACGGTATCCGCGATCAGAATTGGCGTTGGAGGGATTAACCCCAACGTACGACAGGGGCACGCCTTCCAGGAAGAATTCGAGAGCAGCGTTGTTGCTGTATGCCGGCAACCCAAAGGGAGTCAGGTCCTGGAAAGTATACAATCCGTTGACAGCGAAATCCAGCGGCCCATTGTTTTGCAGTCTCCGAAAGTCCACGCCGGCTTTCAAGGTGTGACGGCCAGTGGTACGTGACACTTGGTCCTGCACCTGATAAACGGTCGAAAAATCACCAATAGGAAATTGCGGCGTGTTGCCTATCAAGCTCACACCCGTAATGTCGATCATTCCGAGCGGCCGGTTAGGAATCAAAGAAATAGACAGACCTGGGTGCGTATTATCGATCAAAGAAGACGCGGTTGTTCGATTGACACCGAAGCGCAGCTCGTTGATCCATCCGGGTCCGAATATCGTGCGGTCCTGAATAGTGCCGTACTGATTCCGCGCCGGGTGAAAGGCGGGGAATCCGGGCACACTAATGCCGGGCGGCGTCCCGACGTATGGAACCAGAGAAGAACTGTCGTCTATGGTGTAGCGCGCGAATAGCGAGTGGGTGTTGGAGAAGTTGTGATCGATGCGCACCATTCCGTGGTCTTCGCGAGTGTTGCCTTTGTTAGCGGTGATTAGCTCGCCGGTTCCATCCCCATTGTCCGGGCCGTTCGAAGGAGGGACCAGATTGAGAAACGGTTGTATCAGGGGATTGATCGGGATGGCGGCACATCCGCTGGGAGTAGCGTTCGTGCAGGCTGACGGATTAGCAGCATAGGGCAGCAGCCCCTGATGGGCAAGGGCGTCGGGCACCGTGGCGATTGCAGTCGTTGCCTGTACTTGCCGAAATCCCTCGTAGTTGACAAAGAAGAAGGTACGATCGTGCTTCAATGGCCCGCCGAGTCCAGCGCCGAACTGATTGCGGACGAATGGTGGGATCGGATTGGCAGCCAAATCGAAGTAGTTCTTGGCGTCGAGCGACGCATCCCGATGCAATTCCCACAAAGATCCGTGAAATTGGTTACTGCCGGACTTGGTTGTCATGTCGATAACCGCGCCGCCATGCCCGCCGTACTCCGCGTTGAAGGTTTGGGTCAAAACCTGAACCTCTTCCAATTCATTCAGACCGAGAAAGAATCCGGAAGCGCCGGCGGGCGAATAGCCGAAAACCGGATCGGTCGCATCCATTCCGTCGATCAGAACGTTCGTCATACTCGGACGTATGCCATTAATTGACACTTGCCCAGCCTTACCGTTAGAAAGCAACGACGGAGCACTGCTGGGGTTTGGAGCCACTCCAGGCTCCAGCGTCACGGCACTAAAAAGATCGCGGTTGTTGAGGGGCAGGTCCCCCAGGCTCTGCGCTCGAACGAGTCCCTCGACAGTAGACGTCGTACTGTCAATGGCGGCGGCGCTCGCGTTGACCGTGGTTTGCTGGGCAAGGTCGCCGATCGCGAGTTGCGAGTTGATCACCACTTCGGCTGCAGAAGTGAGCTCCAATCTGTCGCGAAGTTGCGCTTGAAATCCTGGCTTCTCTATGCGGAGAGAATACGTTCCAGTTGGCAACCCAGCGAAACGGTACTCGCCGGCTGTGTCGGTAGGAGTGCTGCGTTTCAATCCCGTGCCCTGGCTGACAATCGTTACGACAACGCCGGAGACAACGGCGCCACTCGGGTCGGTGATGGTGCCGGAAACTGTCGCAAGCTGAGTTTGCGACCACGCACTGATGGAAAGGAAAGCCGCCAATATTGCTGACAATGTGTAAGGCCGGAAGTTGTTCCTGACCTGGGCCAGCCTTATAATCAACTCGCTCTGTTTTTTCGACATGTCCCCCTCAATTCGGACAAGTGATCCCGCAGCCGGCTAGCCGCAAACGCTAGCTTCCAGTTCTATGTCTCGCGATCCACTCGCGGGAGAATGTTTACCACGCGGTGAGGCACACGTTGGCGTAGGCGTGGACGGTCGCGTTCGATTGATTTTGAAGTTTTGCGGTTGCGACGGGGCCGAAGCGAGTGGAGGGAGCCGAATGGTTGTTAGGGCAAGTCAGGGTGATGGCCCGGCGGGAACGATCTCCAGCAAGATCGGACAAGCGGAACGTAATAACTTCACCAACTGACCAAAAGCATCTTTTCCCTGCTGCCAGCAAGTACGCAAAACGCTGGCCAGAATCTGCTGTGTGCGGGCCCCGTTCTCCGTCCGATTACCACCCCAGGTCTTGCGTGCCATCGCCATCAGCCGGATCGCCCGCTCGGCGAAGTTGTTGGTGGCATGCAAGCCAGGACAGCGCAGAAAGGTGAACAAGTGCGGCTGCTCGTGGCATAGGTGTTTGGCCAACCGTTGGTTGTCTGGGCAAGAAAAGTGCTGATCCAATAAGCGGTCCATCCGGGCTTCCAGCCGCCCGGTGGCCACCGCTAAACCATGGCGAGAAACCGCGCCCCCTTGGTAGCGATCCCGCAACCGGAGACTCTCCTGCAGCAGCGTTTTGACTGCCATCGGGAATTGGGCGGCCGCTACGGAAGCCACCTGGATCATCTCGCGACACCGCCGGATCAGGTGTTCCAGGCAACTCTGATGAAACGCCTGCTCAAAACCATAGAAACAACGCGCTCCGTCATGCACCAGGAAACCGGCGTAGTCCTCTCCCAGAATCGCCGCCGCTTCCGCATATCCGCGATGCGGTTCAATCACGTAAACGGTGACCTGCTGGCTCAACAAAACCCGCAGATTCTGGGGACGTGCGCCCACTCTCCAGCCCGTGTCGTCCAGCCACACCACCGGGCTTTGCCGCAGCGCGCTTCGCAGTTGCTGGTAAGTAGGCGCCGCCAGATTCCCCAATCGCTCCAAAGCCCGGCAGACCCCGCTCCGGCTCCACTTCAACCCATAGCCCAGTTCCAGCACCCGCGCCGTCCGCTCGTGCGACAACCCCAATTCTTTGTTGAGCACTGCCGCCATCGACAAGGCCTCTGGTCCGACTTGCACTTCCCCAACGCGGAGCGAATCGGAGGTCTGCAACGGATGCCGGCCTTGCGCTTGCCGTCCGCAGCAGGCACAAGTCCCCACCTCCACATCAAAGCGGCGGACGATGGTCATCCGCACGATGTCTTCTTGGTACTGAGGTTGGGTGTTCTTCAGGATGATCGGACCTTGACAGTGCTGGCAGCGCGGCGGAAGTGGCACGTGGATTTGCTCATCCACCCGTTTGGGGACGGGTCGCGTAGCTCGCGCTCCGTATGCCGCCCCAGGCTTACGTCCTGGCGGCTTGGGGTTACTCTTGGGTTCCCCCTTGGAAAACGGCGCGGCACTTCGTTTGTTGGCACGGAGCGCTTCTTCCAGTTCCTTTCGCAGGCGCTCGTTCTCCGCCAGCGCGCACTTCAACTGCGTCTCCAGAGACTCGACTCTCCGTTCGAGATCCTTCTCGCGATCTGAGGAGCCACCGCGGTTGGGCGCTTGCATCCATTTGAAGATGACATAAGCTAAACGATTTGTCCAGCCCCTTACTTCGACATCCCTGTCTTTATTGAGTCACGGGCTGGTAAACATTGTCCCCCATCCCTTGTCAGTGCGGGATCGAATCGCCATAGGTTTTCCTCGTGGCAGTCGATGACCGGCGGACGCAGCGCTTCGTCGGTTTCCACGCTGGCGCCTGCCAGGTACGCTTGATGTTCGGAAGATCGATATTCATAGAGAAACGCGAAGGGAAGGCTCAGGCGATTGTCGCCGAGGGTTTCCGCGCTGACGCGCCAAACTTCTTCTTCGGTTCGCGCTCCTGCCGTTCGCGACGCCAAGTCGCGCAGCAAATGCCGGCGTCGACCTTCGAGCACCCGCTCCGTCGTTTCGAGAAGTATGGCCAGCACCCCGCCCGCATTGCCGTTGTCGTCGGGAATCGGGCTAAGCGAAACTGCCATGTAGACCTCTTCGAAGTAATTGTGGCGGTTGATAGGAAATAATTGGTCGGTCAGGGCACTATATGGCCGGCCCTGCATCACGACCGCGTCGAACATCGGTCCGACGAATTCCCATACCTCGGCGACCACATCGCGTGAGCTTCGACCGAGCGCCCAAGGGTGCTTTGCCCCCATCGACGGCAGATAAGCATCGTTGTACAAATTGACGTAATCCGGCCCCCAACAGATGTTCATCGGATAGGCAGAGTCCAGCACGATCCGCACGCAGGTTCGCAGGGCTTGTGGCCATTGTTCAACCGGACCCAGTGCCGTTGTCGACCAATCGAGCGCGCGCATACGCGTGGCCATCTCGCCGGCCCCGGCGAACACTGACTCGATCAACTCCCTTTTGCTAGACTCCATTTCCAGATCCTTCGACTCGGCAGCGGCGCCGATAAAGGTTACGGACGATCTCCGCAGACCGCAAACCGGCGAAACGGTACTCTCCGGCCGTGTCAGTGAGAACGCTCCGCATCAATCCGGTGCCTTGGTTAACAACCGTAACGCTTGCTCCGGGTACAACGGCGCCACTTGGGTCGGTGATTGCGCCGGAAACAGTCGCAAGGTGGGTTTGCGCCCATGCACCTATTGAAAGGAGCACAGCCAATACTGCTGCCAGTAGGTACGGCCGGCACGCCTCACACTTCGCAGCGAGGGCCAGGTGATGCGTGATGCTGGCTGAGATCAACATTGGAAATAAGGCGGAAATACAATGCCCTTTCAGACGCGCCGTTCCAACTCCGGAGCGCATGCAACACGGTGGAGACAAATTTTGCAAGGTGCGAGGCGACACCTTTGTAGTCAAACTCCTTCAGCCAAAACAGCACAGAATCCCCATGTAGAAATATTCTACACTGCGGATTTCGCAAGGTCACGTTCCGCTTGTCCCGTTTATGCCAAGCGGGCGCGCGAGAGTTCCATAGCCGGCAAGAGGTGATCGCACTCTTTGCATTTGCTCGCGCTTTCTTGGGAGCTACGCCGAGGCCATGGAATCCAAGGCCGGGGGTAGCTCGCCTGGGCGGGCCGCGGGAACTGCTATTAGCTGTCGGTCCGCCGAATCGGTCTGGCGCCCGTTGTGGGTAGTAGTCTCCCACGACGCCCGCGCGCTCTTGCCGGGACTGAACGACCGCGAATTCTCGCAAGTTTCTGACCTCAGGACGATCGCCCTTAACGTCAACTCGACCGCCTGCCGACATCGCCTTTTCGACACTACCCTTCGCCACGCGAGAACTTCGTGGTGGGTCAGTATCTTGGCGACGGTCCCTAATCTGCTGTTCTGGGGCCGAAGCTGGAAGCTTCACTCATCGCGAAAGGAAAGAAAATGTCAGTTTCCACCGAGGCCCGCAACCAGACAACCACAAATCAGAAACATCGAACCTTTGGCGACACTCCCTATAAGGCGTGGGTCGCGAAGGGACCGAAACAACCTTTGGTCCTCGATACCATCGATCTCGGGCCGCTCGGCCCAGAGGAGGTCGAAGTCGCGGTCGAGAGTTGCGGTCTTTGTCACTCCGACGTCTCCGTGTTTAATAACGATTGGGGCATTTCACAGTACCCGGCAGTTCTTGGACATGAGGTAATCGGCCGCGTGACATCGGTCGGCCCCTATACCAAACGAATCCAGGTGGGCCAGCGTGTCGGAGTCGGCTGGAATTCCGGTAGCTGTATGCACTGCCGCCAGTGCATGTCGGGGAACCATAACCTTTGCTCGCAGGTGGAGATGACTATCGTTGGCCATCGCGGCGGCTTCGCCAGCCACGTCCGCTCGCATTGGGCGTGGGTGTTCCCCCTGCCGGAAACCCTCAACTTCGCGGAGGCAGGACCTCTTCTTTGTGGGGGTGTCACAGTTTTTGCACCGCTCGCGATGTACGCGAAGCCGACTCAGCGTGTCGGAATCATCGGCATCGGCGGGCTCGGGCACATGGCCGTAAAGTTCGCGGCCGCGTACGGCTGCCACGTCTCGGCCTTCACGTCGAGCGAGAACAGGTTCGATGAAGCAAGAGGGGCTCGGTGCACACGACGCTTTCTCGACCGCCGATCTGGCGCCACTCAAGAAGCTCGCGGGCAGCTTCGACCTGCTGATCAGTACGGTTAACGTGAAGCTCGATTGGGACACGATCATCGGCACGCTGGCGCCGAACGGCCGCCTACATATCCTCGGCGCCGTGCTGGAACCGATTCCCGTCTCTGTGTTCTCACTCATGATGCAGCAGCGTAGCGTATCGAGTTCGCCGGCCGGCTCGCCCGTGACCATCGAGACCATGCTCGACTTTGCTGCGCGGCACGAGATCGCGCCCGTAACCGAGCATTTCCCGATGAGCAAGATCAACGATGCCTTCGCATGTCTGGAAGCGGGCGAGGCGCATTACCGGATCGTTCTGGACGCGGACTTCCGGGAATAGAAGTCCCGAAGGAATGGGCAGCATGTAGCCCGGGCCCAAAATCGGGGTTATGTTTTCCGTGGTAATCGTCCGATAGTTGGCCAGGCATCCATGCCGGAGTTTACTAGCCGCCATCAGGCGAAATCCCTGGCTGGATGCTCCTGCGCCAGAGTTGATCGGGGAGCCATCGACTACGCTGGCGCAGGTTTGCTTTCTCGAAAGACATCTCACGCTTCGACGTCAAGAGATTCCCCCGAGGTGATTACCCACCTGCCCGCGAATTCTCGATCCGTAGCTTGGTCGTGGCCAGTCGATAAACGTGTGCGCGCGCCCCTTTGCCCAGGCTCGCCGATGTTGGCCGACTGGAGGTCAGTTTGCACGCCTGGATTCGCCAAACGAAACCGGCTCTTCGCGAAAGGCAGTGTGCTGACTAGCCCCCAGAGGATTTTTGCGGCAGCAGGGCGACCTCTTTCACCAAGGCAGAAAACGCATCGCTGCGAATGTCTCCTTTGCTGGGACCTTTAAGATAGGGTTGAGGCTGAACCAAAGGCTCGATCAGGTTCACACCTTCCGATAGGAACCGAGTGCCTGGAACAGGCGGCGCTCAATGACACGCTCCGCTGCATTCAGCCGCAGGATGCGCGCGGTCACCTCTCCAACCGGCGTTAAGGGTTGGATAATCGGCCCGTCCAACTTGAAGTGCTCGCCCCATGAGTCCCTCCTGGGATCGAACAGCCGGATCGGACGGCCGGAATGATCGATCGACGCGATATCCGTCCCTTTGTAACGATTGCAGAGGATGCAGGCGTAGGCTAAATTGCCGATACCAGAAGAGCCGCCGTGCTTGCGGCTAATGATGTGATCGATTTGGTGAGGAAAGCCTGCGTCGTCCTCATGCACCAGGCAGTATTCGCATCGTCGACGGGCTCGTTCTATGACTAGAAGGCGCGCCGGCTCATCGATGTCACGAGCCACTGGTCAGGATCTGTCGCGCCCGCCCCTTGGCCATCCGAAGGATGTGTTCCAAATCGACGAAATGATCTAGCTCTGATTGTTCCGCGGGCGACAGACCGCCTTCCTTCTCCCGCGCAATTAATTCGGCAACGCGCTGCTGGGCTTCGAGCGAGGGGCGATAGTCGACAATGGCTTGCGGCGTCGTGCCGGCAGCAATGAAATCGATGATCTCCAGGTACGAGGGAATAGCGGCGTTACTCATAGTCGAGCCCTATATCAGCATAACGCTTTCTGCCTGAAGAAAATGACCGCGCGCCTGCGAGGGCTGAAGGGGCTACGGCCATGCGTCCGATTCCCGTGTGCGTTATCCAGAAGCGCACGGAATTGGGCGGCCCTGAATTCGCTCTCAGCAACTCCCAATAGCCCGTTGGCCCAAACGTCCATTTTTTACCCATCACCGGGGATTCCTCTCGTTGGACTGGCCGGAGGGGCTTCGCAGCCTGATATTCCGAGAAGATTTGCCTGGCCTTGAACGTAGGTGGCCGGACTGTCCGACTGGGTATTCGATCAACGGCACCTATCCCAGTCGTCTCCCGAGGAAGGGTTGAAGGGGACGATTTCTTCAAACTAGAAGAAGGGGCAAATATTCTCGGAATTCGTAGTGCAAGGACCGTTGACCGCCGCCCGAACGGTGATCGGTCTCCATTATGCCATCCCCACCCGGATGGCAACAGCTGCAAGGTCGGTTATCGCTTTTCGTCCAAGATCAAAGGGCAGGTATTCTGGAAATCGACGCCATAGGCGACTTCCGAAAATGAGGCCGGCCGGAAGCCCCAGCGAACTGCCCAAAGGGTGCAATTCGCTCTTGCAGAAGATGACGTACAATCTCAGCGGAGGCAAACCAGACGTGGGTTTCACCGCAGTGGGGCGGCGGACGGAGGAACGGGAGTTGTATATGGACTGGAGCGAGTACACAACAGGGTACACAACAAGCGCTGAATACCCCTTAATTCGCGCTCACAGCCGCGCTGGGCCGGTTGTAGAATGAATGACATACACATGGAGCTTTTCTCTCCGGAGCAAAAGGTCGGTGGTTCGAATCCACTCGGGCGTACCAGCAATTCCCTTGAATCCAAATTAGTTCTTTGTCCTTCGTCGGATTTTCGCCCTTACATAACCCTTACAAAACGAAAATTGGCCAAGTCGATTGGGATTGCTTTTCGGTGTAGCCTTCAGCACTGGAACACTCCGCGGTCATTGCACGCTTCCGGTTGAATCGGAGCTGAGATTTGAGATGCCGGAATATTAGCGTGCCGCACAACTGAAGTTCGCTGCTTCGTCGATGCTGCCGCTGCCTTTGTAGCGCGCCATTAGAGGATATGGGCACAGTGGCCGCGTGCGAATTACCTTTCCGCCCGAGACTCGACTCGCGGGGATAGCGGCCGGAGCATCGCCCGATTCCACCCAATGCAACAATGGCGTAGCGACGTCAAATGTGCCGGTGCCGATTCCGCCGCCGCAGTGGAACATGCCGGGCACCATGAAGAGACGGAAGAAATCCGGAGTGGAATCGCCCATGCGTTCCACCACCTGGTCGTAATACTCGACGGCTACGCGTGGGTTGAGTTGCGGGTCGGCCCAGCCGAAATACATGATGAGTTTGCCGCCTCGCCGGCGAAATTCCGAGAGATCGGGGTCAGTGGCATCGATGACCTGATGCAGGAATCGAAGGCGTGAGATGTCTTTGTCGATATCGAAATGCGCGATCGATTGGCTCGGATCGGCGTCAGGCGTGGCCATGTAACGGAAAAAGCTCTGGGCGTAATTCGCCCAGACACTACTGCCGTTCGGCGCACTGATCTCCTGTCCCAACCATCCGCTGCGGCCGTTCGGTCCGAGAACTTCCGCGCCGACAGGCCACCCTGGGAAGAAACGTTTGCCCTGACGGAAGACGTCGCTGTAGATACGATTGACCGAAGCGATTTCGGAAGCGGTGAAGCAATCGGGCTGGTCATTTCCGTCTGAACAGCGGGGAAGGTCCTGAGTGGCTTGGAAGCCGCAGTGCAGGGGGTCGTCAATCAATCCGTCCTTGAGACCATCTTTGGCGTCGCACTTTTCGTAAACACGGGCTGCCAGCAGGCCGAGTTTGGCGGCAGGGAACGGATTGGCGCTCAGACCCTGCATCCAGTAGGCACGCGCGACCATATTCCCGGAGTTATAGAGGGCGGGGGAGCCGGCGACGATGCCATCGAAGTCATCGGGAAAGCGTTGGGCGATTGTGAGGCCCTCGCGGCCGCCTTGGGAACAACCGTCATAGTAAGACCTGGAGGGATTGGCGCCATAGTAATTGTGGACAAAAAGCTTGGCGGCGACGGCGGTAACGTGCAGGGAGCGGAATCCGAAATCGAGGAGCTTCTGGCGATTCAGTGCGAAGCTGGCCCCGGGTTCGAGGGCAGCGGAGTGGCCCGTATCGGTGGAGGCAGTGGCAAATCCGGCGCGAAGCGCTCGCGCGTGATTGGCGATTCGACCAGGAGAGTCGAAGGACTCGCCCGCCCAGCCGCCGTTGCCAAACATGTAGAAACGGCCGTTCCAGTTGGTGGGGAGATTGACTTCGATGTTGATCTCGGGCTGGGCCATCAGGAACACGTGGCAATGCTCGGGCGCGCTGGCTGTAGGAGGAACCAGGGTCGCACTGATGACGGAGAGATCGAAATCGGTGAGGCTTAGCAGGTGGCCGCAAGTGGTGGCAGGTTTAGCGGAGAAGGGCGGCGGATTCCAATCCCGGAACTGCACGGAGCCGCCGCCTTGTCCGAGCAGAGATGGCGCGAAAACCAGAAAGAGTACGAGAGACCGCATCGTGTATCCTTTAGTGGCCATTTTATCCTGATGTTGCGCAAGGCGTCCGATGCCCGATGACGCGACGACGGACCACGCGGCCGAGGGGAAGCTCAGGGCAAGCGGCGGTGGCAGGTTGTATCCGAACCAGGGGAGTGGGCCGAATATGAGGTGCCAGCCGCCGCTCGGGATCCGCACACGCCGATCTTTCGATCAGAAGGGCATGCTCTGGTTTACTGTTCAAGCAGCGAACATGGTCGGGCGGCTCGCCCCGAGGACTCGCGCAGTGAAACCGTGAAAGCGGTCAGCTCGGGGCAAAACGGGGCACGCCTAAGCGCGCGCATTCGACACCGCAAGGCACTGGCTCTGGGGATGCGCGCTGCCCACCGCGGCCAACAGGTGGGACGTGAAGGTGGCAATCCCGCAGTTGCGTGGAGGTGGTCGCCCAAGGCGATTTTGCGGACTTTGGAGGTGCTTTTCATGAAGGCATTGGCTGGCTGCCTGGCGGCCGCGCCGCTTCGATCACTCCGGGTCTCCGGGTTGCACTGCGGGCGGGAAATGGAGCGGATCCCTCAGATTTTGCAGTTCCCGGTAATAATAGATGGGGGAAGGCCGCTTCCCTCGCAATTTCAGAGCCATCAGAAACGCGATTTCCTCTTCGGTGGCATCGCCGCTCAAGGACGCATCCTTGAGAAACTGTTCCAGTCCCGGTTCTATCGCGTCGGGTTGGGGCGTCTCCTTTTCGGCAAACTCAAATCGCTTCAGGCTAACCGCCGTCAGCCGGCGGTTTGGGACCACCCCCATGCTAAAGGTCTTGAGGTCGATATCCCAGGAGTCGATGATCGGATCGAGGAAGGAAACGCAGTTTTCCACCGACACGCTGAAGACGTCTGCGTCCAGAAACTCCAGAATGGAAACGCGCACCTGCTCATAACTCCGCTCGCTCAGTTGCGCCATCAGGCGAAGCCATTCCTGGCTTTGCAATTCCTCCTTGGCGACTCCCTGGGCTACATCCAGAAGTTTTTGGGTGACCAGGCGTTCGAGTTCGCCAAAGGGTTCCTTCTCAAAAATCCGCCGCACTTCGTTTTGCCGGGCCGAATGGCATTTGCGCAGAATCAGCTCGCGGCAGTCTTTGAAGAGCGGGCGCGGTGCTTCGGCTGCTTTCTTCCGCGATTCCTCCCGGCGCTGCAGTTCAGCCACTCGCGAGAGTTCACCGCTGGGAAGTTTCAAGGCCCTGCCGATTTTATCGTAGATGTCGGTACGGCCGGGTAGCGGAGGAGCCTTCTTCCGGGTCAGCAGTTGCGAGATGTAGGATTCGGTCACCTGAGCGGCGGCCGCCAGATCTTTCTGCTCCAGGCCAAGCTCCTTCAGCCGGTTTCGAATCAAGAGGGATATGTCCACTAAGAGGGTCCTGCGATCTCCTTAACTAAATTCAGTAAAGAGCCGATCCAATTTTGCCATAAATGCACTTGACACGCAAGCGCGCTTAACCGATACTAGTTAATGCCTGAGCGCTTCCGCCCACTCGCAGACCATCTGATCTAAGTCAGGCGATCTGATCCACCTTCCCTTAGCTACCCCGGTGAACCGGAATGTTGTGCAGCCGTGGCTGAATCCACGCTGCACAGGTGGCGCAATGTCAGGAGCGCATTCAATGACCGAATCTACCGGAACCGCATCCCGATCGGTTCTCATTTCGCTTCTCGTTTTCGGAATGGCGCCGGGAGCCGCATGGGCGGGAGATTTCTCCAGGTATCGGGGTTTCCAATTCGGAACCGATCTGGCTGCCGTCGCCAAGCAGACAGGCACGAGTCCCTCTCAAATCAAGGTTGTGGATAGCCGCCCTGCCCTCGTTCAGGAGATTGCCTGGCGGCCGCAGCCGCTCGGCTCCCCGTCCAACGTGGACTCCGTGCAGGAGGTGGTCTTCACCTTTTTTAACGGCGAACTGTTCCGCATCGTCGTGAACTACGACCGCTACGAGACGGAAGGCATGACGGCAGGCGACATGGTCGACGCAATCTCGGCGGCCTACGGACCTGCGGAAACGCTCACCGCGCCAGCCGAGGGGCAGCCTTTAAGTTCCGGCGATGGGCAGGACATCCTCGCGCATTGGCAGGATTCGCAGTATCGCTTCGACCTGATCCGCTCTTCCTATGGGCATGCTTTCACCCTGGCCGGAGTCATGAAGAAGCTGGAGGCACCGGCGCAAGCCGCCGCTCTGGAAGCCAAGCGGCTGGACGATCAGGAAGCCCCCCAAAGGGATGCTGCCCTTGCGGCTAGTGAAGCACAAGAGGCCCAAGCCAAGCTGGATAAAGCGCGGCTGGTGAACAAACCGAAGTTTCGGCCATAGGAGAGACGTATATGATGAACATCCCATCTGCTGACCCTGTTTTCCGCGAAGGCGACGAAGTGGTATTGGCCCTGGGCAGCCACCAGGGCACCCTGGGCGTATTTCTCGGTTTGAGAACGGACCTCAACTGGGCGGACATCCGCGAGCGCAACGGCGACATCCGAAGCCACCCGGTGATCTGGCTGGCTCGCTCCACCAGCGCAACTCCCGGTTCCGTGAATTGAGGCCGCTATGACAAACCCAATCAGAGCCGGAAGTATTCTGGTTCAAGCGAGCGCCCACCTGCCCAGCACCCTAGAGTTTCAGGGCGAAACCGATGCCAACGGATGGGCTGCCATCGAAGACCCCGGTTCCACGTTAGAGAAGGCCATTCGGGAAGCTGGCTGGACCTTCTTCTTCATGGCCGGCGAGATCCAGGCCACTGCGTTTGGATTCGACAAGCCAAAGGCGCTCCGCACCGCGCTCAGGCGCCTCATCACGAAAGTGCGGTCCCAGCACTGCAACAGTATCGAGATTAACCAGGTCACGGATAAGTCGTTCCTGGGCTTGCCCTATGTCCGTGTTACCGCTCACTCGCGGCACTTACAGAAGGGCACGCTGTTTCAGGATAACGGGCCAGGCCCGAATCCGGCCCCAGGGCTTTCACAAACTCAACCCAAATGGAAGGTAACTGCACAATGAACATTCGACCCCTATACGACCGCATCGTAGTAAAGCGAATCGAGAAACAGGAAACCGCGCGCAACGGCATCGTGATCCCCGATTCAGCTAAAGAGAAGCCCCAGGAAGGCGAAGTGATGGCCGTTGGAAAGGGCAAGATGCTCGAACACGGCACAGTGGTGCCCGTCGACGTCAGACCTGGCGACCGCATCCTTTTTGGCAAGTATTCCGGCAACGAAATCAAGCTGGATGGCACGGAGTATATCATTATGCGCGAGGAAGACGTCCTCGGAGTTCTGGACGCGGCCCCTCAGGCGCTGTTGAAAGCCAGCTAGGTTCCAGATCCTAAAAACACAAAGAGAAAACATCTATGGCAAAACAGATTACGTATAGCGACAGCTCGCGGCAGGCCATCCTGCGCGGGGTCAACCAACTCGCCGACGCTGTGAAGGTGACCCTCGGACCCAAAGGACGAAATGTCGTTCTGGAGAAGAAATACGGTGGGCCGACGATCACCAAGGATGGCGTAACGGTAGCCAAAGAGATCGAGTTAAAAGACCCGCTCGAGAACATGGGCGCCCAGATGGTTCGCGAAGTGGCGTCGAAAACCTCCGACGTTGCGGGGGATGGCACCACGACGGCCACCATTCTGGCCCAGGCGATCTACCGTGAGGGCGTCAAAGCCGTCACCGCGGGCGCCAATCCGATGGCCGTTAAGCGCGGCATCGATAGGGCGGTGGCAGTTGCCGTGGAGGAAGTCCAGAAGCTCTCCAAGCCCGTTTCCGGCGACATGATCGCGCAGGTGGGCAGCATTTCCGCCAACAGCGACTCCACCATCGGCAACATTATCGCCGACGCAATGAAGAAGGTGGGGAAGGACGGCGTGATCACAGTCGAGGAATCCAAGACGATGACCACCGAACTGCAGACCGTGGACGGTATGCAATTCGATCGCGGGTATCTTTCCCCCTACTTCGTGAGCGACACCGAACGCATGGAGTGCGTCTTCGAGAATCCCTACATCCTGATTCACGATAAGAAGATCAGCAACATGAAGGATCTGCTTCCGATTCTCGAGCAGATTGCGCGGGCCGGCGCGCCACTACTGGTAATCGCCGAGGATGTGGAAGGCGAAGCCCTGGCTACTCTGGTGGTCAACAAGCTGCGCGGCACCCTCAGCGCCTGCGCGGTGAAGTCTCCGGGCTTTGGCGACCGCCGCAAGGCTATGCTCGAAGACATCTCGATCCTGACCGGCGGCAAGGCCATCATGGAAGAGACCGGCATCAGGCTGGAAGGCATCAAGCTGGAGGACCTCGGCCGCGCCAAGCGCGTCACCGTGGACAAGGACACCACCACCATCATCGACGGCGGCGGATCGCAGAAGGATATCGAGGGCCGGATCAAGCAACTCCGGGCGCAGATTGAGGAGACCACCTCGGATTACGATCGCGAGAAGTTGCAGGAGCGTTTGGCGAAGCTGGCCGGTGGGGTGGCAATCATCAAGGTGGGCGCGGCGACCGAAACCGAGATGAAGGAGAAAAAGGCAAGGGTAGAGGATGCTCTCCACGCCACACGCGCCGCGGTTGAGGAAGGCATCGTGCCCGGTGGCGGCGTTGCGTTGCTGCGGGCTTCGATGGCACTGCAGAATCTCCGCCTGGAGGGCGACGAGCAGTTCGGAGTTACCATCGTCCGCCGCGCCTGTGAAGAACCGGTGCGCCAGATCGTGCTGAACTGCGGCACCGAAGGTTCCGTTGTGGTCGAGAGGATCAAGCGCGAAGGTTGCCAAACGAGTGCGAACTTCGGCTTCAACGCTGCGACAGAGCAGTACGAAGACCTGGTGCATGCCGGCGTGATCGATCCAACCAAAGTCACCCGGACAGCTCTACAGAACGCCGCTTCCATCGCATCGCTCATGCTCACCACCGAGGCTATGATATGCGGGATTGTGGAAGAGCAGGGCGAGTAGCGAGTGCCCCATGAACAAACGCCTGTTGAAGCGACACAAACGCCAGGTTTCTCGGGCTCGGCAACATGTCAAAGTCTCGGAACCCGACCTCAGAACGCCGGAACAGGTGACAGCGGCGCGCGAGCAAAGCCGAAGCGTGGCCAGCCGTCGCGACGCGTTACGTGAGCCTTACGTGACAGCAGGGACAACATGATGACGCGCGCCACGGTGGGACTCTTCGCTGCCCACTGTCCCCACTGCAAATCGATCGATTTTCGAATGGTAGACGCCGGGAATGCCATCGAGAGAGCTTTTCATTGGCTGCTCCAACCGTTTCGGTGCGGTCTTTGCGGGCAGCATTTTTTCCTCTGCCGATGGCAAGTCCCCACCGGCGGCACGGCATGACGTCCGCCGGAGATGTGAGGAGAAGGGGAAGGTGATGCAAGTATTCGTTGCAGTCCTGAGTAACCTGATTGACGAGGGCGAGTTTGAGAAGTCATGGCGCCTTGATTGTGCCGGTAATTTGTCGCCGGACGCCGGCTTTACAATTGCCGGCCGAAAGATTTCTCTGAGGCTCGAACCGGGCCCTGACGGCCGATGGCAAACCGAATTGGTCCATCGGACGCTAAGCAGCGCAGTTCGCCGTGTCGACCGGAACTGCAATATTCGGTGGACGTAGTTGCGGCGGCGTTGGCACGGGGAGCCAGGAGCGGTACGAGAAGTGTCGCTGTGGGCGCTCTTATCTCGGCGATAGCGATCGTAGAATCGCATAGCTGGCCGTCGCCAAAGCGGAACCCGGCATATCCCAAGAGCGCCCGCTGCCGAGGCGCCCGCGATTACTGCTTCTTGAACACCAGGACGGCGACATCGCCGGGCTGGATCTCGTGGTCGGTACCCGTCCACCTGGAGTCCTGCCAATTGGCCGATTCGAGGGTGTAGCCCGGGGCGGCAATGCCAGGTTTCTGCGCGCTGCTGGTGGGGTTCCAGAGGGTCACCGCCATACGATTTCCGGCCAGGAAGGCGTGGGCGGAGACGCTGGCGTTGCTGTTGGTGAAGCCCTCGTCGTCCACGAAGCGGCCTTCCAGCAGCAGGTCGGCGAATTGGGTCCTCAGTTGATTGAGACGGGTGAGATACGGGGCCATCACCGGGTCGGTGGTGTCGCGCATCATGCCGTCTACCCGCCATTGTAAAGAGAAGCCGTGGCCGAAGCATGCCTTGCGGTCCCCGCCGGTGCGGTTGGTGATAATGCGGTCGGGGAAGGTATATTTGAACATCTCGCCGAATGACTCGGGACCGGGCGTGAAGCCGTATTGTACGGGCTGGGTAATATCTCCGAATGCGGAGTAGATATCCACATTCAGTTCCATGAGGAAGGCGAATTCCGGATCGCGCGACTTAATCAGCTCGCGCAGGCGGCGCATATTCTGGAGCTTGCCGGGACCGGCCGCGAGCGAGGGCTTGGCGTGCGGGTGCGACTGGTCGAAGCAGATATAGGGCGGCCGTCCGCCAATCTGGTCGTACATCAGGCCGTTGACGGCATACTTTCGCGCCATTTCAAACTGTGACGCCAACTGCTCGTACCATCCCGCGGCCAGCGGACAGGCCACCCCGAACAGCTTGTTGTGCATGATGTTGAGCAGCGTCCCGCTGCCAGTGCCGCCGTAGGTTTCGCGGTATTCGCCGCCCCAGATGTCCTTGGCGGTCTGGAGGTGGCCGATGCGGCGGTAGTACTCCGTGCCGGGGTCGATCAACTGGCCCTGCGAGTAGAGGTTGACCTTGCCGCCGCCGCGTTGAATCTCGGCAATGGCGGCTTTGAGGCCGGCTTCTCCGCCCATGCCGGGGTCGGGATCGTATTCGGGATACCAGTTATCGAAGCCCTGCTTCTCCCAACCGTAGATGCTGACCATGTCGATGCCGACGGCGTGCGCATCGCGCCAGTAGCGTGGGAGGTCGGCATACACGCCGTTGTAATGGCCGCCATTCTGCGTTTTGAGATTGGGGATGATCCAGCCGTTCATGCGGCGCAACCACTTGGGCGGGTCGGGTTTGGGGATCCAGGTATCCGCCCAGGCGCGGTAGCCGCGGGCGGCCACGTGCCAATCGCCGCGGAAGAGGCGGATCACGGTGGGTTCGGAGGTCCAGGTTTCGCCGGTCTTGACAAAGGGGTACTTGACCATGGAAAAGGAGAGGCCGGCGCCATCCTGGGCCATCACGTTGAGCGTGGTGGTCATGAGGGTCTTGTCTTGGCTGGCAACATAGATACCCTCCTCGCCGTTGTCGAGAGCGTACCACTGCATACTGGCCGGCCAAGGGTAGGTCATCTGGTAGGCCGGCTGGCCGCGGCCGCCTCTTCCGCCACCTCTGCCCGCGGTGGCGCGTGTCGCGAGCAGCGTGGAAAAAGGGTTGACAATGCGCCGGCCGCCATCCTCGGGCCAGTAGAGCAGGTCGGCTTCGCGACCTTTGCCAAGGTCGCCGATGCCGGAGATCCAGGGGAGCCAGAGCTCGCTGATCTCCAGGCCGGGCTCAGTTTCGCGGTTGGCGATGGTGGCGGTCCACACCAGGCGGTCGTCTTCCAGCGCAGCGCGCAGGGTGAAGGCCACGTTGAGCGTGCGCGAGGACCCGGCCAGGGGGACATTGCCGGTCAGCTTGGGATAAGAGATGACCAAAGCATTGCCTTCGCGGCGGACTTCGGCATTTTGCGCCGCGGCGGGGATTTCCAGTTCGCGCGCGTCCGAGGTGCGATAGTACATCTTCCAGAGGACATGCCCGGACGTGGCCAGATAGCTGTGACCTGTTTGGGGGTTGGCCAGGCGCAAGAGGCGTCCTTGGGCGTCCACTGCCAGATCGACATTGCCATTGGAGAGTTCGAAAGCGGTGGGCTGCGCGGCCCCCGGATGGACCGACAGGAGGGTGGCAACGCCCGCCAGTGCAAAGATCGAGATATGCTGCATGGGGAACTCCTACCTGCTCCGAAGGTCTGCTGTCCCGCTATCGTGACGCGCCTTTTTCGTAGCCTCCGGCCAGTCTTATGTATACTCCTTCGGGGACTCGCCAACAACGACAAGAACGTTAACTAACGTCCTGCTATGTCATTGAAAAATATTGAACGAGCGTTAGAGGAGCCTCTTTGTTTCGTTAGAACCTTGGGATATTCCGGGGTCGGCATAGGAATTTGTGCCCGAAGGATTAGTAGCGTCAATCGGCCGGTAAGCATTCTGAAGAGGGGTGGGGCCAGATCCCAAGTGGGTGCAATACGCGAGCATGTTCGCCGGAGCGCCGAAAATCTCAATCCGCAGTCATTTCTTCGCAGACGATTCTTGGACCAGCGGCTCCAGCAGGATGCCATATGGCTCCAGCCGCAGTGTGCGCCCGGCGAACCGTACGGCAGCCGGCAAGTCATCGAAGTTCAACAGCGCCAGTTGGCCGCTTTGCAGTACGCTCCAGTAGACGGTGTCGGGTTTCTCCATGCGCAAAGCCTGCGTTACGCTACGGTGGAGGTTGTTGAGTTCCTGAAGCTGGCGGCGCACGAAGTGCAAATAATATTCAGCAGGCAGGGAGTCTCCACTATAGTGGATCACGCGGCCTTTGCCGGTCTCCCCTTGCTCCCAGCGCTGCGCCACCGAAGTGTCTCCCTCGACCGTCCGGGGAGTGAGCGCGGTAATGACGGTTCCCCCGGCCTCGACCCACTGCGCGATACGGTCCAGGACCGGCTTTTCGGTGGTGGCGCCCCACAGGAACACCAGCACCTTGTAACGATCCAGAGCGCCGTCCAGGATCATTTGCTCGGACGCAAAATCGTGGTCCGTGATAGCGCGCAGAGAGTACACGCGAGTGTAGAACTCTCCGTTCAACTTCTCTATGCCTGCTTCGTCCAGCTTGTTGGCCGTGTTGGGGAAGAACACGGCGACATCGATCAGGGGCTTGGCCCGGCGGTCAAGCAGTGGCGCGTATTGCAGCCACTTTGCCACACCCTGGTCGTTCGCAAACAGATTGGGAGCGTAATAGAATAGCTGGTCGGCCCCGCTGACCAGCGCGCCAAACAACCGCGCCACCACCCCCCGGCCGGTGGCGCGGCCCGCGGGCTCCAATGCGAAGCGGGCGCCATAAAAGCGGGTGGCCGAGGAGATCAGGCGCGTCATTCCGAAGTTCTGGGCGAAGTTATCTCCCTCATTGGTGACCCGCACGCCCAGACCGCGCCTGGCCGCGTCGCGCGTAATCCGGACAGAGTCCGTTCCGTTGTGCACGGCGTCCCACCCGCCCACCGACTGATAGGCAGGGTGCCCCGGCAGGGCTTGCTTTACCCACGCCCCCCATCGGTCCGTCCAGCCGCTCATCGAATCCAGATACCAGTTGCAGAAATCCAGCCGCTGCCGGGCGGTCCGCGCGGTGGCGGGCAGAAAAGTCTGCACATCCTCGAAGGAACGGTAGTCAGCCTGCCAAGCCCGGTTGATCTCCGCAATGGACTGGTAGCGGGACCGCAGCCAGGCGCGGAAGGAAGCGACGGCTTCGCTGCCGGCCGCCCAGTAGCCATCGTGCGAATGAAGCGGCTGCCCGCGATACTGCATGTTCGCGCCCGCATTGGTGGGATACTGCGCTTCACCGTACGTGCCGCTGACGCCGGTCCTCATTCCCAGAATCCCCTTGCCGGCTCCGTAGTGTTTGCCGAACTCCAGCAGGAAACGCTCGACGTAAGTCGGCCAGCGATCCGAGAAGATGGTCTGGATCTCGGTGCGCTGGCGGTGCTCCAGGCACTCGAAACCAAGGTGATCCGGGCTGTCGTGGAACCAGTCGGGCAGGGTATAGGCGGGGCCCGAGACGACCAGCGGCAACCATTGCATCCCATGCTTTAAGGCCTCCGCCACAATGGCGTCGTAGTAACTCCAGTCAAACACCCCTCGCGAGCCCTCGACCGCGTTCCACCTCACATAGCTCTCGACGCCATTGAAGCCCAGCGCCCGCACCAGGGGGAGTTGGTTGCGCAGATTGGCCAGCGTTGCGGGGAGGTCTTCCCTCTGGACATTAGCTTCCAATGACCCCATCACCAGTTCCATGGGACGCTGAAGCCTGACCGCCGGTGGAACCTCCGGTACCGGTTCTCGCGCCGGCGCGCTGTCCGACAGGGTCAACCTGCCCAGGTACTCAAGGCCGTAAATCCGCAAGGGCCGTTCAAAGGCCGGCTGTTCCAGCTGAAACAGAGCGCGGCGAAGCTTGCCGGTGTTCAGCCGCGCAATGCCCCATTGGTTGACGGCAGGTATGCTGAGCCGTCCAGATGCCCCTCCCGCGTCGCCGGAGATCGAGATCAACCCGTAGCCACGATCCAGGTATTCCACCGTCAGCCAGGCCGGCCCGGCAGGAGGCTTATCCACGCGCATCACGAAGGCCGCGCGCCGGTAGTAATCGTTCAGCGGAATGATCGAAGCCACCGAAACGCCCGCCTGTTTCTCGATCCTCCAGTCCGCGTCCCTCTCGCGCACAAGGGACAAACCTTGGTCCCGTTCAGGAGCGCTCGCCTCCCAACGGGCAATCTCGGCCGCGCTGGCGGGCAGGAAAACTCTGAATAGCAGCAGAAAACATGTTATAGATCTCATAGATCTGGTGGGGTTCTCTCCAATAGCGATACTGGACCTCGATGCTCCAAAATGCTTATGATTTCACAGCCTCCGGGAACGGCGCGCCGTTCTTCCTATGTCACCTGTAAACAGGGCCTAACTCATTATGCTCCCTGCTCAGCGTGGAGGGTCGAGCAACTCCCGCTTGGAACGCGGAAATCCGCCGGTGTTAGCCGCTTCCCAATTGATAGCCGTTCGGGTACTACGGCGAGAGCGAAAGACCCACTGGCGTCCCCGCCTCCGGTGCAATTTTGCAACACCTTGAAGATGAGGCAGATGGCCTAAAATGAAGCAGAAAACAGGGTGCCATTATCCTGAGGAGGCGGATAGCGCGTCCCGGTTCGTCACTCAATGCCGTTCGGCAATCCCGCGTCTTCCGAGCGGATCGGCGGCCCACAGCACGGACGCCTTCCCGCGCGGACTTCGCCGCCGCCGACCCCGACCCCTCCCGCGTTTTTCGCGGCATGCGCGCACGGCGAATCGGCGCGCGACGGTCGATCGTTGCGTGGCGCGTCGGGACGGCGACCCACGACGTGCAGCGCGTTCTCGCGGCCGGCCCGCGACGCTCGCCCCTCCCGCCGCAGGATCGTCGCTGGGCACCCACGTAGGGCGCAAAGCTCTCTATGGAATGAAGTCCACTCTTAATCCACCGTGCCTGTTTCCGAGTGGTTGCCGATAGGCCCAGAGCCATGGCGAAATCCGCACCGGCCTGCTTGAGCAGTTATGATCCCTGTTTGTGTGCGGACTTAGCCGCTTCACTGTCGAGTATCGCGGCCAATTGCCGCAGCAGTGCGGTTCCGTCGCCGCGATAAGCGCTCCCATGCTGGCACGCGAGCATCGACGGAGCAAGCTCCGCCAGGCGCCCTAGAATCTGGGATGTGCTTGATGCGTGAGCGTAGTATTCCATCATCCCGCGCATTCCTTCGCTGGCGGTGAGTACCTCCGATTCGGTCACCGGCGGTAAGGTGGCTCCCGGCTGTGTGAACAGGTCTCCGCAGAGCAGGGTTTGAGTCGTTGGGTCGAACAGAATACCGCAATCCCAGCCGTGCGGAACGTGCGGCGTATAGAGCCATTTCATGGGGCGGCCGATGGAGAGATCCTCCCCGTCCTTTAGACCGCGTCCGGGACGGGAAGCGAAATCATTGATCGATGTCAACATGCCAATTTCGGCGCCGAATGGGGTCGCGTGCGGCGCTGCCGCGAGAAGGTCATTCAGGGCACCAAATTCATCCCCTTCAAAGTGCGATCCACCAATCCAGCGTAGTTTCTCGACCGGCATCACCTTCGTGAGGGCCTCTAATGTCAAGGCAAAGAGGCTTCGCCAACCGGTATGGAATAATAGAGGCTCTTCGTCCGCGACCAGATAGGAGTTGAAGGTAAAACCCGCCTGGGATCACATCCAGTGGCGTCGAGATGCGATAGATTCCGGCCGCGACTTCGTCCACGCGAGTTCCTGCTTGTTGATTCACAATCATGGCGTTTCTCCTTTTCGCGAATCGGGCCATCCAAACGGGATTGTCCGACGTTCGAACCCGGATGTATGACCGCCCGCCTCAACCGTTACACATCGGTTAATGTAGTTCGCCGGGTGCTGGGATTGGCCGGTTTTATCACACGGACTCGATTATGAACCGGCCATCTCTGGCGGCGTGCGCCAACCCGCAGCACTCGTCGCCACCGGCCGCGAGTTGGCGGTCCAGAATGAACCAGACAGAAGCCGGGAGGCGAAATTGGACGCCCACCGGGACGGCGAATGCCGTGCGGCTGGCCCTGCGGAGCCGATCTCACGGCTAGCCACATCCGCACACACTTCAGCAGGTGTTCGAGACGGCCGAAGGATCGAGGGTGAACCGTGTTGGCCTCAGGGCCAAGGATTGCGGAATACGCCTGAAACCGAGACGTCCAAGATTTCTGCCAAGAAGCCCTCGCAAACCTGGTGAAAATTCGGAAAAACCGGAAGCTATAAAGGCGATCTGGGATCTTGAGACAGCCGCGCACCCCACGCGGCGTTCGGCGACGCGGGTGCGACATGCCCACGGCCCCCGGTCGGGTTCACCTGGTTCACTTGGTTTGCCCAAAACTCAGGGTCTCCCCAGTGTAGGAGCTGCCACTCGACCAACCTTTACATTAATGCAGCTTGGTTTCTTGCTCTCCCATGCCGAATCAAGCTCAGTCCGCACCTCGCGGCCGCTTTCTGCGTGACGTCCGTAACATCCCAGCGCGTTCGCCAACTCATCATACCGGGTTGGCAACAGTTCACAACCCGTTAGCCGGTCTGTACCAAATCGCCGAAGCTGGATCTGAATCTCGGCAT
Organism: Bryobacterales bacterium; assembly: GCA_963803725.1. GTDB lineage: Bacteria > Acidobacteriota > Terriglobia > Bryobacterales > Bryobacteraceae > JOPF133. Next base: position 22,512 of record CAWDOH010000070.1, on the reverse strand, counting down.
TCCAGCCGGCGTCATTACCAACAACAGCGATGAACGGTAAGTCATATCGCAGCGCTGTGTCAAACTCCAATGCGTGGAATCCAAAAGTGCCATCTCCGATAACGGTCACGATCCGCGGCTCAGGAAACGCTGCGCGCGCGCCAATCGCAAATGGTATGCCTCCACCGATCGCCCCCGAAGGACCGTTGATCACTCTCTTCTCCGCTTTAATACACGCTTGTGCCCACTGACCAAACTCACCTCCGTCAGAAATGAAAATGCTCTCCCTTCCACATTCCAGAAAATCCTGCACGGCATCCAGCACCTCTACGGTGTGCCGCTGGTTTCCCGACGTTAGCCGCCAAGATTCCGGCCTGTAATCGACGGCCCTCCGCACGTCCTCGGACCAGGCTAAATCCCAATGCGTCCCGTTAGTGGCCTTCCTGATGCATTGGGAGATTGTGGCGACAACATCGTCTGCTATCACCTGGTACAACCGATCTGACTCTGGTATATTACGACGCGCCTGTGCTAAAACGCCGGGGTCCGCATCTATCTGTAGAAATCGACACTTGGGGTGAAATGCGGGTGGGTCTCCAAAATTCAGAGTGCTATCCAATGCCTTGCCGACCAGGACCACTACGTCCGCTTCCGCAGTTACATTCACTAAGGCACCCAAACTTGGATCGTTCAGCCCTCTAGGGCTTTCAGTACCTACAACCGGCAGGCCAACTTCATTGCCCAAGACCTGCAGTTCGCGAAACCCGGCAGTGCGCATCACCGCCGCTCCCCCTATCAAAATAGAGCGCCGGGCCGAGCGCAGGATTGCGATTGCCTCTTTCGCTACCTCTGCCTTGGCACCGGTCAACATGCGCTCAACACCCACTGCCGGCAAAAAAGCGTCAAGAGCACGCTCCGCCTCCAGGACATCAACCGGCAGACTCAGGTGCACTGGACCTGGTCTCCCCGACATTGCCACCGCCACCGCCCGCCTCAAGTCTTCCCGGATGCGGGTAGGATCAGTGAGGCGCCAACTGCACTTTGTGACTGGACCAGCCATAGTCACCTGGTCCAACTCTTGGAAACCGCCTCTTCCGTCAGTGCGAATCGCCGCATCTCCACTCAACAGCAGCACCGGAGATTCTGCAAGCCTGGCCACATAAAGGGCAGTCAGGCAATTCGCAAATCCTGGTGCTGCTGTGACGAGAGCTACACCGGGTTCTCCCGTCAGTCTCCCCCAGGCGTCCGCCATATGCACAGCGGCTGCTTCGTGGCGGGTATGTATGATCTGAAGGCCGCTGTCAATCGCTGCATCATAAACAGCCATAATCTGATTGCCGGATACTGAGAAACACTTCCGCATTCCAAGCGCGACCATCTCCCGTATCAGTATGTCCGCGCACCTAGCTGTGTTCACAATAGTCATCCTTTGGTGCGGAGCCAATCCCGGCCTTTCGCATTTGTGAGTAACGAAGAGCCGGGTCGGGTTAACCTATCGAACCGCTCCCGGTTACATTACGCAGCCTATTGTAAGCATACTCTGCCGGTTTGCCTACACTACACAGTGGGCAACTCCCTGGGTTCGGGATCCGCCAACACCGCCGCGGCACCCATTTGGCTGACACGATCGCGGACAGCCTGTTTTGCACTGCCGGCCCGTTCGTCTTCGACTTCGAATGCTCTGGCCGCAATGACGGCGAAGGACCCCTCCGTCGCCTTTCCCCCCAACCTCGTCGTTCGGTTGGCCACCCGCAAAGTACCCGCTCAATCAAGTGAGCCGTCAAAACACGCGCATGGACAAGCCTTGAATGTCTGCATGTCTTCTGGCCCCGTGAGAGAATCTTGAGAACCATGGGCAAAATAGAGCTTCAGCGCGAGCTTGGCTTGTTCGATTCGATTTCGATCGTCCTCGGGATTGTGATCGGCTCGGGCATTTTCCTGGTTCCGAACCTGATCGCCCGCGCAATCGGCTCTCCGGCGTGGATTCTCGCGGTGTGGATCGTCACGGGCGTGCTTTCGTTTTTTGGGGCGCTGGCGTTCGCCGAACTTGGCGCGATGCTCCCCGCTACCGGGGGGCAGTATGTTTACCTCCGCGAAAGCTGGGGGGAACTTCCCGCATTCCTTTGCGGCTGGACGCACTTTTTTGTCAGCCAGTCCGCCGGCGTGGCGTACCTGTCCGTCAGCTTCGCGATCTATTTATCGTACTTTGTTCGGCTCGGCTCGTGGCAGGCGAAAGTTGTGGCCTTGGCCGTAATGGCCATATTGACTCTGGTTAACTACCGCGGCGTGCGCCCCGGCGCGACAGTGCAGAATTGCTGCACCCTCGCCAAGATCGCCGGGTTGCTGGTAATCATCGTCAGCGCATTTTTCGTCCCCCGTGTCACGTCGGGTGGGGCCTTCCAGGGCATCTCGGCGAGCGCCTTCGGAATCGCGATGATCGCGTGTTTGCAGGCCTACGACGGCTGGTCCGCTGTGAGCTTTGTCGCCGGCGAGGTGAAGAATCCCGAGCGGACGCTGTTGCACGCCCTATCCATCGGAATGCTGATTGCGATTGCCATTTACGTTCTGATCAACATGACCTACTTGAAGGTGCTGACGATTCCGGAGATTGCGCACGCCGATCGCGTAGGGACGCTCACCGCGGAGCGGACACTCGGCCCGTCCGGAGCAACGCTCGTTTCCCTCACGATTCTTCTTTCAATTCTCGGCGCCCTCAACGGGCGCGTGCTCACGCAGCCGCGCGTCTATTTCGCGCAGGCCTGCGACGGCTTGTTCTTCCGGCGTTTCGCCACGATTCATCCGCGCTACCGGACGCCGTCGTTCTCCATCGTCATGCAAGGCGCCTGGAGCGCGGTCCTGATCCTCAGCGGGTCGTACGAGCTGCTGATTGATTACCGGATCTTCGGCATTTGGATGCTCAACGTGGCCACGGTAGCCGGCGTGATCGCTTTGCGGCGGAAGCGTCCGGATTTGGCGCGGCCCTACCGCATGTGGGGTTACCCATTCAGCACCCTGGCCTTCGTCGCGGTCGGGGGCGCGTTCATGATGAACACTCTGGTCCAGCGCCCCGGACCGTCCCTGATCGGCCTCGTCATCATGGCTACCGGTATTCCGGTCTACTACTTGTGGAGACGCAAGCCCTGAAAGACCCGGCTGGCGCCCGGCGGCGAGCCGTGTTGGATGGTGCTCGATCCCGTCACGCGGCTCGATTAGCCAACCACAAGCGGATATAGTGACGCTTCCGCTCCGGCTCCGCGTGGTCTTCGTAACTGGTGCGGCTATGGAGCAGGAAGGTATTGCTGATCAACTGAATATCGCCGCGCTCCAAGGGCACCTGCACGGCGACATCCGGCCTCCGCATGAACTCCTCGAAGGCGTCCAGCGCTTCCACGTCGGCTCCAGTGAGCGGCTCGCCCTTCCACTCCTGACCCTTGGTGATGTAGAAGCGCAGGTAACGGACCGTGAGCCAGCCGTCGAAAGCGAACACGGGCACGGGAAGCACGGGTTCTTCTCCGGGCGGCAGTTCCGCGCGGCGGTCGACCCAGAATGGCTGGTAGAGGCGATCGAGGACATCCGGCCGTTCCGCATGCAGCATGTTATGGAGAGCGTACCCGCTGACCAAGGCGGAATCGCCACCCGATTTCGCAGTGCGCAGCACCAGGAGTCCAATGAAATCCGGCGTGCGTCCCGACACACGCGACGGGGAATCGGTATGAAAGTCGAAGGCCGAGTTGGTCTTGGAGAAGCGGACGCCGGTGCGTCCGTATTCGGCCTCCATGCGGATTCCTTCGTCGCGTACCGAATACAGGCAGTCGCCACGCACAGTCTGTGGAATGATAGCGCCTATGTGACATCCCAACCCGGCATATAGAAGCCGCGTTTCATGCTGGTCGTAATCATCCAGGTCGAGACCACGAAGCACTACGAAGCCGCGGCCTTGGGTGAGCCGTTTTCGCACTTCAGCCGCGGTGAAGGCAAGCGAGGGAAGCGGGAAATCCTCGGGTTGGAGCGTGGCTGGTTCGGCGCCTTGCCGGACTGCGAGTACGACCGCCGATTTCAGTTCGAGTCTTGTCTCCTCCGGGAGCTGCAGGATCCAGTTTGCAGGGCTTGGAAAGTCCCGGGCAGTCCAAGTCTGTGGTCCTTCGAAGACTCCCGCGTGCGGCATCTCAACTCAAGTCTACGAGCGCCGCCGGCCCTCGTCAAATCCCGGGGGCGCTGCCTCCTTCCATCTTGCGCTGTAACGGGTTACGATGTTCTCCCGTGATTTCGTTACCTTAATTTCGGATTTTGGGAGATCACTCTCGCCCTGCGCGATGTGTTTAGCGATACAGGCCATTTGGGGCCTTCCGGCGCGCCGGCCCGGGAGTCTCGACGGCGCTCGCGATGTGCAGTGCACGCAATTCACCAGCGCGCAAACTGCTGAAAATCGGTGGGTTGAAAATCCGGTGCTGTGCGGATGCCGCCGGAGGCCCCGGCACTGCAATTCAACCCCTTTCTGCACCCTTCCGCCGCCCGTCCGCATCCATTAGGCGGGTAATCTTGACTAAAAAGTATGGATTAGCTAAATTGATTGTAGTCCAATCTTTAGGAGTGTGTCACTGGTGAGCGATTCGACGAACACAATTGAAACTTTCGCGAGTCAGGAGTATAAGTGGGGATTCGTCACCGACATCGAGGCGGATTCCATTCCTCGAGGCCTCAGCGAGGACGTCGTCCGGCTCATTTCCGCCAAAAAGCACGAGCCTGAGTGGCTGCTCGACTGGCGCCTCAAGGCATACCGCCACTGGCTCACTATGCGCGAACCCACCTGGGCCAACGTCCATTACCCGCCTATCGATTACCAGAACATTATTTATTACGCCGCACCCAAGAGCCAGGCCAACCGGCCCAAGTCGCTCGACGAAGTCGATCCCGAGCTCCTGAAAACCTACGACAAGCTCGGTATCCCCTTGCGGGAGCGGGAGATCCTCGCCGGGGTCGCGGTCGACGCGGTCTTCGATTCGGTTTCCGTCGCCACCACCTTCAAGGAAAAGCTCAAGGATCTCGGCGTCATCTTCGGCTCCTTCTCCGAAGCCGTCCAGGAACACCCCGATCTCGTCCGCCGCTATCTCGGTTCGGTAGTCCCCTCCTCCGACAACTTCTTCGCCGCGCTCAACTCCGCGGTCTTCAGCGACGGCTCCTTCTGCTACGTGCCTAAAGGCGTCCGCTGCCCGATGGAGCTGTCCACCTACTTCCGGATCAACGCCAAGGACACCGGCCAGTTCGAGCGGACCCTCATCGTCGCCGATGAAGGCGCCTACGTCAGCTACCTGGAAGGCTGCACCGCCCCGATGCGCGACACCAACCAGCTCCACGCCGCCGTTGTCGAGCTGGTGGCCCTCGATAACGCCCAGGTCAAATACTCCACCGTCCAGAACTGGTACCCCGGCGACAAGGACGGAAAAGGCGGCATTTACAACTTTGTCACCAAGCGCGGCGCCTGCCGCGGCGTCAACTCCAAAATCTCCTGGACCCAGGTCGAGACCGGCTCCGCCATCACCTGGAAGTACCCGAGCTGCCTCTTAATCGGCGACAATTCCGTCGGCGAATTCTATTCCGTGGCGCTCACCAACAACTGGCAGCAGGCCGACACCGGCACCAAGATGATCCACATCGGGAAGAATACGACTTCCACGATCGTCTCTAAGGGTATATCGGCAGGTCACGGCCAAAATACATACCGTGGCGGCGTAAAAATTTTGAAATCCGCCCACGGCGCCCGAAATTATTCCCAGTGCGATTCGATGCTCCTCGGCGACCAGTGCGGCGCCCACACCTTCCCCTACCTGGAAGTCAAAAACACCTCCTCGCAGGTGGAGCACGAAGCCTCGACGTCCAAAATCGGGGAAGACCAGATCTTCTACTGCCGCCAGCGCGGCATCTCCACCGAAGACGCCGTCTCCATGATCGTCCACGGCTTCTGCAAGGAAGTTTTCCGCGAACTCCCCATGGAATTCGCCGTGGAAGCGCAGAAGCTTCTGGGCGTCAGCCTGGAAGGAAGCGTAGGCTAACCCATTTCCATGCCACTACTTGAAATCCAAGACCTGCACGCCACCGTCGCCGGCCGCGAAATCCTCAAAGGCGTTTCGCTCTCCATCGATCCCGGCGAAGTCCACGCCATCATGGGACCCAACGGCTCCGGCAAAAGCACCCTCGCCCAGGTTCTCGCCGGCCGCGAGCTGTATACCGTTACTGCCGGCGAAGTCCTCTATGAAGGTGAAGATCTGCTCGCCCTGGCTCCCGAGCTGCGCGCCCAAAAAGGCATCTTCCTGGCCTTCCAGTACCCCGTCGAAATCCCCGGCGTCAGCAACATGTACTTCCTGAAGGCCGCGCTCAACACCGTCCGCAAGGCCAACAACCTCCCCGAGCTGGACGCCTTCGATTTCCTGGCCCTGGTGAAGGAAAAGATGAAGCTCATGGAGATGGACCAGGCCCTGCTCAATCGCCCGGTCAACACAGGCTTCTCCGGCGGCGAAAAGAAGCGCAATGAAATCTTCCAGATGGCAGTCCTGGAGCCGCGCCTTGCGATCCTTGACGAAACCGATTCGGGCCTCGATATCGACGCCCTCCGCATCGTCGCCGGCGGCGTCAACGCGCTGCGCTCCCCCGACCGCTCCATGATCGTGGTCACCCACTATCAGCGCCTTCTGAACTACATCGTGCCGGACTACGTCCACGTCCTCTCCGAAGGCCGAATCGTCAAATCCGGCGGTAAGGAACTGGCCCTGGAGCTTGAAGAGAAAGGGTACGCCGGCCTGGGGATCGAAGACGAAGAGGAGGCCGTCGGCAAGGTATGACCGCCGTCTCCGAACAAATCGGCGCCTGGCTCGCCGCCTTCACGGAGCAGGCCCCCGCCGAACCCTGGGTGCAAGCTCTGCGCGATGCCGCCTTCCAGCGCTTCTCCGAGCTGGGCTTCCCCACCACCCGCAACGAGGAGTGGCGCTTCACCAACGTCAGCCCCATTGCGCGGGAAACGTGGCCCACCGCGTCTTCGCAAGCGTCCATCCCGGAGGCTGCGCGCCAGGTTCTCGGCCACTTCGCGGATCAATCCAATGCCTTCGTCGCTCTGAACACTGCGTTTCTGTCCGGCCTGAATTTCATTGCCATACCCCGCGGCGCAGTGCTCGAAGCCCCCATCGAAGTCAGCTACGAAGCCCCCGTGGATGCCGCTTCACATCCGCGCACGCTCGTGGTGATCGGCTCGGGCGCCCAGTGCTCTCTCATCGAGCGGTACCACGGCCACGGCCACTACTTCACCAACGCGGTCACTGAAATCGTCATTGGCGAAAATGCGGCCGTCGATCACTACAAGCTCCAGCAGGAGTCCTCCGAGGCCTTCCACGTCGCCACCCTGCAAGCCCAGCTCGGCCGCAACGCCACCTTCACCAGCCACTCCATCTCCCTGGGCGGCGCGTTGGTCCGCAATGACATTGGAGTAGCCCTTGCCGAAGGCACCGAAGCCACCCTCAACGGCCTCTACATCGCAAACGGTTCGCAGCACATCGACAACCACACCGTCATCGACCATGCTAAGCCCCACGGCACCAGCCATGAACTTTACAAGGGCATCTTGGACGACCACGCCACCGCCGTCTTCAACGGCCGCATCATCGTGCGCAAAGACGCTCAGAAGACCGATTCGAAGCAGACCAACAAGAACCTGGTCCTTTCCGACGACGCGGTGATCAACACCAAGCCCGAGCTCCAGATCCTGGCCGACGATGTGCGGTGCACCCACGGGGCCACCATCGGCCAGCTCGACTCCGAGTCGATGTTCTACCTGCAATCCCGCGGCATTGCCCGTGGCGATGCCCGCAATCTGCTGATCTACGCCTTCGCCCAGGACGTCGCCGACCGCATCAAGCTGCCCAGTCTCCACGATTCCCTGGAGCGCATCCTGTTCGAGAAATTCCATGAGCACTCTCAATAACCAGTTCGGAAGCCACTTGACGCGGAGACGCGGAGGCGCGGAGAAGAACAAATGTTTTTGGCGTTTTGTTCTCCGTGTCTCCGCGTCTCCGCGTCAAAGCCTTTCCCCTGGAGCACTCCTATGAGCACCCTCACCTCCCCCATCCAAGCCGGCTTCGACGTAGACAAAATCCGCGCCGATTTTCCTGTCCTCAAGCAGAAGGTCCACGGCAAGCCACTGATCTACCTCGATAGCGCCGCCACCGCGCAAAAACCCTTCGCCGTCATCGACGCTATCCGCCGCTTCCACGAAGTGGACTGCGCCAACATTCACCGCGGCGTCCACGAGCTCAGCCAGCGCTCCACCGCGGCCTATGAGGAAACCCGCCTCAAAGCCAAGCGCTTCCTCAACGCCCGCACCAAAAGCGAGCTCATCTTCGTCCGCGGCACCACCGAAGGCATCAACCTGGTGGCCAGTTCCTGGGGCCGCCGTAACGTCCGGGAAGGCGACGAAATCATCATATCCGCCCTGGAGCACCACTCCAACATCGTTCCCTGGCAGATGCTCTGCGAAGAGAAGAACGCCCGCCTGCGCATCATCCCCATGAACGACCGCGGTGAACTGCTGCTCGACGAATACGAAAAGCTGCTCAACCCGCGCACCCGCATGGTCGCCTTCGCCCACGTCTCCAACGCCCTCGGCACCATCAACCCCGCCGCCCAGATTATCGAAATGGCCCACCGCGCCGGCGCCCTCGCCCTGGTCGATGGCGCTCAGGCCGCCCCCCACATGAAGGTCGATGTCCAGGCCCTCGATGCCGACTTCTATACCTTCTCCGGCCACAAGGTCTTCGGCCCCACCGGCATCGGCATCCTCTACGGCAAGACCAAGCTGCTCAATGCCATGCCTCCCTACCAGGGCGGCGGCGACATGATCCGGGTGGTGACTTTCGAAAAGACCACCTACAACGACCTCCCGTACAAATTCGAAGCCGGCACCCCCAACATCGCCGGGGGCATCGGCCTCGGCGCCGCGCTCGATTACGTCACCCAAATCGGCCTCGACAAAATCGCCGCCTACGAGCACGACCTGCTGCAATACGGCACCGAAGTGCTCTCCCGCATCCCGGGCCTCCGCCTCATCGGCACCGCCCGCGAGAAAGCCGCCGTGCTCTCTTTCGTCATCGAGGGGATTCATCCTCACGACATCGGCACCCTGCTCGACCGCCAGGGCATCGCCGTCCGCACCGGGCACCACTGCGCCCAGCCTGTTATGGACTGGTTCCACGTCCCGGCCACCACCCGCGCTTCCCTGGCGTTCTACAACACACCGGCCGAAATCGACGCGTTGGCCGCCGGCATCGAAAAAGTAAAAGAGGTTTTCTCCTGATGGTTGACGATCTGTATCAGGAAATTATTCTGGACCACAGCCGGCGTCCCCGGAACTGCCGTCCGATGGAAGACGCCACCAGCAAGGTGGAGGGATATAACCCTCTCTGCGGGGACAAGCTGCGCCTGTATTTGAAAATGCGGGATGACGTGGTCGAAGACGCCAGCTTCGTGGGCTCCGGCTGTGCCATCTCCACCGCATCGGCCTCCCTGATGACGGAGGCCATGAAAGGTAAATCGCGCGCCGACGCACTGGCCCTGATGGAGCGCTTCCACGAGTTGCTTACCACCGATACGCCCGCCGCCAAGGACCTCGGCAAACTGGTGGTTTTCTGCGGGGTGCGCGACTATCCCGCCAGGGTCAAGTGCGCCACGCTTGCCTGGCACACCCTGAAATCGGCGCTCACCAACCAAAGCGAGGAGACCATCAGCACCGAATGACTCTCCGGGACCAAATCGTCGCCGCGCTCCGCAAAGTCTACGATCCCGAGATGCCCGTGAACATTTACGAGCTCGGTCTGATTTACGACATCGCCGTAGACGACGCCGGCAACGCCGCGATCCGCATGACCCTGACGGCCCCCAACTGCCCGGTGGCCGGCTCCCTCCCCGCCGAAGTTGAAGGCGCGGTCCGCGCCGTCCCCGGCATCAGCTCCGTCAAACTCGAACTGACCTTCGACCCGCCGTGGTCCAAATCCCGCATGTCCGAAGCCGCCAAGCTAGCCCTGGGCATCGAAGACATCATCCCGATAGCGAGGCTCCGCCGATGAAGCCCTCCGTAGCCTCAGCACTGTCCGTGTTCACCGCAAAGCACTCGCATCGATTGCTTTCGGTGTTCTTGGGGCGAGGAAACTCCCGACAGGGCAGCGGCGGGGCTCATTCGACGCGGGGGTTGCCCTCTCGGCCCGGAGACGCGGAGGAAACCCGGAGAAGACCCAAGGTGAGGAAAGGTCGCACAGGGGGCGGAGTTTCCGGAGAGACGCCAAGAGCACGGAGAGCGCGCGGAGAAACCCTTTCTCCGTATTTCTCCGCGTTGCCCCGGTGCTCTCAGCGTCTCTGCGGTGAACGCCCCATCCGCTCCCGCCCCACGAGGCCCCAATGAAACTCACCTCCAACGAAGAATACGGCCTCCGCTGCCTGGTCCGCCTCGCCTATGCTGCCGGGCAGGGACTCACCATCCCCGAGATCAGCCACGCCGAGGGCGTATCTGCCGCCTATGCCGCCAAACTCCTCCGCGTGCTGCGCAAGGGCGGATTCGTCAAAGCTGCCCGCGGCAAAGAGGGCGGCTACACCCTCTCCCGCCCGCCCGAGGCCATCACCATTGGCGACGTCATCGACGCCCTCGGCGGCCGCCTCTTCGAGAGCGATTTCTGCGACAGCCACGCCGGCCAGGCCGCCATCTGCACCCGCTCGGTGGATTGCTCGGTCCGCTCCCTCTGGCGGGCCGTGCAGGTCGCCGTGGACCAGGTCCTGAGCAAGGCCACCCTCCGCGATCTGCTCCAAAATGAGGAGGATATGAACTCCTGGGTGCGCTCCATCCCCGGCCCTAATGGACTTCAGTTACTGCAATGAAAAGGGTGATAGGCTAAGACCGTGGACGTAGAACGAACCATCCAATTGATGCTGGAAAACCAAGCCCGGTTCGATGCGCGCCAGCAGCAGACCACCGAACAATTGAACCGGGTCACCGCCACGGTAGAACAGGTCGCCGCCAGCGTGGGGCAACTCGCCGCCAGCGTGGGGCAACTCGCCGCCAGCGTGGGGCAACTCGCCGGCGTGGTTGACCGGAGCCTCAGCCTCGTCGCCGAAAACAAGGCCGAGAGCGATCGCCGCATCGAAGCCCTGGAACAGAGTCACCAATCCACCCAGGCGTCCCTCAAGAGCCTCGCCGAGGCCCAGAAAGTCACTGAACTGAAGCTGCAATCCTTCATCGACAATCTCAACCAGGGCCGCAATGGCCATGCCTGAGGATTCAACGCAGCCCGTGGATATCGAATCTACCCTGCAATTCCTGGCTGGCAACCAGGCCAAACTGGCGGCTCACATGGAAGCTCTGGCCGAGTCCCAGCGCCGCCTGGTCGATTCCCATCAGCGCGTCGTCGATACCCAGCAGCGGATCGTGGATTCGCAGCAGCGCATCCTCGATTCGCATCAGTGGATCGTGGACTCCCAGCGCCGCATCGTGGATTCGCAACAGCCGATCCTGGAAGCCCAGCAACGCATCGCCGACTCCCAGCAATGGATCGTGGATGCCTACCAGCAACTGCTCAAATCCCAGCAGGCCCTCACCGACGCCCACCTCAGCCTGGAGGCCAAAGCGGCCAGTCTGGTAGATGCCCAGCGGGTCACCGAGTTCAAACTGCAAACCCTGATCGACAACCTTGACCAGGGCCACCCCGCCGGCTTCGCCCGCAGCGAACCCGCCGCCCCCGAGGTCTCCGGCGAATGACTCCTCAACAGCCGGGCCATCCCGATAGTCTGGAAATTGTCGAGATTCAGATGGCGTTTGAAGAGATCCTGTCCGGCGAGGCCGGCGAGGAACGCGCCGAACGTATCCGCCAGCTGCGCGCCCGCCTGGCGCAACTCGATATCCCCGAGGAACTGTGGGATGAACTCGGCGGCGACCTGGGCCGCGATGATGATGACGACCTGCTGGCCGCTTTCGCCCGCAAGTTGGGGCCGAAAGGCCCGCCTGGAAAATCCGGCGCTTCCGTGCAGCCCGACCGGCCGGTTCGGCCTGAAGAGGATGAACCTCCGGCTTCGCTGGTATAATGTATGCAGATGGTTTTCATCGGCCCGCACCTGCGGGTTATCGAACTTATGAAGGGCCCCTGTCCGAGCGTCCCCTTTTGTCCCGTTTTAGCCGATCCTGGAGGTACCCAGCTTCCCATCAATGAAAGCTAGCGTGAGCATCATCCGAGGCGTGGAAAGCCTCTTTGGCACCCGCGACGAGAACATCCGGCTGATCGAGTCGGGACTCGGCGTCCACACCCAACTGGTGGACAATAACCTGGAAATTGAGGGGGAAGCGGAAAACGTCTCCCGCGCCGAGACCATCCTGGAAGACTACAACACCCTCCTACGCGAGGGCCACGCCTTCACCAACGGCGACCTCAACAGCTACCTGCGCGTCGTCACCATCGATCGCGAGGTCTCTCTGCGGGCCCTGGTCCGCAGCGGCAAGCAGCGCAACTTTGGCAAGAAGATGCTGGCGCCGAAATCCGTCAACCAGCGCCGCTACCTGGAAGCCATTGAGCGCAACGACCTGGTCTTCGGCATCGGCCCGGCCGGCACCGGCAAGACCTATCTCGCGGTCGCCATGGCCATTTCCGCGCTGACCAACAAGCAGGTCTCGCGCATCATCCTCACCCGCCCCGCCGTCGAGGCCGGCGAGCGCCTGGGCTTCCTCCCCGGCACCCTTCAGGAAAAGGTCGATCCCTACCTGCGTCCGCTCTACGACGCGCTCTACGACATGCTCGAAAGCGACCGCGTGGAAAAACTGCTGGAGCGCAACGCCATTGAAGTGGCCCCCATCGCCTTCATGCGCGGGCGCACCTTGAACGACAGCTTCATTATTCTCGATGAAGCCCAGAACAGCACCCCCGAGCAGATGAAAATGGTTCTCACCCGCCAGGGCTTCAATTCCAAGATGGTGGTGAACGGCGACATCACTCAGATCGATCTACCCAACGCGCGGCGCAGCGGCCTCATCGACGCCACCGAAGTGCTCAAGGGCGTCGAAGGCATCAGCTTTGTGCAGTTCGACGAAAAGGACGTAGTGCGCCACACGCTGGTCCAGCGCATCGTGAAAGCCTACGAGCGGTACAACGAAACCATCGGCGCCGGCCGCCAGCTCACCCTCAAGCTGGGCGAGACCGAAACCCCGCCGCAGGAAGCCGCTCCGCAGGTCTGAGCGCACCCATGTCCTCCTCAGAAGCACCGAGCGTGCGACCTTTGACGCGGAGACGCGGAGGCGCGGAGAAACACGCGGAGAAAGCGGCCGTGTCTTCTCCGCCTCTTCCTCCGCGCCTCCGGGCCCAAGGGGCACCCACCGCGTCTTGTGTTCCTGCCGCCACGCTCACCCTGCGTCGTCCGCTCAAAGACCTTAGGCCGCGGGCACTCCACCTCTTCGCCCGCAGGCTCCAGCACGAGGTGGCCCGCGGCCGCTCCTTCGATTGCCTGATCACCGGCGATGGCGAGATGCGCCGCCTTAATCGCGACTTCCGCGGCCAGGACCACCCGACCGACGTGCTCTCTTTCCCCACCGCACCCGGCGCCGCGGCGCCGCACCTCGGCGACCTGGCCATCTCCATCCAGCGCGCCCGCGTCCAGGCGCGCCGGTTCGGCCACAGCCCCGAAGACGAAATCCGCATTCTCATGCTTCACGGATTGCTCCATCTCCTGGGCATGGACCACGAAAACGGCGACGGCCGCATGGACCGCAGCGAACGCCGCTGGCGCTTGCGCCTCGGCTTGGCCTGCGGCTTGATCGAACGGGTGCAGCGGTGATGTGGGCAGTCATAGCGGCCACCGCCGTGGCCGCGCCGTTTCTGGCCATCGTGACCTTCGTGCAACTCCTGTATCTGGAGAGCATGCGCCTGCGCACCCGCGACCGCGCCTCCCTGCGCTTCTTCAAAGACACCCTCGAAGACCTGATCGGCATCAAAACCGAGCACGGCAACGAATCCTTCTCGCTCATCAAACATTCCCTGCTGGTCCTGCTGGGCGTGCTGGAATTCGCCTGGATCACCGACAGCCAGCCCTGGCACGCGGCGGTTTTCTGGCAGACCGTGCTGGCCGTCTGGCTCACCATGGTGGTCTTTTCGTATGCTTTGCCGCAGCTCCTGTACCGCCGCACCACCGGACACTGGCTGGTGCCGCTTGCGCCACTGGTGCGGGGCCTGGCATGGGTCGCCCGGCCGTGGGTCGTGGCCCTCGAATTCTTCCAATCCCTGGTGGAACTGGCCGACGAAACCACCGCCGAGGAAAAACCCACCCCCGCGGAGAATATCGACGCGCTGATTTCCGCCGGCACCGAAGAAGGACTGATCGAAGAGCAGGACCGCAAACTGATCCAATCGGTGGTCGAGTTCGGCGATAAAGTCGTCCGCGAAGTCATGACCGCCCGCCCCGATATTGTGGCCATCCCCGCCGACGCGACTCTCGAGCAGTTGCGCCAGCTTGTCATCAACGAGCAGTTTTCGCGCATTCCGGTCTATGAGCAGAACATCGACCAGATCATCGGTTTCGTCCACGTCCGCGACATGTTCGAGCTGGAGGAATCCGAGCGCGAGCGCCGCAGCGTCCGCGAACTGCTGCGCCCCGTCAGTTTCGTGCCCGAAACCAAGCCTGTCCATGACCTGATGCGCCAGATGCAGCAGGAAAACACCCACATGGTCATCGTGGTGGACGAGTACGGCAACACCGCCGGCCTGGCCACCATGGAAGACCTGCTCGAAGTGATCATCGGCGAAATACGCGATGAGCACGAGCCGGATAGCGACATCAAAGAGGACGGGCAGGGCGGCTTCATCGTCTCCGGCAGCTTCGACCTGGATCGTGTCGGCGACCTCTTCGACTCGTTCCACCGCGAGGAGGATATCGAATCCACCACCATTGGAGGCCTGGTTGGCGAGTGGCTCGGCCGCGTGCCGCAGCCGGGCGAAGTGGTGGACCGCGATGGCGTGCGCATCGAAGTGCTGGCCAGTGACGACCGCCGCGTCGAACAGGTGCGGCTGACCAAATCGCAAGCTGTGGCCCACGAATGACGCCCGCCGCCCTGAAGTCCGGATTCGTCTCCATCGTGGGGCGCCCCAATGCCGGCAAGTCCACACTGCTGAACGCCCTCGTCGGGCAGAAGGTGGCCATTGTGGCCGACCAGCCGCAGACCACCCGGACCACCATCCAGGGGGTGGTCAACGTTCCCGGCGCGCAGATCGTGTTCGTGGACACGCCCGGAATCCACCAGGGTGATTCGCCGCTCAACCAGCGGCTCATGCACGCCCTGCGAGCGGCCATCGAAGAGCGCGACCTGCTGCTGTTCGTGGCCGATGCGACCCGCCCCTTCGGCGAGCAGGATCACCGCGCCATCCAACTGGCCGCCAAAACCGGCGCGCCGGTGCTGCTGGTGCTCAATAAGGTCGACCGGCTGCCGGACAAGACCCGCCTTCTGCCGCTGATCGAGCAATACAAGGCGGACTACGCCTTCGCCGATTTCGTGCCGGTCTCGGCGCTCAAGGGCGATGGACTGGCCGATTTGCGCAGCGCGGTGATCGAGCGCCTGCCCGAAGGCCCGGCCTATTTCCCCGAGGATTACGTCACCGACCAGCCCGAGCGCTTCCTGGCCGCCGAACTGATCCGCGAGAAAGCCCTCGCCGCCACCCGCGAGGAGGTGCCGCACGCCGTCACGGTGACGGTGGACCGCTGGGAGGAGACTCCACGCCTCACCCGCATCTTCGCTACCATCCGGGTGGAACGGCCAGGCCAAAGACGCATCGTGATCGGGGCCGGCGGCGCCATGCTGAAGAAGATCGGCACGGAGGCACGCCAGGAAATCGAACGGCTGTTCGGCATTAAGGTGTATCTGGACTTACACGTACGCGTGGAGGAGGCATGGCGCGAAAAGGCTATCTTCCTGGACGCGCTGGACTGGCGTACAATGAGCGGTGAAGATGATCACTAGAATCTGCTCTGTCATCCTGGCGATTTGCTTTATCGCCAGTGTCTGCCTGGCCGACAACAAACCCATCAGCGACGATGTGATCGTCGATGAGGTGCGCATCAAACTGGCGGGCGACCAGGAAGTCAAGGGTGGCGCGATCAACGTAGATTGCAAGCAGGGCGTGGTGATCCTGGCCGGCGCCGTGGATACCGAGGCGGCCCGGGGCAAGGCAGCCAAGCTCGCCAAGAAAATCAAGGGCGTCAAAGACGTGGTCAATAACCTTACGGTCAAGGAGAAATAGCGGGTGAAGGCCCGCCGGCGTCTCCGGCCGATGACGATTTCCTGCTGGTTAGTGAGCGCCGCGATGGGCCTGCTGCCGCTGGCCGCGCAGGACTTTTCTAAAATCCAGATCGAGCGCCTGGCGCAGGGGCTGACTTACACCGAAGGGCCGGCCTGGTCGAAGGACGGCTACCTGATTTTCAGCGATACCCCCACCGGCAAGCTCTGGAAGTGGGTTCCCGGCCACCTGGGCGAGGTGTACCGCGAGGATGCCCACGGCCCCAGCGGCAACGCCTTCGACAGCGAAGGCCGCCTGTACACCTGCGAAACCCACGCCCGCCGGGTTACCCGAACGGACAAGAAAGGCGTGGTGGAAGTGATCGCGGAGCGTTGGGAAGGCAAGCGCCTGAACGCTCCCAACGACGTGGCGGTGAGCCGTACCGGGCATGTCTACTTCACCGACCCGGCTTTCGGAAGCCAAGCCGACAGCCGCGAGCTGGATTTTTATGGCGTGTACCACATCCCGCCGAAGGGTCCCATGAAGCTGGTGGCGAAGCCCGCGGGGCGGCCCAACGGCATCGCGCTTTCGCCGAACGGGCGGCTGCTCTACGTGGTGAACAGCGACGAGCGCAACGTGCGGGTGTACGACGTGGACCGCAACGGCGACACTTCCAACGAGCGCGTGCTGATCTCCGGGATCGCCGGAGTGCCGGGCGGCATGGCTCTGGATGACAAGGGCAATCTGTACGTGACGGCCAACGGCATCGAGATCTACACGCCGGAGGGCCAGCATCTCCATACCATCCCGATCAAGGGCCGGGTTTCCAACTGTACCTTCGGCGAGCCGGATGGCAAGTCGCTGATCGTGACCTCCGGCGGCTTTGTCTATCGCCTGCGGATGGACGGGAAGGGCGCCGAGTGACCCCTGCGGACCGAGCTTCCAAGTCCGCTGTGGGGATGGTTCGCCCTGTGCCGGGGCGCGACGGAAATGCGAGGGTCGGCTTCACCGCAGAGCAGACGCATCGACTGCTGTCAATCTTCTTGGCGCGAGCAAACTCCCGACAGGCCAGAGGCGGCCGCGGGGCCCATTCGACGCGGAGACACGGAGACGCGGAGGAAGCGCGGAGAAGACCCAAAGGAAGGAAAGGTCTCAGAGGGAGCGGAGTTTCCGGGGAGACGCGGAGAGCGCGGAGAAAGGGCGGAGAAGACCAAGGCGAGGGCACGAACGCACCGCGATGGCGTGGCCGAGGCTGCCTGCGCCGACTTGGCTTTTGGTGTCTCCGCGGTGAAGCGGGGTCGCTCTCCGCCGGAGCGCGGCGGAGATGGCTCGCGACGGCACAACCTCCGGTGGCTGAATCGGCCGCGCGTCGTGTGCACGGCCGCGGATTGGGCATCGCGCAAGGGTGGGACGTGCCGGAACTGTGCGGCGCATCGCGGGGAGGGCGCTGATTGACACCCCCGGATGCACCTCCCGAGTCCGACCGTCGGTATCCGCGGCGGCCGCTGGTCGGAGTGGGCGCGATCCTGCTGGATGGCGACCGCATTCTGATGGCGCAGCGGGGCAAGCAGCCTCTGAAGGGGTGGTGGTCGCTGCCCGGAGGGGCGCTCGAAACCGGCGAATCGCTGGCCGACGCGGTGCGGCGCGAGGTGCGCGAAGAGACCGGGTTGGAAATCGAGCCGCTGGGCGTGTTGGAGATCTTCGAGCGCATCATTCGCGATGCCGAGGGCGTCCCCGAGTATCACTACGTGCTGATCGATTACGTCTGCCGGATCACCGGCGGCCAACTGGCGGCGGGCGACGACGTCTGCCAGGTGGAATGGGTGCGGCGCCGCGATCTGCCCAAGCGGCAGATCACCGAAGGTACTCTGGGGGTGATCGAGAAGGCCTTCCGGCAGCGGCGAAAGTTCCGGTGAGCGCCCCCGGCACCGGTCGCCGGTCAATGGCCGGCGAAGCTCAAACGCGACAGTCCTTCGCGAAACACCTCCGGCTCGGTCAGCAGGCTGAGAATCAGGTAGGCCTCCGATTCGAAATCGTAGAAGAAGCCGGGCTGCACCAGCAGGTCCTGCTTTTCAAGCAACTCGACCACCCAATCCTCTTCGCTGCGCACGCGCGGCACCTGCAAGGTGAGGTACCACCCGCCCTCGATGGCGAGGACGGTTGCGGGCGAACCGGCAAACCGGGCACGCGCCAGCGCCAGGTTTTCGGCTGTGCGCCGGCGGATCTGGCTCTGCAGGGCTTCACCCGATTCCAGCAGTGAGGCAGCCGCGCATTGCACCGGCGTGCTGACTGAGAGGTACGTGTCGGCAATCCACTCGAGCCGCTCAAGGGCCTGGGTGCGCAGCGGTTCCGGCCCCACGGCAGCAATCCAGCCGAGCTTCATTTGCGGCAGCCCGGCAATTTTGGAAAGCCCGCTCATAGAGAAGGCCAGGCAGTCTTCGACTGCGGCGAGCGTGGGCACGCGCGCCGGATCGGCCGAGAGCGCGTAGTCGGAGAAGACTTCGTCGGAGATGAGCGCCAGGCGGCGTTCGGATGCGATGTGGACCAGCGCTTCCAACTCGACGCGCTTGACGAACGATCCGGTGGGGTTATTGGGGTTCACCAGCACCACGGCGCGGGTACGCGCGGTCGCGGCCGCGGCGACGGCGTCCAGATCGATGCTCCACCCGCCGTGATAAACCAGGGGATACGGGCGCACCTCGACCGATTCCATGCGGGCGAGAAATTCGAACAGGGGGTACGACGGGCGCGGCACGAGCACGGAATCGCCCGGGTCGCAGAGCAGTTTGAAGAGGTAGGCGTAGGCTTCGCTGGTGCTGGCGGTGAGCAGGACGCGGCCGGGGTCGACCGCGCACCCGCGCCGCGCATAGTAGGCCGAGACGGCCTCGCGCGCGGTGGGCATTCCGGCGGGGGCGGGGTCGTAGCGCAGAATGCGGGGGTCGGCGAAAGCCGCCAGGATCTCGGGTGGGTAGGCCAAGCCGGCATGGGTGGGGTTAGACTCGGTCAGATCGAGAATGCGCGCGCCGGCGACGCGGCGGGCCTCCAAAGTCCGGGTGACGCGGTTCGGCTGGAAATCCCACTGGAAGCGCGAGGAGAACATGTCCGCTCCCGATTGTAGCGGGCGGCGGGTGGGGAGGGGCAATGGCGCGAGCCGCGGCCTGGTGCCGGTGGGCGTGCCGCGTGATACGGTAAAGCTGATGAACTCAAAAGAGATCCTGGACTTCATCACCGGGATTGGCCTGGTCCCGGTGGTGCGCACCTCCTCAACCGAGGCGGCCATTCGCGCGGTGGAAGCGCTTTATCACGGCGGCGTGCGCGCGGCCGAAATCACCATGACCGTTCCGGGGGCCGTGCGGGCCCTGGAAAAAGTGGCCGACCAGTTTGGCGGAAAACTGGTTTTGGGCGCGGGCACCGTGCTCGACCCGGAGACGGCACGCATCTGCATGCTGGCGGGTGCGGAGTTTTTTGTGACCCCGAGCCTGCGGCCCGCCACCATCGAAATGTGCAAGCGGTATTCGAAGGTGATCTGCCCGGGCGCGCTCACTCCCACCGAGGTGCTGGCGGCGTGGGAAGCCGGCGCGGACGTGGTGAAAATCTTCCCCTGCGGGAATGTGGGCGGCGCAAAGTACATCAAGGCTCTCAAGGGACCGTTCCCGCAGATCCAGATGATCCCGACCGGTGGCGTCAACCTGGAAACGGCGGGAGACTTTCTCAAAGCCGGCGCCTGCGCGGTGGCGGTGGGCGGAGAACTGGTGGATGCGCAGGCCATCAAGCAAGGCTGCTACGAAGCAATCGAGGAGCGCGCGCGGCAATACCTGGCGGTGGTGGCAAAGGCGCGGCAGGAGATGCAGGCGGCGGCGTAGAAAAGGAGGACCGGCTCAGGTGGCGAGGCCGCGGTTCACGACCTGTCGCCGAATGACCCAGGCTGAGACGCCAAACAGGTCCCCAGTTCTTCCCAATCGACGTCGGTCACGACCGGAACCCCAGCCACTGCGGATGCCGCTCTCTCGGCGTCCGGGCAGATGCGAACGCTCGGGGTGCAGCGCCACCGGAAGCAGCACCGAGGGGACGGCGGCCCTGCTAAACTGAAGATTCGCTATGGCTATCAGCAAAGAATTGCTGGAAATTCTGGTGTGCCCGGTATGCAAGGCGACGGTTGAGCTGAAGGCCGACCAGAGCGGGTTGCGGTGCGTCGAGTGCCACCGGGTTTATCCGGTGCGGGACAGCATCCCAGTGATGCTAGTGGATGAGGCGAAGATCGAAGATTAGAGGGCTGTGGAAACCGTTCTGGAAGGTTTGCCGCGGGAGAGCCGGGTGGCCCTTGTGCGGCTGCGGTCTTTAGGCGATTGCGTCCTCACTACTCCCGCGCTGCAACTCCTCAAATGCGCGCGGCCCGACCTGCGCGTGGCGGTGGTGGTGGAGGACCGCTTCCGTGCCGTCTTCGAAGGCAACCCGGATGTGGCGCAGATTCTGGGCCCGCAATTGGGCGCGCTCCGGCGGTGGCGGCCGCGGCTTTGCCTGAACCTCCACGGCGGAACTCGCAGCGCGTGGATGACGGCTCTTTCGGGCGCGCGCTATCGAGCGGGCTTTGGCCACTTTCGCCACCGCGCGGCGTACAACGTGCGGATTCCGCGGGCGCAGGAAATTCTGAGTGTGGCGCGCAAGGTGCACACAGCGGAACACCTGGCGAGCGCCATGTTTTACCTGGGCGTGCCGGTGGGTGAGATTCCGCGGGCGCGGCTTATGGCGGACGGGGCCGTGGGAAAGGGCGGCGGCTGGGCGGTGATTCATCCGGCGGCGTCCGCGGCGGAAAAGACCTGGCCCGCGGCGGGGTTCCTGGAAGTGGCGCGGCACCTCGGGCGTTGCGGCATAGAGCCGGTTTTTCTGGGAGGCGCGGAGGACGATCTTTCGGTGTTCGCCGAATTCCGCAGGCTGCAGGGTGCGCCGCTGGGGGAAGTCAAGAATCTGCTGGCCGGGGCGGCCCTGTTTGTGGGCAATGATTCAGGACCGGCGCATATGGCGGCGGCCTTCGGGCTGCCGGTGGTAGTGATTTTCGGGCCATCCGACACGGAGATCTGGGCGCCCTGGCGCACGGCGTCGGAGGTGATTGCGGCGCCGGGCGGGATCGCGCAGGTGCGGCCGGCCCAGGTGATTGAGGCGCTGGCGCGGCTGCGGGTGGCGGCATGAGCGAACTGCTGCGGCTGCTCTCTTTCGCCCGCCGGTACTCCGTGCACCTGGCGGCGTCGGTGTTGCTGATGGCCGCGGCGGGGGCGGCGACCGGCATGATCCCGCTGCTGATCGGGCCGATTTTATACAAGGTGCTGGATATCCACGCGCCGGATGAGCCGATCCACCTGTACACGATTCCGCTGCTACACCGGGACATCGACCTCAACCAGATCGTTCCGGTATCCATTCATAACATGGCGAGCCTGGTGGCTTTCGCCATTGTCGCGGTTTTTCTCATTAAGGGAATCTGCGATTACTTCGGGAATTATCTGGTCAATTATGTCGGCTTTTCGGCAGTTACTAACTTAAGAAACACGGTATTCGATAAAGTACTCAAGCAGGGCGCGGAATTCTTCGAGGCGCACTCGACCGGGCGGCTGATGTCGTCGATCATGAACGACATCGACAAAGTGCAACTGGCTACCTCGCACATACTGGCGGATTTCCTGCGGCAGATTTTTATGGCCATGGCGCTGCTGCTGGTGGTGGTGGGGAAGGACCCGCAACTGGCGCTGGTGAGCTTCCTGGTGCTGCCGCTGGTGGTGCTGCCGACGCTGCGCATCGGGCAGCGAATCCGCCGGACGACGCGCAGCACGCAGGACCGGCAGGGGGAACTGAACCAGATTTTGCAGGAGACGCTGAGCGGGCACATGGTGGTGAAGGCGTTCGGCGCCGAGCCGTACGAATCGCGGCGTTTTCGGGATGCCGCGCAAAAGCTGCTCAAGATCAACCTGCGCTACGTGATGCAGCAGGCGCTCTCCTCGCCGCTGATCGAGATGGTGGGGGCAGTGACGATCGTCGGCCTCCTGATTTTCGCGCGGAACCAGATCAAGGCCGGCGCGCTGAGGCCTTCCGATTTCGCGAGCTTTGTATTTGCCCTGGTGATGCTGCTGGAGCCGGTGAAGCGGCTGGTGGGCATCCACAACATTTTCGAGCAGGCGCTCGGAGCGTCGCACAAGGTGTTCGAGTACCTGGACCACATTGAGGAGGTCGCTGAGAAGCCGGGGGCGCGGAAGCTGGCGCCGTTTGC
>CAWDOH010000069.1:0-35262 GCA_963803725.1 Bryobacterales bacterium | reverse complement strand
CGTTCCTATGGCGGTCGCTTGCGCCGTGCTTTTGCTCGGAACAAGCGCCTGGGCGCAAGCCGGCGGCCCACCCGTTCCGCCGCTCAGGGTGCTGCTCTTTTTCTCACTGAATGTGGAGTCGGATCACGTTGGCTTCGCGGCGGAAGCCATGAAGTTCTTTGCCGCCCAGGCGGACAAACACAATTTTCGCGTGGAGGCCACCAGCAACTGGGCGGATTTGAACGACGAGAATCTGAAACAGTATCAACTGGTGGTCTGGCTCAACACCATGCCGCCAGCCGCTCAACAACCGGCTTTCGAAAGATATATGCAGGGCGGCGGCGCCTGGCTGGTTTTCCACGTGGCCGCCTATAACGACAGAAACTCACGATGGGCGTGGTTCCGCGAGTTCATCGGGGGAGGAATATTCGGCGTAAACGCGTGGCCGCCGCTGACGGCTAGGCTTATCGTGGACGACACCGGGAGCCCCGTAACCCGTGGCATCCCCAAGACCTTCGTCTCACCCACCAACGAATGGTACTCATGGCGACCTAGCCCGCGCCTGGATAAGGACGTCCACGTGCTGCTGACCCTGGACCCCGCTCAGTACCCTCTGGGCATCAAGGGTCTGATTACGGAGAAGGATCCGGATGTGCCGGTGGTCTGGACGAACACGAAATTCAAGATGCTGTACATGAACATGGGCCACTGTGAGGACGTCTTCGCCAGCCCCACCCAGAACCGGCTGTTTGAAAACGGAATTCTGTGGCTCTTAGGGAAAGTTTGGGCGCGGTAATGAATCGCGCCCGCCTTCTGCCTTGCTCCCGTGGCTACGGCACCACCGTATTGAGGGTCAGGAACGTAGTGCTCTTTTGCGATTCGGTCTTGGCCAGCGGGGAGTAGAAAGAGCGCAAAGTTACGCTGACGCGGGTGGGAAGGCCCGGCGGCACGTCGAAGAGAAAGGTTTCCGAGCGCGTTTCATCGGGCGCCAGGCGGGTGTCCGAAAGCACCTTGGCGCCGCGCTCAAACACCAGGTACTCGCGTTCGAGTGGCGTGCCGTCACGGTCCGCGACGGCGCGGCGGTACACGCGCTGCTCGATCAGGTGCTGGCCGCCGTCGGTATCGGCCCGAACTTCCAGGATTACCTGACGCAGCGGCGATCCGGTGGGCACGTAGTGGGCCGCCCCCCGGTTGACGACCTCCACATTGACCCTCACCTGCTTGCCATCCCTCGCCGCCGCCAGCCGGGCCTGGACTGCGTGCGCCAGCAGTTCCGCGCTTTCGCTGCCCTTGATCTCGTGCAGGTTGAGCTGGCCGTGCACACGCAAACCCGGGTCCACAGTCGCGGCGCCCCGGCCCGCCTGGCGCACCGCGCCGCCGGCCCCTGCCGGTACGTGGCAGGACTGGCAATGAGCTGTGCCTTTCTACGTCGGTGGGCGTCGTGACCACGCGTTGTACCAGTGCCACGCGCCCCACGCCCGGCATGTGGCAGGACTGGCACCGGCGGCCGTCCTTCGCGTACCGGCTGGCTTGCCACTCCGAGAACGTCGCCACCACCGGGAAACCGAGCGAATTCCGGTATTCATGGCAGGAGGCGCAGAGCAGCGAGGATGTGTGCAGGGGCGAGAAAAGAGCCCCGTGCCGGCTGGGAGTGTCGTCCTTCCACGGCCCCGTTCGCGTGCGTGTGAGCCCGAACTCGCCTTCGGATTGGCCCGGTCAGGGAAACCTCGCGGATGGAATGGCAGACGTCGCAGGTGACGCCCTCCCAGCTCACCTTCGTGCGCAGGGCCGAATCACCGGTCATCGCCGCCAGGGGCGAATGGCAACCCAGGCACGTTTGCCGCGCCGCGGAGCCCAGGTCGGCCTCCGTGTAGTGCAACACATCCTGAAACAGGCGGCTGTCCATGGCATGTGCATGTCCGGACGCCTTCCACGATCGGCGTGGCGCGGTGGCAATCGCCGCAGATTTCGGCGCTGGCGGGCGATTCCACTCCGACTCGACCGGAATCGGACGGGTCCTGCGCCATCACCGGCGCCCACGGCATCAACATTAAGACATCGATATGGACCGAGGGGAATTTACGGGACGAGGCATGGTCTGATTCCTCCCATCTGAGACAGGGCAAATGCGAGTGCCCGTGAACCAGAGCGGTCGTTGGACCAGGCGCGAGGTCTCAGCGTTGCGGTAAGTAAGGACTATAGCAAACGGCGCGCCATTTCGGACTGTGGAGTCCTTTTTCAGCCGCCTCAGGCCGGCAGCGGCTTGCCCTTGGTCTCGACCCCGAACGGCACCGCGAGCAATCCCAGGGCGAAGGCCAGCGGAGGTGGCGCTACCGGTATGCCCATGCTGCCGTAGGCGGAGATGCCGGCGCCCACCAGGAATGTGGCGCCGGCCGCCGCGAACCGGCCGATCGAGTTGGCAAATGCGAACGCGCTGCCCCGGCATTCCGTGCGGTATTGTTCCGGCAGCCACAGCATGTAAACGCCGAAGCTGCCGCCCCCCACTCCCACGAAAACAGGCCGGGAATGAACGCGGCCAGCGCATGGTGAGGCAGATAGAAGGCATAGCCGAAGCTGAACGCGATGGAGACGGCCATCAGCGCGAAGAAGCAGCCAGCGCGCCGCGCCGCCCCACCGGTTGGCCAGGCGCGGCATCATGCAGGCAGCCGAGGATGGTGCCGCAGGCCAGCAGCATGGTGGCCCAGGAGGCGATGCGCGCAGCATCCGCGGCGCCGTAGCCTTCGCGCATGGCCACCTGCGTCACCGCGCCCGGCGCGTAGACCGACCCCGCCCACAGGCCGACCATGGAGATCAGCAGGAACAGGCAGTTCAACACGGTCCGTTGCCGGTATTCGGGCGAGAACAGGGCGAGGAGGGATTCGCGGGCGGTCCAGCCGCCTTGCTTCGGCCATGCGCTTCTGCCAGCGTTCAGGTTCGCGCACACCGGATCGGACCCAGGCGATGAACAGCGCCGGCAGGCCGCCGGCCGCGAACATGGCCCGCCATCCGTAGTGCGCGCCGATGAGATAATTCAGGCCGGCGGCGACGAACGTGCCGACATAGTAAGCGCTATTGAGAAGCCCGGCGCCCGACGACGCGGCGCAGTCCGGCATCTCCTCCGCCACGAAAACGGCCGCGCCCACGAATTCGCCGCCCACGCCGAAGCCCGCCAGCAAGCGGAACGCGCCGAGCTGCCAGATGTTGTGCGCCAAGCTGCCCAGGAACGTGAAAACGCGAGTAGCAGAGGATGGCCAGCATCAGGGAGCGGACGCGCCCGAAGCGGTCGGCGAAAGGCCCCCAGAGAAACGCGCAGCCCCAGCCAACCAGGAACACCGCGAACAGAATGCTGCCGTAATACCCGAGATTTCCGGGCGTGGGCTGAATGCCTGAGCCGGCAGCAGATCGCGCATGGCGGGGACCAGCACCAGCGCATAGATGAAGGAATCCATGCCATCGAGCACGATTCCCGCCCAGGCCGCCCAAAATCCGCGGACCTGGTTCGGTGTCAGAAGGTGTGCGGAGGCGCGGGCGGTCAGATGCGGACTCCCATAAAGCTGGCCGGCTGGTGCGCCTGCGGTCTTCGTCCTGGCATTGGAAAACGCCCGAGTTCCAATCCTACAGCATTGTGCCGCGCTCCCGACGTGGGGCAGGCGGTTTCGCCTGCCAACCCCGGTGGCGTCCTGGCAGACGACAGCGCCCCACGCGGCCCGGCCCGCAATAGCCGCGGGATACAATGCGCACAAATTTATCGCTCGATTGGAAGGCCTGCAAATGAAGAACTTTCTGAGCCGGCGCGCCCTGATCGCGGCCGGCGTAAGCGCACCGTTGGTGTTGGATGCCCAGGCGGCGGTGGAAGGCCCCGGCGCGCCGCCCTACACCGTGTCAATCAATATCGAGCTCATGTTCCCGCGCACCATGCCGCGTGGCCAGCGGGTCGAGATGGTGGCCGCCCACGGCTTTAAGGCTTACAGTTTCTGGACCGCCTCGGAGGAAGAGCAGGACGCCATGCTCAAGGTCCAGGAACAGACCGGCATGAAATGCGCCAGCATTACGGGCCCGGCAAGTCGGGTAGTTCGACGGGCCTCACCAAGCCGGGCATGGAGCAGGCCTATCTGGACGAAATCGCCGCCGCGCATCAAAATGGCGGAGCGGTTTGGCGGCGCACAGCCCATCATCTTCGTGGGCAGGACGCAGACCGATGTTCCCGTGGGAAACGCAGCGTGCGCAGATCGTCAGCGGGCTGAAGGAAGGCCGGCGACATCGCCAAGGAGCACGGCATCACGCTGGTGATGGAGCCGCTCAGCACCGACGGCCAATCAGGGCCGCATGGCGCTCGACACCGCGGCCGTGGCCTTCCCGGTGATCGAGGAAGTGGCGCATCCCAATGTGAAAATCTGCTTCGACATGTACCATCTGCAGTTGATGGAGGGAAACATCACCACCCACCTGCGGCGAGGGCTTGCGAAAGGCTGGATCGGGCTGGTGCAGATCGGCGAAGTTCCGGGCCGTAAGGAGCCGGGCACGGGCGAGATCGACTACGCGTACATGTTCCGCGTCCTGCGCGAATTGAACTACCAAGGCTATCTGGACACCGAAATGGGCACCACCACCACGCCGGAAGCAGCCATGGAACTGGCCAGGACCATGTCGCTGAAAAACTGACGCCGCCCGGACCGGTCTATGTCGATATCTCTGCGAATTTGCGTCCTTCTGCTCCTTGCCGGCCTGCCGCTTCAAGCGCAAGCGAAGAAGACGGTTTTCCTCATCACCGATGCCGAAGGGGTGGCCGGCGTGTGCCGGCAGGACCAGACGGAGCCCACCAACGTCGAAAGTGCGGGCAGTCGCTCACCGGTGAGATCAACGCGGCCGTGGAAGGTTTCTTCGCGGGAGGCGCCGACGAAGTCCTGGTGTGGGACGGGCACGATGACTCCGAGACGCTCTCCGCCCTCACCATCGAACCGCGCGCCCGCCTGATCATCGGCAAGCTCGGCCCCTCCATGCTCTTCGAGCGCGGCTTTTCCGCCGTCGCCTTTATCGGCCAGCACGCCCGCGCCGATTCGCGCGGCGGCGTGATGGCGCACAGCTTCAGCTCGCTGGGCGTCGAGACCATGCTGCTCAACGGCCAACCGGTGGGCGAAATCGAAGTCAACGCCGCCCTCGCCGGTCATTTTCATACGCCCGTGATCTTCCTCAGCGGCGACCAGGCCGCCGCCGCTCAACTGCACGCCATCGTGCCCAAGGCGGAGACCGTCGCGGTGAAGGAGGGGCTCTCCAACTACACCTGCATTTCGCTTTCGGCCCCGGCCGCGCGCGATCTCATCCGCGCGGGGGCGGTGCGGGCCATGCGCCGCCTGGCCGAAATTCCGCCTTACGTGGTGGCCGGCCTGGTGACCTTCCAGGTGGAATTCACCACCCGCAATGCCCTGCCGGTGGAGATCCCGCGCGACGCCGAAATGCTCGACGCCCGCACCGTTCTCTACCGGGGCAAGGATATTTTGGAGGTCTGGAAGCTCTATCGCGCCCGCTGAAGGCTTGCGGCGTTACCGCGGGCCCGCCGGCGCCTTCCGCTGCATTTCCGCTGGGACGCGCTGGCGGTCCAGCGCTTCGTAGTGCAAGGTCCAGCGCAGCGGGACCATTCTGCGGCGGGTAGCAGATCTTCGCGTCGCAGGCCTGATAGCGGAGGGTTCCCTCCACCACCAGGTCGCCGGCCGGCTGAGCGCCGGCTTCACCTGGGCCTCGGGCGCGATGGTGATGTCCTCGGCCACGCGGAAACGGCCCTCAAATACAGGCACCGTTTCACCGATGGCTTTGAGGTGGAGCTGCGCGGGGCCGGGTAGGCGGGCGGTATGCCTGGAAGGCCGGGCAGCGGTCAGCTTGAATGCATCGGGATATAGCCCTGGACTCCAGGCGCGTAGACGTGCATGCCCGGCTTGAGCTCGATGTCCGCAACCAGCGCCAGCCGCTGGCCCCAATGGACCGTGGACTGGCTGGCGGAGGAGGTCAGCGCAGGTGTTTGGTCTCGATCACCTGGCTGCCGTCGCGCCGGCTGCGCTGCCGTACTGCCGCACCAGAATCTCCGAGGCGGTGTAGCGTTGGCGGAAATCCGCTTCAAAATACTTCTGGGTCACCACGCCGGCGCGGATCCAGAATGAAGGTTCCGGGATACGGGATGCCGAACTGCGGCGTGTCCTTCGCCACCGTTCGTTGAGCAGGCCGTAGCTGCGGATCACCTTCGAATCGGTATCGGAAAGCAGCGGGAAAGTGATGCCTTTGCGCTGCGCGAAATTCTTGAGGACCGCCACGCTGTCATAGCTCACCGCCGCCACGCCCAAGCCGCGCTTGCGGATTTGTCCAGGTTCTGTTGCAGCTCCACGAGCTGTCCTTTGCAATAGGGTCACCAGTCGGCGGAACGGAAAAAGACCAGCATCAGGCCCTTGGGCCCGGAGAGGCTGCGGAAATCGCGGCTCTGCCCGTTCTGGTCGGGAAGCTGAAACGCAGGTACGTCTGCGCCCACCGCCGGGCCAGGGCTTTCGCCCCCTGTCTGGCCCCAACCGGCCGAGCCAACACCGGCAGCGAGTAGCCACCATCCTCTGAAAGTCATCGCCTGCTTGTTTCAGGCTACCACCGCGACCGCGATTTCTGGCAAATTGCGTTATATTGGAGTTTTAATATCCAAAATGCCGGAGCGGCTGCTCGCCCCGTGGAGGTGGTATGAACTATCCCATTTGGGACGTCGCCTTTGGCGCCGGAATGCTGATCGCCGTTGTGGCGATCCTGCACGTCTTTGTCTCGCACTTCGCGGTGGGCGGCGGGCTGTTCCTGGTGGTTACGGAACGCCGCGCGCGGCGAAAGAACGACCTGGAGCTGCTCGCCTGGCTCAAGCGGCACACCCGGTTCTTTGTGCTGGCGACGGTGGTCTTCGGCGCGATCAGCGGCGTGGGAATCTGGTTCACCATCGGGCTGATCAGCCCTACGGCGACCAGCAACCTGATCCATATCTACGTGTGGGGATGGGCGATCGAATGGGTTTTCTTCTTCATCGAGATCACCGCCGCGCTGCTCTATCTCTACGGATGGGACAAACTCGAGCCGGGGCTGCACGAGTGGTATGGCTGGATCTATTTCATTGCCGCCTACCTTAGCCTGGTGATCATCAACGGGATCATCACTTTCATGCTCACGCTCGGGAAGCTGGGTGAAGAATCACGAGTTCTGGAGAGGCTTTTTCAACCCGACCTATTTTCCGTCGCTCGCCTTCCGCACGGCGATTGCGTTCGCTCTGGCGGGCATCTACGCGCTGATTACCGCGAGTGTTCAAAAAGACGCGGCGCTTAAAGGCGCGGATCGTGCGCTGGAGTGCATGGTGGATCGTGCCCTCGCTGGCGGTTCTCCCCGGCCTTCGATCGGTGGTACATCGCGCAGGATTCCCGCCGACGTGTGGGCCGATGCGCGCGGGCTGCCTGCCCACGGCTACGCGCTTCGCGGCGCTCGCCTGATCCTGTTGGCGGCCACGTTCCTGCTGGCGCTGCTCTCGCTGGTGCGGCCCGCGAAGATGCACCTGGCGCTTCAGCCTGCCGGTGCCGCTGCTGGCGTTCGCAGCCATGGGCTCGTTCGAGTTTGTGCGGGAATCGGTTCGCAACTCCTATCGTCATCTCCGATTATCTCTACGAAACTCGCTCTATTCGCCGACGATCCCGGGTGATGCGCGGCTTCAGCGTGGACGAGGTCGCCGCGGCCGGTGTTCTACCGCCACGGCGAAATGGATCGCATCGGCAGATTCTGACGCCAGGCAACCAGGTCGCCGCCGGAGCCGAAATCTTCCGCGTGGAGTGCCAGAGCTGCCACACCGCAATGCCTATCGGGGAGTGAAGGCGTCATTGCGCGAGCGCCAATGGGACCAGAGCAAGATCAAGGCCATGCTCGGCAGGCTTACTCATGCATAACGGGGCCATGCCGCCGTTTGCCGGCACCGATCAGGCGCAATGGCGCTGGCGGCGTAGCTCGACGAATTCGCGGCCCGCTCTCCGCGGCGGCCGCAACACGGACGGCAAGACCATTTTCGACCAGAACTGCGCGATGTGCCATGAGAGTCCGGGCCGCCAATGCCGCCCTGGTGTGTCTCACCGGGATGGATGCGGCGATCGGCAGCCGCGACGCCCTGGCCAGCCTGCCCGCCCTGTACCCGCTCATGCCCGACCTGCACCTAACCGAGAGCCGAGCGCGCCGCGCTGGTGCACTGGGTGCAAACGCGCTTCCGAAGCGCCGCGCAAACGAGGTAAACATCGATGCGACCCAACCCCATTCCCGTTGGGACCCGAACCCGCTGCCCGGCCCCTTCTGGGTTTTCAAGCTGCTGCTGATGGTTACGTTCTTCCTCCACATTCTGGTCATGAACGCCATGCTCGGCGGCGCGGTGCTGGCGCTGCCGCCCGCTGGCGCGCGCGCCGCGACCCGCATCGGCGCCGGCTGTTCCTGGACCTGTGCCGGAAAGATGCCCGCGCTCCTGGCCGCCACCATCACCCTCGGCATTGCGCCGCTTCTGTTCGTGCAGGTCCTCTACGGCCAGTTCTTTTACACCTCGTCGATCCTCATGGCGTGGCCGTGGTTTCTGCTGCTGGTATTTCTGGTGCTGGCATACTACGGTCTCTACATCGTGGCCTCGCCCGGATAGCGCCCGCCGCCTGGAGCGGTCCGGTGCTGCTGGCCAGCGTGCTCCTGATGGCCGCCATCGCCTTCCTGCAGAGCAACAATGCCACGCTCAGCCAGGCTCCCGCGGCGTGGGCGCGCAAGTATTTCGCCAACCCCGGCGGCTGGAACCTGAACCTGGCGCGAACCGTCGCTGGTGCCGCGCCTGCTCCACTTTCTGGCGGCGGCGGTGGCGGTCGGGGCATGCGCTGGCGCTGGGCGCGCTGCGCCAGTGGAAGACGGATAACGGCTATGCCCGCTACGCCTTCCGCATCGGCGCCCAGGCGTTCCTCTACGCCACCATGGCCCAGTTCCTGGTTGGTTTCTGGTTTCTGGTGAGCCTGCCGCTGGCCAGCGCACCATCTTCCTGGGCGGCGACGGCTTGCCACCGCCTGCCTGGGAATCGGCACCTTCGCGGCGCTGGCGCTGTTCCCGGCCATGTCCGGCGCTCTGCACAGCGAAGATCCCCGTTCGGCCGTTTCGTGGGGCAGGCGGAATGGCGCTGGTGGTTCTGCTCATGATCATCGCGCGGGATCGCCTGCGCGACGCTTATCTTCAGCCCTGGTTCCACCCCCACCAGTTCACGGAAAAAACCCAGTGGAGCACGATGCCGCTTTTCCTGGCCTATTTGTTGCGGCGGCGTGCTGCTGGGTCGTGATGCTGAAGCGGTTCGGCCTTTTCCGCGGTGCGGGCCGCACGGAATAGTTTGTCCGGGCGAATGCGTGGACTAAAATAAGTCGTGTTCGTATACGACGCTATCCTGCTGGCCGCGGTCCAGGCTGCTCCCACAATCCATCCCGGACGTTCTCCAGACTCTCCAGACCATCGGCGCCACCTGTTCCGATGTCGATGGTCTGAAATGGTTCAACTGGCTGTACCTCCAGGTAGCCCAGAGCCGTGGAGGCGCGCGTGGCCGCCGGCGGATTCACGGATTCCGCATGGCTCGCGCAGCTCGACATCCAATTCGCGCGTCTCTATTTTTCCGCCCTCAAGTCCTCGCTCTCCGGTGAGGCGCCCCCGCCTGCTGGCAAGTCCTGTTCGACAGCCGCGACCAGGCCGCCATCGCGCGCATCCAGTTCGCCCTGGCCGGCATTAACGGCATATCAATCACGACCTGCCGGAAGCCATCGTCGCCACCTGCCAGGTCACCAACACCACTCCCGATCCCGGCGGAGCCCACTGCGCCGACTACACCGCGCTCAATTCCACGCTGGACGGCCTCATCGAATCCGCCAAGGCGACCCTCAACGTCCGCCTGCCCGGCGGGGCGCTGCCGCCGGTCTCTCACCTGGAAGATACTATAGCCGCCTGGAACGTGAGCGCGGCCCGGGAATCGGCGTGGCAAAACGCGGAACGTCTTTCGCCGTTGCGCACGCTGCCCGCGCTGACCGCCGGCTTCCTGGATATGCTGGACGGGTTCACCACCGTGATCGGCAAGACGCTTCTGGTGCCCATGCCGTAAACGGGCCCGGCCGTCCCGCCGGTGCTCCTGGATCAGATACACTGTCCCTTATCGGAGACAACCCGGTGCTTCACATGATGCCGCGCAGGAATCTGCTTTTGGGGATGGTGGTGCTGGCCTGGTGTTGCACAGCGGCGGGGTACGGCCAGTCCGCCCAGCAGAAAGCCGCTCCGGCAACTCTCACCGTAAACGGAGACATCGCATCCCCGCTGGTGCTGAGCGCGGATGACTTCGCCAAAATGCCCCGCGAGAACGTCACCATCCCGGATCAGGATGGGACCAAGATTGAATATGAGGGCGTTCCGTTGCGCGAAATTTTGAAACAGGCCGGCGCGCCCCTAGGCAATCAGCTTCGCGGCAAGGCGCTGGCCAGCTATGTCCTCGCCAAGGCGCATGATGGATATCAGGTAGTGTTCGCCTTGGGCGAATTGGACGCCGAATTTGGCAACGAGAAGATCCTGGTGGCGGACAAGCGCGACGGCAAACCGCTGTTCGGCTATCAAGGCCCCTTCCGCCTGGTTTGCCCCAACGACAAGGCGGGCGCGCGCTCGGTGCGGATGCTGGAAACGCTCGAAGTCGTGCGGCTCCAAAAGTAGAGAGATCAGTCGCATGCAGGGAACTTGGCTTCGTTCTGCGTTTATTCTGCTTGGCGCCGCTGACTTGGCGCGCGGCTCGCCGCCGAGCCGGATCCCGGCGACTACGCGTGGAATCTGCCCAAGGGATTTCCCTAAGCCGTACGTGCCCGCCGACAATCCGATGACGGCGGCCAAGGTTGAGCTGGGCCGATATCTCTTCTACGACACGCGCATGTCGGTCAACGGGAAGGCCGCCTGCGCGACCTGCCACAAGCAGGAGCTGGCCTTCACCGACGGCCGCGCGGTGGGCATCGGAGCCACCGGAGAATCGCACTCCCGCAGCGCCATGAGTCTGGTGAATGTCGCCTATAGCGCCGCGCTTACCTGGAGCAATCCTAAGCTGACGCGGCTGGAAGAGCAGGCGCTGACGCCGATGTTCGGCGACCACCCGGTTGAACTCGGCTTACGGGAGGGCGACGGGTTCCTGCCGATGTTGCGATCCGATCCGAAATACCGCGCGCTGTTCGAACGCGCCTTCCCCAGCGAAGCCGATCGCTTTCACGATCGCCAACGTCACCAAGGCGCTGGCCAGCTTCGAGAGGAGCATCGTCTCGGCGCCGTTCGCCCTACGATCGCTATCATTATGACCGCGACGACAGCGCCGTATCGGACTCCGCCAAGCGCGGCGAGATTCTATTCTTCAATCAGCACCTGTCCTGTTTCCGATGCCATGGCGGATTCAATTTCACCGACGCCACGGTCTCCGAGCGCGAACCCCAGCGCGGCGAATCGAATTTCACAATACCGGGCTCTACAATCTTCCCGGCTTGCTGTCCTACCCGGCGCCCAACGTCGGAATTTACGAGTACACCAAAGCGCCGCAGACGTGGGGAAATTCAAAGCCCCGACCTTGCGGAACATCGCCGTCACCGCGCCCTACATGCACGATGGCAGCATTCCGACGCTCGAAGGCGTGCTCGACCACTATGCCGCCGGGGGCCGGAAGATCGTGTCCGGCCCGTACGCGGGCAACGGTCACGACAACCCCAACAAGGATCCGCTGATCGGCGGCTTCACGCTTTCCGCGGGATCGCGAGGACCTGATCGCCTTTCTCCAATCGCTGACCGACGATGCGGTCCTGCACGACTCGCGCTTCGCCAACCCCTGGTAGCGCGGATTACGGGAGCTTAGCCGCAGCCGCCGGAGGCGGGCCCGCCAAGCGGAGCGCGTAGATGGTGTCCCCGGCGGCGCAATGATGTACTGGCGCCCGTCCAGCATGTATGTGGCGGGCCGTTGCTGACGGGCAGCAGCAGGCGCTGATGCCAGAGCGGTTTTCCGTTGGCGGGGTCGAACGCCACCAGGTCTCCCGGAATCGCCCGTGAACAGCAGTTTGCCCGCGGTGGTGAGCACGCCGCCGCTCAATCCGCCGGCGGCCTTCGGCGCCGTGTTCGTGTTTCCACCGGATCGCCGCCGGTGCGGATGTCCATGGCGAAAAGCGCGCTGCGCGGATCGATAGTTCCCGCCGCCGCCGCCGGCAGTATCCCTCCGGATGGTCGGAGGTGTCGTACAGGTACGCCATGCCGTAACCCTGCTTGCCATTGACGTAGAATAAACCGGTCTGCGGATCGAAGCTGGGCGGTGGCCAATTGGTTCCACCACCGGCGGGCATATCGACCAGTGAACCATCCACTTTGGGTTCCTTGGCCGGATCGGGAATCGGCTGGCCCTTGGCATCCAGGCCCTTCATCCAATTGACGTCCCGACTACCCCTTAGTCACCAAGTTCTCGCCGTTGGTGCGGTCGAGCACGAAGAAACAGCCGTGGCGGGCAGCCTGCGCCAGCAACTTGCGCGGCTTGCCGGTAATCGGCGTCGAACAGCACGGGGGTCTCCACGTTGTCCCAATCGTGGGTATCGTGCGGCGAGGGCTGGATGATACCAGACCAGCTTGCCGGTATCGGCATCCAGCGCGACGATCGACGCCGTCCACAGGTTGGCGCCTTTGCGGCCCTGGCCGGCGATAACCGGATTGGGATTGCCGGTGCCCCAGTAGATCAGGTTGAGTTCGGGATCGTAAGTGCCCGGCATCCAGGTCATGCCGCCGCCGTGCTCCATGGCTTGCGGGTTCGGCCACGTCTCCGATCCGGGTTCGCCCTTGCGCGGCGTGGTGTTCCAGCGCCATTGCACCTCGCCGGTCTCGGGATCGCGGGACTCCAGGAAGCCGGGCACGTCCATGGCGTCGCCGCCCACTCCCACCAGCATGTGGTTCTTCACCACCAGGGGCGCCATGGTGCAGAAGTACTGCATCTTTTCGTCGGCCACCTTCTTCCGCCAGCGCTCCTTGCCGTCCTTGGCGTTCAGCGAGACGAACCAGCAGTCGGGGGTCATGAAATACAGCCAGTCGCGATACATGCCCAGGCCGCGGTTACCCACCAGATGGCCGCCCTGGTCCTGCCAGTCGTAGTGCCAGATCTCTTCGCCGGTGCGCGCATCGACCGCCCAGACGTGGTCGGGAATGGTGAAGTAGAAGACGCCGTTGACCATCAGAGGCGTCGACTTGATAGTGGGGTTGCCCACGCCGCGCTGCGGGCCGACCTGGTGATGCGGTACAACCAAGCCAACGCCAGGCCGTCCGATGTTGGATGGCGTTGATTTCCGTCAAGGGGGCTGAAGCGGCGGCCGGAGTAATCGCCGTTGTAAGTGGGCCAGGTGTCGGTGGCCAGCCGAAGCAGCGCCGCGGGGTCCAGCCCCTGCCCGTAACACGGGACGGCCGCGCACCAAACCGCCAAAGCACATAGACCGAGGGTTCTCATTTCAAAGTCACCAGGTAAGCCGTCAAATCGTGCATATCCCGATCGGTATACTTGTCCAGCAGTTTGCGGTGGCCCACCAAGCGGTCCTCAATTTCGACTTTCACCGCCTGACGCGGCCAGGAGCGATAGTTGCCGGCGGCATCGGTAAGTGAGATATCGAAATCGTCAAGGTGGCGAACGGTTCCGGTAATCGTTTGCCCATTCGCCAGGGTAACTGTGACCTTCGGCGCGCGCACCTCGTCCGCCGCCGGGCCATACGAAGCGCGACTGTAACTGATCGGGCTGGTAACGGCTTCCGATATGCGCCAGGTCCCCGGTTGGCGAGTGGCACGACTTACACCCCCCGGCGCCGTTGAAATAAGCTTCCCCGGCGGCCGCGTTTCCGGTCACGATATTCAGCCGTTTGTAGAGGCCGCGATTGGCCACTAACTCCACCTGTAAGTGGAGGTATTGGGCGAGGTCGTGCAACTCGGCATCGCTGAAGTTCGGAAAGGCGGGCATGCCCTGGTCGGGGCGCCCCTTGCGAATGGTCGGGCCGATCAATTCGCCCTTTTCGTCATCCAGCACCACGGCCGAGCGGATCAGGTTCGGGCCTTCACCCCCGCGGGCCTTTTCGCCGTGGCAGAAAGCGCAGTTGGGCGCATAGAGCTTCTCGCCGCTGGCCGCCGCGGCTGCATCGGGCGCCGGTCCCAGCCCGAGGAAGTCACGCGTGCCTCCGCCGCGCCCGCGCCTCCGCGCCGTCCTCCCCGCCGCCGGCCTGCGCGCCACTCGGCGCGTCCTGCGCGCCCGCCGGCGGAACGGCAACCAGCGGCAGCAAGGCACAGAACGCCATCACCGTCTTTCCCAGCATCCAGCCCCTCCTGTGATTCCCCAATCTTATGCCGGCTCCGGCACCGGCACCGGTAATTACCCCACGGGTTTCCGGATGTACCCGTAGCGCAGATTGCTGCGGTCCGTGCCCTCGCTCTTCGTACTCGGCCCGCAACTGCGCGAAGCGATCCGGCCGCTTCATGAATTCTTCCACAGGGTAATTGTACAGGCGGGCCACGTTGGTCCGAAGATGGCATTCTTCACTGGGCCGTCCGCGGCTCCCAGCGGCTTGAAGCCGTGCTTCTTCTGCATCTCTTCCGGTATTTCCAGCCGGCGCAGACCTTCGATCTGCCACTGCGGCGAACCCGTCCAGACGGCGTCGGTCCCCCAGATGACGTGATCAACGCCCAGGCCTTTGATCAAGGTGCCATGAGCGCCGCCGCCAGACGAGGATTCACCACCGTCGAGTACGCCATTACCTGCCCCAGGTCCGCGTACACATTGGAAACGCCGTACTTGCCGGGATATCCGGCAGATCGGAGACCCAGGAGATGCGCCCGGTCTTTTCCCACTCCGCCCAGGCCACCGCGGGATCGCCGCCAATGTGCCGGTAGGCCGAATGGTAAATGATGAAGTTCAACTGCGGCCAATCCTTGGCGGCTTTGCCCACGTCGTCTGGCCGCATAGGGAGTCAACTTGGGGAACCGCGCTTCCACCGCGGGCGCCCACAGGCCTTTATGGATGCAGACATTCTTGATCCCCGACTTGGCGAATTTCTCGTACGCCGGATACATCAGCTTTTCATCGTCCAGGCGGTATGGATAGTTGCTCAGTTCCTTGTGGGTGTTATCGCCTACGGTGTATCCCTTCCAGGAATCCGGTTTGCCCACCGCGATGGTGCGATCAATGGCTTCTAGCCATCCCTTCTGCCCCGGAGTGATGATGAAGTGCGCCAGCATCCGCTTCGCGCCGGCCTTCTCATTGACCTTGGCGCGCGTCTGATACACCATGTCGTTGGTGAGGAACCAATCCTCGGGTATGTCCGATGGAGCGTTGCTGACTAAGGCCACCTTGGTGTCGCTGTCGAGATAGATTTCCTTGAAGTAGTTGTCGTACTTGAGATCGTCGATGGTTTGCGGCTTGTCTCCGATGCCCTTGTTCCACCCGGCCTTGCCCACCGCCTCCGCATGGCGACAAACCCGGTCAGGCGCGTGTCGTCGCGCAGGAAATGCGTGTGCGTATCCATGATGAACTGGCCGGACGAGCGCCTTGGCGCGCTGGTTGGCCATCTCCGGCGTTTGCGCCTCCGCCATGCTAGCGTCGAACAGCGTGCCGAAAACCTGGTTCAGGGCCACGAAGGAGGCCGCCATGCCGGAAGCGGTTTCGAAAAAGCGCCGGCGGGAAACCCCCTGCTTTCTAGCGATGGTATCCGCCATGTCGATCAGCCGCGCCTCGTACTCCTTCTGCTGGGCCGTTTGCGGCGGCGGCAGGTATTCCTCGCTCGAAACCACCTGCGTGGGAACGGGGGAAGGAAATGCCGCTTCTTCCGCGGGCAGCAGGTCCTTCATATCATCATCGTTCAGGAAATGCATCTTAGTCCCTCCAATTTGGGCATCGCCCCTCGGTGATCGAATTACCTGGCAGTATACTCCCGCCGGAATCAGCGGCGTTCAGGCCAGAGCTTTTCCGTACAGCACCAGCAGGCGGCTCCATGCCTTCTCGGCCTGCGGCTCGTTGTAGACCTGCGAATCCGGAGGGCACCAGCCATGCGCGGCGCCCGTGTACACTTCGATCTCCGCCGGCAGGTTCGCCTTGGCGAACGTCTCTTTCAGGACGTTCTTCTCATTCGGCGCGCGCATGTCGTCGTTTGCCGCGATCGCGATGAGGAACTGCGCCTTGGTCTTCGCCGCCTGCAGATGCGGGCTGTTCGGCATATCCGTCACCAGTCCGCCGCCATGGAAGGAGGCGACCGCTCCGATGCGGTCGGGCACGGCGGCCGCGGTACGAAACGCCATCGGGCCGCCCATGCAATAACCCTGCGTGCCCATCTTCCGATTCTTGGCAACCGCCGCCTGCCCGTCCAGCCACCCGATGAACGCTTTCGCATCGGTCATGTGCGTGGTCTCGTTCAGACCTTGCGCGAGCGGCATCAGCTGCGGGATTGGGGTTGCGCCGCCGGCGTCCGCGGTCGGGGCTTTCTTGACGCGGTAAAACGGATTCACCACCAGCACCGAATAGCCCGATTCGGCGAGCCGTTTGCCCATCTGGCGGAACGCCGGCCGCAGCCCGAAGATGTCCGGCCACATCAGAACGCCGGCGGCTGTGCCGCTCGCCGGATGCACGAAGTAGCAGTCCGCCGTGCCATCCGGCGTCGTGACGTTCACGTCCGATTCGGTCACCGCGACCGCGTTCGCGACTTGCGGCAGCATCATGGCGATGCCCGCTCCCAACATCATGCCGAATTGCTTTCGCGTCACCAAACCGAGAGCTTCGTACTCTTGCCGGTCCTTCTCAAAATGATCCTGATCACACATATTCGCTCCTCGTGCGCCGGCCGGTTGCCAGGGAGAAACCGCGGCGTATCGCGTGATTATATCCGATAAGCTGGAAGTGGTCAGTCTATGGAACGGCTCTGCGGATGATCGGCGTTTTCGACAGCGGCTTCGGCGGGCTGACGGTGCATCGCGCGCTGATCGAGGCGTTGCCCGACCGGGATTTCGTCTACCTGGGCGACAACCGCAACGCGCCCTACGGAACCCGGCCGCCCATCGAAGTCCTGAACCTCACCTGCGCGGGGATGGAACGCCTGTTCGCCGAGGGCTGCACGCTCGCCATCATCGCCTGCAACACCGCCTCCGTGGTGGCGCTGCGCTGGATTCAGCAGCAGTGGCTGCCCGCGCGAAGGCGTGAGGACGGAGTGGCGCGCAACGTGATCGGCATCGTGGTGCCGACGATCGAGGCCGCCACCGGCATTGCCTGGGACGGAGTACTCCGCTGCCGCGGAAGCATCCGGGCGGTCCGGCACCATCGCCGTTTTTGCCACCGCCGTACCGTGGAGACGGACTGCTACCCGGTCGAGATCCGCAAGCGCCGTCCCGATATCACGGTCGTGCAGCAGGCCTGCCCCGAGCTCGCCGGCGCCATCGAGCAGGGGAGCCTCGCCGCCGGGATTCGCGCGCTGGTGGAGCAGTATGTCGGCGAACTGCGGCAGACCGCCGGCGCCGACGCCCGATTGCGTGATTCTCGGCTGCACGCACTACCCGCTAGTCGCCGACTTCTTCGCCGCCGCCCTGCCCGCGCGGCGTACCGATCATCCACCAGCCCCAGGCCACCGCCCGCGCGCTCAAGTTCTACCTGGACCGCCATCCGGAATACGATTCCGGAAACGGAGGCCGGCGCATCTTCCTCTCGACCGGGTTTTCCGGCCGGCACTGCCGCTGATCGAGAGATTCTGGGGAAATAAAATCTCTTTCCGGCGCGCTTGAAGCTTGCGCCCCGCCGGTCCGCGAGGGCCGGTGGCGAAAGCCGCTGCGCAGTTCGGTCGGTCCCCCCACAGCAGTGCCCTTCCTGCGTGAATGCACCCAATCCGCCCGCTCTCCCAAATCTGGTTTGCTGCAAACACAACGCATAGAGTTTGGCTGGAAGAGTGCACAGCTCACCCCGTAACCTGCCGCATGTTGCGCGTCTATGCCAACGAAGTAGTTGCGCATGCGGGCCAGGATATGACGGCTTTGAAGACATCTCGCCAATATCGGCCTTTCGGTGTTGCTGCTAGCCACGCTGCTGTGGGGCGGATGCCTGTCGTGTCCTCAATATTTCATGTTCCCCTTCCCACGGCGGATGCTGCAATCCGGCCGGGCACTGCAAGAAGGTCCCAACGCCAGCTCCGCTTCCCGGGATTGCAACATGCAGGCCGTGGCGCTGCCGGCCGTCTCCCTGGATGCGGCCGGGCACGGGCTACTGCCGCTTTCGCTGTCGCCGGTGGTGGCTTCGGCCGTCCCGGCTGCAGTTCTGGCTGCGCCGCCATCTGGATTCGGTCCGCCCCACGCATCTCCCCCGATCTCTCCCTGCTCCACTCGGTCCTTCGCATCTGATCGTCCCCTCCTGAACTCTTCCTGCTTTTGCATTTGTCCGCCGGCGTGCCGGCATTGAGGAAAAGCAGTGGAACCATGAGGACTCGCGTCTGGAGCGCGCTGGCAGCGCTCGCGAGTGCAGTGCCCGGATGGGCCGCCGCCCCGGTCCGGCTTGAGGATCTGGTGCGCGAGGCGCTCACCGGCAATCCGGCGATTCTGGCGGCCCAGAAGAGATACGAAGCGGCGCTCGAACGGCCCCCGCAGGAACACAGCCTGCCCGACCCCACCCTGTCGGTTGGCTACGCCAGCAACGGCGGACCGCTCCCCGGCCAGGGCCTCGGAAATCGCCGTGGGCGCCATGGTGGATGCCGCCATCGTGGTGGCGGAACAGACCACAAGAAACTGGAGGAATGGGAGCGC
This sequence comes from Bryobacterales bacterium, assembly GCA_963803725.1. Classification (GTDB taxonomy): domain Bacteria; phylum Acidobacteriota; class Terriglobia; order Bryobacterales; family Bryobacteraceae; genus JOPF133. The sequence goes on along the minus strand of CAWDOH010000069.1, from coordinate 16,446 downwards.
ACCGGCCGGAAGGAGGATTATCGCGAGGTCGTGATCGGCGCGGTCAAAGAGGTCGGCGGCCCAGTTTCTTTGCCCTGCTGGTGATCGCGGTTTCGTTCCTCCCGGTGCTCACGCTCGAAGCGCAGGAAGGCTGCCAGCCTGCGGTTTCCAGCGTCAGCGAGCGTAGCCGCCCGGACGGGAAGTGGGGTACCACTTAGGCTGGCCCTTGGCTGTAGTAACTGGGCCGCGCACTGTTGGAGCGTTCGCGTGGCGGGTCTCCCGTTGGGGTTCGAAAATGAAAAATGACATGACCCCGGCGCGGATCGGCCGCGCCGGCAACGTATCACGAAGAAAGGTGCCAGCATGCAGAAAAAGGTTTTGACGAGCGAGAAAGCCGCCTTGCCGATCGGGCCCTACTCACAGGCCATCCAAGTCGGCAACCTGGTTTTTGTCGCCGGCGAGAAGGGAATCGACCGCACGACCGGCGAGATCGTTCCCGGCGGAATCCAGGCAGAGACACGACAGACGCTCGAGAATATCCAGGCGATTCTTGCGGAAGCGGGCGCCACACTGGACGATGCGGTCTCCTCGACGGTGCACATGATCGATCTTAAGGAATTCGCGGAGATGAACCGGGTCTATGCCGAGTACTTCCAAGTGATGCCTCCCGGGCGGACGACGGTTCAGGTCTCGGCTTTGCCCGGTAACGCGCGTATCGAGATTACTGTAGTGGCGGCCATTTAATCCGCCGGCGCCAGCCCCGAATAGCATGCGCGGTTTGCGTCAGCGGCCGCGAAAAATTCGAACGTCCTCGACGTGGAACGGGCGCCCATCGGAGAAGGCGCCGCGCAGGCGAACGCGGGAGATGCGCGCGGGCGGGAGAAGAAGTCGGTCTGCATGCCGCGCCATGGGCCATGCCGGCGGTCCGCGAGCAGCGACCACGTCTTTCCATCGGCGGAGCCCTCCACCACGTAATGAGCATAGGGGGCACGGCTTGCGAAACCACAGCGGATCCGAGAAATCGATGAACGCGGGCAGGTGGTAACGGACGCGCCCGAATGTCGCCGTGGCCGGGGCAACGAATTGATCCGCGGCAGCCGCCAGAGGCTCGCCATCGCCCTGGAGTTCGGCGCGGCGTCAGTAGATACTGGACAGTCCGCGCGTAGAAGCGAGCGGAAAAGCGTGTTGGCCGGATCGTCAAGAATGCCGGTAAAATTTTCGCCGGAAATCACGGCCAGCCGCAGGTTCTTGTGCACGGAAAGTCCCGGGCCGATGGAACGGGGGCTGCTTTACTCGCTCCTGAAAATCCTCGGCGGGCTCAGTGGTCGCCTCCACCGAGCGAACCAGAACGTCCCACGCTGCCGGCTCGTAGATCATGTCGGCTTCGCCCGCCCAGCGGCCCGGCACGGGATCCCCGAGCTTCAGTCCCAGGCCGCGCACGATGGGATGGTCCACGTTCGAGACCACGGCGCGCCCGGAGGCAGGCCAATGCGCGACGCTGACATGAAAGACGTTCAGATAATCGACCGCGCCTCCGGCATCGGGATGAGTGATGGGCGCCTCGGCGGGCGCATCGGGCGGCGAGCAGTTGGGGCGGCTGGAAATCGTCGCTCGAATACGTCAGGTGCATCCAGACGTGCTCCCGCTGCCAGATATAGCGACGCTCTTCCAGGCTGGGCAGATACTCCACCATCACCGCAAAGGAATCGCCGCCGTGGACCATCACCGCGCCGCCGCGGGCCAGGTAGTTGCGAAAACTCAGGAAGCAGGGAAGCGTGGTGAATTCGGCGTGATTGCCCAGCAGCACCAGCCGGTAATCGTCAAGGCGCACGCGGCCGCTGGCGATGTCGTCCTGCGTGCAGTAGTCGATCGCCAAGCCATCCTGCCGCGCCAGCTCACGCAGGTACCGGTAGTGCTTGATGTCGGACCAGCGCTCGTACAGGCCGTAATAGTAGTGATTGCTGCGGCGGAACCGCGTGTTCAGCACGGTGGGCGAGTAGCCGACGCTATCGTAATGCCAGGATTCCCGCCAGGAGGTCATGGCGTGGCCGCCGTTACTCGCGTAAGCGCGCCACATGTCGGTGGGGGCCACGAACAGAACCTGGTGCGAGCTTTGCGCGGGCCGCACGATCAGATTCATCATTTTCTGGCTGAGCCGGCGCACGGAGCCGTCCACCTTCTCGCCGGCCGGCGTCACCACGGCGCGATACAATCCCGTCGGCCACTCGCCGACCTCGACGGTGAGATGCGTGACCGGCAACTGGTACGTGAAGCGGCGCTGCGGCGACCACTTGGCCGGAGACATCGTCGATCAGCGTCCAATCCATGGCGCGGCCGGCGTCGCGCGGGACCGGGCACGATCTGGATCGTCTGCCGCTCTCCCGGCGCCCAGCTTATCTGAAGCGGACTCAGCACCGGGAACAATCGCCCGATGCGCGCCCGGCTCGCGTCGCTCTTCGTCCTGATACCACTCCGCCCACCAGAGACGCTGGTCGGCGGGATGCCACGCGAAGATGGTGACCTCAAGATCCGGCGAGCCGGTTTCCGTCCAGATGTGCAGTTGAGTTGGACTGGCGGGGCCGGTTCGGGCGCCCCATCGGCTGGCGGCCGGCGTCGCGCCGCGCAGCCGGTCCCGATCGCCACATTGCGTTCGCGATTGTAGAACAGCGTTCCCCAGTTCAGATAATGCGCGGGCGGAATCGTGATGCCATCCGGCAGGTAGAGGGGATGGCCCGCCAGCGCGTCGGCGTCGAGGGTCATCGACTCGTTGTACTGCATCGGAAATCCCCACTCCAGCTTCAGCTCTTCCGGCGCCAGAAGAGACCGGGCGCCGGCCGGATGCGGCAGAATTCGAAAGGCCCCTCCCGCGAGAAGCGCGCCTCGAGTGTCACCTCGGAATCCGGCGCCGCCAGGCACGCGGCGCCGCTCCAGCGCTCCTTGGCCGTCACGGGCCGTTGGCGAGGGTCAGCGACAGCCCCGGCATATCGGAGCTGAGCAGCAGGCTGGTATCGGCGCGAGCAGCCGCGAAAGCAGCTTGCAGAAGGTTGCGCTCGCCTTGCGCCCACGCGCAGGGCAGCAAAGAGAAGCGCGGCGCAAAGAAGGCTGCGTGTCATGGGTTCGAACCCCGACGGTCCATCGTCCCTTTCAAATATCCCCCGACACGGCGCAGTTACCCGACTCAGCATAACAGCCGGCCTAAATGGAAGTCTAACATACTGATAACAAAATGGATAGAGTCTACCATTGGCGGCCGAAAATCGTCGATTTCCAACCCTAACTCGGGTAGCCTGAGTAAGGAAGAACAACACAGGAGATTGGATGCCCGAGCTTACCGGCGGATGGGATGGGTCGATCGAGGACGGGAAAGCGTCAAAAGTAGGGCCAGCCGGGATCGACATCGCCTACCAGCGCCTCGGGAACCCGGATGCACCCGTGGTGCTGCTGATCATGGGGGTCGCCGCGCAATCCATTCATTGGCCGGACGCGTTTTGCCATGCCCTGGTCGACCGCGGCCTGCAAGTCATCCGCTTCGACAATCGCGACGCCGGGCTGTCCACGCACCTGACGGATGCCCCGCCTCCGAACCTGCCCGCGGCGCTCGCCGGCGACCTGTCGTCGGTGTCGTACACGCTGTCGGATATGGCTGCCGACACGGTGGGGTTGCTGGACGCGCTCGGCTTCGAAAGGCGCATGTCGTCGGCGCGTCCATGGGAGGCGCGATTGCGCAAACCATGGCCATCGAGCATCCGGACCGTGTCCGCTCTCTCACCTCGATGATGTCGACCACGGGCAACATGCGCGTTGGGCAGCCCTCGCCCGGAGGTGCTCCGCGAAGTGTTCGGCGGCCCGCCCGCCATCACGCGCGACGAAGTTATTGCAGCGAATGCTCCGGGCTTTTCGCGCCGTCGGCTCGCCTGGATATCCAGCAGACGAGAAAGAAGTGGCCGCGCGGGCAGGCCGCGCCTACGACCGCTGCTACGATCCGATCGGCGCCGCCCGTCAGGCGATCGCATCGATCGCGTCCGGGGATCGGACCGAACGCTTGCGGCATCTTGAGGTCCCGACGCTGGTGATCCACGGCTTGCTGGACCGCATGTGCGACGTCAGCGGCGGGCGAGCGACGGCGGAAGCGATTCCGGGCGCGGAGCTTGTCCTGATCGAAGGAATGGGGCATGACCTGCCACCCGGCTTGCGGTCCACTTGCAGAGCGCATCGCAGAGTTCGTGTGGCGGGTGGAGCGCGCAAGGGCGCACTGATCGCGTCCTGTAGCGCCCCTCGCCGCGCCAGCAAGATGCTGAAAAACCCCACTTGCCAAATGCGCAGGGACGTATAATCAGCTTTCCTGCAACCGGGAGGTGACCACGGTGTCTGTGACGCGACGGGAATTCGTATCCGGCACGGCGGCGGCGATGATGGGCGCGGCGGCGGAACCGCCGGCCAAAGGCCGGATGGTAGGCATTCAGATCGGCGCGGTTTCGTTCGTCGATGAAGGGGTCGAGCCGGTGCTTGACATTCTCCAGGAGAAGGGCGGAGTGAACACACTGTTGATCGCCGCCTTCACCTATGGCCGCGGGATCGCCGGCCGCCAGGTGCCCGGCCAGCCCTTGCCCGATCACGGCAAGCAGGAATACGATACCGGCACCTTTCGCGGCGGCAGTTACACGGCCGTGCATCCGCAATATTACCGGGACACTCCGATCCGTGGTTTTCGCGCCCCCGACCTGGGAGCGTTCGACGTTTTCGAGTCCGCGCTGCCGGCCTCGCGCAAACGCGGGCTCCGCAACATCGCGTGGTTCGAGGACGTCTTTCGCCCCGACGTCGCCGGCGTGGCGCAGGCCCAGGAGAAAGACCTGCATGGCCGCAGCGCGGACACCCTCTGCTTCAACAATCCCGCCTACCGCAACTTCCTCCTCGGCCTGGTCGAAGACTATGCGCGCTCCTGGGATCTGGACGGGATCATGTGGGGATCGGAGCGGCAGGGCGCTTTCGCCAACGCGCTGGGCGCCCGCGCCGGTAGCGCCGGCGACCCTGGCCGCGTCACCTGCTTCTGCGAGTTCTGCCGGAAGAAGGCCGCCGGGCGCGGCATCCGGGTGGAACGGGCGGTCGAGGGATTTCAGCAACTGGAGCAATTCGTGCGGTCCAGCCGGGCCGGCACTCGTCCCATCGACGGCTACCATGTGGAGCTGTGGCGGCTCCTGTTGCGCTATCCCGAGCTGCTGGCGTGGGAGCAACTCTGGCACGACAGCCTGCGCGAGACCTACGCGGCGATCTATGGCAAGGTCAAGTCGGTCAAGCCCGCCGTTCAGGTGGGCTGGCACCTCTGGCACACCAACTCTTTCTCGCCGATTTACCGCGCCGAGCAGGACTTACAGCAGCTGGTTCCTTGCTCGGATTTCCTCAAGGTGGTGATGTATCACAACGTGGCCGGTGAGCGCATGGCGCAGTATATCGACAACGTCGCTTCGGCCGAATACGGGGATGTGCCCCAAGAGGAGCTGCTGCAATTCCACTATCGCGTGCTGGGCTACCAGGGCGAAAAAAGTTACGCCGAGATTCCGCGGACGGGATTTTCGAGCGCTTACGTGCTGGAGGAGACCCGGCGCGCGCGCGCGGCGCTCAACCATGCGCACACGCAGCTATGGCCGGGCATCGATATCGACGTGCCCACCGCGGCCGGCCATAGTAAGTGCACGCCGGCGGGTACGCGGGACGCCGTGCGGGCCACCTTCCAGGGCGGCGCCGATGGGGTCATCCTTTCACGCAAGTATTCGGAAATGACGCTGGCCAACCTGGCGGGCGCAGGTGCCGCGCTGCGGGCGCTCGCCTGATTCCGGGTGGCGCCGGTTGCGCAAGCGCCGCCGGTGATCGGACCGCCGCCACCGCGTAAGTCCCGGCCAATCCTTGATAGAATCTCACTCGATGAAACGCCGGACATTTTTACAAGGGGCCCTCGCCGCTCCCGCCATTCTGGGGGCTGCCGACAAGAGCGGCGGCAAGCCTCCCATCCTGGGCAGCGGCGACCACACGTACGAAGCGCAGCACGATTGGGGCGAGCTCCCCGCCAACATCCACTACGGCAACACCCACGGCGTCGTGGAAGACTCCCAGGGCCGCATCTACGTGCACCACACCGTCAACGCCGCCAGCGAAAGCGCCGATTCCATGGTGGTGTTCGACGAAAAGGGCAAATTCGTCAAGTCCTGGGGCAAGGATTTCAAAGGCGGCGCGCACGGACTGCACATCCGCAAAGAAGGCACGCACCGAGTTCCTGTATCTCTGCGATACCAAGCGCGGCATCGTAGTGAAGGCCACGCTCGATGGCGAGGAGGTCTTCACCATCGGCTATCCCGACGAGTCCGAAGCCTACAAGCCCGGCGCCGACGGCAAGAAGCCCAAGTATAGCCCCACCAATCTGGCCGTGGCGCCCAACGGCGACCTCTACGTCGGCGATGGCTACGGCTCCAGCTACATCAATCAGTACAATCGCAAGGGCGAATACCTCCGCACCTTCGGCGGCAAAGGCAAGGAGGCCGGCAAGCTGGATTGCCCCCACGGCATCACCGTCGACCTGCGCGGCGCCGAACCCATCCTCACCGTCGCCGACCGCGCCAACAACCGTATCCAGCGCTTCACCCTGGATGGCCAGCACATCGATTTCATCGCCGGCACCAATCTGCCCTGCCATTTCGACTTCTTCAAGAACGGCGACGTGGTGGTGCCCGACCTCGGCGCGCGAGTGACGCTGTTGGACAAGAATAACCAGGTCATCACCCAACTGGGCGACGATTCGGCCACCAAGTGGAACGACACCCGGACGCTCACCCGCGACCATTTCACGCCCGGCAAATTCGTGTGCCCGCATGGCGCGTGCTTCGACCACGCCGGGAATATCTTCGTGGTGGAGTGGGTGGAAGTAGGACGGGTACCAAGCTGCGCAAGGTGTGAAGGTGCGCCGCCAATCCGCCGGGCGGCTTTGCTCGTCAGAAGGGTGGTTCAGACAGCGTGTCTGAACCGCTCTGAATCGCTTGCTTATCGGTTCTGCCGCTGTCCAAGACCGGTGCCGAGATGCTGTTCGAAGTCTTCAGCCAGCGCTATGAACGGAGTGGGACGCTGGTGACCAGTAACCTGCCGTTCGCGGAGTGGACCGAGGTGCTGGGCTCGGAGCGGCTGACGGGAGCGCTGCTGGACCGGCTGACGCACCACGTGCACATCCTGGAAATGAACGGCGAAAGCTTCCGGCTCAAAACCAGCCGCAAGAAGAAAGATCCCGGCCCACATTAGCTCCCCCCCAGTGGAGGCGACGCGGTTTCTGGAGGCGGCTTCCGCTCCGCCCTAAGCGCTGCGCCCTAACGGGCTCCGCAGGGTGCCTTCGTCCTCCACGTGTAGGATGCGCATAAGGTTATTTGGGAAGTTTTGCCGCCACTTGGGCAATGGTCGCCAAAAGCGAATTCCACTCGTAGGGTTTAATCAAGATGGAGGCGACCAATGCCCGGGCCTTCGGCTCCAATTGACTGAGAAACGTCCCCTCCTCGCCCTGGGCCAGGTGGCCGGTGATGATAACGATTTTGAGCCCGGAAGAACGAGGATCCAGGGCTAATTCGCGAATGATTTCAGAACCAAAGGCATCAGGCAACGCCAGATCCAATAGAAGAATGTCAAAAGGCAATCGCAGGGCCCGTTTCGGTATAAACTCACGCATGGCCTTGCGCGTCATGCACCAGCCAACGCCGTAGCCCTGGCTTCGCAACTTTTCCGTGATTGCGGGACCAAAGACGTTGTCATCTTCCACGACCAGCATGCGAACGGCGCCGTCAGAAATCGGCATGCTTGGGGGCGGCGCCTCGTCCGCTTCATCGAGAAACGAGGCCGCGGCGGGCCGCGAGGGCGTTCCTAGCGCTGCATGAATAGCCTTGGCGAGCATTGGGCCGTCGCAAGGCTTCTGCACGCAGCCCTTGATAAGGGAGCGCATCGATCCTCCCAGTCGGTTCCACCACTCCTGCTGATCGGGGAACGCAGCCGAACACAAAATGACCTTGATGGCGTGCAGTTCCGGATTTTGACTGACACGCTCTAAGAATTGCAGCCCGTCCAACTTGGGCATCACGATATCCAATACAATCGCGTCAATTTTCGGTTTTCCGGAAAGAGCCTCGATAGCCTCCTGACCGTCGTGAGCCACCGTGACATCGAAACCTTCAGAGCCCAGGGCCACCGTCATCAGGTCGGTAATTTCTTTTGCGTCGTCAACGTACAACACGTGCGGTCGCTCTGCCATACCTCTGCCTCCTTATGCCGCCTTCCTAGGCAGCGTTTCCGGATCTACCATCGCCGCATCAAACTCTTGAACTCGGGACATGGAAGGCAACTCGATGACGAACGTTGTTCCATGCTCCAATTCCGAATCGACGCGGAGCGAACCCTTGTGCAGGTTGACAAATTCCTTGACGTTGGACAAGCCGATACCCGTGCCCTGAACCAGCCCAGGATGATTGGACCCTTGAAAAAATGGATCGAAGATCCGCGGAAGATCCTCGGCGGGAATGCCGGCTCCCGTATCGCTCACCGTCAATCGCAAATTTGCTCGGGCTGGCTGGACCTGCACGACAATCCGGCCGCCGGCTGGGGTGAATTTCAAAGCATTGATCACTAAGTTATCAATGATGCGGCGAATCGAGCGAGGGTCCCCGATGCCGTCCGGGCAAGGCGAGAGAGAGGCTTCTAGAACCACGCCCCGGCCCTCGGCCTTAGCCTGATAGGCGGCGATGGACGCCTGAACGAGTTCGCCGAGGTGATACCCGCGCATGCGCCATTTGCCCTCCATTCGCAACTCGACCAGGCGCTCCAACTCCAGCAGGTCACGAATGCTCTCTTCAATCAGGTCCTTCTGCCTCCAGAGCGTCTTCAAATGCTTTTTCTGGTCAGCGCTTACAGGGCCGCAACGCTGAGCCAATTCCTGGATCGCCAATGTCTGGGGATTGATGAAATTCAGGATATCGTGGGACAACTTGGCCAACATCTTAGCCTGTTGATAGAGCATGTAGGCTTGCGCGATCGCGCGCTCGGCTTTGCGACCCAGGTCGGACAGCGTCGTGATATCGGCGCTGTGGAAGGCCTCCTGACCGAGTTTGGGCCCGAACCCGATGAATCCGACTAGTTTGTCGCCCGAATACATCGGCAACGCAGCCGCGATGCTCCAGCGAGCCAGTTCCTGCGCCGCGTCTCGTTCCTCCTCCTGAGCTGTTTCATCCGAAAGCAAAAGCGTTCTATCGAACTCAAAGCGTTTGATCAGTGGGTCTACAGCGCCAAAGGACGTAGTCCACAAATGATGAGGTACGTCGTTTTCACTGGCAAATCCGGATGCCCGCTGGAGATGAAAGGCCCCAGCTGTGATGTCCATGAGCCATACCCCGACCCAGGACATACGGGCCCTTTCCGCCAGGTCGCGCGCCAAGCCGCGCAAAAGCTCGGAAAGATTGGTGCGTCGGTAAATGTCTTCACCGAGGTGTTCGATTTCTACGAGGTAGCGAAATTTGTCCTTGAAGAGCCGATCGACAAGAGCCTGGATAGAGCCCTCGCTCGCTTTCACGATGGTACCGGCAAAAACAGCCAGCAGAAAGGCGGCGAGGCCTCGCGCCACCAAGGAATAGGTCAGCAACGCACCCGCCGCGAAAGGAACGACCAGAATAATCGCCCCACGAAAATCGATCGGCTGAGCAGTCCTTTTCATCCGGTGAGACAAGGCGGCCGTGAGGCAAAAACACATGACGGCCACCATGGGCGCATAGTAATGCCAGCTGATCTGGTGCATGACAAAGAGAAAATAGCTCACGGCCGCGCCCGTAGTGGAGATCAATGATGCCATAATCCACGTTTTCTGCGATCGGGACGTTTCCTCCGGGAGTCGGCGGATAGCTTGAATGGACCACAGATCCATGCAGACGAGAGACACTACAAACCATATGCCAAAAATGCCATAAAGCGGCCCCGGCATCTCCCGGGCGGTTAGACGATGGCTGGGATCAAATGCGAGGCCGCGGATGATCCAAGGCGTCAACACCGAAAATACCGCCATCGCTAAAACGGTCCACTCTAAGCCGTGGCGCACAATCGTGGAAAAGCGATCCTTGGCGTTCTGAAAGAACTGCTCCCAAAATGAAAAAAGCGCCAGCAACAGAAACGCTCCAACAGCGTAACCGCTGCGGTAGACGACCTGAGACCAGCTGTAGGGCGGGCTGGTTAACAGCAGAACGGTCAAAAACTGCCAGGTACCTAAAAGCGTGAACGCCCAGCGGAGCCGGTCGCACAGCGGGTCCTGGTAGTTGCGCAGGAGCGTTAATGCCAGCGAATAATTAAGGGCGACGCAGAGCAAGTCCCAGGGCGCGCGGTCATAGAGAAATGCAGGACGGCTGCTTAGGAAATGACCCATGATCATGCCGATGACAAACGGAAGTCCAATCACGCCCCAGGCGAGCAATTTCGTTAAAGTGTGACGCGCCACCAATTCGATATCCATCAAACGATGCTTTACGATGGCGACCGACATGATCAGCGGATAAAGGACGATGACAAAATTTCCCCATGGGTAAATATCAATACCAAAGGCGGGAAAATAGGCGATGCTCCCTCCCAAATATCCAATCGCTGTAGCGAAGAAGAAGTACTTTATTTGATTTTTTCTGCCCGGCGAGGCTGCGTGGTACGCCCGAATCAATTCATAATGGCTAAACACAACGAGGGTGATCCACCAGGCGAAATAGATGGGGTATAGTGCACCGCCAAGGACATAGTAGAGGGAATGGAAGGCCCATCTGACGCGAGAGAAAAACAGAGACGTTGGGATAGTCAAAAGGAAAACGAGTGCTATGAAATAGTGAAGCCCAATGGATCGGTTCCGTCGAAGGTCAAGGAAGGTACAAACGAAATGGTAAAAAAGAGGAGCAATCCATAGGACTCCGAACGCATATGCCAAACGCCAGGCCAACAAGCCTTCGGTTGCGGTTTTTGCCCAACTGATCCACATCCCGCCAAAGCACCAGACACCGACCGCCAGAGACAATAAAAACCAGATTCTGCCAATCTTGCGATTCGCACTCATCGATAGGACGAAGAGCCCGAAACTAACGGACGTGATTCCGGTCAGCAGGCCGGAGAGACCAAACGGAGTCATGGTAAGCCCTTAGGGACATCGATCAATTCGCGGTCAATGGTCTCCGCTGAACCGACCCAATCCTTAGAAAGGTTTTAGCTCGTAAATACATGTGTTATGGCTTTGTGAATATATAAGCGGCGTAACGTGATTGACCCATCACCCTTTGTGACAATCGAAGCTCCTGGAGTAACAATGTCCACTCGTGTTCGGTAATAGCGGAGTATTTTGACCGAGCGATTTCCAATGCTTTCCGGGTCAGTGAATACTGCCCCATGAGGATTGTCCAAGCGGCAACGTCCAAAATTCGCATGACGGGTTTGGTCCAGTCCAGAACTTGTCGCTCGACAAAACCAATCGCCTTTGCATTTTTCGTGTACCTTTCGAACGGTTCAAATAGCTCCATTTGCCATGTTTCTCGAAAGCGCTTCTCGGGATCTACATCGTCAATTCGTTCTGGATAATTCGTCCTCCAGGTAATATCGACCAATACAAACGTTCCACCAGGTTTAAGTACATGGAAAGCACTGTTTAATAGCGCTTTTCTTCCCTCCGGGCCAAAATGAAAAGCGGCTTCGAGACAATGAATCTTATCAATGCTATTAGGAGGCGCGAAATCTTCAAGATGTGTCGCGTCACCTTGAATGAAGCTGATATTTCCCGCTTTGCCAAATTTACTTTGTGCAGACTTAATATGTAGTTCGCACAGATCTAGTCCAGTGGTTTTAGAGCCATGTTTAGCGATAAATTGCGTTGTCCAGCCGTGCCCGCATGCGAGATCAAGGATCGATTCATTGGGTTGGGGATTCAACAGTTTAACCGATTTCTGAACCAGATATCGTTGAAAATGATTTAAGCCGCCGATCAAAAATGGTAATTGCCTTAATTCAAAGTAGCCTAGATTTAAGAGAGGGACCCATCCGGAAGCGGTCAGGAATTTTACCGGCAGCTTGGAGCCGTTGTAGGTGTCAGCCAGATGCATACTTTTTAATTCACTCCTTGTGAGATCTGGCGCTGGCGCCGCACTGTCCATATCAGATTCCCCCTCCCACACTTGCGCCTTTACTTGGGTGGCCTGTTTCTCCCAAATGTCTCCTGGGCATAAATATAGGTGCCGTTGACGATAGAAATCATGAGGCTAATTTCTCCAGCCATTGCCGTGGCCGCGATGATCTCCGCGAATCGTTTGGATTTGCCGTTCCCATAACACCCGAGTGTTTCGAGGCATTCACGCGCCGTGCCGAAGGAAGTTCCTCCTCCGACGGTCGCGGCGAACATACTGGGAAAATATGCGCTAAAATATAAGTCGCCATTTTTGGTCGTTTCGCACGTGGCATTGGCGCAATGGGTATTGGCAACGAGCGCCGCATCCTGTCCGCAGGCAATGGCTATGGCGGTCATTGCGTTCGCCATATGAGCACTGATTCCGAACAATACCCCTTGAGCCGAAGCTAACAGCGTCCGGAGAAAATACCGTTCCATTTGTTCAGGGGTCGTGTTGAGCCGTTCAACCAACTTTCGGGGAATCGTGACATCCGCCATCGCCGACTTCCCATATCCGTTCACAAAGTTTTCAGCCGTAGTTTTCTTGATCGCTGTGAAATTCGAATGCAGCCAGAACTCCTCGGGGTCTACGGAATCCCGAATCATTTTACATACGACATCAGTCGCCTTGTAAGCCATGTTCATTCCGAGGGCATCTCCGGTCTGGAAGTGGAAACACAGGATCACGCGACGGCCATTAATGATCGGAACGGCCTTAATCAAGCGTAGATGACCGCTTGTCTTTTCAGCGATCTCTTTAATCCTGCCAAAGTTGGCTTCTATCCAGGTGACAAAGGACTGTGCTTGAGCCGAGGACTTAAAAACAAATGTAGGATCCGATTTTAGAGCATCCTTCAGAATTGTGACGTTGACTCCCCCAGATCGCGTGATAATGTTCGAACCGAAGGTATAAGAGGTAATGAGTGCTCCCTCGGTGGTTGCCATAGGGATGAAAAAAACGCCTCGGGCGTGTTCACCATTAATTCGAAGGGGACCAGCAATCCCCACGGGCACATGAGCGACACCGATGGGGCATTCAATTTCCCCTTAAAATCCTCGGGGTCTTCCGAAAAATGCGCCAAATGCTTCAACTGGGTCTGTGTAAGCTCCGCTAGCCATTCCCGGCGGCTCTGTATCATCTCGGCCGTATAGGTAGTCGCTTTGTTACGCAGGAACTTCTTCACCTTCACCTTTTGAGTCTCGTGATCCGACGTTTCTGCGGTGAGATCTTGGAATCTGCGGTCCGAGTTCCTTTTATCAGCATCCATCGAAAGATTAGTTTACCGGCGGTTAAGCGTGCGACGATCTGAAGAGAGTGAGGTTCGCGCATCGTTTAGAGTAGCCGAGATGAATTGTTGCCAATCGGTGGTCGCGTTTTCAACCTTCACTCCGCCTTCATTGCCTAAGCTATTAATCCCCATGATGCGCCCTGATACGGCGCACTGCTTTTGATCGGTTACCACGGAAAGATACGCGTAGGAAGCGGTCGCAGGAATAGGTTCACGAAGTCGGCATGAGACTCCTTCCTCGTGCAAATTCCTAGTGATCCCTTGAACGATCTGAAACTTCCCGCCGTCGGCCCTAAACCGAGATTCCACTGGGAATTGAGCAATAATTCGAGGCTGTTTTCTGCGACCGCTTTTAAAGGGCGTTTTTCCAACGATCATTTTTCCCCTCCTGCGGCATTGAACGTATGATAACACGCTCTCGACCTGATCCAGCGGAGACGCACGGATCGGCAGGCAGTGGATTTTGACGCGGAAGGGCAAGTCCAGGCTCCTGATGCACTTCTTGATCTGCTTGGGCGCATGCGTGGGGCAGTTGCCCAGGATGAGGTGCAGAACGCGGATGTTCTTGCACCAGAGGCTGCCGAAGAGCATTTGAAGGAAGGTGAGCAGCCGACAAGGCCGAGGATCTGGCAAGGTGAAAGTCCTTGTACCGTCAATTGCCTGTATTCGGACGGTTAGTATATCCGGTGCGTGCGGAGGCAACGATGCACGATAGGCCCGGACGTAAAAGCCCCGACTGCCCTGCGGCAGTATGCGCAGCGGTACGGACGATTGGGGCGTGAACAATATTGGAGGCCGGAACATCACGGAATATCTTGCAGTTCAGGTTCCGAAAATAGCGTGACCGTTGACGGACTCGCTTCGAGACTGACGGAGGCGCTTTTCCGCCGGTCAGAAAATCGACGCTGGGTGCCGGGTACTGTGGATGATAGACCGTTAACCAATTCAACGAAGGCGCCATCAGCATCCGCGCCGCCGGTGACGGTTCTCCATCAACATCAGATGCACGTTTGGCCCTCTGATACCGTGATGCCCTGCAGAGGATTCACCGTGCGCAACGTCTGTGCCAAGACTATTGATTCGCGTTCACTGGTGTTGTAGTATTTGCCCGAAAATCACCGCGATCACTAAGTGGCAGCTCTTGCCTACTCAGTGTATCTCAATATGTCGTCCAGTTTGGTGGTGAGGCTTGGGTATCCGGAAAGCCCTGATTTCTTCACAGGTACGGTCAAGGCGGCTCCAGCGGCCATGACGATGCCGGTTTTCATCCATGCGACGGGAAATATAACGCTGTAGGGCCGGCCGCTCTAGTGTAGGATGTTCGGGCCGAAGAAGAATGCGGGTCCGACGGAGAACCGAAACGTCCAGCGGCCGTCTTTCAGGATGTCGTTGAAGAGATGGTCGTAGACCACGTCGCTCTGCAGGCGGATGGCGAAGTGGCGGCTCAGGATAAAATCCGCACCACCACCAAATCCGTAGAAGCCCGTCCAGTCCGTCTTCTTCCCGGCGGGTACGCAGGAACTGCACGACGCGGCCGTGACCGGATCCTGGGGCTTCGGCGTGGCAGTCTCGCGTACGGCGCCAAGGGAGGGGCGCACGAAGAGCGTGACGTGCTGGAAGTGCCGGAAGGTCAGCAACGGCCCCATGGCGAACGTCTGGGTGAACGAATGCGTCGGCACCGCGAGCACAAAACCCGGCGGCACGAGGCCTTCCCCGGCAAGCTGGGCGAGCAGGGCAGAGAGCTCCTGCTGGAGCGCGACGGGCAGCAGACCGGCGTTGAGCGTCGTGTCACCTCGGGTATTGTGTAATCCGAAGCCCACCGCATACCAAGTGCTTGGATGCACCGCCGCCTGCAGGTTGAAACCGTTTTCAAAGAGTCCGAGGTGCGGGCTGTCCAAAAAGGTGTAGCCGGCGGAAAAGTCGTAGCGGGTGACGTATGTTTGCTGGCTGACGGCGGGAGCGGCGCACAATGTGAGAATAGCGACTAATGATTGCCCCTTCATCACAACCCTCCCATGGCGATTATTGGCGGTTTCGCAGCGGGGGGTCAAGGAAGAAACGAACAGAAACGGAAATGGAAACTTCAGCAGACGGTGCCACCCCGCTCCCTTGCGGCGGCGGCTCTGTTTGTGAGGTTCCTAGACTAGTGTCCTAAGTCAGAGATTCGTTTAGAAAGGCGCTCGACCTTGCCGCAACATCGGGTCCGCGTCTGCCTTCCACACGAAGGGCTTGGGATCCTTGTTGCGCTGATCCAGGTAATCCAGCATCCTCCAATGCTCGTACGGCCGTGTGACGAATCAGACGCCCAGTTCTCGAGGCTGGCAGGCGGGACGTAGTGCGCTTGATGAACCTCCCTAAGGCGAAGGGACTGGAAGCGAAAGGTCGTGTAGCAAGGCGGCTCTGGGCGGGATCGGGTTTGCCGAATCGGCCGTCGCTAAGGCCGTCGACGCCGTGGAGCGTGTCCGCCAGTCGGAGTTTTGGAACCGGGTGCGGACGGCCGAAGACCGCCTGACTGAAGTCCCTCAGGCTTCGGTGGTGCAGCCGGACGTATCCTGTCTCTGGTATCGCCAAAGGCGTCATTGACCTCGCCCTCCGTTTTCCTGACGGGTGGAGATCATCGATTTCAAATCCGATCTGGGGGCCATAGAGCAGATCACTGCGATTTACGCCGAGCAGGCGCGCACATACGCCGCCCTGTGGAAGGAAATCACGGGCGAGCATGTCCGTTTCGCAGCATTGTTTTCGACGCGGGCCCTTCAGATTTCCGTCGATCTGCAGCAGGTGGCTGCCACCGCATGAGGATGAAATGAACAATCGAGTCGATGCATACGGCCGCGCGTACGCGGAGAACTGCGTTGGTGCCAGCCTGCGAGCTTGGCTTGACGAGATTTATTTTCTGGCTGGATCAAAGCGAATGTCCAAGCCTGGAGTTGAACACTGTGCTCGCGTCGCTATGCCAAAGAAAAGCCAGCGCCTCGCAGCCGGTCT
>CAWDOH010000068.1:0-6707 GCA_963803725.1 Bryobacterales bacterium | reverse complement strand
CAACGGTTACTGCACCGTGAAACTAGCGGCCGTGGTGCTTGTGCCGCCGGGCGTGGTGACCGTAATCGGTCCCGTGGTGGCGCCGGAAGGAACAATGGCCCAGACGTAATTGGGGCCGCTGTTACTCGCGCTCGCGGCGGCCACGTTGTTGAAAGTCACGCTGGCCTCCAGCAGATTGTAGCCCCAGATGCGGATCTTGTCGCCAGGCGAGCCTCGCGCCGGAGAGAAGCGCAGCGCCTGCGGGGCGGGCTTGGGGAGGCCGATGTCTAGCGCGAAGATCGTGCCGAGGCCGTAGCGCCCGCCGGACGCGGCGGTGCCGTAAATGCGGCCGTCGCTACCTTGGATCAGCGTAGTAAACCAGCTTTGCCCATTCCGCCCGTTCACCTTGTAGATCGGAGTGTACTGGCCGGACTTGGTGAGCTCGAAGATCTCGCCGCCGCTGGGCGGAACGTCGTAGGCATTGGTGATGCCGTAGAAATTGCCGTCGCTGGCTTGCAGCAGATGGGCCGGGTAGGGATTTTTGTTGGTGAACGAATAGAGAAGCGTAAACTGGCCAGCCATGGTGACCTGGTAGAATGCACCGTGTCCATTGGCCCCGGCGCCCTGCGTGAGGCCGTAGAAGTTGCCATCGGTGCCGTGGACCAGTGACTCGGGCGTAATGGTATTCAAGGGAATGGCGAGGACCTTTGTGAAATTTCCGGACGGCGTCAGGCGGAATAGGTAACCGGGCTCAGCCCGCACTGCCGAGATGCCGTAATAGTTACCTTCTGACCCATAGATTGGACCTGCGGCGACAAATTCGTTCGCGGGGAACTGGTAATTCACGGGAGTTGTATTTCCCTCCAGATCGCTGACTACCAGGTAATAGCCGCCCACGCCGTTCCCCCCGTAGCCCAGGAGTTCCCCGTCCGGCAGGTTTAGCACGAAGGCCTCTGTGAATGTCTGCGGAGGGTAACTGACGACGCTATTGGGCTGGAGGTCGAGGGAGAGGGGATGCGTGGCATTATTTGAGTTACCCAGAAACAGAGAATAGGCTCGTCCGTTGGCTGCCGTAACTGAGGAAGTAAGGCCGCATGTGCTGCATCCGCTCGGAACTGAGGCAAGCTGGGCGACGGCGCCGCCGGGAACAGCAAGGGAGAGGATGATCTGGCTCGTCCCCCAAAGGAAGGTACCGGGCGTAAATTGGGTGAGAGAGACGGGTGCTCCATACGGTCCGGCCTCGTAGATCACACGGAAGGTAACTTGAGCGGGCGCGGCTGCGCTGGCGGTTGCCAGACAGCACGCCAGAAGAAGACTCCTTGACCAGCAACCCCGGCGAATACGAAGGGTAACTGGACCATCGGTGGGGCACGCCACAATGTTCACGGGTGAACCTCCGTTTACTCTACGTCCCGCGCCGGTTGCCCCACAACTCCACATGCAACCGCGGGCTGAACCGGAAGCCATCCTGCTTGCAAATCTCCGCCAGCCACACACCCCGCTCGCGCAACACGTTCGCGTCGATGCCTTCGGGCATCAGGACCACTTTGCCAGCGTCCGCGCCTAACTGGCGCACCAGGTCCCGCACCTCAGCCATGTCCTCCGGCCGCGCCACAACGAACTTGAGCTGATAGTCGTAAGTCTCCATCAGCCGCCGCAGCACCTCCGGCTGAATCCGCAGGCGATCGTGCCGTTCCTGCCACTCGCCCTCGGGCGTCGAATTCGCCAGCTTCGGGCTGATGCTCATCAGGTCGCATTCGACCGGCGCGAACACCGTGCCTGCCGTCTCGACGGTGATGTGCAGCCCGCGCGTTCGCAAACCGCGCGTCAGTTCCACGATTTCGCGTGCGATCATCGGCTCGCCGCCGGTGACCACCACGTGGCGCGACGCGTAAGCTGCCACAGCCGCCCAGATACGCTCCAGCGTCCAGTCGTCGCCTTCCGGTTGCCAGGATGTGTATGGCGTATCGCACCAGGAGCAGCGCAGGTTGCAGCCGCTGGTTCGCACGAAAACCGAAGGCACGCCCACCAGCGAGCCTTCGCCCTGAATGGAGTGGAAGATTTCAGCGATCCGCAATGCCGGCCTCTTCGAATCCCTTGCGGCGCAGCAGGCAGGAGTCGCACTGTCCGCAAGGACGGCCCGCCGCGTCCGGATCGTAACAACTGTGGGTCAGGCTGAAATCGAGGCCCAGGTCGCGGCCCAGTTTCACGATCTCCGCCTTCGATAATCGGATCAGAGGCGTGTGAATCTGGATGCGCCAGCCGCCCTCGACGCCCGCTTTGGTCGCCAGGTTCGCCATGCGCGCGAAGGCTTCGATGTATTCCGGGCGGCAATCGGGATAACCGGAGTAGTCGAGCGCATTCACGCCGATGAAAATGTCCGGCGCCTCCAAT
Organism: Bryobacterales bacterium; assembly: GCA_963803725.1. GTDB lineage: Bacteria > Acidobacteriota > Terriglobia > Bryobacterales > Bryobacteraceae > JOPF133. The sequence goes on along the minus strand of CAWDOH010000068.1, from coordinate 4,334 downwards.
ACCTCCGCCCAGGCCAGCGCGAACGAGAGGAAGATCGTGTTGCGCGCCGGTACGTAAGTCACGGGAATGCCGTGCGACATATCTTGTGCCGAGCGCCCTTTGGGTACTTCCAGGTTGTCAGTTAGGGCGCTGTGTCCGATCTGACGCAGGTCAATGCGCGCCACCACGTGCCTCGCCGCGCCTAACGCCTGGGCAACCCGCGCCGCAGCCTCGAGTTCCACGCGATGCCGCTGGCCGTAGTCGAACGAGAGCGCGTAGCATTCGTATCCTTCGCGGTGGGCCAGTGCCAGGCAGGTAGATGAGTCCAAGCCGCCGCTCAGAAGGCATACCGCTTTTCCTAGGCTGTCTGATGCCATGAGGTTTCTTCTGCTGCGGCGGGGGCTCAAGCCCCGCGCCGGCTAAAGCCCGGCCCTCCACTATTCGTGTGACTTGCGCCAGTCCGCCTCGGAAATCGGCGCAATCGGGGCCAGTTTCTTCGCCTGCAACTCGCGATTCAGATCCGGCAACGCGCGGTTCGACAGATCGGTGAATTCCTTAATCACATCGTCCAGTTCGTGTTCCAGTGCGCCGGCGCGGGCCACTTGCGACTCGGTGGGCCGCCCTTCATAGCTGTTCACGTCGCCGTAAAGCCCCCCGCCCAGAAACTCGCGCAGGCGCTCTTCGCCGGTGATGGCGCCGCCTTCCTTGGTAGCTACGACCTTCCCACGGACTTGGTCCATGGAATCGGCGAGCTGCTCCAACTGGCGGCGGAGCGGGTCGTTGGGCGGCAATTTGTCAGCGCGCGCGCGGGCCTGGTCGCGAACCCCAATGATAGCGTCCACCGCCCAGCTCATGTGGTTAAGCTGGTCGCCGAGGCGGTTCACCAGGTCGAACTGCGCCTTGCGATCCTCCACGGTATACTTGGCGCGCGGGTCGAGCGTGACCGTCAGTTGCGTGGTGTAGACCTTTTCGTTCTTGGTCATCTTCACGGTGTAGACGCCGGGCAAGACACGCGGCCCTTCCGCCGCTTCGAACAGGGCACTGGCAGCCGGCGGCACGCGCGGCGGCTTCAGATGCATGGACCACGAGACGCGGTTCACGCCGCGATGCTTGCTGCTGGCCACGGTATCCACCAGCTTGCCCTGGGAGTCGAGGATCTCGATTTTCAGATCCCCGAAAATGTGGCGCGTTCGCTGGTAGTAGGGGATGAAGGCTTCATCGGGGCGATCAGGACCGGTGAACGAATTGTTGCCCTCCGGCCAGCCACCGTTCGTTTCCATCCATTGCACTGCAGTCGGAACCGGCAAGAATCCGGCGTCTTCGGTCATCAGTGACGGATTGAGCGAACGCAGTGACGAAATATCGTCAATAACCCAGATGCCGCGACCATGGGTCGCCAGCACCAGGTCAGCGGTGCGCGGATGCACTACCAGGTCGCGGACCGCCACGGCGGGAAAACCGGAGCCTTTATATTGCGCCCAGCGCTGGCCGCCATCGGCGCTGATCCACAGCCCGAACTCCGTACCGAGAAAGAGCAGGTTGGAGTCGACGGTGTCCTCTTTGATGACGTGCGCGTAGCCGCGCGCGCCGCCGCCGCCGCGGGCAGAGCCGTCCACGTCTTTCCGTAATCTGTAGTCTTGAATACATGCGGCGCCATGTCGCCGTACATATGGCGGTCGAAGGTGGCGTAGGCCGTAGCTTCGTCGTAGCGGCTGGCTTCCACCCACGAAACCCACGGCGCTTTGCCCATGCCCGGCACATTGGCGGCCACGTTGGTCCAGGTCTTGCCGCCATCGCGGGTGATCTGCAGGTTGCCGTCGTCCGTGCCCACCCAGATTAGTTGGCCGTTGCGCGGCGATTCGGCGATGGAATAAATGGTGGTATTCATCTCGGCCGAGGAATTATCCACGGTGACGCCGCCGGATTCCTCCTGCTTCTGCTTTCTCAGGGTCGTTGGTGGTCAGGTCGGGCGAAATGCGCTCCCACGACTGGCCGTGATCGCGAGAGCGGAACAGGAACTGCGCGCCGATGTAAATGGTGCCCTTTTCATTGGGACTGATCTGGATGGGCGTATTCCAGTTGAACCGCAGCTTCTTCTCGCCGTATTGCGCGTAAGGCTTGATGGCGCGGGTTTCGTGCGTGAAACGGTTGACGCGGCCGATCTCGCCGCCCTGCATTTCGGCAGTAGATATAAGTCGCGTCGGCGGGGTCTTCCCACATCCAGAAGCCGTCGCCGCTGTACATGTTCTCCCAGCGCGAATTGCTGATGCCGCCGGGAAAGGACGAATCGCCCACCCACGAGCTGTTGTCCTGCAGGCCGCCGTACACGCGGTAAGGGTCGGCCATGTCGACGCTTACGTGGTAAAACTGCGACACCGGCAGGTTCTCGAAATGCTCCCAGCGCGTGCCGCCATCCAGGCTGCGCCACAGGCCGCCATCGTCGCCGGTCAAGATGATGTTGGTATCGGCGGGGTCGATCCACACGTCGTGGAAATCGCCATGGCCGCGCCGCCTACCTGGCTGAAGCTCTTGCCGCCATCCACGCTGAGCAGCAGGTTGCCAGTCCACCTTGAAAACTTTGTTTTCGTCCTTGGGATCGACGATCAGGTTGGCGAAGTAAAACGGCCGCCACACCATGTACTGGCTGGCGTCTTCGCGGGTCCAGGTGCGGCCGCCATCGGCCGAGCGGTAGAGTGCGCTGTCCTTCGATTCGACCATGGCGTAGACGGTTTGCGGATTCGACGGGGCCACCGCCACGGCGATTCGGCCATACGGCTTCTGGGGGAGGCCTTTGGCGCTGGCGGGCGTGAATTCGGTCCAGTGCTCGCCGCCGTCGGTGGATTGGAAAAGCCCGCTGCCCGGGCCGCCCGAGCGGAAGGTCCAGGCCTGCCGGCGGAAATCCCACAGGGAGGCGTAGATGGTTTTGGGGTCCTGGCGGTTGGCGGCCAGCATGCCGCAGCCGGTGGATCGGTTGGCGCCCGCCAGCACCTTGCGCCAGGTCTTGCCGCCATCCGTAGTCTTATAAACGCCGCCCGCGGTGCTGTCGTTCCAGGCGTGGCCGGTAGCGCAGGCCAGAACGGTGTCGCTGTTAGTGGGGTCCATCGACGATCCTGGCGATGTGCTCGGAATCCTTGAGGCCCATGTTGGTCAAGTTTTCGCCGCCATCGGTGGATTTATAAACGCCGTCCCCGATCGAGACGCTGTTGCGCAACCAGCTTTCCCCGGTGCCCACCCAGACGATTTTTGGGATTGTGCGGATCGATGGTGACGGCGCCGATGGATTGCACGTCTGCCAGGTCGAACACCGGCTTGAAGGTGCTGCCGCCGTTGATGGACTTCCACACGCCGCCGCTGGCCGATCCCACGAAGACGGTGAGGCGGCCGCTGTCGTTGACGGCATCCACCGCCGAAATGCGGCCGCTCATGGCCGCCGAACCGATGTTGCGCGCCGGCAGGCCCGAGATCGTGCCGGAATCAAAGCGCACGGGAGTCTGCGCGAGCAGCGCGGGAGAAAGCAGCAGTGAAACCAGACGCGATCATACTACTCCGCGTCGATGGCGCGATGCGCCTTTGCCGGCATCTTGAATTCGGCCGGGTCCATGGGGACGTTGGCCTCGATCTTGTCGATCGTGATCTTGCTGGTTTCGCCCGGGTTGCGCGGACTGCCGGACTCCAGCGCGAACGGGAAGTAGACGCCGTTGACCAGCTTGAAGGAACCCATTTCGGAGAACGATTCGCGCACCGAGCCGTGAATGAATTGCACGATCTCCGTGCGGATTTCGAGGAACGTCTCGGGATCCAGATAGTAGTAGACGATGTCGCCGTTCTTGAGCGTCACCTTCAAGCGGTAGCGTCGTCGCCATCCACGGTATCGTGGCCCAGATACTCGATGGTGTTGCCCTTTTCCTTGTAATCCGCCAGGTGGCCGTAGAAATCGGCTTCGTCCTGCAAGCCGCGCAGGTCGTCTTCGCCGAGCATTTCCGGATCTTTGCGGCCCGCGAAGGGCATGATCCGCCAGCCCATGGTGCCGTCATAGGCCTCGATCCCGGTCATGCCCATCAGGGTGAACGACTGCCGGACCAGGTCCGGCGCCATGGTGTCCAGGCCGACCTGCACGGAGAAGCTGCCCTGTTGCATTTTGCCGGTCATCCGCAGCGAGTGGATTGCCTTGAGTTTCTCGATGCCGCCGTGGGCCGTCAAATTCTTGTTCACCAGTTCCTCGGCGGTCTGCGCCGGGAGCAGCGCGGCGAAGGCGATCCCGACGTGACTCTTGTGATGTAACCCATCCTGTTCGCTCCTTGTCGTGAGAAGAATATCGTAACAGGCTCCGGCCATTGGCGGTAGCTCTTGTAAAT
>CAWDOH010000067.1:0-199399 GCA_963803725.1 Bryobacterales bacterium | reverse complement strand
CTCACGCTGTTCCTCCAGGGCCTGCCGCTGCTGCTGATGCGCGCCACCATGCTGGAGGTGCTGAACGACGAGTTCATCGTCATGGCGCGCATGAAGGGGCTGTCGCGCTGGTCGATCGTGATGCGCCATGCCGCACGCAACGCGCTGCTGCCGGTGGTTACTGCCTTCGCGTTGGGCCTCGGTGCCAGCATCGGCGGCAACGTGGTGATCGAGACGGTGTTCGCCTGGCCCGGCATCGGGCGGGTTTTGGTACAGGCCGTGCAAGGCGCGGACTATCCGGTGGCACAGGGAGCCTTCATCGTGATCGCTTTCGTGCTGGTGGTGATGAACACGGTCGCCGACCTGGCCTATGCGCTGCTCGATCCCAGGGTGTCCGTCGGTGCGCGCCGCTAAGCCGCCAGGGCGGAGAGGGGGGTGCCCAGCTTTTCCTGCGCAACGAACCATTCGCGGCCGCCGGCGCGGCGATCTACGCCGTGATCGTGACGATGGCGGTGTTCGCGCCGGAGCTTGCCCCATACGACCCTCGCGCCATCCTGCGGGATGGCCATCGCATCGCCCGCTATTTGCCCATCTCGGGCGCGCACTGGCTCGGCACCACCGCCGGCGGCCACGATGTGCTGAGCCAGCTCATCTACGGCGCCCGCGCGGCGCTGGAGGTGGGCTGACCGCCGCGGTCGCCGTGGTGGCGATCGGCACGCTGCTTGGGTTGCTGGCCGGCTATCTGGGGGGTTGGGTGGACAAGCTGGTCACCCGCGTTGCCGACATCGCGCTCGGGCTGCCGTTCCTGCCGTTCATGCTGGTGCTGGCGGCACTGACCACGCCGGGCGTGCGGGTGGTGGTGGTCACGGTCGCGCTGCTGCTGTGGCCGAACACGGCGCGAGTGATCCGCGCCCAGGTGCTGTCGCTGCGCGAGCGGGCCTGGGTCGAGGCGGCACGGGTCACCGGGTGCTCCACCGGGCGGATAATGTTCGTGCACGTGCTGCCGCAGGTGCTGCCGCTGGCCGCACTGTACGGGTCGGTGGCGATCGGCTGGGCAATCCTGGCCGAGGCGGCTGCCAGCTTCCTCGGCTTCGGCGATCCGGACAGCATCAGTTGGGGCGTGATGCTGCAGGACGCTTATGCCAACCAGGCGCTGGGGCGGGGCGCCTGGAACTGGTTCGCGCCGCCGGGCCTGGCCATCGTGCTGATGGTGCTGGCCGGATTCCTGATCTCCCGCGGGTCCGAGAAGCTGCTGTTCCCGCGGCTGGCCGAGCCATGAGGCCGGGCCGGTGCGTGAACCGAAGGAAGGCCAGGGGCTCTGCCCCCGGTCGTCCGCGGCAGGCTCTGGACCCGCCAAGGGGCTCTGCCCCTTGGATCCCCGCCAAGGGCGGAGCCCTTGGAACCCTTTACTGGAGAGGTTGGACGGGAGGGGGGACGTGCCCCGGTAGGGTTGCGGCTCGACCGACGATCGTCGGTCGAGCCGCAACCCTACCGGGGCACGTCCCCCCTCCCGTCCAACCTCTCCAACGAATGGATTGCAAAGGCGCTGCCTTTGCTGGGGGGTCAGGGGGGCAAAGCCCCCTTGGCGGGTCCAGAGCCTGCCCCGGCGATCCGGGGGCAGAGCCCTGGCCTTGCTTCGGTTCGCACCAGCGTCCTGCCGCATGACCCTGCTCTCGGTGCGCAACCTGCAGGTCCACTACACGACCGGCAGCGGCACGGTGCGGGCCGTCGACGGCGCCAACCTGGACGTTCCCGCCGGCAGCATCGTCGGCCTGGTGGGCGAGAGCGGCTGTGGCAAATCTACCCTCGGCCGCGCACTAATGGGCGTGCTCCCCGGCACCGGCCGCATCGCCGGCGGCAGCATCGTCTTCGAGGGCCGCGACCTTGTCGCCCTGTCCGAACGCGACCGCCGCGCGCTGCGCTGGCGGCGCATGTCCTTCATACCGCAGACCGCGATGAACGCGCTCGACCCGGTGCAGCGGCTGCGCGCGCAGATGCTGGAAGTGCTGTGCGCGCGCGGCGGCCTGGCCCGCGTCGCCGCCAAGGCCCGTGCCGAGACGTTGATGCGCCTGGTCGGTCTCGATCCGCGCTGTCTGGCCGACTATCCGCACCAGTTCAGCGGCGGCATGCGGCAACGCGCCTCGATCGCACTCGCCCTGGCACTGGAGCCAGCGCTGGTGATCGCCGACGAACCGGTGACCGCGCTCGACGTGATCGTGCAGCGCCAGGTGCTGGACGTGCTGCGCGACCTGCAGCATCGGCTGCACCTCGCCATGATCCTGGTGACCCACGACATGGCGGTAGTCGCCTATGCCTGCGACCGGGTGGCCGTGATGTATGCCGGCCAGGTGGTGGAATCCGGCCCGGTCGCGGCAGTGCTGGAGGCGCCGTTCCACCCCTACACGATGGGCCTGACGCACGCCTTCCCCGATGTCCGTGACGACGCGGCAGCGCTGGTGCCGATCGAGGGCGCACCGCCCTCGCTGCTGTCGCCGCCGCCCGGCTGCCGCTTCGCCGAGCGGTGCCCGTTCGCCGAGGCAACCTGCCATACCGCCGCGCCGCCGCTGGCCGCAGTCGCACCCGACCATCTCGCAGCCTGCTGGCGGAGCGGCAGCGCTGGTGACCTGCGCATCCGCGCCACGCGTCCCGAGACGTGGGCGACGGAAATTGGCGGCACCTGATCTTCGGGTAGTGGATCAGTTCGAACGTCGCCGCCCGACCGCAAGCAGCGGCAGCCGAGCCTCCCGGGCGAGACTTGTCGGCTCGCTGTCATGGTTGCGGGGCCTTCGGGCTGGTTCTGGTGCATGAGCTTCCGCCGGCGCAGCCAGCGGCGCGCTGCGCGGCCGACCGGCATGGTCCGGTTGCCGCCGTGCGGCGTTGGGGTGCGTTTTGGTGCATGGGGTTTTGGCTGCGCCGCCAATCGCGCCGGCGCCGGGCTGCCGGTCACTCCGCGCGCGGCGCGTTCTGGTGCATGGGGTTCTGCCGCCACCTGCGCACCGGTGCTCCGCAGCGCCTGTTGCGGAGCAGCCCGGGCGGGCGCCGGCGGAATTGGTGCATGGGGACTCGTGGAGCACGCGTTTTCAAACGCTTTGCTTGATTTTCGTACCCGGCAGAGCGTCCGCTCACCACCCTAAGGGCCTGGGGGGAAATAAGCGCTTCAACCGATCGCTTGGCAACGTCCTGTGTCATGGCCGGCGAAGGCCGGCCACCCACGACTTTTCCTGTTGCCAGCAGCAAAGTCGTGGGTGGCCGGCCTTCGCCGGCCATGACACGGAGACCTACGATGTAACTGCAATTGATTCGGTTGTTTCTCCGCAAGCGCTAAGAGGCGGTGACCGGCCGGCAGCCCCTACCGCTGGAATTGGCCCTGAGCGGTCCTTCCCTACATTCGACTGTAAGAGGCGCCGAGCAGGCATTATGCGGCCGGTAGTCAGCTACATCCGGGTATCCACTGGCAAGCCGGGCAACCCGGCCAATCTGGGCGAGGCGCAAGCCAAGGGTGCTGCGGCGAACCGGGCGACCGCGGACGTTTTCGCGGTGGATGTGTTGCCAGTGGTCCGGCAAATCCAGGCGGCCGGCGTGACAACCCACCGGGCGATTGCCGCGGCGCTGAACGCTCGGGGTATCCGTACGGCGCGGGGTGGGGCTTGGTATGACAGCACGGTGCGGAACCTGCTGCGGCGGTAACGCCCAGGGCTGAAGGTCCGCTGTGGGTGGTAATCATGCCGCTGAGTTTGATTGCACAGTCACAAAGAAACGCAGCCATTTTCGTCCGCCTTTTTGCCGAAATCGCATATCCGTCGGATTAAGTCACTGATACCTGCCGCAGCGACCAAATGGAGTCCTCGCAGAGGCGAGCCCAAACCTGGGCCGAGCTTGCGTGGCTGAAAATGACGACGGTCGTTCAGAGGAGGATCGTGAATGACGATTGTTTCGAGATTATCGCAAGCCTGCGGCGCGCTCGCCGTTGGGTTGGCATTGGCGGTCTTGCCGTTGGCTCCGGCCGCAGCGCAGGCCCCAGCGCGAAGCCCAACATTCTGGTCATCATGGGCGACGACGTGGGCTGGTTCAACATCGGCGCCTATCACCGAGGCATCATGTCGGGCAAGACGCCCAACCTCGACAAGCTGGCGGCCGCAGGGCATGATGTTCACCGATTACTACGCCGAGGCAAGCTGCACGGCGGGCCGCGCCAACTTCATTACCGGCGAAATCCCTCTCCGCACGGGCCTGACGACCGTCGGCCAGGCCGGCGCGGACGTCGGCATGCCGGACGCAGGCCGCCACGCTCGCCACGGCGCTGAAGTCGCTCGGCTATGAGACCGGCCAGTTTGGCAAGAACCATCTCGGCGACCTGAACAAATACCTGCCGTGCGTGCATGGCTTCGACGAATTCTTCGGCTACCTCTATCACCTCGACGCCATGTCCGATCCCGTACTGGTTCGACTATCCGCAGGACTGGATCGACAAGACCGGCCCGCGCAATCTGACGCATTGCTGGGCCACCGACACCGACGACCCGACCGTCCAGCCGCGCTGGGGAGAGGTCGGCAAGCAGAAGATCGTGGATGAAGGCCCGCTGGCGCCGTTCCCCAACATGACGGGCATGCAGAACTGGCAAAAGGGCCGCCAGGCCAAGTACGACATGGAGACCTTTGACGAAGTGCTGGTCAAGGACACCAACGGCTTCATGGACAAGGCCAAGAAAGACGGCAAGCCGTTCTTCATCTGGCACAACACCACCCGCATGCACGTCTTCACCTACATCCCGCCGAAGTACCAGGCGATGATGAACTACGAGACCAACTACAACCTCGAAGAAGCCGGCATGGCGCAAATGGACGACAGCATCGGCGAGATTCTGCAGCACCTCCAGGACATCGGCGAGGCTGACAACACCATCGTCATCTTCACCACCGACAATGGCGCGGAAGTGTTCACCTGGCCGGATGGCGGCATGACGCCGTTCAAAGGCACCAAGGGCACCGTCGTTCGAAGGTGGTTTCCGCGTGCCCGCGATCATCCGTTGGCCGGGACACGTCAAGCCGGGCTCGGTTGAGAACGGTATCTTCTCCGGCCTCGACTGGTTCCCCACGCTGGTGGCTGCAGCCGGCAATCCCGACATCACCAATCAGCTGCTGAAAGGCGTGAAGCTCGGCGACCGCACCTACAAGAACCATCTCGACGGCTACGACCAGATGGACCTGCTGGAGGGCAAAGGACCGTCCGCTCGTCACGAACTCTTCTACTTCGCCGGCCCGCAACTCGGCGCACTTCGCATCGATGACTTCAAGTTCCAGTTCCTCCAGCAGCCCTGGGGCTGGCCCGGAGAAAAGATCACTACCGACATGCCGACCATCACCAACCTCCGCCAGGACCCGTTCGAGCGCACCTCGTCGACTCCGCGGCGAAAGCCTCAACGACATGGGCGTTCGGTTACTTGAACGACTTCTATGCCCGCGAGTTCTGGCGCTTCGTCATCGTGCAGCAGGAGGTAGGCAAGCTGGCGCAGACCGCCATCGACTATCCTCCGATGCAGGCGCCGGCCTCCTTCAACCTGAGGCCATCAAAACCAAATTGATGAGATGATCAAGGCCCACGAAGGCCAGTAGAAGAACGAACGACCCAGCGGGTGCGCTGTCACAAGTGCGCCCGCTGGCCGCCGGGACATAGCATGGCAGACGACGGCGGAATCGAATAGCCGCCTGCAATTTGCCTAAAATGCATAGCGCCACCCTGATCAGGCCTTCGTGTCGCGGACCCCGATTTCTGGCTTGCGATGCGACACCCGGTGTTTCGCTGGCTTTGAGACCAATGCACAACAAAAACGGGTAAAGGCCGAGGGTGCGATCCCGGCAATGCCTCCCACAGAACGCACCGCACCACACGTCTTCCGGAGAGGAAAGGTAATACCGATGGTGACTGCGCAATTACTCAAGATGACCGCGAGGGAGGGTCACGTTCCGCCTCCACCCGCCAGCCGTTCGTGGCCGGTGATGGGTCACCGGACCAAACGGTTTCGCTCGATCGCCTTGGCGGCCTGCTTGGCAATGGTGGCCGCGACCACCGCGGCTTCGGCCCAACAGCAACCGCCGGCAAAGGAGCCCCATATTGTGACGGGTCTTGCCGTCATGACCCCCACTGGACCCGCGACGTGCGCAGCCTGGACGCACGTGCGCTTGCCGGGAGCCAATCCGTTCAACAAGGCGGCCATCCAATACTGGTCGGAGGGATACCTGACCGGTCTCGCCGCGGGCAGCCGGCATGACATTATAGGGTTATTCCGCCACGAGGACCTTGTCGCCTGGATGGACCGCTATTGCGCCGCAAATCCGCAAACTCTCCTTCAGGCCGCGATCAATGACCTTGGACGGGCCATGCTCGCTCATCCGGATGGGAAACTATGATGGCAACGATCAAACTCGATGGAGTCCGCAAGCTGGTGCTTGTGGTCTTTGCACTGGCATTGACGCTTTCCGCGGTCGGCTGTGGCACCGGGGCGAATGCGACCGACCCCGATTACGGTGTCACGGCGACCGGATTTCCCGTCTATGGTGGTGGTGGTGGTGGCTGACGCGGATTCTATCTTGCGGACCGCAGGCCAGATTTCCCGGCCGAGCGGCCACATCAAGGAACGAAGGTCCGGAATCCACCCAAAGTAGCGGTCGCAGTATCCGCTGGCGCGGACCGCCGCATCCGACCCTTTGCACCCACTCAAACCGACCCACCACCGATCTTGGTGATACTCGTACCGACACGTGCTAATCTCGCCGGATGAACGTCCCTCTTCGCAGGACCTGGACGCAGAGCGAGTTCCTTAGGGACCGTCCGGGAACAAGCGAATCTGCTGCCGGCGGATCGCAATTTCCGTGTCATGGCCGGCCCTCGGGCGCTTGACCCGAGGGCCGGCCATGACACGGAAATTGCAGCGCGATCACTTGGAGGACTTGTTCCCGGACGGTTCCTTAGCTGGGCCGCCTCCCAGGACGGTCGCTACGAGTTCGACGGCTTCCAGCCGGTCGCCATGACTGGTGGGACGGTAAATCATGCCAGCATCATGCGTAGTCCGCATCGCGCCTTGGACCGCCGGTTGCGGGGCGGCGCATGCCAGCCACTGCGGCCCGACGCTGGGTTGCCAACGTGGGGAGCGCCGTGCGTTATCCCGATGCGTTGGTGACATGCTCCAAGCTGGACGGCGAAGCGCAGACAGTGCATGGCGTCGTTGTTGTTTTCGAGGTCCTCAGCATGAGGACCAGCCGTACCGATCGTATCATCAAGGTCCGCGAGCGCGGCAGTGCCATCCATCCGGCGTTATGCCATTCTCGAATCGACGAGCGTCGGCGTGACCGTCCTCGAACGGCAAGGCCCCGACGAGGCATGGACAGTGACCACCCTCACCAACGACGGCATCCTCGGCATGCCGGAAAACGGCATCGAAATTCGGGTCGCCGAATTCTACGAGGACGTGAGCATCTCCGACGAGATCGCCGGCGGCACGTGAGCCGCGGACGCCGCGCGCCGCGCCGGCTGCGCAATGTCGTTCGCGCCGCGAACGGCGCTGAACGCGTTCGGTCGCGTGAAGCGGCTGCGCACGCAGCTTATGGAGGGGCCATGCGCGCGCAGTGGCCTGACCAGCGCACCGTGATCACGCCTGCGCCGTCAGGCTACCGCCTCGCCGAACGTTGCCCGATCACCGCGGCAGCCGGTAGCACCGCTGCTCCGCCGCCGGCCGTGGTCGCACCCGACCACCTCGCTGCCTGTTGGCGCAGCGCCAGCGACGCCGACCTGCGCGCACGCGCGGCACGGCGGGACACCAGGGCGCCATGACCCCCATTCCGGTGATCGAGGGCAACGCGCTGGCCAAGACCTTTCGGCTGCGCGGCCGGACGGTGCATGCCGTGCAGGGCGTCAGCCTGGCGGTGCGAGCCGGCGAGGCACTCGGCATCGTCGGCGAATTCGGGCTGCGGCAAGACCACCACCGCGCGCCTGTTGCTGCGCCTGGAGGAGCCGAGCGCCGGGCGGGTCCACTTCCTCGGCGAGGACATCACGGACCGTCATGGCGCGGCGCTGCTGCGCTTCCGCGCCCGGGCACAGCTGGTATTCCAAAACCCGTTCGACGCGCTGAACCCGCGCTTCACCGTCCGCCGCTCGCTGGCCGAGCCGCTGCGCAACTTCGGCGTGCCGCGCGAGGAACATGCGGAGCGGATCGAGGCGGCGATGCGGCGGGTGCGCCTGCTGCCGGCCGCCGCCTGGCTGGATCGGCGGCCGCACGAGCTATCCGGCGGGCAGTTGCAGCGCGTGGTGCTGGCGCGGGCGCTGCTGCCGGGGCCTCGGCTGATCGTCGCCGACGAGCCGGTGTCGATGCTGGATGTCTCGGTGCGCGCCGGCATCCTGAACCTGCTGCGCGCCGCACGCGACGAGCTGGGTCTCGCCGCGATCTATATCAGCCACGACCTGGCGCTGATTCGTTACGTGTGCGAGCGTACCGTGGTGATGTATCTCGGCCGGATCGTCGAGGAGGGCCCGACCGCCGCGCTGATCGCGGCGCCGCTGCACCCGTACACTCGCGCGTTACTCGCCGCGGTGCCGGTGCCGCGGGTTGCGCAGGATCGCGCGCCACTGCCGATCCTCGGCAGCCTTAGCGAACCGCCGCGGGACGATTTGGGCTGCGCGTTTCGCGCCCGCTGCCCGATTGCCGTTGCTCGTTGTGCGGTGGAGGCCCCCGCGCTGCGGGAGCTCGGTCCGGGCCGGCGGGTCGCCTGCCATCTGGCGGGCGCTCCGTAAGTGCCGGCGCGGCTGCGATCGTGTCAGGTCAGGCTGCGGCCCTGCGCGACCTGGCTGCCGTTATCTCGGCAGTCAGTGCCTCGATGATGCCGTCAACGATGCGACGGTCGCGTGGGTACAGTTTGCTTTCCAGGTCGAGCAGGTTGCGCAAGGCTCCCAATAGCTCTTCCGCGGTTTCGTGACGCCCGACCATGCACGCCTTGCGTACCAGGTTCTCCAGGTCGTCCGACAATCGCCTCCGCATCGATCGATTGAGCCGATTGCGGATCGCGGAGGAGTCGTAGACCTCCAGTCGCCGCTCGGCAGGAGGCGGCGGTAAGGCAGCGTTCCGTATAGAGAACGAGAGCTTCACGATTACCCCGCTGTGCACGTCATGCCACATGGCAGTGTAGCCGGAAATGGTTTCAGCCTGGTTTCACGGGCGCTCGTTTCGCCGCACTGCGATGGTGATTTGGACGCTCGCAAGGCGGCCCCTCTCCCACATATCCATAGCCAACTCTACTCCTGCCAGGGCAATCGCATTTGGCCCGCATGGACGCCGGATGATGCACCACGCTGGACGGGGCCGCAGTGACAAATCAAGCAAGCAAGATTTTAACACAGAGATCACCGAGAAGAAGATCAAGCCACTGAGTTACACAGGAGAGATCATATTCGTAAATCGACGCCGTCCAGGCAGGAATCCTCAATATCAGAGAACATTCTCTGAGCAACTCTGTGGCTTGATCTTCTTCTCGGTGATCTCTGTGTTAAAAGCTTACTTGCTTTGCCGCACTACCCCCGATGCCGGACCACGCCCCGCGTGCTCCACGTCGCGCCACGGCCCAAATGCAATCACCCTGCTACTGCTGCCCTGCGCGCTCACTGTCAGACGGCAGCCTGAGGCGCTTTTCCACCTCCAGACGCAGTTCCTCGATCATCGTCTGCGTGACGGGATCGATAGCCTCGATCGCGGTCAGGACGGTCTCGCACGACTCGCGCAGGGCGAACAGCAAGCCGCGTTCCACACCCGTCGCCAGTTGGCGCGCCAGATGATCCGCCTGCGCGTGGTGGCCGCGCTCGCGCAACTGCTCGATCAGATCCCGGGTCTGTTGGATTGGGTCGTATGCCATGTGCAGAGGATGGCGCCCGGGACCTGCCGCCGCATTGACCTCGATCAACCGGTCGCCGCATGACGGCTTGATTTTGCACGTCGGGCCGCCCTTTATTTCGCCGATGTCCGCACCTGCGCGACAGCCGCCCATGCGCGCCGCGACGGCTTTATCGGCGGCACCAAACGTGCGACACTCTCCGCCCCGCCCATGAACCCAGTCACCCTGTTTCACCCCGCGGTCGCGGCCTGGTTCGCCGGCCGCTTCGCCGCGCCGACGCCGGCGCAGGCGCAGGCCTGGCCGGCGATCCAGGCCGGCCGCCACACGCTGATCGCCGCGCCCGACCGGCTCGGGCAAGACCCTGGCGGCCTTCCTGGCGGCGATCGATGCGCTGGTGCGCCAGGGCCTGGCGGGCGGGCTCGCCGACGCAGACGCAGGTGGTCTACGTCTCGCCGCTGAAGGCGCTGTCCAACGACATCCAGCGCAACCTGGAGGAGCCGCTCGCCGGCATCCGCGACGAACTCTGCGCGAGCGCGGCCTGCCCGACGTCGAGATCCGCACCTGGGTGCGCACCGGCGACACGCCGCCCGGCGAGCGCCAGCGCATGCGCCGCCGCCCGCCGCATATCGTCGTCACCACGCCGGAATCGCTCTACATCCTGCTCGGCTCCGAGTCCGGCCGCGCGATGCTGGCGACCACGCGCACGGTGATCGTCGACGAGATCCACGCCATGGCGCCGAACAAGCGCGGCGCGCATCTGGCGCTGTCGCTGGAGCGCCTGGCGGCGCTGTGCGGCGACAAGCTGCAGCGCATCGGCCTGTCGGCGACGCAGAAGCCGATCGAGACGATCGCGCATCTCCTGGTCGGCGCCGCGCCGGACGGCACGCCCGCCGCCGAGGCCGCCATCATCGACACCGGCCATCAGCCGCCCGCGCGACCTGGCCCTGAAGTGCCGGACTCGCCGCTCGAAGCGGTGATGTCGGCCGAGGTCTGGGCAGCAGCTCTATGACCAGCTGGCGCGGCTGATCGAGGCGCACCGCACCACGCTGGTGTTCGTCAACACGCGCCGCATGGCGGAGCGCGTGGCGCGCCATTTGACCGAGCGCCTCGGCGAGGCCGCGGTCACCGCGCATCACGGCAGCCTGGCCAAGGAGCAGCGGCTCGACGCCGAGCAGCGGCTGAAGCGCGGCGAGCTGAAGGCGCTGGTGGCGACCGCGTCGCTGGAACTCGGCATCGACATCGGCGACGTCGATCTGGTGTGCCAGCTCGGCTCGCCGCGCTCGATCGCCAGCTTCCTGCAGCGCGTCGGCCGCTCCGGCCACGCCGTCGGCGGCACTGCCGAAGGGACGGCTGTTTCCGCTGTCGCGCGACGAGCTGGTGGAATGCGCGGCGCTGCTGGACAGCGTGCGCCGCGGCGAGCTCGACCGGCTGACCATCCCGCACCAGCCGCTGGACGTGCTGGCGCAGCAGATCGTCGCCGAGGTCGCGGCGCAGGACTGGGCCGAGGACGCGCTCTACGACCGCTTCCGCCGCGCCTGGCCCTACCGCGCGCCTGGCGCGCGACGACTTCACCGCGGTGCGTGCGCATGCTGGCCGAGGGCTTCACCACCCGCCGCGGCCGGCGCGGCGCGCTGATCCACCACGACGCGGTCAACCACGTGCTGCGCGGCCGGCGCGGCGCGCGGCTGACCGCGCTGACCTCCGGCGGCACCATCCCCGACACCGCCGACTACCAGGTGGTGCTCGAGCCCGAGAACCAGACCATCGGCACCGTCAACGAGGACTTCGCCGTCGAGAGCCTGGCCGGCGACGTGTTCCAGCTCGGCAACACCTCCTATCGCATCATGCGCGTCGAGCGCGGCGTGGTGCGGGTGGAGGACGCGCACGGCCAGCCGCCCACCATCCCGTTCTGGCTCGGCGAGGCGCCCGGCCGCAGCGACGAGCTGTCGGCCGTCGGTGTCGCGCCTGCGCGACGGACATCGCGGCGCGGCTGCGCGCGGATCCCGACCGGCGCAGGCCGCGCAGCGCTGGCTGACGCGACGAGATCGGGCATCGCCGCAGCCCGCGGCGCGAGCAACTGGTCGAATATCTCGCCGCGGCGCAACGCGGCGCTGGGCTGCCTGCCGACGCAGGACACGCATGGTGTTCGAGCGCTTCTTCGACGAAGCCGGCGGCATGCAGCTCGTGCATGCACTCGCCGTTCGGCAGCCGCATCAACCGCGCCTGGGGCCTGGCGCTGCGCAAGCGCTTCTGCCGCAAGTTCAACTTCGAGCTGCAGGCGGCGGCGACCGAGGACAACATCGTGCTGTCGCTGACCACGCGCGCACAGCTTCGAGCTCGCCGAGGTCGCGCGCTACCTGCATTCCGCCAGCGTGCGGCCGCTGCTGATCCAGGCGCTGCTCGACGCGCCGATGTTCACCACGCGCTGGCGCTGGGTGGCCGGCATCGCGCTGGCGCTGCCGCGCTTGCGCGGCGGCAAGAAGATGCCGCCGCAGCTCGCGCGCATGGAGGCCGAGGACCTGATCGCCGCGGTGTTCCCCGACCAGCTCGCCTGCGCCGAGAACCTGGTCGGCGAGCGCGAAATCCCCGACCATCCGCTGACCAACCAGACGATCGCCGACTGCCTGCACGAGGCGATGGACATCGCCGGGCTGGAACGGCTGCTGCGCGGCTGGAAGCCGGCGAGATCCGCGTGGTCGCGCGCGACCTGACGCAGCCCTCGCCGCTGGCGCTGGAAGTGCTGTCGGCGCGGCCCTATGCCTATCTCGACGATGCGCCGCTGGAGGAGCGGCGCACCCAGGCGGTGATGGCGCGGCGCTGGCTGGACCCGGAGAGCGCCGCCGAGCTCGGCCGGCTCGATGCCGAGGCGATCGCGCGGGTGCGCGCCGAAGCCTGGCCCGACCCGGCCAACGCCGATGAGCTGCACGACGCGCTGCTGTGGCTCGGCTGCCTCGAGCGCAGCAGGAGGCGCAGGCCGCGCCGGAATGGGGCGACTGGCTGGCGGCGCTTGGCGCGCGAGAACCGCGTGACGCTGCTGCGGACGCCGCAGGCCGACGCTGTGGGTCGCCGCCGAGCGGCTGCCGCAGTTCCAGGCGGTGTGGCCCGAGGCGCGACCGCGGCGCCCGCGCATCGCCGCCGCCGGCCGACCAGCCGCCGCGCGCATGGTCGCGCGACGAAGCGCTGGTCGAGATCGCTGCGCGGCCGGCTGGAAGGGCTCGGCCCGGTCACGCCAGGCGCGCTGGCCGCGCCGCTCGGGCTTGACGCCGGACGAGATCGCGCGCCGCGCTGGTGGCGCTGGAGGTCGAGGGCTTCGCCCTGCGCGGCCGCTTCACCCCCGGCAGCAACGCCGACGAATGGTGCGACCGGCGGCTGCTCGCGCGCATCCACCACTACACCGTCCGGCGCCTGCGCGCCGAGATCGAGCCGGTCGCCGCGCGCGACTTCCTGCGCTTCCTGTTCGCCTGGCAGCGCGCTGACCGACGGACACGCGCCTGGAAGGGCCCGGACGCGGTGCCCGCCGCCGTCGGCTTGCTCGAAGGCTTCGAGGCGCCGGCCGGCGCCTGGGAGACCGAACTGCTGCCGGCGCGCATCGCCGACTACGAGCCGGCCTGGCTCGACGATCAGTGCCTGGCGGGCGCATCGCCTGGGCGCGGCTGAGCCCGCGCGCGACGCGGCAACGGCGGCGAGCGCGCCGCCACGCCGGTGCGCACCACGCCGATCACGCTGCTGGCGCGCCGGCATGCGCGCGCTCTGGACGGCGCTGTCGGGCCGCCGGACGCGGCGCGCAGCCGGGCCCGCGCGCGCAGGCGGTGCTCGACTGCCTGCGCGCGCACGGCGCCTCGTTCTTCGACGAGCTGGTCGAGGCGACCGGCCTGCTGCGCCCGCAGGTCGAGGAGGCGCTCGGCCGAACTGGTGGCGCTCGGCCTGGTGACCTCGGACAGTTTCGGCGGCCTGCGCGCGCTGCTGGTGCCGTCGGACCGCCGCAAGCCTTCGCCGGCGGCGACGCGGCGGCGGCGCACGCTGACGTTCGGCATGGAGGATGCCGGCCGCTGGGCGCTGACGCGCCGCGCGCCGCCGGAGCCGCCGACGCGCCAGGCCAAGCCGCGCGTCGATCGAGCATGTCGCGCGCACGCTGCTGCGCCGCTATGGCGTGGTGTTCTGGCGGCTGCTGGCGCGCGAGGCCGACGTGGCTGCCGCCGTGGCGCGATCTGCTGCGCGTCTATCGCCGGCTGGAGGCGCGCGGCGAAATCCGCGGCGGCCGGTTCGTCGCCGGCTTCTCCGGCGAGCAATACGCGCTGCCCGAGGCGGTCGGCGCGCTGCGCGAGATGCGGCGCCAGGCCGCATCGGCGACGAATGGGTCTCGCTGTCCGGCGCCGATCCGCTAACCTTGCCGGCATCCTGACGCCCGGGCCGAGGCTGGCGGCGCTGACCGGCAACCGGCTGCTGTTCCGCGACGGCCTGCCGGTCGCCTCGCTCGCCGGCGGCGAGGTGCAGTTCCTCGCAACGCTCGACGCCGCCGGCCAATGGCAGGCGCGCAAGGCCTGCTGCGTTCGCCACGCCGGCAGCGCTTGCCGACCTGGCCTGAGCAATTGGCACCGGCCACCGAAGTTTTGTGGCGGGAGGGAGCCTGATCGGCGCATCGACCATTACTCATCAGGTGGCGCTCGTTACTCATCAGGCGCCGCCTGACAATTGCCGCTGCAAAATCCTCGCCGGTCAGGCTGTGCAATTCCGGTCCACGCGAGCGCCGTCATCCGGATCCTGGCCGCGGCGCCGACAGCCGCCTGGAGTGATTATCGCTTCGTGCGGGATCCTATGTGGCGCGGCAATGCAAGCGAGCGGGTTCTCACAGAGTTTCGTAGATTTCGATTTCGAGTTTCACCGAGAAGAGATGGACGCCGGCCGAGGTGCGAGTCAAGGCCGCCCAGGTGCTGATGTTGGGGCGCACCTCGGGCATCGTAAGCGATATCAGCGGCGGGATTCGTAAACGAAGGCGTGATGCATCGTGCCTTGCTCATCCCACGGACCATACAGCGGCAGCTTGGTGCGCTTATGTAGCTATGGCGCGAGGATGCAAGCATCCTCCGCGCATAAAACTACCTTCCGTCGCTTCCATCAGCGTCGTCCACCGTCTGAGATCGTTGAACATCCGATATTTGCACCGCGATGGCCAATGCGTCTTCGCACCGAAAAGATTGACAAACTTGCATAGCCGTGATGACTACAGGGCACAAACGGAGAGAAACGAGGGAGATCATGTCCAGAAACCAACGCAGAGTTCTAACCATGTCCGTGACAGGTGCGGCCATTTCCGTGTTCGCCGTTTGGGCTGGGCAGCGCTATCTGCTCAGGAGTAATCTCGAGGTACCCGGCGGACTCGCGTTTTCCGAGTTCAGGGGATACGAGGCGTGGCAGACTGTCGCCGTCAGTCAAAGTGGGACTTAATCGAAACGATTCTCGGCAATCCCGCGATGATCGAGGCGTACAAGGCGGGGATTTCAGGCAACGGCAAGCCTTTCCCCAACGGCGCCAAGATGCGAAAATACATTGGAACGCGAAGCAGAATGCCGAGAGCCCGGTAACCCGACCGTGCCAGATACCCTGCATGACGTGGACCTCATGGTGAAGGACAGTCATAGGTTCGCGGACAGCGGTGGATGGGGATATGGCGAATTCGAGTATGACACCGCGTCCGATCTTTCAGGCCCGGTACGCAGATGACACGCCGCCACAGGCAAACGATGCCAAGTGCGGCTTCGCGTGCCATACGATTGTGCAGGCAAAAGATTACGTTTTCACGGCCTACCCGAAGCGGTGAAGTCGTTGGCAACCGTTGGGTGAAGAAATATCGACCGTCCGAGCCGGACTTGGTGGTTTGCTGACCCGCCAATGAGACCAAGGGGCATGGAACGTGTCGCCTTGCCTGTGAGGCTGTGCCCTTCTCAGTGGCCGATAATCGTAACCCCTGGCGACACCAAGGCAATAGGACGGAGCGAGGCCCCCGATGATCCATCAACTCCGCATCTACGAGATTTTCGAAACAAACAAAGAGGCGTTCAACTCGCGGTTCCGCGACCATGCCGCACGGATCATGAAGCGCCATGGCTTCCATATCGTCGCAATGTGGGAAGCCAAAACAGATGCCCGGACCGAGTTCGTCTACCTGCTCCAATGGCCGGACGAGCGCACGAAAACCGAGGCCTGGGCGTCGTTCATGGCCGATGAGGAGTGGAATGATACCAAGCGGACCACACGCAATCGAGGCAGCCTTGTTGGGCAGATTCAAGATCGCGTGCTGGTCTTGACCGACTATTCACCCTCGCTTGGCTGAGCCACGAAAACGAAGAGGATATCTTGTGTCCTCCTTCGTATCGGTGGTGCGTGGCCGCTGAACAGGTCCTGGAAAGCTCCGACCAACAGTCCGCCGCAATACGCCCCGGCGCGGTCATGTCCAGGTTTTGACAGTCCGCAATGTGAAAGCGGACGCTTGGCTCGGCACGAAATTGAGAGTTTTGCAACGGGGAAGATCATTGTGGACGGCTGGGGATTTGCCTATTGCTGCCGTCAACCAGTATGATGCCAGATACTCTGTCGGACGCTGTGGGACGGAAGGGATAGCATTCATGCTCAGGGTCTGGATGCCCGGCGTTTGTTGGGCGATTGGAGCTATCGTTCAGGTCGTGGCAGCGCAGGTTAGCCCGTAGTGCGAGATCAACCTCGTAGACCCGTTGACCGGCGTTCACTTATAAGCTACTGGGAGGTAGGTTCAGTCCGGTCATGGCGATCGCGGATACGAATGCCGTCTTGCAGCGAACGACCGTTGCGTACGATGTGCTCGTCGCACGCGTAGCATGTCAGGGCCCGCCCCTGGCGGGAAACCTGCCAGGCGGGGATACGCGCGCGCCAACCGCCCGCGCCTGGTGCGGTCCAGGCACAAGCCGCCGAAATCCTGCTGCCATCCCCCGGCCAATCCGCTAGGCTCCCCTGGCGGGCATCCGTCCGCCCAGCAAACAAGACGCCGGCCGGTGCCACCCGGCCGCCCATGGGGAGTATGCAATGACGTTACGCTGTTGGTTTTCGCGCCGGCACGTGCTGACCGGTGCCGCCGGCCTGCTTGCTTCGCCCCGGCCATCATCGGACGCGCCGCCGCCGCCACCCGCGGCGTGACCGATACCGAGATCATCATCGGCACCATGACCGACCTGTCCGGCGTCACCGCCGTGCAGGGCGTCAACAACGCCAACGCCATCCGCATGGCGTTCGACGAGGTCAACGCGCGCGGCGGCATCCACGGCCGCAAGATCCGCTACATCGTCGAGGACATGGAGTACATGGTCCCCAAGGCGGTGCAGGCGATGAACAAGCTGCTCAACCGCGACGACATCTTCTTCGCGCTCGGCAACGGCGGCACGCCGCATGAACGACGCGGTGATGCCGGTCGATGTTCGAGAAGAACGTGCCGAACGTGTTTCCGCTGACCTGCGCCCGCTCGATGTACGAGCCGTTCAACCGGCTGAAATTCGGGCAGTTCGCCTCGTACTACGACCAGATGCGCGCCGGCGTGAAATATTTCGTCGAGAACGAAGGGCAAGAAGGTCATCGGCTCGATGTACCAGGACACCGACTTCGGCCAGGACGTGCACGCCGGCGTCGTGGCGCAGACTCAAGGCGATGGGCATGAAACTGGCCGGCGGCACCGCGCACAGCCGACCGACACCGACTTCAACGCCGCGGTCGCCAGGCTGCACGATGCCGGCTGCGATCTGATCTGCATGGGCACCATCGTGCAAGGACACCACCATCATCCTGCAGACGGCGCGCAAGATGGGCTGGAATGTCGATTTCTGCGGCCAGTTCGCCAGCTATTCCACCGCCGTGGCGGAAGCGCCCGGGGAGCCGGCCGAGGGATTTCTACTCGATGGCGCCGGCGCTGTATGCGCTATCCCGACGATCCGCGCCCGGCGGTGCACGATTTCACCGCGCGCTACAAGAAGACGCTTCGGCATCGACATCAACTATCTGGGCGAGGCCGGCTATACCGCCGCGAACTTCATGATCGCGGTGCTGGAGAAGGCCGGCCGCGACCTGACGCTGGACAGTTTCATCAGCGCGATGGAAAGCATGCAAGGACTGGCGCGACATCTTCGGCGGCCCGCCGCTGTCGATCAGGCCGACCAACCATCATGCATCCAGCCAGTCCTTCCTGTCCGTGGTGAAGAACACGCGCTGGACCCCGGTGGTGGCAGGAGCCGCTGAGTTTCTGACCCGCCAAACCGTGGCCTGGCCGGTGCAAGCCGGCCGGCGGCGGGGGCCGCATTCCGCGACGCAAGCGGCGAGCCCGGGCCGGACACGCCGCGCGCGCGTCGCTTCCCCGGTCAGTGCGCGGAAACCCTGGCGGACCGCCCCCGTCGCGACACCTTCCCCGCCGCCAGCGCCTTCAACAGCAGCGAGGCCTCCGGCGCATGGCCCGCGGCGGCCAGGCCGCCGGCGACCTCCGGCTCCCTGCCATGCACCACGCTGCGCACCGCGTTGCAGCCGAGCCGATGGCCCAGGGCGTCGAGTTCCGCCACCAGCACCTCCAGCACCCCCTTCGGATCCAGCAGGTCGACCGCGACAAAATACTCGGCGATCAGCACCCGCCCTGCCCCAGCGTGGTGTCCACCCGGTAGCAGAACAGGCCGCAGGGAAACGGGCGGCCCTCGCGCCACGCGGCCATGATGCCGGCATTGCGTCCGGGCAGGACGGCCGGTGAGCCGGCGGCGAATTCCGTACCAGGCCGCAGGCCGATCGCGGGCATCGCCTCCCGGATCAGCGGAAAGACGGAGCGGATTTCGTCCGGCGCGAGCGCCCGAACGGTGAAGGCGGGCATGGGTGTCGTCCTCTCGACGGTCGCACAGGGACTCTGCCAGAACGCGGCACGCCGTGGCGTTGACCCAGATCAAGCGGCCTCGGCCGGCATGGTACGTAATTCTCCTTATTGCGCGCCATCCCGGCCCGTCCCACCGTGCAGTACGAGGTTGTACCGATGCGAAAGCATCGATGATCACCTTGCAGTCCCGCCCGATCGTGTTCGATCCGCGCAGCGGGGCGGAGTCCATGCGCGCATTGCGACGCGCGGCCGTTCAGCGTCTGCAACGCGATCGCCGACGCGGACCTTGCCCGGCTGGCCGCCGCCGCCATCGTGACGGAGGTCGCGGCCGGCAGCACCTTCATCGAGGAAGCCGAGCCGGCGCATAGCTTCTTCAACATCACCCGCGGCACCGCCAAGCTGTTCAAGCTGCTGCCGGACGGGCGGCGGCAGATCACCGGGTTCGCCGGGGTCGGGCATTTCCTCGGGCTTGCGGTCTCCGACATCTACGCGTTCAGCGCCGAGGCGATCGAGCCGGTGCGCTTCTGCCGCTTCCCCGGCGCGGCTGCGCCGGCTGCTGGACGATTTCCCGGCCATGGAGAAGCGGCTGCTGGAGGTGGCGGCGAACGAGCTGGTGGCGGCGCAAGAGCAGATGCTGCTGCTGGGGCGCAAGACGGCGCGGGAGCGGCTGGCCTCGTTCCTGGTGACGCAGAGCCGTCAGGGCGTGGCCTGCCAGCGTCAGCCACGGATGCGGTTTCCGCTGCCGATGACGCGCAGCGACATCGCCGACTATCTGGGCCTGACGATCGAGACGATCAGCCGGACGCTGACCAAATTCCGCAGCGAGGGGCTGATCGAAATCCCCGGCCAGTCGGAGTTGCTCGTTCTGAACCGGCGCGCGCTGGAGAAACTGGCCGGCGGACTGACCTGAGGCTGGGCCGGATCTTTGGTGCGAGAGGGGGGATTCGAACCCCCACGCCTTGCGGCGGTCGATTTTGAGTTGACTGCGTCTGCCGTTCCGCCACTCTCGCGCGCGGGCGCCTGTATAGCGGATCGGGCGGCGTCGCCAAACCCCGGTTTGCGTCGGGGTGCGCGGGCTTCGCTATAGGGACCGCCCGCTGATCCCGGATAGCTCAGTCGGTAGAGCAAGCGGCTGTTAACCGCTGGGTCGTAGGTTCGAGTCCTACCCCGGGAGCCAGCGGATTTACGCGCTGAGATCGTTGTCGGTGCGGATTACCCCAACGCGTTCCGACCGAGGCCACACCAGCAGCGACTACCTGCACGGGCCGGCATGGGTGACAGTGGCGGCGGTTGCAGGGTAGGTTGATGGCGAGCCAGCACGATTTGCGACGACGGACCCGAGAACCTGACTCTGCGCTATCTTCGCTCGATCGATGAGCGGCTAAGCCGGGTCGAAACCTCCGTCAACCGCGATTTCGAGGCCGTTGCGGCGCGCTTCGTCGGCCTGGAGGGCCGGTTGATCGCCGTCGAGACACGCCTGACAGCGCTGGAAGACTGGTCCGCCGAGGTCTCGCGCCGGCTGGACCGCATCGAGCGGCGGCTGGATTTGGTCGCCCATGAGGCCTGACCCGGTGAGAGCCTGAAACCGACGCGCGCAGGCGTTTTCAGGGCCGACCGCATCGCACACCACAGCGTACCGGGCGGGACGGCCCGCAGCCCGGTCAACTATGTGGCCCTGGCGGCGTGAGCTGTAATCCGCGCGCGACCCTGCCATGCGACATCGCCCCGCCGGAGCGAAATGGGTCATTCCGGTGGTCGTCATGATGGCCGATATAAGCCAGGTTCCACTGTAGCGTAGCCAACTGCCGCACCGCCTCATCGAGGTGGCGATCGGCGTGCGCCGCCACTGCGGAACCCGGTGCGTCCTCGGTCAGCAGCACTACCTCGAGGAATTCGACCATTTCACGCAACGAGAGCAGTCCGGTCCGGATCGGACCGCTTGGGTCGTGCGACTCGATAACCGCAGGGCGGAGCACCGCCGTGCATCCCGTGCCGATCAGGAGATAGTCGGCGAGCCGCGGATCGGGGAACGTCCGGAACAATTGCCTGAGCCTCGCGCGGCAGGAAGCCGACGCGTCCCGACAGGCGCGCGTGTAATGCCTGGTAGCTAATATTGAGAGCATCGGCGAGTGGCTGTGCGCGAATACCATTGTCCGTCATTACCACGCGGCTGACCAGATGCGGAAAGTCTTCGTGCACGGCACCATCCGGCGTGACGGCGCGGCCGGCGGGAGACCGTGCGAGAGGCGGTGCAAGATGCAGCTTGATCGACAGCAAAGCAGCTTGCGCATGGTCGAGACGCTCTTCGATCATGGCTTTCTGCTGCCGGTTCGGCGTGCCGGATTCCATCGTATCGGCGAGGTCGCAAATCGCTGCAATCGCGCCCACCGCGCAGGTCACGACGCGTTCCAGCAACGTCATGTTGCTGCCGCCGGGCAAGACGATAGTATGTTTGACCAACAACAGGCCGCTGCCGGCGAAGAACCACCGGAGCAATCGCTCATCTGCGACCTCCCGCAGCAGGATTGCGACATCGTCCGGGTCGAGGCGGCCGCCGTTTCGCAGCCGGGCGCAGAAGGCGTGCACGGTCATCCCCAGCGCCGCCGCAACCTGTTTCAGGGGTTGCTGCTTCTCGAGGATGAGGATGTGGCGGAGCAGTTCGGCAAAGCCGGCTGTGGCGGGCAGTGGTATCGTCACGTTGACCTTTGACCTCTATTCCTGACGGCCTCGGCGGCGATCTCTTGTCAGGTGAAGCGTCGCTCGTGCTATCGACGAGACACTCCCGCAAGTTAGGACGCACCGGCTCGCACCGGCATTGACCCAGATCAAACTCTCTCACTTCGATCCTACTGCTCCCCGCTGCAATTTCTTCCGGCAGCAACAGTGATCGCTGCACCGTGCGCCGGAATTGACAGCGCGGGACTCCGCCGCAAGTCGCGTGATGGCGGCATTCATTCCGCTATTTCAACACGTTATCAGCTACCAGCCGCGGTAAGCCACGGCCCGGGACGGATTGCGACAGAAAGCATGGCTTACAGCGTTGCTGCATGAGCCTGCCAAATTCTCGTCCGAATTCAGTCAAGCGATTGATAAGGTGTGCGTTAGTATTTATGGCATAGGAGTTGCTTCGACTGCATGCAGCACGTCGCGGTCCATCGCGACGGCTTCATCGGCAGAGGCACTCCATGCGTAAGTTCCTGCTCTGCACAGTGGCGGTCATGACCATCGCCACAACGCTGGCCGCCAGTGTGCAGAATGCGCGGGCTGGCCTGATCATCGACTACAGCCTCGATGGCGGCGCAACGTTCTTCACTTTGGCAAGCGGTCCGTCCGGCTCCGTGGTGAACGGAGGATTTCCCACTCTGGGTGGGTTCGTCATCAGCGGCGTTTCCGCCATGTCCAACGAGCCCGGCACCCCGCATCTCGCCATGGTCCTGTCGGCCACCATGGATATCCAGAACACCTCGGACGCCACGGCGTCGATCGAGTTCGTGTTCAGCGATACCGACTTCACAGCGCCGACCGCGCCGCCTGTGCTTCGGCTGGACAGCCATATCGGCGGTTCGATCACGATCGATAACAGCGCCAATCTCGCGTCGTTCACCAGTTGCCTGAGCACGACCAATACGAACCTCACGTCCTGCGCCGGGGCCACTTATGTCGAAGGTCCGGGCACCCCGAACATCACCGCGAGTTCGTTCCAGAACAACCAGCTCCTCGACATCGGCTCGCTGGCCGCCCCGTATTCCATCACCGAGGTCCTGAATCTGACGCTCGGTGCCGGTTCGGATGTCGGCTTCATGGCCAACACGGCGCTCCAGCCAATCCCCGAACCGCTGACCTTGTCATTGCTGGGAGCTGTCCTTGTCGGCCTCGGTGTGATCCGCCGCCGGCGAACCTGATCCCGTGTTGCAACCCGAATCCGTCCAGCTTCAACGAGGCTCGCGGATGACGGGTTCCTGATCCCGCTTGGCCCCGAGGCCTCACCCGCGTCCCCCGCTCCGGCGGCTCCGCCTCGCCAGCAATTTGTTCACCACTTCCCCCGCATGCTGCCCCCGCATCCCGGAGGCCCGCATGCGCCTCGCGTTACACGCCCCGCTGCACGATACCGCCCTGGTCAACCTCGCCGCCGGCGGCTTTCTACTATTTGCGCTCGCCTGCGCGCTGTTGGCGCCCCGCTGTTCTGGCTGCTGCCGGCGGCCGCGACCGCCGCCGCCGTCGTCTTCCTCGCCTACCGCTTCACCCCGGCTTCACCGCGGCCTGGCTGTTGCTCACCTCCGCCAGCCTCGAAATGACCGCGTGGACTTGCTCGGGCACCAACCGTACCAGCCCACGATCGCCCTGATGAAGGGCATCGGCATCGGCCTGGCGATGGTGGCGGTGCTGCGCTACGGCCCCCGCCTCGACCTGTTCAATCCCGCTTCGCCTGGCTGGCGATGTTCCTGGGCGGGCTGGCACACGGCCTTTGGCCCGGGCTGACGCCGGGCGACAGCCTGCGTTCGCTGGTCGGCTCGGTGGCGCCCTTCGTCTTCGGCTTCAGCAGGCTGTCCCGAGGCTGGGCGCAGGCGATCATCCGCACCACGGCTGGGCGCCCCTGCTCTCGTGGCCGCCGGCGCGGTCTGCGACCTCGCCGGCATCCGCCCCCTGTTCGTCAACAGCGGAGGCTTGCGCCTGACCGGGCTGGGCCATCCCGCCTTCCTCGCCGGCGTTGCGAGACCGCGGTCTATGCCTGCTTGCTCGAACTATACCGCCACGGCCGCCGCGCGGACCTTCTCCTGCTCGGCGCCAACCTGCTGCTGCTGCTGCTGACCGGTGCTCGGGCGCCGCTGACGCTCGCCCTGGCTGTGGTCGGGCTGAGCCTGCTGCTGGTGCGCTCGACAGCCTTTCCCGCCCGCCACCGCCTGCTGCTGATCCTGTCCGCGCGCCGCCGCCTTGCCGCTGGCCGCCATCACTGGTGTTCGGACTGCTGCCGTCCGGACCTTTCCGCCGTGCGCGCCTTCCAGGTGCTGACCACCAATCTCGGCAACCTGAGTGGGCGGCAATTGCTGTGGCCGAATTTCGCGCAGGCGGCGGCCGGCTCGCCGTGGGTGGGCTGGGGCGTCGGTGCGGGAAACGTCATAATTCCGCACGACGACCCGGTCGCCCGGCTGCTGCAGACCTGGGCCGCGCACAACGAATATCTGCGCGTCGAGGTCGAAGGCGGCCAGCTCGGCCGCGCCCTGCTGGTCGTGCTGATGTTCCTCTGGGTGCGCCAGCATACCGCGCCGCTGCTGTCGGTCGGACCGCGCCATCATGCGGCTGGTGTTCGTCGCTTTCGCGGTGCACGCCTTCACCGACAACGTGCTGATCTCCACCCCTGCCTGCGTCTTGTTCACCTTCGCCACGGCGGTGTTCGCGCGTGGGAAGTTGGAGTGATGATTGGAAAGGATATGTCGCTGCCGCCGGCCGGGGACTGTCCTCAGGCTAACCGGAGGCGGGCCCGAAAAGGTGGAGGGCCCGACCCGTATGTGGCGAAGACGAGGGAGGTGCCGCGTCGCCAGCGAACGTCGATTCCAGTCGGCTGGCTGAACCCTTCCTGTCTGGCCCGACGAAAGGCAGCGAGTGTCAGTCCAGGCGCCACTGCCGACCCATAGCCGGCGCTACCTGAACGGCTGCAAGCGCCAGGAGCGGATGTCGGCCCTGGGCCAGGAACGAGACCGTCGATTGACGGGGCGGACGGAAATGATGCTATCTCCAAAAGGCGTCATAAGTTGGGTGGCGGGATCAGTCAGCGACTGAACGGCGGGAGCACTCATGCCCGGCACTGAGGTTGAAGCCGCAGCATAAGGCCGGCCGGACATGGACGGAGAAAGGTAGACGAGAGAGGGCGCGATGGTGGCTTTCAAGAGACCCCGGCCACGCCCAGCCAAAGCGGCGCCGGCATTTGAGGTGCTCAGCTCTGAGGCCCGTTCCCAACTGGCCCGGACTGCGAATTATGTCGGCAGCCCACACCATACTGACATTCCGAAGTACGGGATGCGAAGCCAGCCGAGAAGCGGAGCGGTGACGATCGATGTCGCCGAGGAAGAAGGCCTGAAGAATCCCACCTGCACCGTCTGTCCGAGAAAGTGGGCAAGACGTTAAGGCGACGCGACAAGTCTGCTTCGTTCTGCAATCCAAGCTTGAAATTTCGTAGCACCCTCAGCGGGATCGATGCCGTCGCCTGTCTGGGCGCGCGACCCGGAGGACCCCGATCTGGTGTACGAAGCCAAGCTCTCTTACCCTCCTCATGGTTACAAGGCTTACCCACTGACCCGCTACCAGGTTGAATATAACCTACCTTTCCGTCTGCCATGAAAGCCCTACGATTCTTACGCGACGGTTGGGTTGAAAGTACGCTTGAAGACCCCGGCGAAGCTCGAACCCTCGTCCGACTGCGGATCACAGTTGGCGAGGCATCGCTGACGCGCAATTACAGCCGTCGCGGGGGCGGAAGTAGCGACTCGATCAACGCCCCACTTTTCCCGCTTGCCCGGGCTCTTGCCGAGACGTGGTGGACGCTGCTGTACGAACCGTTCCGGGCGGGAGCGGACGCCGCATTCCGAGCCCGGCATCGTCGCGCTATTCCGATGCATGGTTACGTCTTTCCCGCCATCGCACTTCGTTCTGGTGGAAACGAGACGCTGCTCGCCGCTTGGGCACCATACCCGGATGAGCACGCTCGAATTGAATTTCTCACGCCGGCGTCCGAGATCCCCGAGCTGCTGGCAAGAAACCAGGCCGAAGCAATGCTGATGGACGTTGTCGAGACGACATTGGACCGCCTTCGTACTGGTTTCCCCGCCTACGATGATCTCGCCTCCGCCTGGGATCGTGTTCAGGTTTCGATGAGCGATTTGGATGAGTTTGCTTACTGCCGCGCGGCAGGTCGGCTGGGAATTGATACTTACGACCCTTTAAGCCCGGACTTGACCGCGTTCACCTCTCAAATAGATCCTTCGCTCTTTGAGGATATAGCTGATGCAGCTTTCGTTGAAGAACTGCAAGAAACAACGGACTGGGTGCGCGATGCTCAGGCACGGTTGACTCGTGCTCCCTCAGTGGATGTGACGGCTTTTGGAGAGCATCCTGTCTATTCTCCTGCCGAACCGGCCTGGAAAGTCGGCGCACTCGCGGCAGAACTCTCTCCGTAAGACGCTCAATTTCGACCGGGACAGGCCTCGGAAGGGGCTTGAGCAACTTTTTGGTGAAGTGCTGCGTGCCAGAAGCGCTCTGTTCAGCAGAGCTCCGCCTAGTATCAACGGCCTTATAAGGCGCCGGGATGGTACTGCACAGATTGGGACGATCGCGCGTAGTGCTCGTGAGCAGCGGTTCAAAGTTTGCGTTGCTGCGTACCTCGCTTGGGAAACTCGTGTCGGCGCGGAGCGTGCAGCCACTCCAGCGTTCACACGGCGCCAGCAAGCCAGTAGAGCTTTTGCGGCCGAGATGCTGGCGCCGCGCGAGTATCTGCGCGAGAGGGCGCCACACCATGGATTTACCTCGGATCAGA
The DNA here is from genome assembly GCA_963803725.1 of Bryobacterales bacterium. Taxonomy (GTDB): domain Bacteria; phylum Acidobacteriota; class Terriglobia; order Bryobacterales; family Bryobacteraceae; genus JOPF133. The sequence goes on along the minus strand of CAWDOH010000067.1, from coordinate 173,147 downwards.
TCGAAGACATAGCCGGGGAACTGATCTGCCCCTTTGAGACAGTCGTCTGGCAGTCTTTTCACGCGAACGTCCCGTTAAGGGGTGTGGAATTGCCTGCCCCACAACATCCTGTTATTCTTTGAATTATTGCTATATATATCCCACTCAGCAGGCGCCGCCCGGTTGACCTTATGCGGTTCGTTGTCTGCCTTCAGCAACCGATCGGTAGCGAGGAACAGGCATTCGTTCTCGCGACAGGCGTTGTTCAGACCGACAAAAAACGCCGCTTGATGAAATCGGGCCGGAAGGCGTAGGCATCAGCCCGCCCTGCCGGAGTGCCGAACCGATGCGACTGAAGCGTGCCGTGCTGGCGTTGTTGCCGCTGCTGCTGTTCGCCGCTTTCGCCCCGCCCACGCTGGCCGCCGGCCTGGCTTTCGTCATCAACTCCGGCGGCGCCTCGATCAGCGTGATCGACATGGCGACCCAGAAGGAACTGCGCCGCATCCCCGCGTTGCGCGAGCCGCACCATTAGGCGCTGACGCCGGACGGCAAGAGCCTGCTGATCGGCGATACGGTCGGCAACGAGCTGTTGTTCCTCGATCCGGCGACCGGGGCGGTGCAGCGGACGCATGCCCTGCGTCGATCCGTACCAGTTGTGGTTCAGCCCGAACGGGCAGTTCCTGGTGGTGAACGGCCTCGCCCGCAACCAGATCGATGTGTACGACGGCACCAGCCTGCAATTGCTGAAGCGCTTCCCGGCCGCGGCGATGCCGAGCCATCTGGCCTACTCGCCGGATTCCGGCACGGTCTATGTGTCGTTGCAGGAAACCGACCGGCTGGTGGCGATCGACCTGAAGACCGTTGTCGATCGCTGTGGAACCAGCCGGTGGGCAAGACGCCGGCCGGCGTGCTGTGGCTGAACGGCAAGCTGCTGGTGGCCGACATGGGCACCGACTACCTCGCCGAGGTCGATCCGGCCGACGGCCACGTGCTGCGCCACATCGTCACCGGCAAGGGCGCGCATAACCTGTTCCTGTCGCCCGACGGCAAGACGCTGTGGGTGAACAACCGCGTCGCCGGCACCACCGAAATCGCTCGACGCGGCGACGCTGACGCCGATCCGCACCTACAAGATTCCCGGCGGCCCGGACGACATGGCGTTCGCGCCGGACGGCCGCATCTGGATCACGCGGCGCTGGGCGGAGAAGGTCGCGGTGCTCGATCCCGCGACCGGCGACTACCAGACGATCGATGTCGGCCGCTCGCCGCACGGCATCTTCCTGAACGACGCGGCGCGGCCGCCCACCAAGGTGGCGCTCGCGCCGGCGCGCTGAGCCATGCCGGATCCGTTCGACCTCGCCGCGGGCTGGCTGCAGGGACACCTGCTGATCCCGTTGCTCTACCAGTTCGGCTGGATGGAGTGGGAGGACGTCTCGTACGGCTGGGCGCTGTTCGCGGTGTATGGCGCGGTGCAGGTGGCGCTGACCTTCGCGCTGTGCGTGCCGCTGGAGCGCTGGCGCCCGGTGGAGCGCTGGCCGGACCACAAGGCGGTGGCGGTGGACGCGTTCTACACCGTGCTGTCGCGCGTCGGCATGCTGCCCCTGTTCACCTTCGTGCTGTTCTACCGCACGCAGGTCGCATTGAACGGCTGGCTCGCCGACCAGGGCCTGGTGCCGCCCACGCTCGAGCGGCTGTTCCCAATCCTGCTAGGGCAGCCGGTGGTGACGTTCGCGGTGTACGCGGTGATCCTGGATTGCGCCGACTACTGGCGCCACCGGCTGTCGCACATGTTCCGCTGGTGGTGGGCGCTGCACTCGCTGCATCACGCGCAGCGGCAGATGACGTTCTGGTCGGACGACCGCAACCATGTGCTGGACGACCTGATCGGCGCGCTGTGGTTCGGCGCGATCGCGCTGCTGATCGGCGTGCCGCCGCTGCAATTCCCGCTGCTGGTGCTGGTGCTGCGCTTCGTCGAGAGCCTGGCGCACGCCAATGTGCGGCTGTCGTTCGGCTGGCTGGGCGAACGGCTGCTGATCTCCCCGCGCTTCCATCGCGCGCATCACGGCGTGCTGGCGGCGGGGCAGCGGAGCTGCAACTACGGCGCGGTGTTCCCGTGGTGGGACATGCTGTTCGGCACTGCGGATTTCTCCCGCGATTACGTGCGGACCGGCGATCCGTCGGGCGAGGAGGCGCTGCACACCGGCGGCTATCTGCGGCAGCAATGGGCGGGGTTGCGACGGCTGGCTGGGTGGTCGGCGGCGGGGCGGGAGGTGATGGTCCGTGGAACGCCTTTCCCGCATCGATTGCATGATGCACACGATGAATCGTGCCATGAGTGAAGCAGAAGCCCCATCACGTGCCGGCATCACGGTTCGGCTCGATCAGGCGACCCGGGACCGTGTCCAGCGCATCGCGGCAGTTCGAGCACCGTTCGATTGCCGGCTACGTGCAGATGCTGCATCGAGCGCGACCTTCAGGCACGCGACGAAGCCGAGGCGTGTGATCCCACGTGTTCGTCGCCACCGAACTGGCAGATGCAAACCGATCGGAACAGTAGGGACGCGAAGAAGGCGAGATGCGACGAAGACTACGCAGCCCGCGCGTCAGCGCTCGATACATTGTTTAACGCACGCTGAATTCTGGTGGCGTCGCCGCCGATCCGGTCCGGCGCCTTTGTCCTGACGAATTTTCCGTTCGGACCGCCTTATCGTCCCGATGTCCCGGGGCCTATGCCGCACATTGCCTATTGTCTCGGCTTCCGGACTGGCACGGTGCCGATCCAGTTGATGCTCGCCTATACGAACTCGGGCATGTGGCGCGGTGGAACCCGTCAACTGCCACATGGGGTCATCGAATTCGATGAAACGGCGGCGCGAACTCTCAATCAATCGCCCTTTCACATCGACCTCCGATGCCTGGCGCGCGTGCCTTTGTCACCGAGATTGGTTTCCGCGCCTGCGCGATGTCACCCTCGGAATTGTAGCCTGGGCGGGCCGGAGCTACCGCGGCGCATCAATCAGCTGATGATCGATGTTGCCAGACGCAGCCCGAACATTATCGAGATGCGTGGCGTACCTGGCAGATAGCGCGCCCCATCCGGTTCGGTGCGTCGGTCACCCTGCCAGGACGATTCAAGGTTGCTCACGTCCCGCCCCAGGGATAGCCGAAATCGTCAACTTCGGTGCGACGACCCGGGGCCAAATACCATATGGCTTGCCTATGACAGATGAAGCATACTTAACTCCACGAACCGGACGGCACCGCGCTAACCTGCGCGAGAATGCCGAAAATCGCCGCGGATCCGGCGCCGGCACGCGGGTAACTCCGCCGGCGGCGCCGTGCCGTTGGCGCGGCTCAGGGAGAGCTTCCGATGGCGAAACGCCTGTTCGCCGGGCTGGGCGTGTTGCTGTGCCTGGCGTTGCTGGGACTGTGGTGGCTGGATTTCGGCAGCGGCCCGCCGCATGCCGTGGCGCAGCTGCCCCGCCGGAAGTCCCGGTCACCGCGGGCGTCGTCGCCGCCAGGAACGTGCCGCAGTTCCTGCAAGGCATCGGCACGGTCCAGGCGTACAACACCGTCACGGTCAAGACCCGGGTCGATGGCGCCGATCGTCAAGGTCGCCTTCACCGAGGGCCAGGAGGTCCAGCCAGGGCGACCTGCTGTTCCAGATCGACCCGCGCCCCTACGAGGCGGCCCTGGCGCAGGCGCTGGCCGCCAAGGAGAAGGACCAGGCCCAGCTCGAGACAGCGCAGGCCGACCTGGTGCGCTACGGCAGGCTGGTCGGCCCCGGCTTCCAGACCCGGCAGAGCTATGACGACCAGCAAGGCCTGGTGGCGCAGCTCCAGGCCGCGATCAAGGGCGACGAGGCGCAGATCGACACCGCGCGGCTCAACCTCGGCTACACCGACATCCGCTCGCCGATCGACGGCCGCACTCGGCGCCCGCCTGGTCGATATCGGCAACCTGCGTGCAGGCCACCGACAACACGTCGCTGGTGACGATCACCCAGACTCAAGCCGATCTTCGTCAGCTTCACGCTGCCGCAGGACGACGCTGGACGCAGATCCGCCAGCAACAGCAGCAGGCGCCGCTGGACGTCGACCGCGCTGGCGAGCCGACGGCAAGACAGAGCTCGGCGACGGGCAAGCTCAGCCTGATCGACAACATGATCGACCAGGCCACCGGCACGATCCATCTGAAGGCGACCTTCCCCAACCAGGATGAACGCCTGTGGCCGGGCGAGTTCGTCAACGCTGCGGGTGATCCTGCGGGTGCGGCAGCGACGTGGCCACCGTGCCGTCGCAGACGGTGCAGGAGGGGCCGGACGGCGACTACGCCTATGTCATCGGCAAGAACGACACGGTCGAGCGGCGGCCGGTCGAGGTGGCCGCGGTGCAGGACGGCCTGGCGGTCGTCAGCCAAGGGACTGACGCCGGGTGAGCGCGTCGTTGTCGACGGCCAGTACCGGCTGACCGAACGGCGCGCGGGTCAGCCTGCTGCCAGCCGCAGCCGCCAGATCGGCAAGCTGAGAGCCGGACGGCGCATGCCATGAGCATTTCCGAACCCTTCATCCGCCGGCCGATCGCCACCTCGCTGCTGATGCTGGGCATGCTGGTGTTCGGCATCGTCGCCTATTCGCTGCTGCCGGTCGCGGCGCTGCCGAACGTCGATTTCCCGACCATCACGGTCACCGCCAACTATCCCGGCGCCAGCCCGGCGACCATGGCTTCGGCGATCGCCACGCCGCTGGAGCAACAGTTCACCGCGATCCCGTCGCTCGACCAGATGACGTCGCTGAGCGGCACCGGCACGACCACCGATCACCCTGCAATTCGACCTGTCGCGCAACATCGACGGCGCGGCGCAGGACGTGCAGACCGCGATCAACGCCGCGAGCGGACTGCTGCCGAAGGACCTGCCGAACCCGCCGACCTACAAGAAGGTCAACCCGGCCGACTTCCCCGTGCTGATCTACGCGGTCTATTCCGACGCGCTGCCGGTCTACAAGCTGGACGACTACGCCTACACCATCCTGGCGCAGCAGCTTTCGACGCGTGCCGGGCGTCTCGCAGGTCGTCGTGTTCGGGCAGAAGCAATACGCGCGCGCGCGTCGAGATCAATCCCGGCGCGCTCGCCGCGCACGGCATCGGCCTGGAGGACGTCCGCAACGCGCTGGTGGCGGCGACCGTCAACGGCCCGAAGGGTGCGATCGAGGGCGCGCACCAGGCCACCGCGCTGGACACCAACGACCAGCTTTTCAACGCCGTCGCAGTTCGGCAACGTCATCATCGCCTACCGCAACGGCGCGCCGGTGCGGGTGAAGGATGTCGGCGAGGCCGTCAACTCGGTCGCAGAACCTCTATGTCGGCGCCTGGTTCAACAACCGGCCGGCCGAGGGCATCGCGATCCAGCGCGCACTCCGGCGCCAACACGATCGAGCTGGTGAACCGCATCAAGGCGCTGATGCCGCATCTCGAGGCGTCGATCCCGCCCTCGCGTGCATGTCAGCCTGATGTCCGACCGCTCGCTGATCATCCGAGGCCGCGGTGCACGACGTGCAGATCACGCATGACGATCACCATCGGCCTGGTGGTGCTGGTGATCTTCATTTTCCTGCGCACCGTGTGGGCGACCATCATCCCCAGCATGGCGGTGCCGCTGTCGTTGCTCGCCACGCCGGCAGTGATGTACGCGGCGGGCTACAACCTCGACAACATCTCGCTGATGGCGCTGACCATCTCGGTCGGCTTCGTGGTGGACGACGCGATCGTGATGATCGAGAACATCGTGCGCTATATCGAGCAGGGCGAGCGGCCGTTCGCAGGCGGCGCTGCGCGGGGCCGGGCAGATCGGCTTCACCATCATCTCGATCACCTTCTCGCTGATCGCGGTCTTCATCCCGCTGTTCTTCATGGGCGGCATCATCGGCCGGCTGTTCCGCGAATTCGCGGTCACGGTGTCCGTCGCGGTGGTCGGCCTCGGCGTTCATCTCGCTGACGCTGACGCCGGTGCTGTGCTCGCTGTTCCTGAAACACCAGGACGAGCCATGCGCGCGGCCTGTTCAACCGGCTGGCGGAACGCTTCTTCAACTGGATGCTGCGGCGCCTATGACCGAGGGCTGCACTGGGTGTTCCGCCACCAGCTCGCTGATGCTGCTGACCACGCTGGCACTGATCGTCGTCACCGGCTATCTGTACATGATCATCCCGAAGGGCTTCTTTCCGCAGCAGGACACCGGCTTCATCTTCGGCGAGGTGGATACGCGCCAGGACGCGTCATTCGCGGCGACCAGTCGCGCTGCGGCAGGAGATCGTCGCTATCTGTCAAACAGGACCCGGCGGTGGCCCAGCGTGTTCTCTGCTCGGCGGCGCGTACTCCTACAACCCGACCGAAAACACCGCCCGCGTGTTCATCCAGTTGAAGCCGTTCAATGAGCGCGACGTGACCGCCGACCAGGTCATCCAGCGCCTGCGGCCGCAGGTTGCGCAGGTGCAGGGCGCCAAGTTCTTCATGCAGGCCGGGCAGGACATCACGTCGGCGGCCGGCTGAGCCGCACGCAGTACCAGTACACGCTGACCGACACCGACCTGGACGAGCTCAATCACTGGGCGCCGATCCTCGAGCAGGAGATGCAGAAGCTGCCGGAGCTGCAGGACGTGGCGTCCGATCAGCAGAGTGGCCGCGCCGCATATCGCGATCACGGTCGATCGCGACGCCGCCTCGCGGCTCGGGCTGTCGGCGTCGCTGATCGACCAGACGCTGTACGATGCGTTCGGCCAGCGGCAGGTCGCGACGATCTACACCGCCACCAACCAATACAAGGTCGATCCTGGAGGTGCGCGCCGCAGTTCCGCGACGATCCCGACGGCGCTGTCGAAGATCTATGTGCGCGTCACCGTCCGGCGCCCAGGTGCCGCTGAGCGCGTTCGCGCACTTCACCTCGCACGCTCGAGCCGCTGTCGGTCAGCCATCAGGGCCAGTTCCCGGCGATCACGCTGTCGTTCAACCTGGCGCCCGGCAAGTCGCTGGGCCAGGCAGTGGACGCCATCCAGGAGCTGACCGGCCGAGCTGCGCATTCCGCCGACGCTGAACGGGTCGTTCCAGGGCACGGCGCAGGCGTTCCAGGCATCGCTGTCCTCGATGCCACTGCTGCGTCGCCGCCGCGATCCTGGTGGTCTACATCGTGCTGGGCATTCTGTACGAGAGCTATATCCATCCCGATCACCATCCTGTCCGCGCTGCCGTCGGCCGGTGTCGGCGCGCTGATGATGCTGATGCTGTGCGGCTACGACCTGTCGGTGATCGCCATCATCGGCATCATCCTGCTGATCGGCATCGTCAAGAAGAACGCCATCATGATGATCGACTTCGCGTTGCAGGCGGAACGGCATCGCCGGCAAGAGCCCGCGCGAGGCGATCCATCGAGGCCTGCCTGCTGCGGTTCCGCCCGATCATGATGACGACCTTCGCCGCACTGTTCGGCGCCCTGCCGATCGCGCTCGGCCACGGCGCGGGTTCCGAACTGCGCCGGCCGCTCGGCATCGCGATCATCGGCGGCTTGCTGGTGTCGCAATGGCTGACGCTGTACACGACGCCGGTGATCTATCTGTACCTCGAACGGCTCAGCCGCTGGCTCGGCGGTTCGCATCGTCGCCGTCGCGCGTGGCGGACGCGCTGTCCGCCAGAGGCCGCACGGCGCAACTCGGCAGAACCAGCAGGGTGCGGAATGATCGCGGACATGCCGCGGTTGAAGATCCGGCGGCCGGCCGCACGTTCGGTTTCCTGGTGCAGGACGTGGCGCGTCTGCTGAAACGGCATTTCGAACGGCGGGCGCGGCAGGCCGGCCTGCCGCATCACACGGCGGCAGGCCGCGGTGATGATCTACGTGTCGCGGCACGAAGGGCGTGAGCCAGGCCGAAGTCGCCGCACGGCTCGATATGGAGCCGATCTCGCTGGTGCGCATTGCTGGACAAGCTGTGCGAGGAGGGGCTGGTCGAGCGGCGCGCCCATCCGACCGACCGCCGCGTGCGCACGTTATGGCTGACAGAGGCTGCGCGGCCGGCGCTGGTACAGCGGATTCTGCGGATCAACGAGGAGATCCGCGCGGAGGCGTTTGCCGGCCTGGCCCCGGCGACGCGCGACGCGTTCATCGAGGCGCTGGCGGCGGTGAAGGAAAACCTCAGCATGGAGGAAGAGGCTGGCAGTGGAGGCGCTTTCATAGATACGCGCACGCAACGCCCGCTCCCCTTCTGGGGGAGGGGTGCGTTCAAACATTGGCCGTCGTTCGAATGCACTCCTCCCCCTAAGCTCCCTCAAGAGGAGGGGGTGTCCTGTGATCGAGTTCTTCCCTCCGTTACGCCATCCACTCCGGCACCGGCAGGTTCTTCGACCGCAGGAACTCCAAATTGAATAGCTTCGACTGATAGCGCGAACCGCCGTCGGCCAGGATCGTCACCACCGTGTGGCCCGGCCCCAGCGCCTTCGCCACGCGGATCGCCGCCGCGATGTTGATGCCCGACGACGTTCCAACCGACAGCCCCTCGTGGATCAGCACGTCGTAGATGCAGGCCAGCGCCTCGCTGTCCGGGATGCGTTCCGCGTCGTCGATCGGCGCGCCTTCCATGTTGGCGGTGACGCGCGAGTTGCCGATGCCCTCGGTGATCGAGCTGCCCGACATCGACAGGTCGTTGCTCTTGACCCAGCCGTAAAGCCGCTGCCCTCGCAATCCGCCAGCACGATGCGCACTTTCGGGTTCTTCGCCTTCAACGCGAAAGCCACGCCGGCCAGCGTGCCACCCGTGCCGCAGGCGCAGGTGAATGCGTCCACCTTTCCCTCGGTCTGTTCCCAGATCTCGACCCGGTGGTGGCCTGGTGGCCCTCGCGGTTCGCCAGGTTGTCGAACTGGTTGGCCCAGACCGCGCCCATCTCCTCCGCCATGCGGCGCGAGACATGCACGTAGTTGCCGGGATCGCGATACGGCTTGGCCGGCACCAGACGCAGATCGGCGCCGATCATGCGCAGGAAGTCGATCTTCTCCTTGCTCTGCGTCTCCGGGATCACGATGACGCTGTGATAGCCGCGCGCGTTGCCCACCAGCGTGAGGCCGATGCCGGTGTTGCCGGCGGTGCCCTCCACGATCGTGCCGCCCGGCTTCAGCGTGCCGCGCTTCTCCGCGTCGGCGATGATGAACAGGCCGGTGCGGTCCTTCACCGAACCGCCGGGGTTCATGAACTCCGCCTTGCCGAGGATGGTGCAGCCGGTCGCCTCCGAAGCGCGGCGCAGCTTGATCAGCGGTGTGTTGCCGATGGCGGCGGCCAGGTCGTCCTCCCAGCGGGAGCCGTGATATAGACGGGTCATGCGCGTCCTCTTGCAGCCGGAGTGTCCCAGATGGTCGAGCCAGTGGAGTTCAGAATGTGCCGCCCAGGAAGGTATGGGAAGCCCTGCGCCGCGATCCGCAGGCGCAGTTGGTGGATGTGCGCACCGAACCGGAATGGAATTTCGTCGGCCTGCCCGGATCTAGCGGCGGTGGGCAAGCAGGCGGTGCTGATCCCGTGGCAGGTCTATCCGACGATGCAGCGCAACGAACAAGTTCGTCGAGCACCTGAAGCAGGCCGGCTTCACGCCGGAGCACCACATCTACTTCCTTTGCCGCAGCGGCCAGCGCAGCCTGGCGGCGGCGCAGGCGGCGCAGGCGGCCGGATTCCCGCACGCCTACAACGTTGCGGATGGGTTCGAGGGCGGGGTGGACGCCCACGGCCATCGCGGCGTCAAGGCAGGCTGGAAGGCCGACGCGCTGCCCTGGCGACAGCGTTAACCGGCTTGGTGCGGAATAACACCAGGACCCTGCGCGCCTGGACATAGCGCCGGGCCCCTGCGCCACAGCCGGCCCGCGGATTGGGCCAAAAGGCCGCCCGAGGCCTCGGTCCAGCCGGCCACTCACGGCCCGTCCGTTGCCACGACATGAAAAAGATGCAGCGAGCGCAACGCATGCATCGATGATGGGCGTCTTTGGGTGGCATCGGTGCACGGACCGTGCGATTCCGTGGACGCGCAAGATTTTAACACGGTGACAGAACGAGAACCAAGGAGGGCCACGGAGGCCGTGTGCCTCCCGCTCAGCCGGACAGACACACGGCCTCCGTGGTTCTCGTTCTGTCTCCGTGTTAAAATCTTGCCGAGTTCCGGAAACACGGCCGACCGCTGTCATCCGTTCGCGCCGCCGGCAATAAGTGCGACTACCCACTTCAACCACGCCGCAAATTTGCGGCAAGTCGAGCCAGGGCGACGTCCAACTAACCAGCGACTCGGACCGATCGTGCGCTACGGCACACACCGGTCGCAATAAATCGCCCCAGCACCTCGCCCGCGCCCGGTGTTGGAATTGGCACCTCCTCGACGGTGAGCAGTTGGCTGAAGACACGCACGACCGCGGCTTTCATCATTCTTGTCATGCGCGGTCCGGTCTCTCTGTCGGCATGAACGCCGGTCCCGCACAACGCGGAACCGGCGGCGGCTACGCCGGAAGACGCAATGCGGCATCACCTGTTTGCCCCATATCGCAGGCGTTCGGTTTGATTCAGGTCAATGCGGCAAACATCGCCAGGTGCGACTTAACCAATCGTTAACGCCATTGCGCGGCACCAGCGCCTGCCCGCGTCCGGCGCCGGGCCAAATGAAGGAAACCAAAGAATGAACGACCAGACCCTGTTCTCCACAGTGCAGCGCACCCGCTACGCGCGCGCTATGACAATTTCATCGGCGGCAAATGGCAGGCCCCTGTGAAGGGTCGCTATTTCTCCGACCCGAGCCCGGTCGACGGCACCAAGCTGTGCGACATCGCACGCTCCGACGCCGCCGATGTCGAACTGGCGCTGGACGCCGCGCACGCCGCCCGCGACGCCTGGGGCCGCACCGCCCCCGCCGAACGCGCGCGCATGCTCCTGAACAATCGCCGACCGCATCGAGGAAAACCTCGAACTGCTCGCCTATGCAGAGACGCTGGACAACGGCAAGCCGATCCGCGAGACGCGCGCCGCCGACGTGCCGCTCGCCGCCGACCATTTCCGCTACTTCGCCGGCTGCATCCGCGCCGAGGAAGGCACGCTGGCGGAACTCGACAACGACACCGTCGCCTACCACTTCAAGGAGCCGATGGGCGTCGTCGCGCAGATCATCCCGTGGAACTTCCCGCTGCTGATGGCGGCCTGGAAGATGGCGCCGGCGCTCGCCACCGGCAACTGCGTCGTGATCAAGCCCGCCTCCGACACGCCGCTGAGCCTGGCGCTGCTGATGGACCTGATCGGCGACATCCTGCCGCCCGGCGTGCTGAACGTGGTGAACGGCCACGGCTCGGAAGTCGGCGCGCCGCTCGCCTCCAGCCCGCGCATCGCCAAGGTCAGCTTCACCGGCGAGACCACGACCGGCCGGCAGATCATGCAGTACGCGGCCGAGAACCTCATCCCCAGCACCATGGAGCTGGGCGGCAAGTCGCCGAACATCTTCATGGCCGACGTGATGGACCAGGACGACGCGTTCCTCGACAAGGCGCTGGAAGGCTTCGCGCTGTTCGCCTTCAACAAGGGCGAGGTCTGCACCTGCCCGTCACGCGCGCTGGTGCAGGAATCGATCTTCGACAAGTTCATGGAGAAGGCGGTCGCCCGGGTTGCCAAGATCCGCATGGGCCACCCGCTCGATCCCGCCACGCAGATGGGCGCGCAGGCGTCGCGCGGCCAGCTTGAGAAGATCCTGAACTACATCGATGTCGGCAAGCAGGAGGGCGCGCACCTCGCCACCGGCGGCGAACGGGCGCATCTCGGCGGCGAACTGGAGAACGGCTACTACCTGCGGCCGACCGTGTTCGTCGGCCACAACAAGATGCGCATCTTCCAGGAGGAAATCTTCGGGCCGGTGCTGTCGGTGACGACGTTCAAGACCGTCGAGGACGCGATCGCGATCGGCAACGACACGATCTATGGCCTGGGCGCCGGCGTGTGGTCGCGCAACGGCACCGTCGCCTACCGCGTCGGGCGCGAGATCCAGGCCGGGCGCGTGTGGACCAACTGCTACCACATGTACCCGGCGCATGCGGCGTTCGGCGGCTACAAGCACTCGGGCTACGGCCGCGAGACGCACAAGATGATCATGGACCACTACCAGCAGACCAAGAACCTGCTGGTCAGCTACAGCCCGAACGCGCTGGGCTTCTTCTGATCCGCGCCGTGCGGCCGGGGGACGGATGCGCCCCCCGGCCACGCGTACTAAAGGAGGCAACGATGCCGGCACGCGTCTGCGTCACCGAGCCGGCAGCGGAGTTGGTTCGCCAGCTGCGCCGCGACCACGGTCGCTGATTTTCCACCTGTCGGGTGGCTGCTGCGAGGGCAGCGCGCCGATGTGCCTGCGCCGCAACGGCTTCCGCGTCGCCGCGCACGATGTCTTGCTTGGCGTGGTCGAGGACTGTCCGTTCTATGTCAGCGCGACCAATTCCCGTATTGGGCGCACTGCCAGCTCACTTTGGACGTGACGCCGGACGGCGGCGACAGTTTCTCGCTCGAAGCCGCGGACGGCGTGCGCTTCATGGTCCGCTCGCGGGTGTTCAGCGACGCCGAAATCGACGAGTTGGATGCGGCCGGCCCACCGCCGGTCGGCCCGGATGCCGCGGCAGGCTACGCGTCGCCGGTGTAGTGGTCCTGACGACACGATCCGCGGGCCAACACCTTCGTTACAAGTCGACCAATGCCGACGTTACGAACCGGCCAACGCTATTGTTCCGAGCGGGGCGAAGCAATCTCCCCGGGATATCGCACGCATACACGCGGGAGATTGATTCGTTTCGTTCGCGATGACGGGTTGCGCGCAGCATTTCCAGGCCGATCAGATAAATGCTCTGACGGTGCGGACTACGGACTTATCCGACGCGCTATATGGCTAAGTCGGTGCGGTCCAGTCAGTCTCTCGCTCCATCGTTGCGATCTCGATGTTGTAATGGCTGAAGATCCCACGTTTGCCGGGACCAATCGCGCGGATATCCGCCGCATTGCGCATTCAGCCGCGCATTGCATCCGCATCCGTCCAATAGAAGATCGTGATGTGCCGCCCCGGCCTTTCTACATCCTCGAAAGTCGCCGTGGACAGGAAACCGGCACCTCTTCGAGCTCAACGAACAATTCGACCAGCAGAAGCTTGCGGTCCTCGTCGCGGCCTGGCTTCACGCTGCGCTCTATGATGCAGGCAATCATGGCTGCTGCGGTCGCCCGGATGTCCGGTTGATGACAACTTCTTGCCGCGCAACCAGACCGCAGCATCAATAGTTCGCCGGCAGAGGTCTCTTGCCGGCTCGCTTTGCTCGCACGACGATGCGCGCCAGCAGTGCCCGCTTTTCGGGCGTGCGCCGATGACCGGAGTTGCGCGCAGCCTCGATGTCGCGGTCAGTGATCCCCAGAGCCTTCCTGCGTTCGGCGACCCACCGCAGATAGGCGAATGCGTCTGTCTCGCTCATGGCTCACCCATATCGATCATGGATACGTCGCCGCCCTCCTCCTGCACTCTCCGAAGCAGGTAGTCACGATCGATGTCGGGCGCAAGTTTGCGCAGCAGAATCGCCTGCCGTAGCATCGTCCGATCGGTACGGCTCGTGGCCGTTGCCTGTGCGAGCCGATCCGCGATCATGTCCTCGATACTCGGAAGCGCCACGCTACTTTCCGTACCAAGGCGGAAAATGCGCACCCGGCGGCGGTCCGCCCGACCGTCGAACAGCGGGCCTGACACGAGTTGAAAGCCGTACTCCGGCAGCTCCGGATGGTACCAGCCAACCAGAAGGTGGCCGCGACGGTGTTCTTTCACAAAGCCTTCCGCTGCCATCGCCCCGGCGAACGCCTCGTCATTGGAGGCCACGAGATCGAAATCACCGGAAAGGATCAGGCCATCGGTGTAAAATGACACCGCTGCGCCGCCAACCAGGATCGCATCGAAATCCCGATCGTTGCCGATAGAGTTCACAAACCCGCCCGAGCCGGGTCAGCGCCTTAATAAATTCCCCGGCCAGCGCCATGCCAGCTTCTTACGCCACCGGCGCCCCGGCGACCAGCAGCCGCAACACCGCCATCCACGGATAGCGCTTGTCGAGCACCACGCCGTCCGGCCCCGCCAGCTTGCCGTCCACCGTCACTGGCACGTGCTTCATCGTCACCGCGTCGTCCACATTGCCACCGATCACCGCGATCTGCCCGGGCACGGCGGTATCCACGACGATGTCGCAATGCGCCGGGAAGCGCCCCGCCGGCAGATCGTCGTAGCGCAGCGTGGCCGCGCTGGCGCGTCCGGTGCAGATCAGGTCGCCCGGCAACGGCGCGTATGCCTCCGGCCGCTCCGCGGCAACCAGCCAGCCGGAGGTCGCGCCGGTCGCCATCTGCTTGGCTATGTTGATGTAGTCGGCATGGTCGGCGGAATACGGAAACCGCGGCCCCGCGCCGGCGATGCGCATCACGTAGGAGATGAACGCGGCCGACCACGCGTAATCGCCGTCCTCGCTCGCCGGAAAGACAGCGCCACGCGTGTCGTGCTTGCCGGTCCAGCCGGCTTCCGGCGCGCCGGCGTTCAGTCCTAGCCACCAGTATTCGCCAACGCGTTGCCACAGGCCGGGTTCTCGCTCCGGCTTGTCGTCCGGCGCCGGAGGCGGTCGAGCGCCCGGTGGGTCGTCATCGACCGGCTGGCCGAACAGCCGCCATTCGCGCAACGCGATCGCCACCACCGATTCGCGCGAGATCGGCTCGAAGGGCACGCGAGCGAAGGGAGGCACGTGGGCATCGGGGGTAGGTTTCGGCACGGCACACCCGGAAAGTGCGATGATCAGGACGGCGAGCGGAATGGCGCCAGACCGCAAGAAAGCAGTTGCACCACAAAGACACAAAGGCACGAAGATTCGAGGATACCTTCGTGCCTTCGTGCCTTTGTGGTGAATCTGCCTTCTATCGGATGACCGGGCAGAGACCGGCACCACGCAGCCTGGTACCTCAAACATCTTCGCCGCCCCGCGATGGCGCGGTTTTCCAGCCGCTGACCAGCCGCACCAGCGGCCACAGCAGCAGAAAATACACCACCGCCGCCGCAACGATCGGCGTCGGGTTGTAGGTGACGCTCTGCGCCTGGCGCGCCTGGAACAGTAGTTCCGGCCGCGCAACCACACTCGCGATCGAGGCCAGCTTGACCACCTCCAACGTATTGGACACCAGGTCGGGCAGCACGTTCCGCACCGCCTGCGGAGACACGGCATACGCCATCGCCCGGAGTCGTGGCACCCCAGCGCCGCGCGTCGCGTCGATCTGGCCGGCCGGCACGCTCTCGATGCCGGCGCGCAGGACCTTGCCGTACCAGGCGCCGGTGTTGCGGCAGAAGCCGATCACCACGCAGCCGAAACCGCCAAGCTGGACCCGGCTGACGGCGTAGGCGCATAATGAGGTTCCGCCCGAGGGGTTGTTGCGGCGCACCAACATGCGCCAGGGGATCGTGTCGTAAACCTCGCCCGCCGATGGTGGGAGTGGTCGTCGCGAACGATAGTGGGTCAGTTTAAATCGGCCCATGCGATGAACCGCAACCTCGATGCTGCTCAAGCCGACAATCGCCCCGCATGGGCATCGATGATGGAGCGGCATATCGAAAGGCCAATTCCTAACCCGACGCGCTTGGCGGCAATTTCGTGGCAAGCCTCTATCAGACGTCTCATGCCGGATCGTCCGGCGTCCGATCCAGTTGGCTTGAATACGGCAAGCGCAAGTTCTCGGGTGGGCTCGTGGGCGTATAGTCCTCCACGAAGAACCCTTTCACATCCTGCTCGTCGGCGTTGACCCGAAGTTCGTCGCCGGTGAAGTCCACCTGGAATTCCGTGAGCATCGGGCCATAGTTGTCATCCCACAGCAAGATCGTGTTGGTATTGCTTCCCGGCGACGCAAGATAGTAGCCGATCGCCAGCACCTGATGATTATCCATGGGATTGAACGTATCGCCGTAGACCAGGCCGAGCGGCCAGGCCGGCTGCCGGTCGAGGATTTGTCTCAGCTTGACCCACTCGTCGGTGGAGCGATCGAGGATCACCTTGGGGCCGCCGAACTTGAACAGCGAAACCTCGGCTCCGAGCAGCGCCCCGAAGGCCGCGCCGATGGGCCCGCCCAAGGCGCCGACCGCGGCGCCCAGCGCGACATTGCCGACGGTCGAGGCGATCGGTAACATAGTGAGTTGGATCGTCCACTCGATGAACCTGGCAGCGTTGGCGTCGAGACTGTCAAGCAGGCGGGAAAAGATGAAGTCGCCCAGCGGCCCGTCCGAAGGCGGCGCGATGCCCAGTCGCTCATCCACGGGCCAGTCCATCAGATAGAAATCGTAGGCGGAGAACGCCATTCCGCCGCAACGAGGATCGGGGCCGGGGTATTGACCCGCGATTGCATCGATCAGCGATCCCGCCATGTAATCGACGACCGCGCCGACCACCGCATCGACAACGATGCCGGGCAAACCGAGAGCGCCCAGGAACGGGATCGATACCGAAAGACCGGTCATCGCGTCGATGAATGGCGTGACGGCCGCGCCCACCAGGATGTCCACGAAAGGCTCGTAGCGGGCGCGAATCTGGCTCATCTGGCTGTTGGTGAAGACGAACCCCTCATTGGTAAAGCGGTATGCATCCCATTTCGGAATGAACACGCCGGACCTCACCGCGAACGAGCGCACGGAGTACGCCGGGGTCGGGTTGAATGTCGCCCGCAGACCCCTGACGGACAAAGGCAGTTTGAGATAAGTATGCGCGCGCGGGATCCCCGTGGGCGCGGCGATGGGCAGTCCGTCGGACAGAAGGTAAGTCTTGGGCATCGGCCCTGCTCCTATTGCAGGGCGACGAGGATCGGGATCAGGCCCTGGCCGTGATCGAGCGTCCCAAGCGCCTTTCCCAGCGCAGCGCCGAAGGCTCGGCCCGAAATCCTCCGCCTTCATGGCGTGGCCGGGGCGCTCCGCGGTCGTCAGCAAATCGCCGATCCGGATCGGTGCCGCCTCGGCGTCGACTTTGCAAAAGACCTTGCCGATCAGGGCCAGCAGCGGTCGCCGCGCCCTGGCGTCGCTTGGCTCGAATCCCGCATCGAGGATCACGCCGGGGCGAAACCGGCCAGCCCCGGATACCACGCCCGCGACCCGGCGGTCATAGGCGCCGGCGCTGATCGCAAGTCGTCCGTCGTCGGCGATCACCATCACCGAGCCCGGCTCCGCCGGGACGTCGCCAACCGTGTCGAAGTGTTCCGCGCAATCGGCGCCCGGAAGGATGACATCGCCCGTGATCGTGACGTCGCCAACGAACATGGCGGCCTGAGGTTTGAACCCTTTCGCCTCCACCCAAAGACCGTGCGCGCCCTCGTCGGCGATCGCGCGCATCGCGGCGCCGCTTCCTTCATTTCCGGACGACAGGGCGTGCGATACGGCGAGCACGCCATTGCCCGTCGCGGACTCCCCCGAGACGCCGACGCCGAGCGACCCGTTGCCGTAGATACCCGTTTCGCCAATACCGTAGATGCCGATGCTGCCCGGTCCGCTGAAACCGCCGGACCCATCCGCTCCCCCCACGCCGACGATCCCCCGGTCACGGCCCATACCGAACACGCCGGTGACCTTGCCTTGAAGGTCGGTGCCGGCCAAAAAGCCATACGAAACAGCCGGGGGGCCAGTGAAAGTGACACGCTCACCGTAGACGCCGGTACTGCACGCCAACCCCATGGACACCGGTCCCGCCGGCGGCGTCGCTCTGGCCGTAGACACCGCAAGGTTCAACGTCGCGGTCGCCAGGAAATGCGGCGTCGCCGCCCAGAAAGCCCCATCCAAGGGGACTTCCGCCCCACACCGCGGCGTTTTGCGGGCCACCACCCGTGAGATGAAAGACGCCCCCGCCGGAAGTGCCCCAAGCCTCGATCCCGACATCAATTCCCGTTTCGCCGGTCAGAAAGCCCCGATTGCCCGGGCCAGTCGCCTTGAATTCTTTATCTGTCGCCACAATCAGCTCCTCATCCGCATTGTTAACCCGACAATTCCCATATTCCGGACCGTTCCGAGCCCTCGTAACTGTTCGGTCGCCGGACAAGGGTAACAATGTCCAAAGACAGCTCCCACCAGCGCCTTGGTCCAATACGTTTTTGGCCTGGCGGCGCGCCCGGCCACCTTGCGTTCAGCATACCAGCATTGTGTTGGTTGCGTACGGACGGGATCTCGGAAAGCAAGAGGCTTCGGTCAGCCGTGATCCGCTCGGACAGCCGGCGTTCCTCCCCACGCAGGCCGAACCCGGGCAAATTCGCCCCACCGCCGCGTCCAGCCACTTGAACGTGTTAGCTGTGTTAGTTATATTGTCACATACAGTGCGTTATATCAACAGCCCCGGAGCCACCCCGGTGTTCGCCCTCTCCACCACCGCCCGACTCGAATACTTTTGCGAAATCGGCAATGCCATGCCGCCGCCCGTCCTCCACAACCAGGAATACCACGATCGCCGCATCACCACCGCGGTCGAAATGTTCGAAGGCCTGCGCCCCAGCGACGCCAACGAAGCCGGGCTGGCGGTTGATATCGTGCTGTCCGGCGCCCAGGCCGCCGAAAACCTGCGCGAAGCCGGCGTCTACCGCGAGGACTACGCGAAACGGACGTGCTGCCGCGCCCAGGCGGCCAGTCTGATGCGCGAGCAACGCGCGTTCAGACGCATGCTGGCGCAGGAGCAGAAGATGCGGCTGGCGACAGAAGCGGTGGCGAACGCCGCACAGACCCAGCCAGCGACGGCGTCCGCCGCGCCGCCCCACGCCGAACCGCAAGCGCCGCCGTTGCCGGTCCAGGGCATGGCCATCGCGCCGCCTGTCCAGCCCGCAGCGGCCATTGCGACGCAGCCCGTGCAGGCCCCCCCACGGCCTCGGCGTCACAGCTCGTCCACGCCGCGGCCTTCGCGCCACAGCAGGTGCAGGCCAGGGCCGCCGTACCACAGCCCGTGCCGGCCGCAGCCGTCGCCCCACCGCCCGTCCAGGCCGCCATCTCGGCACCACCGCCCGCCCCCGTGCCTCCAGCAGTTTCGCCACGCTCCCCGGCAGTCACCCAGGCCGCGCCGCTGCCGGCAGCAGCAGGAGTGCCCGCACCGCCGCCCTCCCCCGAGGCGATCGCCAATGGCGAGGCCTACGTGGAGGAAAACGTCGTCGCCGCGGCGCAGATCCGCCACGACCGAGGCGTCACCCCCCAGAGCACGGCGTATTTCCGCCACCTGACGCTGCCCGCCGATCCCGTGCTGATCGATGCGCTGGTCCGCGGCGCCAGCCAAACGCTGACCATTCTCGACGACATCGGTGGCGAGACGCTGGACGCCGCCGCCTAACGGGACCAACACGGAAACCCAGCTCACAGTCGCGCGAATCGGGATTCTGAGACGGATGCGAGACGGCCCTGCCTCACGGAAACCTGCCGCCATCGGCGGTCATGCCATACGTTTCAAAGTCGTGGGTGACCGGCCTTCGCCGGCAATGACACAGAAGTTGCGATCCAGCAGCAGAATTCGGTTGTTTCTGGACGGTCCCTTATCGGTGCTCCGGAAACAGCCCGCGCAACCCCGCGTCGCTCGCGTCGCAGCGCCCGCGCTCGGTGATCAGGCCGGTCACCAGCCGCGCCGGCGTCACGTCGAACGCCGGGTTGGCGGCCGGGCTGTCCAGCGGCGTCACCCGCACCGTGGCGATCCGGCCGTCCGCCATGCGCCCGGTCACGTCGGTGACCTCGGCGCCGCCGCGCTCCTCGATCGGGATCTCCGCCAGCCCGTCCGACAGCGTCCAGTCGATGGTGGAGGACGGCACCGCCGCCCAGAACGGCACGCCGTTGTCGTGCGCCGCCAGCGCCTTGAGGTAGGTGCCGATCTTGTTGGCGACGTCGCCCGCGCGAGTCACCCGGTCGGCGCCGACGATGGCCAGATCGACCTCGCCGTGCTGCATCAGGTGGCCGCCGGCATTGTCCGCCACCACGGTGTGCGGCACGCCGTGCTTGCCCAGCTCCCAGGCCGTCAGCGCCGCGCCCTGGTTGCGCGGCCGCGTCTCGTCCACCCAGACATGCAGGTCCAGCCCGGCGTTGTGCGCGGTGTAGATCGGCGCCAGCGCGGTGCCCCAGTCCACCGTCGCCAGCCAGCCGGCGTTGCAATGCGTCAGCACGTTGACCCGCCCGCCGCCCTTGCGCGCCGCGGCTGCCTCGATCAGCGGCAGGCCGTGGCGGCCGATCGCCTCGCTCTGCGCCGCGTCCTCGTCGGCGATGGCGGCGGCCTCGGCGTAGGCGACGGCGACGCGCTCGTCCGGGCGCGTGTTGCGCAGCCGGGTCAGCATGCGGTCCAGCGCCCAGCGCAGATTGACCGCGGTCGGGCGCGTGGCGGCCAGCAGCGCGGCGTCGCGCTCCATCGCATCGGTGGACGCGTCGGCCCGCAGCGCCAGGCACAGCCCGTAGGCCGCCAGCGCGCCGATCAGCGGAGCGCCGCGCGCCTGCATGGCGCGGATGGCGTGCGCCGCCTGGTCCACGTCGGTCAGGCGCAGGATCTCCAGCGCCCAGGGCAGCTTGGTCTGGTCGATGATGTGCACCGACCAGCCGTCCGCGCGGTCCACCCAGATGCTGCGATAGCGCCACGCCGTCGATCTTCATCGCGCCGCAGACCCTCTGGTGCAGCACGCAGAGCAGGGTGAACAGACGGCGGGCGGTGTCGAAGTCGATGTCGATCTTGCCGTGCAGGCGCTGCCGCATCAGCTCGGCGCCTTCGTTGTGCAAGCCGCGCCGTCCCATGTCGATCGCCTGGATGCGTTCCATGCGGCCCTCCTG
The DNA here is from genome assembly GCA_963803725.1 of Bryobacterales bacterium. Lineage (GTDB taxonomy): Bacteria > Acidobacteriota > Terriglobia > Bryobacterales > Bryobacteraceae > JOPF133. Next base: position 152,328 of record CAWDOH010000067.1, on the reverse strand, counting down.
CACCGCCGTGATATGGCTGTCCACCAGCATCTGGTAGTCCTTGATCAGCGAGCGGAACGGCCCCAGCGCCAGCCCGATCGCGGCCAGCGGGGCGTCGTCGTCGTGGCGGATGTCGAACACCAGGCGGCCGTCGCGGATCGCCAGATGCAGGGCGTAGGGTCCGTCGGCGTCGTCGGCGCGCTTCACGGCGAGCGGGGCGAAGCGGTTGGCGGCCGCCAGGTCGGCGACCGCCTGGGCGCGGTCGGCCTCGATCAGCGGCGGCAGGCTGGCGGCGCCGCGTCCTCCTCCAGCACGACCCGGTCGACAGCCGCGGCGGCGCCGGCTCATGCGCTCGTCGGCGTCGGATTTCAGCATGTTGAGCCGCAGCATCAGTCCGACGGTGCCGCCCTTGATCGGCCGCAGCAAGCCGAGCGCCAGGAACAGCGTCAGGGGCAGGAAGATCACCGACATCACCCAGGTCGGCGGGTCCTGCATCCGCTGCAGGATCAGCATCGAGCGGGATGACGATGTGGCCGACGATCAGGATGGTGAAATAGGGCGGCGCGTCGTCGGCGCGCGCCAGGCCGAGCGGCGCGCCGCAGTTCTGGCACTCCGGCACCACGCGCAGGAAGCCGTTGAACAGGTGGCTCTTGCCGCAGGCGGGGCAGCGGCCGAGCAAGCCGCGGCCGATCGCGGTGCCGAACGGCGGCAGCGGCCAGGGCGGCAGCTTCGGCGTGCGGTCGGGCTGCCAGCGGATCGGGGGCATGCGATGGGTCCTTGCGCGGCGAACAGGCGCAGCGAGGCACGATAGGCGATGCTGCACCGCAATACCAAATTGGGTCGCTTGATCCGGCCTGCCAAGGGATGGACATTGGACGACATGGCCCGTATTCTGGTGATCAACCCCAATCGCTCGATGGCGTGTTCCGCCGGGATCGACGCCGCGCTGGCGCCGTTCCGCTTCCCCGGCGGGCCGAGCTTCGAGGTGGCGACGCTGGCCGAGGGTCCGCCGGCCATCTACGACTGGCGCGACTGGCATGCGGTGGTGGAGCCGCTGTGCCGGCTGATCGAACGCGAACCGGCGATGCCCGTGGATTGCTACGTGATTGCCTGCGCGTCGGACCCGGGTATCGAGGCGGCGCGCGCGGTGACGCGGCGGCCGGTGTTAGGCGTGTTCCGTGCGGCGGTGGCCGCGGCGGTGGCGCGGGCGGAGCGTTTCGGGGTGATCGCGATCGTCGAGGCATCGAAGGCGCGGCATCGGGCAGCGCTGCGGGCGATGGGCCTGGAGGCGCGGCTGGCCGCCGAGGTGGCGCTGAACGTCTCGATGGAGGCGCTGCTGGACCCGACGCGGCGCGGGCGCGGCTGGTGGCGGCGGCGCGAGAGTTGGTGGCGGCTGGGGCGGAGACGATCATCCTCGGCTGCACCGGCATGGCGCACCATCGGGAGGCGGTGGAGGACGCGGCGGGCGTGCCGGTGATCGAACCCTGCCAGGCGGCGGCTGGATTGGCCCTGGTGCAGTGCGTGCTGGAGAGGCGTCCATGAGGCACGAGCCGACGGCGATCAATCCGGCGGGCGGTTGAACCCGTCGCGTTCGAGGGATACGGGTGCAGCCGAGACACCGAAAGCGATCCGACGGCAATCAGGCCTCACGGTAAATCTGGACGCGCCCTTCCTTGGGCAACTGCTCAAACTGCGCGTCGAGTGCCGGCCCGTAGGTGCTGACGCCGGCGTAGGCGGGACGCCGGGATGCGCTGTCCAATTCGGTGGTATCCTTCGGAAAGGGTCACCCACTGAAATTGCTCGGGCAAGTGGAGTTTCTGAAAGTCTTAACTTTCCGATCCGGTTCTCGCGCCCCTGGCGTTTATCGGACGACCATCAGCTCTCTACCGCGTTCGCGGCCAATTCGGGTATTGCGGGACGGGCGGATTGGAAAATACGCCACAGGCGCGGCGGGCGAAGAAGGCCTCCATCCGGAGAATCCAGGATTTTTGGTAAAGTGAGGAGTGGCCTCGTTGGCCATAGACAAAGTTACCGGTCTCGATGCGGCCATGGCCCGCGTGAGACCCGGGATGCGGGTGATGATGGGCGAGTTCGTCGGCGCGGGCGAACCCGCGCGATGTATCGAATGGCTGATCGAGAAGCGCGTCGGCGATCTGACGTTGATCGCCGTGACACCCGGCGTCCGCGGCGGCTTTCTGACGGGCAAACTGTTCGAGCAGGGCCAAATCAGTGAACTGATTCTCGACGCATGTCGCAACCTCCACCGAGTTCTTCGGATGCGTACCTCCGCGGTCAGCTAAAGGTCAGCCAGTTCTATCCCATGGGCACCTGGGCGGGGAACGTGCGCGCTGGCGCCATGGGGCTGGGCGGTGTGCTGGTACCGGTCGGCGTCGGAATCCTCGACCGGCCGGACATATTTCCCGAACTTGACGAACCGAAACGCATCATCGAGTTTGCCGGCAAACGCTACTTCGTTGAGGAGGCGCTGCGCGCTGATGTATCGATCATCAAGGGATGGCGTGCCGACCCACTTGGCAACGTCGAATTCCGCCTGACCGGCCGGCAAAACCAGCGCGACCTGGCGATGGCCGGCGACTTTACCACTGCTGAGGTCAACGAGATTGTGCCGGTCGGGGAGATCGGCCCCCAGGACGTAGGCTGCCCCGGCCCGTTTGTCGACGCAGTGGTGCAAGGCTTCGGCCTTGAGGCACAGCACGCGCTTTACCGCGATTTGTGGATCAAGCTCGGGCGGCTCGCGCCGCTCGCCGAGGAGGATGCGCAATGACCGGTCCCGCGCCCGATCCTCGCATCACGATCGCCAGGCGCTGCGCCCTGGAGCTGCGTGATGGCGAAGTGGTCAATCTCGGCTTCGGCATTCCCACGCTGACGGTCAACTATGTCCCTGCTGGTTTGGACGTGATCTTCCACACGGAAAATGGCTGCTTCGGTTTCGGCCCAAAACCAGGCACGCGCGAGGCCGACAGCGACATGACCAGCGCCAGCAACGAGCCGATCACGATCAAGCCTGGCGCAGCGATCATCGACCTCGCGACGTCGCTGGGGACGATGCGCAACGGCTACGTCGCTACCTCCGTGCTCGGTGGGTCGGAGGTCGATCAGGCGGGCAATCTCGCGAACTGGGCATCAAAGCGCGAGGGCCGTTGGTGGCCGGGGATCGGCGGCGCCATGGATCTGTGCCATGGCGTGCTGCGGATCATCGCGGCGCTCCAGCAAATCGACAAGCGCGGCGATAGCAAGATCAACAAGATCAAGAGGCGCACCCGACTGCCCCTCACCAGCCGGCGCTGCGTCAAGGTCATCGTCACCGACAAGGCCGTGTTTGATGCCGGCTCCGAGGGCCTGATCCTGCGCGAGGCCTTTCCAGGCATCGATGTCCACGACATCCGCGAAATCACCGAGGCCGACTTCACAGTCGCCGCCGACTTCAAACCGATGCCGGTTTGACGTTCAAGACATATGCGACACCCCATGGCGCTCATCCCTGCCAACGCGTTGCGTGGTGCGGAACGCCAGTCCGAATGTCCGATCAATGAGAATATCGGATTAGAGATAGCGTCAGCTCAGGCGACCTCCCGCTGATCCAGCCTGTGCCTGACCTCGGCCATGTTCCACGGCAGCAGTTCGTGCACCTGTCTGACGGGGTGGTCGGCGATTCAGGTCAGGACCCTGTGCTGATAATCCTTGCGATTGAGACCGTTCAGCTCGTAGGCCTGTTCGCAAGCCACCTCGCGCGGTCGGCCTCTGCCGTTAGGCTCCAATCCAGTGTCCCGGAAAGTGCGGGCGGTACAATCGGACTGCCGGATTGCTCGGCACCGGTACTGGACGGGCCAGCCGATGGAAATCGGGACGCCGGCTATTTTTGCGACCCGTAAAACATCACCCAGACGCAAAAATCCTCGGAAATATCTTCGAATCCATGCGCGACATGCGCTGCGCAAAACAGCAGATCGCCGGGACCAACCGCAGTTACCGTGTCCTCAACCCTGTAGCGGCCGGTTCCGGCGGCGACCATGTAGAGTTCGTCGCGCAGATGCGGGACCTGCGGTCCGTTGGTGGGGCGTGCAGCGAACCTGACCTCGAGATCGCCGTCAACGAACACCTCGGCCGAGCGCCCTGGCGTCCGCGGCAGCGCGAGCGCGGCGGCGAGCGACGTTGGCGGTGGCGTGCGGTCCATCATCGATCTCCCATGATCCAATTCCAGTCGGTCAAACACAACGTCGTGCGACCGGTGCGGCACCGCCTCAGGATAGCGGACAGAGGCCGGAGCGTCATGCCTCGGGCCGAACGCCTCGAGGTCCGCCACGGAATAGCCAAGGCGTGTGCGAGAGCCACGATGTCCATCCTGTCGTACCGGCGAAGGCCGGTAGCCGGTGGCAAGTGCTAACGCACGGCGTGGCCATCGAGGCGTGAATGAAGTCACAGCCTCCCGGTGATGCACCTCACTGACGACCGAACGAAACTCCTTCAGGTTACCCGTCGCGATGCTCATCGCCAGCTCGATCTCGACGCATCGCATGGAGGACATGATGGACGCCGCCAACCGAAGCACTGCCGCATCGCTGCTACGCGACCAGTTCCGTCAGCTTCACATCGTCGGCACGCAGATCAAACTTGACGAGGAACGTCAGAGACGCCTGCTTCTCGTGTCGGAAGGCGATTGGACCGGCTGGTCGGTGTTCCTGCGGGATGGCCCTCTGCCAGCGCAACCGGATGTGCCCGTCATGTTGCGAAGGTTGGGTGCCGCGACCTATCGAACTCGCTGCGCTGGCCGACCGGCAGGCCATGGCAGGACGCACGTGATGCAAGGCATCGCTGCGTGGGATGGTCAATCGGATGGCAAGCGTCGCGCGTGGCGGCGCATCTTTATGGCGGCAGTTCTGCTCGTGGCGGTGCTCATTGCCGGATTGATGTTGTTCAGTTGGCTCGAGTCCCTGCCAGCCCCAGGCCACTCCGCCGCTGCCGGCTCCGATCGGGGGTCGAGCGGCCCAATGCCGTGTCGCACAGCCGCATAAAATTCTAGCGTTCGCCTCGGGAGTTGGCCTCAGTTACCCGGGCGAAGACGCGGCAAGTCGGTGCCCGGGCCATCGGGCAAACCTGTCGCGATCTGCATTCGCGCAATGAACGGACAGGCGAACCCATGACGCTCGCGGCAACCGATAATATTCCTCGGCCGCGATCGAAATTCTCCAAGCTGCCGAAAACAGCCGGCCGGCCGATCTAGCAGGCCGCAAGGGCCTGATCGAGACGTACGGCATCGGTACGCGCCACAAAGGCCTGTCGAAACGGATTTTCGGTGCGGCAGGCAGTTCCCTGCGGTATACGATCGGGCATGGCAGAAGATGGCGAATGGAATCGCAAGGGCGCTGTCCTCAGCGATGTGACGGCCCTCAAGGAATATGGAGTGACCCGCGAGTGCATCGTCAGGGGCATCCAGGCCGGCAAACTCGAATCCAACTGCTTGCGCATGAGCGCGTCGATTTCGGCTTCCCAGGGGGTGGCGGGCGAAGGCTGGGAAGGGCGCCACCAGTGGCTGCCGCCGCTCGAAAGCCACAGATTCAGGTCCGGATTGGGATCCGCATCCCCGGTGATCATGGCCAGCATCGCCATATCGTAATCGAAGGTGCGGGTGACCCGGTCGAGGATGCTGCGGGTTTCGAGCGGCACGATGTTCACCTGGATGCCCAGTTGCTTCAGATCGTCCTGCACGAGCCCGGCCGCCGCCTGGCGCTCGGGGTTCGCTGAGCTGACAATGATGGAAAATCCAACACTGTGCCCGTGCGGGTCGAGTAACTCGCCGTTGGCCGCCCAGCGATAGTCGTCGCTCGACAGCAGTTCCCTGGCGTGCGCCAGGTTGCGCGCCGGCGGCGGCAGCTTGGTGTCGATCCACAGCTTGTTACCGCCCGCCACCGGAGTGGCCAGCGCGGTGGCGCGGCCCTGGTAGACCAGCCGCACGATGGCGTCGCGGTCGATGGCCGCTGAGATCGCCTGGCGGAAATTCTTCCGCAGAAAATTGGCCTGGCGGGTTTTGAGGTCCGCGGGAGCGCCGGCGGGAAGCTGGTTGAGGTTGAAAAACAGGAAGCTGGTTTCCAGGCCCGGGCCGGAATCGCGCATCTGGAAGCCGCGCCGCGCGCTATCACGTTCGAGCAGCGCATAATTGCGGGGTCCCACCCGGCTGATCACGTCCGATTCGCCGGATTCGAAGCGCATCACCTGCATGTCCTCGGTCCCGGCGGTCACGAATTCAAGCCCCGCCAGGTAGGGCAGGCGGTTGCCGGATGCGTCCGCCTTCCAATAATAAGGATTGCGCTCGAGGACGATCCGCTGCCCGGGAACATACTCTTTCAGCCGGAACGAACCCAATCCGGCAATTTCGGAGGGCGGCGTGCGGATGCCCCAGGCGCCCGCCAGTTTCCCTTCCTGGTAAGCCTTCAGCAACAGGTGGCGGGGCAGGATCGCCAGGCCGTCGAACAGGCGCTCAGGCACCGAGTAGCCACAGGGCAGGTCCACCGCCACGCGGTACTGGTCCAGCTTGCGGACCGAAATCGGTTTGCCGTCCAGCATCAGCAGGTCCCGTTGCGACGAATTCACCTTTTCATCCAGAAACACCTGGAACGTGAAAACCACGTCGTCGGCGTCAAAGGGTACGCCATCGGAGAAACGCACTCCCTGGCGCAGCTCTAAGATATAGTGCAAACCATCGGGGGAAACTTTCCAGGATTTTGCCAGGGCCGGCTCGGCGCGGAGGGTTTCGCGGTTAATGTGGATCAGGTCGGCCATCATCCGCCCGATCACCTCCCGCGAAGCGCCGTCGATCGCCATGACCGGGTTCAAGGTGCGCGGCTCGGTGCGCTGGGCGTACACCAGCCGGCCGCCCGGATGACCGTGGAGACCGGGGACCACCAAGAGGTCCTCGGGGGCGCCGTAGGCCGCTGACCACACCAGCAGCCAGGCAGCCGTGATTTGCCCTAAACGCATCAAAATCTAAGCCTTCGGGGCTAGTTTATCCGATTGCACCGGTTATGAATATTAGACGACCATTAACTGGGGTACTGCGCCCCAGAGTACCAATATACTAACCGCTGACAACGTGTGAATCCAGGAGAATCGCTACTTGTTTCGCATGACGAACCGCTCGGTTGAAAATCGGAGGTCTCAGCCGCCGGTTCCGTCCGACAGGGCGTCCGCAAGCGCCAGATATCCCAGCAAAATCGGCACGGCGGCCAGCCCGGGAGCCAGAAGCCACGGGTAGTTCAGGAGAGCATGGTACTGCCGCGCCTCGGCTAACATGTTGCCCCAGCTCGGTACTGGCTGACCCACACCCAAACCCAGAAAAGAGAGCGCCACTTCCGCCAGGATGTATTGCGGAATGAGCACACTGGCTTGCGTCAAGACCACCGGTAGGGTGGCCGGAAGAATGTGCCGCCGGATCAGATAGCCATCGCCGGCGCCGAATCCGCGGGCCGATTCCACAAAGCCGCTTTCGCGCGCCGCCAGCACCACCCCCCGCACCAGCCGCGAAGGACGCACCCAGCCGACGCCGCCGATGATCGCAATCAGGAGCAGGAATGCCTGCACTGTGGAGATATTCAACGGTAGCAAGGCGCGCACGGCCAGCAGCAGATACAGCCAAGGCAGCGCCATCACCAACTCTCCGCCGCGCATCAGGACGGCGTCCAGCCAGCCTCCGAAAAAACCCGCCGCCGTGCCGATCGCCAATCCCAGGGTCAAAGATAGCGCCGCGGCCAGAATTCCGGTGAGCAGCGAGACCTGCCCTCCGTACAACAGCCGCGAAAACACGTCCCGGCCGTAGCTGTCGGAACCCAGCAGGAAGAGGACGCCCGGCGCATCCACGCCGAACAGGCGCCGCGGGAAATCCAGGGGGCCGGCCTCGCGGGACCCGGCGCGCACCAGGAACCGGATCGGGTAGAGTTGCGCCGGGTCTTCGCGGTAACCGCCGGAAGCTGGGTCCGGCGCAACTCCGTAAACGAACGGGCGGGCGTGAAAGCGGCCCTGGGTATCCCACCAGTGAACGCGGCTGGGCGGCGCATAGGGATATTCGCGATGCTGCCCGGCATAGGGATAGGGCGCGACAAACCCCGCCAGCAGAACGGCCGCATGCAGCAGCCCCAGAAGCCACAGGCTGAGGATCATACGGGTGGGGCGAAGGGCAGTCATTTCAGCCGGATGCGCGGATCGACAGCATAGAGCAGCAGATCCGCCAGCAGGTTTCCCAGCACCAGAAATATGGCCGAAAGCATGACCACCGCCAGCACCACGGCCCCATCGCGGGCCATCACGGCATCCAGGAACAGGGGACCCAGACCGGGCCAGCCCATGACCACTTCGACCAGCAGCGACGCGCTGAGCAGCGTGCCGAGGGAGATACCGGCGAGCGCGATCAGCGGATTCAGGGCCGCCGGCAATAGATGGTGGAACAGCCGGCGGCGCAGCGGGATGCCCTGGGCGCGGGCGGCCTGGCCGAACGGCGCATCGAGCGCGCCCGCCATGGACGAACGCACGTGCCGCACCAGCACCGGCAGCATCCCCAGCACCAGCACGGCGGCGGGCAGCGCCAGGTGCCAGGCGATATCGGCCGCCTGGCGGGCGCCGCCCACCGATTCGGCGCCCGCCGACATCATCCCGCCAGTGGGAAACCAGCCGGTGCGCACCGCCAGCAGGAGGAACAGCAGGGCCAGCAACACATCCGGCACGAAGATCAGGACCGCCAGTGCGGCGCGCGCGGCCGTGTCCTTCCAGGTGCCGCGCTCGACGGCGTTCCACACGCCCAGCGGCAGGGCCAGCATCCAGGCGAAAAACGTGGCCGTGCCGGTGAGCAGGAGGGTCGCGCGGGCGCGCTGCCAGAGGATCGGCGCCACCGGCCCCTGGTAGGCCAGCGAGTAGCCGAAATCGCCGCTGGCGAGCGAAGCGGCCCAGGCGGCGTATTGCGCAGGCCAGGAGCCGCGCAGCCCGGCGCGCTGGCGCAGGCCCTCGATGGTCGACCCGGAAATGCGCGGGTCGGACCGCAATTCGCTGTAATAGTCCCCCGGCGCCAACCTGGCGAAGGCAAATGAAAGCAGCGAGACGGCCAGCACCAGCAGGAGGCCGTGGGCAAGGCGGCGGGCGAGGTAGGTCACGCCGGCTCCCCCAGGGTAAGGGTCCGGTCCGGCGGGCGGTATTGGACCACGCGGCTGGTATCCATTGTGGCTGCGCCGCTGGCCAGCACCAGCGGGAGCCCGTGGGCAAAGGGGCGAGCAAGGTAGGTCACGCCGGCTCCTCCAGGGCGAGGGTCCGGTCCGGCGGGCGGCGTTGGACGACGCGGCCGGAATCCATTGTGGTTGCGCCGCTGGCCAGCACCAGCAGGAGCCCGTGGGCAAAGGGGCGAGCAAGGTAGGTCACGCCGTCTCCTCCAGGGCGAGGGTCCGGTCCGGCGGGCGGCGTTGGACGACACGGCCGGTATGCTTTGTGGCTGCGCCGCTGGTCAGCACCAGCAGGAGGCCGTGGGCAAGGCGGCGGGCAAGGTAGTTCACGCCGGTTCCTCCAGGCTGAGGTCCCGGGCCGGCGGGCGGTATTGGACGACGCGGCCGGAATCCATTGTGGCACCAGCAAGAGACCCTGGTAGCGAGGTAGGTCACGCCGGCTCCTCCAGGCTGAGTTGCCGTGCCGCTGCGAGCAATTGGCGGGTGCGCGCATGCCGCGGGTGCGCGACCAATTCGGCCGTGGGGCCGCATTCGACGATGCGGCCGGCATCCATCACGGCAATCTCGCCGGCAAGGCTGGCGGCCAACGCCAGGTCGTGGGTAATCAGGATCGCGGTCAGCGAACCGCTCTGGCACAGCTCGCGCAGCAAGCGTGCGATCTGCCCTTGCACCGAAACATCCAGGCCGGCAAAGGACTCGTCCAGGATGAGCAGGCTTGGTTCCAGGATCAGCGCCCGCGCGATGGCCAGGCGCTGGCGTTCGCCACCCGAGAATTCCAGGGCCCGCTTGTCGAGCGCGTCCGGCGCCAGGCCGACCCTTTCCATCCAACGGGCGGCCGCGCGGCGCTGTTCAGAGGCGGTGCCCCGCCGCTGGATGGCGAGCGGCTCGGCAACAATCGCGCCGGCGGTGAAGCGCGGATTGAGGCTGGCGGCGGGCTGCTGCGCGATGAGCTGGATGCGCGCCCGCAGGCCAGCGCGCTCCCGGCGGCCCGCGGCCCACAGATCGCAGCCGTCCAGAAGTACGCGGCCGGAATCGGGCGGCTCGACCAACGCCAGGCAGCGCGCCAGCGTGGTCTTGCCGGATCCCGATGCTCCCACCAGGCCGAGCAGCCGGCCTCGGGCGAGGCAAAAGGACACCTCGTGCAAGGCCGGCGGGGCGGATTCGTGCCCGCGGTGGCGCTGGGGGCCGCGGGGTAAATAGCGCTTCGAGATCGCTTCCACCGCCAGGAAGAGATCAGGCATGCAGGGAACCTTGGCCCTCCGCAGGGCCAGGCGGAAGGCGAGGCAAATCCCGCAGCAGGGCAGCCGTGTAGGGGTGTGTAGGGTGCCGGAACAACTGGCGGGCGTCGCCGCACTCGACGATGCGCCCCCGTTCCATCACCAGCACCTGGCCGGCGGTCCGCGCCAGCACGCCGGGGCTGTGGCTGATGAGCAGGAAGGACGTGCCGAGTTCGTCACGGAGGCGGCGGAAGAGCGCCGTGAGGTCGGCGACCAGGGTGGTATCGAGGGCACTGAACGGCTCATCGGCCACGATCAGGGGCGGCCGGCAGGCCAGTGCCTGGGCGATGGCCACCCGCTGCCGCTCGCCGCCGCTCAACTGGTGTGGATAGGCGCGGCGCACCCGCTGCGCGGGCAGGCCGGCCATGTCCAGAAGGTCATCCACATCGGCCGTCGTGCGGGGCCGGCCATGCGCGCGCAGGACTTCGGCCACTTGGTCGCCGGCTCGCAAGACCGGGTTCAAAGAGAGCAGCGGGTCCTGAAAAATGAAAGCGATGGCCGCGCCGCGCACCGCTTCCAGAGGCCGCTCAGCCAGCGACAGCAGTTCCCGGCCCGCCAGCCGGATGGAACCGCGCACCCGGTACTGCGCCGGGAGCAGCCGCAGCAACGCCAAGGCCAGCGTGGTTTTGCCGCACCCGGATTCGCCGAAAAGGCCGGTGATGGCGCCGCGCGCGACCTGAAACGAGATGCCAGAGAGGATCGGGACGGTCCGCCCGCGCGCGATCAGATCGACATCCAGATGGCGGACATCCAGCAGCGGTTCCGGGCGATCGCCGGCCAGCCTGGTCGCTTCGGGCATTCCTCCCATTCTGGCCCACGGAACTGCCTGTGGCAACGACGGCCGTCAGCCCGGGCCGCTAGACCGCGTCTGTAACCCACTGGACATCTGGCGGCAGTTCGATCCCGTCATCGCCCGTCCGCGGGATCACCTGCACCGAGGCGTGGGTGTCGCTGGTGGGTGTGCCATCCACGAAACCCACTTCGAAGCCTTTGACCACCAGAACGGAGGAAATCCGCTTGCGGATCTCCTGGACCAACTCCCACAGAACGCGCTGTTCTTCGACATCCAGATCGTAAAATGCCCGCACGTGCCGGCGGGGCACCACCACCATGTGGCAGGGAGTGAGCGGCTGTGGATGCGGCACAGCCATCGCCAGATCCGTGGCAATCCAGGCTTCCTCCGGGGAGAGGTCGCAATAAGAACATTTAGTCAACGTTCTCCTACTATATATCGAGTGGCCTTTCCATGGAAGTCATTTTGGTACGGCCCGTTGTATTACCAGAGAACCAGTTGGTACCAGCGGCGATGCACTCGGAAGGCGTGAACCCGATGGCGGGAAAGGCGCGGCCGTCGCCGGTTTAGCGAAGCGCTTTTTCGATGGCGCCGGTGACCTCGGCCGATTCGGGTTTCACGGGCGATTCAAAACGGGCGATCACCTTGCCCTCGCGGTCCACCAGAAACTTGGTGAAGTTCCATTTGATTTCGCCAGCGGAGGCCGGGTTGGTCTGCTTGTCGGTGAGGAAGCGGTAGAGCGGCGCCTGGTCCCCGCCCTTTACCGAAATCTTGGCGTACATGGGGAAGGTGACGTTGTATTTGCTGCTGCAAAAGGTCTTGATTTCCGCATTGGTGCCCGGCTCCTGCCCGCCGAAATTATTGGCCGGGAAGCCCAGGATCACGAAGCCCTGGTCCTTGTACTTACGGTAAATGGCCTCCAGTCCCTCGTATTGCGGGGTGAAGCCGCAGCGGCTGGCCACGTTGACGATGAGGATCACCTTGCCCTTGTATTCGGCCAGCGGGGCGGGTTGGCCGTCGATGGAATTGAGGGTGTAGTCGAGCACGCTGGAAGCTCCAAATAGAGACGCAGTCATGAGTAGTCCCGAAAATAGGAATTTGCGCATACCAAACTCCTGATGATAGGCGCCGCCGGCCGGATGCAGCTTCTTTACAGGTGTGAAGCCGGCTTAACCCACGCTTTAGCCCGCAAGAGTCATGCTCTCCGGGTTCCACTGGCACAGGCGCTGTTCGAAGTAGCTGAGGTTCGAAAGTAGCGCCGGGCCGGCCGCGCGGAAGCCGAACACGGCGTCCTCCACCACCGGCTGGCGGGTGCGCACGGCGCGGATGAAGTTGCGGTGGTGGTCCAGCCATTCGCTATACCCGGGCGGCGGCAGATACAGCTCTTCGCCCTGCGGCCGCATACCGTCGGCGGTGGCCGGCTGCACGGGGTACTTTTCGCGATATTGCTTGAGGAACGCCTCCTGCTGGGCCTTGGGAAAGGTGTCGATAGTGTAACCCGGTTGAGATTGGCGGGGCTGTTTGGCGACGCTGACGCCGTTCCCAATGGTCAGCACGCCTTCGCTGCCCACGAAGTGGAAGCCCACGCTTTCCGCGGCCGCCCCGTCAATCAGGTTCACGCGCAGCGCCAGGTTGAAGGCCGGGTACTTGCCGCGCGCGGGGTAATCGTAGAGGCCCAGCATGACGTCGGGTACGTCGCGGCCGTCTTTCCAGAAGCGCAGCCCGCCGGTGGTGTACACGCGCGTGGGGCCGATCGCCCCCAGCACAAAATGGAGGCCCGAAAACAGGTGCACGAACAGGTCGCCGCCCACGCCGGTGCCGTAATCGCGGTAATTGCGCCAGCGGAAGAGGCGCACCGGATCGAAGGGCACCTTGGGCGCGCGGCCCAGGAAGCGGTCCCAATCGATGGTCGAAGGCGAGGCGTCCGGCGGAATGGAATACTGCCAGGCGCCGATAGCGGTGTTACGGTCCACCCAGGCTTCCACGCTGTTGATTTCGCCGATGGCCCCGCTTTCCATGAGGTCCTTGGCCTTCTGATAGACCACTGAGCTGACACGCTGGCTGCCCACCTGCAAGATGCGTCCGGTGCGGCGGGCGGTGTCGATGACCTCGTGGCCGTCGCCGATCAACTGCACCATGGGCTTTTCGACATACACGTCCTTGCCGGCGTTCATGGCGTCCACGGCGATGTGGCGATGCCAATGATCGGGGACCGCGATGATGACGGCGTCGATATCCTTGCGCGCCAGCACCTCGCGATAATCGCGGGTGGTGAAGACCTGGCCGCCCCAGACTTCTTTGGCGCGCGTGAGCCGGCCCTCGTAGACATCGCTAACGGCCACCAGCTCCACGCTGCCGGTGGCCAGGGACGTGCGGGCATCGCCGCTGCCCTGAATGCCGTTGCCGATCAGGGCCACGCGTACGCGGTCGTTGGGGGACGAATTCTGCGGCGTATCGGCGAGCATTTCGGCGGCCAGCGGCGCGGCGGCCGCGGCGCCCAGGAAGTGCCGGCGGGTGGTGGGCATAGGTTCTCCTCGCCTATACTGTAGTCCGGGGCGGGGAAGGGGGCAAGCGGGGAAAGGGGTGTTATCGGGTGAGGGCACCGACATGCGCTCCGAGCGAATCACAGTGAACCCGGCAGTGGCTACCGGCAAGCCTTGCATCCGCAATCTGCGCTTCCCGGTGTCCCGGCTGTTTGGCCTGCTGGCCGCCAGGGAGACCAGGGAATCGATTTTGCGCGCATATCCGTACCTTTAAGAGGCGGACATCGACGAGGCTTTGCGGTACGCCGCCTGCCTCTCCGAAGACGAGACGGTTGAGCTGCGCCAGTGAAGTTCCTGGTCCAGGCGATCGAGTTGGTGGCTGAGTCGAAGCCGCCGCTCAACCACCCCAACATTCGCGGCTCAGAATACTTCGACGCCGATGAAGACCCGACCGATCAGTGAAAGTAAGGAACCATGTTGATACAACCCACCGTCGAGAAACTATGCGCCATGCGGTTGCGCGGAATGGCCGAGGCCTTCGAGCAGCAGCAGCAAGACGCCAACATTCGCAGCCTGAGCTTCGAGGAAAGACTCGGCTTGCTTCATCGACCGCCAGTAGAACTGGCGCCAGAACCGGACGCTGGACCGGCGCTTACGCAATGGTCGCTGGCAAGGGCCGGCTTGCATCGAGGACATCCACTACCGCACGCCGCGAGGGCTGGACCGCCAACTGGTTGGCTCCTTGACCGCTGAATCGGCCTGGGTACGGGAACACCAGCACCTATTCCTGATTGGGCCGACGGGTGTGGGGAAGACCTGGTTGGCCCGGGCGTTCGCCCGGAAGGCCTGCCGCGACGGCTACACACGGCGCTCCTCAAAGCCGCGGAACTGTTCCGCGACCTGGCCATACTCATGAGGGCCGGCGGATCGGGCCTTATCTGCTGGTCGAAGAGATTGGCGCGGGAGGCATGGGCGCGGTCTACCGGGCCCGGCGCGAAGACGAAGATTTCAAGCAGGAAGTGGCTGTCAAATTAATGCGCGCCAGCCTGGAACTCCGTCCCGAAGCGGTCCGCCGCTTTTGGAGGAGCGGCAGATCCTGGCAGGCTTGGCGCACCCCAATATCGCCCGTCTTCTGGATGGCGGCTACACTTCCGAAGGTACGCCCTACATCGTGATGGAGTATGTCGCGGGCACCCCCATAACCGATTACTGCGCCAAAAAACAAGCTGGAACTGAAGGCCCGGCTGGGCTTGTTCCTGCAACTCGCCGCGGGCGTGCAGTTCGCGCACCGGCACCTGGTGATTCATCGCGACATCAAGCCGGCCAACATTCTGGTGACCGGTGACGGGACGCCCAAACTGCTCGATTTTGGGATTGCCAAGCTGCTCGACGCAGAGACCGGGAGCGGCGAGACCACCATCCGGCAGTTGACGCCGGACTACGCCAGTCCCGAACAGGTGCGCGGAAGGGCCATGAGCACCGTTTCGGATGTGTACTCGCTGGGCGTGTTGCTGTATGAGCTGGTGGCCGGCCGCCGCCCCTACAAACTGGCGGACGCGCCGCTGGACCAGGCCATCGAGACCATCTGCATCAAGGATCCGCCGCCGCCCCGCACCGCTTCCAAAGACGTGCCCGAGGATCTCGACGCGATCGTCATGAAGGCGCTGCGCAAGGAGCCCGAGAGCCGCTACGCGTCAGTACGAGAATTCGCCGAGGACATCGAGCGCTACCTGGGCTATCGGCCCGTGCTGGCGCGGCAGGGGACCTATCGATACGTGGCGCGGAAGTTCGTTCGCCGTCACCGGGCCGGGGGGGGGCCACCGCAGCCGCGGCTTGCATTGTTCTGGCGGCCTCGGCGGGCGTCGTCATCCGGGAATCGCAGGTGGCACGTTTCGAACGCGATCGCGCCCAGCGGCGTTTCAACGAAGTCCGCAGCCTGGCCCATTCGGTGATCTTCGACTTGCAGGACAGGATGGCCGCCCTGCCGGGATCCACTCCGGTGCGGAAGGAGTTGATCGCCAACGTCATCGGCTACGTCGATCGGCTAGCGATGGAGGCCGCTGACGACCCGGGATTGCAGCAGGAACTGGCCGAGGCTTATATGCGGATCGGCGAGGTACAGGGTGGGGGCAACGAGCGGTCCTCCGGGCGTGCTCGGTAAGTTGCCGGACCGCCTCGGGCCCCAGAGCGCGGCGGAATTCCGAGCCTCAGCCGCCGATCGAATACATCGGGCGCGGCGGGGCTACGAACTTGGTGGAGTTGATCTCGTGGCCCTCCCACTTGCCCGCCAGGTTGCGGCGGATCAGGGCTGCGATGACCTCGTCTGTGGCGCCCGAGCGCATCAGCGATTTCACGTCGTCTTCCTCGATGGCGAACAGGCAATAGCGCAATTTGCCGTCGGCGGTGAGGCGCAGACGATTGCAGTTCAGCAGAACGGCCGGCTCACCGAAGCGATGAAGCCCACCCGGCCGCCGCCATCGGCGTAGGCATATTCGGTGGCGGGCGCGCGCGGATCGGGGTCGGGCACCGGAATCAGCGGCGCGATCTCGCGCGACAGCATCTCGATGATGTCGCCGGCCAGCAGCACCTTGCGCCGGTCCCACAGGTTCTGCGCGTCCAGCGGCATGAACTCGATGTAGCGCACCTCGAAGCCGTTCTCGCGGGCGAAGCGGGCCAGCGGGACGATATCCGGCTCCACCAGGTCCTTCACCGCCACGGCGTTCAGCTTGATGGCGCGAAAGCCCAGGCTGCGGCAGAGCGCCAGACCCTGCCAGCACACGGCCCAGATCGTCGCGGCGGGTGATTTCGCGGAAGCGCTCGCGGTCAAGCGTGTCCAGGTGCACGTTGATCCGCCGCAGCCCGGCCTCATACAACGGCCCGGCCAGTTCCGGCAGCAGAACGCCGTTGGTAGTCAGGGCCAGGTCGCGGACGCCCGGGATGGCCGCCAGCCGGCGCGATCAGCGCCGGCAGATCGCGCCGCACCAGCGGCTCGCCGCCGGTGACGCGCAGTTTGGTCACGCCCGAGCGAAACGGCGATGCGCGCGAAGCGCTCGATCTCTTCGAAGTCCAGAATCTCGGCTGCGGTTGACGAAATGCACGTCGTGCTCCGGCATGCAATAGAAGCAGCGGATGTTGCAGCGGTCGGTAACGCTGATGCGCAGGTTATCGTGCACGCGGCCGAAGGAATCGATCAGGGGCGCTGCGGCCATTTATTTCACCGCCAGCATGCGCTCGAAGGGGCACGAGCGCGCGCGCGCATAGATCTCGCCGGAGCAGTTCCACGCGCGGCTCCAGCTCGAGCAGGCAGTCGCGCAGTTTCTCCAGCGTGTTGCAGCTTCATGTACGGGCACTCGCTGCAGTTGCAGTTCTCATTGGCCACGAAATAGAAGCGCTTGTGCGGGCGCCATGCTTGTCCAGCGAGTAGCGGATGCCGCTCTCGGTCATCACGATGAACTCGGCGGCGTCGTTCGCGGCGCACCATTCCATGATGGCCGACGTCGAACCGATGAAATCCGCCATGGCCAGCACCGCTTCGGGGCATTCCGGGTGGGCCGCCACTAGCGCCTCGGGATGCTCTACGCGCGCTTCGGCCAGCCGGCGCGCCGGGAAGGTGGCGTGGACGATGCATGCGCCCTGCCAGATCTGCATGTTCTCGCGCCCGGTCTGCTTCTGCACATAATTGCCCAGATTGCGATCGGGCAGGAACAGGACCGGCTGTCTCGCGCGGGATGGAGTTGACGATTTTCACCGCGTTGCGCGAGGTGCACAGAATATCGCTTTCGGCCTTCACCTCGATGGATGTGTTGATGTAGCTGACAATCACGTGATCGGGATTGCGCGCGGCGGAATTCGCGCACCGGTTCCGCCGGGCAGCTATCCACCAGGCTGCATCCGGCGGTCGCGGTCCGGCACGACCACGATGCGGTTCGGGTTCAGCACTTTGGCGGTCTCGGCCATGAACCAGACGCCGCAGAAAGCGATCACGTCGCCCTCGAAATCGCGCGCCTTGCGCGCCAGTTCCAGGCTGTCGCCGACAACGTCGGCCAGTTCCTGAATTTCGGGCTCCTGGTAGTGGTGCGCCAGCAGAATGGCGCGGCGCTGCTTCTTCAAATCCAGGATCTCGTCGGCTAACGTGGCGGCGGCAAGCATGGGGAGGCGTCTGTTTCATTTTAGCAACAGTGGCCGCCGGGGCGTGCGGGCAGCCGGGCGTCAGGACCGCGCAGCGTGCCGGTTGTGCGCGCCGCCCGGGTGTAAGGGTTGCGCGGCGTCAGGAACGTGTGGCGTCCTGAGCATGCGCGCCGCCCGGGCGTCCGGGGCGGGCCGCCGTTTACAGGGGAACTTCCACCTGGCTGAGAATCTCTTCGATGATGCGCTCGCCCGCCTCGGCGCGGCGCTGCACCAGGGTGGTGCGGGTGTTGATCACTACGCGATGGGCGAACAGCGGCGCGGCCAGCCGCTTGACGTCGTCGGGGACCGCGAAATCGCGGCCTTCGATGAGGGCCAGCGCCTGCGCCGCGCGAAAGAGCGCTTGCGATCCACGGGGGCTCACGCCCAGGGTGAGGGATTCGTGATTGCGCGTGCGCTCCACAATGGCTAGGATGTAGTCCACCAGCGATTCTTCCACGGTCACCTGCTGCACCGCTTCCTGCAGCAGCACCACGTCGTCACCCACCACCCCCGGTTCCACCTGGCGGGGCGTGCGGTCGCTGTGACGCAGGATCTGGCGCTCGCTGGCGGCGTCCGGATAGCCGATCCGCAGGCGCATGAGGAAGCGGTCGAGCTGCGATTCCGGCAGCGGGTAGGTTCCGTGGTGTTCCACCGGATTCTGCGTAGCGATCACCATGAACGGCCGCGGCAGGGCGTGGGATTTGCCGTCCAACGTTACCTGCCCCTCGTTCATGGCCTCCAGCAGGGCGGATTGCGTTTTGGGAGTGGTGCGGTTGATCTCGTCGGCCAGCAGAAAGTTGCTGAAGATCGGCCCGGGCTTGAATTCAAATGCGCCTACGTGAGCGTTGTAAATAGTCACACCCAGGACGTCACTGGGCAGCATGTCGCTGGTGAATTGCAGGCGGTGAAAACGGCAGGAAACCGAGCGCGCCAGCGCCTGCGCCAAGGTGGTCTTGCCGACTCCCGGCACATCCTCCAGCAGCAGATGGCCGCGTGCCAGCAGACAGACCAGCGAAAAACGAATCACCTCGGGTTTGCCGTTCAGCGCCGCGGCGAGCGATCTCTCCAGAGCGGCCAGCCTGGGGGCAGTTTGCGGCGAGAATCCAGCCGGCGGGGCGACCATTGATTCCCGCTGGGACGACATTACTCCCATGATACTCGATGTGGCCGGCTGTTCGACTTGAAACTCAGCAGCGGCGACGCGGCAGAGGCGCGGGCAGGGGGGCGCGCCGGCGTCTGCGCCAGCCTATTCCCGCTTGGTCAGCACCACGCTGACTTCCAGCGGCTGACCGTTACGCAGCACCTTGACCTTCACTTCATCGCCGGGCTTCTTGGCACGCAGGGCGTAGGTGAAGTCGTACAAATTGCCGATCGCCTTGCCATCGAATTCCACCAGGATGTCGCCGGCTTTCAGGCCCGCCTTGGCGGCCGGCGTGCCGTCGCGAACATCGGCGAACCTCACCCCTTTCACGCCCTCGCCGAAGTCGGGCACCGAGCCGAAGTTGGGGCCGTAGCCGCTGCCGGAAGACGAGGTCACCGGTCCGCCATCGCCCCCGCCGTGGCCCATGGGCGGCGCCACCCGCACAAACTGCGGACGGCCGGGCTCTCGCGCAGATCGTCGGTCACCTCGGCTACCAGTTGGAGCACCGTGGCGGCATCCGGCGCGTCAATCTTGTCCCAGGTATCGCTGGGCTTGTGATAGTCGCCGTGCAACCCGGAGAAAAAGAACAGCACCGGCACTTTGCCGATGGTGAAAGACGTGTGATCGCTCGATCCGTAGCCCGAACTATCCGAATAATCCACGTGCAGCGGGTATTTCGGCACCACGTGGTTCAGCAGCGGGCGCAGGGTGGTGCCGGTATCCGATCCGCCGATGTAAATTTTGCCTTCGCGCACCCGCCCGATCATGTCCATGTTGATCATGGCCACCGCGGCGGCCAGCGGCAGATCGGGGTGTTGCACGTACCAGGCGGAGCCGAGCAGCCCTTCCTCCTCGCCCGCGAAGGTCATAAACAAAATGCCGCGCTTTTGTTTGGGCTGCCGGGCGAACCAGCGCGCCAGCTCGATCACCCCAGCCGTGCCTGAGGCGTTGTCGTCGGCGCCCGGATGGATGGTGCCGGTCATGCTGGGGGCCAGCGAGTGCGCGCCGCCCAAGCCAAGATGGTCGTAGTGAGCGCCGATCACCACATACTCCGCGGTCTCACCCGGCAGATACCCCACTACGTTGTGGACGGTCTTCACGTCGCGCTCCACATCCACCTGCAGATCCACCTTTAAGGAAGCCGGGAAGGCGAACGATTGCGGCTTAAGACTCTTATCGATAGCCGCGGAAAGCTCATCCAGATTCTTGCCTGCGGCGGCGAACCAGGGCTGGACGTCCGAGGCCTTGACCTGCACGAACGGAATGCCGGCATCATCGGGACCGTCTTCGCCCTCGAACTTCGGCAGATCGTCGGCTTGACCGGGATGGTTGGGCGAGTCGTTGATCAGGATCACCCCGGCCGCGCCGTGCATCTTGGCATCGGAAGCCTTGCTGCTGAAAAGCGCATGCCCGGTGAGCTTGGTACCATCGAAGACGCTGTGCTCATCGGCTTCTTGAGGTTCGTGCCGTAAAATCAAGACCAGCTTGCCTTTGACGTCCATGCCGGCATAGTCATCGTAGTGCAGATCGGCGGCCGTGATGCCGTAGCCGGCAAACACTACCCCGCCGGCATATTTGATGGGCGACGAGAAGTACAGAGGCACGAAATCCTGCGGGCATTCGAGGGTGGACGGGTGCCCGTGCTCGGTGAAGCGCAGCCGGTTGCCAGCGCCCAGGCGCGCGGCGGTGACCGCCGGGAAGGGCTGATAGTAGCTCTTGCCGTTCAATGGCTGGAGGCCGAATTCGCGGAACTTGGCGGAGATGAAGGCGGCCGCTTTTTCGAGTCCCGGGCTGCCGGTCAAGCGGCCCTTTAACTCGTCGGAAGCCAGATACTTAATGTCGTTCAGGTAAACTTTCGGATCAATCTCCGCGGCGGCCCCGAAGCCCAGCCGCGCCGCGCAAAACGCGGCATACAACAGGGCGCCGGAGAGAGCCGCGCGCACGCGCTTTGAAGAATTCATCGCAAACTCACTTCTTGGGCGGGAACAGCGGGGAGGTCTTCTGGGTATCCAGGCCCGGCACGCTGAGCTTCATATCGCAGCCGCAATCCTCACCGGCGTTCTTGGCGGTCTTCTGGTATTCGATCTCGTAATCGATGATGTTGCGGAGGGTGGCCCAGTCCACCACGTTGGGAATGCGGCGGCCGTTCACAAACAGCGTCGGCGTTCCGTTGATCTGGAGGGCGTGGCCCTCGGCGAGGGTCTTATCGACCTCCGCGGCGGTCGCCTTGGTCCCCAGGCAATTGCCGAGTTGCAGCACGTCCAGCGTCTTTTGACCCTTGGCCCACTGCATCACCTTATCGTTGAAGTTTTCGGGGGTAATCTCTGCCTGATGCTCGAAAGCCCAGTCATGATAGTCCCAGAACGAGTTGGCATTCTGCTGGTACACGCAGCGACCGGCGATGGCGCCAGCCCTGGACCAGGGGTGAATGGATTCCAGGGGAAATTCCTTGAAGTACAGGCGCACCTGTTTGGGATAGGCCGAGAGCAGGTTCTGGCGTAGCATGGTGGCCTCCTGCTTGCAATAGGGGCACTCGAAGTCGCTGAATTCCACCAGCACCACGGGCGCGCCGGCGGTGCCCATGCTGGGGGCGAACTCGGTCTTGAGCTTCTCCAGTTCGGGCTTGAAGGGATTCTGGCTGATGTCGTAGACATTGCCCTGAACGATTTTCGAGCCGTCCTTGGAGACCATAAACAGGAAGTCCTGCGATTGCTTGCCGGCCCAGGCGTGCACCGTCACGTCGAGAAAGCCCGGCAGGCTGGCGGATGGCTTGGGGTCCGACACCTGAAGGCTGATGCGGGAATCGAGCACAAACAGATGGCGGACGTAGGCTTCCAGGGTGGCTTTATCGAGCGCGGTCTTTTTCGCGGACTGGCCGGGGCCAGCCGCGGCGAACAGCAGCGCGGCGGTAAGAGAGAGGCACAGCTTTCGGAACATACTTTTCCTATTGTAATGGAACCGGACCGGACCGGTCCTCGGCGCGGACCTACGCATCGGAAACTCGCGACAGGCCAGAGTCGGGCGCGAGGCCCATTCGACGCGGGGGGTGCTTCAGTGGGTGCCTCTGGGACCGGAGGCGCGGAGGAAACCAGAGACGAGCCATCGATACACGCCGTGACGGAGACCTGCGGAGACCTGGGCTATCCAGTGCCCTCGTCTTCTTCTTCTTCCGCATCCTCCCACAGCCGCCGGTAAAACCGGTGCCGGCAACGGCGGCAGCGCAGGGCGGTGAATCCAAATATCTGCGGGATGTAGTCGAGCAAATGTTTAGTCAGGGATTTCCGGACATCGGCTCCGCCGCACCTGGGACAGCGGATGGCGGTTTCCTCATGAGGCTTCACGCGCCGGCACCCCCTCGCCGGCGGCTGGGCGGAATGCCCGATCTGCAATGGTAAGGTGTCTGCATGGCTCCTGAAGTATTGCCCGAGTGCTGCCGCTCACCCTGCCGCAACAAACGGAATCCCGGCCGGCGGGGCGTGGGCCGGTTTCAGCCTCACTCGTAGCGGAGCGCAACCAGGGGATCCACTTTGCTCGCCCTCCGAGCCGGAAAATAGCATGCTAGCATAGTCACCGCGATCAGCGCGGCGGCCATAGCCGCGAATGTGATGGGGTCCACCGAACTCACGCCGAACAGCAGCCCGCTGAGCGTGCGGGTGAGGGCGAAGGCGGCTACCGATCCGAGGAGCGCGCCAGCCACCGCCAGGCGCAGGCCCGCCAGAGTCACCAGCCGCAGCACGTCGCCCGATTGCGCGCCCAACGCCATGCGAATGCCGATCTCGTTAGTGCGCTGCGCCACCGAATAGGAAATCACGCCGTAAATTCCCAGCGCGGCCAGCACCAGGGAAAGCGAGGAGAACAGCGTCAGCAGCAGCGTCAGGAAGCGGGGCCGCGCGCGGTCGCTGTTCAAAGCGTCTTCCATGGTGCGGAGGTCGGAAATGGGCAGGGCGCGATCAAGCGCGTGGATTTCGTTGTGCACCGGGCCGGCGGCGGACATCGCATCGCGCCGGGTGTGCACCACCAGGTAGGCGGTCGCCTGGGGGAGTTGCGCAAAGGAAAAGTAGACCTCCGTGCCGGTGGCGCGGTCCAGGCCGGCGTTCTTGATATCGCCAACCACCCCCACGATGGTCCGCCAGGGCTCCTTCGAGTCGATGCGCAGGCGGTGCCCCACAGCGCTTTCGTGCGGCCAGAAGGTGCGCGCCATGGTCTGGTTGACCACCACCACGGGCGTGGACGAAGCACCATCGCTCTCGTTCAGGAACCGGCCTTCCACCAGGCGCGCGCCCACGGTTTCGAAGTAACGGCCGGTGACCGGATTCCAGTAGTCCACATTTTGCAGCGGGCCATCGGGCCTTGGAACGAAGCCTTCGATGATGGTGTCGTTCGCGTCTATCCGGCGGGAGGGCGGAAGCTCGTTGGCCGCCGCCGCCGAGACCACCCCGGGAAGCGACCCGACGCGCGCCACCAGCGCCGTATAAAACGCCGCGCGCGCCGGGCCATCGCGATAGGCGATGGAGGGAAGCGAGAGGCGCAGGGTGAGCAGGTTGGCGGGTTCGATGCCGGCGTTCACCTGCTGCAATTTCCAGAAGGCTTTCACCATCAGGCCGGAGCCGATCAGCAGCACCAGCGCCAGCGCCAGTTCGCCGATCACCAGCACGGCGCGAAAGCGATTGGCAGCGGCGCCCGCGGTAGTGCGGCCCACGGCGGATTTCAGAATCTCGTTCAGCATGCCGGGGCGCATGTGCATAACGGGCGCCAGGCCGAACACCATGCCGGTGGTGAGCGAAACGCCGAGCGTGAAAAGCAACACCTGCCAGTCGATCCCGATTTCGCCGGCGCGCGGGATGCTTCCCGCGTTCGTGGCGGCCAGCAGGCGTAGTCCGCCGAAAGCCAGCAGCATTCCCAGCGCGGCGCCGGCAAGCGAGAGCAGAATGCCCTCGGCCACGAACTGTCCCAGCAGGCGGCCGGTGCCGGCGCCTATCGCCGCGCGAACGGCAATTTCGCGGCGGCGCGCTTCCGAGCGGGCCAGCAGCAGGTTGGCCACGTTGACGCAGGCGATCAGCAGCACGAAGATCACCGCGCCCAGCAGAACCAGCATGGCTCGCCGGACGCTGTGCACCACCTCGTCCTGGAAGCCATCCAACACGATGGTGTGGAATTTCGGATTGAAGGTATGGGTGTGGGGACTGGCGATCTGACCCATGTGGACCACGTAGCGATCCATTTCTCCGGCTGCCTGCGCGATATTGATGCCGGGCGCCAGGCGGCCCAGAATCGAGAGGAAATGGTTGCCGCTGCCGCCGGGTTTAGCGGGATCGATCTGCAACGGCACCCACATCTCCACCGGGTCAGTCTCCCCCGGCGGGAAGCGGAACGACGCGGGCATGACGCCGATTACCGTGCAGGGGTTGCCGTTGAGGCGAATATCGCGGCCCAGGATGGAGGCATCGCCGCCATATCCACGTCGCCACAGGCCGTAAGAGAGCACGGTGGTGCGGGGCACGTTGGGCCGGTCGTCATCGGGAGTAAAGCTCCGTCCCAGCATGGGCGCGATTCCCAGCATGGGGAGCAATCCGCCGGTGACAAAAGCCGCCTGGGCGCGGACCGGCTCCATGGCGCCTGCCAGGTTGACTCCCTGATCCACCCAACCCTGCAAGTCTTCCCAGGAGTGGGTGTCGCGTTTGAGGTCCAGGTATTCGGGCGGAGAGAACCAGAAGTGCCGCAGACCGCCGTTGGGGAACGTTGGGAACTCGGTGAAGACGCGCACCAGACGCGCCGACTGCGCGTAAGGCAGCGGCCGCAGCAGAACGGCGTCCACCACACTGAAAATGGCTGTAGTGGCGCCGATGCCGAGTGCCAGGCAAAGCACCGCCGCGGCCGTGAAGGTAGGGTTCTTGATGAGCACCCGCAGTCCGAAGCGAAAATTCTGCGCAAGTGTGCCCATAACGGTGAGACGGCGGCCTGGGGGAAAGGTTAGAGTAGGGCTTGGCGCACCGCAAAATCGAGGACGAAATCGAAAGTCTGGCGCAGCTTTGCCGTTCGGGCCTCAGCCCTGCCGTGGTGGCCGCGCTACGCAAGGCCTTGGCGGACCGCGTCAACCTGATGGTGGCCAAGGCCGCCAAACTTACCGGCGAACTGCACGCCGAGGAACTGCTGCCCGACCTGCTGACGGCCTTCGATCACCTGATGGAAAAGCCGGTCGAGCGCGACCGCCAGTGCTGGGGCAAGAACGCCATCGCCACGGCGCTGGTGGCGCTGGATTACCGCGAATCGGAGCGTTTCCTGCGCGGTGCGCGCCATGTGCAGATGGAGCCGGGGTACCTTGGCGAGACCGATGCCGCCATCGCTCTGCGCGGCATCTGCCTTCTGGCCCTGCCGAGTTGCAGCGACCTGCGCCGCGAGGAGATTCTGCGCTGCCTGGTGGAAGCCGCCACCGAGCGCGAGCACACTGTGTGCCTGGAGGCCGTTCGCGCCATCGCCCAAATGGAAGGCCCCGAGGCGCCCCTCCTGCTGCGCTTCAAAGCCCGCGTGGGCGACGAGGAGAGCGCCGTCATCGGGCAGGTTTTCGATTCGCTGCTGCACCTGGAAGGCGCGGAGGCGCTGCCGTTCCTGGCCGGGTTTCTGCCGTCGAGAAAAGAGGAGGTGCGGGAAGAGGCTGCCCTGGCCCTGGGCGCCAGCCGATTGCCGGCCGCGGTGGAACTGCTCCGCGAAGCCTTGGCCGGGACCCGCGATCCGCAATTCCGCGAGGTGCTGATGCGCGCCCTCAGCGCCTCCCGGCAGCCCGCCGCCATTGAGTTTCTACTGGCCTTGTTCCGCAATGGCCGCCCGGCCGATTCCGCCGCGGCCCTGGTGGCACTGGAGTTACACCGCGAAACGCCATCCATCTGGTCGCTCGTCCAAATCGTTATGGATTCAAAAGCAAGCGGCGGATGGCGGCCCTCATCGGCGGGGCGCAGACTGTAAGTATGCTGAACTTGGAACAGTGCTGGAACGCGGTGCAGGCTCGCGACCGCCAGCAGGATGGCCGGTTTTACTTTGGGGTGGCGACCACCGGCGTTTATTGCCGTCCCTCCTGCCCCTCGCGGCATGCCCTGCGCCGCAATGTGCGCTTCTACGAAACTCCCCAGGAAGCCGAGAAGGACGGGCTGCGCCCTTGCCTGCGCTGCCATCCACTCGAATCCACCGGCGGCGCGGAGGCCCGCCAGATCCGCGATTTGTGCCGCTACATTGAGGAGCATGCCTCCGGGCGGCTCGACCTGGCTGAACTGGCCGCCC
Organism: Bryobacterales bacterium; assembly: GCA_963803725.1. Classification (GTDB taxonomy): domain Bacteria; phylum Acidobacteriota; class Terriglobia; order Bryobacterales; family Bryobacteraceae; genus JOPF133. Next base: position 125,998 of record CAWDOH010000067.1, on the reverse strand, counting down.
GCGCGGGGATCAGCCGCTTCCATCTGCAGCGCCGCTTCAAAGCCGTGGCCGGGGTGACCCCGCGGGAATACGGCGAGGCCTGCCGGATGCGGCTGCTGAAGAGCGAGCTGCGGCAGTCCCAGGAAGTCACCGAAGCGGTGTACGCGGCGGGATTCGGGTCTGCCAGCCGGGTCTACGAGCGCGCCGATACGCGCCTGGGTATGACTCCCAATCAATACCGCCGCGGCGGCGAGGGCATGGCCATCAGCTACGCGGCGGCGTCGAGTCCCCTGGGGCTGATGATGCTGGGGGCCACTGACCGCGGCCTCTGCTTTCTGCAATTCGGCGAAAGCGAAGAGGCGCTCACCGCGGCGCTGCACGGCGAGTATCCGGCGGCTCAACTGACGCCCATGGACGACTCGCGCCGCGCCGCATTCCACGAGTGGATGGAGCAACTGCGGCAGCATCTGGAAGGCCATCGCCCGCAACTCGACCTGCCGCTGGATATCCGCGCCACGGCCTTCCAAATCCGCGTGTGGAATTACCTGCAGGGCATTCCGTACGGCCAGGTGCGGTCGTATGCCGAGGTGGCGGCGGGGATCGGTAGCCCCAAATCCGCCCGCGCGGTGGCGCGCGCCTGCGCCTCCAACACCGTGGCGCTGGTGATTCCCTGCCATCGCGTGATCCGCGGCTCGGGTGAGCTGGGCGGATACCGCTGGGGCATTGAACGCAAACATGCCCTGCTGGGCCGCGAACGCGCGCGAACCGCCCGCAGCGCATGAACCGCCGCTGGATGCTGGCGCTGGCTGCGGTGGTCGCGCTGGCCGCGTTCCTGCGCCTATGGCGCCTGCCCGAGCTTCCACCGGGCTTGTATGCCGATGAGGCCATGAACGGCAACAACGCCATGGAGGCCCTGGAAACCCACCGCTTCCAGGTTTTCTATCCCGAGAATAACGGCCGCGAAGGGCTCTACATCAACCTCGCGGCGATTTCGATTGCCTGCTTCGGCAACCAGGCCTGGGCGCTGCGCCTGCCAGCCGCGCTGTTGGGCGTACTGACGGTGGCGGGCGTGGCCCTTTTGGGCGCGGAGCTGTTTGACGGCGCCGTGGGCCTGCTGGCGGCCTTCTTCCTGGCCACCAGCTTCTGGCATATGCTGCTCTCCCGCGAGGCCTTCCGCGCCATTGCCGCGCCGTGCGTCCTCACCTGGGCGCTGTACCTGTTGCTGGCCGCGCGCCGCCGGCCGGTGTTGCTGGCGCTGGCCGGAGCAGTGTACGGGCTCGGTTTCTACACCTACATCGCCTACCGCGCTACCCCGTTGCTGGTGGTCGTGCTTTTGCGGCGCGCGGGCTGGAAACGCGCGCTGGTGTTCGCGGCTGCGGCGGCTGTAGTAGCGGCGCCGCTGGCAGCGTACTTCGCCGGCCGCCCGGGTACGTTCCTCGGAAGGACCACGCAGCTTGCGGTATGGCGCGCCGGCCAATCAGCGCCGCAGGCCGCCGCCGAGGCCGCACGGAATACCTGGCGCACCGCGCGCATGTTCTTCACTCATGGCGACTATAACTGGCGGCAGAATCTGCCCTGGCGTGCCGAACTTTTCTGGCCGGTGGCCGGCTTCCTGGTGCTTGGCCTGGTCCGCAAACGCAAGGAGAAGTGGGTGCCGCTGGCGTGGCTGGCGGTGGCCGCGCTGCCCGCCATCCTGTCCTCGCAGGATGTGCCCCACGCCCAGCGCTCCATCCTGATGCTTCCCCCCGCCATGCTGCTGGCGGCACTGGGCGCGCAGGGTGCGTACGAATTCCTGGCGCAGCGCGCGCCGCGGCGGATGGTAGCCGCCGGGGCCGCGCTATTGCTGGCGCTGCTGGCCTGGGAGCCTTATCATACCTACTTCGACGTGTGGGCGCAGGATGACGCGATGCCGCAGTTTTTCGATTCTGCCGCCGCCGGCGTGGCCCGGCAGATCAACCGGCTGCCCCGCGAGGAAGACAAATACGTGGTAACGCCGCCGGGCGCCGATATGCTCCCCCAGCCAGTGATGTTCCTGACCGGCAGCTACACCCCGCGGCAACGGGCCGCCGCGCACATCCACTACCTGGCGGACCCGGATTGCGCCCACGCACGCAGCCTTCTGCCCGGCGCGCTGGTGTTCTGCCTGGCGCCCGCCGGCCGATGACGGTGCTGCCGCCACCGTCAAGCCCGATTCCGCATCCTCAGCGCCGCACGCGCATCAGGGCGGAACCTACGAAAAAGCCCAGCGCCGCCGCGACTACCAGCGAGGGCGCCGGATGCCGGCTGGCAAAGCCGGTCAGCATGCCTCGCACGTCGTTCTGTTCGATATAAGACGCCGTGGAGTGGAGCTTGTCGGCTGCGCCGCTGCTGAGATCATCGATGGTTTTGGCGCTCCTTTGCCCCGCATCGCGAATGGAAGAGGCCGCCACGTGGAGCGCCCCTCCAGCATCGCCTCGCTTCTGATCCAGGCTCTCCTTGGCTGTCTGAGCCAATTTCTCCGCGGACTTCGCTAACTTCTCGATGGATTCCTTGGCCTCTTTGCCGAACTCCACGGCCGTTTCGGTAATGGCAGATAGATTGTTCATGGTGTTCCCTCCAGCAAGGTAGGGCACGCGGGCGTCCGTTGTGAAGATCTGCGCAACGCGGACTATCTGGCGGAAAATGCGAAATCAGCGGTGGTAAGATTTGGCACTGCGAAAGGCCCGTTCCCTACTGTGATTTATTGAAAATGGCATGGTGGAGGCGGGGGGTTGAACCCTGGGTTGAACCCCCGTCCGAGAAAGCCCGCCATGATCCTGGATTGCGGGCCGCGCCTGCTCGCCGGCTAGCCGGAAGACCTTTTCCGAGTGCGCTCAGGCTTCCTTGGCCCCTCTGGGCAGCGAAGTGCGCGCCGGCGCGCGGGTCGTGGGAGTGGCCCGGAACGGATTCTCGCTCCAGGCTGCCGGCGCGTGCCTTACGTGCCTTGGCGCTCAGACGGTGAATTTGAGAACGACGTCGTTGGTGATCTCGTGAATGAAATTTTCGGCCTGTGGCGCGCCAAGAATCACTCCGGTGGGATGTGCTGCCGAATTTCGCTTACCAAGCTTCTCCTCCATTACCTTGAAAACGTCTGGCGAAATGATGGCGGCCGATTTGCAGATCTCCAAAACCTCCGATTCTTTCAGTTCGGAAAAATGATCCCGCACAGCAATGCTTGACACACGCGATTGAGCATGCTGCCTTGGGAATCTCTTCGGCCATTGTAGGTTGAACTCCGCAAGGCGATGTCGCCAAATGTAGTTCAACAAGTGGTCATATGCAAGATTCCAGGCCATCACGATGGCTGCCCGAAATGCTCCTGGTTTGTAACACTTCAGCGCTTCGGCCAAGAATTCGCGCTCACCCAGATCTGGAACCTGCGCCAGCAAATCCGAGAGAAGCTTCTCAATCTTCATCGATATCGGCCGCGGGGCGGCGAGCCGAAGCTGATCGGGAGGCACAACTTTCAACGTTCCGGCGCGCGCCACACACCCAAGTCCCCCGCACATGGGGCACGCTGGGTAGGCGCAGGTTGGGCCTGTCTTGCCGCACCCGCTACACTGAATACAGACCTTAAGCGGACCCAGTCCCTCCACGAGAATGCCCACTTCTCGGCGCCCTTTGCAAATCGTGCAAAACGGGTAATTCGGCGTCGCGCCAGTTCTACCGACGCCTCCACAATATGCGCATACGGTAATGAGTTCCGTTTCGGAGAACTCCTCAACGATTCGTATGTCCGTTTGATTGAACATTTCGACGCAATCCTAGCAAATTAAGAGGCTCCGAGAAAGTGGGGTAAGATTTGAGAATGAATTTCAGGCTCTTGGCGGCGTTGTTGGTCACTCTGATAGTCGGCCTGATTTCCGGACACGTTACGGCGGGACTTATCTCCGTTCCGGTCGATTCGAAATCAGGGGCAATTCGCAGATTCGAGCTGCATCAAATGGAATACACGTTTGTCTATGGCGGGCAGGATCAACAAATGGGGAAGGCCCTCGGCGTGTTCCGAATCGACACTGCGACCGGGCAAACAACCCTTTATGTTGCCGGCGAAAATAGAGTCCACCCGGGCCTATGGCAGAAAATTGACGAAGGTAGGTGAGCAATGCGCAAACGTCTTCGCTCCCTGTTCAAGGTCATCGCAATCCCCGCATGGGCAATCCTCCTATGGGAAACAGCGGAACCCTTAGAGCGCGTCGAGTACATAAACGACAAGCGTCGCCAGGTGTGGGAACTGGCGGTAACACCCGAAGGCCGGGTGCTTCTACTAATCGGAGGATTTCTTTGGCTCACCGCTGTTATTTTGTGGCCGGAATTAAAGGAGCGCCTACCGGCCGCCCTGACCTTCACAACCGTTGACGAACGCCTGGAAAAAGTGGAGTCTCAGCAGATCCCAGGGATCGAAGCAGCGATCGAGGATTGGCGACGGCAAACAACAGTGTTGAAGATTCTTTCCGACGAGCACGGAGCTTTGCTGAGGGATCTTTCCAGTCGAATCATGACCGTCGAAAGTGCGCTACCCGGTGTCAATTCAAGAGTCGACGAACATCGCTCATGGATATTAGAATTGGAGCGAAACATCGTGACAGTTCGCGATACGACGAGGGGGCGGTTGGATAGCATGGAGTCTACCCTCAGTCTCACACAAACGGCCGTGAAATCTGCGCCTGTGTTCGTTTCTCAATGGGTTGAATCTTGGGTTTGAGATGTCCGCTATCATTGACGACTTCGGGCAGTTAATCGAACAGTTCGTTCGGATGCGCGGTATGTACGGCACTACAGCCCCGATGATTGCAAGGCCATTCTCGGGGTGGAGACCTACTAACCGAACCTGCGAAGGCCTTGGGACCGATGTGATTGACGCGGAGACTTGGGCGCGCTCGCTAGAGTTCCATACAGCCCATATCGGATCGGCGTATCTGAAAAGAAAACTCCACTTGCCTAACTGTTGCACTGGTCATTTGTTCAAGCTGATATCAAGCTGGCTGGTGAACCGCGACGAGATCACTGGCGATCAGTTCCTACGCCTTCTCCAAGAGCATTACCGGGAGCTGCTGGACATGCGACGCGAATACGTGGCGGCCATGGCTGGCGCCGAACTCGCCAAACTAGCGATACCGTGAATTCTCCCCACGCTATGCGTCCGCGCCGCTCGATGAACCGTCCCGCCCGTGTCTCCTGAACTTTTGGCGCCGTCGAGGAACGGGCTGGAAACCGCAAAGGGGCAAATTTCGGATGCCGTCTTAGTTCCTTTGGAGCGGACATCGCGCGCCGCGCTACGCCGGCCGGCAATCGGCGGCCGTTTATTGCGCCTAAATTGCAATTGAGATTATTGGCCAGGCGAGAAGTCTTGTGGAATGAGCAAGAATGGCATGGTGGAGGCGGGGGGAGTTGAACCCCCGTCCGAGAAAGCCCGCCATGAAGAGACTACGTGCGTATCCGGCTCAAAAGTGTCAGCCACCGCTTCAGAACCGGCGAGAGCGGCGGCGGCTTAGCCCGATTGGATCTCGACCGCCGGCTCCGGACCGAAGCCTTTGGCCTATCCCGCAAAATGACGCTCACTCACCGCCGCGCGGGCTCAGCGGCTGGAGCGGCTACCTAATTACTTAGGCGGCGTATGCGAACTGTGTGTTGGCAGTTCTGTTTTTCCGATCGTTTAACGGGAGCTCGGAACCCGGCACGCCTCCCCACCACGATTCAATCCCGTCGAATCCGTTGCGCCCCCAAATCAGCGTCTGCAAGGTGGGTCTACAGACCTATTATAGCACTGCGGCGTATAATCGGTATTATGCGCAACCGGGTTGCACTCACACTCGTCCTTGCTACGCTGGTTTGGTCCGCGGCTTTTGCAACGTCTACGCCTCCGCCCATGACCAAAATCAGCGTGGTGGTCAAAACCCCGGGCGGCCATGCCGTCATCGGAGCGGGCGTCAAGGTCCATTGGTCCGCCAACAAGAAGCATCCTGCGGTACGCTTCGGCAAAGCCGTCAACACCACCTTCGAACTGCGCACCAACCAGGAGGGCGAGGCCAACATCCCCGCCATCCCCCAGGGCAACATCCTGATTCAGGTGATGGCCAAAGGCTACCAGACGTTCGGGCAGACGTTCGATATTGACGAGGAGCAGAAGACCGTCGAGGTGAGGCTCAATCCGCCCCAGCAGCAATACACCGCGCACCCGTAAACCCGCGGCCCCAACGCCCTTGAAAACCGCCTCTCACCGTTCATAATGGAGAGAGTGCGTTAAAGGAGATCTGTTCGTGTCCGTACAATCCATGCGATATCTGCTCTTCCTCTGCCTTCTCCCGACCCTGTCCCTCGCCGACCAGGTGGTGCTCAAAAATGGCGATACCATCACCGGCAAGGTGGTGAAAAAGGACGGCGCCAAACTGACCATCCACAGTGAATTTCTGGGCGATGTCACCATGCCTTGGACCGCTGTGAAGAGCCTGAAATCGGATGAGCCTTTGACCGTGGTGCTGCCGGGTGGGCAATCGGTCCTGGGCAAAGTGAGTACCAGCGGCGACAACCTCGAAGTGGCCGCTACGGCCGCCACCAGCACTACCCCGCTGGCTACCGTGAGCGCCGTCCGCAACGCCGCCGAGGAGCACAATTTTGAGCGCCTGGAGCATCCCAGCCTCCTGGATTTGTGGACAGGCTTCTTCGATACCGGCTTGGCTCTGGCGCGCGGCAATGCCCGCACCGAGACGCTCACCGATACCTTCAACGCCGGCCGCACCACGCGCAAGGATAAGATCACCGTCAACGTCACCCAAATCTATGCCAAGGCGCTGGCGAACAACATCAACAGCCTCACCGCCAACGCCATCCGCGGCGCGTGGACCTATAACCGCGACGTCACGCCGCGGTTTTTCGTGAGCACCCTGAACACCTACGAGCACGACCAGTTTCAGAGTCTGCGCCTGCGATTCGTAGCCGGCGGCGGCTTTGGCGTGAACGCCGTTAAGCACGGCAAGGCCACCCTTAGCTTCGCCGGCGGCGGCGACTACGAGCGCGAGAACTTCACCAGCCTGCAACGCAATTCCGCGGAGGCCTATTTCGGCGACGATTTCGCCTACAAAATCTCCGCCGCTACCGCCTTCACCCAAGACCTGCGCGTCTACCCGAACCTCACCGATACCGGGCAGTTCCGCATGAACTTCGACCTTTCGGCCGTCACGCTCATCAAGAAGTGGCTCGGCTGGCACCTCACCGCCAGCGACCGCTACCTCAGCGATCCCGTGCTGGGCAGGCTGCGCAACGACGTGCTGCTTTCCACTGGGCTGCGGCTGACTTTTGCCCAATGATCCCGCCGCTCGCCACCGGTGCGCCGCCCGACGCTCTGCGCGAGTTGCGCCGGCGGCAGAACGATTTCAGCCGCGAGCTGGTCGAGAAGGGCTGGTTCCACAGCTTCGAACTGCCCGATGGCACGCGCATCGAAGGCGTCATGCCGCTCGAGTGGCAGCGCCAGCGCTGGTCCCGCTTCCCCATCGCGGCCGATCTCCAGGGCAAGCGCGTGCTCGATATCGGTGCCTGGGATGGCTGGTTCAGCTTCGAAGCCGAGCGCCGCGGCGCAGCCGTCACTTCGGTGGATTGCGTCGAGTTTCCAAATTATTTCCAGATGCGCGAGCGACTCGGCTCCCGAGCCGAATTCCGCAATCTGGATCTTTACGAAATTCCCACCGCCGGGCTGGGCCGCTTCGATATCGTGCTCCTTCTGGGCGTGCTCTACCACTTGAAGTACCCGTTTCTGGGCCTGGAAATTGTGTGCGGCCTGGCCACTGAGATGGCCATTGTCGAGAGCTTCGTCATCGATGGCCCCACCTGGCGCGATCACCGCGGCGAGATTCCTACGCTGGAGTTCTACGAGACCACCGACCTGAACGGCCAGTTCGATAACTGGTTTGGCCCCAGCGTGGGCGCCCTGGAGGCCCTCTGCCGCGCGGCCGGATTCGCGCGTGTTGAAACTCTGGCGGTGGATCGCGATAGCGCCCTGGTGGCCTGTTACCGCCACTGGGAGACCGAACCCGAGTCCCCTGCTTGCGACCCGCCCGAGCTGCTCGGCCTGGCCAACGTCAATACCTACGGCATCAATTTCAATTCGCGGCGCGACCAGTATGTGGCCTGCTGGTTTCGCACGCCCGGCGCCGATCTGGACGCCCGTCTCACCAAAGAGCAGCTTCGGATGGAAATAGGCCGTTTCGGCGCCCCCGCCGTGCATCTGCAACGCGAAGGAACCAATGCCTGGCGCGCCACCTTCCGGATTCCGCCGGGCAGCGATGCGGGCTGGAACACGGTTCGCCTGCGCTTCGCCGAAAGCCGCTTTGCCCCGCCGCGGCGCATCGCCATCGACCTGCCGTTGCAGGTCCAGTCCCTGGCGGTGAAAGACGTCGCCGATGGCCACACCTGGACGCCCCGCCGCATCCAATCCGGCCACGCCACCTGCTGGGTCGCGGGCTTGCCCGAAAACTGCGACTGCCACAACGTGCGCGCGTTCCTCGGCGCCGCGTCCCTGGCCGTCACCTTCATCGGCGAACCCGGCGGCGATGGCTTCCGCCAGTTGAACGCCGCGCTGAACCCCCAAACGCCGCGCGGCGATCTGCCATTCCGCGTCGAGTGCGGCGGCGTGGCCTCGCCCTCCATCCCCGTGCGAGCCGAATGAAATGGAAGCCCGCAACCCTACCGATACCGAAGACGTGCGAAAGCTCATCGAAGATCTCCAGCGCTTGGGCTGGTATCACAGCATCGAGCTTCCCACCGGAGAGGTCGTCCAGGGCATTCAGACTTTGCAACAGCTCCGCCACCGGGTCGCGCAGTTTCCCATCCCGCCGGATCTCACCGGCAAGCGCGTGCTCGATATCGGCGCCTGGGACGGCTGGTTCAGCTTCGAAATGGAACGCCGCGGCGCCCGCGTGCTGGCCATCGACAACGCCCGGCGCACGCGCTTCTTGAAGGCCCGCGAACTGCTCGGCTCGAAGGTGGATTACCAGATCGCCGATATCTGCCGCGTCACCGCGCGCGACCTGGGCCGCTTCGATATCGTGCTCTTCTTCGGCGTGCTCTACCACCTGAAGCACCCCATGCGGGCGCTCGAAACGGTCTGCGACCTGAGCACCGATCTCGCCCTGGTAGAATCCTACGTCACCGACGATGGCGCCCACCCCGATGCGCCCCCCGTCATGGAGTTTTACGAAACCACGGAGCTGACCGGGCAGTTCGACAACTGGGTGGGGCCGAACACCTCCTGCCTGCTGGCCATGTGCCGCACGGCCGGCTTCGCGCGCGTGGAGTTGCGCAGCGTGATTGCCAACCGCGCCCATGTAGCCTGCTACCGGAAATGGCCAGCGGCCGAGGGTGCCGGGCCGGCGCCGGGAATCCTCTGCGTGGAGAACAGCGTCTCGCGCGACCACGAATTTTCCGCGGCAACCGACGATTACGTCTCCTTCTGGGTTCGCAGCGGCGAGCGCTCTCTGGGCGCCGCCAATGTCTTCCCTGAAATTGGCGGCTATGGCGTGCGCCCTTCAGAGGTCCACCCGTCTTCCGATGAGGGCTGGCTGGTGAACTGCAAGCTGCCGCCCGGCCTCGACCCTGGCTGGCACAATGCCCGCCTGCGCGTGCGCGACAGCGCCTTCAGCAACACCGTGCGGCTGGCCGTGGATCTGCCCGTCGAGCAGCGCCGCGCGCCCGGTCCTCTGGCCGAAGGTGTGCGCATCCGTTCCGTCACCGACGGCCGCACCTTTGCGGAATGGCGCGTGCGCGCCGGTGACGATGCCTGCATGAGCATGTGGGCCGCCGGCCTGCCCGACTCGGTCGCCGCCGGGCGCGTCTCGCTGCGCCTGGATGGCACCGACCTTCCGGCCACCTGGGTCTCCGCTCCCGATGCCGCCGGTCTGAGCCAGATCAACGCCCTGCTTCCTCCCGGCATTCCGCCCGGCACGGTGAAAGTGGTCCTGGCGTTGGACGGCGCGGAAAGCGCCGCGGTAGATGTCGACCTGATCGCGGCGTAGGCTACAGCGCGGCGAGCACCTCTTTATACAGGTACTTCGGCCCTTCCACGCAATCCCACGGACCGTCTTCGTACTCCAGAGCGTAGGTCCCTTGAAACCCGGCGTCCTTCATGATCCGCACCGAGCGCCGCACGTCGTTATCCTTCCAGCGGTTCCAATACTTGGCGTGGACGTTGGTGTGCGCGTACGGCGCCAGGTCCTTCAGGCCGTTGTACATCAGGTATTCGTGCTCCCAGTTGCAGAAATCCGGCGAGGCTTCGCAGAACCGGCTGCCCACCGAGTCCACGATGATCCGGATATTGATCGGATTGGCCGTCAGACCCCAATGGTTCTCCAGCGTCACCTTCACCCCCATCTTGCCGCCGTAATCCGCCATCTCTTTGAACGATTCGATGCAGTTGGAGAGGTATTTGGCGATTTCATCGTTCTTGGGATAGTCTGCCGTGGCCACCGCGCAGGGAGCGATCCTCGGCCCGCCGCTGTTCACTCGCATCGATTTGACTCCCAGGATTCGGGCGCCGTCCAGCCATTTTTTGGCTACTTCGATGCCGGCCTGGCGTTTTTCGGCGTCCAATTCGCTGATGTCGCGCGGCGCATTGTTGGAAATATGCTGGCACGTGGTGCCGGTGGCCGCCATCTTGTTCGCAAGCTTGTCCAGCCATCGCTTTCCGGACGCGCTGGACGGGTCGAATTCCCAGGTGGTACGGGTGGCCGCGCCCACCAGGAGCGGCACCGTCACGTACATGCTGTCGTCCGTCACATCCCCGAACAGTCCCGAGAAGATGTCCATGTGGGTGACGCCCGGGAAGGTGTCTTTGGTGAACTGAGGGAAGTCCAGCATGGTGATCTCGCCGTACTTTTTCTTCATTTCCGCGGTGGCCGCCGCGCCGAAACCCATGCGGCTCTTGAACAGGAACCGCAGCGGCCAGGTGTTGGAGGCGATCCGCGCCAGCTTTTCTTTCTCCGTCAGAGGGGCTGCTGTGGCCGTCTGGGTGGTCGCCGCGGCCAGACCCGTGGCGCCGATTCCCGCCGCCTTAAAAAAATCCCGCCGGTCGATCTGATTCATAAGCGCAGAATATAGCACAGGTCCCGCCAACTTACCTCGACCTCCCCCGCCGTGCGGTCCCCGCCGCCGAGACCGCGCTACACCGTTTTCAGTCCGAAGGAAAGGTCCATTGGCACCGGTGCGGGTTGTTCGCGGATCTGCCCGGCGCGAACCTCCGCCGGAATCGGACCTGATTGCAACCTAACCGGCTCATTTTACGTCGATTATTGTGGGAACACTCTCACCAGCATTGGCCTTCGGCAGGCCTTTTCCAAAGCAGGTCCAGCGACACCACTGCGGGAATTCTTACGACGGCGCCAACTGGCGAGGCCACCCGAAAGCCCCGATGGAAACACTTCAGGATTACCTGGCGGATCCGAATCGATCCCTTGATCTGCCAGACGAGCTAAGCACTTCACTGGAAAGCGAGTATCCGGAGCAGGCAGGCCAAGCGGAGGAGACCGCCTCCAGCGACGACCCGGTACGCGTGTATTTACGGGAAATGGGGGCAGTCCGCTTGCTCAACCGTCAGGGCGAGATCGACCTGGCCAGGCGGATGGAGCGTGGCAACCTGCGGATGCGGAGGGCGATCGCCCGCTCCCCGATGGTTTGGCGGTGTGCCCTCGCATTGCTGGAAGACTTTCACGAGAGCCGCGGGTGCGCGGACCATCTGCTGGAGGCGAGCGGGCCGGACGATGCCGCGCGAGAGCAGGCCCGTGAGGCAGTTGCCCGGCGGTTAGCCCAATTCGAGCACCAGTATCATGCCTTCTTGGATCTGCGGCGAAAACTCGACGCCACGCCGCGGCGCTACGTCCACGTGCGCGCAAAGCTGGCGTGCCAGGTTCGCCGTTTGCAGGTGCAGTGCTCCCGGGAACTGCGCGCAATCCCGTTTCAGGCGGCTCATTGGAAGCGCTTCCGGGCTTCTTTGGAGACCGCCGTCGAAGAAATCGGCCGGATACAGCCGGAGGCGATTCCAGCGCCGCATCAGCACGCTTCCGCGCAGGAATCGAGGCGGCAGATTCGCAACCTGGAGACGGCCGCCGGAGCGAGCGCGCCGCAGATGCGCCGGTGGCTGAATATGGCCCGCGACGGAGAAGCCGAAGCGGAAGCCGCAAAATCCGCGCTGGTGGCCGCCAACCTGCGCCTGGTGGTCTCTGTTGCCAAGAAATATATCCATCGGGGACTCCACCTGCTCGACCTCATCCAGGAGGGCAATATCGGACTCATGCACGCAGCCGAAAAGTTCGATTACCATCTCGGCTTTAAGTTTTCCACGTATGCCAGTTGGTGGATCCGGCAAGCCGTATCGCGCGCCCTGGCCGATCAGTCCCGGACGATTCGCCTCCCCGTCCACATGAACGAGAGTTTGAACAAGTATTTGCGCTTCTCGCGGGAGATGGAAAAAGAGCTGGGGCGGGCACCCAAAAACGAAGAGATCGCCCGAAGGATGGACATGACCGCGGACAAAGTCCGGCTGTTGAAGGAGCTTTCCCACGACACGGTTTCGCTCGACATCCCGGTCGGAAAGGATGGAGAATCCGCGCTGGGAGACCTGATCGAGGGCGGCTCGCCTTCATCCATCCTGGACCCGCTGATGGCGCGTGACGTAAGGGAGGAAACCGCCGGCGTGTTGAAGGCGCTTTCCGCAACCGAAGAGAAGATCATCCGGATGCGCTTCGGGATCGGCTACGAGCGGGAACACACCTTGCAGGAAATTGCCCAGGAGTTCGGCCTCACTCGCGAGCGAATCCGCCAGATCGAAGTAAAGGCCCTGCAGAAGTTACGGCGTTCCGAAAATGCCCGGCGCCTGCAGCCGCTGATGGCCATTCAATAGTCTAGGCCCCGCCCTCATCCCGCTTCGGCCCGGGCAAGGCTGGCCGCTCCGAAATCCTACCGGAGCGGCCGCATCGCATTTGCGAGCCTTACTGTGGCCGCATCCAGATGTCGTCCAGCACGTCCACCGACGATGTCAGGGTCTGGCCGTTCACCGTCAGCCGGATAAAGTAAGTGCCCGGTTCCAGCAGCGGTCCTTGCGCCGCCCCGCCGAAACCGCCGAAGCCTCCACCACCACCGCCGCCGCCTCGGCCACCGCCCGCGACGAAAGGCACGCCGGTGAATCCGCGTCCCCGGCCGCCTCCGCCGCCACCACCGCCACGGCCGCCCGCCGCTTCGGCAGCATTACCGCCCGCGGCGCCCTGTCCTGCTTCGCCGCCGCGCCCGCCGCGGCCTGCCCGTCCTCCGCGCCCGCCCGTAGCCTCGGCGGTTGGCAGGCCGCGCATGGCCCACTGCACGCGATTCATGCCGGCCTTAATCGGCATTTCCATGGTGCTCATCACCTTGTTGTTCTCCAGGAAATCCAGCTTGCCCATACCCATGTCCGACTTGGCCCAAACCGTGATCGCCGTTCCGCCCTGCGGATTGCGCCCCACGAATTCCACGTTCTTCACGTGGCGCTGGTTCTCCAGGTTGTTTTTCCACTCGATGGCCGGACGTGGGTCGAACAGTGTCACGTCCCGATTGCCGCTGGTCTTGCTGGCCTCGCCCATCTGCTCGAGCGGAGTGATATCGTCGCAGATCCAGATCGACCGGCCGTGCGTCGCCAGGATCAAGTCCCGATCCCGCGGATGAATCAGGATGTCATCCACCCGCACGCTGGGCAGCCCCGTCATAAACTTCTTCCACTCCCGGCCCCCGTCCAGGGTCACAAACAGCCCGAACTCGGTCCCCACGAACAGCAGGTTGGGATTGTCGTAATCCTCGCGCAACGCGTTGATGTTGCCCTTGCCGGGCAGGTCGCCCACCACGCTTGTCCAGGTTTTGCCGTAATCGGTGGTCTTGAAAAGGTACGGCTTCCAGTCGTCGTTGCGATGGTTGTCCACGGCCACGTAGCAGGTGGCCGGATCAAAATGCGAAGGTTCGATGCGCGCAATCTGCACCCACCCGGTGGGCGCACCGGCGATATTGCCGTAGACGTTCGTAAACGTCTCGCCATCGTCCATGCTCAACTGCAGATTGCCGTCGTCGGTTCCGATCCAGATGATGCCCGGCCGCGATGGAGATTCGCGAACCTGCGTCGCCAGCGAGCTGGCCGAATAGCCATCGTGCTTTTCCGCCATCGGTTTGTCGCCGGCCACTCCCATAATGGACATCTCGGGCGCCCAGCGGTTCACGTGCTTACTCAGGTCCGTCGGATTCATCCACCACGTATCGCCGCGGTTGGTGGATTTGAAGAAGTACTGCGCCGCCATGAAGATCTTGGCCGGATTGTGCGGCGAAATCTCGATCGGCGCATTCCAATAGAAGCGGAACGGATCCGCATTGGGCGGAGCGTTGAGCACGTTGGGCGCGCCGCCGCGTCCTCCCCCTCCGCCGCCGCGGCCTGCGTTGGCTTCTGCCGGTTCCGCCGCCGGAGTTCCTGCGTTGGGTTGAGATATCGCCACGCCGGGCGTGGGATTATTCGCGCGGGTGATCTCGTTGGCCGTCTCCGCCGCCTGCCCGCCCCGTCCCGCGGTGGGCCGGATGCTCTTCTGGGTACCGCTGCGCAGGTCGTGCCGGCTCATGTTGCCATCCTGCGATTCGCCGTAGACGATGGCCCAATCCGTGGGATCCTGGCGCGTGTAGAAGCCGTCGCCGCCCGCCACCGTGTACCAGTCCGTATTCACCGGGCCGGTGTTCGACCGCAGCGCACTCGGCCCGCACCACGCATTGTTGTCCTGCAATCCGCCGCAGACGTAGTACGGCCGCCGCATGTCCGCCGACACCTGGTAGAACTGGCCCACGGCGATATCGTTGTGGTAATCCCAGGTCTCCGCGCCGTCGTAGCTGCTATCCACGCCGCCATCGTGTCCGATGAAGACAATCCGCGGATCCTTGGGGTTAATCCAGATGGCGTGATAGTCGGTGTGGGAGCCGGTCATGTTGGCCCAGTGCTTGCCGCCATCCTTCGAAATACGGCCGGGATTGCCCCCCACTAAAATCTTCTGATCGTTCGCCGGGTCCACGCGGATCTGGCTGAAGTACATGGGCCGCTCGTCCTGGTTGCTCTCGAAAGTCCAGGTCTTGCCGCTGTCGTCGGAGCGGAACACGCCGCTGGCATTGGGATTGGGCGGTCCCGGGGGCATGCCCATGTTTCCGCGCCCGCCGCCTCCACCACCACCGCCGCGGCCGCCGCGTCCTTCCGCTCCGGCTGCGCCGCCCCGGCCGCCGGCTTCTGCCGCCGCCGATTCCCCGCCGCCACCGCCAAATCCGCCCCGGCCGCGCTGCGGGCCGCCTTCCGCCGTGGTGCCGCCGCCCGTACCGGCGCTCGCGCCCGCTTCCACCTGCGCGTAAACGATTTTGGGGTTGGCGCGGAAAATCGAAATCGCAATGCGCCCGTAAATTCCGTCCTTGGGCTTCGGCCATCCCGGCCCTTCCACCTTCGTCCAGTTGGCGCCGGCGTCGGTGGTCTTCCACAGTGCGCTGCCCGGCCCGCCGCCGTTATATCCCCACCACGTGCGCCGGTGCTGGTAGGAAGCCGCGTAGAGGATCTTGGGATTCGAAAAATCGATGGCCACATCCGTGAAGCCGGTATCTTCGTCGATATACTTCGACTTGGTCCAGTGCTGCCCGCCATCGGTCGATTTATACAGGCCGCGCTCCGCGTTGGGCCCGAACAGGTGCCCGTCGGCCGCCACGTACACCACCTTCGGATTGGCCGGGTCCACTACGATGCGCCCGATCGATTGGGTATCGTCCAGGCCCAGGTGCGTCCATGTCTTACCGCCGTCCGTGGTGCCCCACACGCCATTGCCAATCGAGGCGCTCTGCCGGTTGTTGGCTTCGCCCGTGCCCACGTACACCGTATCGGTGTCCGACGGCGCAATGGCCACCGAGCCGATCGATTCGTCGGCCATGGCGTCGAACAGCGATTTCCAGTGCAGCCCGCCGTCGGTCGACTTCCACAACCCGCCTGTGGCGAATCCGACATAAATGGTCATCGGATCCTTTTCCGCCCCCTCAATATCGTCCACGCGGCCCATCATTACCGCCGGCCCGATCGAGCGGAATTCAAATCCGCGCAGCAGCGGATCGTTCGATTCGTTCACCGGAGGCGAAGCCGGTTCCGCGCCTGCACCGCGCCCCTGTGCCCACACCATGCCGGTCAACCCAGCGCCGGCGGCAGCCACCAAATACAACACTCCTCTGGAAATCCGTATCCGCATATGGGGTTAAATTTATCACAACCGGCCGCACGGTTGCGCGAGGAGATCCCTGCAGTCCGGGGCGCCCGTACCGCCGTTGACGCGCAGGGTGGCCTCTGCTACGCAGCCGTGGTGGAAACCGGAAGGAGGAATTCGCGCCGGATTCGTTGCCGCGGCGTCCGATCCCCGGCGTCCGAGAAGGTGCTTTCTGGAAACCCGCGCTAACCTGCATTGGGCCTGAGACCACCCCAGAATTTCTCTTAGGTTTTCTCCGCGTTTCCTCCGCGCCCTCCGCGCCTGTGCGTCGAATGGGCCCGCCGTTGGCCTGTCGGGAGTTTCCTCGCCCCGAGAACATCGACAGCAGTCGATACATGTTCTCTGCGGTGAACACGCCACCCTGTCTACCTCGCCCGCCACTGTGACAACACAATCAGCGCGCAGTTCCAAGAGACCACCGCGGCGAACCAGTAATTCAAAAACACCACCACCCGCGGCCGTTTGAATTTCAGCGCCAGCGCCACCAGCGCCACCGCAAAAATCTTGGCAATCAGCAGCGCGGCCAGCGGACCGGCGCGCATCAGCCGCCCTACAAAAAAGCTGGCCTCGGAAGCGCCCATGCGCAATCCAAGCATGGTGGTCAAAATATCCAGGGTTTGGAGCGCCACAAAAACGGTCAGCGAGGGCGCCGGAAATTCTCTGCGGGCTAGGAAGGGAAGCATCGGTCTGTTCCCATTCTCCGGGCAGAGCCTCGATCCGGTCCACGCTATCTTTGGTCGAACGCCGTCTATCGCCGCCGCCGCCTCTGCCGCGGTTGTCTTTGGTTGACACCTTCGCGCTGCGTAGTGTAAGCTGCCCGCGAGTATCCCGCCAATGGCCCAGCCCACCGCCGCAGTGCCCCAGGAGTCCGGTTTTGTCCGCGGCCTCAATCTCTTCGACGCCACCATGGTGGTGATCGGCGTCATGATCGGCTCCGGCATCTTCATCGTCACCGCCGATATGTCGCGCCTCATCAACAGCCCGGGCTGGATGCTGATGGCCTGGGTCCTCACCGGCGTGCTCACCATCGCCGCCGGCCTTTCCTACGGCGAGCTGGCCTCCATGCTGCCGCACGCCGGCGGCATGTATGTTTACCTGCGCGAGGCCTGGTCGCCGATGTGTGGCTTTCTCTACGGCTGGACCCTCTTTACCGTCATCCAGACCGGCACCATCGCCGCCGTGGCCGTGGGCTTCGCCCGCTTTCTGTCGGTGGTCCTGCCAGCCGTCGGTGAAAACCGCTACCTGGTCCAGCCCATCCACGTTTCCTCCGGCTACGCGCTGTCCCTTTCCACCGCCCAACTGGTGGCCATCGGGGTCATCGTGCTGCTCACCTGGACCAATTCCCGCGGCCTGGAATACGGCAAGATCGTGCAGAACCTCTTCACTTCCGCCAAGACGCTGGCCCTGGCCGCTTTAATCGTCGCCGGCCTCACCCTGGGCTGGAACCCCGCCGCGGTCCACCAGAACTTCACTGCTGCCTTCCGTTTGGCGCCTTCGATCCCGCCCTGGGCGTTGCCGCGGGCAGCATTTTCGGCCTCTTCGTGGCCCTGTGCGTGTCGCAATCCGGCTCCTTGTTTGCGGCCGATGCGTGGCACGATATCACCCTCATCGCCGGCGAAGTGAAGGACCCGCGGCGCATTCTGCCCAAAGCCCTGGCCCTGGGCTGCACGGCGGTGTGCGCGCTCTACCTGCTTGCCAATATCGCCTACCTGGTGGTGCTGCCGCTGCCCGCCATTCAGAACGCCCCTTCCGACCGGGTGGCCACCGCCATGCTCCAGCAGATCTTCCCCGGTTACGGCGCCGTGCTGATGGCCGCCGCCATCATGATCTCCACCTTCGGATGCGTCAACAGCCTGGTACTGGCCGGCGCCCGGGCCTTCTTCGCCATGGCGCAGGACGGCTTGTTCTTCAAGTCCGCCGCCACCCTCAACCGCGCCCGCGTGCCGGGATGGTCGCTGATGGTCCAGTGCCTGTAGGCGTCCTTCCTGGTGCTTCCGCGCACTTACAACCCCGCCACCGGGAGCTACGGCAACTTATACAGCAACTTACTCGATTATGTAATTTCCGCCGCCCTGCTGTTTTATATTCTGACCATCGCGGGAGTCTTCCGGCTGCGCTACAAACAGCCCCAGGCCGAGCGTCCCTACCGCATTCCCGGCTATCCCTGGGTGCCGGGATTCTATATTCTGGGCGCATCCATCGTGCTGGTGACGCTGTTTGCCTACCGCCCCGCCACCACCTGGCCCGGCCTGGTCATCATCACCCTCGGTGGAGTAGTTTACGCCTTCATCAGGAAGTCATAGCGCCTGGCGCATCCGCCACACATGCGAAGACCAGACCAGCACAGTGCCGCAAGCCGCCAGAATGGCCAGCGGCAGCGCATACGCCACAACCCGCGCCGTGACGGAGAGTCGCACCCTGGCAAAGAACACAAAGCCGGCGCCCGAAACCAGCCCGCACAGGCATCCGAAGAGCGGCGCCAGCCAGGAGATCGCAAATTCGCGCAGCAGAGGCTGCCGGAAATCTTGTAGTGGGTGGACCAGTTGTGAGGCCACTACGCCCGCCAGCGCGAAAACCAGGAGCACCCGCAATGTGGATAGCTTTCCGGAGTTTTTCAGGATCCAGTAGACCGGAACAGCCACGAAATAGGCCAGCAGGGTACCGTCGAAGATCACCGCAGCCGCCGCCAGCCAAGGCCCCACCCCCGGCCACAGAAAAGGATGCGCCGGATCGCCCCCGAGTTTTCCAAGGAACAGCGGTGACGTGGGCAGGCTGAAAAACGGAATCAGCGGAAGAGTGGACACCAGCGGCGCCAGCCAAAACGCCGCATTGGGTTTGTCGAACGCGCCCTCTGCTCTACGCCCCAACCCGCGCCTCTACATCCACCTGCTCGGGACTCACTTCGTAGCCTTCATCGCGCGCAATCGCCACCGCCCGTTCTTTGAGCGTGGCTTCGGAAGCATCGCCCGCATGGTTTTCGATTGGCCGCTTGATCACCTCTTCGCCCACCAGGATGCGGACTT
This sequence comes from Bryobacterales bacterium, assembly GCA_963803725.1. Lineage (GTDB taxonomy): Bacteria > Acidobacteriota > Terriglobia > Bryobacterales > Bryobacteraceae > JOPF133. Next base: position 106,710 of record CAWDOH010000067.1, on the reverse strand, counting down.
CCCAGTGTTTCTTGGCGGAATTCCACTCCACTTTGGCTCGGTCTGCTTTTAACATCGCGGACTCCTTTGCCTAACAGTGTAATCCCGCGGGCCCTGGTGCGATAGGCCGCTGCCATGTTAATTCGCACCGTACCCGCGCTTACGTGGCCGGCAGCTTGGAAACATCCCAGCCGCCCCCCAGCGCCTTGATCAGCAGCACGCTGGCATCCATTCGCCGCCGCAGCAGGTCCACTTCCGTATATTCGTCCGCCAGCGCAATGCTTTGCGAGGTGATCACTTCCAGGTACGTCACCAGCCCGCCCTTATACCGGTTCATCGACAGGTCCAGCGATTGCTGGGCCGCCTCCACCGCCACCTCCTGGGCTTGCTGTTGCCGTTCCAGAATGCGCAGGGTGGACAGATTGTCTTCCACCTCCTGAAAGGCCGTCAGCACCGCCTGCCGATAGTTGGCCACCGACTCATCATAGGAAGCGGCCGCCGATTCCGCCTGCGCGCGCCGCCGCCCTGCGTCGAAAATGGTCTCCGCCATCGTCGGCCCCACGGCCCAAAGACGGCTCGGCCAAGCCAGCCAGTTCACCGGATTGCTGCCTTCGAAACCGCCCATCGCCGTTATCAGCAAAGTCGGGAAAAACGCCGCCCGCGCGATCCCCACCTGCTCGTTGGCTTCCGCTGCCCGCCGTTCCGCCGCGGCAATGTCCGGCCGCCGCTCCAGCAGTTGCGACGGAACGCCCACCGGAATCACCGGCGGCGTGATCTTCAACGGCGCCGCCTCCAGCATCAGGCTCTCCGGATTCCGCCCCGCCAGGATCGCAATAGCATGTTCGTAGGTCGCCCGCGACACCCCCACTCCGATGTCCTCGGCGCGCGTGGTCTCCAGTTGCGTGCGTGCCTGCGCCACTTCCGCACGCGAGCTCAGCCCGCCGTCGAAGCGGTTCTGCGTCAACGTTAGCGCCTTCTGGTAAGCCACCAGCGTCTCATCCAGAAGCTGCTTCTGGGCGTCCAGGCTGCGCAGCTCGAAATAGTCGATGGCCAGTTCGGCGTGCAGGCTCAGCCGGATGGTTTCCAGGTCGCCCGCGCTGGCCTGGGCCTCCTGGCGCGCCGCCGCAATCGAGCGCCGCACACGGCCCCATGCGTCCAACTCGTAATTGACGTCCACCGGCAGCACGTAATCGCCGTAATCGCCCGCTACTGTGCCAGTGGGCTTGTTCGCGGACAAACGGTTGTTGGTAACCGAAGGTGTGGTCGAAATCGTCGGATACAGCCCCGCCCGGTTGACCTGGATGAGCGCCCGCGCCTCGCGAAAACGCGCCTCCGCCGCTTTCAGCGTCTGGTTGGAAAGGTTAATCTGCTCTTCCAGGCTGTTCAATTCGTGAACGCCGAAAATCTGCCACCATTCCGCGCGTAGCGTGGTGTCCGCCGGCTGGGCCTGCTTCCACCCCTGCGATTCAAGGAACGATCGCGGCGGCAGCTCGCTATATGCCGGAGCCACGGGAGCCGCCGGCTTGCTATATTTCGGCCCCACCATGCAGCCCGCCAGCATCCCCGCCACCACCGCCGACAGTGCGGCTCTGACCGTGGCGCGTGTTGTCGCGTGCCCGCCCCGGCTCATTTGTCCGCCGCCTGCGCCATCCGCACCTCGGTCCCCGAAGTCAGCGAATCCGAAGGATTCTCAATGATCTCATCGTCCGGCCCGATCCCCGACATCACTTCCACTTCCGTCCCGAAATCCCGCCCGATGGTCACCGGTTCCAGCTCCGCCTTGCCGTCCCGCACCACCGCCACCTGCATTCCCGCCGAACGGAAAATCAGTGCGTTCACCGGCACAATCAGCGTCCCCGTCTGGGAACTCAGCTTGATGTGTACCGACAAAAACGCACCCGGCAGCAGCTCGCCCTTGGGGTTGTCTACATCCACTTCCGTCAGCAGCGTGCGCGAGGCCGGATCGATCGCGTCCGCCGTGCGCACAATTTCCCCGGCAAACCGCCGCCCGGGAAACTCCGCCTGCGTCAGATCCGCCTTCCCGCCGGGCCGCACATCGCGCGAGTATTGCTGCGGAACATTAATATACACGCGCAGCTTGCTGGTGGCGGCGATATCGAACAGCTCCCTTCCCGGCGCATTCGCGCCCGCGTTGATCAGTGCTCCGATATCGATATTCCGCGCGGTAATCACGCCGTCGAAAGGCGCGTAAACCTTCTGGAAGTGCTGCATCTCCTCCAGCCGCCGCACATTGTAGGTGGCCGAATCCACCATGGCCTTCTTGGCCTGCAAATCGCCCACCCGGTCGTCCACGTCCTGCCTGGCCACTGAATCGCTCTTGAACAGCGACTGGTAGCGCTCGGCCGTGGTTTGCGACAGCGCGTAGTTGGCCTGCGCTGTGGCCAGGTCGGCGCGCGCCTGGTCAAGCTGCCGGTCCACTTCCGGCGTCTCGATCTCCGCCAATAGCTGCCCCGATTTCACCTGCGCCCCAATGTCGAAATACCACGTCTTCAAGTATCCGTTGGTCCTCGCATAGATCGGGGTGGCCACATAGGCCTGCGCGTTGCCCGGAAGCACCACCTCTTCGGCCGCCGCGCCGCGCTTGGGATGAATCGCCGTCACCGTTGGTACGGCCATTTCCTCGGTCTGTTGCTGCAAGGTGTTGGCCGCGTGCACCCGCGTGTGGATCCCGATCACCACATCGTAAGCAATGGCGCCCGCCATCGCGCAAACCACCACCGCAATCACCAGCCACAAAACCACCGGCAGCCGCGGTGGCGCATTCTGGCCTTCCTTAACGCTGGCCACCTTACTCATGCGCCATAGCCTCCGCCGCGCCCGTCCCGCGCCACCCGTGCAGCAGCGCGAAAACCGCCGGAACGAAGATCAGCGTCGCCACCGTGGCAAACAGCAATCCGCCGATCACCGCCCGCCCCAGGGGCGCATTCTGCTCGCCGCCTTCGCCCATTCCGAGCGCCATCGGAACCATCCCGATGATCATCGCCAGCGCCGTCATAATTACCGGCCGGAACCGCGTGAAGCCCGCCGCCAGCGCCGCATTCACCGGGTCGCCGTGTTCCACCAGGATGTCCTTGGCGAAGCTGATTACCAGGATGCTGTTGGCCGTCGCCACCCCCATGCACATGATCGCGCCCATCATCGCCGGCACGCTCAGCGTAGTGTGGGTGGTAAACAGCATCAGAATAATGCCCGCCAGTGCCGCCGGCAGCGCCGTAATGATAATGAACGGGTCCAGCCACGACTGGAAATTCACCACGATCAGCAGGTACACCAGGAGAATCGCGAACAGCAGCCCCGCCACCAGCCCGGTGAACGATTTGTGCATGGTATCCACCTGCCCGCGCACCAGCATTTCCGAGCCGCGTACCAGGTTCTTCCGGTTGGCGTCCACAATCCGGTCCACCTCCGCGCCCACGCTGGCCAGGTCGCGCCCATCCACCGCGCCGAAAATGTCGATGGTGCGCTGGATATCGTAGTGGTTCACCGAAGACATCCCGTTGCCGCGGCTGATCGAGGTGACATCGTTCAGAATCTCCGGCGTCCCCGCGGCCGTCGCTGTCAGCGGCAGATTGCGTAGCTCCTGCAGCGACTCCTCGTCGTACTGCGGCGCCTGTGTGACCACGTTGTAACTGACCCCGTTCTGCGGGTTGAGCCAGAACGTCGGCTGCGTTTGAAAACTTCCGCTCAGCGCGATCAGCAGGCTCTGCGCCACGTCGTTCTGCGTGTAGCCGCTCTCCGCCGCCTTGGTCCGGTCCGTAAAAATATGCAGCTTGGGCATGTCGAAAGTTTGCTGGATGCGCAGGTCCGCGATCCCCGGAATGCGCCGCATCTGGTCCATGATGTGGTCCGCCAACTGGCGGTTGGCTTCCACGTTCTTCCCGATCACCTGCACGTCGATGGGCGCCGGCAACCCAAAATTCAGGATCTGGCTGACGATATCGTCCGGCAGAAAGTAGAAGTCGGTGCCCGGAAATTCCCGCGGCAAAGCTGGCCCGCAGTACACGCACATATTCCTCCGTCGGGCGGTGCTCCTCGGTCAGCGACACCATGATATCCGCATCCGCCGTCCCCACGGGCGCCGAATTGCTGTAGATGGTGTTGATGCTGCTGTAGGGCAGCCCGATCTCATCCAGAATGTTCAGCAACTGGTCGTGGGGGATCTGCCGGCGGATGGATTGCTCCACCAGGTCGCACAGCCGCGCCGTCTCTTCGATGCGCGTTCCGGTCTTGGCGCGCAGTGCAGCTTGAATTGCCCGGTGTCCGAGGTCGGAAAGAAATCCTGCCCCAGCCACGGGAACAGCAGAAAACCCGAACAGCACACCAGCAGAAACACCGGCACGAAAAGCACGCCGCCGGTGCACCAGCACTGCCAGAATGGCCTGGTACACGCCGCGCAGCCGGTCAAACCCGTGCTCGAAGGCCCGCTGAAACAGCACCAGCGGATTGCGGCTCGGCCCGTGGTGCTGATGCTTCAACAGGTACTTCGCCAGCGTCGGCACCAGCGTGCGCGAAAGCCCGTACGACGCCAGCATGGCAAATACTACCGCCTCCGCCAGCGGCACGAACAGGTAGCGCGCCACGCCGCTCAGAAAGAACATGGGCAGGAAAACGATGCAGATGCACAGCGTGGAAACCAGTGCCGGAACCGCGATCTGCGAGGCGCCGTCCAGAATCGCCCGCTCGATCTCCTTGCCCTGGTCCAGGTTGCGGTTCGACGTTTTCGATTTCCACCGTGGCGTCGTCCACCAGGATTCCCACCGCCAGCGCCAGGCCGCCCAGCGTCATGATGTTGATGGTTTCGTGCAGCGCGCTCAGCACGATGATCGAAGTCAGAATCGAAAGCGGAATCGAGATGGCGATGATCAGCGTGCTCCGCCAACTGCCCAGGAACAGCAGGATCATCAGGCCGGTCAGGCACGCGGCGATCACGGCTTCGCGAATCACGCCGTTGATCGAAGCGCGCACGAAAATCGATTGATCGGCCAGCGGCTGAATCTTCAATGCCGGCGGCAGCGTGCTGCCACCACCGGCAGCAGCTTGCGCACCCCGCCCACCACCGCCAGCGTGGAAGCGTTGCCGGCCTTCATCACCGTCAGCAACACCGCCCGCGCTGCCATCCTGCCGCACGATGTTGGTCTGCGGCGCGAAGCCGTCGCGCACGTGGCCGATGTCGCGGATATAGATCGGCGTGCCGTTCACCACCTTGATCGGAAAATCGTTGAACGCCTCCACCGTGGTGGGGCTGGAATTCAGATCCACGTCGTATTCGAACTGCCCGATCTTGGAAGTCCCCGCGGGGATGATGAGGTTCTGGTTGGCGATGGCGCTCGTGATATCGGCCGGCGAAAGCCCCTTCGACTGCATCGCCGCGGGTTGATATCCACCATGATCTGCCGCTGCTTGCCGCCGTACGGATAAGGGATCGCGCAGCCGGGAATCGTCACCAGCCGCGTGCGGATGAAGTTCACCCCGTAATCGAACAGTTCCTGCTCGCTCAGCCCGCGTCCCGAAAGGCCCAGTTGCAGAATCGGGACGCTGGAGGCGTTGTAAGTCAGCAGAAACGGCGGCGTCGATGCCCGGCGGCAACTGCCGCAGAATGGGCTGCGAAATCGCGCTCACCTGCGCCACCGCGGCGTTGATATCGGCGCCCGGCTGGAAGAAAACCTTGATGATGGCGCGGCCGTCGATGGACTGCGATTCCATGTGCTCGATATCGTTGACCGTGGTGGTCAGCGAGCGCTCGTAAATCGAGGTGATGCGCTCTTCCATTTCCTCGGCGCTCAGGCCGGTGTAGTTGAAGGCCGCCGCGATCACCGGGATATCGATGTTGGGAAAAATATCGGTGGGTGTGCGCAGAATCACCACCGGCGCCAGAATCAGAATCAGCAGCGCCAGCACGATAAACGTGTAGGGCCGCGCCAGCGCCAGTCGGACTATCCACATTCGCGATTACTCCAAGCCATCCCATCGCCCGTTTTCGAAATAGTAGACACGGGCGTTTCGAAATTCGTATATTCAAGATTGTAGCGCACGAGATGACCGCTCCATCAAAACCAGCGCGCGGAAGAGGCCGACCGCGGGACGAATCTGCCCGCCTCCGCATCCTCCAGGCCGCGCTGGACCTGATGGACGAGACCGGCTTCGACCGTGTGACCGCCGAAGCCATTGCCGGCCGCGCCGGCGCCAGCAAAGCCACCGTCTACCGTTGGTGGCCCAACAAGGCCGCCGTGGTGATCGAAGCCTTCCGCGAAGCCATCGCCCCCGAACTGCCCCTCCGCGACACCGGCTCCCTGCGCGGCGATCTCACCACCCAGATGCGCAACTTCGCCCGTGTCCTTTCCGGCCGCGGCGGCCGCATGCTGCTGTCTTTCGTGGTGGCCGCCCGCAGCGACCCCGAAGTAGCCGCTGCCTTCCGCTCCATCTGGAGCGACCCCCGCCGCGCCGAGGCCAAAACCATGCTGCGCCACAAACAGCTCAGCGGCCAACTCCGCCCGGACGCCGACCTCGACCTGGTCCTCGACTCCCTCTACGGCCCCCTCTACTACCGCTTCCTGGTGAAGAACGAGCCGCCGTCACAGAAGTACGCCGAAGCCTTGGCGGACCTGGTCATCCAGGGCCTCGCCGGCGCCTGACCCGGCCGGAGCGGCGGGGCGGGTTGGCAGAGCGGGTGAACACAACAGTCGGCGGCTTTTGGCGCGAATAAGTCGCCGGAGCCGGGAGGCGTTTGTGGGGAGCGAGCCGCGTAATAACAAAGGGACCACCTGGTCCGCCAACGGTGCGTAGGTGCCGGTCCAACAAAGAGCCGACCGGCTATTCAGCCAGGTTTGTCGAGTACGAAAGTCGACGACCGACTACGGTTCTAGGCCCGCGACCGCGTGATTCGGTTCCCCCGCCCACAGCCGCACCCGTCTCAGCATCGAAACCGAGCCGCCACCATAGGGAGCGCGATCTCGCGGTCACAGACCTAGTTGCACAAGTACGCCGCTTTCCACAGCAAGGGCATGCTGCAAGCGCAGCAGCGCAGGTAGCGTCGGGTTCTTGACCCGTTTCGGAATTGCATCATGAGTGCGACCCCGCAATGTTCGACCCGCCACCTTTTTGCGTACGCCACCCCACTGCTTGAAGAAGAACGCGACCCCCGCGGCTTCGCATTGCTCATGAATAGACAGCACCCAATCCTCTTTCATCGGTCGTGCCCCCGGCCCGCTCTCGCCGCCGACTATGACCCAGGATATGCCTTCAAGCGGAAGCCTTCCAATATCCTCCAACAGTGGCTCGACGGACAGGAATCGGACGGCCGCTGGCGCGGCTTGCAGGTCGGCAATTCTCGGCAGCCCGTGCTTTCGGTCTTCTACGGAGACACCCCACCAGATGTGAGGCTCGCTTGCGACTTCACGCAGCGGCCCGTGCAGCATGTCGCGCAAACGCTCCGAGCGCTTCGTTAACACCTGATAGGTATGCCACCGTGCCATATGCATCGTCGTGGCTACTCGTGTAATGTAAGCCGCCGGGACTTCGTCGTGAAACAGGTCGCTCATAGAGTTCACGAAGATCATCCGCGGCTCGCCCCAGCGCAGGGGCTCACCCAGTTTCTGAGGCACTAACTTGAGGTCGAAGCCTTGTTCGAAAGGATGCCCCGGCACGCCGCGAAACCGTTCCGCGAACCTCTCCGCATAGCAGTGCTTGCAGCCCGGGCTTATCTTCGTGCAGCCTCGCACTGGATTCCATGTCGCGTCGGTCCACTCAATTTTGGACAATAAGGACATATCTATCCGAACAGACCCATTTGATCGTCGCTGTATTTACTTGGATCCGGCGTGAAAACGCGTCTTCAGGGCTGAAGGGGCTTCAACTTGGCTGCCCTGGCGAGAATCTTTTCCGCGAGGCCTTCTATCATCGGTGAAGGTCTGAGCCTGAGCACCGGCCGGTTTTGTGGACGCGTCAGTTCGCCGGGAATGAGGAACAGCTTATAGCGCAGCTTCTGCAGGGTAAGGTTTTGCCAGGACTCATCCAGACAATTTCGCTGAAAAGCTGTCACCAGATTGTAGGCGAGGCGGACGATCTCCAGGTAGAGCGCGTTGGCGGCGAACGACGCCGTTGGAATCTTGCGGAGCGCATAGTCTTCTCGCAGCTCGCAAATCCGTGGTTCCATCCCGGCACGTCCGTCGTAAAAATGCCAGATCCCGGCTGGGGTCAGCGGCATGTTTGTGACCCAGGCACGATAGATGTATCGGCCCATGGCGAACAGAGTGGTCTCGGCTTCGTCTTGTTGAATGAACCTTCGCGCCACCACGAAACGACGGGCCTTTGGCCAACCATGGAGGCGGTGCTCGACCTCAGCCATCTCCCACCTGGGATTCACGGGTTCATACGAGATGCCGGGGAGCAGTCGCTTGAACGCTTGGGTCAAACGAGCGACCACGGCATACTGTGCGGGTCGGGTCTCTAGAGCAACGAACACAGGATTGAAGCCGAAGCCGGCGTCGGCGCGGACTCGCACCTCGCGGATTTCGGGTGGGACATTGGCGAAGCTGGTGTCCAGCAATTCCATGCTGCCATCCCAAGTGCCGGCATTCCCTGGACGGAGTTCGGCATCCCAGAGGTAGGATGAATTGGCCTCTATGCAGAGCAGTGGGTCGTAGGATTTCTTGCCACGATAGCGGGGATTGTAACCGACGGCGGCATTTTCCTGGTTCCCGAATACCGTCACCACCGTGCTGTCCAAGTCGAAGATCAATCGGGAGCGTCGGGCGGGTAGGTGGATGAACGTTTGCAGCAGTCGGTCGTTGACGCGATGCAACTGTTGCCAGAAGGGGTCAGGTGCATTGTGTAAGAAGCGGCGCAAAGTCTGAGGATCAGGGAAACTCGGCAAGCCGGTGAGGTATTGGAAGGTACCGTTGGAACGCAAGAATGACGCGGTTTCCAAGCGATCCAACCCCAGGACGATGGGGTACATCAGGGCCAATACCATCTGTGATAAGTGATACCGGTTGTTGCGTCTGGGGTAGGTCAGGTGCCTGGCCAGAAAATGGCGGAGCTGCAGCACTCGCAGAAACTCATGAAAGAAGTAGACACCGCCGTAATGCGTCAGCCCCGCATGATTACAGGCGATTCTGATATTTCGCGGCGAATACGGCATTTCGCGAATTCCTAACCGACTGTTAGGGATTGGCGAAATTCTACAATATGCTCCCAAAGCCTGTCAACATGGGGTTTGGCGGCTTTTGGGGAGGCAAGAATGCGCCGGATTCAGGTATTTAAGAACGTCTTCCCAGAATTTGAAGGCTGTCTTATGCCGCGAAAATAGCGCCAAGTAATAGAGCGGCAAGTTCTTCTCATCCGAGCGGACCAACCTCATTTGGTCGGGCGGCTGTTTGAGGTAGCCGAGGGATTGCATGCTCATCGAGAATTCCGCGCCAGGAACTGCCGGAAGTCACGTCTTCTCATGCCGACGGCTTTCCAGCGCTCTCGCCATTCCGTGTTGCCCAGCGCCTCATCAATTTTCGGGGAAGCGCCGTCAACATAATGATCGTAGTTGCGACTCGCATCCATGCTTATGGCAAGCAGAACCACAAAGTCTATATAGACGCCGGATAGTGTCCGCAAGGTCTCAAATTTAATCCCAAAGTCAAAAGGGTCTACCAAACAAAGGCTCAAAACCCTATTGCTGGATGAACCCTTGGGTATCTCCTTGCAAATCTGCTCGATCTTGGCATCGCAGCTGCCTTGAATGTAAGCAGCCTGCGCTTGCGGTGCGAGCCTAGCAACGCGAGCCTTCAGGGCTTCGAGCAATTCCTCGCTTTCCTCGCAGAATACGTACTTGTCAAACGGATGGCTCACGGTCAGCGCGAGGATTGGTGAGCCCTTGAGGATCTTATTTGTACCCTTAACGCGAGCGTACCCGGCCCCGGCGTAGAGATCAATGTACACGCGCTGGTCCCACTTGTATTTCATCCCCGTCGAAAACAGCTCGTCGTAGAGCGCCAGAAGGCGGTACTTTGTCTCGGCCCACGAACCCACGTTCGGGCATGGCAAGCCATCGCTTTCCACGAACAGTTCTTCCAACATGAACGCTAGCTTCATTCTATAGAACATTCGTGGCCGCAAATGATCGAGTTGGCCGCGCGATCCAGGTTACGGTTTTCCATAAGCAAGAAACCGCCCGCCAGTCACGCAGGGACGCAAGTCTCTCGCCGAACGCAACGTAATCCCTGCGGGCGGGATTAGGACCGAAAAGCCGGCTCCCCACAGGCGAGCTTTCCGACTCCCCGCGATTCCGAAACGATCGAAAGGCCGCACGAGGATGTCCAAGCCTCCGGCTGTCTCACGGGCGGTGCATGCTCGCCAGCTCGGACGGGTTGGAGAACAGCCAAAACCGTTGCCCGGGTAAGTATTTGCGAAAGTGCCATTCGCGCTATAGTCAAATCGTGGAGGCCCGCCTGGGCATCTGCACTGGATTGCCGATGGCAAAGGTCTTCATTGATTCCAATGCACTCGCGGCGGCGGCCTCCCTGCTGCTCCGGCTGGGCGCGACGGAGGTTTTCGTCTTCGGCTCTGCCACCAAGGGCGGCTTGCGACCAGGCTCCGACATCGACATGGCCGTCCGCGGGCTACCGCCATCCGTCTACTTCTCGGCAATTTGCAGGGCTACGGACCTCCTCGGCAGACCAGTCGACCTCGTGGATCTGTACGATGCCACACCGATTGTTCGGTATCTTCTCGACAGCCGGGAGTTGGTTCGTGTCGCGTGAGCTGACGGCTAAGATTCGAGTGGGGATCGAAGAACTCGGAATCGTGCGTAAGCAGTTCGAGCCGTTAATTTCAATATCATCGGATACGACTGTGGTGTTATCGAGACGTCGGCCGCGTCCGCCATGCTGCATTCCTTTTACACGGAAATCGAGAAAATTCTGAAGCTCATTGCCCGCGACTGGGACGGGCGCTTGCCATCGTCCGACTCATGGCATAAGGATCTTCTTCTTCAGATGTCTCAAGGGACGGCCAACCGTCCAGCAGTGCTTTCCATCAGCCTGGTAGAAGCTCTCAGCGAGTTTTTGGCATTCCGACACCTCTTTCGAGGAGCCTCCATCGTCCTCATGCGGTGGAACAAGTTACATCCGCTAGTCGCGAAGGTCGATCGCACCTATGAGCAGGCAAGGAGCGAGCTTGAAGCGTTCGCCGCCTTCGTCGAGCAACAGACCGGATAGGCCTGACCGCACCGCCTGCGCCGCCGCGTCCCCCAGCCGTAGCCTGCTACTTTGATAAAGCATGGTTCTCGACATCGGCTGCGGCACGCGCAAAATCGAACCGGGCGCCATCGGCATCGATATCTCGCCCGATTCCGCCGCCGAGCACGTCTGGAATCTCGACGTCTACCCCTGGCCCCTGGACAACAACCAGTTCGCCCGCATCCACATGTCCCATGTCATCGAGCACCTCGACGACCCCATGCGCGCCATGGCTGAAGTGCATCGGGTGGCCGCCGACGGCGCCGATGTCTTTGTCACCACACCGCATTTCAGCTCGCACAATTCCTACGTCGATCCCACCCACAAGCGCCACCTGGCCGCCGGCAGCTTCGTCTACCTGACCGGCAAGGATTTCCCCAGCTTCCGCGGATCGCCCTTCCGCTTCGAGATCGTCAAGGTCGAACTGACCTTCGGCGGCAACCTGGTACTGGACAACCTCGGCCGTCTGCTGGCCCGTCTTTCCACGCCCTGGTACGAGCGCCATGCCGCATGGGTCTTCCCCGCGCTCGATATCCGCTGTCATCTGCGGGCCAGGAAGTAGCAACTCGGGACCCAGTGGACCTGATGCTCCGCACGCCGGCCGCTCATCGCCTCGATGTCGCCCTCCGCGCCACCTGCCGCCCCCGCTGCCCTTCCGCCAAAGGGTAATGTTCCGAACAACTTTGGCGGCCTTCCCGGCAGGCGCGCCGCCAGCCGCCGTGTGTTAACATTCAGTAGGAATCCGCCGTGGCCGCGGATTGCCGCCTTTCCCGGAAGTGCACCTTTTTAATCCATGAGTTTACGCTCTCTTTTCAGCCTTTTTTCCTCGGACCTTGCCATCGACCTGGGCACCGCCAATACCCTTGTGTACGCCAAGGGCAAAGGCATCGTGGTCAACGAACCCTCCATCGTGGCGATCAACAAAAACACCGGCGAAGTGGAAGCCGTGGGCAAGGAGGCCAAGGAGATGCTCGGCCGCACCCCCGGTAATATCGTCGCCATCAAGCCCATGAAGGACGGCGTCATTGCCGACTTCAAAGTCACCGAGCGCATGCTGAATTACTTCATTCAGAAGGCGCACGGCCGGAAAATGCTGGTCCACCCGCGCATCGTCATCGGCGTCCCCAGCGAAATCACGCAGGTGGAAAAGCGCGCCGTCATGGACTCCGCCTACCGCGCCAAAGCCAGCGAAGTGCACCTGGTGGAACAGGCCATGGTGGCCGCCATCGGCGCGGGCCTGCCCATCACCGAACCTTCCGGAAACATGGTGGTGGATATCGGCGGCGGCACCACCGACGTGGCCGTCATCTCCCTTTCCGGCATCGTCTACTCGCGCTCGGTGCGGGTGGCCGGCAACGAAATGGACGACGCCGTCATGCAGTTCCTCAAGCGCAAGTACAACCTGCTGATCGGCGAGCGCACCGCCGAAACCATCAAAATGGAGGTCGGCTCGGCTTATCCGCTGGATAAGCCGCTGACCATCGAAATCAAGGGCCGCAACCTCATCGAAGGCGTGCCCCGCACCATTTCCGTCGACGACACCGAAATTCGCGAATCCCTGGCCGAGTGCGTGGCCACCATCATCAACGCCATCCGCGTCGCGCTGGAGCGTACGCCCCCCGAGCTCAGCGCCGATATCAGCGACCGCGGCATCGTCCTCACCGGCGGCGGCGCGCTGCTCAAAAATCTGGACAAACGCATCCGCGAGGAGACCGGGCTGCCGGTCTCGATTGCCGACGATCCGCTGGCCTCGGTGGTGCTCGGAACCGGCCGCATGCTCAGCGATTTCCGGCTGCTGCGTAAGATTTCGATAGACTAGGGACAAGGCGGCCCGCCTGGATGGAGTCGTTCCTCAACCGCTACCGCAATATCACCGTACTGCTGTTGGTGATTTTCGCGCAGCTTGTGCTGCTCGCCGTGCAGGTCAAGAACGATCAGGATGTGCACCTGATCCGCCTGTGGACGGTGAGCGCCGTCACTCCCATGGCGCGGGTCCTCGAGGGAGCCCGCCGCGGCAGTCTCGGCTTCGTCCACAACTACATCATGCTGCACGACGCCGACGCCGACAATCGCCGCCTGCAGGCCGAATTGGACCGCCTCAAGATCGAAAACATTTTCCTGAAAAATGAGCTCAACTCGGCCGAGCACGCCAAGGCCCTGCAACTGTTCCAGGCGCACACGCCCTCCAAAATGCTGGCCGCTACCGTCATCGACACCGGTGCCGGGTCGAATTCCAAAGTGGTCTTTGTGGACCGCGGGTCGGGCGACGGGGTCATGCGGGGCATGGGCGTGGTTACCCCGGACGGCATCGTGGGCAAGGTGATCGCATCGTACCCGACCGCTTCGGAAGTGCTCCTGGTGACCGATTCCGATTTCGCCGCCGGGGTGATTTCGCAGAAGGGCCAGGTGCGCGGAACGTACAAAGGGCAGGGCACCCCCCTGGGCAGGGTGGACTATGTGCCTCCCGAGGAAAAAGTCGCCGAGGGCGAATGGTTCTACACCTCGGGTGACGACCGCGTCTTCCCGCGCGGTTTCACGGTGGGCCAGATCCGCGTGGTGCACCCCGGCCAGCCCTTTCAGGAGATCCTCGTGGAGCCGAGTGGATTGCAGCATGGTGTGGAGGATGTGCTGATTGTAGTGGAAGGCGTCCACCAGGACATCCCCGACACGCCGCCCGTGAATCAGCCGGTGTATATCGCCCCGGCGCCTCCCGCTCCGGTGGCCGGCTCCGCCGGAGCGCCAACGGATGCCTCCGGCGTTCCCCTCGTGCCCGGCGGAACCGTGGCCGACAAATTGCGCCAGCAATACAAAGCGGTGGGAGACGCCGAGCACCACACGTTTGGCGAAGGCGCGCCCGGGACCCCGCCCCCGGATTTCACCCGCTTGGGGCAGATCGCGCCGGCCACGGGAGCCACAGGAGCCACGGGCGCAACCGGCGGCCGCGGACAAACCGAGGGTGCGCGGCCCCCTGCCACCGATTCCCCAGCGCCCGCCAGGAAGCCTCCGGCTGACCAGCCCGCCAACGCCCCAACCGGCGGCCGGGCAACCCCCGTAACGAAACCGGCCCCCGCTGCCACCGACCCTGCCGCCCCACCCACCAAACGGCCGCCCGACCCCGCCAAGAAGCCTCCCGGCGGCCCACTTGCCGACGCCTCGGCCGTTGCCGGAGCGCCCGCCACCACTTGGCCGCCCGACACCAGAAAGCTTTCGCCCGCCATCCCGGTCGCTCCCGTTGCCGTGCACTTCTCGGCCACCAGCAGCCGACCCGCCGGCTCGGCCGCTGCATCGGAGTCCGCCTTGGCCGCTGCCGCTGCCGGCCCGCCCGCCACCGCGAACCAGCTCTCGGCCGCTGCGCCTTTCACTGCCCTGGCCCGTCCATCGGCGGGTTCAGGTCTCATTTCCGAATGAGCTACTCCGGCGAGCGGATCCTCCTCAACAGCCAGCGCGAAAGCCAGGTCGCCCGCTTCCGCGCCTGGGTCATGTTCGCCGTGCCTCTGGCCTCCATCCTGTTCCAGGTCTATGTGCCGCACTTCTTCCCGTTCCTGGGCTTCCTGGAACTTCCCCTGTTGGTGGTGGTCTACTTCGCGCTCATGCGCCGCGCTCCCGTCATCGGCCTCCTGCTCGGCGCCTTGGTGGGGCTGGCGCAGGATTCCCTCTCCAAGAACTTGCTCGGCATGTACGGCATCGTCGATACCATGGTGGGGTACTTCGCCGCCTCGGTGGGCGTCCGCCTCGACGTGGACCACAACTTCCTTCGCCTGCTGCTGGCCTTTCTGTTCTACTTCTTTCACCAGTTCCTGTACTGGGTGCTGTCGCGCGCGCTGCTCAGCCAGCAACTAGCGTTTGAGATTCAAAGAACCCTGGTGATGGGCCTGCTCAATGCCGTGGTGGGTGTGGCGCTGTACCATTTTCTGGATAAGCTGCGGGAGCAGGCGTGAGCCTCCCGGCGATCCTGCTATTCGCCGCCTGGGAAGCCTGCCTGTTCGCCGCCAGCATCGCGCTGGCGTGGCGTCTGGGCTGGCGTGGCGAGGGCGATTCCGAAACCAAGTGGCTGGCCGTGCTGGCCATCGAGGTCACCCTCGAATCGTCTGTGGCCGCCCTGTTCTCCTTCACCCGCACCAATTCCGTGGGGCTGTATTGGGCGGCGGCCGCAAGCTGCGCCGTCTTCGCCGCCCTCGCCGGGCCGCGGTCCTTTTCCTGCCGCGCCAAGCCCTCCCAAACCATCGGCCGCCTCCACTTCGCCGTGCTGGCGGCCATCGCCATCCCGCTGGTCTGCCTCTCCTTTCATCCCATCGAAGAAATCGATTCCATCAACTACCTCCACTACCTGATCGATTGGATGGGCAACCGCGCCACCCCCTACACCTTCGCCACCAGCTATGTGGCCTTTTGGGAACTCTCCTTCCTGCCGGCGTGGATAGTCACCGGCGTGGACGCCTTCTTCCCCCTGCTGGCCCTCAAGTCGCTGGCCCTGCTGGGGCTGGCCGCCTGGCTGGTGGGCCGTGAGCTTGGCTTGCGCGGGCCGCTGCTGCTCTGGACCGTGGCCACTTCGCTAGCCCTCCGCCA
This sequence comes from Bryobacterales bacterium, assembly GCA_963803725.1. Lineage (GTDB taxonomy): Bacteria > Acidobacteriota > Terriglobia > Bryobacterales > Bryobacteraceae > JOPF133. The sequence goes on along the minus strand of CAWDOH010000067.1, from coordinate 90,916 downwards.
CCTGTGGTTCGAATCTTCGGGCGTGGGCACGCTGAAGAACGACGCCCTGCATGGCGCCGGCTTCCTGCTGCTGATGCTCGCGCTGCTGCGGGCGGGACGTTCGCTGTGGGCCCTGGCCTTCGGAGCCGCATTCGCAGCGGTTAAATATACCGGCATCTTTCTGGCGGCCCTGGCCGTAGCCGCCACGGCGCTTTCCGGCCGTCTCCACCGCCGCGACTGGCGCTGGCACCTCGCCGCCCTGCTCCTGTTCCTGGTTTCCAGCGGCCATTACTATCTCCGCACCCTCATCCAGCACGGCAGCCCGTTCTACCCCTTCCAGATCAATTTCGGCCCGCTGCACCTGCCCGGCACAGCCGACCTTTCGGCCACTTCCATCCTCTACAGCCTGCACGATCCGCGGCTCTGGCGCGCGTTGTTCTGGCCCGCCGGAGGAGTCTCGCCCGCCGGCCTTCTGTTTCCCCTGACGCTGGCGGCGGTCCTGCCCCTGGCCGCCTGGCGGTGCGCCCGCGCCCTTTGGATCTGGCTGCGCCGCCGCACTGCGCCGGGCGCCATGGATTGGGCGGCAGCCTGGATCCTCTGCGGCTGGCTGCTGTATTTTCGCTCGGTGTTCAGCGCCAGCGCCCAGATCGCGGGCGGCGACCTCAGCTTTCTGCTATACGGCCTGAACAGCATCCGCTACGTGGATGGCGTGCTGGCGGCAAGCGACCTCTGGCTGGTGGCCCTGGCCGGCCCGGCCATCGCCTGGCCGTTGATCGCCATCCAACTCGCCAGCCGCCTGCTGATTCTCTATGCCAAATTGCCGGTTGCCCTCTTCCCGCCGCTGGCCGTGGCCGCTGCGGCGCTCCTGGCGGCAGCCGTGGTGGCAGCCCTGGGCCGGCGCGCGGTGTGGTTGGCCGCCGCCGCGATGCTGGTGGGCGCACCCTTCCTGGTAGAGCACAACCGCGCTCTCTGGACCACCTATTGGAGCGGCTTGAAACCCAGCCTCGCGGTCGTGCGGTCCCAGGGCTTGGCCGTGTTGGCGATGCCGGATGGCGGCTATTTCGCAGCCCACGCCGTGGCCGCCGGAAACCCGGTGGACCCCGCGGTGCAGGCGCTCACTCCCGAGCAATTGGACGCCCTGACACCCTCCGCCCGGCCGCCTTATCTGGCGGTGATGGCCGCCCCGGGGACCCCCGCCAGCACATCCTGGCGGGAACTCTACGGCCCGCGCCTGGCCGGTTGGGGCTACCGTCCGCAAACCGAGATTCCCATGGGCGGCCTGTTCCGGCGCTGACCGCAGCCCGGCGGACCCAAGCCGGCATCCGGTAGTGTCCTACATTTGAACTTCATACGCCAGCTAGAATGGCGTCAACGTAAACGCCTAAGCCATCCGTTGAAATCTTTATCCGGTCCCTCATCCGGCCTGCTACGTCGTGGATGAAGGCGTCGACACTACCCGCCATCCCACCCGCACCGCGAATCTGCTAGCGTCAATTGCAGAATGTTTCTTCCACGAATGCCCCTGGTGCTCGGCCTGTTCGGCGCCCTGGCCGCGGCCCAATCGCCCGCCCCGCCGGCGGTGGAAATCCACGTGGATGCCGGCGTAACCCTGGGCCCCTATCGTCCGATCTACGCCTACTTCGGCTACGACGAGCCCAACTTCACCTACGCCCCCAACGGCCGCAAGCTCATCGGCGAACTGGCCGCCCTGAGTCCCGTGCCCGTCCAGATCCGCGCCCACCACCTGCTGGTGACCGGCGATGGAACGCGCGGCTCTGAAGTGGGGATCCACCAATGCCTATACGGAAGACGCCGCCGGCCAGCCGGTCTACGACTGGACAATCGTGGACCGCATCTTCGACACCTACCTGGCAGCGCACGCCAACCCCTTCGTGGAGATCGGTTTCATGCCCGAGGCCCTCTCCACCCATCCCGAACCGTACACCCGCCACTGGCCCACCGACGATGGCAAGGGCTGGTCCTATCCGCCCAAGGACTACAGCAAATGGGCCGAACTGGTGCGCCAGTGGGTACTCCACTCGGTGCAGCGTTACGGCAAGACCGAGGTGGAAAGCTGGTCGTGGGAGGTATGGAACGAGCCCGATATCTCCTACTGGCGCGGCACGCCCGAGGAATACCGCAAGCTCTACGACTACACGGCCGAAGCTGTGAAGCGGGCGCTGCCGGCGGCCAAAATCGGCGGCCCCGGCTCGACCGGTCCGAACGGCCACGAAAGCCGGCGAATTCCTGCGCCAGTTTCTGGAGCACTGCGCCCACGGAACCAACGCCGCCACCGGCCAGACCGGCGCGCCGCTCGATTTCATCAGCTATCACGCCAAGGGGTCGCCCCGGGTGGTCGATGGCCACGTCCAGATGAGCCTGCGGCGCGAGACTGGCGGACGTCGCCAAGGGCATGGAAATCGTCAACCAGTTCCCCGAATTTCGCGCGCTGCCGATTGTCCTTAGTGAGGCCGACCCGGAGGGCTGCGCCGCCTGCTCCGCCCGCCAGTACCCGCAGAACGTCTACCGCAACGGCACCATGTATCCCAGCTACACGGCCTCGGCGCTGGGAACGATTTTCAAACTGGCCGACCGCTATCACGCCAATCTCGCCGGCATGTTGACCTGGGCTTTTGAGTTCGAGGGCCAGCCCTATTTCGATGGCTTCCGCACGCTGGCCACCAACGGCATCGATAAACCCGTGCTGAACCTGTTTCGCATGGCCGGCCTGATGAGCCAGCCGCACGCCGAACGCGTCAAAGCCGAAAGCTCCGCCGCCGCGGGCGTGGATGGCATTCTGCAAAGCGGCGCGCAGGCGGTAGCCGATATCGACGCGCTGGCCACCCGTGCCGAGCGCCAGATCGCCGTCCTGGTCTGGAACTACGACGATGCGGATCTGCCGGCGCCGCCGGCCAGCATCCACCTCGCGCTGGCCGGGATTCCCGCCGCCGGCAAGGTGCTGGTGGAGCACTACCGCATCGACGACGCGCATAGCAACTCCTACACGCAGTGGAAAGAAATGGGGTCGCCCGCCGCGCCATCGCCCGAGCAGTACGCGCGTCTGGAAGCAGCCGGCCAGTTGCAATTGCTTACGTCGCCCGAATGGATGCCGGTGAAGGATGGCACCCTCGCCCTCCAGTTCGAGCTGCCGCGGCACGCCGTCTCGCTGCTGCGCGTGGAGTGGTAGCGAGGCCGCTCTTCCGCGGCACGCCCTCCAGACTCCCCTCCCAAAGACCTGCGGGCCCAAATGGGCCGGAAGCCACTCGCAACCTGCTGAAAATACGTCGCTTAGTCTTTGGCGGGCCAGTTTGGCACAATTGATCGCCGACCGGCTCCACGGTTCGCGCAATTTCCCGATGCCATCGTCGGCCTACGCCGCGAAAAAACTCAGCGCATTATCCCCCTGCCGCACCACCCGCGTCCGCCGCAATCCGCCATACCCGTCGCCCATTTCCAACCGGATGGAATGCTGCACAATCACCAGCTCCGGCGGCGCCTCCCCCAGCGTCTCCAGCGCCGCGGTGTACTCGCGCTCCAGCTCGTACGGCGGATCCAGAAACACCATCCGCGCGCGGTGCCGCGGCAGCGTCAGCAACACCGGACCGGGCACCACGGTCGACCGCCGCTCTAACTCCAGCGCCGCTAGATTTTCGCGGATCGCCTCAACGGCCGCCCGGTTGCGCTCCAGAAAAAACGCGTGCGCGGCCCCGCGGCTGAGCGCTTCGATCCCCACCGCGCCAGTCCCCGCATAGGCATCCAGAAACGTGACGCCGGCAATGCGCGACGCCAGGATGTCGAACAAGGTTTCGCGCAGCCGGTCGGGCGTGGGCCGCGTGGCCGCGCCCGGCAGGCTCTTCAGCCGCCGCGATCGGAACTCACCCGCAATTACCCGCATCAGCCCACCGTCACCAGGCCGTACCGCCGCTGCCAATGGTCGCGGATATATGCCACCGCGCGTCGCAGCTCCTCTTCCGAAGGCGGCCGCGCAATGAAATCCACAGCCTCACGGCGCGCCACTTCCAGAATGTCGGTGTCGCGCAGAATGTTGGCCACGCGCAGCGAGGGCAGCCCCGATTGCCTGGTGCCGAAGAACTCGCCGGGACCGCGCAGTTTCAGATCCATCTCCGAAATGTAGAAGCCGTCGGTCGATTCCACCAGCGTGCGGATGCGCTCGCGGGCGGTGTCGTTCATCTTCTCCGTCACCAGCATGCAGTAACTCTGCGCCGCCGCCGCGGCCCACGCGCCCGCGAAGCTGGTGCATTTGCGCCAGCCCGAACCGCTCGGCCTGCTCGATCAGCATCACCGTCGCGTTGGGCACGTCCACGCCAACCTCGATCACCGTGGTCGACACCAGAATCTTCAGCGCGCCCTCCTTGAATCGCTGCATCACGGCTTCCTTCTCGTCGGCCCCCAGCCGCCCGTGCATCAGCCCGACTGGGGATCTCCGGGAAAACTTCGCGCGAAAGATGCTCGTGCATCTGCTGCGCGGCTTTCATGGCCTGCGTTTCGGACTCCTCAATCACCGGGTAGACCACGTACGCCTGCCGCCCTCGTCGATCTGCGTCTTCACGAAAGCTGTACGCCTGCTCGATGCGGTCGGCGGTGTAGTGCTTGGTGAGAATGGGCTTGCGGCCCGGCGGAAGCTGGTCGATCACCGAGACGTCCAGGTCGCCGTACAGCGTCATCGCGAGCGTGCGCGGGATGGGCGTGGCGGTCATCACCAGCACGTCCGGGATGCACGCCCTTCTGCACCAGGCCGAGCCGCTGCAACACGCCGAAGCGATGCTGCTCGTCGATGATGGCCAGCCCCAGGCGTTTGAATTCCACGTCCTTTTCGAGCAGCGCGTGGGTTCCCACCACCACCTGCACCAGCCCCTCCGCTACCAGTTTCTTCAGCTGCGATTTCTCGCGCGCGGTGAAGGAGCCGGTAAGCAGCAGCGTCACGTAGCCGATCTTCGAAAGGATCTGCTTGAAGTAGATGGCATGCTGCGCGGCCAGAATTTCGGTAGGCGCCAGCACCGCCACCTGGTAGCCGTTCTCGATGGCGATCACCGCAGCCTCCGCGGCCACAATCGTCTTGCCGCTGCCCACGTCCCCCTGCAACAGCCGGTTCATGGGGCGCGGCTCTTTCATGTCGTCGGCGATCTCCTTCAGCACGCGCTTCTGCGCCTCGGTGGGCTTGAAGGGCAGCATCGCCTTGATCTGCTCGCGGACGCGGCCGCTCAGCTCGAACCCGATGCCCGGCAGGGTACGGGCTTTCGCGCGCTTGAGCGCCACACCGCACTCCAGCCAGAAAAACTCTTCGAAGATCAGGCGGAACTGCGCCGGAGAGCGGAAGGCGTTGAGTAGGCGCAGGTCGCTATCGGGCGGCGGAAAATGCGTGTGGCGGATGGCGGTCGTGCGGTCCGGCAGCTTCAGCCGCGCGATGAGCTGCGGCGGAAGCTGGTCCTCTTCGGGCGGCAATTCCAGCAGGATGCGGTGATTGAGCACGCGCAGCATCCGGGTGGTCACCTTGCCGGCGGCCTCGTAGATCGGCACGACGCGGCCCGGTATGCAGCGAGGCCGGCGCATCGCCATCGTCATCGCCCGAGAGGATTTCGTACTCCGGGTGCAGCATGGTCAGCTCGCCCGCATAGCTGTCGAATTCCACTTTGCCGAAGAGCGCCACCTTGAGTCCTTCGGTGAGCACGTTGGCCAGGTAGCCGCCGTGAAACCATTTGCACGTGAGGATGGCGCGGGAGGCGTCCGTGAAGCGGGCTTCGAACAGCCCCAGGTTGCGGCGCTTGAGGCCCGAGAGTTTGGCCGACCGCACCTCTGCGATCACCGTAGCCATCTCGCCCGGCGCAAGCTGCGCGATGGCCTTCATGTTGCTGCGGTCTTCATAGCGGAACGGAACGTAACCCAGCAGGTCTTCGACGGTCGCCAGGCCCTTGGCTTCGAGCATGGCCGCCCGCGACGGGCCGATTCCTTTGATAGAGCTGAGGGGAGTGGTGAGATCCATGCCAGGCGAGGCGTGCGCGGTCCCGTTTTCAGTTTACACTGCCAAGGCAAAGAGAGGGCGGCTTATGGCCAGCCATGATTCTCGTTCGCGCTCTGCCGCTCGCATATGGTGGGCCGCCGGGGCGCATCCAGATTTCCGAGGTACTCCTCACGGAGTGGGCGACGAGCTGCGTCCATATCGACCATCTCGGAACGCTGATCCAGAATGAACTGCGGCCCTCGGCGAGCACGCCCGTGTAATTGACCTGGCAGGGGGCGCACGCCGAAGTGCCGGGACTTTTCGCGGCGAACTCCATCTCCACGGCGCACGGCATTCCAACGCCCGTATCGCGAATCCACAAAGCATGCCGATCCCGCGGACCTCCTGAACCGATGGGCAGAGACCTGTATCCAGATCTTCAACCTCGGAAGTCTCATGAATGAAGGGCTGCCCCGCGACCTCGCGTGGGTGACAAGCGAGAAACTACAGCCGCACAGGTGTGCAGGGAAAACACAATTCATCCTCCAGGCATTTGCGATACACTGACGACAGATCGAAAAGCTATGACTTCATTAACGCGCCGCGAACTAGTAGATTGCCAGCGGGTATAGTCGCCGAGCGCATCTTGCGTGGCTACGAATCGATGCTTTCGGTCTCCGGCCTGGACCACCTCAAGGTGCGGGTCGCCAGCGCGGGCGCCTCCGCGATGTTCTACTACAGCCTTTTCGGCGGTGACCTTGTGCCGGTGCGCAACAGCACGTTTCCCGACTCACCACGGGCAGATGAGTTTTTTCTCAAAGTCGGTGTGCCGCCTTTTCCCTACCTGATGCTGAGACCACTCAGAGTTGGCGAGTCGCCGGGGCTGGACCACCTTTCGGTATTAGCTGACGACATTGTGGCAGCCCGTTCGATACTCGCCCGCAATGGCGTCTCTCTCATTAATCCAACCAAGGTCTTTGGATCCGCGATCTTGATGGCATCCTAATCGAACTGACGCCAGGCCGTACATGGGGTTTGCAAGCGCAAGGCATGCGGCTTCCGGTTCCGTCGAATTTCCGGGGCCTCCGGCCGGCGTTCGAAACGGCGAGGCTGACGAGCATCCTTCTGCGGACTCTAAGTGTCCAGCGTTCCGCCTCTTTCTACAACCAATTATTCGGGCGGGAAAAGGCTGCGGGCGAGACGTCCTTTAACTTCGGGGCTACCGAGTTGCAATTCAGGCCCGTCGACGAAGCCAAAACGCCCGGCCTCGACCGGTTGGTTATTGCTGTCCACAATTTCAGACCGAAACAGGCGCGGCGCATTTTAGAGCAGCGTGGGATTCAACAAAGCAGATCGCCGCACGAGGTCGTTTTCCACGATCCCGACGGTTACGAACTGGAACTTGTGTCGGTCTAATCGCCTCGACTGTAGGAGTTGGCGGAAAGTCTGGAACGGTACGCTCTTGGAAGGGCTCAGCCGCGCAAGGTGGCCCTCCATCGCCACCGAAGGATTGGCCAACAACCTGGTCCAATTCACCGACCCTGTAATGGACGAGACCGGTTTGACGGGGAAGTATTCCGTCACCATTGAGATCTGGAAGAACCCCGACGTTCCCGGCGGAACCATCTTCGATGCCGTCGAAAAGCACGGCCTGAAGCTCGAAGCGCGCAAAATCACCGTCGGCAAGATCGTCGTCGATCAGGTTTCTAAGACCCCCCTGGCCAATTAAGAAGCCCCGCAAACGACGCGCGGCAACGCCTCTCAAACCACGCTCGCGTCGCCACCCACCGCTCTCACACTCCCGCCGTCACCACGCTGCCCGGCGCCGCGCCCGTCGTTTCCGCCTGCGCCAGCGCCCGCCGGAATTGCAGGTGCCGGAGCCGCGTCGCTTCCACAAGCGGCCGCCACACCGCGTGCACCAGGTGATGCCGGATCAGCCAATGCCAGAAGCGGTTCGATCGCTTGTACAGGTACGACATCGCCAGGTACGGCGGAACCGCGCGCCAATCCTCGGGCCGCCGCCGCCAGATCGACGCGTGCGAGAACAGCCGCCGGTAGATCCACGCGTACCCCCGCTCCAGTTCCTCGGACGACATGTGCCGTGGGCGGAACACCGCGTGCGCCGTGTCGTAAAGATCCCAGTTGCGGTGCAGCAGGCGCCCCTCCGCCTCCATCTGGCGGAACAGCGGCGTGGCCGGATAGGGCGTGAGGATGTGAAACGTGGCGCACTCCAGCCGGTTCTGCTTCAATCCATTCGGCGGTGCGGGCGAAAACGTCCTGCCGGTCGTGGTCGAATCCCAGCACGAACGAGCCGTTCACCTGGATGCCGTTATCGTGCAGCATGCGCACGCGGCGCGCGTAGTCGGCGGTCTTGGGCGTCTTCTTGCGCGCGTCCGCGAGGTTTTCGTCGGTCAGCGATTCGAAGCCGACGAACACGCCCGTGCATCCCGCCAGCGCCATCGCCCGCACCAGGCTGGCGTCGTCGGTCACGTCGATGGTCACCGCCGCGCTCCAGATCTTTTCAAGCGGCCGCAGCGCCCGGCACAGCGCGCGCAGGTACTCGCGGTTCGACCCCAGATTGTTGTCGATGAACACCGCGTAGGGCTGGCCGTCGGCCTCGAATTCGGCGGCGATCTGTGCTGGATTGCGCATGCGGTACGGCATGCGCAGGCCGTCGGTGGCCAGGTAGCAGAACCCGCACCGGTTGTGGCAGCCGCGCGTGGCGATCAGGCTGGTGGTGGTCAGAAAACTGCGCCGCGGTAGAATCGCCCGCCGGGGCGCCGGATCGTCGCGATAGTCGGTTTCGTAGCCCGCCGCGTATTTCGGCTGCAGGCAGCCCGCCTCCACATCCGCCAGGATCCGCGGCCAAGGCTGAACGCCGTCGCCTATGGCCAGCGCGTCGGCATGTGGCGCGCACTCCTCGGGGCACGACAGCACGTGCAGCCCGCCCAGAATCACCTTGCTCCCGCAGCTGCGGTACCACTCGGCCAGGGCGAAGGCGCGCCGCGCGAAAGTCAGGTGCACCGTAATCCCCACCACCTCCGGCATCGGCCGATAAGGCGGGCGCCCGTCCAGCAGGTTCTCGTCCCAATAGCGGACCTCCCAGTGCTCCGGCGTCGCCGCGGCGAAACTGGTCAGCGCCAGCGTCGGGGTCAGCACGTGTTTGCCGAAGCTGGCGTTGGGGTCCTTCGGATAGAACGGATTGATGAGCAGGGCATAGCGCGGCTGGACCGCCGGCACCGGAATGGCCGGATCGAGAAGCGGCGGCGTAGTCATCTCGGGTGGCATCCAGGAGCGCCCCGGCGGCCGTGCCAGCGGATCGGAGGCTTTGCTCATGCAGTTACTCTACACTGCAAAGTTCTTTATGTAAAGCGATTTCTTGCGGCGGTGGCGCCCAGCCCGTCCTCCCACAAGTTGGCCGCCCATTGGGCCCGTCTCGGATTCAAGCAGCTCGGCGAGACCGGCATCTCTGGGCCCTCAATCCATCACTTCGCCGTCACCCCATCGAGAGGCCGCCCTGGGGACGGTCGACGGTGGGCCAAGATCCGCAGTGTAAGCGCTGCCTGCTATCTACGGTCGACCAACTCCGACAAACCAAAGACGGCGTAGACCGGGCCCACCCTTGCAACCAAACTCGCGCCATGAAAGGAATGAAGAAGAAGATCGTGCTCGCAGCGATCTCTCGCAAGCGCGGCTAGGCGAAACCAACGGCCGCGCTGTAGGACGCGCTGCTATCTTCAGTAGGCCAATCCCCGCCAACTTAAGAAGAGATAGACCCCGATTCTTTCCAGCCCTAAGCTCAGGCGAGTGAAACGCGAAATCGAGGGGCTGAAAGCTGCGGGCATCGGCATCTATATCGTGGCGATGTGCGCGGCAGGAATCGCCGTCATCGCATGGCTGCCGCGCATTGCTCAGTACCTTTATCCACCGCTCTCATCGCTGTCAGCCTGCGCGGCAGGCGTGGAACTTCTTCTCCTGTTGCCAATGGGTTTACTTAAGCGCCGCAGATCGCTTGCGGGCAGCCTGATCTGCTTTTGCTCGATCCCGCATGGCGCGACCCTATTTCTATTCTCAGTCCTCACGGCTTACGGGATTTGGGGCTACGGAGGTTTGGTAGCCGGCCTTCTGAGCGCCGGAATCGGCCTAGTCCCCGTGGCATTTGCCGCGGCGCTCACTCGTCACCTGTGGCATCAGGTCTTCGACATCATCATTCTCGCTGTTCTTGTGTTGGGAAGCCGCGTCGGCGGGGCTTACCTTGCGAGCGCGGCGCAGCCAGGGAGCGAATGATATTCGACCGGCTCTTCAAGCTCGCGTTGTTGGTCGTTCTGCTGGGTTTCCTCTGGGTCGGTTGGACCGCAAGGCAGAACGGCCGATACGTTTACTATCCGAAAACGGAGAACGATGCAGCGTGGCTGGTCGATAGTCGCACTGGCGCATCCTTCGAGTTCGACAACGATGGCAAGGGCACAATTGAATGGCGCCCACAGACCGGGCGAGCGATTATCCACTGGATCTGGGTGAAGTGACACGGTCGAAATTTGGCTCTGTCCATTTAAAAATGGACAGCGGTTTACTGACCCTCCATCGCCCGCCAATAAAGCCTGCCTCTCCAACTGAGGCATCTTCTCCAGCTTCTTCGAACGAAGAGTCTTCCGCGTGATCCGCTCGCCCTCGCGAAAGTCACGCGACGAATTTGGAAAGTTCATCGGGCCGGTCTCGGCTATTTGCGATACCCTATCCTAAGTCAGCCAACCGCTGGTAACCGAATCAGACGTAGACAAGGCCCGCGCGCGCGGTTCAGAATCGCGGGATGAAACTAGCCCGGCTATCCGCCCTGATTGGAATTTCCGTCCTGCCCTCCCTGGTGGCCCAGGAGCATAAAGAGCCGCTGCACAAGCCGGCGCCGCATTTTGACGCCGCCAGTGCCAAGCGCCCTGCAAGATCGATGCAGGTGAAGCGTGATGACGATTCGGGTTCAAACGTAGAGTCGCTGTCGAATTTTGAGGTGTTCACGGGGCTTACCATCGCACCTGGGCAGACCCTGACGCTGCTTGGTAGCCTGGACTGGACCGGTGCCAGCACGGCGTCGATTGCAATCGAGTGCCCCGCCTCCACATCTTTGCAGGACACAGCGATCCTCGTTTATTGGCAAATGCCGTCGTTTACCAACACCTACACGGCGACCAGCGGGCTGCTGGGCAGCGATTTTCTCTTCTCTAATATGGGCGGTGCCGTGGTCTCGGTGTTCGGGAACTTCTTCGGCCTGCAGGTGACAAACGCTGGGTCCAGCCCCGTTGCCTGCGATCAGCTAACAGTTTATGGCGTCGTCCAGTAAAATTGCCGACAAGGCACTGGTGGAAGGTGAAGGAGGCGAGAATGGAAGATCGTTACGCAGTCGCGCTGGGAGGGGGGATCGCGGAAATCCTGCGCCGGCGCGTGCCGGAGGGCGTTATCTTTCTGGCCGGCGCCGGGCTGCTTCTGTTGCTCCCCGCCTTGCCCTGGCGCGCCGCTACCCTGGAAACGCGGCCTGACTCGCCTTACCACCGGTTGCGCAATTGCTGCGCCGCAATCAGCAGCGGGTCCCACACCGGCGCAAAGGGCGGCGAGTAGGCCAGGTCGAGCTGCTCGAATTCGTCCACCGCATGCGCGCTCCCAGAGCCGTGGCGATCACGTTGATGCGGCCCGGCGGCGCCCTCCTCGCCGACCACCGATCCGCCCAGCAGCCGGCCGCGTGGCCGCGGTCGGCCACCAGTTCCACGGTGGTCTTGCTGCCCGGAAATAGCGAGGGCGGGCTATGGCTTCCACGCGCGCGCCACCGGCGAAAAGCCTTCGCGCGCGGGCCTGCGCCTCGGAAAATCCGGTGGTGGCGAAGCCCATTCCGAAAATGCCCACGATGGAAGTGCCCACGATGCCCGCGAAGCGCTCGCGGCCCCCCGCGGCGTTGGCGCCGGCCACCCGGCCGGTCTTGTTGGCGGTGGTTCCGAGCGGAATGTAAGTCGGCGCTGCCGCTCACCAGGTGGCGTCACTTCGGCGCAATCGCCCGCGGCATATACCCCGCGCAGGTTGGTTTCCATGCGTTCGTCCGTGCGGATCGCGCCGCGTGCGGCCCATCTCGACGCCGGCTTCGGCGGCCAGCTCGACGTTCGGTTTGAAACCGGCCGGCGATCACCACCATGTCGCACGGCACGCCCGCCACCCGGCCCGTCCAACGGACTCCACGCGCGATCGCCGCAGCGCAGCTCCACTCCGTGCGCTTCCAGTCACCGCCGCACCGCCGCGTGATCTGCGGATCGTCGCGCAGCAGCGCGTTGCGGCGATCGCTCCAGCACCGTCACGCGCAGCCCGTTGCGGCGCAGCGCATCGGCCGCCTCCACGCCGATGTAGCCCGCGCCGATCACCACCGCCCGCCGCGGCTGGCTTTCGGCAGAAAGGCGCGCATGCGCTCGGCATCCTCCAGCGTGTGCAGCGTGAATACATGCGGCTGTTCCGCGCCGGCAATGCCCCAGCGTGTCGCAGCGCGCGCCGGTGGCCAGCACCAGGCGCTCGTACCGCACCCGCTCGCCCGATTCCAGCTGCACCTCGCGCCGCGCATGGGCCATCGAGACCACCCGCGCGCCGGTGCGCACTTCGATGTGGCGCTCCTTGCGGAAATACTCGGGAGTGTAGACGATCAGCTGCTTCGCGCCTGCGCACGCGCCCTTCCACCAGGTAGGGCAGGCCGCACGCGCCGTAGGAAATCACCGGTCCCTTTTTCGAGGACCACGATTTCCAGGCGCGGATCGAGTCCGCCGCGCGCGGGCGGCCGCGCTCATGCCCGGCCGCCACGCCCCCGATCACCACCAAAGCCATGGCGGCTATTCCTCTTGTTTAAATCGTTGCACAAAATCCAGAATATCGAAGGTTTTGAGCTTGCGGTCGGGAAAGAAACTGTTGACGGCGTCCTGCTCGTCGGTGAAGATCTCGAACACCGTCGCCAGTTTGGTCATCACCAGCAGCTCGATGTTGCGGCGGTTCAGATTGAGCAGTTTCACGTTGCCGCCGTTTTTGCGCAGGCTGGTGGCGCACATCACCAGCGCGCCCAGACCGGTGCTGTCGATGTAGTCCACGCCCGCCATATTGAGCACCAGCATTGCGCATACCGCCGGCGGCATACTGGCACTGACCTTCTCGCGCAACGCGCCGGCCTCCGGGCCCGACCGTGATGCGGCCCTTCAGATCGAGGATGGTGATTCCTTCGCGTTCCCGTTGATGAATTTCGAGCGCCATGGTGGAGAGAGCCGCCGGGACTTTAGTTCGGCATCTGCATGCCGATTTGGGCCTCCACTTCTTCGATCGGCACCATCTCGATGGCGTCCCACGGGCAGCCATCCAGGAAAGCGCCGTCCGGGCCCTTGCTGACGCACTTCTTGCAGCCGATGCAGAGCAACGGATCGACTTCGATGTGGCCGAAGGGCGGATGGTCTTCGTCGGGAACCCAGTACATGCAGTCGCCCACCGGGCAGTACGGCACGCAGGCCGGCGAACCGGCGCAACCGGTGCAGCATTCCGTGATGATCGGCAAGTTCCTTGGGCCGCTTCTTCCGGGGAGTAGGATGCCCTCGGATTTCGGCTCCATCTTCAGCACGGCCGTTGGCATGGCAGGAATTATGACACACGCGGGCGCAAGCTGTCATCCAGTGGGCCCAGGCGGCCGGCCGCCAGGTCCAAAACCACTCGCTGAGAAGCCGCGAAATAATCTAACGGCGCAAGCCAAACCATGCGCCACCAGGCGTAGGGCAAGCTTGAGCTAAGCTTGAGCTTGCCCGGGCAAGCTTGAGCTAAGCTTGAGCTTGCCCGGGCAAGCTTGAGCAGGGCCGCCGGCGGGTCCGGTTTGAACGAAAGTGTGACCCGCCGCCGGCGGCCTACCAAAAACGCTACCAATCCGTGCGCATTCATCGCCTGCAAACTGCGGCCAACCAACTCGGCTATAAACTTGAGCCACAAACGGCCGCGTGAGGAGCCGCTAACTGATTGAGCGGCAATGGGGTCACAGATGAGCTTGCCCTGCCCCGATTTCTTCACAGCTTGTGACGCTCGTGGCTCTGATGGGAGCCGGGCCCCGAGGGCACTCCGTGAGGGACCGGTGGCCTCGCCAAAAGCACCGCATCTTGCGGCTGTAGACCGACCGCCTTTCTTGCTTCCTCCGCCAGCCATCGCCTATCATCTGAAGGGATATCGGTCCGCATGGAAAAGCAGTTACTCGATCGCTCCAAAGACAAGGTGCTCTTTACTCCCGGCCCGTTGACTACCAGCCGGACGGTCAAGCAGGCAATGCTGCGTGACTTAGGCTCCCGCGATACCGAATTCATCGCACTGGTGCGCGAAATCCGCCGGCGGCTCCTGGAAATCGGCGGCGTGGCCGGCCGCGGATACGAGGCCATCCCCATGCAGGGTAGCGGCACCTTCGCCCTGGAATCGGTAGTTTCCTCCACCATTCCTCCCGGCGGCAAGCTGCTGGTGGCCCTCAACGGAGCCTATGGACGGAGAATCGAGCAGATCGCCCGCGTGCTGAAAATCGACGTGGCTGCGCTGCCTTTTCCGGAGACCCAGGCGGTCGATCCGCAGGCTGTGGCGCTGGCGCTCGGGCGCGATGCCGCCATTACCCACGTGGCCGTGGTCCATTGCGAAACCACCACCGGCATTCTGAATCCCATCCGCGAAATCGGCGCCGTCGTGCGCCATGCGCAGCGCCTCTATTTTGTGGATGCCATGAGCAGTTTCGGCGCCGTGCCCCTGAACCTGGCGGATTGGTCCATCGATTACCTGGTCTCTTCGGCCAATAAGTGCCTTGAGGGCGTCCCCGGTTTCGCGTTTGTGCTGGCGCGCCGCGAAGCGCTGCTGGCCACCAGCGGCTTCGCCCGAAGCCTGAGCCTCGATCTGCTGGCGCAGTGGAAGGGCCTGGAACTGGACGGCCAGTTCCGTTTCACCCCGCCCACCCATGCGCTGCTGGCCTTTCACCAGGCCCTCATCGAGCTCGAACAGGAGGGAGGCGTGGAGGCGCGCGCCGCCCGCTACCGGCAAAATTACCGCATCCTGGTCGACGGAATGCGCGCGCTGGGTTTCCGCGAGTATCTGGCGCCAAAGCAGCAGGGTTATATCATCACCTCGTTCCTTTATCCGGAAGATCCTGACTTCCGCTTCGCGGAGTTTTACGAGCGGCTCAATGATAAAGGTTACGTCATCTATCCGGGCAAGGTCAGCCAAGGCAATTGTTTCCGCATCGGTCACATCGGCCGGATTTTTCCAGGCGATGTACAGGATCTGCTGGCCGCCGTCCAATCCACTCTGGCCGCCATGGGGATCGACTTGAGCCGCCCTCAGGAGCCGTGCGCCGTTTCCTTGTAAGTCGATGCAACTTCGAAAAAGGACCGTAAGATAGCCATGGACTTTGTCTTTCAGCGCACTTACCGCGGCACATTGAAGGCCGTATTACTCGATTGGGCCGGAACTACTATGGATTACGGCTGCTTCGCGCCCGCGGTGGTCTTCATGGAAGTCTACAAACGCAAGGGAGTGGAAATCTCCATCGAAGAGGCGCGCGCCCCCATGGGCGCTCATAAGAAGGTACACATCCGGCAAATCTCGAAGGACGAGAACGTCGCCCGCCGGTGGAAGTCCGCGCATGGCCGCGAACCGGACGAATCCGATGTGGAAGAGATGTTCCGCGACTTCGTCCCCCTGCAGGTGGCATGCCTGGCGGATTACTCCGGCCTGATTCCGGGGACCCTCGAAGCGGTAGCCGAAATGCGCCGCCGCGGCCTCAAGATCGGCTCCACCACCGGCTACACCGGCGAGATGATGGCCGTGTTGCAGGCCGAGGCCGCGCGGCGCGGTTACGTGCCGGACTCCACGGTTTGTGCCACCCAGGTGCCCGCCGGGAGGCCTCATCCGTACATGTGCCTGCAAAACGCCATCAACCTCGAAACCTATCCCATGGAAGCCATGGTGAAGATCGGCGATACGCTGCCGGATATCGAAGAAGGGCTCAACGCCGGCATGTGGACCATCGGTCTGGCCAAGACCGGCAACGAGTTCGGCATGACCGAAGAGCAGGTTGCCGCGGTCGATCCGGCGTTGCTTCAGGTCAGGCTGGCCAAGGCATACCGGCGCATGCAGCATACCGGGGCGCACTACGTGGCCGATGGCATCGGCGATGTGCCGCCGCTGCTCGACGCCATCAACTCCCGTCTCGCGCGCGGCGAGCGCCCATAAGCCGCCCGCCGAATGTACTCTGACGCACCGACCGCCTGAGTAAGTACAGCCCCGACAGGATGGGCCTCGCACCCTCCCGGTTTCAAACTATATCAGGAGAGTGTTTATGCCAATTCGAAACATAGTAACGTGGAAGGGGTGCCTTATCTTGCTCGCATCCGGGGCGGCGTGCGCCGCAACCGTGGGTAACGTGAATAATGTGGACAAGCAGTTCATGGTCACAGCAGCCCGGACCGATATGACCCTGGCTCACGAAGGCCGGATGGCCGAAGACCAGGCCGCGCGCGCGGATATCAAGGACTTCGGTAAGACCCTGGTGCAGGACCACTCCACGGCCTACTGGCAACTTAGTGAGCTGGCCGCCAAAACCGGCGTCACCATCCCCAAGGGAATTAACATCGGCCACGATCGGGCCATCGAACAGTTAGTTCATCTGAAGGGAGCCAGGTTCGACCGCCAGTTTACCACCGATGAAATTGCCGCCGATCGGCAACTGCTGGCCGCCTTCAGACGGGAAGCCAAGGACGGCCGGGATGCCGACGTGAAGGCATTTGCCAGCAAGATGATCCCCGTCCTTCAGAAGCACCTGCAACTCGCCGAGCAATTCGCCAAGCCCGTGGGGCGCAGTTAGGACGAGATCCCGCATCGGAGGCAGCGCAATGAGCGCCGGAACACGTCCGTCCCGGGCGCCCGGCGGCGGCCCTGCTCGGACCAGGCAAGGGCCGACCGCCGCACCGCCCGGATTTGCATCGGCCACCTCTACGCCGCGCACTGCCGCTGATCCGCACATCGGCCCACACTCGGGCCTTCCGCCTCCATTCGGTGGCTCACCTGAGGCCGCGCCCTCCGCCGCCGGTTGGCGCCCGCCGACCCCACCCTTCTGCGCCCGATCGGCAACCCCGGCCGACGCCGGCCTTCCGCCACCCAATCTTGAAGCGGCCTTCCGCCGTATCCTTACTGTGCGAAGATGAAGATCGGATTTCCTAGAGATTCGCAGGAGGCATGGCATGGGAAACCGCTTCGCGATTGCAGGATTGCTGCTGGGGCTGGCGGCGTTCGCGCAGGAACCGCGGCTGACGCCGCCCGCGGCCGCCGAACATCCGATTCTCCCCATCGGCTCCCCGGCGCCGGATTTCGCGCTGCCGGGCATCGACGGCCAGATCCACAAGCTCAGCGACTATCGGGACAGCCCGTTCCTGGTGGTGATGTTCATCTGCAACCACTGCCCAACCTCGCAGCTCTACGAAGGCCGCGTCAAGAAGCTGGTGGCAGACTACGGCAGCAAGGGCGTCGGATTCGTGGCCATTCAGCCCAACGACCCGAGGGCCATCCTGCTTTCCGAACTCGGCTACACCGATGTCAGCGACAGCCTGGAGGAGATGAAGATCCGCGCGGCCTACCGGCACTTCAACTTCCCGTATCTTTACGACGGTGAGACCCAGGCCACGGCGCGCGCGTATGGCGTGCAAGCCACGCCGCACGTGTTCATCTTCGATCGCGACCGCAAGCTGCGCTACGAAGGCCGCATCGATAACGCCCAGCGCGAATCGCTGGTGAAGGTGCAGGACGCGCGCGCCGCCTTGGACGCGCTGCTGGCCGGGCGCCCTGTGGCCGTGCCCCATACGCCCGCCTTCGGCTGCTCCACCAAGTGGAAGTCGAAAATCGACAGCCAGTTGCGCGAAATGCAAAGGGTCGAGGCCGAGCCGGTGAACGTGGAAATGGCCACCGCCGAAGACCTGAAAAAGCTGCGCTCGAATCCCACCGGCAAAGTGCTGCTGGTCAACTTCTGGGCCACCTGGTGCGGGCCGTGCCTGACGGAGATGCCGGACATCGAGACGACCTACCGCATGTTCCGGCACCGCGATTTCGACCTGGTGACGGTGGCGGCCAACTATCCCGATGAGAAAGCCGGCGTGCTCAAACTCCTCCAGCAGCAGCACGCCTCTGGCCGCAACCTGCTGTTCGCCTCGGAAGACACCTACGCCATGCAGGCCGCCTTCGAGCCGAAGTGGGAGGGCGGCGTGCCGTTTACCATGGTGATCGCGCCGGGCGGCCAGGTGCTCTACCAGAAGCAGGGCGAGCTGGACATCCTGGAAGTGCGGCGGATCATTCTGGCGCACCTCGAAAACGAGACTTACGTGGGCCATCCGGCGTACTGGGCGCAGTAGACGGCGGCGACGCCCCGCCTCAGCGGCCGGCCGCCTGGCGTAGCGCCACGAGCCGCGGAACCCGGCTTTTGGGACTGTCCAGGCTAAACGCCCGCGCGTCGCCAAGGTCGGACCGGATGTACGTCTCGGTATCCGCCACGGCTTTCTCCAGCTCCCGATTCCGGGCGATGAACGCGAGCCAGGCGATGGATTCCGTGGCCGGATCGTACTCCCAGATACCCACCACTCTGCCGCGGTCCACAATGGCGTGGCTCGGCAAATCCATCAGCTCGGCGGAGGCGCGCTCGCGCGTGACGATGCGCTCCAGGTCGGCAGGCTCCACGATGCTTTTCAGATTGCGCCGCAGCAGGCTGATGGCGTCGATGCTGCCGACCAGCCGGTACTGTGGCTCCCTGGGGACCTGGAAAGATGTAAACTTTTCGAGATCTTCGGGGAACATCAGCCGGTCGCCGTCGGGGGCCGGGAGCGGCACCAGCCCGAGCGGCTCGATGGCGGCTTTGGCCGCTTTGGCGCCCAGCGCGGAGAACCACTGAAATTCGCCCACGGTCGCCGGGCCGGTCCAGCCGAAATAGCGCCGCGCCAACTCCACCATGGTTTCGGCGGGCGAGAGCTTCCATCCGGCCAGCGGATTGGGCCGCCACAGCGTGTAGCTGTAGCGCTGCTGATCGAGGCGTCCGTTGGCCGGCACACGGCGGATCTCGCCCTCGCTCTGAAGCTGCTCCAGCGCCACCGGCAGCGTGGTGGTGAGGCCCTTCTTCTTGCCGGCCTCGCCCAGGCTGCGCACCGCCGGGCCGGCCGCTTCGCGAATCGCCTCCGGCTCCAGAGCCCCTTTGGCCAGCGCTTGCAACACGGCCTCGCGCAGCCTGGCGATTTCCTTTTCGGTGACGCCGAGCTTCAGCGCGGTCTTCCATTCGTTGGCGAAATCCGCGCCGGCTTTGAGGGCCAGCGCAAAGTCGGCGGCCGGCACCACGTAGGTGCAGTTGCGCGCCGCGGGCAGTTCGTGGATCGCGAGGGCGCCGACGGCCGCGTCCGCTGCCTGGCGCGAGGTTCCCGCCCGCGCACGCAGCGCCAGGTACGGCCCCACCCCGCCCACCGAGCGCGCCCAGCCGGTCTGGGCCAGCACCTCGGCGGACGCGGCGCCATCCAGGCGTCCATCGAGGGCCTGCCGATGCGACCACCAGGCGCGCAGCTTTCCGGAAAGTTGCGGCTGCATCGGCCTATCATTATAAGTCCGGCTGCCCCGGCTCGCTACCGTGCGGATTGCATGAAGCCGGCCTCCCTGACGCATCCACTCAGGCGTTGCGGTTGCTGGCGCGGGTTGACGCCGGCCCGGATTGTGGGCCTCCGGCGTACGGGGACCCCCCGGAGAACAGGCGGCCGGAAGCGGCTCGCGGAGGAAGGCGAGCGAGGCTTCGCCAATGGCGCGGATCGTGGCGACGACGTTCCTGGAGAGGGCTTCCCGCGGACAGGCGTGGCGGTTGCTGGCGCGGGTTGACGCCGGCCGGGATTGTGGGCCTCCGGCGTACGGGTCCCCCGCAGAACAGGCGGCCAGAAGCGGCTCGCGGAGGAAGGTGAGCGAGGCTTCGCCAATGGCGCGGATCGTGGCGACGACGTTCCTGGAGAGGGCTTCCCGCGGACAGGCGTGGCGGTTGCTGGCGCGGGTTGACGCCGGCCGGGATTGTGGGCCTCCGGCGTACGGGTCCCCCGCAGAACAGGCGGCCAGAAGCGGCTCGCGGAGGAAGGCGAGCGAGGCTTCGCCAACGGCGCGGATCGCGGCGACGACGTTCCTGGAGAGGGCTTCCCGCGGATTGGACTGCCGCGACGGCGGCGTGGAGGAGCGCTTCGTCCTCATGGGCCGCCGCTCCAAGCGGTGTCAGAGTTTAGGTCGCGAATTGCGGACGCCAGGAGAACTTGACGAAACTGGGCGGCTCGCAGACGCTGTCCGGGGCCTCGAAGGCACCCTTTCGTTGTCCACGCGGTTTACAGCTCGCTGTCCACCGGTCGCTCAGCGAGTCTCGGCCACGGCGGCGTAACCCCTTCGGCATGAGTGAATTCTTTTTGGCCGGGAGAATGCCATCCAAAGCCGAGGAGGGTTCGCATGAAAGCCACTCTAGCGGCGACGGCAATCACGCTCCTCTGCGCGGCCGCCCCGGCAGCGCAGCAACCCGGCGTCAACGCCTTGTGGGTATATTCCGTAACTTCTCTTCCCGACCCGGTTACGGACGGCCCCACCCGCAGCGCGCTGATCCAAAACGGCAGCGCGAGCGGCGTGAACATGCTCTACGTCAGCGTCTACAGTTCCACCCCCGATAGCCAGGGACGGTACCTGGTGAACGAGGGCAGCATCGCCACTTTTATTGCAATGGCGCACGCCCAGGGAATGCAGGTGTACGCCGCGCTCGGGGACCCCGATTGGCCGTCGGACGGCTGCTCGACGTCCGGGACTCCCTACCAGCGCTTCGCCGATATCGCGGGTTATAACTCCGCCAACTCCCCGGCTAAGTTTGACGGCATCATGCTCGACGTGGAACCCGGATCGAGCCCCGATTTTTCAGCCCTCCTGGGTCTCTACCAGTGCTTCCAGCAGATGGCCGGCGCGAAGGGTCTCGGGCTGGCGGCGGCGATCAGCGCCTTCTGGACCAGCACGGTCACATTCAATAACGTCACCGAGGAAGCCTACATGCAGGTCGTGGATCTGAAGCTGAACAGCCTTGTGGTGATGGGCTACCGCAACTCCGCGGGCACGGCCGACTGTAGTCAGGGCGACGGAATCCTTTGCCTCGACGATCCCCTCATCGCTTACGCCGACAGTACCGGACAGGGCGGAGCGATCATCGTGGGCCTGAACACGGACAGCCCCGCGACATCCGGCGATTCGGCCGATGAGACGTTTTACTCGATGGGCCAGGCGGCGATGAATAGCGCCGCGCAGTCCGTGGTGAGCCAGCTTGCCGCCGCCAATCAGACTTTCGGTGGCTTCTCCGTTAACAATTACCGCGACTCGTACCTGAACGGACAGTTGAGCGGCTGGCCGGCGACCAATCCCGGGGGCCTGATTTCCGGCGCGGCCCTCCCGACGTTTTCGGCAGCTTCGGTGGCGAACGCCGCGAGCATGGCCGCGGGCAGTGTGGCGCCGGGAGAACTGATCTCCATTTTCGGCCAGAACCTGGGGCCGAACACGCCGCAAGGGCTACAGCTCGCCAATGGAAACGTCAGCACCAGCCTCGCCGGCGTCCAGGTATTGTTCAATGGCCTTGCCGCTCCGATGATTTTGGCTTACGCCACGCAACTGAATGTGGTGGTGCCGTTCGAGGTGCAG
The DNA here is from genome assembly GCA_963803725.1 of Bryobacterales bacterium. Taxonomy (GTDB): domain Bacteria; phylum Acidobacteriota; class Terriglobia; order Bryobacterales; family Bryobacteraceae; genus JOPF133. Next base: position 69,240 of record CAWDOH010000067.1, on the reverse strand, counting down.
GGCAGCCCGGCAGTGACGGTGCAGGTTGAGTACAACAACCTCACCTCGGCTCCGGTGACGATTCCCGTAACCCCGGCGACTGCAGGCATTTTCAGCGCGAATGCATCCGGCACGGGGCAAGCGGCGGCGTTGAATCCGGATTACTCGGTCAACAATTCAGCCCACCCGGCCGCTCCCGGCTCGTTCGTCACAGTGTACGCGACCGGCGCGGGCCAATCCAGCCCGGCAGGCGTTGACGGGTTCGTGGACCAGAATCCCAACACCCTTTCGCGTCCGGTATTGCCGGTGACGGCGGCAATCGGGGGCGTGCCGGCCACGGTTCTATATGCGGGAAGCAGCCTGGGTATCGTTTCCGGAGTGATCCAGGTGAGTGTGGAGGTGCCGGCCGGCCTGGCGGCGGGACAGCAACCCGTCACTTTACAGTTCGGTTCCGCCGTCACGCCGGCTGGGGTCACGGTGGCGGTTCAATAAGGGGGCAGTGTTACTTCTTGACGGGGGCCTGCTTGGCCGGTGCGGGCGTGCCGCCTTTTTGCGTCGGAATGGTCACCTGGATCGGTTTGCCACCGTTGACCGTCCCGCCTTGCGACGGAATGGTGAGCTGGATCGGCTTCTGGCCGCCATTCGGTGTTACGGTGATGGGAAGCTGCGTCTGCGGTGCCGTGGGTGCGGGCGCGGTCACGGGCGCCTTTTTCTGCTGGGTGTCCTCAAGGACCGTGGCGCCCAGCCCCGCGCTGCGCGTCGCCAGAATCGAGAGGGCCATCGAGGTCACCATGAAAACGACAGCGGAGATCGTGGTGGCCTTGGAGAGCAAGGTCGCGGACCCGCGCGGGCCAAAGGCGGTCTGTGAACCCATGCCGCCAAAGGCTCCCGCAAGGTCGGCCGCCTTCCCGCTCTGCAGCAGAACTACAATAATCAGGAAGATACACACCACGATATGAACGATCAAGGTCAGGATATACATCGCCGTCTTTAGTATAAGGGAGCACGAGGTGGGGGGTCAAACCCCGCAGGGTTCGTTACGGGAGAGGGTTGGGAGGGTGGCAGTGGACTGGGACTAGACGCGGAGACGCGGAGAAAAGCGCGGAGAGCGATAGGGACGGAGGGGGGGACGGGTTGGAGCAACCGCGGCAGGGACCGGCGGCAGCGGCGGGAGAGAGGGTTGGGAGGGTGGCGGGGACTCGGACCAGACGCGGAGATGCGGAGAAAAGCGCGGAGAGCGATAGGGACGGAGGGGGGACGGGTTGGAGCAACCGCGGCAGGGACCGGCGGGCAGCGGCGGGAGAGAGGGTTGGGAGGGTGGCGGGGACTCCGACTAGACGCGGAGACGCGGAGAAAAGCGCGGAGAGCGATAGGGACGGAGGGGGGACGGGTTGGAGCAACCGCGGCAGGGACCGGCGGGCAGCGGCGGGAGAGAGGGTTGGGAGGGTGGCGGGGACTCGGACCAGACGCGGAGATGCGGAGAAAAGCGCGGAGAGCGATAGGGACGGAGGGGGGACGGGTTGGAGCAACCGCGGCAGGGACCGGCGGGCAGCGGCGGGAGCGCGACCGGGTCGGGCTGGGGCAGACGACCTGATTGGGGAGGCTGGATCCGGGCAGTTGAGCGGACCGGCACAGGGCCCGGCGGAGGCCGGTTAGCTGGTTTGTTCGACCGGTTGGGTGGCACGCGCCCAGGCCAGGAAGCGGTCCATGCCGGCGTATTCACGGGCGCCTAACTCGTGGACGATGTAGTGGGTGAGGTACTCGCGGACGAGGTCGGGGGGGAACTCGCGGCGGGCGGATTCGACGGCTACGATCTGGTCGATGTGCTCGCGGCCGTAGCGCAGGGATGCCTGAAAGGCCTCGGTGACCTCGGGGGTGACCAGGCCGGGGCGGGCGGCCCAGACAGCGAAGACCATGGGGAATCCGGTCATTTCCACCCATTCGGCGCCCAAGTCGTAGACATGGTAGGGCAAGTGAGCCGGGTCGATGCGAAGGGCCGGGTCGCCGATGATGAGGGCGGCATCGGCGGAGCGCAACATGCGGTCCAGGTCGGGGGGCTGGGAGGTGACCTCGGGGGAGGCGCCGTAGCGGCGGTCGAGGATGAGGCGGGCCAGTTGGACGGAGGTGCGGGAACTCGAGTCGGCGGCCAGGGTGCGGATTTTCGCCGCCGGGCGGGAGCTCACCAGGAGGATGCTGCGGACGGGTCCGTGGCAGGCGATTCCGGCGCCGGGAATGATTTCCAGGTGCTGGCGGGTGAGTTCGAAAGACGGCACGATGCCGATATCGGCCTGGCCTGCCGCCAGGCTGTCGGCGCAGGCCGAGGGAATCTGGAAATCCAGATCGAAGAGGCCGCTCTGGGGACCGTGAAGCATCCCCCAAACCAGCGGCGTGGTGTTCAGGAAGCTGACCGCGGAGACCCGCAGGCGGTGGGAAACAATCGGGTTGGGCAACCCTCAGTGTACCGCGGCGAACGGCGCCCGGACGCGACAGACGCTCCCTGACGGTCGGTATGCCAGGATAAGCCTGGCTGATCTTGTGAACGGAAAGGAGTTCACCATGTAAATTGCCTGTTCAGCATGTAGCCGAACGAGCGCGAGTCCCAGCGATGGGGCGGGAGTCGGGAGGCGAACACGCGAGCCGTAACGCAAGTGAACCCGATTCGGCCTCGATAGGAATACGAAGGGGGCCAGTCCGCCGACTAGGATGAAGCCAGACAAGACCGCTGGTGGAGCAACAGGCAGAAGCAGCCAGGGGACCTTCCGGGGTGGTTGGGGACAGCGCGCGTGGAAAGATCAGTCGAGGAGCCTGGGAGGCCCTCACTACGCTACGTGCCCTGGGATATGCCCCCAGGTCCGGCCAACTACGCGGCCGGTAAGCCTTAAATCCCCCCTGTGTACGCTCCAGGATGAATCCGCGCTCCAGTTCGGCCACCGCCGCGAAGATCGTCATCGTGAACTTGCCGATCGGACTCCTGTCGTTAGTGTCTATGCTGTCGTAGATCGAAACGAAGCGAATGCCGTGCGCCTCCAGCTCCTTTACGTTACTCAGCGTGTCGAGGGTGGAACGGCCGAAGCGGTCCATTTTCCACACCAGCACCGCGTCAAATTCCCGCCGCGCTGCGTCTGCCAGCAGCTTTTCCAGCTTCGGCCTGCACTTCCCTTCCTTGCCGCTCAACTTCTCGACATACTCCACAGCCGCGGGCCAATCCGATTGGCCCACATACTTGCGGAGATTGTCGAGCTGGAGTTGGCAATCCTGGTCCTCGGTCGAAACGCGTGCGTAGATAGCGGCTCTCATACCCCTGCCTCCGGCGCTTTTCCCTTGCGCGCCAACAGTTCGGCGATGCGCGCCTCCACCATGGACACAACCTCCCGAAGTTCGCGCACCTGAATTTCGATCATCGCGTCATTGAGAGCCTGCCCGATGTCCGGTAACTTGCCCGCCCTCCAGTCGAGTTCGTGGCATCTTGGGCACCGCGCGGGCGACGACGTGGCCGCCACGCCGCCCTTGGGCGCCGGCGATTTGCCGAATTTGAACTGCTTGGTCAACGTATCGCCCAGCGCCGGATTGCTGCGCCGGTGTTCCTGCTCGGCCTGCGCCGCCTGGCGCGAGAACTCTTCCACCGTCAGCGGATCCCCGGCCGCCTTGGCCGTGGGCTTCGGCTCTTCCGCCGCCGGTTCAGGCTGGTCCCAGAGGCCCGGCCCTTCCTGGCGTGCCGGGCGCCGCCGCATCTCTTCGGCCTCCGGATGCGCCCGCACCGCCGCGGTCCGCGGCAATTCCTCGATGGGCAGATGGCGCCGCGATTCCTGGTAGCCCTGCTCCAACTCGTCGGCGTATTTCGGAAGCACCGGCGCCCCGTCGCTGGCAATGATCCAGCGGCCCTCCTCCGTGCGCTGCGCCACCGGCCGGCCCATGCTGTCCGATTTCTCGGTGAACGCCTCACCCTGGGGAGTCACACGAACCGCGCCCACATCTCCCAGCTTCAAGGGATAACGCGCGTTCGCCGGAGCTACTTCTGCGGGGTGTCCACTGGGCCCGGCAGCACTTGGTTGCCCGGCGCCAGCTTGGCGTGGCCCTTCTCCACCCAATCCCTCAGCTCGGCCAGAGCTTCCTTGCGGAACTCCGGAGAGTTGACGGACCTGGGCGGTAAGGTGGTCTCGGATTTGCCGGTAGGCTCGTTGTTTGACTTCATTGGGATTCTCTCCATCCGCCAGTGATCGGGCGGCCTGGTCGAGCAGAGAATCAATCGGCCCGGCCTTGGTGCTCAACTTATCGTACAGCGAAACGCCTTGATTGGTGCGCTCGAACTGGGCCTTATTTTCGCTCGCCTGAATGACGTTCCCGGCCTCGCCCAACCGCTGCGCCGCGGCATCCGTCGATACAGCGCCGAACAGCTTTTTCTCGGCCGCCAGTTGCTTGCGCACGTAAGTGGAAACTTCCGCCTTCTCCGGTAACAGCGAGCGCGTCATCTCTTCGGCACCGAACAGGTTGGTTTGCCCGTCCGTTTCGTTGCTTTCGGTTTTGGTCGAGGTCCGCTGATTCATGCGGATCAGCTCCTCCAGCGTTTCATTGGTCAGCCGCTTGCCGCCCCGCTCGCGTTCCTTCACCAGGTCGTAGAGCGCCCGCTGGTCCGCCACGTTCGGCACGCTGCCCAGGATCACCCCGCGGGCACGTTCTGCCGGATTGACTCCACCCTGCGGTGGCGCAATGCTAGAGACAGGTGCACCGCTGTTTGGCTAGGGAGTCTCGCCACCACTCCTCGGAGTGGCTCCGGGGATGAATGGCGTCCCCCCGGAGGACGGAGGAACTGAAGATCCGCCAGTGGGCGGGGGAGTTTGCCATCCCGCTCCATCTTTCGGCGTGCCGGAAATGTCACTCGTCCTTCCGGTGGCTGGCAGTCTTGGATCGTACTCCGTGAGCAGCCACGCCGGCGTTTCGTGCCCGCGCAGGTCCAGCGAGGCTTCGGAGCCGCGCGTAAGCAGGCGCTAAGCGGGACAGCACACCAGGTCTCCCGCCGCTTGATTCGGTTCCACCGCGGCGCGCTTAGAGCCACCCCGGCCCGGCGGGTGTATACTGCTCTCGTAACGACCGCTATAAGGCTGAGGGGTGGTCCTGGAACTCGCGGCGGCAGGCTTGGAGCGTCCTGACGGCGTTCGTCCATAATCCCATCCCGTGCTTTTCCGGCGGAAGGCGTAACTCCAATTTATGTTCGACCCGCCCAAGGGACGTTGGGAAATCCTGGCGTCGTGGCGTGCCACGCCGAAAGACCGCCGCTTCGATCTGCTCGACCGAATGCCGCTCGAGGAGTTTCTCCGGCAGTACCGGTTCGACCTCCGGATCATGTCGGAGATGCGCCAGATCCTCACATCCACCGATCCGGTCTCGCGGTTCACCGACGACGAGGTGATCGATACCATCGCCTGGCGGCTGGCCACTAAGGAACTGGTCATCCGGCAGCCCGATTTTCAGGTAACCAGCCCATCCTCGGGTGGGGGCGGCGGTGACGAATCGGACGACCAGCAGAAGACCAAGAAGGACGACGCCAGCGTGGCCGATGCCAATGCCAAGACCCCGCCCGCGGCCAAAGCAAAAGCTCCCAAACCCAAACATTGGATCGGCGTCAAGGTTGTGGACCAGGACGGAAAGCCGGTGAAGGACGTCACCGTGAACGGCGAGTTCAATGACGGCGCCTCCTTCTCGGTGGATTTTTCCAGCGCCACGCTACAGCCGGACGGCAGCTACAAAACCGAGACCATCTACGACGGCACCACCTGCGACTTCACCTTTCCCAGCCTGTACGACGTGGAATGGTGGCCCCAGGGCGGCGTGGCCGACCCTGCCTCTTCGGTCATCGGGGCTCCTCCGGTGGCGTCTGGCGACTGCCTGCTCAGCATTGCCGACAGCCTGAGTTTCCGGAACTACCACTCCATCTGGGATCAGTCCCAAAACGCCGCGCTCAAGAAAAACCGGCCCAACCCGAATATGCTGGCCCTTGGCGACGTGGTGAAGGCGCCCAACAAGAAGGTCAAGCTGGTCAACAAGAACGTGGACAAGACCTGGACCTTCGTGGTGAGGAGCCGGAAGCCCTTCAAGGTGCGCCTGGTGCTGATCGACAGGAACAACGCCCCGCTCAGCGGCAAGAAATGGGAGCTGAAGGCCCCCACGGCGCAAAACGGCACCACCGCCGCCGATGGCCTGATCGAACTCACCGTCCTCAAACCGGGTGATAAGTCCGGAAGCCTGGAAGTCACCATGAAGGATGCCACGGCGGCGCCCGCCAAGCCTGCGCCCGCGCCCGCGCCCGCGCCCCCGGCCAATCCCCCGCCTTACCCGCCGGTGATCGTGGCCACGGATTACAAGGACAAGATGCCCGAGCCTGATTTCAAAGCCCAGGTGGAGACCTGGGACCTGCACGTCGGCGGTCTCCCGCCGGTCAAGACCCCGCAAGGCACGTTGGCGCGCCTGCATAACCTGGGATTCGGATGCGACATCGGTTCCGACGCCGCCAAGGTCACCAGGGCGGTGAAGGCGTATCAGCTTTTCTATCAGAAGAACGCCAAAGGTTCCGGGAAACCGGCCGACATTCAGGACGATGCCGGCACCCGCCACGATAACTAACCATGCAACGAACGGCACACGTCGCCCGCACCGCTTACGATCTGAAGCACCTCAACCGGCTCCGCGTCCCGGAGTTCTGGATTGTCAGCATCCATTTGACCAGCTCCGGTAAGTCCAGCAATTGCTACCTTCCCGACGATGCGCCGCAGACCGGCGCCGGCGGCGGCGCGGACGATTATCATTTCGTGCCCGAAAAGGAGACCATCCAGCTCGCCTACGAACTCGACGATCCTTTCGCCATGATCCAGACGCTCAAACTGGAGTTGTTCCGCCGCTTTAACGAACCTCCGCTCTGGACCCTCGACCTGGCCAAACTCGGCCCGGACGCACTGCTGAACGGCAAGCACACGCTAAAATTCGACGGTCGGGTGAGCAAGGATGCCACCGCTGCGCAGGCGGGAACCCAATCCGACCAGGGCATGCAGCAGGATCTCACCGCCCTCCCTGCCGACAACACGATTTTCGCGGATTTCATCGATGGCTATATCACTATCGAGCACAGCCCCTACAAGCTCCGCCTCACTGCCAGCGATGGCGAGGCCACTCCCACCATTCGCACCGCCTGGACCTACTTCCACATCCTGCTGAAGAAGCTCGTACTCGAACTGGGCCCGATGGAGGCGGTCCCTACCGACGGCGTCTCCGCCCCGCGACAGGCTCTCGACAATACCCTCTACCAGGCCGTCAAGAACGCGGGATTGCCCGCCTCGGGCGCCGCCCAGGCCCTTCAGGTCTTCCTCATCAGCAACATATTCAAAATCTCCAGCCCCGAGATGAACGACAATTCGGGTTTCGTCCAATACCAGACTGTCTGGGACGACGGCGCCCGGATTCCAGTGATCGCCAAAATCCGCCTGCTGGCCTCCGACGACAGCGAAGTGAAGCTGGAGGACGGACCGGGGGCCAAGGCCCTGGGTAAGGTCAAATTCCTGTGGGATTGGGAGGATACCGACCCCAATGGCACCCAGGCGGATGCCCACCAGTCGCAGGCCGCGCCGAAAGCCTTTCTCAAGAGCTCCATCGATTACTTCCGCAACGGCACCGACCCGGCCCGCGCCGCCAAGGACCACACTTATCCAAAGGGCAGCGACTGCCACAAAGACCGCGACGGCAAACGGGGACCCGATGCAGTCAGCGTCTTCCCCGCCGGTCCCGGTTACGCCACCCAAAAGCCGGCCCTCGACGAGCATATCTTTCCCTTCACGGTGGAGGTTTGCGGCGTACGCAAGTGGGCCTCCTTCAGCTACGCCTGGACCAAGGGCAAGATGATCGGGCAGACCGGCGTGCTGTTCCGCCCCGCGCGCATGGCCGGCGACAATTACAAAATCGCCGTCTACCTGGCCTATGAAACCAAGCTGGACAACACCGGCAAGGAGGTGATCGTCCTGGACGTGAAGGACGAGCCGCTTGTAGCGCCCGCCGCATTGAAGGCCGATACCGGACCGTTCCAGGTCTGGCGCGAGCTGCACATTACCCGCTATATCCGCAAAAAGAACTCCATCGCCGAGTTCGTGACCGCCAACCTGCCGGCCATCCAGGCCTTGTACCATGAGCCGTACGTGGAAGTTCTGGACAAGATGAAGGCTGGGGACCGGTTCGAGCAGCCCACGGCTGGGTATACTGCCGCCGCCAACACCGCCCTGGCGAGCTCCGGCGACGCCATGATCACCCAACATCTGTGCGTGGACGCCAATGCCGACCATTCCACCACCGCGTCGAGCTTCCTGACCCGAACCTTTGCCGCCTTCGTGGCCCAGGTGAACACCACCTTCAACACCGCGGCCAATCCGGCCGGCGGTGCGAACTGGCTCAATAGCCACGGGATCAGCAACCAGATGGACTACGTGAACACGCTGAAGTCCATCCTCACTTCGCCATCCATTGCCCTGGTTAGCGCATTGAACACCTTGACCACCCCGACCGCCGCCGCCGATGGCATCACCATCATCCAGTTTGACCAGATGGCCTCGGAGCAGGCCGCGGTGGTGGCCGCCGCCGGGGTCACCGACGTGCCGGGAATGAATATCATCAACGGCGCGGCGCTGGCTGTGCCCGGCGCCACCCGAAACCGCTGCTGTTTCGCATTCTGGAACGCCCGCGTGGATACCTTCGTCCATGAGATCGGGCATCATCTGTTTATGCCTCACTCGCAGAACGCCGGAGGGGAACAGCCACTGCGCCACGATTCCAACGATGCGGGCTGTATCATGAGCTACAACCGTCCGCGGCCGGCATTTTGCGGCCTCTGCCAGTTGCGCCTGCGCGGCTGGGATGCCGGCCCCAACAGCGGTTCCGCCATCCTGCAGAATGTGGCCGCGCAGAATAAGAAGCCCTAATCATGAGCCACGCGCTTCGGTCGCTTTCGATTCCGTTCGCCGCCGGACTTCTGCCCCTGCTCCTGGGCTCGGCCGTGCGGCAGGCGCCGCTCTACCAGGGAGGACCTGAACCTATGCTTTCCTATGAAGCCATTCCCGACAAGACGGATTACCTTCCGGGTGAGCGAATCGGCCTGAAGCTGCGCATCGCCAACTCCGGTCCGGAGGCCGTCGAGCTTCCCGATCCGCAGCACCCGGCCGCCGACCAGCCCACCATCGCCCTGATCGGTCCGGCCTTCCCACAGGGAACGATGTTCAACAATCTGATGGTGTTGCGGGAAGCCAGCGGCAATCCTTTGTTGGCGCCCCCGCCACCCCCGCGCGTGCGCATCGAGCCGGGCGCTAGCTGGGAGGGCTTCGCACCGATCACCCCCGTGGTCCAGGTTCCTGATCCAGGCGAATACCGCGTCCGCACCCTCCTGGCCTATCAAGGCACTCAGTCCACCAGCAAGGAGGTGCGGTTCCAGGTCCATCCGATGGCTCCCTCCTCGGTACACCTGGGCCTGGGAGTGCGGCCCTTTGAATCCGCCACTGGGGAAGTGGTCTTCATTCAACATGGGGAGCACTCGGCCGGAGTGTACTCGGTGCGGTTCGACGAGACCAAGCCCGACATTTCCGAGATGGACACCGAAAAGCCGATCCATCGCGCCACGGCCGGGGCCGACGCCACCGATGTGGCCGCGCCGTGGCGAAACGCGCCCTATTTTAACGAGCTGCTGCAGTGGATGTTATGGCGCGAAGGCCGGTCCATCAAGGCTCTCAACAGCGTGATGAGCCAGCCACTCTCGCTGGATCTACCGGTGGCGCCAGCCTACCTTGTGCAGCCGCCCCTGAAAACCACCGGCGGACCGGTGGAGGTTCTGGCAGTCTCGCACGACCGCAGGGAAATATCGCTGGTGGAGTTTTCGAGCGGACCGGCCGGTCAGGACCCTGCGGCCAGAATCGCCTGGACCGAGCGCCTGCCTGCCGAACCGGCAGCCATCACCGCCGCCCTGGCGCCCGCAAGCCGCGAAAGCACCCGGCATGTGGCCTTCACGGTGCAACACCAGTGGGGCTTCGAAATCTTCCATTCCCGCTACACCGCAGCGGGCCGGCTGGAGCCGTTCCAATCGGTTCGGGTGGAAAAAGCCCGCCTCCTGGGCGATGCGCCACCGGCTTTATTTGCGGGCGATTCGGGCCACGCCATGGTGGGCGTTCTGGCGGTGCCGGACAACCGTACGCACGCCTGTACGCTGGTCGAAGCGCAGTTTGACGACTCCGGTAAACCCCTTGGGCCACTGGGGCTTACCGCCTTCTCGCTGGAAGCCCGCCCCACCGCCGGGGCGGTGCTGTATTCGCAAAACGAAGGCGGCCCGGTGCGTCTGGATGTGGTGGTTGCCGCGGAAGGGGAGGGCCTGCTGCACATGAGCCGCGGCCACCTGGTTCCTGTGTCTGTGCCCGGCAACCCCACCCGTCCGATCCTGCTGGCGCCAGGCGCCCAGGCCACCTTCGTACTCTACACCGACCCCAAACGCGGCCTTTACTTCGAGGCGCTGTAGCCGCCTGCCGGTCTGCCGCCGCCCGGGCTTAACCTGCGGCAAAAAGACTCCTTCGCACATTGCGAAACCGCCTCCCCGGCGGCCAACTGTCGGCCTTCGTACAGCACCGCCCGCCGCTGCACGGGTTTACAAGCGATGGCGCCGTGGCGCTCACAGAAAGCTGCTAGTTTAAGAGGCATGGACGTGTTCTCAGGAGGTCTCTGTCCGGAGAAACCCGAGCCATCCAGATGCGCCGCCCTTAGCTCGCTGCTCTCGCTCCTCCAGAAAATTGCCGGCGTCGTCTGGGCTACCGACCTGGAATTCCGCGTCACGGCGCTGACCGGAGCCGGTCTGCGCTCGTTGCGAATCTCCCCCTCCGCATGCACCGGTAAGCCGATCGGCGTGCTGTTTACCGGCCGCCAGCAGAGACCTCTAGAAGCCCACCGGCGGGCCGCTCAGGGCCAGAGCTGCTCGTTTCGCGCGGCCATCGAGGGCCACCAAATGGAGGCTCATGTGGAGCCGCTGCTGGGTCCCGGCGGCAAAGTGGCGGGAGTCCTGGGCGTGGCGCTGGACGCCACCGCCCGCACGGTGGCCGAACGAGCTGTGCGGCTCTCCGAGCAGAACTACCGGCTGTTGGTCGAAGAGGCCCCTTACGCCATCTGCCGCACCAGCGCCAGCGGCCAGATCCTGCAGGCCAACCGGGCGATGATGGAAATGCTGGGCTACGAACCGGGGTCGGAATCCGCGCTGCTGGAGCGGGAATTGCCCTCGATTTTCATTTCGCCCGACGGCTTCGAAGAGCTGCGCGGTAAGCTGGCCGGGGGCAGCACGGTCGAGGGCGTGGAAACCACCTGGCTGGGCCGCTCCGGCAATCCCGTGGAGGTCCGCGTCGGTGGGCGGGCGGTCCGCGACTCGGGCGGGAAGATTATCTGCCTGGACATCCTTTCCGAGGATATTACCGAGCGAAAACGCCTCGAGGCGCGGCTCAGCCAAGCCCAAAGAATGCAGGCCGTGGGCCAACTGGCGGGCGGCGTGGCGCACGATTTCAACAACCTGCTGACGGTGATCGGCGGGCAGATCGAAATGGCCCTCAACCAGCCGTTGGAGGGCGATCTCCGCCAGCGCCTGGAGGATGTCCGGCAGGCCGCCGAACGGGCCGGCGCGCTCACGCGGCAGTTGCTGGCCTTCAGCCGCGGCCAGGTGCTGGAGAGCAAGATCCTGGACGTTAACCCGCTGATCGGGCAGCTCACCGGCCTGCTGACCCGCCTGATTCGCGAGAACATCGAGCTGAACTTCCTGCCCGGCCGCGACTTAGGGCTGGTCCGCGCGGACCCTAACCAGATTGAGCAGGTGCTCCTCAACCTGGTGGTGAACGCCCAGGACGCCATGATGGCCGGCGGAAAGCTGACCATTGAAACTTCCGCCGTGGAGATTGAGGGAGCCAGTGCCGCGGCCGCCGGCGCCGAGAGTGCCGCTCAGGCCGGCTCTCTGGAACCCGGCCAGTATGTGCTGATCTCGGTGCATGATACGGGCCATGGAATGGATCCGGAAACTCAGGCGCGGATCTTCGAGCCGTTCTTCACCACCAAGAAAACCGGGGAAGGCACCGGCCTGGGGCTGGCCACGGTGTACGGGGTGGTGCGCCAGAGCGGCGGGCAGATCCATGTGGAGAGCCAGGTCGGCATGGGCAGCACCTTTCGGATTTATCTGCCGCGTGCCGCCGGCGAGGAAACCGCGCCGCACGAACCCCCCGTCAGCGTCTCGCCGGGCGGCCACGAGACCATCCTGCTGGCCGAAGACGAGCGTTGGGTGCGCAAACTGCTGGCCGCCCATCTGACCGAGTTGGGCTATCGGGTCCTGACGGCTTCCGATGGCGCCGAGGCACTGGAACTGGCGGGGGCCCATTCAGGCGGCATCGATCTGTTGTTGAGCGACCTGGTGATGCCCCGCATCGATGGCCGCCAGCTTGCCGGCGAACTCCGCAAGGCCGACCCGCACCTCAAGGTGATCTTCGTTTCGGGTTACGCCGGGAACCTGGCGGAGGGGCAGGACCTGAGCGCCCAAGGCGCCTGTTTCCTGCCCAAGCCCTTCACCTTGCAGTTGCTGGCGCGCACCGTCCGTGAAGTCCTGGACGTGTAGCCGGCTATAAGCCGCCCGGCGGTTGCCTCACGCCGCCAGCGCCGCCGGTTCGTGAGTCTCCAGGTTCTCCGGGCTTTCCAGCCCCTCCGCGTTCTCGGCTTCGAGCGGCACATGCGCCGACAGGGCTTTGTCCAGCCGGCCGAGCCACAGGGTCATATCGTTGGCGGGGCGCACCGGAGCGGAGAACGCGCCGGCCTCCTCCAGCACCTGCTCGACAATGTCGCGCGGCGGAAGCTCGGCGCCCGTCTCGATAGCCGCCACCATCCGCTGGTAGCCCCATTCCTCGTCGCGCAGGTTGCGGGTTTCGGTAAGACCGGCGGTGTACGCCGCCAGGATGTCGCCCGGCTGCAGGCGTATGGACAACTGCCGGTAGGCGGAGCGGCAGAGCACGCCAACCACCGGCCCTCCGCCCTCCAGGGGGATAGCGCGCCACCGCTCGTTGGATTTGCGCAGCAGCACGGGCGCTTCGTGTCCGGCGTTGCAGTAATCCAGGCGCCGTTCCACCGGGTCGTAGCGCGCCAGAAAGAGCGTGGCATAACTGCCCTGTGGAGAGACTTCGTAGAACATCTCGTGGATGGCCTGCACCAGTTCGCCGAGGATGTTGGAGGGTTGGGTTCGGGAGTGTCCCTGAGAGGGGCCCGCAGCGAGCGACCGCACCATGGCGTGCAGCGAAGAGAGGAGTAAGGCGCCCGGCGCGCTTCCTTCTCCGCTACCCGCGACTACGTCGCCCACGGCGAGTGCAAAATCGCCTCCATCGGTTTCAAAGTAATCCAGGTAATCGACATCGCGGCTGCGTCCCATGCGCCACCCGGAATAATAGTCCAGGCCGGGAACGGTCGGCCGCGCCATAGGCCACATGAGGTATTGGGTCTCGCGGACCCGGTTGACCGGCCGCTCCAGACCCGCAGGTTGGAACGCCGGAGGGAAGCTGGCGGGGGCGCCATGGGGCCACCGCGGGGATGAGTTCAGGATAAAGTGAGAAGTGCGCATGGATCAATTTCCCGTACATAGGTTCAGACGTGGAGCGGCCCGGAATGGACTCCCGGTTAATAAAACTTTACGTAATCCAAGCTGTTGATAAAAAAGCACATTGCGCCGAAAAACCACATCCACGCAGAGGGCCTGCAAGGCGTCAATTAAGAAGCCCGCGGTGAGATCTGCCGGGTGCACTGTGTGCTTCAATACGCACCCGGGTATCCCGGCCTTGGCGCCTGGCAACCGCGGCTCCCGCCGCTCGGACGATCCTGCTCCCTGGCAGGGCCCCGACCGCTCCGGCCGGTTCTATTTCGCCCCGCTGGCAGGCCGTTGGGCCGCACTGCTGATTCTGTTCGGTTTCTGCGCCTCGCCGGCCGCCGCCGTCACCCTGCGCTACTGGATTGAACCTTGCCCGGCCTCGTCCGACGCCTGCCGCTCCGGAGATCCGCAATTGGCCCAGTGGGCCCTGGACGCCTGGCAGAAAATCTCCGCGGGAAAGCTGGCCTTCGAAAGCACCAGCGTCCGCGAGCGTGCCCACATCCGCATCTTATGGACCAGCGGCAACGAAGGGCTGTACGGCGAAGCCCGCCCGATCATGGTGGACGGCGTCCGCGGCGCCGAAGTGTATGTCTTACCGCCTCCTCCGGGTTCGTATGAGAAGGACCCGTTGCTGCGGGACACGATTGTCTACCTGACCTGTCTGCACGAGACCGGCCACGCGCTGGGCCTCTCCCACACCACCGCCTTCGCCGACATCATGTACAGTTTCCAGTACGGCGGCGATATTGCGGAATATTTCGGCAGGTACCGGCGCCGGTTGACCTCGCGCGGCGATATCCCTAAGTATTCCGGCACTTCCGAAGCGGATCGCCGCCGCCTGGCGGAGCTGCTGCATTAGTACTGCCTGGGCAATCTCCCCCATAGAAATTTTGGATTGGACTCGCCTCCGTTCGATTCCTACACTGAAGTCTAGTGAGGTAAATCCAGTGGCGGCAACCGAGGCAAGTACTCAGATCGCATTACTCCACCAGATCAGTAATATCGTCAGTTCCGGCGTAGACCTGGAGAAGATGTTGCAGGAACTGATCACACTGGCCCTGGAGGTAACCGACTGCGACGCATGTTTAGTGTATCTGCTGGACCGCAACACCAACGAGATTGTCTTGCGTGCGTCCCAGCAGCCGCACGCCCAGGAAATCGGTAACATTCGCATGAAGATGGGCGAGGGTATCACGGGTTGGGTAGCGGAGCACCGCTCGGTGGTGGCGCTCTCTTCCAACGCGTCGTCCGACGGGCGCTTCAAGCGCTTCCAGGCCCTCCCGGAAGACACCTACGAAGCCTTTCTTTCGGTGCCCCTGATCGGCGATGGCGAGCTGATCGGCGTGATCAATATCCACCATCGCGCGCGCCACAACCACACGTCCGACGAAATCGCCATGGTGACATTCATCGGAGAGCAGATGGGTGGCGCCTTCACCAAGTCCTGGCTGGAAGCCCATTCCGCCGGCGCCACGCGCCGCATGGAAGCGCTGGCGGGCCTGGCGCGCACCATCGCCGAACAGAATTACCTCGATAACATCCTGCAATCGATTTCCGAAATGGTGGCCGAGATCTTCGACGCCCCGGCGTGCTCCATCATGCTGGTGGATGAAGACCGCCGCGAGCTGGTGATTTCGGCGGCCCGCTGCTCCTCACCCGATTACCTGCACAAGATGCCTCTGCGCATCGAGGATTCGCTGATCGGACGCGTGGTGCGCGAAGCCCGGCCGATCATCATCCCCAACGTGCTGGAGGAGAAGCAGTATCGCTATCCCGAGCTGGCGCGGCGCGCCGGGCTGGCCTCGCTGCTTTCGGTGCCCCTGATCACGCGCGAAAAAGTGATCGGCACGATCAACATCTATACCCGTGACGTGCGGCACTTCAGCGACGAGGAAGTGGGTTTCGTCAAAGTGGTGGCCGGCCAGGCGGCCATCGCGGCCGAAAACGCGCGGCTGATGTCTGAAGCGCTGGAGATGAAGCGCACGCTCGAAATCCGCAAGCTGGTGGAGCGCGCCAAGGGCATCCTGCAGCACAAGCACGGCCTGACCGAGGAAGAAGCCTACCTGCGGCTGCGCAATGAGAGCCGGCGTCTGCGGCGGCCGATGCGCGACCTGGCCGAAGCCGTGATCCTGTCGGACGACCTGGAAAAGCAGAAAAACCTGCGTGCTTCGGCAACGGCGTAGGAGTAGCGTTCTAAGTTAGTCCTGGCTGGAGAATTGTGTGGTCTGTTCGCCATCGGCGGCCATAGCCACGCGCATGC
Organism: Bryobacterales bacterium; assembly: GCA_963803725.1. Lineage (GTDB taxonomy): Bacteria > Acidobacteriota > Terriglobia > Bryobacterales > Bryobacteraceae > JOPF133. The sequence goes on along the minus strand of CAWDOH010000067.1, from coordinate 53,338 downwards.
ACGAATGGACGGTACGGGTATTCGAAACGACCTCGGCAGACTTGCGCCACATGCGAGAACACCGCATGTAGCATAACCGGAGTCACCAGGTACAGCAGTTCGCCGTTGTGTGAAAGTCGCATTCAGGCGGGCAGATCGCTCCAGTTCATGATGCGGTGGGTACGCAGGGATTTCTCGGCCAGCAGCACCATCTTGATGGCGGTCTTGCCGTCTTCCGGAGTCACCGCGGGCGGATGGCCGCTGCGCAGGCTCCGTTCGAACGCCAGGTATTGCTGATAGGTCTCCGGGTCCTGCGCCGAACCGATCGCGTTCCCGGTGGCGGCCTCGGGCGTGTTATTCGCCGCCTCCACATACCGCACATCGTGGCCCGAGCGGCTGCGGATGGCAACGCGGCCGTTTTCGGGCGTCATCACGCCCTGGCTGCCGATCAGCACCATGCGGCGGCTGGTGGGACCCGCATTAGGCGCAAACAGGCACAGTTCGAAGGTCAGCTTCACGCCATTCTCGTATTCGATCACGGTGGCCACATGGTCCACCGTCTCGCGCTGTTTGTAGGCGTTGTTGCCGCCGCTGGCCATCACCCGCACCACGCGGTTGGAGATCATCCAGTTGAGCGAATCGAGTTCGTGGATGCCGTCTTCCAGAAGCGCGCTACCTTCGGTGAAAGTCAGATAGCGCCAGTTGGTGGCGACGCCGGTTTTAGGGTCGGTGTACTTCCAACTATCGGGATTCCAGTCGCCGCGAAACAGGTTGCCGCTGACGAATTCAATGGAGCCGATTTCCCCGGCGGCCGCCAGTTCGTGCATCTTCGCGGTGGTGGGAACCAGGCGCTTCTGAAAGCCGATGTACAGCAGCTTGCCGGATTTTTTCGACGCCTCGATCATGCGATTGGCGTCTTCCACGGTGGTGGCCATGGGCTTTTCGCACAACACCGGTAAACCGCGGTCGAGCGCAGCGACGGTCACCTGGGCGTGCAGAAAACTGGGGGTGATGACCACCACGGCATCGATGTCGTGGCGTTCGGCGAGCATTTTGCGGTAGTCGGAATAGGTCTTCGCGCCGGGGGCGAGGCTGGCTCCGCGGTCGAGATTGGCAGGGGTGGGATCGGCCAGCGCCACCACCTGAAATTGCGGCAGGGTCTTGAGGATCGCCAGGTGCGCCCAACCGCGGTGCCCCGTGCCGATGATGGCGAGGCGGATGGGCTTTTCGGTCTGCGCGTCGAGCGCCGAGGCGGCAGCCACGAGCGAGGCTCCCGCAGTGACCAGGAACGAACGTCTGTCGGTTGGTGGTTCCATTTCAGGTATTTCAGCTCCCAGACATATTCAGTATTACACTTCGACTCGGGCGAGCGATTTCCGGGGGTCCGATGGCCGGAGCGTGGTCGTCCACCCCGAAATATTGCCGGTTCGGAGTGCGTTGAGGAGTCCCTATAGCGCGCCTCAGGGTGTCGAACGGCAGGGGCGACTCATCCGCGGCCGCCGGCAGACAATCGGCAGCCTCTTTGACGTGTGCGAACGCTCACGGAGTCACCCGTCTCACCGCCGGAGGCATCGGACGCCTCGTGTTTCCGCAGTTCCAGCCGCCGGCGGCGTATGGCGATGGAGACGATGACAATTTGGTGTTCCGCGATGATGGCGTGAGGCTAGCCGCGCGAGACCGATACCGCCCTTAATCGGTGAAACCCCCGGCGGCCGGAAGGAGCCAGGATGATTGAGACCTCGTGGCCCCAGTTTTCCGATTTCGGGGGAAGAAAAAATCGGCATGTTCTCCTTCGCGGTGCCTAAAGTTCTTCCTTTATTCCGCCGATACGTCTAGTGAGATGCCAGTAAGGCGGGCGGACGCGCTCACCGCTTCCCGAAGGTACGTGTCGGGAATCGAAGTTACTTAAAGGAGCAGGAAGAAACGAAGGCTTGTCTCAAAATTAGGAGCAGGCCTCGGCCTTCAATTCGAGTGCCGAGTGTCTGATCGGCCAGGATCCGCAAGGCTTCCAAACGATGGCTCTGGGACAAGGCTTCAGCGGATACTTAGAGCTTCGTCCAGTAAATATATGGATAAGAGTTACAGGTCTGTTATTATTTGTCTGATATCTTTGGTGCTTACAACCCCTGCCGGGGCCTGGTCGGACAAGGACACCGGGGATGATGTCCCACCGCCGGATTCTGCCGCGTCCTCCGGCAGAAGCTTTATCGACTGGTCGCCCACGTCGAAGCTTCCGGAGTGGCTCCAATTGGGCTTACAGGTAAGGGGGCGGTTCGAGTCACCCTCCGGGACCTCGATGGTCAATTCAGCTTCCGATACGTATTATCTGAGCCGAATCCGTGTGGACTTTGGCATCCGGCCAGTGTCCTGGCTGAAGCTCTTCGCCGAGGCACAGGATGCCCGGGTAGCCGGGTACAACACCTCGCCGGCGCCCACCACGATCTACAACCCCATGGACCTGCGGCAAGGCTATGTAGAGTTGGACCACGAGGGTACCCTCGACCTGAGCTTGTCTGGCGGACGCCAGGAGTCTCCGTTTCGGCGGCGAACGGCTGATCGGTCCCGCCGACTGGGGCATGTCGCGAACGTTTGATGCCTTGGACCTGTCCGTCGGCGAAGGGAGGACCAAGGTGGATCTGTTCGCCGGTTCTCCGGTGCTGGTCGACTCCACGCGGTTCGACCGGCACAAGCCCGGTGAACATCTCTACGGTGCCTATGGATCGATCCGCGATGTTTTGCCGGGTATGAATGTGGAGCCTTATCTGCTTTTCAAACAGAACCTGGCGATCAAGAGCGAGGAGGGGGTCCTCGGCGATGCCCTCGTCGCCAGTCCGGGCGCGCGGGTGTTTGGCAAAGCGCCGGGGCGTCTCGACTACACCCTCGAAGTGGTGGTCCAGCGGGGATCGTATTCAACGGACCGGGTGACTGCCATGGGTCAGAGCTACGTGGCTGGTTGGACGATGGCCGATTCGGCCTTCAGGCCGCGACTCAGCGCGGAATACAACTACGCCTCGGGAGACGCCGCAAACAAAGACGGGGTGCGTGGCACGTTCGATCAGTTCTATCCCAGCAACCATCTCTATTACGGCATGATCGACCAGTTCGGCTGGAAGAACCTCAAGAACTGGCGTACGGGGTTCGATTGTGTGCCCGCCAGGAAGCTCACGTTGCGCGCCGACTTCAACGAGTTCTACCTGGCGAATGTGCAGGACTCACTATACAACTCCAGCGGCACTTCGGCTGTCCTGGATCGGGCCGCTACCAGCAATCACATCGGGTCGGAGGTCAACGCGGTAGCCCTGTATCAATGGTCGAAGATCTGGAAATTCGGCGCCGGTTGCGGGCACTTGTTTGCGGGTGACTACCTGAAACAGTCCAAAGTCGGATTTGGCTATACCTATCCGTACCTGATGTTCGTCGGGAATTTCTGACGAGGGAAAACATAGATGAAATCGCAAATGACGATTGGAAAGAAGATCTACCTCAGTTTCGCCGCCGCCACGGGCATTGCGCTCATCGTGGCTGTGGTCGCGTTTTCGATCATCGGCAATCTGGGGCAGACAGCGGTCAATCTGGTGAATCAGAATGCCCGGCGACAGTTTCTCGCTGGCCAAATGGAATTTGGGGTTGAGAAGTTGCTTGCCTCGGAACGAGCGATTGTGGTCCGGGCTTTCCTTAAGGATCTCCCGGCCGTAGAGCAGTACAACCGCGAGTTTCTGGAAACTTCTGCGGCTGTGACGAAACAAATTGACGAATTCCGCCCGCTGATCGCAACGGAAGAAGGCCGCCGCGCAGTGCAGAGCCTGACGAGCACGTTGGAATCGGTTGGCCTGGTCCATCAGGAGGTCTACAAGCTCGCCGCGAGTGGCAATGCGGAAACCAGCGGGTCGGCTATTAAAGAAAGAATGGTCCCACTTATGGACCAAGCCGGTCAGAACGCTCACACCCTGCTGCTTCTGCAAAGCGATCTGATGGCGAAAGTGACCAGTTCCACCCAAAATGAAGTATCGTCTGGCCGCCGCCTGGTGGTTGGCATGATGGTGCTGTCTCTGGTGATTGGGTTCGTGATCGTCGTGATCGTCCGGAAAATCAACGCCAGCTTGCAGCACGCCGCTCACGAGTTGCGTGACAGCGCCGGCCAGGTGGCCAGCGCCGCGTCGCAAGTCGCTTCTTCCAGCCAGTCGCTCGCGCAAGGCTCCTCCGAGCAGGCGGCGTCGCTCGAAGAGACGTCCGCTTCGAGCAAAGAAATCAACTCGATGGCCGGCAAGAACAGCGAGAATTCGCGTGGGGCGGCCGACCTGATGACGCAGTCGCAGCAAAAGCTCGTCGAAGCCAACCAATCGTTGGACCAGTCGGTAATCGCGATGGGTGAGATCAACACCCAGAGTGACAGAATCTCCAAGATCATCAAGGTCATCGACGAGATTGCCTTCCAGACCAACATCCTGGCGTTGAACGCGGCGGTCGAAGCGGCGCGTGCGGGCGAGGCCGGAATGGGATTCGCCGTGGTTGCCGACGAAGTCCGTAACCTGGCGCAGCGTTGCGCTCAGGCCGCCAAGGACACCGCGGCACTGATCGACGAATCGATTGCCAAGTCCAACAACGGCAAGTTGAAGGTGGACCAGGTAGCCACAGTGATACGAGCCATGACAGAAGAGGCGGCTAAGGCAAAGACTCTGGTAGACGAGGTGAACCTGGGCAGCCAGGAGCAGGTGCGCGGCATCGAGCAGATCGGCAAGGCCCTCACCCAGATGGAACAGGTCACTCAAAGAAATGCGGCCAACTCTGAGGAGAGCGCCGCGGCGGCCGAGGAACTGACCGCCCAGTCGGAGGCCCTGAAAGACATCGTGGAGCGCCTGGCGGCCATGGTCGGCGGTAGCGGCGCGGTCAATTCTCTGGCCCGCACCGGGCACGGGAGACCGGGCCGATCCCAGGAAAGGACGCTGCGCCACGCGGACGACTCCGTCTCCGGGCTGACGGCTCTGCGGGGGGCGGCGTCGTACACGGCCAAATCCGCGATGCACGGGGAGTCGCTTGCGGCGGCCCGCAGCACGGGCAGGGAAGCCTTTCCTCTCGAAGAGCAGTTCAAGGAGTTCTGACGCCGGAAACGGCCGGGGCAAGCGGGCAAATTGGCCATCTTGTCCCGGACGCCGTGCTTCATCCCATCGGCATCACGGAAGGCCGCCGCAACGGGCCTGGCCGGCAGCCCCCCGCGCCCGCGCGCGCCGGGATTTTCACGGCTGCCCGTCTCGGCTATCATCAATCAGACGGAAAATCCCGGAAAGGAGACTCCGATGGATAGCCAATCGACGACCGGGCGGCGGCGCTTTCTGGAAACCGCGGGAGGCGCGCTCCTGCTTCAGCCGCGGACGGTGTTCGGCTCCCAGGCCAATTCCACCGTGGAAGTAGGACTCATCGGCTGCGGCAGCCGCGGCAACTGGATCGCTCCCTTTTTCCCCGAACATGCCCCCGCCCGTGTAGTCGCGGTGGCCGACGTAATCCGGAGCCGCCTGGATTCCACCCGCGAGAAACTCCACGTGGATGCCGGCCGCGCCTACTGGGGGCCCGAGGCCTACCAGGAACTTTCGCATTCGAGTCTCGATGCGGTGGTGATCGAGACGCCGCCGTACTACCATCCGGCGCACGCCGCGGCCGCGGTGGATGCCGGTAAACATGTCTACTGCGCCAAACCGGTGGCGGTCGATGTTCCGGACTGCCGCAGTTTCCTGGCCAGCGGCCAGAAAGCCAAGAGCAAGGGCCTGAGCTTCTGGGTGGATTTCCAGAGCCGCGCCCGCCCCGTGTTCCAGGAAGTGGTCGAGCGCATCCAGCGCGGCGATATCGGCAAGGTGGCCATGGCCCAAGTCTTCTACTATGCCAACCGGCCGTGGGTGGATCGCTCGACCCCCGGCATGGATCCTGGCCTCAAGCGGATGGTCAACTGGATCGGCGACCGTGTGATCAGCGGGGATGTCATCGTGGAGCAGAATATCCACGTTCTGGACATGGCCAATTGGTACCTGGGCGGCCATCCGCTCAAAGCCACGGGCGCGGGCGGACGCACCAGTTGGGCCGGAACCAGGAGCGACACGGGCGACGCCTGGGACCATTTCGCGGTCACCTACTGGTACCCGGACGAAGTCCACGCGACCTTCAGCTCGCACCAGCTCACCGGCCGCTTTTCGGACCTGTGCGTGCGCTGCTTCGGCCTCAAGGGCTGTGCCGACACGCATTACGGCGGGCTGGTGCGGGTCGCCAGCGACGACGCCGACAAAACCTGGACCGGCGCCGAGAAGGACGATACTTTCACCGCCGGCTGCATCGCCAACGTCCGGGAGTTCATCCAGAGCGTCCTGAGCGCCAAGCCCATCAACAACGCCGCTACCGCCGTCGAAAGCAACCTCACCGGCATCCTGGGCCGAACGGCGGCCTACCGCGGCGGCGTGGTGAGCTGGGACGAGATGATGGCTTCCAACGAAAAGTGGGAAGCCAGTCTGAAGCTCCAATGGTAGCGAGGTCCGCATGGCCGGGATGAATCGTCGGAATCTGCTGCAGGGAGCCGCCTTGGCAGCGCTTGGCGGACGCCTGTTGGGCGGCGCGGCCCGCCTCTTCACCATCGGGGTCACCGATTGGAATCTGAGACTTGGCGCCAACCCGGACGCGGTGCCGCTGGCTGCCCGCATCGGATTCGAAGGTGTGCAGATTTCCTTCGGCCGGCGCATCGTCAACGACAAACTGCCGCTGGACGACCCCGAAATCATCGCCCGCTACCTGAGCCTCTCCCGCGAACGCAGCATTCCCATCGACGGCACCTGCGTCGACCGGCTCCACGATAACTGCCTGAAGAACGACCCGCTGGCGATCCGTTGGGTACGCGATTCCATCCGGCTCACCAACGCCCTGAACACCAGGGTGCTGCTGCTCCCGTTCTTCGGGAAATGCGCCATCCAGAATCAGGAGGAGGGCAACGCCGTGGCCGATGCCCTGGCCCAGCTCGCGCCGGAGGCCGAGAAGGCCGGCGTCATCCTGGGCCTCGAAGACACCCTCTCGGCGGAGGACAACGTGCGCATCATGGACCGCGCCAAATCCAGGAACGTGCTGGTCTATTACGATGTCGGCAATTCGACCGGCGCCGGCTTCAACGTGGTGAAGGAAATCCGCTGGCTGGGCAAGGACCGCATCGGCCAGATCCATTTGAAGGACAACCCGCACTATTTAGGGGAGGGAACCATCCCTTTTCCGCGCGTAATGGAGGCCATTCGCGATATTGGCTTCGCAGGGGCCGCAAACCTCGAAACTGACACCCATCCGGGGTCCGCCGTCGAGGCCGATATGCGCCGGAATCTGGCCTACATTCGCCAGTTAGCCGCCTGACCGCCCGGCCCACGCCCGAACCATGCGCCCGCAAATCGAGTTACCCTCGACGTTGTGCGCACGATCATCGAACCCTTCCGCATCAAGAGCGTGGAACCCCTGCGCCAGACCACCCCCGCGGAACGCGAGGGCTATCTGGAGCAGGCCGGCTACAACCTCTTTCTCATTGAAGCCCGCAACATCCTGATCGACCTCCTCACCGACTCCGGCACCAGCGCCATGTCCACCGAACAGTGGGCCGCCGTGATGCGCGGAGACGAGTCCTACGCCGGCAGTGAGAGCTTCTTCCGCCTCAAGCGGGTGGTCGACGAACTCACCGGCTTCCGCCACGTGATCCCGTGCCACCAGGGTCGCGCGGCCGAACGGATCCTCTTCAGCGTGGTCGCCAAACCCGGCCACGTAATTCCCTCCAATACCCACTTCGATACCACCCGCGCGAACATCGAATTCACCGGAGCGCGGGCCGTCGACCTGCCCATCCCCGAAGCCGCCGACACCCAGCTCCGCATGGATTTCAAGGGCAACATGGACGTCGCCGCCCTGGAATCGCTGATCGCCGCCGAAGGCGCGGACCATATCCCGCTGGTCATGCTCACCGTGACCAACAATTCCGGCGGCGGCCAGCCCGTCTCCATGGCCAACATCGAGGCGGTCAAAGGCGTCTGTGCGCGGCACGGCATCCCGTTCTACCTGGACGCCTGCCGGTTCGCCGAAAACGCCTGGTTCATCCGCGAGCGCGAGTCCGGCTATGCCGATTGGACGCCCAAACGCATCGCGCAGAAAATGTTCTCGCTGGCCGACGGCTGCACTTTCTCCGCCAAGAAGGACGCCTTCGCCAATATCGGCGGCCTGCTCTGCTCCAACGACGACCGCGTGGCGCAGCAGGAGACCAACCTGCTGATTCTGACCGAAGGCTTCCCCACCTACGGAGGACTCGCCGGCCGCGACCTGGAAGCCATCGCGGTTGGCCTGGAAGAGGTGCTCGACCCCGACTACCTGCGCTACCGCATCATCTCCACCGGCTACCTGGGCAATCACATCGCCGAACGCGGCGTGCCCATAGTCGAACCGCCCGGCGGCCACGCTATTTATATCGATGCCGCCCGCATGCTCCCGCACATCCCGCCTCGCCAGTTCCCTGGTCAGGCGCTGGCCGTCGAACTGTACCGCCATGCCGGCATCCGCTCGGTGGAAATCGGTACGGTGATGTTTGGCGCCGCCGCCCGCCACGAACTGCTGCGCCTCGCCATCCCGCGCCGCGTCTACACCCAGAGCCACATCGATTACGTGGTGGAAGCCATTTTGGAAGTGAATGCGCGGAAGGACGAAATCCGCGGCATGGAAATCGTCGAGGAGCCGCCCTTCCTGCGGCACTTCAGCGCCCGGTTCCGGCCATTGTGAAGGCCCGCTCTACGGCGCCGCCTTTTTCACCAGCCGGATTTCGAACAGCTTTGGCCAGCGTTTTCCGGTCACGAACAGGCGGTCGCCCCTGGCGTCGTAGGCGATGCCGTTGAGCACGTTGTCATCGTCGGTTCGTTCGGAAGGCTTCAGCAAGCCTGTCAGGTCGATCCATCCCACCACCTTCCCGCTGGACGGATCGATGCGCGCAATCCGGTCGGTCTGCCAGATGTTGGCGTACACCTCGCCCTTGACCCATTCCAGCTCGTTGAGATGCTCTACCGGCTGGCCATCGGCGGTCACTCGCAGGCGCCCGAGTTCCTGCAGCGTCTCGGGGTCCCAAAAGCGCAGCTCGGGAGTGCCGTCGCTCATGATGATGCGCTTGCCATCCTAGGTCAGCGCCCAGCCCTCCCCGGGATACGCAAACTGGCTCTTGGGCGCGAAGCTCCGCAGGTCGTAGATGAAGCCGACTTGCGTGGTCCAGGTAAGCTGCACCAGCCGGTCCTTCCAGTTCACGATGCCTTCTCCGAAATACTGTCCCGGCACGTCGCGTTTCTCGATCACTTCGCCGGTCTCCAGGCGGACCTTGCGAACCGACGATTGGTCGTTGATCCCGGTGCTCTCGTACAGGAATCCGTTCAGGTAAAACAGGCCCTCCGTGAATGCCAGCGGGTCGTGAGGATAGGTGTGGACCACCTCATAACCGTATTCCGGAATGATCGGGCGGGTTTCGGCCGAGGGACCGCAAGCGGCCACGGCCAGCCAGGCGGCAACCAGCAGGATGCGCATGCTGCCAGCGCCTACTGCGCCGTCTTCTTCACCAGCTTGATTTCGAAGAGTTTGGGCCAGCGCTTGCCGGTCACGAACAGGCGATCGCCTTTGGCGTCGTAGGCGATGCCGTTGAGCACGTCGGTTTCCGGCGTACGGTCTTCGGGAGTCAGGAGGTTGGTGCAATCGATCCAGCCCACTACCTTGCCATTAGCAGGGTCGATGCGAGCGATCCGGTCGGTCTGCCAAACGTTGGCGTACACCTCGCCCTTCACCCACTCCAGCTCGTTGAGGTCCTTCACCGGTTCGCCGTCGGCAGTCACGTGTACCCGCCCGATTTCTTTGAGCGTCTCGGGGTCCCAGAAGCGCAAATCGGCAGTGCCATCGCTCATGATGATGCGCTTGCCGTCCTGGGTGAGTCCCCAGCCCTCACCGGAATATTGGAACTGACTCTGGGGCGCGAAACTCAGCAAGTTGTAAATGAATCCCACGTGGGTGGTCCAGGTGAGTTCCAGCAGCCGGTCTTTCCAGTTGATGATGCCCTCACCGAAGTACTGGCCCGGTACATCGCGTTTCTCCAGCACTTCGCCGGTCTCCAGTTTGACCTTGCGAATCGACGACTGTTCTTCCAGGCCGGTGCCCTCATAGAGGAATCCATTCAGGTAAAAAAGCCCCTGCGTAAACGCCAGCGGATCGTGGTGATAGGTGTGAATCACTTGATAGCCGTATTCCGGAATGGAGCGGGCTTCGGTAGAAGGGCCGCAGGCGGCAACGGCCAGGGCAGCGGCAACGATCAAAAATCGCATCTTAACGTACAGCGTACCAGGAACCGAATGGCCTAGGCGCTCCGGGGCGGGTAACTCCGGCATTTCCGTGCCGGTGTGTTCGCGCGCCGGCTATCTCAAACTGCAGCGGACTGGCCGTCAGACCAGACGCAATGGCTGCCGCGCGTCGCCGCAAGACCAAAGCTCCATCCGGCCGCGCGCTGCCACCGGCCGAAACCGCCATTGCACTCGCCACGCCGCCGGCCCCAAACCGTGGCTGCCGCGTGCCGTCGCAAGACCAAAGCTCCATCCGGCCGCGCGCTGCCACCGGCCGAAACCGCCATCCGGCTCGCCACGCCGCCGGCCCCAAACAGTGGCTGCCGCGCGTCGCCGCAAGACAAAGCTCCATCTGGCTGCGTGCTGCCACCGGCCGAAACCGCATCGCGCTCGCCACGCCGCCGGCCCCAAACAGTGGCTGCCGCGTATCGCCGCAAGACCCAAGCTCCATCCGGCCGCGCGCTGCCACCGGCCGAAACCGCCATCGCACTCGCCACGCCGCCGGCCCCAAACAGTGGCTGCCGCGTATCGCCGCAAGACAAAGCTCCATCTGGCTGCGTGCTGCCACCGGCCGAAACCGCATCGCGCTCGCCACGCCGCCGGCCCCAAACAGTGGCTGCCGCGTATCGCCGCAAGACCCAAGCTCCATCCGGCCGCGCGCTGCCACCGGCCGAAACCGCCATCCGGCTCGCCACGCCGCCGGCCCCAAATTGTGGCTGCCGCGTGCCGTCGCAAGACCAAAGCTCCATCCGGCTGCGCGCTGCCACCGGCCGAAACCGCATCGCGCTCGCCACGCCGCCGGCCCCAAACCGTGGCTGCCGCGCGTCGCCGCAAGACCCAAGCTCCATCCGGCCGCGCGCTGGCACCGGCCGAAACCGCCATCCGGCTCGCCACGCCGCCGGCCCCAAACAGTGGCTACCGCGTGCCGCCGCAAGACCAAAGCTCCATCCGGCTGCTCGCTGCCCCACTGCCGCGTTTGGCGCGCGCGCCTTCACCAAACCCGCCGCTACGCATTCCGCGCACCGGCGCCACAACCAAATCGCTATCCCTGCCGCGTGCCGCCGGCTATAGTACCGTAAAAGGCATGCAGCTCCCGATCCCGCTCGCCACATTTTCAGCGCTCTGCCTCGCCGGCTGCCTGGCCGCCGCTGAGGGAGTGCCCCTCTTTAACGGGAAAAACTTGGACGGATGGGAAGTCATCGGCGACGGCCAGTGGACCGTCATGGCCGACGGCACCCTGCTCGGCCAGCGCATCGGAGACCTCCGCAAGCAACTCGTGCCGGGCGGGCCGCTCGCCACCGCGCACGATTTCAAAAGCTGGGTGGATACGCAGTCCTGGCTCTACACCAGGCGCAACGATTTCGGCGAGTTCGATCTGCACCTGGAATACTGGACCAAGACCACCGGCAATAGCGGCGTCTCCATCCGCGACACTTCACGTGCCAAATGGGCCATCGTCACGCCGCCCGATTATACCCGTACGCCGTCTAAGATCGGCTACGAAATCCAGATCAACAATCGCTTTCCGGACCCGCATCCCTCGGGTAGCATCTACGGCTTCGTGGACGCGCCCAAGGACGCGCAGCACGATGACGACTGGAACGCTATGGACATCACCTCGCGCAACAGCCTGATTCGCATCCGCCTGAACGGCCGCGTGGTGGCCGAGCACCCGGGCGATCCGAAGCGCTCCAAGACGGGCCCCATCGGCTTGCAGATGCACGACCAGTTTTCGATCATCATGTTCCGCAACATCCGGATCGTCGAGGTGAAGCACTGAGCGCGCCCTCCATGCGGCAGGCCGTCGAAGAAGCCTGGGCGCGCATCGGCCCTTACGTGCGCGAAACCCCTGTCGAATGGTCGGCCGATCTGGGCGCCTGGCTGAAGCTGGAGCACTTGCAGCACACCGGGAGCTTCAAATTCCGCGGAGCTTCGAACCGCATCGCGCTGCTGACTCCGGCCGAAGCGGCGGGCGGCGTGGTGGCGGCTTCCAACGGCAATCACGGACTGGGCGTGGCGGCCGCGGCCCGGGCGCGCGGCATCGCGGCCGAAGTCTACGTATCCGAGCAGGTCGCTCCGGCCAAAGCGCGGCGCATCGAAGCGCTCGGCGCGCGCATCCACATCGGCGGCCCCGACCCCCTCTCCGCCGAGCTGGCCGCCCGGCGCGCCGCGGAAAACTCCGGCCGCGTCTTCGTCTCGCCTTATAATGACCGCCACGTGGTGGCCGGACAAGGCACCATCGGCCTGGAACTGCATCGCCAGGTCGCGCCGCTCGATGCCGTTTTCGTAGCGGTTGGCGGCGGCGGTCTGATCGCCGGCATCGGCGGCTATCTCAAGCAAGTCTCGCCCGCTACCGAAATCGTCGGCTGCTGGGCCGCCAACTCACCGGTGCTCTTTCAGTGCCTGGAAGCCGGGCGCGTGATCGACGTGCCGGAGCAGCCTACGCTTTCCGAAAGCACCGCCGGCGGCCTGGAGCCAGGCACAGTGACGCTGGACTTGTGCCGCGGCGTGATCGACCGCTCCGTGCTGGTCTCCGAAGCGGAGATTTTGCAGGCCATGCGGCGCGCGCTGGCTTCCGAGCACTGGCTGATCGAGGGCGCGGCGGCGGTGGCCCTGGCTGCCTTCCTCAAAGAGGCCGGGCGCTACCAGGGCCGGAACGCCGCCGTGGTTCTGTGCGGCCGGAACCTTTCTCCCGCGGTGCTGCACGCTCTGATGAGTGCGCCGGACGATTTGTCTTCCCTCCGCCGGTGAATGGCATTACTATCGGGGTATGAAGTATATAAACAGACCGTTTTATCTGTTACTCGCCCTGGCTCTGACAGGAACCCTGGGTGCGGCATTTGCCCAGAACAAGACCGTGAAGGTGGTCCCCGTGCAACCGACGGCGACTTTGAACGGCGCCGATCTTTACCATCAGTATTGCGCCGTCTGCCACGGCGTGGATGGAAGAGGCGCCGGACCGGCGGCCGAAGCTCTGAAGGAGCGGCCCTCCGATCTGACCCTGATTAGCCGCCACAATCAAGGCAGATTCCCCGCGTTGATGACGCGGCTTGTAATCCTGGGCCAGGATCGCATCCCGGCCCATGGGAACGCGGAAATGCCAGTTTGGGGAGATCTCTTCCGCTCCATTAGCACAAGCCACGTGTATGTCGAAATGAGGGTGCAAGCCCTGTTGGCCTACCTGGAGCAGATGCAGCGGTAACGGCCCGGGAACCGCACCTAGTCTCCTGTCTCTGACCCGCGTGATTCGGTTCGCCCGCCTGCGAACGCGCGGCTCAACATCGAATCGGGGCCGCGACCGTAAGGGAGCGCCCCGGTGGCCCGCGGCGGGCCACCAAAAGCGATGAAGACGCGAGTTGGCCGACCTAATAGAATCAATGGCTTGCGGAGCGTCTTCAAAGGAGCGCACCTCGCGGTCGGGGACCTGGTCCGGTTGCCAGGGCAGGGGACCGCGCCCCGCGCAGCGGCGGTGTAGCGGTTGCCGGCGCGTGGCCCGGACACCGCCAAGCTGCCGGTCACCCTTGCGGGATCCAAGAGCGCCGGCGTGCTTCCAGGACGCTCGGAGCCCCTTCCGTACCGCGGTCCACGCCGGTGGATCAGCCAACCGCGTGACCGCCGGCGGTACCGGGCAGCGCGGCGGCGGCTATAATTTAAGGCAAGTGCCAGTGCGCGCTTCGCTAACCCGCGCCTACAAAGGCCTGTTGACCTCCAGCCGCGCGGTCCTGTCGATCGGCTTCGGAGGACTGTTGATCCTCATGATCGTGATCGCCATCAGCGCCAACCGCGCGGTGGCCCGTATCGAAGCCGGGAATGTCGGGATCCGGCGAGAGTTTCTGGACCGCGACCACCTGCTCCACCGCCTACGTAGCGACCTTTACCAATCCAGCCTCGGGGTTCGCGATTATCTGCTCAATACCGACCCGCGGGTGGCCGAACAACGCCGCACCGAGGTGCTCAAAACCGAAACCGAAATGGATACCGCGCTGCAGAAATACGGCCAGAATCTGCCTTCCCCCGAGACCGCGGCCGTCAAAGAATTACAGGGCGATCTGCAACTGTACTATGCCACTATCGAGCCGGTGCTTCACTGGGATGCCGCGACCCGCGGCGCCCGCGGCAATGAATTCATCAGCACCCAGATGCTTCCGCGGCATGAACAGCTCGTCCGTATGGCCGAGCACATCAGCGCCATGGACAGCCGCCAACTGTTGGTGGGTGAAACCCATGTGGCCAGCGTATTCGCCGGCTTCCGGCGCGAGTTGATGCTCACCGCGCTGGCCATCATCCTGTTCGGAGCCGCGCTGGCATGGTTGAGCATCGCGCGCGTGGAGGCCCTGGAGCGCGAATCCGACTGCCGCTATCGCGAGGTGGTCACCGCCCGCGAGGAGTTGCACCGCCTCTCGGCCCGCCTGGTGGCTGCGCAGGAAGAAGAGCGCCGCAAACTCTCGCGCGAGCTGCACGACGAGATCGGCGCCGCCATGTCGGCCCTGTTGATGGAGATGGGCACCCTGGATTCGGCGCTGCCGTCCGGGGACACGGCCCTGCACGAGCGCGTGCAGGCGGTTCGCAAGCTGGCTGAAAACAACGTGGGCCTGGTGCGCAACCTCTCGCTGCTGCTCCGCCCGCCCATGCTGGACGATCTGGGCCTGGTGCCGGCTTTGAAATGGAAGGCCCGCGAAGTGGCGCGCCGCACCGGCATCAAAATCCGCGTGGAGGCCGAGGAGGTTTCCGACGATCTGCCCGACGAGCACCGCACCTGCATTTTCCGGGTGGTGCAGGAAGCTTTGCACAACGCCACGCGCCACGCCGGCGCCAGCCACGTGCGCATCCAGGTGCGCCAGGAGGCCACGCAGATTCACGTGCAGATTACAGATGATGGGACCGGTTTTGAGCCGCGCCTGGAAAAAGGCGTCGGAATTCTCGGCATGGAGGAGCGCGTCCGCAACCTCGGCGGCAGGTTGCATATCGAGTCCGCGCCCGGCCACGGCGCCCGGCTTTCCTTTGATCTTCCCCTGGAACAGCCCGTTCCGGTGCAATCGGTATGAGCGTCATTCGTATCCTGCTGGCGGAAGATCACGCCATTATGCGTACCGGCCTCCGGCTGGTCCTGGAGCGGCAGTCGGATTTTCAGGTCGTCGGCGAAGCTTCCGACGGCCGCGAAGCCCTGGCGCGGGCGCAAAAGGAGCACCCCAACGTAGTGGTCATGGATATCGGTATGCCGAACCTGAACGGCATCGAAGCCACGCGCCAGCTCTGCGCCACGGTGCCCGATTGCGCCGTGGTGATTCTGAGCATGCACTCCGACGAGGGCTACGTGCTGCGTGCCCTCAAGGCCGGAGCCAAAGGTTACCTGCTCAAGGAATCCGCCGAAAGCGACCTGATCGCAGCCATCCGCGCGGTGGTGGCCGGTAAGGCCTATTTCAGCCCGGCCGTGAGCCGCATGCTGGTGGAGGACTACGTCCGGCAATTGCAGGACCGCGAGATTGAGGACAGCTACGAGTTGCTCACCACCCGCGAGCGCGAAGTGCTGCAATTGATCGCCGAGGGCCGCAGTAATAAAGAGATTGCGAACCAGCTCAGCGTCAGCCTGTACACTATCGAAACCCACCGCGGCAATCTGATGGAGAAGCTCAACCTGCATACCGTGCCGGAGCTGATTCTATATGCCGTGCGCAAAGGCGTAATTGCGTAAGTGGGTCTAAGCTCTGCCGGCTCTCAATCCGGCGGCGCGTGGTATAGACTTGTCTTGCACAGGAGAAACCATGCCGAAACCATCCCTCTTGCCGACAACTCTGAATGTGGAAACCTTCCCGGCAGTGCCTGGCGGACCGTTTCCGGAACAAACTAACCCACGCTACTCCGCGTCGTCCGGTCTGTGGGGGGCGTGTTTTTCCGGCGGCGGGCCGCGCTCCTTCGCGGCCTCCCTGGGTCAGATGCGCGGCCTCAATGCCGTGGGGGTGCTCCCTTTCTTTGGCGCGATTTCGTGTGTATCCGGCGGTTCGTGGTTCGGAGTGCCATTTAGTTTCGCGCCCGATTCGTTCACCGTGGAGGAGTTACTGGGAGACGTGACCGCGCCCGGCGACATTACCGTTGGCGGCCTGCAGACGATTCCGGATACGTGCCTGGGTTCGGCCCTGCTGAACCTGTCGGACTGGGCCCTGGGAAACCTGGTGGCTTATTACATACTCCAATACATCGAGGGGAACCTGCCTTTTGACAAGATCTGGTCGCGTTTGCTTAACGACCGGATTCTGTCGCCTTTCGCGCTCAGCGACACCTCCAGCTACTTCTCGCTGAATTCGGACACCGTCAGTCAGATCGTTACGGCTAACCCCGAATTAACCAATACCAGCTTCTTCACGCTCCGCGATGACCAGCCCTATATGTTCGCCGGAGGCACACAAATCTACCCTTCCACGCTGGCTGCGCCGCGAGGGGATCTTGTCCGCGCACGGCCTCCGGCCCGATCCAAGGCGGCGGCCGCTGCGCTCAATTTGCCTGGCCAGACCTACCGGCACTTCGAATACTCGCCGGCCTATGTGGGAACGTCGCAATTCTTCCCGGGCGCCGGTTGCGGAGGAGTCGATTTCGGCGGCGGGTTCGTACAGAGCTTCGGGTTCGATTCGTCCGCCCCCACCGCGCCCCCGCAAAACAACCTGGTTGAGGTACCCACGCCCGCGTTCCAGTTCCTCTTGTCCGACGTAATGGGCAGCAGCAGCGCCGCCATCGCAGCTTACCTGGATGAGGTCGGATTGGATGCCGTATTCCCCGAGTTCACTTACTGGCCGATTGCCAACATCGGCCAGGAACAGGCCTGCACCTACAGCTTCGGCGACGGCGGCATTCTGGAAAATACGGGCATCGTCCCGCTGCTGCGCCGGCAATACAAGGTGATCTTTGCGTTCGTAAATAGCCCGTACCCGGTGGGAAGCACCGACGACGGTTGTTATCAGGGCGTCGACGGCCAGATCACGCGGCTGTTTGGCCATATCCCCGCGAACGATTTCGGCAACAGCCAGCAAACCCAGATCTTTCCGGGCAGCCAGTTTCAAACCGTACTCACCGGGCTGGCGCAGTCCAAAAAAGCCGGGGGCGTCGTCTTCGCCGCCGGAAATTTTACTATCCAGACGCCCAACAAGTTCGGACTGGAAGCCTACCCCGGCAACGGAGAAGTGCTGATCTTCTGGATGTACAACGACCTCAACCAGTCCTGGAAGAGCCAACTTACCGGGCCGGGTGTGCAGGCGCTTTTGAACAGCACAGCCCCCTCGAATTATATGAAGAATTTTCCCAACTACGATACCGTCGGCCAGAATGAAGATGAGGTGCTGCTGTTAAGCGCTCAGCAGGTCAACCTGCTGGCGGATATGTGGAGTTATAACATCATCAGTGGCTTCACCCAGGCGGATCAGGCGTTCGGAGTCAGCCTTCCACCGCCTACTATTTAGCGCCGGCTCCCGCCGCATCCTCCTTCTCGGGTAGCGCAAACGCCACGTAGCCGCTTCCGGTGGCGCCGTTGCGTCCTTTGCCTCCGAAGGCCGCAATCACCACGTACTGCCGTCCGTTCACCTCATAAGTGGCCGGCGTGGCGTTGCCTGAATTGATCATGGTGGTTTCCCACAGCAGCTTGCCGGTGTCTTTGTCGAAGGCCCGGAACTTACGGTCGAAGTTAGTGGCCGCGATGAAAACCAGCCCGCCCGCGGTCACAATGGGGCCGCCGTAGTTCTCCGAGCCGGTATCCTTCAGCCCCTTCGCCGCCAGCTCGGGGTATTCGCCCAGCGGAATCTTCCAGGCGTATTCTCCGGTGTTCAGGTTAATCGCGTTGAGCGTGCCCCACGGCGGTGCAATGGCCGGGTATCCGTCGGGATCGAGAAACCGCTTGTAGCCGGTGAAGCGGTATTTCAGATCGAAGGGCGATGGCGCAGCCGCCACAGTCGCCTTGGAATCGCCGGTGAGGACGTAATCGACCAGCGTGCGCAGCGCCGCCCCACGTAAAGCCGGGAAGCCCGGCATGCGCCCCGCCCCCGTGCGCACAATCCCGGTAATCTGCTCGGCCGTGCGACGGTCCGCGATGCCTTTGAGTGCCGGCGCCTGGCCGCCGTTGCCGGCCAAATCCGCGCCATGACACGCAGCACACTGCGCCGTGTAGATCTCGCGACCGCTGGCGGGGGGCTTATTCAGCGCCATGCTGGAGGTCCAGGCCAGATCGTTGGCATTGACGAACAGAAGACCGGATTCCGGATCGAAGGCCTGCCCGCCCCATTCCGCGCCGCCGTCGAAGCCCGGAAAGACCACCGTCTCTTTGCCCTCGCTCAGCGGGATGAACTGGCCCTCGCTGCGAAACGTGCGGAACTGCTCCAGCGCCCACTGATGCGCTTCGGGAGTGCGGTTGGTTAGCAGATCTGCGGTCAGCACCTGGCGTGCATAAGGCGCCGGCCGCGTGGGCAGGGGCTGGGTCTCGGCCGCCACTTCGCCCTCCAGCGTGCTGGCCGGGTATTTGCGGTATTCGATCGGAAACAGCGGCTTGCCGGTCACCCGGTCGAACAGGTAGACGTAGCCCTGCTTGGTGGCCTGGGAAACCGCATCCACCGGCTTGCCGTCGCGCTGGACGGTCACCAGCACCGGCGGCGAGGGAAAATCGCGGTCCCAGATATCGTGGTGCACCGCCTGGAAATGCCAGAGCCGTTTTCCGGTGGCCGCATCCAGCGCCAGCAGGCAGTTGGCGAACAGGTCGTCGCCCACCCGGTTGGCGCCGTAGAAATCCGCCGAGGCCGATCCGGTCGGCACAAACACAATCCCGCGCCTGGTATCCACCGTCATGCCTGCCCAGTTATTCGCCGCTCCGGTGTAGGTCCACGCATCCTTGGGCCAGGTTTCGTAGCCGTACTCTCCGGGGCGCGGGATGGTGTGGAAGGTCCAGACCAGTTTCCCGGTGCGCGTGTTGTACGCGCGGATGTCGCCGTACGAAGCCGGCAGCCCTTCGCTTTCGCGGCCTCCGACAATCAGCAGGTCCTTGTAAATCACGCCTGGGCTGGTGAGCGTGACGGACTGCGTTTCCGGATCGCGGCCGAGATCTTGCTGCAGATCAATGCGCCCGTCCTTACCGAAGCCGGAGATCACCTCGCCGGTCCGGGCGTTGAGCGCATAGACGTAGCGCCCCACGCCGGCGAAAATGCGGGCGTCCTCCCGCGCATCGCCGCCGGTCTCGCCCGCTCCGGCCCAGTAAGTCATGCCGCGCACCTTCTGGGCGGCGTTGTGCGAATCCCACGACCAGGCCAGCTTTCCGGTCGCGCCGTCCAGCGCGATCACCAGCCCGGCGGGCGTGTTGGCGTAAAGGATGCCGTGCACCACAATCGGATTGGTCTGCAAGCCCGAGCGCCCGCCGGCGGTTTCAAATGTCCATGCCACCCGCAGCCGGCTGACGTTCGAGCGGTCAATCTGTTTCAGCGGCGAGTAGCGCGTGCCCTCCGTGTTGCCCCCGTAGACGGGCCATTCGCGGCTGGTGGTCTGCGGCCACGCCGGCGCGGCGGCCAGCAGCGTGGCCGTGAGGAGACGGGTTTGGAATCGCATTGCTTTCTTGGAGAGTATCACGGCGAAACGGCCGGGGCGCGCCTGCCGCCGGCCGGACGTCGCCCGCGCCGCCGCGCGCCCGGTTACACTGAGCCAATCATGCGATTCCTCCCGCTCCTGCTCATCGCGTCCGCCGCGCTCCCCGCCCCCGCGCAGCCCAACCGTCCCGCGAAAGGACCACTGCTGGCCTACGCCGCCACCTACAGCTCACCGCAAGGCGCCGAAGGCAGCCGCGGCAATGGGCAGGGCATCATCGTGTTTCAGGTCGATCCATCAACCGGAAATCTCGCCCAGCGCGAGGTAATCGCCAACCCGTCCAACCCTTCCTGCCTCGCCCTGGACCCATCGAGGACGCATCTCTACTCCGCCAATGAGACCGCCACTTTCGAAGGCGCGCGATCCGGTTCCGTCAGCGCCTATTCCATCGACCGCACGACCGGCCACCTCGCGCTGCTCAACACCGTCAGCTCGCAGGGCGCCGGTCCCGCGTACCTGAGCGTCCACCCCTCCGGCAAATACGTGCTGGTGGCCAATTACGCCGGCGGCACGGTGGCGGTGCTGCCCATCCAGCCCGATGGCTCGCTGGGCGCCGCGACGGATATCAAAAAAGACGCGGGCGCCGTCTCGCGCACGCATTCCACCACCGCGCCTCCGGGCAGTTTTGCCTTCAGCGGCCACGAGGCGCCGCATGCCCACATGATCCAGGCCGATCCTTCGGGCCGCTTTGTCCTCTCCACCGACCTGGGTTTGGACCGCATCTTCGTCTGGAAGCTCGATGCCGCCAAAGGCACCCTGACCGCGAACCAGCCGGCCTCCGTGGCGCTGCCCTCAGGCGACGGACCGCGCCATTTCGCCTTCCACCCCAACGGCCGCTGGATGTACTCGCTCCAGGAGGAATCCTCCACCCTGGTGAAGTTCGATTACGATCCCGCCGCCGGAACTCTCACCGCCCGGCAGACCGTTTCCAGCCTGCCTCAAGGCTTTCAAGGTACGAATTACACTTCCGAAGTAATGATTTCTGCCAGTGGGAAATTCCTGTATGCCGCCAACCGCCTGCATGACGCGATCTCCCTGTTCTCCATCGGCCCGTCAGGCGACTTGACCTATGTGGCGGAAGAATGGACCCGCGGCGATTACCCGCGCAGCTTCAACATCGACCCCGCCGGCAGGTATCTTTACTCCTGCAACCAGCGAGGCGATGCAATCGCCACCTTCCGCGTCGATCCGCGAACCGGCCGGCTCTCCTTCACTGGCCGGTACACCGCCGCCGGTACTCCTTCGATGATTGTTTTCCTGGACTTGCGATGAGGCCGCGGCCGCAAGCGCCTGTGATAAATCAACCGCTCACTGGTCGTGTTCGGACCGGAGCGCCCCAGAGAGGCTCTTCTCGGCCTGTTCCAGGCACTCCTGGATTTCCTCGTAATCGGGGACCTTCTTCGGGTCGACCTGGTTCAGGGAACCGGCGACCGATTGAATCTTCAGGCGGCTGTCCGTGAGGCGTTCTTTTTCCGCTCGTGTCAGTGCCATTTGGGCTTACACCTCCTCGCAATGATGGGCCTCGACGTGCGCGATCCAGGCATATTTTGCCCATTCCTTCTTCTCCTGGGCGATGTGCAGCAGGACGTCGAAGCGGCTGAAATCGGGGTCCCCGTCAATCACTGCCTGGGTTTGCTGGCTCTGCAATTCGTTCAACTGGTGAATGGCCTGCAAAAACTCCTGCCGGAGCTTGTGTTTCTCCTCGCAGAACCCAATCTCCGGGATGCGTGCCTGAACTGGACGGTCGTCCTCACACATGATGAATGCTTTCGCAGAGTAGCATATCGCGCCCCCCGCCCTGCGTTTCAGGCAACCGGGCATCCACCGTACCTGTTCAAACCCCATCTCCAAACATATCCGATCGTACCAGCGGTCGGTCCGCACCTCCCCGATCCGGCCAGCCGCGCCCGGCTCCGCATTTTTTGCGAACCGGATCCACCCCCGCGGCGTACCAGATAGTATGCGAACGCTCACTGCCGACCTCCGCTACGCTCTCCGCATGATGCGCAGCGGGCCGGGGTTTACCGCCGCCGCCATTGGAGCGCTGGCGCTGGGCATCGGCGCCAACACCGCCATTTTCACGGTTGTAAACGGCGTAATGCTGCAGCCGCTGCCTTATCCGCAGCCCGACCGCATCGTACGGCTGGGCCGGGCCTACCCCGGCGGCAACGGTTGGTCGAACTCCATCCCCAAGTACATGGTGTGGCGCCACAACGACGTTTTTTCGGCCATGACCTTGTACCACCAGACCAGTGTCGACGTCACCCTGGGCACCGGTCAGAAGCCGCCGCAAGTGAAAAGGCAGGAGGTCTCAGCGGATTATTTTCGCGTTTTCGGTGGCCAGCCCGCATTGGGGCGCACCTTTGCCGTTTCCGAGGACCTGCCCAACGGGCCGCGTGTGGCCGTGCTCAGCTATCGCCTCTGGCAAAGCCGCATGGACGGCCGGTCCGACGCCATCGGCCGCACCATCCTCCTGAACGGGCAGCCCTACACGGTGATCGGTGTGATGCAGAAAGGCTTCGAATCCGACCCGCGCACCGACCTTTGGCTGCCGTTGCAGGCCGATCCCTTAAGCACCAACCAGGGCCATTATCTGGCCGCCGCGGCGCGGCTCAAACCCGGTATCCCCATTGAGCAGGCTCGCGCCGAAATGAAGGTGAAGGGCGAACAGTTCCGCCAGGCCAATCCCCAGTGGATGGATAAGAGGGAAAGCGTGGCGGTGGTGCCGATGCGCGAGTCGATGATCGAGAATGTGCGCCTGCCGCTAATGATCCTGCTGGGCGCGGTGGGCTTCGTGCTGCTGATCGCCTGCGCCAATGTGGCCAACCTGCTGCTGGCGCGCTCCGCGGTACGGCAAAAGGAGCTGGCCATTCGTGCGGCCGTCGGGGCCAGCCGCTGGCGCATGGTCCGCCAGCTTCTTACCGAAAGCGTTCTGCTGGCCGGCGCGGGCGCCCTGCTGGGTTTCGGAATCGGCGCCTGGGGCGTCCGCCTGCTGCTGGCCATGGCGCCCGGCAACATCCCGCGGCTCACTGACGCCGAGGGCGCGCTCCGTCCGATTCCCCTCCTGGATTGGCGTGTAGCCGCATTCACCATCGCGGTAGCGCTCGCTACCGGCATCGTGTTCGGCATTTTTCCGGCGCTCCACACCTCCAACCCCGACCTGGTTTCCACGCTCAAAGAAGGCGGCCGTTCCGGCAGCAGCATGCACAATCGCGCCCGCGCCGTGCTGGTGGTGTCCGAAATCGCCCTGGCTCTGGTGCTCTTCGCCGGCGCGGCCCTGATGATCCGCACCTTCGCCGCGTTGCAGCTCCACCGACCCCGGCTTCGACGCGCACCATGCGCTGGCCATGGATACCTCCATGGCGGGCGGAAACTACAACACCACCGCCCAGCTTGCCGGCTTCGTGAACCGCGTCACCATGCGCCTGGAAACTTTGCCCGGCGTGGAAGCCGCCGCCGCCACCATCTCGCTTCCGGAGAGCGGCACGGATGTGGACTTGCCGTTCAACATTGCCGGCCGCGTGCCGCCCAAGAGCGGCTACGAAGGCGATGAACAGTGGCGCTCGGTTTCACCGCACTACTTCCGTGCGTTGAAGGTTCCCATCCTGCGCGGGCGCGAATTCACCGACACGGATACCCAGTCTTCCTCGCGCGTCGTGATCATCAACGCCGCCCTCGCGAAAAAATACTGGCCCAAGCAGGACGCCCTGGGCCAGGTGATGACCATCGGCAAAGGCCTGGGGCCGCAGTTTGACGACCCGCCGCGCGAAGTGGTCGGCATCGCCGGCGACATCCACGAAACCAGCCTGGAACACAAGGACGAGCCGGTCATGTACATTCCGGAGGCCCAGATGCCCGAGGGCCTGACACAGCTCGGCAACAGCGTGCTGCCTTTGGGCTGGGCCATCCGCACCGCGGGCGACCCCATGAGCCTGCGCGCCGCCGTGGAACAGGAGGTGCAGGCGGTGGACAGCCAGGTTCCCGTTTCCCACGTCCGCAGCATGGAGCAGGTGATTGCCCAATCCCTGGCCTCGCGCAATTTCAACATGCTGCTGCTCTCGATTTTCGCGGGCATCGCCCTGCTGCTGGCGGCCATCGGTATCTACGGCTTGATGTCTTACACCGTCGAGCAGCGCATGCAGGAGATCGGCATCCGCGTGGCGCTCGGCGCGGCCCGCCCGGATGTGATGAAGCTGATTATTCTGGGCGGGTTGAAGCTCGCGCTGATCGGCGTAGCGGCCGGCCTGTTGGCGGCCTTCGGCATCACTCGCGTGCTGGCCAGCCTGCTGTTCGGCGTGAAAGCCTTCGACCCCGCCACCTTCGCCGTAGTGGCCGCCGGTATCACCGCCATCGCCCTGGCCGCCACCTATCTGCCCGCCCGCCGGGCCGCGACCGTGGAGGCCTCGAGGGCGCTGCGGTGCCAGTAGAGGGTGGCACCCGAAGTTGTTATTGATCCAGCCACGGGTTTATCAGAGTTACGCCGAGATCCTCGAAGTCCTTTGTATTGCGCGTCACGAGGGCGCGGCTATGCTCCAGGGCGGTGGCTGCAATCATCCCGTCCGGCGCACTCAAAGGCCGGCCGGATAATTGGCGCATCCCGCCAAGCCGGCCCCACCCTGCCGCAATAGCCTGCGTCACGGGCAGAACACGCCCCGGAAACAGGAGCGTCAAGTGGCGCTCAAACGATGCCTCCAAGCGGGCTCGCCGCGCGGCATCCTGCATGGTCGTGAGTCCCGTTTCCAATTCGCCAATGCTCACCACGCTCAGAAAAAACGCGCTCATCTCTTGGGCGGCCACCCAATGCTCAACTTTTGGTTCCGGCCTGAGTCGCATCAATTCGGAAGGGACATTGGTGTCCAGAAGAAAACCGCCGCTCACGACAGGTCCACCGGACGCGCGGTCGAGGGGTTGCGGCTGAACATCCGGTCGATTTCTTCGTCGCTAAGCAAACCACGGATTTCGGCGAAAGCATCAACCAGCGATTGACCGGTGCGGCACTCCGGCGGAGTCAGCTCTGCCGCCTCGGGTTCCGGCAGCGCGTCTAGCGCTTTCGTCAGGAGTTCGTCGAGGTCGTGGTACTGACCGCTCTGGAGGTACCGTTGGATGCGGGCTTCGGTTTCGGGCCGGGTAATTTCAAGGGTCATGGGTGGCTCCCGATTGGAAAACGGTGTCCGCTCCCACCCTACCGCGGGGTTCAGGCGCGGTCAAGAGGACATAGAAACCCGCCACACGGCGCAGGCTTACGTGAAAGGGACGGCCACTTCAGTGTAGCCTCCAGGTGATGCCGAATTCAGGTCAGCAACGACCCTTTCGATATCCCGGCGCAAGACCGGCGACTGCATTTCCAAGAACGACGATAGCGATTTTGTGGTCAAGCATGAGCATTTGCCGTTGATGTGGTCGACTGCTGCGGAGGCGGGAATGGGTCGAGACTTCGCGCCGCAAATTCAAGTACACTCACAATCTGTTCCCGGGTCAGGTGAAACCACTCCATGATTTCATCGACGGTGGCGCCGGCTTCCAGGTTCTCAAACACAATGGAGACCGGCATCCGCGTGTTTTTGAACACCCACGCGCCACTGACCTTGCCGGGAACGCTCTCTACGGCAGGGCATTGCGACCAATTGAGACTTGCCATGACGTTTACCCTCGTTTCATCATAGCCTGAGGGCCCTTTGGCATAGTTCGGCGCTCTGCGCCCGCATGGCCGGTTATTCTTGGCCTGCGTCCGGGCCACGCTCCAGACCGATTCGGCGCGATCAGTACGGGTGGCCGTGCCGCCGGCACCATCACATGTTTCACGCGGTCAAAACGTAACCCGCAACTCGCCTAGCAGCTACCTCTGCGCCCAATACTCACGCCGCGCCTGCACCACCAGGCCTTTCTGTTTGGCGGTCAGTTGTATGGTGCGAAATTCCGAGATGGTCACGGGCTTATCCGACACGTAGCCCAGGTTGTATTGCGTCCGCAACTCCTGTTCCAGAATCTCGAACGTCTGGTCCACCGGCTTCTTCTTGGTGACTTCGAAAAAGCTGCCGCCGGTCTCGTTGGACATGTCTTCCAGCACGCCCTTGCCCTCGCCTCCGCCGCCGAAGAGGCCATAGGCGCCCGGATCGGAGTAGAGGATCGAATAAATCAGCGTGTCGGCCTTCAACGCGGCTTCCACCGCATCCTTCAATGTGCCATAGCTGCCGTAGTCCACGCCATCGGAAAGCACGATCAGCGCCTTCCTCCCGGTCAGCTTCTTCATCACCGTGTTGGATGCCTGCGCTACCGCATCATAGAGCAGTGTCCCGCCACCGCCCTGCATCCGCAACTGGTTCATGGTCTCTGAATCCACATACGCCAGCGCATCGTCCAGTTTGCCAACCAGGTTGGTTAGAGACTGGCGTATCTGCACGGCGCTATCGAACTGCATGATGAAAACCTTGTCCTTGTTCGGCCGCACCACCTGGTCCAGGAACCGCAGGCTGGCGCCGCGCTCGGCGTCCAGTACGCGCCGCTGGCTGCCGCTGGTGTCCACCATCAGGCCGAGGGTCAGCGGCAAGTCCGTCTCGCGCGAAAAGTACCGGATGGCCTGCGGCCGCTTGTCTTCGGAGAGCGCAAAGTCGTCCTGGCTCAGCGTGCCCACCAGCGTCCCGGTCTTGCTCCGCACCGTCGCCAGCACGTTGACCACTTTCACGTCCGTGGAAAATACCGGCTGGTCCTGCGCCTGCCCGCCCGCCTTGCGGGCAGCCAAGGCCGCCGCTCCGAGGAGAAACCCGCGCCTGGTGGATTCGTGCCGCATGGAAGGATGTCCTGCCGGTGAACTCGCTCCTGCCGCGGCGCCCGCGGGCCCACGCGGCTCATCCCTTAGTTTACCAACGCCGGGTGTTAGGATTGAATTCAAACTGTATTGGGAGGTTCCATGAAGCCACCCCTGGCGCTGCTGGCCAGCCTTTGTTTGCTGCCCGCCGGCGCATTCGCCCACGATATCGTCATCCACGCCGGCCGCCTGATCGATGGCAGCGGCGGCCCGCCTCGCACTCAAATCTCCATCCTCATCAAGGACGACCAGATTACCGGTGTGCAGCAGGGTTTCGTCACGCCGCCCGGTGCCGAAGTGATCGACCTCTCCCACGCCACGGTCCTGCCCGGCCTGATCGACGTCCACAAGCACATGGCCAATGGCGGACGGCGCGGAGGCCGCGGCGCGGTGATCGAGCGGGGCGCCCGCACCAATCTTGATGCCGTACTCGCCGCTACCGTTCCCGCGCGCCAGATCCTCGAAGAGGGCTTCACCGCAGTGCGCAGCGTGGGCGCCCCGGATGGCATCGACCTGGCTCTCAAGCATGCCGTCGATTCGGGCGTAATCGCCGGCCCGCGCATGTGGGTTTCGCTCGAACCGCTCAGCCCCATCGGCGGCCATGGCGACCCCACCAACCCGCTCGATCCCAATCTTCCCTTCGATCCGCTGCGGCTGGCCCGCTCGGTAGTAACCGGCCCGGTCGAAGTAACTGCCGCGGTCCGCGACCACCATAAGCGCGGCGCCGACCTGATCAAGATCATGCCCAGCGGCGGCGTCATGTCCACCGGCGATAATCCCCACTTACAACTCATGAGCAACGAGGAAATCAAGGCCGCCGTCGATACCGCGCACGCGCTTGGGATGAAAGTGGCGGCGCACGCTCAAGGCAAAGAGGCCATCGATAACTCCCTGCGCCTGGGCGTGGATTCGATCGAGCACGGCACTTACGCCGATGCGCAATCCTTCGCGCTGTTCAAGCAGCACGGCGCGTACCTGGTGCCCACCATCGTCGTAGCTATGGCGACCTTCGATCGCGCCGCCGCCGGTGAAACCTCGCCCGATACCGCGGCCAAGGTAAGGGAGGCCGTTCAATTCAAAGATAAGATGGTGGCCGCGGCCTATAAAGCAGGGGTCAAAATCGCCTTCGGCACGGATGTCGGTCCCGTAACCGATCTGCGAGAATTCGGCTTGCTCCATAAAGACGGCATGACCCCGATGGACATCATTCTTGCTGCCACCCGCTCGGCCGCCGACCTGATCGGCGTCGCGGATCGAATCGGCACCATCCAGGAAGGCCGCTATGCCGACGTGGTTGCTACCGCCGGCGATCCGCTGGCCGACATCACCGAATTGGCGCACGTGCAATTTGTCATGAAGGGCGGGGTGGTCTATAAGATCAACGGGAAGCGCGTGCCCCAGTAAAATGGCCCTCGAAAATCCATGTCACCCAACTGCTTGATTCGATTCTGCGCCGCGGTTGCTATCCCGCTCAGCGCGGTGGTTTTGGCGCAGTTAGGGCAGCCTCTCGCCGATCGCGCCGCCGACCAGCGCTTGAGCTTTCAGACCAGCGGCCCCTGGTCCCCCCGAACCAATCTCAATGCCGATGTCGCCATGGTCTACGGCATCGGACCCCGCATGCCGGCTAACATCCAGACCTGGCAACAGCACGGTTACATTGTGCAGGTAATGACCGGTGTAGCCTGGGGACAGTATCAGGACTATCTGAACGGCCAGTTCGATGGCGAGAAACACTGGGACCAGGCCCAGACCTCCAGCGATGGTAAGATGATCCTGCACGGGGGCAACGCCACTGTCCCCTACATCTCGCCAGGAGATGACTATGGCCGCTATCTCACGGTTGGTGTGAAGCGCGCGCTGGATGCCGGCGCACAGGCCATTTACCTGGAGGAACCGGAATTCTGGGCCCGTGGCGGTTGGGAGGATAACTTCAAGCGCCAGTGGCAGGCTTATTACCACGAAGACTGGCAGCCGCCCAATTCCTCGCCGGACGCTCAATACCGCGCTTCCAAGCTCAAGTATTATCTCTACCGGCGGGCGCTTTCCCAAGTCTTCGAGTTTGTCAAAGAGTATGGCCAGGCCGCTCATCGCACCATTCCCTGCTACGTGCCCACGCATTCGCTGGTGAACTACGCGGACTGGCGCATTGTAAGTCCCGAATCCTCACTTATCGACGTCGGCGCGGATGGTTACATCGCGCAAGTCTGGACCGGCACCGCGCGCACCCCCAACGTTTACGAGGGCCGCCTGAAAGAGCGAACTTTCGAAACCGCTTTTCTGGAATACGGGGCCATGCAGAACCTGGTGCGCGCTTCCGGCCGCCGTGTGTGGTATCTGAACGACCCGATCGAAGACAATCCCAATCACGATTGGGAGGATTACCGCCGCAATTGGGAAAATACGCTCACCGCGTCGCTGCTGCAGCCCGAAGTGTGGCGCTACGAAATCATGCCTTGGCCGGACCGGATCTTTCACGGCCAGCACGCGCTGCGGGCCGCTTCCGCGCAAGAGCCGGCGCAACGCGGTGGCATTCCCAAGCCCTATGAAACCGAGTTGCAAACCGTCATCTCGGCGCTGGGCGACATGAAGCAGCCGGAGGCGCGATGGGAGAGCGCCGGAACGGCCAATATCGGCGTGCTCATTTCCGACACCATGATGTTCCAGCGCGCCGATCCGCAACCTTCGGGTCCCAACCTCGGGTCGTTCTTTGGCCTCGCCCTGCCGCTCCTGAAGCGCGGCATCCCAGTGGAACCGGTGCAGATCGAAAGCGCCACTGCGCCCGGTTTTCTCGACCGCTATCAGGTGCTGCTGCTGACTTACGAAGGGCAGAAGCCGCCCAGTCCCAAGTTTCACGATGCGCTGGCGAAGTGGGTGCGAGCGGGCGGCGCCCTGGTGGTGGTGGACGATGACCGCGACCCGTACAATGCCGTCCGCGAATGGTGGAACACCCCGCCGCGCGCCTACCGTTCTCCGCGGCAGCACCTGTTCGACGCTCTGGGAATTCCACAGGACGCAACCGGCCTGCGTCGGGTGGGCCGCGGTGTAGTGGTTCGCGCGGACGTTTCGCCGGCTGCGCTGACATACCAACCAGATGGCGCCGAGACCCTCCGCCGCGCGGTCCGCCAAGCCGCCGCTTTCCTCCGCTTGCCGTGGCGCGAAACCGCCACGCTGGTGCTGCGCCGCGGCCCTTATGCGATTGCCGCCGGACTCGATGAATCGCTTCCCGACGCCAAACCGTATTCGCTGCGCGGCCACTACCTCAACCTCTTCGATCCCTCGCTGGTGGTGCAGCGTGATATCGTGGTCTCGCCGGGAAGCCGGATGTTGCTCTTGGACCTGGACCGCGTGCGGTCCTCTGACGCCAAAGTAATCGCCGCCGCTTGCCGCGTGCGCGATGAGCATTACGAAGGAGGCGTGTTGCGGTTTCGGGCGGATGGCATTGCGGAGACCAATTCGATTGTCGCCATCGCTGCGCCTTCCGCGCCCGTCGCGGTGTCCGTGGCGGGCCAACCTTTGGACCCCGCGCAGTACGATTTTGCGCAGGGAGTTGCGCATCTGCGCTTTCCGAACTCGCCCGAGCCGGAACCCGTGGAAGTGACATTCAGGAAGTAACTAGAGGCTATATGTCGATCGCTGTCAGATACAAATACCGGATCATCGTGGCGCTTGGTTGCGGCGCCCTGGCCGCCTGGGGATTTCAGGCCGCCAATCCACATTCCCAGAAAAAACCCGTCGATTATGCCAATGGATTGGTGGGCACGGCGCCCTTAGACCGCCAGGTCCTCATTGGCAACGCCCCGCCTCCGGGCGAGGAACTCTACACCGGTATGACCTCGCCCGGAGCGGTGCTGCCCCATGGCATAACCAACCTGGGCCCGATTAACAAGAACCTGGACCTTTCCTATCCCGCCGGTGTCGGGATGTCCTATAACTACACGCATCGCACCATGTTGGGGTTTTCCAGCTCCATGGCTGGATTGGTGGTCATGCCCATAGTCGGCGACTGGACCGTGCCTCCGGAACGCACCGGCTCGATTTACGACAAGAGTAAGGAAAAGTCATCGCCGGGATACTACACGGCTTACCTGGACGATTTCAAAGTCAAAGCCGAGATGACCGTCACCGAACTCACGGGTATCTACCGGTTTACTTTCCCCCGCAGCGAGCGCGCCCACATCGTGATGGATATGAGCCGCGGCGGCGGCACCGTCGAAATCGTCGACGATCATACCGTCCAGGGCTTCGCCGAGCGGCCCATCCGCGGCTCGATTTCGGGCGCTTCCACCCGCGGAACCGCACGCACCGCCTTCGTGGCCGAGTTCTCCAAGCCCTTCCGGTCCTTCGGCACCTTCTGCCAGAACCCTTCGCAGAACGGCCGCGGCGGTCTGCTCGGTTCCAACACCGTCACGCCCGGCGGGAAATCGCAGTCGGGTCGGTATGCCGGCGTGTTCCTGGATTTTGCCACCTCCGAAGGCGAACCGGTCCTGGTTAAAGTCGCCTCCGCCGATGGTTACGACGAGGCGCGGAAGGCCCTCCAGGACGAGGACCCCGGCTGGAATTTCGATGGCATCCACCAGCGCGCCGAAGAAGCCTGGGCCCGCAAACTGGACACCATCGAAGTCAAAGGTGGAACCGAGCACGAGCGCATGTTGTTTTACTCCAACCTCATGCACTCCTTCGCCAGCCCGCGCCTGGTGGCTCGCAAAGGCGGCCAGTTCCGCGGCCTGGATGGGCAACTGAAAACCGCCTCCTACGACCGCTACGGCCCCGTGCCCTTCTGGGACACCGGCCGCGACCAGGTGGTTCTGCTGACGCTCGTAGAGCCGGAGGTGAAGGTGGATATCCTGCGTTCCACGCTCGACCAGGCCCGCGAGACCGGTTACATGCAGACCTCTTTTCACGGCGACCACGCCGTTTGGATGTACCTGGGCGATTGGCAGCGCGGCATTCCCTTCGACTACCAGGCGGCCTACGAATACCTGCGCAAGAACGCCACCGATACCAAAGGTCCCCGCCGCAACCTGGCCGAGTACCTGCAGAAAGGCTGGGTCTCCGACTTCATTCCGGACCGCAACCCCAGCCCGCCGTACGCGGGAGGCAATGCCGGAGTCGCCAAAACCCTGGAGTACAGTTGGGACGATTACTCGCTTTCGGTCTACGCCGGAAAACTGGACCGCGAAGACGACCGCCAGATGTTCCTCAAGCGCGCCGCCAATTACCGCAACGTCTTCGATTCCTCCGTCGGATTCATGCGCGGCAAGACCGCCGACGGCAATTGGATTTCCCCCTTCGACCCGTTCGAGCCGTATTACAACTTCATGATGAAGGAAGCCTCCGGCTGGTCCACGCTGTGGTTAGTGCCGCATGACGTGCAGGGCCTCATCAACTTACTGGGAGGCCGCGAGAAATTCGACGCCAAACTGGACACTTTCTTCAACACGCCCTATCATCCCAAGGGCATCTGCCGCGATTGCACCGGCATGATCGGACAGTACGTTCAGGGCAACCAGCCCGATCAACAGTCGGCTTACTACTACGATTGGGGCGGCCAGCCCTGGAAGACCCAGGAACTTACCCGCAAGATACTGACGCTTCTCTACGGCAGCGACCGCTATGGCCTCGCCTTTCCCGGCATGGACGATCAGGGTTCCACTTCCTCCTGGTATGTCCTGAGCGCCATGGGCTTTTATACCGTGGACCCGGCCGAGCCGGCGTATATCATCGGCAGCCCGCTCTTCGACCAGGTGACCATCCACTTAGGCGGCGGCAAGGATTTCACGATTGTGGCCCGCAACAATTCCGAGCGGAACCTCTACATCCAGTCCGCCACGCTCAATGGCAAACCGCTCAACCGGCCGTGGTTCACCCACGCCGATATGGCCAAGGGCGGCTCCCTGGTCTTCAACATGGGCCCCGCGCCCAACAAAACCTGGGGCAGCGCCCCCGAGGCCGCGCCGCCCTCCATGTCGAAACCGGAGTAGATCCCGACGTCATATGCGACCCCCCGCCCAGCCGTGCAACAAGCGCTGGGTCGTTTTGCGGTCTCGCGGCCGGTCCATCTGCTGGACCGAGAGGCTGGCGCGTCCGCCGCAGTAGCACGATATACCTGGAGTCGGGCAGCCGGCGCCGCCCGTCGAACCGGAGCGTGTTGCGTTGCCGGCCGTCAAGCACAGCGTGGATCCGGTTGTAACCGGCGGTTCTTCGCGTCGCCGAGCAGGGGCTCGCCTTACGCCCTCGCCCGGCGCCGCCCTTATCCTGCCGCCGCGGGCGATTGCACTTCGCGCAGCCGCCGCTCCAGGAACCGGCGCTCGCTGCCGTTGGTGACCAGCGCCAGTGCGCGCCGGTAGCTCTTGGCGGCTTCCACCGCTGCACCGGCGCGGCGCAGCAGGTCGGCACGGGCGGCGTGCAACAAATGATAGTCCTCCAGGTCGCCGGCCGCGGCCAGCCCATCGATTAAAGCCAGCGCCGCCGCGGGTCCCTGGACGAAAGCCACCGCCACCGCCCGGTTAAGGGCCACGATGGGGGACGGGTCGAGGCGCTGCAGAAGGTCGTACAGGCGCAGGATTTCCGGCCAGTCCGTGTCTTCGGGACGTGCGGCCTGGCAATGCAGCGCGGCAATCGCGGCCTGCAGCGCGAATGGACCGGGTCCGCCGCGCAGCGCCTCCTCCACCAGCGGCAGCGCCTCGCCGATCTGGGCGCGGTCCCAGCGGCTGCGGTCCTGCTCTTCCAGCAGCACCAGGTCGCCGTCCGCGTCCAGGCGGGCGTCGCGCCGGGCGTCCTGCAGCAGCATCAGCGCCACCAGCGCCGTGGCCGTGGCGGGCGGCTGCGGCGCCATCAGCGTGCGCACCAGCCGGCCCAGCCGGATGGCCTCCGCGCAAAGGTCGGTCCTCACCAGCGGACCCTCCCGGGTGGACGCGTAGCCCTCGTTGAAGACCAGGTAAATCACCGCCAGCACCGCCTCCATGCGCTCGGGCATATCGCTGGTCTGGGGCACCACGTAGGGAATGCCGGCGTCGCGAATCTTGCGCTTGGCGCGCACCAGGCGCTGCGCCATGGTCGCCACCGGCACCAGAAAAGCCCGTGCGATCTCATCGGTTTCCAGGCCGCAGAGCGTACGCAGCGTCAAAGCCACCTGGGCCTCCAGCGCCAGCGCCGGGTGGCAGCAGGTGAAGATCAGCCGCAGGCGCTCATCCGGAATTTCGCCGTCGCCATCGCCGTAATCCGGCTCTTCCGCCTCCCGGACCAGGCCGCTGGTGCGGTAGACGGCCAACTTCTCCTCGCTCAGCGCCCGGCGCCGCAGCCGGTCGATGGCCTTGTGGCGGGCCGTCTGGATGATCCAGGCGCGCGGGTAGTCAGGCACCCCGGCCGACGGCCATTGGTCCACGGCGGCCGCAAAGGCTTCCTGCGCCGCCTCCTCCGCCAGGTCGAAGTCGCCGAAAATGCCGATGAGCGTGGCCACAATCCGGCCCCAGTCCGAGTGGTACAGCGATTCCACAGCCATGGTGGCACAGGCAGCCATACCCAATTCTAAAAATTTTTGCGCCGCGTTGTCGATTCCCTCGCCCGCCGTTCGACATAATCGTAGAGGAACCCAATGAAGTACATGTTATTGGTTTACATGGAAGAGGACGCCCTCAATCAGAGCGAGCGTCAGCATTGCTACCAGGAATCCGCGCAACTGGCGCACGAACTGAAGCGTAACGGGCAGTTCGTCAGCACCTCCCCGCTGCAGCCGGTCGCGACCGCCACTACCGTGCGGGTGCGCGAGGGCAAGCGCCTGGTAACCGATGGTCCGTTTGCGGAAACTCGCGAGCAGCTCGGCGGCTATTATATGGTCGAGGCCAAGGATCTGGACGAGGCCATCGGGATTGCCGGGCGAATTCCGGGAGCGCGGGTGGGCACCGTGGAGATCCGTCCGGTGATCGAGGTTCCCGGTCTGCCGGAATAGCGGGGCCCGGTTCGACTGAACAGTAGCGAGCCATTATCAATTCAAAGGATCATACCAATGCAACTCAATTCTTACCTGATCTTCAACGGCCAATGTGAGGCTGCCTTCCATTTCTACCAGCAAACTCTCGGCGGCAAGATCGAAGCCATGATTCCCCACGCCGGCACACCGGCCGAAAGCCACGTGCCCGCGGAGTGGGCCAGTAAGATTATGCACGCCCGCCTCACGGTAGGCGCCAGCACCCTGATGGGGTCCGACGCGCCTCCCGAACGCTATGAACCGGCCAAGGGCTGCTCGGTCAATATCGGCGTCCACGATCCGGCGGAGGCCGAGCGCATCTTTCAGACTTTGGCCGAAAACGGGTCTATCTACATGCCGCTCGAGAAGACTTTTTGGGCCACCCGATTCGGTATGCTGGTGGATCGGTTTGGAATACCCTGGATGCTGAACTGCGAGTAGAGTCCCACCCCCTGAGGAGTAAAGTCTAATGAGCAAAGTCAGAGTACTCGTCGGAACGCGCAAGGGCGCGTTCATCTTGACCGCCGATGGAAAGCGCGAACAGTGGGAGATTTCCGGTCCTCACTTCGCCGGTTGGGAGGTCTATCACCTCAAGGCATCGCCGGCTGACCCGAATCGCATCTACGCGTCGCAGTCCACATCGTGGTCCGGCCAGGTGATCCCGCGTTCCAACGATGGCGGCAAGACCTGGGAGCCGGTCGGCAATAAGTTCGCCTACGATGGCGTGCCCGGCACGCACCAGTGGTACGATGGCACGCCGCACCCCTGGGAGTTCAAACGGGTATGGCACCTGGAACCGTCGTTGACCGACCCCGATACGGTATACGCCGGCATTGAGGACGCGGCCCTCTTCCGCTCCTCCGATGCCGGCCAGTCCTGGCAGGAACTATCCGGCCTGCGCGGCCACGGCTCGGGGCCCCACTGGCAGCCGGGCGCCGGCGGCATGTGCCTGCACACCATCATTCTCGAACCCAGCGATCCCGAGCGCATCTACATCGCCATCTCCGCCGCGGGCGCCTTCCGCACCGACGATGGCGGGGCCACCTGGCGGCCCATCAACCGCGGCCTGGTCTCCCCCTATATCCCCGACCCGAACGCCGAAGTGGGCCACTGCGTCCACCACGTGGCCATGCACCCCTCGCGCCCGGGCGTGCTGTTCATGCAGAAGCATTGGGACGTGATGCGCAGCGACGATGCCGGCGATACCTGGCGCGAAGTCAGCGGCAATCTTCCCACCGATTTCGGCTTCGCCCTGGACGTCCATGCGCATGAGCCGGAAACCATCTACGTGGTCCCCATCAAGAGCGATGCGGAGCATTACCCGCCCGAGGGAAAGCTGCGCGTCTACCGCAGCCGCACCGGCGGCCACGAGTGGGAGCCGCTTACCGAGGGCCTGCCGCAAAGCAACTGCTACGTGAATGTGCTGCGCGACGCGATGGCGGTCGATTCGCTGGATTCCTGCGGTATCTACTTCGGCACCACCGGCGGACAAGTCTACGCGTCGGCAGATGGTGGCGACCATTGGGCACCCATCGTGCACGACCTGCCGGCGGTGCTTTCCGTCGAGGTGCAAACCCTGTCATGATCCGGGTAATGCTTCCAGGCCACCTGCGGACACTGGCGGGCGTCAGCGGAGACTTGGAACTTGAGGTCGAAGGCCCCGTCACCCAGCGCTCGGTTCTCGACGCGCTGGAGGCCCGCTATCCCATGCTCCGGGGCACTATTCGGGACCAGGTTACCGGCCAGCGCCGGCCGTTTATGCGCTTCTTCGCCTGCTGCGAGGATCTGTCGCACGAGCCGCCCGACAAGCTCCTGCCGGAACCGGTGGCGGCGGGCCAGGAGCCGTTCCTGCTGGTAGGAGCCATTGCCGGTGGCTAGGTCTTGGACGACCGGTTCCCCCGCTTGATACCGCGCGCCCCACCAGCTAAAACCGAGCCGCGACGATAGGAAGCGGCTCGCGGTAGCAAACCTGATAAGAGCAAAGTGGGGCCAAGGCTTGGCCCCACTTCCAGAATTATTCCTGCGCGGGGACCTGCTGCTCGATTTCGCGCCAGGCGCTGATCTTCAGCCGCCGGCATACCCAGCACAACGCTTCGGCGCTGGGGCCGGAGGTCTCACCGCCACACACCGAGCACTTACCCGGCTTTTTCAAACGATCCGCGGAGATGGATCGTTTGGCCTGCTCCAGTATCTCGGCAGGTACGACCGCTTCCCCTTTAACTTGCGCCTTGCGTTTCATACGCCCCCAGTCTTTTCCACTATCGCAGAAACGGCCGCCCCGAACAACAATATCCATTGTCCAGGGGTACCGCGGTACGGTCTGTTTACCCTTCGACAACCCCCGTCGGTGGACAGTCAGGCCGCTTCCGGTATCTGTATCACTACGGCCACATCCAGGGAAGATGAGCAACGCGGGCACCGTTGCCCTGGCGTTACACGCGGAAACTTCCCCTTTAAATCGATGTTGGCGGGCACCGTGTGGGTGCAGATGGGACAATGGGCCTGTCCCCTGATTTGGTTCTCAACGAGTGCTTTCATGGCTCTTTCCTCACTCCATCGGACGAAATTATCCTTGCACCGGTTGTGCCAAATAACGTAAAGTTTCTTAAATCCGATGCTGGAACAAACCGGACGGTCCTTTAGGCGGGCCGGTGCTACCCTGTAAGCTATGGTTCAGCCTCCCGCCCCTAAGATCCAACTGCTGCGCACCCAGGAGTATCGTGAAAATTACGCCAATAGTGTCCAGATTCGCATGAATCTGTGGGATTTCATGCTCCTGTTCGGCCGTGTGGATCAGACCGCGCCTGACAATGTGGCCATTCATAACTTTCAGGCCGTGTATGTCAGCCCGCAGCAGGCCAAGGCGCTGCTGAACATCCTGCAGCAGAACGTGTCGCAATACGAAGCCGCTTTCGGCGAAATTAAGCTGGAGCCGCAAACCCCCGGTGGCATCGTACAGTAATCCCGTGGTTGAGGCACGGCCGGCGCCGCGCCGCGCAATCCGGCGCGGCACATACGTGGTCTTCTTCGCGGTGTTCCTGCTGGTTGTCTTTTTCAGCCACCTCTGGGCGCTTACGCTGCCGTACTTCTGGGACGAATCCGGCCAGTTCATTCCGGCGGCGCTCGATCTGATGCACGGGTCCCTGTTCCCCCATTCGGCGCCGCCCACCATCCATCCTCCGGCGGTGATGGCCTACCTGGCGCTGTGGTGGAAGGTGGCCGGTTTCCATCCGGCGGTCACCCGGTCAGCTATGCTGCTGCTGTCGGCCGGCACCCTCCTGGCGGCCTTCCTGCTGGCCATTGAGCTGTCGCGCGAGGTGCGCGGCGTGCCGGCGTTCCTGGTGGCGGCGCTGGTGTGCGCCTGCCCGGTGTTCTTCGCCCAGTCGGTGCTGGCCCAGTTGGATGCGCCCGCCATGCTGTTCACCACCCTGGCGCTGCTCCTGTTCTTGCAGGACCGGCTGCGCCTGGCGGCAGCTGCCTGCGCCGTGCTGGTGCTGGTGAAAGAAACCGGCGCGGTGGTTCCGCTGGTCTTCCTGCTCTGGCTGGTGTACGAGCGCCGGCGCCGCGCAGCCGCCTTATTCCTGCCGCCGTTCGGCTTGCTGGCCGTCTGGGTGCTGCTCCTGCACCATGCCACCGGCCACTGGCTGGGCAGTGCGGACTTCGTCCAATATAACCTGATTTATCCGTTGCACCCGATGCGCTTTGCCATCGCGCTCCTTCGGCGTTTGTATTACCTGCTGTTCGCCAACTTCCATTGGATGGGCACCCAGGCCATCCTGCTGGCGTGGCGCACCACGCGCCTGTTCCGCAGCCGGGCGTGGCGCGTCGCCATCTGGGTCGGAGCCGCACATGTATTCACGGCGACGCTGTTGGGCGGCGCGGTGCTGGAGCGCTATCTGCTGCCGGCTATGCCTATTTTGTACACCGCCATGGCCGCCGGGTTGATGCTGCTGCGGCCGGTGCCGCGTTGGGTGTGTTCGGCCGTCCTGCTGGTTGGGGTAACGGCGGGCAATCTCATCAACCCGCCTTACCCGTTTCCGTATGAGGATAACGTGGCCTTCAGCGACTTCATCCGCCTCCACCAGCAGGCCGCCGATTTTCTGGCGCAGCGCTTTCCCCAGGCGCGGGTCGCCAGCGTCTGGCCGATGACCGCCGAACTCCATCGCCCGGAACTGGGCT
The DNA here is from genome assembly GCA_963803725.1 of Bryobacterales bacterium. Lineage (GTDB taxonomy): Bacteria > Acidobacteriota > Terriglobia > Bryobacterales > Bryobacteraceae > JOPF133. The sequence continues at coordinate 14,445 of CAWDOH010000067.1, read as the reverse complement.
ATGTCAATTATCCGCTGCGGATCGTGCGGCTGCCTGATTTCTCGGCTGCCACCATTCAATCGCTGGACTGGAAACGGGTGGACGTGCTGGTGATTTATTCGCGCCGCTGGGATCCCGGTCTGAATATTATGCACTCGGATCTGCTCGCGCGGTTCTGGCGGCATTTCTCAGGTAATATCCCGGATGTCGGCAGCACCGAGGCATGGAATCTGTTTCCGGGCCTCAACCGGGCACATTTCGAGCGGCGCGGTCAGTGGTTGGATGTGTATGTCAACCCCGGCGGGGCGGTGGGGTCATCGGTATTGGTGTGGGACCGGCAGAGGGAAAGCGCGGGTAAGCTAACACATGCCCCAGCGGGTGCCGCAGCGGACCAGATACTCGCGCAGAACGAGCATCTTATGGTCGAAGTCCGCGGCGCACCGCCCGGCGCCCCAGGAAGCGTACTCGGGCGCCCCGGACGGCACCCCCAGGCGCGCGCCGGAGGGCAGCCCGGAGCACCGCTCCAGAATGCGCGCACCCTGGAAGCCGGCCAGAAACTCCAGTTCATCGGCGGACAGGCCCGCCAGAAAACGGCGCAGCCGGGTCCGGGCCTCCTCGCCGGCATAAGAAACAAGAGCGGATACTAACGTGTGTCGCACGGCAGACCTCCAGGCGATCTGAGCTTCACAGCAACCTGAGCCGTATTATGTCGAAACCCCGGCCCGCGCGCAAGGGTCGGGGCAGGGCAAAGCGCGGGAACCGGCTAAATTCGGCCCATGAGGAGCAGAATTACCAGGATCAAGACCACCAGTCCCAGCCCGCCGCTCGGATAATATCCCCACCCGCTGCTATAAGGCCAGTAAGGCACCGCCCCGATAAACAAAATAATTAATAGAATAATCAGTAAAAGCATCGCTTGAATCCTCCTGCCCAGTTAGCAGGCAAACCGCCCGCCGTTGTGGCGGGCCACACGGGCCGTCAGAGAAGCGATGCAGACGGAAAAACACAAAATCAGCCCCCTGGGTCGCGTGGCTGATATTTCTTACCTCTTTCCCAATAAGCCTCTCTATGCCCCCGACTGCGTGATGCGGCTCGCCCGCCTGCTTACGCCACTCAGCACCGAAACCAAGCCGCGACCGAAGAGAGTGCCCTATGGGCCTTCGGCCACCAAAAACAATGAAAATGGGCGCGGTGTCCGCCGTACCTCCGCAGCAGGCCAGTGCCTGATCATCGGCGAGATCCAATGCGGGCATGCCTCGGAGGGCAGGTGATTTTCAATGGAGCGGGCCCCGCCATCGAAGACCCAGGTTCCCCAACCATAAAAAATTCCGATATCCCCCATAGAAACTTCGGTTTGGAACTCGCAAAGCGCGGAGAGACACTATTTGGATAGACTTCCCCTGAGGTCCCCGAAAAAATGAGTCTTCCAGTCAAGCTCCGTGCGCTTGTTCTATGTCTGCTCCCTACGGCCCTGTTGGCGCAGGATATTCCGGCACGCCTGGCGGCCGTCGAAGCCGCCGCTAAATCGGCCCAGAGCGCCGGCGATAACGCCTGGATGCTGGTAAGCGCCGCCCTCGTGCTGATGATGACCGGGCCGGGATTGGCCCTGTTTTACGGCGGGCTGGTACGCCGCAAGAACGTGCTGGGAACCATGATGCAAAGCTTCATTCTCATGGCGACGGTGACAGTGATCTGGGCCGTGGTGGGCTACAGCCTGGCGTTCGGCGGGTCAGGGCCGTTTTTGGGCGACCTGCGCTTCGCTCTGCTCCAGAACGTGGGCAGCGCGCCCAACCCGGACTACGCGGCCACCATTCCCCAGCAGACCTTCATGGTCTACCAGTTGATGTTCGCGATTATTACTCCGGCGCTGATCTCGGGGGCCTTTGCCGAGCGCATGAAGTTCAGCGCCATGCTGCTGTTTATGACCCTGTGGAGCCTGATCGTCTATTTCCCCATGGCCCACATGGTCTGGGGAAAGGGAGGGTTGCTGAATGCCGCGCTGGGCGGGAGCGTCCCGTGCTTCGATTTCGCCGGTGGGACGGTAGTGCACATCACCTCGGGCGTTTCGGCCCTGGTGTGTGCGCTATATTTGGGGAAACGGCTGGGCTACCCCACCACCTCTATGAAGCCCCACAACTTGACCCTCAGCTTTATCGGCGCGTGCTTGCTGTGGGTAGGTTGGTTCGGATTCAACGCCGGCAGCGCGCTGGCCGCTTCGGGCCTGGCCACCAGCGCCTTCGTGGCTACGCATTTCGGCGCCGCGGCGGCTACCCTCGGATGGGTGGCGGCGGAGTGGCTGGTGTCGGGCAAGCCCAGCGTCCTGGGCGCCATCTCGGGATCGGTTGCCGGGCTGGTCGCCATCACCCCCGCCTCAGGCTTCGTCCAGCCCTTCCCGGCGCTGCTCATCGGCCTTTGCGCCGGAACCGTCTGCTACACCATGGTCACGCGGGTCAAAAAACATTTCGGCTACGACGACGCGTTGGACGCGTTCGGGGTCCACGGAGCGGGCGGCACGTTGGGCGCGCTGCTCACGGGTGTGTTCGCCACCAGCGCGGTAAACGATACCTTTAAGGACGCGGCGGGACACGTCCGGCCGCTGGGGCTCGTCGATGGGCACGCCGGGCAGGTGCTCAATCAACTCGCCGGCTGCGCCATCGCCTGGACCCTGGCAATTGTCGGCACTCTGCTGATTCTCTGGATCTGCGAGCGCACCATCGGCCTGCGCGTGCGCCCGGACGACGAAATCGAAGGCTTGGACTACAGCATGCACGGAGAGGAAGGGTATATCTTCGAGCAGTAGCGTAGGATAAGCCTATGAAGAAAATCGAGGCCATTATCCAGCCGTTTAAGCTGGACGAGGTGAAGGAAGCGCTGAAGGCCATCGGCATCGATGGCATGACCATCAGCGACGTCCGCGGTCACGGGCGCCAAAAGGGCCATAAGGAAGTGTACCGGGGGCAGGAGTACAACGTGGATCTGCTCCCCAAGATCAAGCTGGAACTGGTGGTGCCTGGGAACCGCTATGAAGAAGTGCTGCGGGCGCTGACGGCCTCCGCGCGCACGGGCAAAATCGGCGACGGCAAAATCTTTGTCTATGACGTAGCCGAAGCGGTTCGCATCCGGAACGACGATCGTGGCGACTCAGCCCTCTAACACGCAGAACGTTTTCCTGGCCACCGGCGATGCCATGACGGTGCTGGCGGAGCGGACTGCCCAGGTGGATCGAACCGTCATGGAAACCGCCGCCGCCTGGCTATTTCCGGCGCTGCCCTCGGGCTTGGCCCTGCTGGCCGTGGGCGGCTACGGCCGGCGGCACCTCTTCCCGTATTCCGATATCGACCTGCTGCTGCTGGTGGAAGACGAGCGCCTGGCGCAGTCCCACAAAGACGCCATCTCGGCCTTCCTGCAGCGCCTCTGGGATTCCGGCCTCCGCATGAGCCACTCGGTCCGCACGCCCGAAGAGTGCACCGAGGTCCACGACGATAACACCGAGCTGAACGTCAGTCTGCTGGACCAGCGCTACCTGGCCGGCGACCGCGTGCTGTATGCCGACCTGGCCCGCCGCATGCCGCGGTTTGTGGCCGGCAACCGCGAAGCGCTGGTGCAGAACCTGGCCCGCCTCACCCACGAACGGCATTCCAAGGGCGCCAACACCATCTATCACCTGGAGCCCAACGTCAAGGAAACGCCCGGCGGCCTGCGCGACTATCAACTGGTGTGCTGGCTGGAAGAGATCGCCGCCGCGGGTGCAAAAATGGCAGCGCCCGATCCGGCCCCCGAGCTCCGCGAGGCCATGCGCTTCCTGGCCCGCCTGCGCTGCTACCTGCACGTGCAATCGGGGCGCGACAACAACGTCTTGTCGTTCGAGGACCAGGACGCCCTGGCTGACCACTGGGGTCACAGCGACCCGGCGCAGTGGATGCGCCAGTATTACCGCCATTCCCGCACCATTTTCCGTGCCGCTCTGCGGCAATTGGAGGCCCATGAAGCCCAATCGAGTTCCCTGCTGGCCCAGTTCCGCGACTGGCGGTCACGTCTGGCGAATGCCGACTTCAGTGTGCACCGCGATCGCGCGCATTTCCGGTCGCCCCAGCATCTGGAACTGGATCCCGAACTGGTGTTGCGGATGTTCGAATTCGTGGCGCGCCATGGCGTGGAACTCTCCACCGAAGCCGAGCAGCAGATCGAAGCGCGCCTGGCGGGGCTACGCACATACTTTCGCTCTCCGCAGCCGGTCTGGCCCATTTTAAACCGGGTCTTCTCGCTGCCGCACGCCCCTCTGGCCGCGCGCCTGATGCATGAAACCGGCGTGCTCTCGGCGCTGTTCCCGGAAATGGAGTGGATCGAGTGCCTGGTGGTGCGCGACTTTTTCCATCGCTACACCGTGGATGAGCACTCGCTGGTGGCCATCGAAACGCTGTGGACGGTGGCGGCGCCGCAATACCGCGACCTGCTGGCCGAAGTGCGCGACCCCGCCGTACTGCTGTTCGCGCTGCTGTTTCACGATTCCGGCAAGGGCTTGCCGCACGAGCCGCCCGTGGATGGCTCCATGCGCCTGGCCAGCGCCGCCATGGAGCGTATCCGCATGCCGCAGGCGGAGCGCGACATGGTGCGTTTTCTGATCCACCGGCACCTGGATCTTTCCGCGGCCATGCAGTCGCGCGATGTCTTCGATCCGCCCACCATCCGCGACGTGGCCCGCCAGGTGGAAACCGTCGAGCGGCTCAAAGCGCTTACTCTGATCACCTACGCCGATATCAGCGCCGTGAACCCCACGGTGATGACCACCTGGCGCGCGCAGCAGCTCTGGCAGCTCTACACCATGGTTTACAACGCGCTCACCCGCGAGCTGGAGAGCGACCGCATCGCCGTCGCGGCGGCCGCCGACACGCCGGTGGTCTTCGGCCCGGAGCGCGCCGCTTTCCTGGAGGGCTTTCCGACCCGCTACCTGCGCACCCACACGGACGCCGAGATCGAAGCCCACATGGCCCTGCGCGACAAGAGCCGCGTGCGCGGCGTGGCGGCGGAAGTGGAACGTGTGGATTCCGCCTGGCGCCTCACCCTGGTGGCCACCGACCGCCCGGGCCTGTTCGCCTCCATGGCCGGCACGCTCTCCAGTTTCGGCATGGACATTTTGAAAGCCGAAGCCTTTTCCAACCGCCGCGGCCTGGTGCTGGACACCTTCACCTTTGCCGACCCGCATCGCACCCTGGAGCTCAACCCCAGCGAAGTGGAGCGCCTGCGGACCGTCGCCGAGAAAGTGCTGCTCCACAAGACCGACGTGCGCGAGCTGCTGCGCAACCGTCCCAAGCCGAAGCTGCCGAGCCGCAAAGCGGGAATTCAAACGCGCGTCTCGTTCGATTCGGAAGCCGGCGCCACCGCCACGCTGGTGGAAATCGTGGCTCAGGACCGGCCCGGCCTGCTCTACGATCTGGCATCGGCCATGTCGCTGGCCGGCTGCAACATCGAGCTGGTCCTGATCGACACGCAGGCGCACAAAGCCATCGACGTGTTTTACGTCACCGCCGAAGGAAGAAAGCTGACGCCAGGAAAAATCGAGGTTTTGAAGGAAGCGCTGGAACGCGCCTGCCAGCCGGGCTAGGCGGCCGGCTTCCGGCTCCGGCGCTCAAGGTCTGCCACCACGTTGCGGTTCAGATTGTCGGCCATCGCCTGCGCCAAGGCCTCGCCGTAGGGATCCCCGTCCGTGAGGAGCAGCCCCTCCGTCACCTGGCGGCGTTCCTCCGGGTCCTGGATTGCGTGGAGGGCCGCCCATCGCTCACGGGGCGAAAGCGCCAAGAGTCGCTCGATAGACTGCTTCAGAGATTCGGCCGTCGGCATATTCTTGCTCCAACGCTTCCCGGAGCTGCGGCAGCAGCTCGTCTTTAGTGTAGCGGGTGCGGGCGGCCTCTTCAACAGAAATCGGACGCGCCTCGCGCAGCGCGCCGCTGTTATCCAGGGCGATGAAGCCCACCCGCGGATCCGCTTTGTACCTATCGGCCAGATAGGCGAAATTCTCCGCGGCATCCGCGTGCAGCCGCGCATGCGCGTCTAGGGTCACGATGCGGCCGTTGCGTTCGTCCATGGCCCGCGGCAGAACGCCATTGACCAGAGCCACCACCGGATTGCGCCGTACAAAGACGATCCGGACATCGTTGCCGGCGGCCTTCGCTGCCTCGATGCTGCGCATGCTGGCGGCGCGGTTGGCCAGGTTCCCGTCGTAGATGAGTTGCGCGTCCATGAGACCAGCCAGCGCGCGCAGGGAGGACGTCTTGCCCGCGCCAGACCCTCCGGCCGTCATCACTACCAGGCGCGGCTTACCCGGCTCCGGATGGCGCAGCGCCTCGCGGAACAGATGGCCGGCCAGTTGCGCCGCCGGGCGAAGGCAGGCATTGCTCCACCGCGTGCGCCCCTCCCGCGACGCCGCATACTCCGGCGATACGATCTCTCGGGCATTATCCGTGCTGAGCTCGTTGCCAAACTTCTTGCCGTATGCTTCCACCAGTGCGGAAAGGTTCTGTTGCAGTCTATCGAAGGCCCTCCGCTCCACCTCGGATTCCTCCGGGGTAAGTTTCGGAGGCGGCAAATCGTCTGCCGCGGATTCCTGCGGCTCGGAATCCGTGGCCGGCTTCTCTACCTGGCGCGCGGCGGCGAGATGCCTTTCGGCTTGCGCTACCGGTTCTGGCTGGTCCACGGGTTTCGATTCGTCATGCGGATTTTCTTTCGGTTCGGGGGAACGTGTCAACCACGGTGCGCCGGTGAAGGATTTTGGGACCCACGCCGCGCGCAAACCATCATTGGCCGACGCCGTCAAACGCATCGACCTCACCGACATGGGCCTCACCACCAACGCGAATTTCAACCGCGGCGTTCCCGGCATGTGCCAGGAACTCGCGCAATAATCCGGCCGCCGCCCCGCTACGGCCCGTCTTCGCTCGTCACCCATTGGAACGCGTGCTGCACCAGTTCGCGCGCGTTCTTCAGCGCCAGCTTTTCTTTGATGTGCGCCTGGTAGCTCTCCACGGTCTTCACGCTCACGTGCAGATCGTCGGCAATCTCGCGCGTGGCGCGGCCCTTGCCGATCAGCCGGAACACCGCCAGCTCACGGTTGGTCAGCGCCTCCATGGGTGTCTTGCCCGGCGTCGGGCTGCTTACCACCTGGTGCAGCAGCCGCCGCGCAATCCGGTCGCTCACGTAGATCTCGCCGCCGCGAATCCGCCGGATGGCCTGTAACACTCTCTCCGTGGCTTCCTGCTTCATGATGTAGCCGTTGGCCCCGGCGCGCAGCGCCCGCTCGGCGTACAGCGACTCATCGTGCATGGAAAGCACCAGCACCAGCAGGTCCGCATAGATCAGCCGGATTTCCTTGAGCACCGCCAGCCCGTCCGGTCCCTGCAGCGAAATATCCAGAATCACGATGTCCGGCCGGTGCGTGGCAATCGCGCGCAGCGCGCTATCCCCATCCTCGGCTTGGCCACACACCATCAGGTCCGGCTCCTGATTGATCAGTTGCGCCAGCCCCTGGCGTACGATCGGGTGATCGTCCACCAGCAGCACCGTCGCCTTCTTCACCGCCGGTACAACTCGGTATTGCGGTGTCATCATTCGGCCTCCTTTCCAATTTACTGGCGGGAAACGCGCAGCGGACCGAAGTCCCTCCGTCCGGGCAGGGCCGAATCTCCAAAGAGCCGCCGATCATCTTGGCCCGGTAGCTCATAATCAGCAACCCCATCCCGTTGGCCCCCGGCGCGACGGGCCACGATTTGTCAATCCCCACGCCATCGTCTTCCACACTCAGGAAGGGCCCGTCGCCCGCCGCCAGCCGGATCGCGATCCGCTGCGGATGGCCGTGTTTCAGCGAATTGTTCACGGCCTCCTGGGCGATGTGGTACAGGTGCGTGGCAATGTCGCTTTCGCGAATCAGCACCGGCTGGTCGCATTCGAAGCGGCAGGCAACCTGAAACAGGTCCTCCACCTCAAACGCCAGCCGCTCCAGCGCGGCCATCAGGCCCGGCGGGTCGGAAAGCACCGGCAGCAGAACGCGCGACAGCTCGCGGGTCCGGCCAATGGCCTGGTTCACCAGCTCCACGATCTTGGCGGCCTCCACGGCCTCAGGCAGACCCTTCTCGCGCAGTTTCTGTTCCAGCACCTTGCTCAGGAAAGCCACGCCCGTCAGGTGCTGGCCCAGTCCATCGTGCAGATCCTGGCCGATGCGCCGCTGCTCGCGCCCGCTGATTTCCAGAATGGTGCGCTCCAGGCCTTTGGCTTCGGTCACGTCGATCCCGGTGAGGATCACGTATTCCAAGGCGCCCTTCGCTCCGGCCAGCGGCGTGCTTGACCACGCAATCACCCGCCGCGCGCCCTGCCGCGTTTCCCAGGTGCTCTCATAGGCCGCCGGAAGCCGCCCGGCGCGCAACTGGTCGAAGATCTCACGGAAGCGGACAATTTCCTCGGACGCCACAAACAGGTTCCACACGTGCCCGCCGAGCACCTCGCTGGAGTCGTACCCGGTGGTCCGTTCGCACGCCCGATTGAAGCGTACAATGCGCCCCTCGGCGTCCAGCACCACCACCAGGGCGCCCACCGTGTCCAGCACCGCCGAGGCGAAGTTACGCTCTTCCTGCAGCGCCTCTTCGGCCCGCTTCAGGTCGGTGATGTCGAAGCCCACCCCGTGGATGAACCACGGGCGGCCATCCGGCCGGCGCACCATCCGGGCGTTGCAGTGAAAATGGACCACGTGTCCATCGCGCGCAATCACCCGGTAAACCGAGCGCAGCGGCGTGCCCGAGAGAAACATTTCGGCGGCTTCCGCGCTCCAGCGGAATTTGTCGTCCGGGTGGATTCTCTCGAACCAGCGCACCGGGTCTTCCAGCCATTCCTCGCGCGTGAATCCCAAAAGGGTTTCGATCTGCGGGTTGACGTACGCCTCCCCCACACCGCGATCCAGGTACACCAGAAAAACCACCGCCGGAATCTGTTCGATCAGCGTGCGGTACTGCGTCTCCAGGGTGGGAGGTTCGCTATCCAGCCCCGTACCCGCGGCGGAACCGGAACCGAATCCGGAAGAGTTCAGAAATACCTGCGCCAGCCCTTGCAGAATCTCTTCCGCCTGGCCCGGCTCCATTCTGCAGCGCGGATTGTACAGTTTCGGAATCCATGGTTCTACCGGTGGCGCCAGGCCGGCTCCTTGTTGAGCGAAGCCTGCGTGAAACGCCGCAGAGCGTGGATGGCGCGGCCATAAGTGGAGACCGCATTCGATGACAGCAGCGACCCTGGCGGCTGATTCATGAACGGCATGAACTTGTCCGGGAAGCCCGGCATGGTGCACCCGATGCAGATGCCGCCCACATTGGGGCACCCGCCGATTCCGTTGGTCCAGCCGCGCTTGCCCACATTGCACTGCACCACCGGTCCCCAGCAGCCCAGTTTCACGATGCACTGGCGCGCGCCGTACTCCGCGGCGAACTCGGCCTGCTCGTAATAGCCGCCGCGGTCGCAACCCTCGTGTACCGTCTCGCCGAAAAGCCACCTGGGCCGCAGCGCCTCATCCAGCGGAATCATCGGCGCGCGTCCCGGCGGACTGGCGCAGCAGGTAGAGCAGCGTCTCGGTCATATTGTCGGGCTGCGCCGGGCAGCCGGGAATGCACACAATCGGAATCCCAGCGCCCGACTTCCAGTCGCCATCCCAGGTAATCCGGCAGGCCCATCGCGCCCGTGGGTTGCCCTCCATGGCGTGGATTCCGCCATACGTGGCGCACGTTCCCGCCGCCACCACCGCCCAGGCGTGCGGGACCAGCCGGTCGATCCATTCGCTGGTGAGGATCGGCTGGCCGGTCGCGTGGTCCGTTCCGAAGGTCGCCCAGTAGCCTTCCTGCTTGTTGCGCTCGTTCGGTATGGACCCTTCCACCACCAGGATAAAGGGGCTCAGTTTGCCTTCCGCCGCGCGATGGAACGGAACCAGAAAATCGTCCCCCACCTCGGGCGCCAGCACCGGATTGTGCAATGTGATTTTGGGCACCCAGGGAAGCGCGCCGAACATCAATTCCTCTAGCGCGGGCTGCGACGCGGCCGTGATGGAGATGGTTTCTCCGTCGCAGCCGAGTCCGGCGGTCAGCCAGAGAACATCCATTGCGGTAGCGCCAAGCCGGTCTCCGCCGGCCCGACTGCACAGCGGATGAATTCCCAGGCTTGCCCTCCCTTCGACCATCATTCTATACAATTCACCGCCGGAATTTTCGCCTGCGCCGCCTGGGAGTGCGACAATAAATGCCGAAAGACCTTTCCGCAGTGACTGGGAGATGCTGGTGAGAACGCTGCGTTTCTTGTGCCCGCTGGTGCTGGCGATGGGCTGTGCTCAGGCGGCCGCGACGGACGACTTTTTCGAGTCCCAGGTGCGCCCGGTCTTCGCCCGCAACTGTTATACCTGCCACACCGGCGCCCGCTCGGGCGGCCTGCGTCTGGATTCGGCCGAGGGCATCGCCAAGGGCGGCGAATCGGGTCCCGTGATCGTGCCCGGAAAACCGGACGACAGCCTGCTGGTCCAGGCCATCCGCCAGACCCACCCGCGCATCAAGATGCCGCCCGGTGGCAAGCTGAAGGACGCCGAGATCGCCGCCATCGTGGAATGGGTGAAGGCCGGCGCCGTGTGGCCCAAGGGTGCGCCGCCCGCCACCACCACCGCTTCCGCCAGCCCCGCCTACGTCATCACGCCTGAGCAGCGCGCCTTCTGGGCCTTTCAGCCCGTCCGCAAGCCGGCCATCCCGCCGGTGAAGGACACCGCCTTCGTCCACAACGCCATCGACAATTTCGTGCTGGCCCAGCTCGAAGAAAAAGCCCTGCGCCCCGCCCCTCCGGCGGACAAACGCATTCTGTTGCGCCGCGCCACCTTCGACCTGACCGGTCTGCCGCCCACGCCCGAAGAAGTCGACGCCTTCCTGGCCGACCGCTCGCCCGGTGCCTTTGCCAAGGTGGTGGACCGGCTGTTGGCCTCGCCGCGCTACGGCGAGCGATGGGGCCGCTATTGGCTCGACGTGGCGCGCTACTCCGACGACCGCCTCAATTCCACCGAGGAAGATCCCTACCCCAGTTCCTTCCGCTACCGCGACTGGGTGATTGCCGCGTTCAACCGCGACATGCCCTACGATGTCTTCGTCAAAGCGCAGATCGCCGGCGACCAGATGCAGTCCGGAGACCCCCTCCAGTACCTGCCGGCCCTCGGCTTCTACGCGCTCAGCCCCGAAATGCAGGACGAGCGTGTGGACGCCACCACGCGCGGATTTCTGGGACTCACGGTGGCCTGCGCGCAATGCCACAATCACAAGTTCGATCCCATTCCGCAAACCGATTTCTACGCCCTGCAGGGGATTTTTTCCAGTTCCCAATTGCACCAGGTGCCGCTGGCGCCCAAAGAAGTGGTCGACCAGTGGGATGCCCAAAAGAAGGCCATCGACAAGCTGCAAAGCGAGCTGACCGATTTCATCGCCCGCCAGAGCGACCAGTTGGGCGGTATCCTCGCCAGCCGGACGTCGCATTTCATGCTGGCTTCGCGCGGCCTCGCCCCGGCCGGCGACCTGGATCGCGAAACGCTGGACAAAATGACGGCCTACTCTGGCCAACCCGCAGAAAGACCATCCGTACCTGAAGCACTGGTTCGAGCTGGCGGCCCAGGACGCCGCGCCCGCGGAGTTTGAAGCGGCGGCCCGCGAGTTCCAGTCCCAGGTGGAAGACGTCAACGAAGAGAAGCACCAGATTGACGAGAAGAACAAAATCAAGCTCGGCCTCAACCCCTCCCGCAACGACCAGAGCCAGGCCGATCTCTTCTCGCTAGCCATCGACCACTACAACCTGTGGCGCGATTTCTTCAGCGAAGCGCGCAAGGATTCCGGCGGCGCCCAGAAATCCACCGCGGCGTCTTCTATTACGGCAAGGGCAAGATCGATCGCTTCCTGAGCGGCGAATGGAAATGGCGGCTGGATTCGCTGCGAGACCAACTGGCCGCCGCCAAGCAGGCTCTGCCCAAGCAGTATCCCTTCTTGCAGACCATCCAGGACGTAGCCAAGCCGCACGACATCCGGGTGGCCATCCGCGGCGATGCCGGCAATCGCGGGGACATTGCGCCGCGCCACGCGCCGTCGATTCTGTACCCCGGCGCCCCTCCGCATTTCAGCGAGGGCAGCGGCCGTCTGCAACTGGCCGAGGCCATCGCCGACCCCGCCAACCCGCTCACTGCGCGGGTGATCGTGAATCGCATCTGGCTGCACCATTTCGGCCGCGGCATCGTGGAAACGCCCAGCAATTTCGGCAACATGGGCGCGCGTCCTTCCAATCAGGAGCTGCTGGATTACCTGGCCGCCCGCCTGGTGGAAGACCATTGGTCGATTAAGTCCCTGCAGCGCGAGATCCTGCTTTCCGCGGTGTACCAGGAAAGCTCCCAAGACCTTCCCGCCAACGATGCCGTGGATGCCGACAACCGCCTCCTGTGGCGCGCCAACTGGCAGCGCATGGATGTCGAGACCCTGCGCGACTCGCTGCTGTCTGTGGCCGGCAACCTGGACCTGCAGATGGGCGGCCCGCCGGCTCCGCTCGATGACAAAAACCAGCGCCGCGCCGTCTACGGTTTCGTCAGCCGGCGCAAGCTTGACCCCATGCTGGCGCTGTTCGATTTTCCGAATCCCAACAACACCAGCGAACAACGCGTAGTAACCAACGTCCCGCTGCAGCGCCTGTTCATGATGAATGGCACGTTCGTAGAAAACCAGGCGGCCAGCCTCGCCAACCGCTTGACCGGCGCCGATGCCGCCCGCGTCCGCCAAGCCTATCGCCTGCTATACGGCCGCGCACCCTCGGAGGAGGAATCGCAGCTCGGCGTGACTTTCGCCGCCAAGAACGGCTGGAAAGAATACTCCCGCGTGCTGCTGAACTCAAATGAATTCGAATGGATCAACTAAATCCGACAAATCTGACAAATTTGACGCGGAGACGCGGAGGCGCGGAGAGGCCCCTTCTCCTCTTGTTTTTCTCGTCTTTTTTTTCTCCTCTTGCCTTTCTCCGCGTTTCCTCCGCGTCTCCGCGCCTCCGCGTCGAATCGGGCCCGGCCGCTGGCCCGTCGGGAGTTTCCTCGCCCCAAGAAGCTCGGCAGCAGTCGATGCGTGTGCTTCGGCGGTTAATGGGTGAATCGGTGAATAGGAGCCAGCCATGACTAGACGTGAATTACTCCACACCATGGGTGCCGGATTCGGCATAGTGGGCTTTACCGGCCTCGCCGGCGCCACCACACCGGCCAATCCGCTGCTGCCCAAGACGCCGCACTTTCCCCCCAAAGCCAAGCGCGTCATCTACCTGTTCCTGAACGGCGGCCCGTCCCAGGTGGATACCTTCGACCACAAGCCGCTCCTCGATGAGTACAACGGCAAGCCCATCCCCTCGGGCGGCAATCTCCGCACCGAGCGTAAGACCGGCAACCTTCTGAAATCGCCGTTCGCCTTCAAGAAGTACGGCCAGAGCGGACTCGAAATCAGCGAAATCTTCCCCAAGTTGGGCGAGTGCGCCGACGACCTGTGCATCGTCCGCTCCATGTACACCGACCGCCCCAATCACGAGCCTTCCCTGTTCATGCTCAACAGCGGCGAAAAGCTCCCCGGCCGCCCGTCCATGGGGTCGTGGGTCACCTATGGCCTCGGCACCGAAAACCAGAACCTGCCCGGGTTCGTGGTGCTCTGCCCGGGCCTGCCCGTGGTGGGCTATCAGCTCTGGAGTTCCACTTTCCTGCCGGCCATCTATCAGGGCACCTATATCGACACCGAAGAAAAGGACACTTCGCGCCTCATCCGCAACATTCGCAATCCATCCCTGACCCGCGACCAGCAGCGCGGCGAACTGGATTTGCTGGCGAAGCTCAACGGTCTGCACATCGAGGAGCAGGGCAGCGACCCGCAACTGGAGGCTTCCATCCAGTCGGCCGAGATCGCCTTTCGCATGCAGGCCGAAGCGCCCGAAGCCTTCGACATCACCAAGGAGCCGGAGACCACCCGCGCGCGCTACGGCGATACCGATTTCGGACGCGGCTGCCTGATTGCCCGCCGCCTGGCCGAGCGCGGTGTGCGCATGGTGCAGATTTACTTCGGCAACTTCCAACCCTGGGACAACCACGACGATATCCGGATTCACCGCGCCCTCGCGGCGCAGGCCGATCCCGCGATCGCCGCCCTGTTGCACGACCTGAAGGCGTCCGGAATGCTGCAGGACACGCTGGTGCTGATCGGTGGCGAATTCGGCCGCACGCCCGCGGTGGAAGTCAGTGGCTTAGTCAAGGTACAGAACGGCCGCGACCACAACAACCAGGGCTTCAGCTACGTGCTGGCCGGCGGCGGCGTGAAGGCCGGAATGGCCTACGGCGCCACCGACGATTTCGGCTTCAAAGCCGTCGAAAACCCCGTGCACATTCACGACCTGCATGCCACCGTCCTTCAC
>CAWDOH010000066.1:0-102976 GCA_963803725.1 Bryobacterales bacterium | reverse complement strand
TTCGTCCGGAAGCACCAAGTCGATGTCCGTCGCCTTCGCAAGCAAGACCGCCGCGGGCGACCTCCTTCTGGTAGGGTTCGATTATGAGACCAACACCACCGTCTCGGTCACCGACTCGCAAGGCAACAGCTTCATCCAGGTGGGCAGCCAACTGACCTCTCCGAACAGTGTGTATAGCAGGGTCTACTACGCCATCAGCGCCACAGGCGGTGCTGACACGGTGACCATCACCCTCGCGGCCAAAACCTCGGTCCTGGAGGTTTATCTCACCGAATACTCCGGCGTGAACCAGGCTGGTCCGATTGACGTACAGGACGGAGAGTCGGGCAGCGCGAAGTCAGTTTCCAGCGGCAACGCCACAACCACTGCCGCTGGCGACATGATCTACGGCTACTGCGTCGGAGACAACGCCTGCACGGCAGGATCCGGCTTCACGGCACGCTCCACAATGAACAGCAATCTCATCGAGGACAAACTCGCCGGCAGCGCCGGCTCCTACGCCGCCACAGGAACCGCCAACAGCGGTTGGACCATGCAGATGGTGGCACTCCGGCCCGCCTCAGCAGCCGCGCCGGCGCTCACCAGCGCACGGACGCCGGTCACCGCCACCACCGGAGCCGCGAGAACCCCCAATCCGGCGCCCGGCAGCGGCACCGCCACCCTTTCCGCAGGCATCGAACAAGCAGGCAAACCAGCCTCCCGGAAGCCTACGCCGGTCCAATCCCAGGTGGTGACCGGTCTCACCTGCACTCCCAAAGTAATTCCCGCCGGCAGCCAGGCGACTTGCGAACTGCGGACGCTCTCCACAGACGAGACCGCACCGATCCAGCTCACCACCAGCACCGGACAGGTGAAGGCTCCTTCCGCGGTGGCTCCTCGCGCCAATCAGACTCGTCTGACCTTCCAGGTTGCCGCCGATGCCGCGGCTAAAGAGGAGTTCGCCACCATCACCGCTACGGCGGGAACCACCACCGCTCAAGATACGATCCAAGTGACGGCGTCCGCCGCTCCCGTGCTGACGGTTCCGGGCACACAGGCCGGCAGGTTTGGGAAGGCTCTCCGCTTCACAGTGGCGGCCGTCGATCCGGCGGACGTGCCGGTACAGCTCACGGCTTCCAAGGTACCCGCAGACGCCTCCTTCGATGCGGCCAGCGGCATCTTCGAATGGACGCCGTCCGGCTCCCAACGGGGCCCCTACAAGGTCACATTCGCCGCCACGAACGCGGCGGGGCAATCCTCAACGGCCGAAGTTACCGTGAACATCAGTTCCGGAAATCCCGCGCTGGCCGGCACGGAACGCTTGACGTGCAGCCCCGGCGCGATTGCCTCTCTCAACGGGAGCGGCTTTGCTGCCCCCGGAGCGGCCCTCTCCGATCCATCGGGTCAGAGTCTGGCCCTGGGCGGCACGCGAGTCACAATCAACGATCAACCCGTACCCGTGCTGGCGGCCTCGGAAGCCCGGGTTACGTTCCTCTGCCCGGCTTCGGATCCCGGCACGCCGCTTGCGGCCACCGTCGAGACGGAAGCCCGTGCCAGCAATCCCGTAACGGCCCCCATGCGCATGGCAACGCCCACGATTCTGTCGTTGGACGGCTCGGGCCAGAACCAGGGCGTGATCTCGTTCGCCGCGGCCACCGGCCGGAGCACCGATCTGGCCATGGTGCGGAACTACCGGGTGTCCTCGCATCCCGCCCAGCCGGGAGACGAACTTCTGATCTGGGGCAGCGGTCTGGGTTCGCCATCCGAGGTGACAGCCGGAACGCTCCAGGTCGAAGTGGGTGGCATGGATGCCGCGGTGGAATCGGTCCAGGCCGTGCCCGGCAATGCCGGCGTGTACACGATTCAGGTGCGGGTACCGGCGGTGCTGGACTTCGGCGACGCCCTGCCGGTGCACATTCAGGTTTCGACGCCGGACGGCAAGCTGGTCTCGAGCAATCGAGTCACAATCGCGGTTGAGCCGGTCAGTCAATAGCCCGGCCAGCCGGTAACGATGGGCGGCCCCGCCAGCAACGGGGCCGCCGCCGTCCGCCTGCTCGAACGCCCGCGCCCGCGAGTTGGTAGCCTCCTGCAGCCGCTGTTTCCACGCCCTCCCACCCCTCCCGACCCCTCCGCCCTCCCGGTTCTTCTCCCTCCCCGCTCCGCGTCTCGCCGGGAACGCCGCTCCCTCTGCGACCTTTCCTTACCTCGTTCCTTTTCGGGCTTCCACGTCTCCTGTTAAGCCTTTTCTCTGTTTGGTTTTCTCCGCGCTTCCTCCGCGCCCTCCGCGTCTCCGGTCCCAGAGGGCACCCCCCGCGTCGAATGGCCCCGCCGCTAGGCTGTCGGGAGTTTCCTCGCCCCAAGAACGTCGACGTCAGTCGATGCCTGGGCTCCCCCGAAAGTCCGCCCCCTCTGCGACCTTTCCTCACCTTCGGTCTTCTCCGCGTTTCCTCCGCCTCTCCGGGCCCAGCGGGCACCCCCCGCGTCGAATGGGCCCGGCCGCTGGCCTGTCGGGAGTTTCCTCGCCCCAAGAACGTCGACATCGGTCGATGCCTGTTCCTCCGCGGTGAATCGGTTCTACCCGGTCCCGCCGTTTCCCCCGTCCTTCCCATGTGAATATTCTGTGCATATCATAGAGAGGTTGCGGGAAAGCGGTCCGCAGCCTATGAGCGCAAAGCACTTCGGATCCCTACCGGCCGCCCCTCGCCACCTATGTTTTATCCGGAGGCTAAACCGTTCAAAAGCAGGCGCGATTTCTTGCCGCTCCGCCGCCTTGCCAGCGGCGTTACTCTAGAGGATTCATTACCATGTCAGCTCCCGAAGTAGCCGAAAAGGGGTTACCCGCCAATATTGATGCCGAGCGCTTCGTGCTCGGCTCCATCCTGCTCGATGACGCTTTCTACATTCAGGCCGCCAGCGCGCTGGAAGCAGACGACTTCAGCCTCGAAAAGCACCGCCGCGTCTTCAAGCGCATGGGCGATCTTATTGAGCGTGGCGAGCGCATCGACCGGGTCACCCTGGCCAATGAGCTGATGAAGTTCGGCGAGCTGGAGGCCTGCGGTGGTCTAAGTTACCTGGTTTCGCTCGACGACGGGCTGCCTCAGATGTCCGATATCGACAGGTACATCCGGATCGTCAAGGAAAAGGCCACCCTCCGCCGCATCATCTTTGCTTCGCAGCACATGATGAACCGTTGCCTGATGGGCGAGGAGGAACCCGACAGCATTCTGGCTGGCGCCGAAGAGACCCTGCTGAGGCTGGGCGAGGCTCGCATCAAATCTGGCCTAATGAATGCGGGCCAGATCCTGGAAAGTTATGAGGGCGGCATCAACGCTTTCCTCGACCCCAGCAAGCGCATCAAGGGCATCGGCACCGGATTCACCAAGTTCGATGAGTACATCGGCGGAATGCACGGCGGCGACCTGATTATCATTGCGGCGCGTCCTTCCATGGGCAAGACCGCCCTAGCCCTGAACATCGCCCAACACGTGGTGCTCAAGGCGCGCAAGACAGTGGCGGTCTTTTCGCTCGAAATGTCGCGCGAATCGCTGCTGACGCGGATGGTGTGCTCGGCGGCACGCGTAGACAGTCAAAAGTTTCGCACCGGCTACCTTAACCAAGAAGAACGCCGTAAGCTCAGCCAAAGTTTGCACGACCTTGTCGAATCGCCGCTCTACATCGACGACACCGCTGGCCTCCACTTGATGGACATGCATGCCAAGCTTCGCCGCCTAAAGTCCCAGGGGTCCCAAGTCGACCTGGTCATTGTGGACTACCTGCAGCTAATGAGCGTGCGTGGCTTTGAGAACCGGGTCCAAGAAGTCAGCGCGATCTCGCGCGGCATGAAGTTGCTGGCCAAGGAGATGAATGTTCCGATGATGGTGCTCTCCCAGCTCAACCGTGCCGTAGAGACGCGCCAGGGGGACCACCGGCCGCAGCTCAGCGACCTTCGGGAGAGCGGCAGTATCGAGCAGGATGCCGACGTGGTGGCATTCATCTTTCGGGAGGAGGTTTACAAGAAGGACCAAGCTGACCTGAAAGGCCTTGCCGAGCTGATCATTGCCAAGCAGCGTAACGGTCCGGTGGGCACGGTCAATCTGATCTTCCTCCATTCGCAGACCAAGTTCGAAAACCGCGCCGAAGATACTGGAGAGCTGCCCGAAGAGTGACGCGCGCCGCCCGGCGCCCTTCAGCGCGTGGCGAACAGCTCGACTGCGGCGAAGGGCACCGAGGCGATGCGATCACGCAGCGTGCTGAATTTCACTTTCCCGGCGGCCTGCCGCACCCGGGCTGCCTCGGCCGTGCTCAACTCCCGCAGGTAGCGGTCGGCGCGGTCGCGGTAGGAGTAGCCGGCATACTCGCACCGCGCCTCGGCAACCACTGCCAGGAACGCGTCCCAGAAGGTGGTGCGCTGGAAGAGAGATTTGCGCGCCAGGGCTTCGCGCGGCAGGTCGATGGTGTGGCGGCCGCCGCGCAACACCGCCCGGATACAGCCGCCGGCATGGAAGGGCCGGTCCGGTTCGGCGTCGGGAAAAGTGGCCAGCAGCGCGCGCAGGCTTTCCGGCTCGGCCTCCCATCCTACCCAGCGGAATCGCGACGCTCCGCTCACCAGCGTGCCGCGCAGCAGCATGTCGCGGATCCGCGCTTCATCTTTGCCGGCCACGCCGAGCATGTGCTCCACCAGTTCGCGTACGGCCAGTTCCTGCACCACCACCGGGGTGATGGAGATCGCCTCGGCGGTCTCCGAGCTGAGTTTCACGCGGACTCTCTCGGGCAGCGCCATTCCTGATTTCACGCTAGCATAGGTCCGTGACGCCTCTGGAAAAGGTCCGGGCGGAAATCGCGCGCTACGATCACGCCCTGTTGCGCTTCTCCGCGCGCGAACATGGCGGCTCCATCGAGCTGGTGATCGAGCTGAAACAGCCGGTCCAGGACATGCATACCTATTACGCGCCGCTGCACGCGCGCGATATTGAGCACCCGCAATTCCCCTGGACGTTCCAGCGCTATCTCTACGATTGCATGCACGACTACCTGGTGGAGATGTTCCTCCGCACGCCGCAGAGCCGGGAATCGCGCCCATGACCGCGGGCGAACTGCTGGCGGAAGAAATCCGAAGCGACGGCCCCATCCCTTTCCGCCGTTTCATGGAAGTCGCGCTATACGCGCCGGAGGCCGGTTACTACCGCCGGGGTGCCCACCGGGCCTCTGAGACTGGCCCGCGCCCCAGCGACCCGTTCGGAAAGTGCGGCGATTTCTTCACCGCCGAGCAGATCCAGCCCGTGTTCGGCATCCTGATGACCGCGCGTATCCGCCAGTTGTACCGCGAGATGGGCGAGCCGCGCGACTTCACGGTGGTCGAAACAGGCGCCGGCCGCGCGGAAATGGCTGAGGCACTCTCCGAGTGGCGCTACCATCCGCTGGAACTCGATTCCGGTGAATTGCCGGAGGGTTTCACCGGTGTGGTCTTCTCGAATGAGTTCTTCGACGCCTTGCCGGTGGATGTGGCAGTATGGCGCCGGGGCGCCTTCCGCGAGCAGCGCGTGGCGCTCGATGGTTCCGGCGCGTTCGTATGGCGCGAAGGAGGACCGGCACCGGAGCGGGTCGCCGATTACCTGCGGCGCTACTTCCCGCCGCCCGAGGAGGGCCGCTGGTACGAGGCTAACCTCGAAGCGCTTGGGTGGATGGAGCGAATCGGCCGCGCGCTGCGCTCGGGTTTCGTGCTCACGATCGATTACGGCTATACACGCGCCGAATCGGTGCGCTTCCCGGCCGGCACGCTGATGGGTTACCACCGGCACACGGCGCGAGAGAATGTATTGGAGCATCCCGGAGAGCGCGATATCACCGCGCACGTCAACTTCACCGCACTCGAAGAGCACGGCGCGCGTTGCGGTCTTCGCGCACTGCGGCTGGAGACGCTGGCGAGCACGTTGCTGGCGGCGGGTGAGGAGGACCATTTCGCGCGGGCCCTGGAGGCGGCGGACGCGACGGAGGAATTTCGCCGCCGCATGCAGCTCAAGACGCTGCTGTTCGGCATGGGAGAGACGTTCCAGGTACTGCTGCAACGGAAGGAAGGGGAGGGAGAACCGGAAACAGAGGCTGGAAAATGAAAAAGGCCCCGAAAACCGGGGCCTTGGAGTCCAAAACATTTCTTCGCCCCTTTGGGGCGGCCACCTACTTCGCCTTTTTCTTCTTCGTGGGCTTTTTCGGGGCGGCTTTTTTGGCTGCGCTCTTCATCGATTGATTCTCCCTAACATCAAATTTTGCGACTCGAAAATCGCAATGTGATTCATATATAAATTTGTTCGCGTCGAAAGTCAAGGAAAAAATGCGCGGCACGCCACGATTCGCTCACTTTGTCGCGCGGAAGACGACGCGAGCCGTCGCGGAGACGCGGAAGCGCGGAGAAAAGACTCCGCAGCGCGGTTAGGAAAAGCGCGCTCGCCGTCGGTGGAGTGGGTCGCGCCGCCGATCGACGCGCTGAATCTTGTGGCGCGAGTGTCTCCCAACGGGCGGCGCACCGGACGCGGAGACGTTGCGGCGGAGACAAACGCCAACCGCGCCTCAGAGTGCGCGTCAAAAGGCGTCTCTCGGAGTTCCATTTTTCATCTCGCGGGTTGCGGCGCGCCTTTGGCGACGACCCCGAAACATCCGCGCCAGCTCGCAAACCCAGCCGCGGGAAGACAATCCGGCGTTCTCCCTCGCATCTCCGCGGCTCTGCTTCCCTCCAGAAACATTTCCGACCCACCGCAAGAGCCTGACCGGGGGTGCCCTCCGGGACCGAAGGCACGGAGAAATTCGCGGAGAATACATTTCGACCTCGCTTGGCCTTTCTCCGCGCCTCCGTGTCAAAGTGCCCCTCGAAGTTCCATTTTCATCTCGCGAGCCTCCCGCGCGCCCCTGGCGACGATCTCGAAAAAATCCGCGCCGGGCCGCAAACCCGGCCTCCGGAAGACCATCCGGCTTTCTCCCTCGCGTCTCCGCGGCTCTGCTTCTCTCCGGAAACTCCGCTCCCTCTGGGACCTGCCCTTACCTTGGGTCTTCTCCGCGTTTTGCTCCGCGTCTCCGGGCCCAGAGGGCACCCCCAGAGGGCACCCCCCGCGTCGAATGGGCCCCGCCGCTGGCCGGTAGGGAGTTTCCTCGCCCCAAGAACATCGACATCAGTCGATGCGTGTGCTCCGCGTCGAGTTGCCCCGGTCGTGGTGTCCACCGGCGCGGGTACCCGGGCAGTACCTGGTCCCACGGACTCCCGCGGATTTCTTCGGCGGGGCGCAAACTTGATTGCGGCTTGCTCTCGTATATACAATGAGACGGCTCCGAAATGCTGCTGCTTCCGATCCTGCTGGCCCTGCGCGTTGCCGAAGGCGACGGAGACCTGGTCCTCCGCCTGCAGCGGCGCGATCCGCAGGCGCTGGCGGAACTCTACGATCGCTACGGCCGCCTGGTGTTCTCGTTGATTCTGCGCGTGGTGCGCGACGCGGGCATCGCCGAAGACCTGGTGCAGGAAACTTTTTTGCGTGTCTGGAACCGCGTCCAGGGCTTTGAAGCGGGCAAGGGATCCATCGGCCCATGGCTGCTGGCGGTGGCGCGCAATCGGGCCATCGATTACCTGCGTTCGGCCGGCGGACGCGAGCGCAACGCCATGGATCTGGAGGAAACCGTTCATCCCGCGCTAGCCAGCGACATGGAACAGAGTCTCCTCAACCGCGACCAGATCCGGCGCATCCAGGCGGCCATGGATAAGTTGTCTCCCAATCAGCGCCAGGCGATTGAGCTGGCTTACTTCGAAGGCCTTTCCCAGAGCGAAATGGCCGAGCGCATGGGCCAGCCGCTCGGCACGGTGAAGACCTGGGTGCGTACGGCCCTGCGAAGCCTGCGCGACGAGCTGGGAACGGCGGTGCCGGCATGAACTGTCCGGAATTCCGCGACCATTACGAGCTGTTCGCGCTTGGCCTGGCCGACGAGCCGGAGAGGAGTGAGATCCGCGAGCATCTCAATCGCGGATGTGAAGTCTGTATGGCGGAAATTCGCAAGGCGATGGAATTGACGGCCCTCGTCGGGGCCACCGCAGCCCCCGCCGCGCCCTCGGCCAAACTGCGGCGCCGGATTCTGGCATCCGCCGGATACGAACAACGCCAGTTCGGCTGGACCATTTTTGCCGCGGCGACGGCCGTGCTCGCCTGCTTCGCGGCTGTCTACTTCAGCGGACGCGAGAATCAGTACGCCCTGGAGTCGGCCGGCCTTCGGGAGCAAATTCGCCGCCAGACCATCGATCTGACCCGCCTCAATGAGGCTTTCGCCATTTTGAGCGGCCCCGATACGACGGTAACTTCGTTCGGCGCCGGCCGCACCGCGCCGCCCAAAGGAAAGGTTTTCCTCAATGCCAGGCAAGGTGTGCTGCTCATCGCCTCCAATCTGCCGCCGGCCCCCAACGGCAAGATCTATGAGATGTGGGTGATTCCCAAAGGCGGCAAACCGGCGCCGGCCGGCCTGTTCCAATCGCAATCCGACGGCACCGCGATGCACATTGAGCACGGCCCGGTGGACGTCGCGGCCACCTTCGCGGTGGCGGTGACGCTCGAAAGCCAAGGCGGCGCGCCGCAGCCCACTTCCACGCCGCTGATTGTGGCGCCGCTCGGACGGTGAACCCGGATACAATAACCGGTCGTGACCAAATACATCCGCTTCCACTCCCCGGCCCGCGACGGGTATGGCATCCTCGACGGCGAAACCGTACGCGCCATTGCCGGCGACCTTTTCGGCAGCCACACCGAATCGGGCGCCACCTACCGCCTGTCGGAGGTCCAACTGCTCTACCCGCTGCATCCCGGCAAGATCCTGGCCGTGGGGTTGAATTATAAGAGCCATCTGGGCGGACGCCCGCAGCCGGCGCACCCGGAGATGTTTTACAAGCCGGTGACGGCCTTGCAGCACCCCGAAGGTCCCATCGTGATTCCGCGCGACGCCACCGATGTCCACTACGAAGGCGAGCTGGTGGCGGTGATCGGCAAGCAGGTGAAGAGCGCCACGCCCGTCGAAGCGCGCGACGCCATCTTCGGCGTCACCTGCGGCAACGATGTGAGCGAGCGCAACTGGCAGCATGGCCCCGGCAAGGACTTGCAATGGTGGCGCGCAAAAGGTTCCGATACCTTCGCTCCGCTGGGCCCCGCCATCGTGACCGGCCTGGATTACGGCAATCTGCTGCTGCAGACGCGCCTCAACGGCGAAGTTGTGCAGAAACAATCCACCGCCGATCTGGTTTTCGATTGCGCCGCGATTGTCAGTTGGGTGAGCGGCTGGGTGACGCTGCTGCCGGGAGACATCATCTACACCGGCACTCCCGGCAGCACCCGCCGCCTCTCGCCCGGCGATGTGGTGGAAGTGGAGATTGAGGGGATTGGGGTTCTGCGGAATCCCGTGCAGTAAGAAGGCAAAGAGCGACAGCGCTTGACGCGGAGGCGCGGAGACGCGGAGTTAAGACACGGAACGGGCTTACCCTGGCCGCCTCCGCGTCAGGTTTCTCCGTGACTTCCCGCACGCTGCGCCTACGCGTGCAAAAGCAAAGGTGGAGGATTCTTCGAGTGAAAGCCCTCTTACCCTTACTCCTGGCTGCCGCACTTTTCGGCTGCCGCACGAATTCGACTCCGGAACAGCAGGTTCGCGACTTGCAGATCACCGCCGATGTGAAGTCCAAGCTTGCTTCGGATGTCGGCTTGTCCACGGTGCCGGATATTTCCGTCAACTCCACCAATGGCGTGGTCACGCTCTCCGGCCAGGTGGATACGGCCACCGAAAAAGCCAAGGCCGAATCGCTCGCTCGCAGTGTTCCTCACGTAGCGCGGGTAGTGGATGACCTGCAGGTGGCCAACGCAACGCATTGACCGGTACATGCCGCCAGGTCTCCGGCCGCGTGCTTCGGTCCGCCCGCCCGCTAATGCACACGGCTCAACATTGAATCGGAGCCGTGACCGTAGGGAGCGGACTTCGCGGTCGTAGACTCCGGCAGACCTATGCCGCCACGGACCACTCGGCTAGGCGGTAAATGCCGGGACATCCGCGCCGCAGGCATTCCTGGCGGCAGCACTCCCGGCGCCGTTGGAATTCCGCCGCGGACTCTTCGCCAAAGCCCAGGCCCGCCAGCCACACGTAGTCCTCGCTGACGTGCTCCAGCAACTCCTCGGGCAGAGTCCGCAAGTAGTTGCGAAAGCCGTCCATGCCTCACTCCCCGCCCGGGCGGGCGAAGTACAGCGACACCGCGCGATCAATGGCCGCGCGGGTCATCCGGACCGGCTGGCCTTCGTACTCGCTGATAGCCCTCACCAGCTTGAAAATATCGCCGGGGTAGCAGGCGTGCAGCCCTTTGGGCACCGCCATCAGACAGCGCGAGCGCAGGTATTCGGCACAGCCGGGTTCCACGGGGGTCCGTTGCGCCTCCAGAATGCGCTCGAAGATCTGGTCGAAGATATCGGCGGTGACATCTTCGAGCAGCACCTTGCTCTGAATGCGCCGCAGGAACGCCTCGTCCGCCAGGTCGTGCGGGTCCAGGTTGGTGGAAAACACCACCATCAGCTCGAACGGCACGCCGAATTTCATGCCCGAGGCCAGCGTCAAATAATCCATGCGGCGGTCCAGCGGCACGATCCAGCGGTTCAGCAGATCGCGCGGAGAAAGCATCTGGCGGCCAAAATCGTCAATCACCAGGATGCCGTTATTGGCCTTCATCTGCACCGGGGCGATGAATACGCGGGTGGTCTCGTCCACACGCAGTTCCAACATGGGTGCGCAAAGCTCCCCGCCTACCGTGAGGCAGGGACGCTCGCACAGCACCCACCGCGGATCCAGCATTTCGTCGTCGCAGGGTACCGCCCGGTGCACCACCGGATCGAAGATCGCGACGATGTGCCCATCCACCGCTACCGTATAGGGGATCAGCACATGATCGTGGTAGATCCGCAGGATGCGCTCGGCGATGCTGGTTTTTCCGTTGCCCGTGCCGCCGTAGAGGAAGAGCGATTGCTGCCCGATCAACGCCGGTCCCAATTGATCGAGCAGGCCGTCAGGCAGCACCAGGTCATGGAAGGCCTGCCGCAGACTGTCGCGGCTGAGCCGCACGCGCGCCGATTGCGCTTTCACCACCTCGTGGTACTGGTGGATGGAAACGGGCGCCGGGCCAACGTAAAGTGAAACCTGGCTGCGCGAGTCGGCCATCGCCCGGCCCGCCGCCGAAAGCGAGAAGGAGTAATCGTTACCCAGCATCCCCTTCACTTCCAGCAACTGCTGCTGCCGGAACTGGTGGAACAGGATCTCGAGCACCGGGAAGGAGAGCTTCAGAGTACGGTTCAAGGCCGCCAGCGTGGCCGTGCCGTGCAGCCACAAATACCGAAGGATCAGATCGCTCACCAGAGCGCGAGGAATGCCGAGGTCCTCCAAACGGTCGGGTATGGTGGGCCAGACTTCGGGTCGGGCGCTGGCCGCAGGCTTAGTAACAGGCAGGGCTGCCATCTCGCTAAGAATGGTACGGCAGACGCGGGTAGAGTTCCAGTTAGCCGATGGTTAACGCAGTTCCGTTACCCGGAGGTGGGGTAAAGCGGTTCGGGTCCCCTGGCGCCACGCCGCCAGCCGCACTTGCGACTCTGGGATAATGCGGCTTGCGGGACTATCTGCTGCGCGGGTGCGTGATGGCAGGCGCCGTGACGGCCTGGCTTACCGAAGCGCTGGGCGCGCTCCATCTACTGCGTCCCATTCCAGCGGCCGTGGCGTGGCTGGCGATTGCCGCGGCAGTGGCGCTGTACCTTTACCGGCACCCGCCGCCGTTCCACCGATTCCCCCTTCGCCCGTTGGAAACCCTGATCGCGGTGGGAATCGCGTGGATCGTGGTGCTGGTGGCCGTCGCCGCCTGGTTCAGTCCTCCCAACAGCCACGATGTGCTGGCCTATCACCTGCCGCGCGTAATCTATTGGATGCAATCGGGCAGTGTTGGCGTCTTCCCCACGCCGTATCTGAACCAGATCGACTTTCCGCCGCTGGCCGAATACTTCATGCTCCACACGTACCTGCTGACGGGCGGGGACCACTTGGTCAACCTGGTGAGTTTGGCCGCCTTCTGCGCCTCGATCCTGGGTGTCACGGCGATTGCCGCCGCCATGCACGCGGATTCGTGCAGCCAGGCCTTCGCGGCGCTGTTCTGCGCCACCTTGCCGAGCGGGATTCTGCAGGCCTCCAGCGCCAAGAATGAATGCCTGGCGGCGTTCTGGCTGGTAGCCATCGTATACTTCGCGGTCCGCCGCGACCTGCTGTTTCTGGGCCTTTCGGTGGGGCTGGCGGTGTTCACCAAAGGCACCGCGTACCTCTTCGCACCGCCCCTGGTGGCGGGCGTGTTTCTTTGCGACCGCGCCGCCGGCCGCTGGCGCCGCTGGCGTTGGGCGCCGGTTTGGGCCGCCGCCGGCGTCCTACTGGTAAGTGGCCCGCTGTACCTGCGCAACTTCGCCGTGAGCGGCTCGCCCCTGGGATTCGATTCCCCATTCGGCAACGGCCTCTACAAGTTCCGCAACGACCCGCTGGGCTGGAAACCGATGGTCTCGAACCTGCTGCTGAATCTCTCCGACCAGATGGGATCGAGCAGCGAACGCTGGAACCAGGGCGTCTACCGCGTGGTGATGGATCTGCACCGGCGGCTCCACGTCGACCCGGAAGACCCTATAAATAAGGAGCGCCTGAGCCGCTACGCGCCGCCGGTCAATACGCGCCATGAGGCCAATGCCAATAATCGCTGGCAACTGCTGCTGCTGGTGGCGGCCGCAGTGTTCGCGGTGTGGCTGGCATGGCGCCGCCATGACCCGCGCTGGCTGATTTACGCGGCCTCCATCGTGTGCGGTTTCCTGCTGTTCTGCTTCTATGTCCGTTGGTACGCGTGGGATGCGCGCTACCTGCTGGGTCCGCTGGTAGTCGCCGCGCCCCTGGCCGGCGTGTTTCTGGGAAGCCTGCGGCCGCGCGCGGCGGCCATCGTCATCGGCCTGCTGCTGTTCAGCCTGGCGCGGCTGCCGGCGGAGCAGAACTGGCTGCGCCCCCTGCGCGGCCCGGGCAACGTGTTCGCGGTCTCGCGCGATGCGCAGTACTTCGCCGACCTGGGCGCTATGCACAACCAGGACTCCTATTGGCAGGCGGTGGACCTGACGGCGCGCTCGGGCTGCCGCATGGTGGGCATCGATAGCTCCGAGAATCAGCTCGAATATCCGTTCGAGGTGCTATTGCGCCAGCGCGCGCCGGAGGTCCGCTTCGTACACACCGGCGTGGAAAACCCCTCCGCGCGCTTCGCCGATCCCAAGGCCCCGGCGCCGTGCGCGGTGCTGTGCCTGGACTGCGTCGGCAATCAGAAGAAGATCGCTTGGTACAGCCCGCTCGGCACGCCGATCGCGATCGGACGCTTCCTGCTGTTCCTCAGCGGGAAGGCCGGCAATTCCGCCGCCTACCGGTAGCTCTTCTCGAACCCCGTCCGCCCGTTGCGCACGGTGAAGGAGCCATCGGCTTCGGCCACCACGCGGATCCAGTCGCCGGGGCAGTCGCGGTCTTTGGTGTTGGCGATCAGGCGCGGGTCCACGTTATGCCGGCGGTCGTTCTGGGTGGCGTAGTGAAGCTGCCACAGATCCAGCAGGCCGGGCGAATCGTGGATGGTCTGCCAGTCCTTCTCCGAGCCGCCGGTCACCGGACCGTTGTTCATGATGGCCACCTTTGGATGCAGTGCCCAGACCATCTGCGGGGAGCCGGAGGTTTTCTTGCCGTGGTGCGTGG
Source organism: Bryobacterales bacterium (assembly GCA_963803725.1). Taxonomy (GTDB): domain Bacteria; phylum Acidobacteriota; class Terriglobia; order Bryobacterales; family Bryobacteraceae; genus JOPF133. Next base: position 89,209 of record CAWDOH010000066.1, on the reverse strand, counting down.
TCATGTACACGGCCACGGTGCCCAACTTATTGACGGGGCACGCCAGATCGTGCTCCTGGTTCCAGTAAAGGTCGCCCAAATCCACCACCCGGAAGCTTCCGTATTGAATGACCATTCCGATGGAGCGCGAGTTCTCACCGCAGTCCGGGTCGATGGGCGCGTACGTCTTGCAGGTGGGATTGGGCTGCCCGCCCTCGTCCAGCGGCTTCGCGATGGCCACGCCGGAAGCCGTCACCACATCCACACGCAGGCCCTCGATGGGGATGGTGTCGCCGGCCCGGACTTCGATGTGGTTGCCGCTCTTGCGCACCTTCACGTAGGCATTGTAGACGTCGCCGTTATCCTTGACGCTCTCAAAGTTCTTGCCGTGGTCCACGAAGTTGCGGATGGGAATCCGCGCCACCAGTTGCGGCACACCGCCCACGTGGTCCTTGTGGTAGTGGCTGATCACCAGGTAATCGATCTGTGAGATTCCCGCCGCGCGGGCCGCCGCCAGGATACGGCTGGCGTCTCGTCCGCCGTAGCCATCGTAGCCGGTATCTACCAGCATGGACTGCCCCGAGGGCGAAACGTAGAGGGTAGATTTGCCGCCCTCGACGTCGATGGCGTAGATCTGGAGGCCGGCTGCGTGCAGCAGTGCCGGCAGGAGCAGGAGCAGGAATCGGAGCATGAAGGTTCTATTTTAGTGGCGCGGGATGACAGCCAGGTGACAGGAGTGGCTGGCGGGTGAGGGGCTTCGGTAACATAGGAATGATGCAGCACTGGAGAGAACGGGTGAGCGTGAATCCTGCCGTTTGCCACGGCAAGACATGCATTCGGGGGACCAGGATCATGGTTTCGGTGGTTCTGGACAACCTTGCCGCCGGCATCGGGCGCGATGAGATTCTTGCCAGTTACCCTTCGTTGAAGCCCGAGGATATCGATGCGGCACTCGCCTTCGCCGCCGAACTGGCGAGAGAGGGAACGCTGGGTCTGCCGCTTGAGCGCAGCGTGTGAGCGCGGCCGCAGTCGGGACGCTTGGCCCGGCAGGGGTAGTTTCCAGAATGCCCGTTTTTGCGACCTTATCGGAAAGAAGCCCGTTTTACTGCCATCAATACGTTTCTGCGCGCATTGCAGTGACTGCATCGTTCCGCTATGATGCGGTTCACTGTGATTGGGCGGGCGCTCTTGTCCCCGTGGAGATTTCGCGGGGCGGCGCTCACCCTACCGGTGAGTCGAGGAGAACTTGTTACATTGAACACGCTTCCCCAAATAGACCGTCCGCGTATGCTTTATAAGTACTGCCCTCCAGAACGGATCGATATCCTTGACGGCCTTCGGGTCCGCTTCAGCCCTCCTTCTGATTTCAACGATACCTTCGATTCATATGATCCCGTTTCACCGGGCGCCAGGTTCCGAACCATGGTGAGGCGACACAGGTACAGGGATGCGCTAGGCATTCTCTGCCTGACCACGAAAGCCGATAGCCATTTGATGTGGGTTCACTACGCTCGGAACCACACTGGTTTCGTCATCGGGTTCAATTCGAGCGCCTCCTTTTTCAAGGAGGGCGATTTGCGGTTCGTCGAATACAAGCCCAAGCCGAAGCGTGCTTCGCACAAAAGGGCGTGCTTGTACAAATCTCCGGAATGGGCATACGAGGAAGAATGGAGATGCGTCCGCAGGTTTAAGGAATCTCAATCCAGGCTGGTGGCGATTGAGACCGATCTGATATCCGAAATCATCCTGGGATGGAAGATGGAGGGACTGCACGTCGCGAAAATCAGCCAGAGCCTCACGGCTCGAGTGAGCAAGCCAGCGTTCTTCCAGTCCAATCCTGAAATTCAAGAGCAGAAATTCGCTAACAGGCCCATTGAACTCATCCGATGTCAAGGCTGCGGGGGCAGGGGATTTAACATGAAGTCGCAGCAATAGATTACGCATAGGATGCGGCCGGTGCCGGCACTCCTCCTGCGACCCGACAGTCAATCCCGTTTGGTCTCCCGCTGAAATTCAACACCACTGCCCAGTTTTGCCCCGGGGTTGGGAACGTTAGGTGGGTTCCTCGTCCATTGACCCTGGCCCGGCAGTCGGGGCGCTCGGCCCGCCGGGTCTTCAGTAAATCTCAAGACGCTCGGGTGTCGGAGTAGAAATCATCGGCTTGCCATCCGCACGAACAATTTCGAGTTCACACAGGAACCCTTCGCTATCTATGTGGAGCAGGAGCCAGACCGGGATTCCGTCGTCATCGAGATATTGTCCTTCCACTGGAACTCGGTATCGCCCGCCGGACGGGGGTCCGTTGGATACGTGCAGTTCGATGCTGCCGTAGTTATCCTGGTACTCCAGAATCAGCCGTGCCGTCGTCGAATCCAACTGCTCGCGGAGTTGCTCCCGTCCATCGAACTGGTGATGGTCGAGCAGCGTCTTCAACAGCCTTCGTTCATCGTCCACCAATGGTCGGAAAGCCGCAGTCTTCTCCTCATCCATGCTCGACCCATCGTATCTCCCGTGCGTCCAGCGTTTGATCCTTCCGCGCCGCGGCTGCTCCGTTTTACTTCGCCGTAATCTTACTCAGCTCGGCCTCGATCTCTTCCAGCGACTTCCGGACCGTATCATAACGGTCGATGGCGTCGCGGCCGATCTTCTGGTCGGTGCTGTTGGTCATGCCGTACAGGTAAGTGATGTGGGTCTGCAATCCGGCTGGCTATAGCGGATCGGCGCCGTGATCAAGCGCGAGGCCAGGTCGTTCAGGTTGGCTAGCTCGGCGGCGGCGCCGCTGGCGGTGCTGCTGCGCAGGCGGGCCTGTTCGGAGCGCAGCTTGGCCACCGTGCGGTTGGCCTCGCTCACCAGTTCCCGGACCTTCATGTTGTGCTCGAACTGTTCGCGCAAATCGGCGGTGGTGACGCCGGCCTTGGTCACGCGCGGATCTTCGACTACCACCAGCGGCGCGGTGGCGCTCCACGATCCCACCGTGAAGACGCACGGCGTACTTGCCGGGAACCGCCGTGGGGCCGTTGGGACCCTCGGGACGTGCGGGACTCTGCCAGGGTCCCGGATAGCGCAGATCCCAGGTGAAGCGGTGCAGACCGGCGTTCTTGTCCAGGTGGGTCTGGCCGCCGCGTCCGCCGCGGCCTCCTCCACCGCCTCCGCCGCCGGCTTCTTCTTCATCCGCGGCGGCGAAATCGGCAGCCTGCGGACGCTCGGCGGCGCCCGCGCCGGCGCTTGAGAACTTGCGCACCAGCTTGCCCGAACCATCCAGCACTTCCATAGTGATATCGCCCGACGGCGCCGAGTGCAGGTAGTAATCGATTGCCGCGCCCGACGGCGGATACTGGATGCCGGAGCCGCGGCCCAGTCCCCCGCCGAACCCGCGCCCGGGCGTGCGCACGGCCTCGCGCGGCGGGTAGAGCCAGGCATCCGCGGTGGCCACTTTCTGGTTCAGTTGCTCGACGGGAGTGAGGTCGTCGAGGATCCAGAAGGAGCGGCCCTGCGTGGAGACCACCAGGTCCTTGTGGGCCACCTTGATATCGGTCACCGGCGTCACCGGCAGATTCATTTGGAACGGCTGCCACTGGGCGCCATCGTCGAAGGAGATGTACATTCCGAACTCGGTGCCGGCGTAGAGCAGACCTTCGCGAACTGGATCTTCGCGCACCACGCGGGTGGGTTCATCTTTGGCGATGCCGTTCGAGCCATCGGTGAGGTGCGTCCAGGTTTTACCGAAATCCTTGGTGCGGTAGATGTAAGGCGAGAAATCGCCCAGCAGGTAGCGGTAGATCGCCACGTAGGCGGTGCCGGCGTGGTGCGGGCTCGGCTCGATGTTCTGCACGCGTCCGCCGGGCGGCAGGTCTTTGGGCGTGACGTTCTCCCAGTGGGCGCCGTTGTCGCGGGTCACCTGTACCAGGCCGTCGTTCGACCCGGTCCAGATGACGCCCTTCTGCACGGGCGATTCGCGAATCGAGTAGAGCGTGCTGTAGACTTCTTCGCCGGTGGCGTCGCGGGTGATGGGCGTGCCGGAGGGTTCCTGCGGCTCGCCGGGCGGGTCGGCCGTGAGGTCGGGGCTGATCTTCTGCCAGGTCACGCCGCCATCGAGGGTGCGGTGCAGGTATTGCGAGCCGTAGTACACGGCGTACGGCGGAAATGGCGAAACCTCCATCGGGGAGACGCGCTGGAAGCGGTCAATCAAGGTGCCGCCGCCGTTGCCGTAGAGCGACTCGGCGCCCACCCAGTATCGCATCTCGTCGGTGGTGGCGAGGTTCTGCACGGAGAACTGGCCCTTGCAGCTTCCGTAGACCACCTCCGGATTGGCCGGGTTGGGGATGATCGGCCCGGTTTCGCAGCCCGGCCCGACGCGAAACTCCTGGCCATCGCCCAGCGGCAGGCTGGGCACGATGACGGTCGTGTTGTCCTGTTGCGCGCCGTAAACACGGTAGGGATACTGATCGTCCACGGCCACCTGGTAGATCTCGGCGGTGGGTTGATTGGTCTGCGGGCTCCAGGTGAGGCCGCCATCGAGCGACACATTCGCGCCGCCATCGTTGGATTGGATCATGTACTCGGAATTCTTGGGGTTGATCCAGATGTCGTGGTGATCGCCATGCGGGGCCTGGGCCCGGTGCACGGTCTTGCCGCCATCGGTGCTCTTGAACCAGGTTTCGTCGCCGATGAAGACGACGTCGGGATTGTTGGGGTCCACGCCGAGGGTGTCGTAATAGAAAGGCCGGGTGATGATGGCGGATGAGCCGTTGACCAGCGACCAGGTGGCGCCGGAATCCTCGGAGCGGTAGAGGCCGGAGCCGGGCTTGGCCTCGATGAGGGCGTAGATGCGCTCGGGCTTAGCGGCCGAAATGGCCACGTTGGCGCGGCCGAACAATTCGTGGGGCAGGCCGCCGGCGAGCTTGTTCCAGGTATCGCCGCCATCGGTGCTTTTGTAGATGCCGCCTTCGCGGGCGCCGCTGACGATGGTCCAGGGCTTGCGCTGGCCGTGCCACATGCAGGCGAACAGGACCTTGGGGTTGCCGGGCTGCAATTCGAGGTCGGCCGCGCCCAGGTCGGCGGACAGGAAGAGGACCTGTTTCCAGGTTTTGCCGCCATCGGTGGAGCGGAACACGCCGCGCTCCTTGTTGGGGACGAAGGGGTTACCGAGCGCCGCGACGTAGACCAGGTCGGGATTGGTGGGGCTGACGCGGATGGTGGAGATTTGGCCGGAGTCGCGGAGACCGAGGAAGGTCCAGGTCTTTCCCGCATCGGTGGATTTATAGATCCCGCGGCCGATGGAGACGTTACTGCGGATTTTGGAGGACCCGGTGCCGGCGTAGACGATATCGGGATTGGAGAGCGAGACCTCGATGGCGCCCATAGAGGCGACCGCAAAGAAACCATCGGAGATGTTGGTCCAGGTGTGGCCGGCGTCGACCGTTTTCCAGACGCCGCCGCCGGTGGATCCCATATAAAAGGTGTAGGGCTGGGAGGGCACGCCGGTCACCGCGGTAACGCGTCCGCCGCGCTCCGGGCCGATCATGCGGTAGTGCATGCCGCTCCAGAGAGCCGGATCGTAGCCCGTGTGCTGGGCGCTGGAAATTGCGCCAACGGCTGCGAGTGCAAGGGTTGCGGCGGCCAACAGGATCGCTCTGAGTTTGGTCATTCGTAACATTTTACGATAGCTGGGGAGTGGAGGTTGGGGTCCGGCGGTGTTCACGGCGGAGCACACGAATCGACTGTTGTCGATGTTCTCGGGGCGAGGAAACTCCCGACAGGCCAGCGGGGGGGCCCATTCGACGCGGAGGCGCGGAGGGCGGGGAGAAAGCGCGGAGAAGGCTGGTCGAGGGGGGAGGAGGCGGCGGAGATTGGGAGGGCCGAAAAACCTGACGCGGAGGCGCGGAGGCGCGGAGGGCGCGGAGAAAGGCATAGGGACCGAGGCAAGATCCGGGAGCGAGCGGCATGGCGGTCTCACGAGTATCGTGTGGGGAAGGCGGGATCCGGATTGGGACGGGTGCGGCATGCGCGCCTTGTCCGTAACCTTTTGCGCCACCGGCAGTATCAGCACCAGGGGACGTGGGGCCATGAACCGAGCGGTAGGAATTACGGCGGCGGCGCAGTTCCTGGTGTCTCTTTGCGGCGCGCAGGAACAGGTGTTCGAGGTGGCGTCGGTCAAGCCGGCCCGGCCTGACGCTACCGCACGGTCGCTCACGCACAACCCAGGCGCCAGGCTGACGACTTCGAACGCCACGGTGAAAATGCTGATCATGCTGGCATACCAGGTCATGCCCGACCAGATTTCCGGAGGCCCAGGCTGGCTGGAATCGGATGGATTCGATATCGATGCCAAGGCGGCGAACCCCAAGGCCACTCCCCAGCAATTCCGCCAGATGATTCAGAATCTCCTGGCCGACCGGTTCCAATTGAAGGTCCACCGCGGGAAGAAGGATCTCCCCATCTACGCCCTGGTGCTGGCGAAGAACGGGCCCAAACTCACGGAGGCTAAAGATGACGACCCCGCGGTGAGCATGAGAATTGAAGGCCCGGGCCGCATGACCGGAGTGAAAGCGACCATGCCTATGTTGGCGTCCGCCTTGTCTCGACCCTTGCAGCACAGGGTTATCGATGAGACCGGGCTGAAAGGGGTCTACAGTTTCAAGCTGCAATTCGTGCCTGACCCGAACCCCGCCAAACCGGGCGCGGACGATGGGATTCCTGCGAACGACGGCCCCTCCCTCTTTGCGGCTTTACCAGAGCAGCTCGGGCTGAATCTGAAGGCCACTAAAGGACCCGTCGAAGTCTTGGTGATTGACCACGCCGGCAAGCCCGTTCCGAACTAAGCGCTGGGGCGGCTCAGGGCAAGCGGGACACCTTACGCCCCCAACCCCGTGATCCCGTTCGCCCGGCTGCATACGCGCTCGGCTCAGCTTCGAGACGGAACCGCACCGCAGCGGAGCCGCGACCGAGGGAGCGCACCCCTCGGTCGAACGCCTACTACTTCATTTCTTGATCGTTGGTATTGGCATCCATATGCATGTCCATTCCGGCCCACACGCCGCCGGGGGATTTGGCGTTGGGGTAGACATGCGTCATCCATCCGAAGACCACCGGAATCCAGAGGCCGTGCGCCTCCTGGCATGCCTCTTCGGTGTGAATACTCCCCTGCGGGCCAAACCGCGCATGCGGCCCGGCTCGCTCTTCGAGAGGTATGTTTCGCGGTCCGCCGCAGAAGTCCACATGACGGTGCCAGGTGGCGATGCTGAGCGGAGCGATTGCATTCAGACGGTCCGGCGTCGAATCCTGCGGAGCGGTGTACATGACGCCGACGGCCTGCATGCCCTGCGGCGTGCGTTGATAGAGGATCGACCCCGGGTGATCGTAGTTCACCTGGCTCTGCTCCAGCCGATGGTAGCGAGAGCCTCGTGTAGTGGACCTCTTCGCCCGGTTTGCCCGTGGGATGAAATGGCCGGTAGCCGTCGCGAAGCGCGGTGTTCACGTCGGAGTAATGTGCCACCACGCGGCGGGCGGCTGCGACGATCCGCTGTGCGCGTTCGGCGTCTCCCGGTTGCGGCTGGCCCTTGAGCGACATCTGCATGTGATTGCCCATCTTCATGGAGGGCACCGGCGTGGTGTCGGTTTTGCCGCCGTAGTAGCGAAGCAGGCGCTCCCATAACGGAAATTGCTGCGCCATCACGGCGGTAAGAAAACAGAGCAGGCCCAGGAGGAGAATGATTTTGAGAACTTTTCCCACGAAAACCCTCGCCTTCGTAAGGTAGGTGACGGATTTCGGGTCCAACTTGTTCCGTGGGTGGGAAAAGGTGCTCGGCGACGGGGTGAGCGACGTGAACATCGCCGACCTGCTGGCCTTTCATCAAAGCCACGGAAAGCTGGCCACGGTATGGGCAGCTCGGGGACCAGGCACGTCAACAGTTCCCACTTCTTGGACGCCTTCTAAGCATGGCTTCGCGCAGCCGTCATATCGGATTCCTTGGGGCGGCCGGCATCATTATTTATTCGGCTCCTCAGACCCGCGATCCAAATTTTGGCGGTTCTGGTGATGGCTTCCAGCCTTAACTTCATCCTGTTTGCCCTGACGGCCGATATGGAACCTGCCGGATCCCACCGATCCTTCATTGCAGGCCTTGCATATTGTTGTCATCCTGTACAACCGGCTGTGGCAGAATTCTCATCTCGATGCGACGCCGCGCACATTCCACCTGGCGGATCTGCGTGACTACAGCGAAACCCATGCGCGCATGGCGGCCTTTTATCGCGATCCCGCGGGCTGGTCACGTGCGGCCATCCTGAACGTCGCGAGATCCCGACGATCAGATCAGTGAGGCAAGCTTAACGCTGCTCGAGTCGCCGGCAGGCGGCGGCGATCGATGGAGGGCTGCGACTGCACCACGCGTTTTCTGCCTTCGAACTCTCACATTCTCTGGCTAATACCACCCAGGGGTTAACAGGGCGAGCGTTCCTCACTGGCGCTTCGGGTCGCCGACGCTGATCAGTCTGCGACAAAGGGGCAGGCGCCTGAAGACCGGGACTACCATCAGCCAGCGGTCGGCCAGTCGTCTCCGCCGAGCTCTTCGGAGTGGCGCGCGGTCCCTGGCTTTCCGCCGCCTACGCGACCCGTTCCGAGGCCGCGCGGAATTCCTCGTACGGACCCCGGAAGTCTTCGATGCTGTCACCCTCGAAGCTCCAGATGCGGGACGCCACCTCATCGATCACATCGTAATCATGCGTCACCAGGAGCACCGTGCCGTCGTACCGCTGAAGGGCGATATTCAATGCGTTAATAGACTCGAGGTCGAGGTGATTGGTCGGCTCGTCCAGCACCAGAAAATTCGGCTTCTCCAGCATGAGGCGGCAAAATGTCAGGCGCGCGGCTTCGCCGCCCGACAGCGCTTCGGTCCGCTTCAACGCATCGTCACCGCTGAAGAGCATCTGCCCGAGCACCGCCCGCAGCTCCGCCTGCGACGCCATCGGATCGAACTCATGCAGCCAGTCGATCAGCGTAACCCCAGAGCGAATGGACTGGCGATGATCCTGCGAGAAGTAGCCGGCGGAGACCTCGTGTCCCCAGGTCACTGAGCCGGCATCGACCGCAAATGACTGCTCCGCAGCATCGATCGGTCCCGGCGCGCTTCGCACTACCGACCGCAGCAAGGTCGTCTTGCCCGCGCCGTTGCGGCCGATCAACGCGATTTTCTCGCCCCGGCTGACGCTAGCCGTGAATTTATGAATCACTGGAATTCCTTCGTAGGATTTCAAAAGTCCCTTGATTTCGAGTGGATGGCGACCGGAAGGGCGCTCAATGCCGAAGCGGATGTATGGGCGCTGGATGTTCGACTTCGCCAGGTCCGAGGTCTGCAGCCTCTCCACTTCTTTCTTTCGCGAGGTCACCTGAGAGGACCGCGTACCGGCCGAAAAGCGGGCGATGAACTCGTTGAGTTGCGCAATTTTCTTTTCTCGCTGCGAATTCTCGGCCTCTACCCTGGCTCGGATCTGTGTTTTCGCGACCACCATATCGTCGTAACCGCCCGTGTAGGCGATCACGGTTTCGTAATCGATGTCCGCAATGTGCGTGCACACTTCATTCAGGAAGTGCCGGTCGTGCGAGATCACGATGAGGCAGCCGTCAAACGCCAGCAGATACTTCTGCAGCCAGTGCACCGACTCAAGGTCGAGGTAGTTGGTTGGCTCATCCAGCAGCAGAACGCTCGGATGACCGAACAGCGCCTGTGCCAGGAGGACGCGGACTTTCTGGCCGCCCTGCAGTTCGCTCATCTTGCGATCGTGCAATTCCTCGCCAATATCGAGGCCATCGAGCAGGATAGCGGCGTCACTTTCGGCGGTGTACCCGCCCTCGTCGCCGACGATGCCTTCGAGTTCGCCGAGGCGCATTCCGTCCTCGTCAGTGAGGGCGCCCGGGTCCTTGGCATAGAGGACTTCCCGCTCCTGCAACGCGGCAAAAAGCTGAGCGTTCCCCATGATCGCGGCATCCAGCACCCGGTACGAGTCGAACGCAGATTGATCCTGACGCAGAACCCCCAACTTCTTCGGGCGCGTAACAGATCCCTTGGACGGCTCGATCTCGCCGGTTAGAATGCGCATCAAGGTCGACTTGCCGGCCCCGTTCGGTCCCGTAATCGCATAGCGGCGGCCTGGAAGAAACGTGGCCGTCACGTCTTCGAACAGCGTGCGGGCGCCAAATCGCATCGAGATATTGTTGATGGATAGCAAATGAATTTTCTCTGAAAGGGATTTAACCGGGCTCAGGCAACGTGCGGGGAGGCCGGATAAACTGATTATACCTTTTTCGCCGCACTCGTTCGCGATTCGTGGTATGGTTAAGATGTCTTTGACGGTCCTGCCTATTGCGCACGTTCCCACATCGTCCGGCAAAAACTCCGCCGTTGTTTGATCTTGCCCATTCGCTGCTCTGCCAATTCAGAAAGAAGTTTAATGAAAAACATTTTTGTAGGTAATCTCAGTTTCGGGACCACCGAAAGTTCGGTTCGTTCCATGTTCGAAACATATGGGTCGGTCGACCGTGTCAACATCGTGACCGACCGTGATACGGGGCAACCCCGCGGCTTCGCCTTTGTCGAAATGGCCGCGGACGCGGAAGGCAACGCAGCCATCAGCGGCCTCAATGGCAGAGATGTCGACGGCCGGACGCTGAACGTCAACGAAGCTCGACCCAAGACCGAGCGTGGATCGGGCGGCGGCGGATATCGTGGCAACGGCGGCGGCTCGCGGCAAAACCGTTGGTAGACAGTAGACACCTTTCGACTTAAAAGGAAAAGCTTGCCAAAAGAAGACGCAATTGAAGTAATGGGCAAGGTGGTGGAGAAGTTCCGGGCCGGAATGTTTTCCATCGAGCTTGACTTAGGAAAGACCGTGCTCGCCACGATGGCTGGCAGACTGCGACGAAACCGTATCAAGATAATGAACGGCGACCGAGTTTCGCTGGAATTGTCGCCTTATGATCTGACCAAGGGACGGATCACCTACCGGCACAGGTAGTCTGCGCCGCCACCGGCCCCTAACCACGATTGAGCGCTCCGACGGGTATTGCCAAACCTCGGCTCAATCCAACCAGTCAAGCGCTCACGGCCGAACTGGGACAGACCTGATATCCTGGCGCCTGGCGACATCCGTCTGGTGAAGGTACAAGAGTTTGGGCACAGGGCGGGCCATCAGTTCCCTGATGCTGGTTTCGACCGCGCACATATCGACCGTGCGTCGAGGCCAGCCACCCTTGCGGCATGTGATACGATCACCGGATCACCGATGGCTTCGAGAATCCTGGCTTGCTTGTTGTGTTTTTCGCTTCTCACGCCACTGGCAGGGCAAGTGGACACCGCAAGCCAGGCAAAGGCGGACGAGTGAGCATCCTGCCGAGGGTCTCCGCGTAGCGCCAGCAGGGGCAACTTCCGCTTCTTGCGGCCCGCAAGAGGTTTACCGCACAGCCGGTGATGCCGGTTGTGCGGGTCTATCTGTAGGAAATGGCGGTACTTCGCGAGCTGGTGGAAGATGTCGGCGAAGGCTAAAAAAAAACAAAAAACGGAAGTTTGAGGGTATTCGACATCCGCGCTATCGTTCGTCTGTTCGCACGATGGTGATGTCCTTGGCGCGCGCTTCGGGCATGACCTTAAGCTTGGAAACAACCCCGTTCTCGACGTGGCCTTCTACAGTAGTCCGATAGGGCGCGTGGAGCTTGAAATCCGCGGTCCAGGACTTCGGCCAGGCCGGCAGCAGCTGGATGCGTTTTCCATCCGTTTGCATCAGCATGAGTTGCAGTGTAATCATGCCCGTGCCGCCGTTGTCGAGGTCGGGGATATAGTCGTGGCCCGTCCGCCAGAACCAGGAAAGGCGCTGGTTGCCGTACGCCGTAAACTCGTGGATGGCGGCCTTCTGCGCGACGTCCGTCAGCCCCAGCACGGCGGCTTGCGGCCCATCCTGTCCCCAACAAGTGTCTTGTGGGAAAAGCCGGGCTTTGAAGGTGTTTCGAGCCAGATCCAAATCGGGCTTCCCGACGCCGTATAACCGATACGGGAACGCAACATAGCTCTCCGGATTTTCGGAATTGCGGGTTCGGCCGTATTTCCCGGCGGGAAGAATGACCATCGTTCCGTCGGCATCGCCCTGACCGCCCGGCGGAATCTTGCCTTTGGCGGTCCTGCCCGTCGGGATTGGCGGCAGATCGTCAAGGGTCTTCTTCCAGGCGGCTCGCTGGGCGGCCGCCGTTACGGATTGCGGCAGGCCCAGAAGCCGCGGCAGGACGTGTTTGAGCCCCGCGATGTCGGGCGTTGGATTCACTGCGTCCAGTTGATAGGTCTCTAGCGACTGCGCCGGCGCCATGTGGATTTTTCCATTGGGATCGCGCGGCCAATGCCGGGCGTAGTACGTCACGATCGCGTCGCCGAAAGGCACGATCTTCTCCCTGGCGAAGACAGCGTCTTGGGTTACATCGTACTGGTCCAACATCTCCGCCAGCACCTCAAGCGTTCCCTGTATGTGGTAGCGCATCCATTGGCTGTGCACTTCGGTCTTGGGATTGTCCCAGCCGAAATCGTTGATGTTCGGCAGCCCCCAGAAGTCGATGGTCTCGATAAAAGAAGCGCCGGCGTGGTTGAAATACAGCTGCGTGCGGTCCTTCGCCAGCGGCGTCGCGTTCAAATACAGGTCGAACCAGGGCTTGAGCAGATCGAAATCGCCGGTCTGGACCAGCGGCCAATACAGCAACCGGTTGTTTTGGTTCCAATAAGAGCCGCCCCACTGCCGGAAATCGGGATTGTGGTTGGCGGGGGTGGATTCGGCGCCTCCGGACATGTCGTGGCCAACCGTAAAGAGCCCCCGTTGAACTTGACCGGAAGCGCGCCCCGCGAGGAGGCAGCCATCATGTACCGCTGCATGATGTATCCTTGCGACACCTTATCCGCTTCCGGCGAGCCGCTGACGTGCAGCCAGCTTCGGTTCCAGAAATCCGTCCACCATCGTTCGTGGCCGGCGCGCGCCCGGGCCGGCCTTCCGGGGCCCTTGCTCAGGAGCGCGGATAACTGCGTCTGCCATGCCTCCAGCGAAGCTGTTTGCGTGGTCGTCAGCGCCGTCAGATCCACCTGGAAACTGCGAACCGGGGCCGTGGATTTCACGGAGAGATCTCCGTCGCTGACCAGTCCGGTTCCGGTCAGCGCGGCGCCGAAGCAGCGGTGGAGCAGCGGATCGGGATACTTCGTGAGCAGTGTCTCCAGGTGCTCCTGCTTGAGTATGATGGGGTACACCGAGGCCTGATTGAAATGCGCCCAGGACACCCGGTCCCTGGTGGCGGGCAGGACTCTGTCGGCCTCGAAGACCAGGGGGATCGAGTGCGACCCCAAGCCGAACAGTCCGCCCTTATCAGGCGACACTTCATCGTACGGGTGGTCCTTTGTGCGCCACAATTCCACGGACGCGCGCACCGCGGAGGGCTGCGCCAAGCTCCCCACCACGCGCAGCACCGGATGATTCGCGTCCGCCCATACCCTGATTACATTGGAGCCGCTGCGGATCTCCACCGTGCCATCTTCCAGCCGGAGGGTCTGTTTGAAATCCGTCGCCTGGGCGAACGGATTCGGCGTCAACCGGACGCGAATACGGCCAAGCTTCAACAGCTTATTCAGTTCACTCCAGGCGTCCGCCTTTGAGACCAGCAGGACGAGGTCGCCGTTCGGCTCCGTCCAGACGTTGGCAGCCAGGTCGCCGTTGCCGACCGGCATGGAGTCATTCTCATTTTTCCCAAGACTGCTCCATACCACATCGTTCGCCGCTACAGACGGACGATCCCCCGCAACAGCCGTTGCGGTCCCGAGCAGGGTAAGCGTAAAAACAAGAAAACGAATCACGGAGATTTGTGTCCTAGAGTCTATGAAATAGGCGTCAAAAACAGGCAGCCGGCAAAATATTCCGGATGCCAACTTCTACCGCTTCACACTCGCGATGATGTACGGCGTCTCCAATTCCAAATCGGGATAGATCCTGCCGTTGCCTTGGCTGTCCACAACCTCGACGAAATACATCAGGTCCCAGTGCGAGTCGATGAACGAAGCTGGAATCTTCGCGCTGTAGGCGCCGGTCCGCGCGTCGATCGTCATGTCCGCAGTTTGATAGTCCTCTTTCTGATTCACATGCCGGTATCGCAGGCGAATCGATTTGAGACTGTCCGGCGCCGTAACCTTCACCTGCACGAGATACTCCTGGCCTGGCGCCGCCGGAGCGGGCGTTTGCCGGACAAACGTCACGGTCGGCAAACGGGGATGAATCGGCTCGCGCCGGAATCCGCGCCGGCTTTGCGTCCGGGCGCGCCGGGGCTGACCGCCGCTCTGCCAGCAGTCGATCGAATTCCGCGTCCAGGGCCTTCATCTCTTCCTTCCAATGGTGCGGAAACGCTCTTCCGCTCGGGCCAAACCACATGTCCTCGATGTAAAAATCCCCGGCGGTTTCGACGAGTTCGTGCCAGGCCTGCACCGCCTTGCGCTCGTCGGCAATGGCCTCATCGAACGCCGCCAGGTCGCCTGCCTGCCGGTACAGGTTGTAGTTCACCCCGCCAAGCTGTCGCCAGGAGTGATAGCGCGCCAGCGCCGCCAGCATCCTGGCATCCGTCATCGTCGACTTGAATTCGTTGCTGCCTGCGCTCCCGCCCAGCGCTCGTTCCGCCGCTGCGGCTTCCGCCAGAATGGCGTCCGATGTCTCGGCGAACCAACGGCTGGTTTCCTCCGGGCGGCGCATCGCTGTGTCGGTTCCCTGCAGAATGCTGGCGGCCTCCTCGCGGAGGTTCATAAATTGCTGGATGTCGCTGCCCTCCTCCTGCTGCGCATAGCGCGGCAGGCTTCCCGAGATGCATCATTTCCGGCCAGCCGCTGGTGGTGGGAAACATGCTGTACGGCACGCTGGCCGCCACGATCCTGGGCAGCACGCGGCTCGCCAGTTGTATCGTCTTCATCACGTGGGGTCCGGCCTCGGCGCCCAAACCGCTTCCGGTACTCGCTGCTCCCAAACCTCCGGCGTTGTCTCCGGGTTGTAGGAGAGCCGGCCGAATACGCGATAGAACGCCCAATAGCGCTCGAATTCATAATCGAAATAGCGGTACTGGGAACTCAAGAAATCCCGTGGCTTCGCGTCGTGAGGCTCCCCGAGCATTTTGGTCGCCTCCATCTCCGTCACGATCAGGCTCTGGCCATCGTAAAGGCGGGCGCTGGCGGCCAGCCGGCGCGCGTAATCGGGGTCGGACCACAGCAGCACGCGTGTGGTGCCGCCGTTCCACAGGGTCCAGTTCATGTGGTAGGTTTGCGGATATTCCAGCAGGTCCGCGTAACTCTGGCGGGCGTCCATCTGGTTCTGGCGGTTAATGTGAGTGGGATGATAGGGGAGGCCCATCTGCTCCATCCAGATCTTGGTATCCAGTTGTATGTTTAAGACCCTGCGACTGAGCGTCCGCGATCACGGATTTCGGCAGGCCCTTAGCTCGAAATTCCAACCGGATGTCGGGCCTGCTGCTGCGGAAAAAACCGAAGACATCGTGCCAGAACGGTGCGATCTCCGACTTGAGCAGCCCGGATTCCTCGTGCATTCGGAATTGCGTCTCGGTAAACTCCGGGAAGGTTTCATAAAACTTCTTCAGAGCGCTGACGGTATACGGCACGAGGTTGTCCGCGTTCAGGCCCCAGACCAACCCCGGAACGGGCTTGGTTCCGTCCGACGCCCACGGATTCGCACCTGCTTGTATGCCGGCGCGGTAGATGTGCTCCCAGATGCCCGGCTTCACGTGAATCCCGCGTTCCGAGGCTAACCGCAGCAGCGTCTTCATCGCCTTCAGGTTGCGGGCTTGCTGTTCTGCCGTAAGCCCCACGACGCGCACGCCGGGAAATCCGTCCACGTCGAAGAAGTATGGATAGAGGGGCGCCATGTAGCCGCCTTCCTCGTAGCCGAATATCAGCACCAGGCGATTGAAGCGGTTCTCCGCTAACATGTCGAAGTAGCGGATCCAGAAGCGCTCGTCGAGAAGACGGCTTTCGAAATAGGCCCGGTTCATCGTAAACATCACCACGCCGCGTTCTTTGAGGTATGGCTTTTCGGCCGCGTCACGAGCGAATTGGAACGGGTCGCCGCCGTTTTGTGCCCAGCCGATGCGATCTGCGAGATCGAGCGCGGCGTACATCAATCCCGCGCCATCGCCGCCAGCCAGGATAATGGCGGGCTTGCTCTGATACCGCGCCCCCGTGCGAATGGCCAGCGCTTCGCTTTCGGCGGGAACGGCCGCTTTCAACTGGGCCAGGGCGGCTGCGGCCGCGCCATTTCCGCTCCCCATTCCCGCGAGCAACACGAAATCGGTCCCGCTGACCTGGCCGCCTTCAGAGACAGCAATCCCCTTGGAACGCAGCGCCGCCTCGAGTCTCCGCATGCCGTACCGGGCCCGCTCATCCAACGCTGCGTCCGTTACAATAGCGACTTTCTCGATGCGGATCGCGGCACCAGGCGCCGCTTGATGGCTGGCCGCCTCCTGGGCCGGCCCGGCAGTTGCGACGGCCATAGCTGCCGCCATAAAGGCAGGAGGAACGATAGATTTGAATATCCGGAGCGCGTCAACCATAGACACTGCAACCCTTCCGATTCCTTCCGGCGCCCCTCGCCGCCGCAATTCGATCCCTGCTGTTATCGATTGCCGATCACGGGGCCTGCGCCTCCGCCCCGCGGTTCTTGCTGAATGGAGACGTGCCTAAGCTTACCTTCTCTCCTAAACGAGATCATCGCATAATTGAAAAATCGCGTTGCAGCGCCTCAGGCGGACTTCGATCGTGAGGCCATACTGCGCGCGCCCGCCCATCGCCGGTCCGCCACGCCTCTCCGGCCGCAAGACAGCGATCCGGCCAGTCGCTTGCCATCCGTCATTTCGCGAACCGCACTTTAGGTTTGGGATCTGGAGAGGGACCGAGGAGCAGCGGAGGGCCAGTGGAGGAAGGCGGGGGTCTGGCGGCACAGTGAGCATCCTGCGAGGATCCGCGCTTACCGCCGGCAGGGGGCAGGTTCCGCTTCTTCCGGTCCACGGGAGGATTACCGCACACCCGTGATGCCGACCTGATCATTAGGTTTTCGGCATAGCCGTCTTACGTTCCGTGAACTTCTGGAACCGGTTTCAGGTCGGCTCCGAATCCAGACAGACCGAAGCTATGCCGGACTCTAATCCCGCCTTGACTCCGGATGCTGGCATTTCGTGCGGCCACGACGGGTGTAGACTGAATCCCATGCTCAATCGCACGCTGTTTGTTGCTCTGACCTGCGTGTGCGCCGCCGTTTCGCAGACGCGCCGCCCGCTCAAACTCGACGATCTTCCTCGATTCAAAGAGGTTCGAGACCCCCAGTGCTCGCCCGATGGCAAGTATGTGGCCTACGTCATGTCGCAAGTGGACGCCAAGCGAGATCGCGCCGGCAACGCGCACATCTGGATGATTGGCTTCGACGGATCCAACAACCAGCAAATCACCAATAGCGAACAGAGCGAATCGGCCCCGCGGTGGAGTCCGGACGGAAAATACCTTTCGTTCACCTCATCGCGGCCGGGAGCGGCTCGCGGCAACCAGGTCTGGCTCCTGCCCCGCAGCGGCGGCGAAGCGCTGCAACTCACCGATGTAAAAGGCCGTCTTCAGAGCTACGAATGGTCGCCTGATTCGAAGCGCCTCGCCCTGGTGATCGGCGATCCCGATCCCGACAATCCCGACCCCGACAACGCGGCGGGTGGTCCGGCGGGCGGAGAGGGTGGCGGCCGCGGCGGCCGTGGCGCCGGCGCAAACCCGAAGCCTATCGTCATCGATCGCTACCATTACAAGCAGGACGGGCAGGGCTACCTGCTCTCGGGCCGGCACAGCTACGTCTATATGTACGATATCGCCACCAGGAAGAGCGAGCGCCTCACTTCGCAGAAGACTTGGGATGAAGGCTCGCCCTCGTGGTCGCCAGATAGCAAGTGGATCGCGTTCACCAGCAATCGCGTGCCGGATCCCGATCGCACTCCCGGCGGTCAGCTCTACGTTGCCGAAGCCAAGGCTGGAGCGACGGAAAAACGCATCACTCCGATCAGCGAACGGGGCGCTGGCGGCGGCCGTGGCGGCCGAGCTGAGTGGAGTCCCGACGGAAAATGGATTGCCTTCCTTCAGGGCGAAGAGCGAAAGTGGGGTGCCTATAGCCAGGAGCATTTGGCGATCGTTCCGCCCGATGGCTCCTCCGCTCCCACCCTGGTGAAGGCTGCTCTGGATCTCGATCGCGGCGTTTCCAGTCCGCGCTGGAGCGCCGATGGTAAATCGATCGTGGTGTATGCCGTCGACGATCGCTCGCTTTATCCGGTTCGTGTGCCGATCAGCGGGAGCGCTGCCGAGCCTCTCATGGCGAAGCCGGTGGTGGTGAATAGTCCCTCGATGGCCGGCGCATGTTCGGTAGCGATGTCCGGCGGCGACGATCGGCACAACGAAATCTATGCGCTTAATGGCAATGGCGGTCCGCTCCGCCAGCTCACGCATGCCAACGACGACGTGATGGCCGAAATCGAGCTTGGCAGGACCGAAGAAGTTACTTTCAAGAGCAAAGATGGGACGGTGGCGAATGGCTTGCTGACCTATCCGGTCGGCTATAAAGCCGGCACCAAAGTTCCGTTGCTGCTGCGTATTCACGGCGGCCCGAAGGGTCAGGACGCGCACGGGTTCAGCTTCGAGGCGCAATACTTCGCCGCCAACGGCTACGCGGTTCTACGCATGAACTACCGCGGCAGCGACGGACGCGGCTCGAAGTATCAGAGAGCCATCGCAGCCGATTGGGGACACTACGAAGTGGAGGATCTGGAAGCGGGCGTAAATGGCGTCATCGCCATGGGCGTCGCCGATCCGGATCGTCTCGGCGTCGGCGGCTGGAGCTACGGCGGCATCCTAACCGACTACATGATCGCTTCCGATCCGCGCTTCAAAGCAGCCACCAGCGGGGCCGGCACTGCTTTCACCGTTTCCTTTTACGGCACCGACCAGTACATCATTCAGTACGACAACGAGATCGGTCCACCATGGACCAAACAGGGCTGGGACACCTATGTGAAAATCTCTTACCCGTTCCTCCACGCCGACCGGATCAGGACGCCGACGATCTTTTTCGGCGGCGATCTCGACTTCAACGTTCCCGTGCAGGGCGGCCAGCAGATGTATCAGGCGCTGCGCAGTCTCGGCATCGACACGCAGCTCATCATCTACCCGAACGAACACCACGGGATCGCGCGTCCGAGCTTTGTGCGCGACCGCTACGAACGCTACCTTGCCTGGTACGACAAGTACCTCAAGAAGACGTCCTCGCCGGCTAGCACGCAGGCAGCGGCTCGCTGAAGCGGCTGACCAAGCTAGTAAACGTTATATCCGCAAGATCGTCGGTCGCGTGGAACTGCCGCCGGCGCCAATGCGGAACTGCCTGCTGGAGGTGGATACGCCCACGCACGGCCTGGCGCTTACTCCGGATGGCAAGCAACTGTGGGTCACCAGTGTTGCCGACGGCGGCTTTTGTGTCTACGACTTGTCCACCAGAAAGACCTCGCCCATGATTCATGTGGGCAAGTGTCCTAACTGGGTTGCCTTTTCGCCGGATGGCAAGTACTGCGCTGTGAGCACCAGCGATACTAACGATTGCTCCATCATCGATGCCGATACCCACCGTGAGGTGGCGCGAGTGAAGGTCGGCAAAGGACCCAAGCGGGTGCGGGTGGTGAAGGTGCCGGCGGCCTGACTCGCCGAATTGCAAGACATCCGCGGGCGCCTGGCGCAAGTTCGGTGCGATGGCGATTTCACCTGGAACAACCTGGAATCCAAGACCCGAGGCGGTATACATGACACGCACCCCAATTGCCGCGTTACACCTGTTGTCGAATCGCAGACACCCCGGAGCCGAGACACTCGAGGCTGGTAGCCGTAGCGCCGGACGAAAGGCGGGTCGTCCTTGCGTCGGGCGCTCGCACAGCGGCCACCCGCTAGGCACGCTCGAGGTGTATGCTCCTGTGACTATCAGACCGGATGAGAAGCGAATGCTTTCCTCTGCATCCGCCAAAGGTCTGAAGGTTTGGGAAGTTGGGTGCGCGCTGTGCACCGTGAAAGACCACGGTGGATCTCCCGGATCAAGTGAGCGGCCTGGATCACTTTTGGGCTGACGGCAATCCAAAGGCGTACACGTTGGACTCGTGATCCACCGCAAACACGCGGCCATCGGACACGGCGAGGCCGCTGAAGTGGACCCAGGATTCGATCGCGTTGCCGCTGTTGAACAGCTCCTTGCCGGTCTTCAGATCCAGCGCCTTAAGGACGGCGGGATGGTTGGTCTTCACGCGCACGGCCTCCCCACCCCTCTGCACCTCGTTTGAGCCGGTGGCGACCGCGAAAACTATCCCGTTGGCAATCACGGCCGGATCGGGCATGTCGAAATCGGCCGACACCCACACGGGCTGGAGCAGTGGAGTACCCGTCTTCGCGTCGGCATCCACTTTGAAAGCCATCAGACTTCCATGCGGAGCGACGCCGTTGGTGAGGGGGAACTTTGGTGCATCGGCGGCGGGCGGCCCACCCATAGGTACGATCAGCCAGGTTTGGCCGTCCAAGTCGCGCGCGGTCGAGAAGCCTCCCCATATGCCAAGTCCCGCGCAGCACACCTGTGGGTCGTTGCCGAACCGAGGGCTGGTATAGAGTGTGGTCTGATGATCATTGCCGCCCAGATTATCGGCGTCCAAGAGGTAGATGAGGCCTTCCTTTGCTCCTGCCGCCAGCAGATTGCGATTCTTCCATGCGAAAAACACGGGGCTGGCCGATCCCAAATCGAAATCCTTTCTGCGGATGTATTGCCAGTTCAGCGGCAGATAGTAATCGATCAGGTTCAGATCCTTCAGCGAGACGGCGGCCTCGGTATTGGAATAATCGCCGGCAGCCGGGTCGAAGACCCCATCGGCGGTACCACCATAAATACGTCCATTGGTACCGATGATAGGGCCGCCGCGCCCCCAGATTCCTGCGGTATTCGTATTGGAGAGCAGCATCTGGTGAATCACAGGACGGTGCCGGTCCCGGACATCGATCGCATAGAAGCCGGACAGGCCCTCGCCGCACCCTTGCGACAGCACGGTGTATATCACGCCATCCACCAGATTCAGGCTCCAGTTTTTGGAATACGGCGCTACAAATTGAACGGGGCCATACCGCACCACACCGCTTCCGAGATCGAGCCCGTAAAGATCTCCGTTGCCGGCAATCACAAAGAGCGTATTCGTGCCCTTGTCAATTACGGGCGTCGCCGTAATGCCATTAGGACAGAGAAACGTTCCCTGGTATCCGCCCTTCCCCGGGAGTACGACGTACTTGAACGTGTGGTTCCACAGCTCTTCGCCGGACTCGGCGTCGAGCGCAAAGACGGTCCCCGTGATTCCGGCAACGTAGACGACGCTGCGAACACCCTTGACAGTAGAGATTCCACTGGCCACGACCGGGGCGGTCAGAGCCGATAAGCTATACGGCTCGTTTTTCAGCTTCGTCTTCCAAGCCAGCGCCATTTTCGACACGTTCTCAGGATTGAGCCTGGTTTCCTCAAGGCCCAACCGGTGCGCTGCGGATCGTGTCCAAAGGTAAGCCAATCACCTGCCAAAGCGGCGGTTGAGAGAGCCAAGAGCAGTAGAAATCGCGCGGTCATCTATCCCCCATCAGCTTTCTGACATACTCGAGGTTGCGCCGCGTGTCGGCATCGACATCGCCTGAGGGTGAATTGGTCTCGAGGTTGGCATAACCCTCAAAACCGATCTCATCAATGGCCCGCAGGATCTCCGGCATATTCACTTGTCCTTCGCCGAGGTAGCCGCGGTCCTTGAAATGGAACATGCAGATCCGGTCGCGGCCCAAGGCACGAATCTCTTTGGGCACGTCGTACCCGTTGAAGGTTGAATTTCCGACGTCGTACCACATCTTGAACGCCGTTGAGTGGATTTTATCAACGGCGTAGCGATTGTCATCACCTGAGTTGGTATTCTCAAATCCGAGAATAAGGCCGGCCCGCTCCGCTTCGGTCGCGAGTTCTTTGCAGAGACCAATGACATGGTCGAGCTGCGCGCGCTCGAGCACCTGGCATTTGCCGAAGAACACCAGCATTAGGACGCGGGCATTCAATCGCCGGGTAATCTCGATGCCCTTCCGCACCCACATTGGCGCGTTGGGATTGTCCTTCAAGCAGTCGGAATGCAGCATATCGAGATAGGTGGAATCGAGTGGCACGCCGTACTCCGTGGACGCCGCAACCCATTCGCGTTGGATGCGGGTATCTTCGAGGGGAAGGGATTTTCCGTCGAGCGACCTGCCGAGCGTGACCTGCACCGCGGCAAAGCCAATCGTCTTGGCCAGAGCGACCGTCTGGGGCTTTCCCGCCATACGGAGAACCGTGTCCATCACGCCGATCTTCAATCGGGCGGCCCTTGCGGCCAGCAAAACTCCTGTGGCGCCTCCCGCGGCAGTCCCCAGAAAGGTCCTGCGTGTCAGCATGCAACCGTCACTATAGCAAAACAGTGCCGCGTGCCGGCGGCCGGCATCCCATACTCTGGCGCGGCCCCCGTTGTTTGATCGGCGCAGTTGCCGGCGACGATCAAGCGCCGGGAGATGGGGACCGCCGCAGCCGGACGGTGGCTTCCGCCGTCCTCGAAAAGTGCGCGGTCGCGTCGCGCCCGGGAGCGGCGTATTCTGGGGCGCGGGTGTGGTGCCGGGGGGCGCTGTCCCGCCGCGCAGCCCACCTGGCGCCCGATGATGATTCGTCGACGACAGCGCTTTGGCGACGACCTTGGCGGGCCGGACAAGGCGCCGGGGCGCGCTCGCCGGCGACGATCCGTAGAACAGTGCGGGGCTGACGGATGACGCGGTATCGCGCTATGCGGATACGCAGCGCGAAAACACCGCAGGCTGCGCGTCTGCGTCCCGCGGTGTGGCTGAGCCCGACCCTAAGCTTCGATTAAGCGACCGCAGCGGCTCGCATCTACCTGCCGGGACGATCCCAGTCAGTTGGGTTTCCTTACGTTACGTCCGCCGGGATTTGCGCGGTCGAAACTTCGACATGCGGCGGCCGGGTGAGAAACGATCGGGTTCGGCGGCCCTGGAAGCACCCAGCCCTCTTGAAGTAGTAGCCCGCTTCGAAAGGATCGGCGGTAGGCTTACACTGCAAAGGGGGGCATGCCGATATGAACAGAAGAACTTTCCTGAAACGAGCCGGGGTCGCAGCAGGCGTCAGCACGGCGCACAAACTGGCGGGCGTGGCGCCGGGCGTATCGCTGGTTGCAGACTCGCGGGATCCAATCGCCGGCGGTAAAGCCTCGATGTGGGCGGCTGGCGAGTTGCAAAAAAGGCTGCGCGAGCGCAACATCCAGGCGCGGATTTACTCGCGGATCAGCGAGGCCCCCACTGCCGATCGTCTCATTATCGTGGCAGGCGGCCATGCGGAGGCGGCTCAACAGATCCTCGGCGCCGCCA
This sequence comes from Bryobacterales bacterium, assembly GCA_963803725.1. Classification (GTDB taxonomy): domain Bacteria; phylum Acidobacteriota; class Terriglobia; order Bryobacterales; family Bryobacteraceae; genus JOPF133. The sequence goes on along the minus strand of CAWDOH010000066.1, from coordinate 65,699 downwards.
AGGTCACTCTGCCGTCCGCACCCGAATCGCTCTGCCTGGTGCCAGGCCATCTCGGCGGCAGGACGGCTTTATTGGCGGGAGGAAGCGATGAGCGCGGGCTGGTCTTCGCCGTGCTCGAACTCGCGGACCGCGTACGCTACGCGTCCGGCGCGCCTCTCCACGCGCTGGAAATTCAAACTCCGGTGGTGGAGAAACCCGCCAACGCGATTCGCAGTTGCGCGCGTCTTTTCGTCAGCGACGTCGAAGACAAATCGTGGTTCTACGATCGTGGCATGTGGGCCGATTATCTCTCGGAGTTCGCCACGAACCGGTTCAGCCGCTTCAATCTGACGCTTGGCATGGGATATAACGCGGGACCCGGCGTTCCCTTCATTCCCGATGCTTACTTCTATCTGGCATATCCGTTTTTTCTGGACGTGCCGGGCTATCGGGTGCGCGCCAGTCCGCTTCCCGATTCGGAGCGCGACCGCAACCTGGAGACCTTACGCTTCATCGGTGAGGAGACCGTGGCTCGTGGTCTGCAATTCAATCTGGGTCTGTGGTCGCATGCGTATGAGTGGCGCGGTCCCTCCAATTACACCATTACCGGTCTGACGCCGGATACGCACGCAGCTTACTGCCGCGACGGACTTGCGGCTCTTTTAAAGGCCTGCCCGGCGATTACCGGCCTCTCCTTCCGCGTGCACGGCGAAAGCGGAATTCCGGACGGACGCTATGATTTCTGGGAAACCCTGTTTCAAGCCATCCCGAAATGCGGCCGGCGCATCGACATCGACGTACACGCCAAGGGCACCAATCCGCGGCACATCGACATCGCGCTCGGAACCGGAATGCCCGTGAGCATGGCGCCGAAGTTCTGGGCGGAGCACCTGGGGATGCCCTACCACCAGGCGGCTATCCGGGAACTGGAGTGGTCCAATCATCCGGAAACCGACCGCCGATTCCTGCGGTACGGTTACGGAGACTACTTGCGGGAGGATCGAAAATACGGGATCGTATACCGCATCTGGCCCGGAACGCAACGCCACTTGTTGTGGGGCGACCCGGCCATGGCGGCGGGCTACGGCCGCGCTTTCAACTTCTGTGGAAGCCTGGGCGTGGAACTCTGCGAGCCGCTCTCGTTCAAGGGCCGCATGGGCAGCGGCAAACCGGGCGGGAGAAACGCCTATGCCGACAAGTCGCTCGACCCGCCGCACGACTGGGAAAAATTTCGCTATCAATATCGCGTATGGGGGCGGTCGATCTATAATCCCGGCACCGACCCCGATGGTTGGAAACGATATCTGCGACAGGAATTTCATGCCGCAGCCGAGCCCGCGGAGACGGCCCTGGCCCACGCCAGCCGCATCCTGCCCGTGATCACCACGGCGCATGATGCCTCGGCGTCGAACAACTCCTACTGGCCCGAGATGTATACCAACATGCCGATCGTGGATCCGAAATCGTCGGAACCCTATCGCGACACGCCCACCCCGAGGAAATTCGGCACGGTCAGCCCGCTCGATCCGCAACTGTTCACCACCATCGAGGAATGCGCGGAGGCGCTGCTGAGCGGGCAGCAAAGCGCGAAATACGCTTCCAACGAAGTGGCCCAGTGGCTGAGCGATTGTGCCGCTGCCGCCGCCCAGAGCCAACTTCGGATGAACTCGGCGGCGGCCAACGCCAATGCGCCGGAATTCCGGCGTGTGGCAGCGGATATCGCCATCCAGGGCGGCATCGGGCAGTTCTTCGCGTGGAAGATCCGCAGCGCGATCCTGTGGGCGATCTATGAGCGCACGTCCGACCGGACGGCCCTGACCGAAGCGTTGAGCGCCTATCGCCACGCCCGCCAAACCTGGGCGGACATGGCGGAACGGGCCAGCAAGGTCTACGTTTCAAACATCACCTATGGTCCGAATCCTCAAATGATCGGGCACTGGAGCGACCGGCTTCCGGCGATTGACCTCGATCTCGCAGACATGGAGAAGCATCTGGGGCAAGCCGATCCAGCCGCCGCCGGCGCGACGGACGCAGCGCGAATCCGGCGTGCGATTGAGGAGGTGCAGCGTCCGGCGAAGCGGCCGGTGCTCGCCTGCAAACACACGCAAGCTTTGCATTTTGTGCCGGGAGAGCCGTTGGAAGTGGCGCTGTTGTTTCTCAAGCCAGAGGCCAGGAAGGTGAACCTGCTCTACCGGCATGTGGATCAGGGAGAGCGCTGGAGCACTGCCGAAATGCAATCGCGTGACCTGGAATATCGTGGCGCGATCACGGCTGAGTACACCGAATCGCCGTATCCGCTGCAATATTATTTCGAAGTCCACGAGGCGGGCGGAGCGGCGCTGGATCCGGGCTTCGGGCCGGAACTGTCGAATCAGCCGTACTACGTCGTCAGGCGGCGAGCCTGAGGCGTCCGGCGCAGCACGCGCCGTCTTGAAGGGTATACCATTGTCGATCAGGACCAAATATGAAAGTGCCAGACCTGTTGCTTGTGGCCGGATTGACCTGCCTCGGCTTGGGCGCCCAGCCCGTAGCGGTATTCTATAACGCCCAGTCGCCGCAGATCTCTTTTGCGGCATCCGAGATCGGCCACGCTTATGCGGCCCGCGGAATATCGCCGGCCGATCTCGCCATCGGCAAACTGGCCTCCAACGCGAGCCCCTTGCGCCTGGTCCTGGTTGCCGGCCCGGCCGAATCCCAAGCGCTTGCCAAATCGCTCGGTGTGGCGCCGTTGAAGAGCACGAGTTCGCAATCGTACTCGATCCGGCGCCAGGAGAAGCGCGGCCGTGTCACCATCGCCGTGCTGGCCGCCGATGCGGTAGGCGCCATGTATGGCGGGCTCGATCTCGCCGAGGCCGTCCGGCTGAACACCATGCCGGGGCTGAAGGATAGCGACCATTCTCCGCACATTGCCGAGCGAGGAATCAAGTTCAACATCACGCTGGACCGGCGCACCCCGACCTACTCCGACAATAGCGACTCGGCTCAGGCCAACATCCCCGAAATGTGGAGCATGGATTTCTGGCGCGCCTATTTCGATGAGATGGCCCGCGATCGCTTCAACATGATTGCGCTGTGGAGCCTGCATCCCTTCCCGTCCATCGTCAAGGTGCCCGAATATCCCGACGTGGCGCTGAACGACGTGTGGGGCAACCGGGAAAAGTTCGACCTGATCTTCGACATGAACAGCCACGCCATGGCGCAGCCCTTCAAGCTCAACAACGTCGAAATCGTCAACAAGATGACCATCGACGAAAAAATCGAGTTCTGGCGCAACGTCATGCAATATGCCAAGGACCGCGGCATCGACGTCTACTGGTTCACCTGGAACATCTTCGTCTGGGGCACCGAGGGCAAATACGGCCTGACCGAAGACGGCAACAATCCCAAGACCATCGCCTACTTCCGCGCCAGCGTAAGGGAAACCGTGAAGGCCTATCCGCTTCTGGCGGGCATGGGGATTACCGCCGGCGAAAACATGAAGAGCGCGGAGGGCAAGTTCGATCATGAGGCCTGGCTCTGGCAGACCTATGGCGAAGGGATTCGCGACGCGCTCAAAGACCAGCCCAATCGCCAGTTCCGCCTGATCCACCGCTATCACCAGACCGCGCAGACGTCCATCCTGAATACGTTCAAGGATTATCCCGGTCCACTCGATTTCTGCTTCAAGTATTCGGTGGCCCATATGTACTCGGAAGTGAATCCGCCGTTTGTCCAGCCGGTTCTGGAAGAGATGCCCAAGAACATGCGCACCTGGCTCACCATTCGCGACGACGACATCTATAGCTATCGCTGGGGCGACCCCGATTTTGCACGCGACTATGTGCGCCACATTCCGGGACCCGACCGCGTGATCGGTTTCAATATGGGACCCGACGGTTACAACTGGGGCCGCGAGTTCATCGATCGCGAACCGGAGACACCGCGCCAACTTGTGATGCAGAAACTCTGGTACACCTTCATGCTATGGGGACGCCTCAGTTACGAGCCGGATCTCCCCAACGCGTTCTTTGAGCGGACGCTGGGCGCTCGTTTTCCGCAGGTGCCGGCCGCCAAGGTCTATCAGGCCATCGCCGATGCCTCGAAGATCATCCCCCAGGTCACGCGTTTCTTCTGGCGCGACCTGGACACTTTGTGGTTCCCGGAGGGCTGTATTCAAAGGGGCCACGACAGCGGTTTCTTCACGGTGATGGATTTTGCCAAGGGGCAGGTGATGCCCGGCAGCGGCATTCTCAATATCCGCCAATGGCGCAGCCGGCTGCTGAAAGGTGCGCCTATGGAGGGAATCACGCCCTTGCAGGTGGCCGCCGCACTAAAAAGCTCGGCAGCCAGCGCGTTGCGGCTGGTTTCCGAAGTGCGTCCGCTCCAAGGCGACAATAAGGAGCTTAGGCTCACCCTTGGCGATGCCGAAGCGATGGCCCATCTGGGAGACTACTACGCGGAGAAGATTCTGGCCGCGACGGACCTGGTGCTCTTCGACCGGGACGGCAAACCCGAACACAAGACTTCGGCGATCGCCCATCTGGAGACGGCCTTGGCTGACTGGAAGAAATATGCCGCCGTGGCGACCAGCCAATACAAACCGCAAGATTTGGGCCGCCTGGCGCGGGTGGTGGATCTGAATGCGCTGACTCCCAGCGCCGAGGCGGACATTGCGGTCGCCAGAGACTGGCAGCAGGGGTCCATCACGGACGACGGTGAAGGCCCCATCAAAGGCGATACGAACTTCAGAAAGTGATCGCAGTTCGCCGGGATGGGCTCGAGCGGGTTCAGCCACGTCTACCGTCGCCCTCATCCTGTCACCGCGCTTCGGAATGGGCGGGGTGCGCCCCAAACCGCTGCTTCAGTTGGCAGGGCGGCCCGGCCGGTCATTGCATATTGCGCAACGGCAGTTGCATTAGAGGCGTCCGCCGGATTATTATCGGTCTTACCTGAAAATTCCCGGAGGGGCGTTATGCAAGCCAATGAGTTTCCCCCGCGCACAGTGATTGCCCGACTGGCAACCGTCCGATCCCTGGCGATCGCGGCCGCCGCCGTGTTGCTCTCGATACCAATGTTTGGCGGGTTGAGTTTCATTCCCGACTCCACCTTCAAGGGATCGGATCTCAAAGGGTGGCACACCCTGGGAGATGCGTCCTGGCATGCCCAGGCAGGCGAGATCACGGGTTCTGTCGCGCCGGGCGGCGGCGGAGGCTGGTTGTTTCTGGATCAGTCCTACCAGGATGTCGGCTTCCATGCCCTCTTCCGTTGCACTGGCGGGTGCCAGGCCGGCGTGATGATCCGGGCGGAGAAAACCGCGGAAGGCTACAAGGGGATTTACGTCTCCCTCAACGAGGACAACGTTCCCTCCTATGGTGTAACCCTGGACGCGCAGGGGAAGGAATTGCAACGCGAGCGTCTGAGATCGATCGGCGGTTTAACCCGCGTGGCGCCTCCGCTCAAACCCGGGGCGGAAGGCCGTGGCGGCGCGGGGCGTGGGGCCGGCCGCGGACGTGGCAATTCCGTAGTGCTGCCCATCACTCGTCCGGCAAGCATTCTGAAACCCAACGATTGGAATCAAATCGAGATCTTCCTCGACGCCAACATCGTCCGCTCGCATCTCAACGACGACAATACGACGTCTGGCGTCTCGGATCACGCCGAAGAGGGCTATGGGCCGCTGGCGCTGTACGTCGGCGGGGCCGGCGAGGTCAGATTCAAGGAAATCGACTTCAAAGATGTGGGCATGAAACATACCCCGATTGAGGTGGTCTCGCCCAACTTCCGCATGCAGCGCATCAGCGATATGTCTTATTCCTGGTCGGCCGCGGCTGCGGACTTCAATCGCGACGGCATCATGGATCTGGTTGCGGGACCGTACATCTACTACGGCCCCGATTTCACCAAGTCCCGAGAGATCTTTCTGGCCACCACTTACAGCCCGTCCACGCAGTTACCGGCGACCAATTGCGAGTACGCATACGACTTCAATGGGGACGGCTGGCCGGACATTCTGACCGGAACGGGCCACCCGGCGCTGTATCTGAATCCCAAGGGAGAATCCCGCCGCTGGCAAAAATATGTGGTGCTGCCGAGTGTCCAGAGCGAAATCACTCTGCTGAGGGATATCGATGGAGACGGTAAACCCGAGCTGGTTTACGGCGCGGAGGGTACCGTGCGGTACGCCAAGTTCGACCCCGCCGATCCAACCAAGCCATGGACCGTGCACTCGGTTTCCGAACCTGGGTATTCGGCCGCGCACGGACTGGGGGTCGGCGACATCAACGGCGATGGCCGCATGGATATCGTGAATCCTTATGGATGGTGGGAACAGCCCCCGGCCGGCAGCACGCAGGAGCTATGGACGTACCACCCGCAGGCGTTCGCCCGGTATGGCCGCGTGGCGCCGGGCGGCAGCGTGATGGCGGTGTACGACGTGAATGGCGACGGGCTGAACGATGTGGTGACCAGCTTGAGCGGCCACGGATTCGGTCTTGCCTGGTTCGAGCAGAAGCGCGATGCCGCCGGCAAAATTTCCTTCGTGGAGCACATCATCAGCGACGATTACTCCAGCCAGAACGCGGGAGGCGTAGCCTTCTCCGAGCAGCACGGCTCGACCTTCGCGGACGTGGACGGCGACGGAATTCCGGACTTCATTGTCGGCAAGCGCTATTGGTCCCACGCCGACACATACCTCGATCCGGATCCGAACGGGCCGCCGGTATTGTATTGGTACCGGACCGTGCGCAATCCCAAAGCCCCCGGCGGCGCGGAGTTCGTCCCGGAGCTGATCCACAATCGATCGGGCGCGGGTTCCGACCTGTTGGCCGTCGATCTGAATGGCGATGGCGCCATGGACATTATCACCTCCACCGGGCGGGGCACTTTCATCTTCTGGGGTAAGCCACGTAAGGGCAAGCCACATCCAGCCGGCCGGAAGTAGATAGAACTGAAATCAACTGGGGAACAATTAAGGAAGGCGGGTTCCGGGAATGCGGATCTTCGACTTAGCAGCTTTCGGACTGGCATTAGTGCCGGTCGCCGGCGCGCAAACCGACTGGCCGATGATCGGCCATGACTCCGGCGGCACGCGGTATTCTTCTCTCAAGCAGATCAACTCGAAAAATGTCACGAAGCTAAAGCTCGCCTGGTCGTTCGACACGGAAGCTCCGGTGGTCGATCTTCCAGGGCGCGGCCGCCGGGGTGGGGCGCCGGCGGGGGATGGCGCGGCCGGCCGGGGTGGGACGCCGCCGGCGGATGGCGCAGCCGCCCGGGGCACGCCTCGGCCCCCCCGTGCCCGCCTGTCGAAGACCACTCCCCTGGTGGTGGGCAACGTCCTCTACATGGGGACGCCCTATAACCGCATCGTGGCCCTGGACGCTACCACGGGGGCCAAGATCTGGGAATACGAGACTAGGTACGGTTCGTCGCCACGCGGTATATCTTACTGGCCTGGCGATGGCCAGTATCCCCCCGCGATTGTATATGGCGCGCAGGGGGGACACCTGATGTCCCTGAACGCCAAGACCGGTAAACTTACGCCGGGCTTCGGCAACGAGGGCATCGTGGATCTGCGGCCGGCGTGGCGGATCACTTTCCGAACAAGATGTACAGTATGTCGACTCCCGGGGTGATTTACAAGGACCTGATCATCACAGGAGCCCAGTTACAGGAAGAGCCGCGCGAAAGGACCCTCGGGAGATATCCGGGCCTGGGATCTGCGTACGGGAAAACTGGTCTGGACATTCCACACGGTTCCCCGGCCGGGCGAACCGAATCACGATATCTGGCAGGGAGACGAATGGGAAGATATTTCCGGCGCCAATGTCTGGGGCTTCATGACCGTGGACGTGCAGAACGGCATGGTCTTCCTGCCCATCGGGACTCCCACGCCCGATTTTTTCGGCGGCGATCGAAAGGGATCCAACTTATACGGCTCGTCCTTAGTGGCACTGGACGCCGCCACCGGTAAGATGAAGTGGTATTTTCAAACCACCCATCACGATAACTGGGACTATGACCTGACAGCCGCGCCGGTATTGATTGAAGTCAAGCGCCATGGCAAGCGGATTCCTGCCGTCGCGAAAGCACTAAGCAGGGGTTGCTCTTCATCTTCGACCGGATGACCGGAAAGCCTGTCTATGACGTGGAGGAGCGCCCGGTTCTGAATGACAATCCGATGCCCGGCGATGAGAATTGGCCCACCCAGCCGTTCCCGGTCAAGCCGCCGCCGCTCTCCAGAATGACCTTCAGCCCCGAAGACATCGCCACGGTAACGCCGGAGCACGAAAAGTTCTGCCGGGACCTCTTGAACCTCGAGGGTGGCGTCCTGATGGGAGGACCTTATGCCCAGTACGGGCCGAAACTCCGCGTGATTTTTCCCGGATGGACCGGAGGCGGGAACTGGGGCGGCACATCGTACGATCCCAAACTCGGATACATCTTCTTCAACACCAAGACCGATGGCATGTTGAGCAAGATGGTGCAGAACCCGGATGGGACCTGGAAGCGGGTGGGACCGGACCACGCGCCTCCGGGGGTAGGTTCCAGCTTTCAGCACGGGCCGTGGCCCTGTGTGAAACCGCCTTGGGGAGAACTGAGCGCAGTGGACGTGAATACCGGCGACATCGCATGGCGGGTACCGCTCGGCTCCTTCGCGGAACTGGATGCCTTGGGCGTTCCCACCACCGGAACCTCCAATTCCGGCGGCTCCACCGCCACGGCCGGAGAGCTGGTATTTATCGCCGCTACCGTCGACAAGAAATTCCGGGCCTTCGATTCGCGCACCGGGAAGGTCCTCTGGGAAACCACACTAAACTCGAACGGCACCACCATACCGGTCACTTATCTGGGCAAGGACGGCAAGCAGTATCTGGCGGTGATGTCGAGTGGCTCCGGAGGCCGCAACCCCGAGCACCCGCGTCTGTATGTTTTTGCGCTGGGGCAAGACCGCGCGAAACAGGGAAGCAACAATGAATAACCAGATGGACCGGCGATCGTTTCTGGGTGGATTCGGCCTCAGCCTGGGCATCGCCTCTCAATCCGCGTCTCTGCTTTCGGGGGCCCCGGCCCGAAGGCTGAAGATCGGGCACACCGGCATCACCTGGCGGGAACCCCCGGAGGCGATCCACGATATCGCCGCGCTCGGCTACAGCGGTTATGAGACTTTCGGCGACGTACTCGAATCGTGGGACCAAAAAGGTCTTCAAGACCTCCTGAACGCTGCCAATCTGCCGTTGATTTCCGCATACTGTGGCGTGAATCTGACCGATCCGGCGAAGCGTAAGGACGAAGTGGCCAAAATCGTCCGCTGGGCGGGAATCGTCAAGAGATACGGCGGCACAACGGCGGTGGTCGGGCCGAACGGCGTCAAACGCCCGGCTTACGATTTCAATGCCAGCAAGGCGGATATCGTCGCGTCCCTGAATGAGATCGGCCGGGCGCTCACCGGCATGGGCATGATCGGCGCACTGCACCAGCACACCGGTACCTGCATTGAATACCGGGACGAAGTCTATGCGGTCCTCGACTCCATGGACACGAAACATATTTTCTTCGGCCCGGATGTCGGCCAGTTAGCCAAAGGAGGCTCCGATCCCGTCAAAGTGGTGAAGGATTTCCTCCCCTTGATCCGCCACGTCCATTTGAAGGATTGGGACGGCGGCCCCAACTGGCAACAATATTGCCCGCTGGGCAAGGGGAAAGTGGACCTGCCGGCCATCCTGGATCTGCTGGAGACGGCCCAAGCGATGAAAATCATTATGGTGGAGTTGGATTCAAGCCGTAACCCTCCCATGACTCCCTTCGAGACGGCGGCTACCAGCAAGGCCTATCTTCAGCAGATGGGGTACACATTCGCTGCCGCCAAGAATAAGAAGGAAGGCTAGGTCTCCGAGCGCGAGATGTTGTGCGGTTGCGACAGACGCTCTCTGGCGGTCGCGGCTCGGATCAGAGCCACGAGCGTGAGAAGCTGTGAGGAAATCGAAGCAGCTTGTGGCGTTAGATTATTTCACAGCTTTTGAGCGAGGGTCCTCTTATGGCGACAGATTTCGCCGTCGTGGCTCCGAACCATGGACGGATCGCTTCAAATAGCCAAGTGCGCTGCAGACTCCTGGAACCGCTGAAATAGGGGAGCTTAAGGCGCGATTGTTAACGGTTCCGTAACGTCGCAAACGGTAGCTACGGAGGAGTATCTGCAGTATTCCCCTTACCCGGCAGTTCGATTTGGGTGGAGAATGAATTTGCCGGAGTTTTTCTTGCGCCACCGCATCCAACATCTCCGCACGGAGGCTCGGTGGCGAGCCTCTGAGCCAGATCTTTCATAACCCCGGAGAGTCGAGGAACAATGGGAAATCAAAGGTTGCACCCTCGTTTGCATGCGACACGCTGCGGCCGCATGTTGGTGTTGGGGGCGTTGGTTTGCGCCTGCGCCAGCGCAGCCGACGTGGTGGATGCCTCCACCTTGCAAGGCAAGGTGCTGATGGGATATCAGGGGTGGTTCAATTGCCCGGGGGACGGCGCGCCGGGCAACAACTGGCGCACATGGTCGCGCGGCGTGCCTGCCGGCGATACTTTGACCATCGATGTTTACCCGGACTTGCGCGAGCTGGGCGCCGACGAACGCTGCACGGTTCCAGGTATGACCATTGGCGGGAAACCGGCGTACCTCTACTCGGCGTATAACCCGAAGACCGTGGCACGGCATTTTCTCTGGATGAAGGAATATGGGCTGGACGGAGTCCTGGTGCAGCGCTTCGTGGGGAGCATCGCGGGCAAGCGCGCCAGCGGCGACGTGGTGTTGAAAAACGTGATAGCCGGGGCCAGGCAGTACGGGCGCGTATTTGCTATCGAGTACGACATCACCGGCGGAAACCCGGCCACGTTTGCCCAAACTCTCGAAGCCGACTGGAAGTACCTGGTGGACGACCTGAAGGTGACCTCGCTTCCGAATTACCTGCACCAGAACGGCAAACCGGTGCTCTCCATTTGGGGGATCGGCGAAGAAGAAGACCGCCATGTGCCGAAGGACCCGGCAGTCGCCAAAGAGCTGATCGAATGGTTCAAATCCAAAGCGCCGGCCCCATACCAGGTGACCTATATGGGAGGCACTCCGTCGCACTGGAGAACCCTGACGGTGGAGACACGCAAAGACCCGGCATGGACCGGCGTGTTCCAGAGCATGGACGTCATCCAGCCCTGGAGTGTGGGCCGGTACGCGAACAAAGCGGCCGCGGACCAGTGGAAGGACACCATGATTGTGCCCGACCTGGCGCTGACTGCCAAGAATCACCAGGGCTATATGCCGGTGGTGTACCCCGGATTCTCGTGGCACAACCTGAGAAAGGATACGCCGCCCAACCGGATTCCGCGGGACGGCGGCGAATTTCTCTGGCGGCAGGCTTACAACGCCAAGGTAGCCGGCGCGACCATGCTGAAGATTGCCATGTTCGATGAAGTCAACGAGGGAACCGCAATATTGAAGGCCGCCGCCCGCAGGCAGGATGCGCCGGATCAGGGCTATTGGCTGACGCTCGATGCGGACGGAAAGAAACTGCCCAGCGACTGGTACCTGCGGGTGGCCGGTGAAATCACCCGCATGTTCCACGGGGATACCAAGCCGAGCGCCACGATGCCGGCGCATCCGGGGCCTCCCTGGAAGTAGCGCTATAAAGAGGGATGGTGATATGAAACGGTACACTCGAATTCCGCTGCCCGCGTTGGCGGCGTCATTCGTGATTCTGCTGTGGGGCGCCGCGGGGCAAGCCGGGCAAACGAAGGACCCGGTAGATTACGTCAACCCGAACATCGGCGGCATCGGCCAACTGCTCCGGGCGACCGAGCCGGCCGTGCAATATCCATACGGTATGATGCGGATCGCGCCGTTAACCACGCCCGGCATTACGGACCGGTACCTGGCCGATAACATATACGGCTTCCCGACGGGAGGTGTGGTCCTGATGCCGGAAGCCGGTACGCCACAGATTGCTGCGGCGCAGTACGCGGCAGAGTACGATCACGATCTGGAGACGGCCACCCCGTACTACTACGCAGTCACGCTCGAAAGGAACGGCCACGACATCCGTGTGGAATACACGGTGAGCCAGCACGCGGCCTTCTACCGCTTGGCTTTTCCGGAGGGCGTGGCGGCACACCTTCTGATGGCGGTGCGAGGATCGGCCGAGATGCAACAGGTAAGCCCGACGGTGGTTTCGGGGCACGTGCCCGGCCTGGGCGGAAGCTACTTCTACGCCGAGTTCTCCAAGGCGGTAAGTGCTTCGAACGCCCTGTCTGGCGTCGGCCTGGCGCCGGAGCGCGGCCAGGCCGGAAACAGCGGCAAAGCCCTCATGCTGGACTTCGCACCGGCCCCCGGGGAGCGGATTTCCATGCGCATCGCCTCCTCATACATCAGCGTGGATCAGGCGCGCCAGAACCTGCAGGACGAGCTTCGGGATTGGAATTTCGACCGCGCCAGGGATCAGGCGCGCGCCGTTTGGAACCGGGAGCTTCGCAAAATCGAGGTTAAGGGCGGGACCGAAGAGCAGCGGACCATTTTCTATACCGCCCTGTACCGGACCCTGGGGCGCATGAACGATATCACCGAGGGCGGGAAGTATTACTCGCCTTACGATCGTCAGGTCCATTCCGCCGGCGGCCGGCATTTCTATATCAACGACGGTCTGTGGGATACGTACCGTTCGGCCCATCCGCTCCAGTTGTTGCTCGACCCGGACCGGCAGCAGGACATGGTGCGGTCGTACCTGCTCATGTACGACCAGAGCGGTTGGCTGCCAACATTCCCCTCCATGCGCGGCGGGCAGCGCGGCATGATCGGACATCATACGCTCGCGCTGATCACCGACACCTACATGAAGGGCTATCGGGACTTCGATGTGCAGAAGGCCTATGCCGCCATGAAAAAGATGGCCATGGAGTCCACTATGCTGACCCGGCGCAGCGGTCCGCTTACGCCTCTCGATCGCGTTTATCTGGAGAAAGGCTTCTTCCCCGCTTTAGCGAAAGGCGAGAAAGAGACGGTGAAGGAGGTCGATACTTTCGAGCGGCGCCAGGCTGTTTCCATCACCCTCGAGAATGCCTATGACGACTGGTGCATGGCGCAGATGGCCAAAGCGCTCAACCATCCGGATGACTATGCGTACTTCCTGAAACGGGCCCACAACTATCGGAATGTGTGGGACCAGCGCGTCGGCTTCATGGCCCCCAAATCGGCAGACGGGCAATGGGTGCTGAGCCCGGCGGAGTTCAGCCCGATCTGGAGCGGCGGCGAGGGTGGCCGCGACTACTATACCGAGATGAACGCGTGGAGCTACACCTTCCACGTGCAGCAGGATGTGGCCGGCTTGATGAACCTGATGGGCGGAAGGGACCAGTTCGTCGCCAAGCTGGACGGCCTGTTCACCGCGCAGTATCGCGGAAACCCGCCGGCCGGCGGCCCGGGAGGTTCGAAATATCATTTTGAGGGATGGTTCCCGGACATGACCGGCCTGATTGGGCAGTATGCGCAGGGCAATGAGCCGAGTTTCCACATTCCGTATCTCTACGACTATGCCGGCGAACCATGGAAGACGCAGCGCAAAGTGCGGGAGATCATGAAGATCTGGTACAACGCCGGACCGCTCGGAATCGCCGGTGACGAAGACGGCGGAGCGGTGTCGTCATGGTATGCGTTCAGCGCCATGGGGTTCTATCCGGTCTGTCCGGGGCAGCCGGCATACGAAATCGGCAGCCCGATTTTCGAGGAGAGCCGGATCGCCCTGGCGGACGGAAAAGTCTTCACCATATCTGCCCGGAATGTTTCGGCCGTGAACAAGTACATCCAGTCCGCCGAGCCTCAACGGCAAGCCGTGGAATAAGCCATGGTTCGCGCACAGTGACATTGCCGGCGGCGGATCGTTGGTGCTGGAGATGGGACCGCGCCCCAACACTGCGTGGGGCAGCGCGCCGGAGGACGCGCCGCCATCGATGTCACGCTGAGGGACATCGTATCGAGAGGCATTCAAGAGAGGACCCTTCCATGAAGCGAGAATTGCAGTTTTCATTTACTCTGCCCGTGGCCGTCTGTATCCTGGCGGTTGCCGGAACCGGGAATGCACAACAAAAAAGAGAGCCAGTCGACTATGTCGATCCGAATATCGGCAGCATCGGACAGATGCTCACGGCGACCGCGCCGACGGTGAAACTGCCCTTCGGAATGGCGAGTACTTCGCCGATCTTCACGCCGGGCATCACGGACCGGTACCTGGCCGATAAGATTTACGGCTTCCCCGCCGGCGGATTCAGCTTCATGCCAATCGCCGGAGCTGCGGAAACGGACGCGGCTAAAAACGCGTCGGGGTTCGACCACGATCTCGAAACCACCACCCCGTACTATTACAAGGTGCTGCTGGAGGATTCGAATATCCAGGTGGACTATACCGTAACAACGCACGCGCTGTACTACCGCATCGCATTCCCGCAGGGCGTCCAGGCGCATGTCCTGTTCGGCGTGCCCTCGGGCGGGGAGATGCGGCTGGCCGGTCCGTCCTCCATGAGCGGCGGCCGCGGCGGAAGGGGCATGGGCGGGCGCTACTTTTATGTGGAGTTTTCCAAACCCGTGAGCGCTTCCAGTGAAGTGCCCGGCCTGCGCTTTCCCCAGGCTGGGCGGCAGACGGCGGGCCGCGGCGCCGGCGCCGGCACCGGAATCATGGCGGACTTCGCTCCGGCGAATGGCGAGACCATCGGCATCCGGGTGGGAATTTCGGCCATCAGCGTGGAGCAGGCGCGGCAGAATCTACAGCACGAAATCCCGGCGTGGAATTTTGACCAGGTGCGGCAGCACGCGCGCGACGTGTGGGACCAGGCCCTCAACAAGATCGTGGTGAAGGGCGGGACCGAGCAGGAACGGACCATCTTCTACACGGCTCTATACCGCTCCTTCATCCATGCCACCAATATGACCGAGGACGACCAATACTTCAGCCCTGGGGACCAGAAGGTGCATCCGGCGGAAGGCCACGGCTTTTATCCCATGGGCGGCGGTTTTTGGGGGAGCTATCGCTCCATCGAGCCGCTACTGTTGATTCTCGATCCGCAGGAGCGGGTGGACCTCATCCGCTCGTTCCTGGCGCTCTACGATCAGACCGGCCGGTTCATGGGCACGGGGCGGAACGCGATGATCGGCCATCACGTGGCGTCGATCGTTCTGGATGCCTACGTGAAAGGATACCGGGATTTCGATCTTGCCAAGGCCTACGAGGGGATCAAGAAGAACGCCATGGAAGCCACCATGCTCCCGTGGCGGGACGGACCCATGACATCGCTGGACCGCGTGTACCTGGAGAAGGGCTTTTTCCCCGCCCTCCGCAAGGGCGAGAAAGAGACCGTGCCGGAAGTTAATCCATTCGAACGGCGGCAGGCGGTGGGAGTGACGCTCGAGGCCGCCTACGACGACTGGTGCGCCGCGCAGATCGCTAAGATCCTGAACAAAACGGACGACTATGCCTACTTCATGAAGCGGGCGCACAACTATCGGAATGTGTGGGACCCGCGCGTCGGTTTCATGGCGCCCAAATCCGCGGATGGGGAATGGGTACTGACGCCGGAGGAGTTCAGCCCGATCTGGAGCGGCGGTCAGGGCGGCCGCGAGTACTACACCGAGATGAACGCGTGGACTTACACCTTCCACGTGCAGCAGGACGTTGCCGGGCTGATCCAATTGATGGGGGGCAGGGAGAAGTTTGCGGCTAAGCTGGACACCCTGTTCCAGGAGCAGTTCCGGGGCTATCACGGCGATCCGTCGCGTGGCGGAACGGGCGGCACCAAGTACTTTTTCCTGGCTCAGTTCCCCGATGAGACGGGCCTGATCGGCCAATACGCACAGGGCAATGAGCCCTCCTTCCACATTCCCTATCTTTATAATTATGCGGGCGAGCCATGGAAGACCGAGCGGCGCGTGCGCGACATCATGAAGATCTGGTACAACGCCACGCCTCTCGGCATCAGCGGCGATGAAGACAACGGGGAAGAGTCCGCCTGGTATGTGCTGAGCGCCATGGGGATCTTCACCGTTTGTCCGGGCCGTCCGGTGTACGACATTGGCAGTCCGATCTTCGAAGAGAGCAGGATCGCGCTGGACGGGGGAAAGGTATTCACGATTACTGCCAAAGGTGTTTCGGCGGTGAACAAGTACATCCAGTCCGCGCAATTGAACGGCAGCCCCTGGAACAAGCCGTGGTTTCAGCAGAGCGACATGGCCAACGGCGGATCCCTGGTACTGGTGATGGGGCCGCGTCCCAACAAGGCATGGGGCAGCGCGCCCGATGCCGCCCCGCCATCCATCCCGAACTGAATTCGCGGGTAGGCGCGGGTGTGGTGCCCCATGCAACGTGGGCCTCGCAGAGGGCGTTGCGATGGGATTGTTGCACTTCACGGTAGTCACCACTATTGTGACCAATCCGCCGCCTCCGGCAAGGCTATGTTCCGCCGGCTTCCGGCACGGTTTCGGCGGGGACTGCCGGGTTTTCAGCGACCCCCAAGCGTCTGGGAGCGGGAGTCGGCTTTCTGGGGGTATTGCACACTTGGGGACATACGCTGGAACACCACTCTCACGTTCATTACTCGCTCCCCAAGGCGGTTTTCACCGGGACCGCTCGGCCTGGATCCAGCCGAAGCAGCGATTCTGCCTTCTGGTCAGGGTGCCTCGGCGAGGTCGGCTTCCGCTGGTAAGGTACAGGTGTGGCACAGGGGTGCGGGCGCTCTGGTGGCGGGCGCGAAATCCCTCAGGCGTTCTGGCCATGGTGTAAATCTCGCCGCGCTGGAAGTTGGCAAAATGACGTGTGGAGCGCGGGTGGAAAGCTCGTAGCAATCGATCCTGCCGCGTACCTCCGTCACTTGCCGCGCGATCGCGCCCGTGAGGCGAATGGATGAGGTCAGTTGGCCGCACCGAGGGGACTCTAGGTCCCTTCCACCCAGGCCCCTCCACCGAGGACCCCGCTTCCCGCTCCGCAGTGTAGAATATGCCCGTGACCATTCCTCGCCGATCCCTGCTAACCGCCGCGGCTGCCGCCATGACTTCGGCCGTCGCACAGACCCAGCGCGACTGGAGCGGGCGCCAGCCCATCCGCTATCCCGATCCGGATATCAAGTCGTTAGATCCTCGCTTCGACAAGTACAGGGTCACCAACGCCGCCATCGAGAAGCTATACACCGGGGCGCGCTGGGCCGAGGGCCCGGCCTGGAATGCGCAGGCCAACTTCCTGGTCTTCAGCGACATTCCCAATAACCGTCAGTTGCGCCGCCTGGAAGAAGACGGCCACGTGAGCGTGTATCGCGAGCCATCGGGCTACAGCAACGGCAACACTTTCGATTTCGAGGGCCGGCAGCTTTCGTGCCAGCATGTCGGCCGGCGCGTGGTGCGCTATGAGCACGATGGCTCGGTGACGGTGATTGCCGATAAGTGGCAGGGCAAGCCGCTCAATTCGCCCAACGATATCGTGGTTCACCCGGATGGCGGCATCTGGTTCACCGATCCCACTTATGGCATCCTCGGCAATTACGAAGGCTTTCAGGCCACCCCGGAACTGAAGCAGGCGGTCTACCGAGTGGACCCCAAAGACCGCTCGATGACGCTGGTCACTTCTGAATTCGGCCAGCCCAACGGGATCTGCTTTTCGCCCGATTACAAGAAGATCTACATCGCCGATACCGGCGACGCCAAAGACATCCACGTCTTCGACCTGGATGGCAACCGCCTGCGGAACGGAAGACGCTTCTGCAGCATGGCCCCTGGTTTGGGCGACGGCATGCGCGCGGATATCGACGGCAATCTCTGGGTGGGCGCCGGATGGGTGGGTGCGGGCTACGATGGCGTGCACGTCTTCGCACCGGCCGGCGAGAAGATCGGCCAGATTCAGTTGCCGGAGGACTGCGCCAACGTGTGTTTCGGCGGGCCCAAGCGCAACCGGCTGTTCATGGCCGCCAGCCAGTCGCTCTACGCGGTGTTTGTAAATACGCGTGGGGCGCACGTAGCGTGAATCCGGCCGTAGCGGGCGAAACCGGCGAACCCGCGCCTTCCGATATCGAAAAAAACGAGCGGCTCTCGCGCGAACTATCGACCGGCCAGCTCAGCATGATCGCCATTGGCGGGGCCATCGGCACCGGGCTGTTCCTGGGCAGTTCGCTGGCGGTGAGGATGGCGGGGCCGGGGGTGATCTTCAGCTATCTGATCGGGGCGGGGATTGCGCTGCTGCTGATGCTGGCGCTTTCTGAAATGGCCGCCGCGCACCCCACGGCGGGGTCATTCGGGGTGCATGCCGAGATCTACCTGAGCCGGTGGGCCGGGTTCACGACGCGCTATACCTACTGGGCGGCGCAGTCCATCGCCAACGGCAGCGAGTGCATCGCCGCGGCGATCTACTGCCAGTGGTGGTTTCCGCAAACGCCGCGGTGGGCCTGGATTCTGGGCTTCTCGGTGGCCCTGGTGTATGTCAACGCGCGCTCGGTGGGGAACTTCGGGAGCTTCGAATACTGGTTCTCGATGATCAAGGTCACGGCCATCGTGCTCTTCATCGTGTTCGGCGCGGCGCTGCTGGCGGGCCTGGGTGGGCGGCCGGCCATCGGCCTGGGCAATTACACCGCCTATGGGGGCTTCTTGCCGCACGGTTTCTCGGGCGTGTGGATGGCCATGGTATTCGTGATCTTCGGCTACCTGGGCAGCGAGATTGTGGCAGTGACCGCGGGGGAAGCGCGCAATCCCGAAGTGGCCGTGCCGCGCGCCATGCGCCAGATGGTGATCCGGCTGATCGTGTTCTACCTGGGCGCCATCGCGACGCTGGTGGGCATCGTGCCGTGGAACCGCATCCAGCCCGGAGCGGATGTCACGGCCAGCCCGTTCGTCAAGGTGTTCCAATTGATCGGGGTGCCGGCGGCCGCCCACATAGTGAATTTCGTGGTGATCACGGCGGTGGTTTCGAGCTTGAACTGCAACCTTTACATCGTGACCCGGATGCTGTTCTCGCTGGCACGTGGAGGGTATGCGCCGGCGCTGTTCGGGCGCGTGTCGGCGCGCGGAACGCCGGTGGCGGCACTGCTGGCTTCAACCGGCGGGCTGGCACTGGCCGTGCTGGTGGCGGCGCTCTATCCGAATGGCGCTTACGTATACCTGTTCGGAATTTCCCTCTTCGGCGGCCTGTACGTGTGGCTGGTGATTTTCGTGACCCACCTGTTCTTCCGGCGCTCGCGGGCGGGCGCTTTCCCGTGGCTTTCGGTGGTAGGTGCGGTGTCGATTGCGGCGATCCTGGCGACCACCTGGTGGGTGGAAGGCATGCGAGTGACGCTGATCGCAGGCCTGCCGTGGCTGGGCGCGCTAAGCGTGGGGTATTTTTGGACACGGGCGGGGCGTCAGAGCCAGGGCCGCGCCGCCGGCATTGAATAAGCCATTTGCTGTGTGTTCGCAAATCTGAGAACATAGTGCTGTAGACTGAAATGCCCGCGACGGAGGTGATCCTGTATCAGGACGACGATGAGCAGCGAACAGTCCCGCTCATCACGTGGCTCCAGAAGCAATCGAAGAAGGTTCAGGTGAAGTGTCAGGTATACCTTAAGCAACTCGAAGATTTCGGACACCAGTTGCGTCGGCCCGTGGCTGATTATCTGAGAGATGGCATCTATGAACTGCGGCCTTCCTACCAGGGCGTACAGTATCGTCTGTTGTACTTCTTTCCGAAGCCGGACAGGAGCAAAGAGGGCATCCCACCCAGGGTTGTTATGGTATCGCATGGACTCGTAAAAGAAGGCGATGTGCCGGATGCCGAAATCGAACGAGCCGTGGAGCGGAAGCGGAAGTTTGAAAGGAATCCGAAGCTACACACCTTTGAGCCGCTGCTGAGAGGATGAACCCGATGGCGATGAAGAAAAACGTTGCATCCAGAGCTTTGCAATATACGTACGACAAATTCATCGGTGATGACCCCGAACAGAATGCGTCGTACGAACAGGAACTCGTCAACATCGAAGTTGCCAAGCGCCTCTACGAGCTACGCGTGAACGCAGGCTTGAGCCAGCGGGAGTTGGCGAAGAAGGTGGGCACCACGGCGTCTGCCATCTGCCGCCTGGAGGATTCGGATTATGAAGGCCATTCGCTCTCCATATTGCGGCGAATTGCGGCCGCCCTCGACAAGCGGGTTGAGATTCGGTTCGTTGCGATCCCAAAACGGCAAGAAGTACGGCCCGGCCCGGCCCGTTCCCGCGGCAAACGTATTCCACGTAAGGAAGAGCGCGCACGGCGGCATGCTCCGCCGAGGAATGGGCGGCGCACCATGATTCCGCGTGCGCAAAGAAAGGCCCGGCGACGGAAGGCTGTGCCAGAGGGATAGCAGCGGATGTGGCTGTCGGATTTGGGGGTTAACCCTGCCGCTGTTACCGGTTCACGGCCTTCACAATTTCGATATCGCCGTTTTGATCGTTGAGGCGCAGGGGGCAGCTTCCGTTGCCGATACGGCCGTGCAGGGAGCCAGCTGCAAGCTCGCCAGTGACGCGCACCTCGTGGTCGGTACGAATGGAGCCGAATGAGGTGCTGGCGGTGACCTGATAACCCGGTCCGCCGGCGGGCACGGATACGCGGATGGGGCTGAAGCTGGTGTGCACGACGATGGGCTGGCATTCCAGGCCGGGCTTGGAGGGACGGGCGTCAACGATGACGGAGCCGTTATTGTTTTCCACGGTGACCGGTCCGGCGGCGGAGTCCAGGCGCACCTGGGCAAAGGAGGTCTTGGCGTAGATTTCGCCGGCCACCGAGGCGAGCTTGATGGGGCTGTTGCCGGCGGTGATGCGGGCGCCGGCTTTGAGGTCACGGAGATCGACGGTGGCGAAAGTGGTTTCAACGATCGCGGCGCCTCCCACGTCCTGGCCGCTGACGCCGGTATTTTGCGCACGCACGGTGAGGGATTTGGCGACCCGGGTAAATTGCACCTGGCCGAAGGTAGTTTCAAGATCGGCCGCGCCCCCTACTCCGTTGGCGGTGATGCCGCCGTTCTGGTTGTGCACATTCAGGTCTGCCCTGGCTTCGGAAACCACCACCGGCCCGAAGCTGTTGGAGATGCTGGCCACGCCGCCCACGCGGAAGGCTTCGATATCGCCATTGTCGCTGTGGATGGTCAGGCCGCGGGCTGCGTTGGTGACGCGGACTTTGCCGAAGCGGTTGGAGATATCGAGCGTGCCGGAGACATCGGCCGCGGTCACGTCGCCATTGGTATTGCGGACGATCACATCGCCGTCATTGCCGCGGATTTCGACGCCGCCGAAGCTGTTTTCGATCTGCTGGCGGCCACGGCCATTCGAGAGGGTCACGTTGCCGTTGCCGCTGTTGATGATGGCGGCCCCATGCGTGCCGGTGAGGCTGATGGCGCCGAAGCGGTTGCGGATTTCGAGCGGGGCGGCCTCCGGAAGATCCAGATCGTAATTCACGCTGAAGCCGGTATTCGACAGGTTGGCGCTGGGCAACTGGGTGCGCACGGAGAGATTCCCGCCGCCCTGATTGACGAGGATCTGGATGCGGCCGGCACAGCGGCGGGCGTCCTCGGCGGTGGGAGCGGAGCACTGGATGGTGGCGCGGATGGCGGCCTCCCCGTTGGGTTGCGTGTGGATGAGAACGTTGCCATCGGCGTTCTCGATTCGAAAGCTGTGGCCGGCGGCCAAGGTTACGGTCTGGCTGAATTCGCGGCGGAATTCCTCGCGGGCCTGCGCCGTGAGGGCACAGCCATAGACCAGCGCCAGGTTCAGCACCAAGTTAATTGCGGTTCGCATTTTCGACCCACTCCTGCAAGGTGCGCTGTTTCTCGCGATAGAGCGAGGCGAGCTGGCCCTGCAAATAGACGTTGTATCGGTTGGTTTGGACATTTTGCTGGAGATCGGCGATGGCCGAATCGAGCACCAGCAGCTTTTCGCGGTAGAGGGCGGCCAGCGGGGAGGGCGATTGGTCCAGGCCCGGAGCCGCCAGGGCGGAGAGCCGGTCGATAGAGCGGCTGTACGCAGCTTCGGCCTGCTGCACTTCGCGGAGGGCATCCTGGGTGAGGAACTGGCGGGTTGGCGGGCCGGCGGGTCCGGCGCTTCGCCAGGGATTGGAGAGCGCCCAGGCCAGGGTGAGGACGGCCGCGGCGGCCAGCGGCCAACGCCAGAAAGAAGCCGGGCGGCGGGCCATACGGCTCTTGGGCGCGGCGGCGAGCGCTTCCTGGATGCGCGGCCACAGCGTGGGGCTATCCCATTCCTCGCGCAATTGCGGGGCGAGGCGCGAGATTTCCCCCCACAGGAAGAGCTGTTCGGCGCAGCGCGGGCAATCCCGGGCGTGTTCGCGGGCGTCGGGCAGGAGTTCGGGGGTGGCAAGGGCGCGGTCCAGATCCTGACATTGGAATATCATTGGCGGGCCTCTGTGAGCAGGCGTTTGAGCTCCTTTTTGGCCTCGAAGAGCCAGGCCTTGGAGGTGCCTTCGGGGACCTCCAGAATGGCGGCAATTTCGGAATGGCGCAGGCCTTCGACTTCGAACAACAGAAACACCATGCGATGTTTAGGATGAATGCGTCCGAGGGCATCGCGCAGGGCGACGCGGAGGGCGATTTGCGGGTGGGGCCCGGCGGATTCGGGCGGGGCTTCGGTTTCGCGCCTGCGCCGGCGGGCGATATCGTAGCAGACATTGATCACAATGCGGCAAAGCCAGGTTCCGATGTTGGATTGGCCTTGAAAACCGGGCAGCGCGCGGTGCAGCTTGAGGAAGGTCTCCTGAACGGCGTCTTCGGCGTCCTGGCGGTTGCCGATGATATGGTAGGCGACGCTTTTGAGGCGGGCGCCATGGGCGTGGTATAGCTCTTCGAGCGCCGCGACGGTGACGGCGGATCCGGCCCTGGGGATCGGGTTGCTGAGTGCCAGTTGGCTCGCCCCTACCATTCGTTGGTTGGACGGGCCCCAGGGGGCGAAGGTTGGAAAAATATGGGACGGGGCCGGCTCGGCGGTACCTTTGGAATGTGGGAGTTTCCGGACTGACGGGCATTTTACGTTTCTCTCCCCGGCGTTGGAGGAAAATAACAGGATGCCCGCAGAGGCAAATGACCAGCGCACCGCTGAACCGGGAGCCGTGCTGATTGTGGAAGATTCCGAAAACAGCGCCGCCATGTTGGAAATCGCGTTTCTGGGGATTCCCGGCATCGCCGTACTGATGGCCTCCTCAGCCCTGGAGGCCCTGCGGATCCTGGATGGCCGCGACTCCCGCGTACGTGCTATCGTGACCGATTTGAACATGCCGCGAATGGACGGCTTCGAGTTGATCCGGCGGGTGCGGGGCGATGCGCGGCTCCGCGGCACGCCCATTATCGTGGTGAGCGCCGATACGGACCCGGCCACGCCGCAGCGGGTTGCCGACCTGGGCGTGAGCGCCTTCTTTCCCAAACCTTATTCCCCCTACCAAGTCCGAAGGAAACTGGAGCAGATTCTCGATGGCGCCACTTAGTAGACTCTACCGGGTTTTGCCGCTGGTGTTTCTGGCAACGCCGGTCTGGTTGCGCGCCCAGGCGCCGCCGGAAACGGCTGCCATCCTGGCCCGCTTGGACCACCTGGAGCAGGAAAACCGTGAATTGACCGCGGAGGTGAAGGCCTTGCGCGCGCGGCTGGATGGAACGGCGGCGCAGACTGCGGGCCCGGTATCGCCGGCCCCGGTGGCTGCATCCAACGGCGGCAACCCGCCCGGCGCAAGTGCGCAGTCGACACCGGCCAACCCGCCCGAGGCTCCCCAATCGCTGGAGGACAAGGTGGCCATCCAGCAGCAGCGCATCGAGGAAATGGCGCAATCGAAAGTGGAGGCCTCCGAGCGTTTCCCCATCCGGATTACCGGGATGGCGCTATTCAACGCCTTCCTGGATTCCCGCGAGAGCGGGGGCGTGGAGTATCCGCTGGTAGCCACCAGCCCCGGGCCAGGTGAGGCAGGCGCGACTTTCCGCCAGACCATCATCGGCCTGGATTTCCGGGGACCCACGACTTTCTGGGGCGGCTCGGTGCACGGCAACGTATATATGGACCTATTCGGAACCGGCACCACGCTGCGCATGCGCACGGGGCAAATTGAAATTGACTGGCTGACCCGCAGCATCATGGTGGGAGTGGAAAAGCCCATCTTCAACCCGCGCGAACCCAGTTCGCTGGCGCAGGTAGGGGTTTCGCCGCTCACCGGAGTGGGCAACCTGTGGCTATGGCTGCCGCAGGTCCGCGTGGAGCAGGATTTCCATTTCAGCCAGAACACGGGGCTGCGGGCGCAGATGGGGGTGATTGAGACCCGTGAGGCGGGACCTTACGCGGGAAGCACTTTTACGGGGACGGTGGAAGCTGCGCGGCCCGGGCTGGAGGGGCGGTACGAGGTTTTCGACAATCTGGACAGCGACCGGCATCTGGAAGTGGCGGCGGGCTTTCATTCCAGCGTGACCCACGCGGGGGGCGCTTCCATTCCCTCCAACCTGTTTTCGCTGGACTGGGGCTTGAACCCGCTGCGTAAAATCGAATTCAGCGGGGCTTTTTACTCCGGCCAGAACGTGGCGCCGCTGGGCGAAGGCTATCAACAGGGTTTCGGCATCTACGACGGTGAAGCCGAAGCAGTCCACAGCCGCGGGGGATGGGGCCAGATCACCCTGCACGCGCTGCCGCGGCTGGATTTTCACCTGTTCAGCGGGGAGCAGAACGACCAGGCGAGCGACCTGATTCCCGGCCGCATTGCCCGGAACCTGCTGTTTGGCGGGAACCTCTATTTCCGGCTGGCGCCCAATGTCTTATTGGGGCCGGAAATCACGCAACTGCGCACGCTGTACCTGGACCAGGGCGTGCGGATCAATAACCATTATGACCTGGCGCTGGCTTATCTGTTTTAGTCTGGGCTTCTCCATGGCGCCGCAGCAGCCCGCGGGCGGGGTTCACGGCGAAGTGGAGCTGACCAACTCCCGCAACGCGGCGGTGCGGCGGAACAAGGACTATTCCGGCGTGGTGATCTGGCTGGAACCGGTGGATCGTCCGGCCCCGGAGGTGGCGCCGCGGCGCGTGGAAATCCGGCAGAAGGACCGCCACTTCCAGCCGCACGTTACCGCCGTCCCACTAGGCAGTACGGTGGATTTTCCCAACCTGGACCCCATCTACCACAACGCGTTTTCGAACTTTGAAGGCGAGCAGTTTGACCTGGGCCTTTACCGGCCGGGGACCAGTAAGGGCTGGAGTTTTCACCACCCGGGAATCGTGCGCGTGTTCTGCAACATTCATCCCACCATGAGCGCCATTATCGCCGTGTTGCCGGTTCCGTGGTATGCCCTGACGCCCTCCACCGGCAAGTACAATATACCCGACGTGCCACCGGGGGAGTATCAGTTGCACATTTTCCACGAACGGGCGCTGGCCGCGAACCTGCGCTTTCTGGAGCGGCGCATCACGGTGCCCGAGGACGGGCTGGCGCTGCCACTGATTTCGATTTCCGAGACCGGTTTCCTGCCGGAGCCGCATATGAATAAATACGGCAAGGCGTACCCGCCGGTGGCCAACGACGGCGCCTACCCTGGGGCGATCAAATGAGCTGGCCGCGCTTTTCCAGGCTCTCGCTGCTGTGGAAGATTCTGCTTTCCACTTCGGTGGCGGTGACGGCGCTATTCGCAGTGACGGGCCTGATTGTGCTGGGCAACATTTCCAGCACCGTGTCGGACAGCCTGGAGCAGGAGGTGCACGACCAGCTTCCAGGCGTACACCTCGTTGTGGAATTCGCGCGCCGAGTGGCTGGGGTCGGTAAGCACACTGCTGAGCACCATGCCCAACGTGCGCGCGGCATTCACCACCCAGGATCCGGCCACCATTCAGGATGTCGCGGGCGAATTATGGTCGAGGATCTCGACCGATAATGCCATCTTCCTGGTGACCGACCCGGGCGGGAAGATCATCGCTTCGCTGGGCGGCGTGACGTCGCTTTCGCTGCGGAAGAACCTGGGGGTGGTAGAGGCCGCCGCGCCGCACTTCCCGAAGCAATCCTCGGGATTTTTCCTGGAGAATGGCGAGCTGTACGATATCGCCGTGACACCCGTGTACGTGGATTCCACGCAGGGCCAGGAACTGCTGGACGTGCTGGTGGCGGCATATCACGTGGATGCGGTGGTGGCGCAGAAGCTGGCCCAGGACACCGGCGGGAGCGAATTCCTGTTCCTGGCGGCGGGCCGCGTGATCGCCTCGACGCTGAACCCGCAAGCCACCGCGGCCGTGGTGGCGAATATGGCCCGCGCGCGCGGCGCCGAACGGGTGAGCGACGGGGTGGTGGAGTATGCACGGCTGGAAACTCCGCTGCTGGACATCGACCGGAAGCCGGTGGGCGAAATCTGCATTTTGCGCTCATTCGAAGATGCGCGGCACCGCATCGCGGGGATGAAAACCAAGATCGTACTGCTGTGGCTGCTGGCCGTTTCGGTGGGCCTGCTGCTGACTTACCTGCTGGCGCGGCGCATTGTGGAGCCGGTAAAGCAACTGGACCGCGCGGCGGCCGAAGTGGCCCGCCAGAATTACGCCATTCGATGTGGAGGTGAACAGTGAGGATGAGATGGGCCGCCTGGCGCGGACGTTTAACACTATGTGCGCCTCGCTCCGGCAGGCGCGCGAGGAACTCATCCGGCAGGAGCGCATCTCGACCATCGGGCGGCTCTCGGGCTCGATCGTACACGACCTGCGCAACCCGCTGGCGGCCATCTACGGCGGGTCGGAAATGCTGGTGGATACGGACCTGCCGCCGGCCCACGTGAAGCGGCTGGCGGGAAACATTTACCGCGCCTCGCGGCGCATTCAGGAGCTGTTGCAGGACTTGTTGAACGTCTCGCGCGGCAAGACCCAGTCGCCCGAGATGTGCCGGTTACGCGAAGTGGCCCTGGCGGCCTGCGAGTCGCTGGCGGCCGCGGCCGAGTCGCAGGGCGTGGCGATCGCGCTGGAAATTTCAGGCGAGATCGAGGTGCCGCTGGAGCGCAACCGGATGGAGCGGGCCTTCGTGAATCTGATCGGCAACGCTTTGGAGGCCATGCCGGATGGCGGTCAGGTGAGGCTGGCGGCGCGGCTGGAGAACGGCGCGGCGCTGGTGGAAGTGGCCGACAACGGCCCGGGCATCGCGGCGGAGATTCGCAATCAGCTTTTCCAACCGTTCGTGAGCGCCGGCAAGCGCAATGGCCTGGGCCTGGGGCTGGCGCTGACGCGGCAAACCGTGCTGGAACACGGCGGCGACCTGTGGGTGGAATCGGAGCCTGGCCGGGGCGCGCGGTTTCTCTTCCGGCTGCCGGGGGCGCATCTGGCGCAGCCGATGGGACAGCATGTGTAAGTTGCAGCCCCGCAAGAGCCGGAGTCGAATAGACCCATGGGTTCCGTGGGTTTTGAGGGTCCGGATTCGATCAAGCGAAAAAAGTCGAAAGGCGCGAGTTGGCCAATCGCATGCCGGGAATGCATCGGATGCACGCACGGATAAACGGCGCTAGAAAAAGAAACTGGTTAAGCGGCTATTTTTATGTCGCGCGCTCACATGCATTTGACACCGAGTCGTACCGTCTGCTTAAATGAAACCACAAAGCTTGCTCCTCAGTAGCTCAACGGTAGAGCATTCGGCTGTTAACCGAAGGGTTGTAGGTTCGAGTCCTACCTGAGGAGCCAAACTTATCAACAACTTCCACACCAAGAAGCACCCACGACCGCCCCGCCAAACAGCCACTTTGCCCATTTCTTTGCCCAGGGTTTTTGAAATACAGTTTGCAGACCGGTCTTCGTGCCGCTGTCTTCTGGGCCCTTGATCGTCGTCTTGCCGTCAGGAATTAGGGGACGCCCCCGCATCCGCCTCGGAGGAGAGGGTCGCCGCGAATGCAGGATCAGCCATAAGCCGTACTTTCCTCTGATTCCCTTGGCCCAAATGAGGCCGGCTTCAAGCCCTGACGCTGCCCGAGGGGGCCACTGTTGCGGCATGATAACCGCGCCGAAGCACTGGTCCACGTGTAGGGCAAAACCATCGTTTTGCGTTTAGCTATAATTCGACATTCGAGAGCACCGACTAAACGTGACCTCATGCAATTCAGGACCAGGCCGCTTCAGAACGAAACTGCAAAAGGCGGCGGGCGGTGAACTTGCCGAACTTCGACCGGTTCTTCCGTGGCACAACGGGCTACGAACCATTCGACTACCAACGACGGCTTGCTGGTGGCGACTCTGGCACAGCCTGCCAATCTCACCTTATCAATGTCCCCACGGGTCTTGGCAAGACTGCTGCTGTCGTTCTAGCGTGGTTGTGGAATCGAGTTGAACTCAAAAAGTCAGACTGGCCACGCCGCCTCGTTTATTGCCTGCCGATGCGGACATTGGTTCAGCAAACGGCAAAAAACACCGGTGAGTGGCTGAAACAACATGGTTCGTTGGAAGCCGTTGGATTACACATCCTCATGGGCGGCGAAGAAGCCAATGATTGGGACTTACATCCCGAGCGCCCGACGATCCTGATTGGCACCCAGGACATGCTCCTGAGCCGCGCGCTCAACCGCGGCTACGGAATGAGCCGTTACCGATGGCCGATGCACTTCGGCCTGCTGAACAATGACTGCCTGTGGGTGTTGGACGAAACGCAACTGATGGGGCCAGGGCTTGCCACAGCATGTCAATTGGAGGCGTTCCGTCTTCAAAATGGACCGGCTTCGGCAGCAAGGTTTGACTCGTTTCCCGAAGGAGGTTCGGTTACCTGGTACGCTTCTGCGACTGCCGATTTGAGCCATCTACAAACTCGCGACTGGCGCGGGATCGAGCGACCGGAGTCCTTCTTCTTCGAACTGTCGGGGCCAGAAAAGGCGGAGCGCATCGGAACCGTCGCGGAACGGCGGCTAGCGACAAAGCGCGTGGATATTCAGGAGAGTTGGAACTTTGGCGACAAGCAAAAGGCGCCCGCCCCGGAGCGCATTGACGAAATCATCGAACGACACAAGAAGATGACCGATGCTCTCAACGCTACTCCTGCGAAACTGCCGCGCCGAACGCTGATCATTTGCAATACAGTGGATCGTGCGACGGCCGTTCACGAGGCGATCAAAGCAGAAATTGGCGAACCGTGACGAAATTGATCTCATGCTGATGCACTCCCGGTTCCGTCCGAAAGAGCGAAAGGAGCAGGCGGCGCGACTGGACAATCCCGATATTGAAAAGCATCATGGCGGCCAGATCATCGTCGCCACTCAGGTCGTCGAAGCAGGTGTTGATCTTTCCAGCGCCATTCTTTGGACAGAAATCGCCCCTCTTGCGTGCCTGGTGCAGAGGTTTGGGCGGTTAAATCGAAGCGGCGGAATTTGGCTTTAACAAAGAAATGCGTCATAGCTTCACCCCGCAGGCAATTGTCGTTGGAATTGAAGCACCCGATCCGGAGTCGAAAGATTTAAAAACCAAAGATCAGAAGAAGACCGCAAAGGAGGAAGCCGAGAAGAAGCATCTGCCATATGTGAAGGCGAAGTGTGACGACGCCTGGACAGCCCTGAAGAGACTGAACGGAGATGCCTCACCCGCCGCGCTGGCAGAGATCAACGATGCAGTCAACGCTTCAATCGATCGCTGCCCCTATTCACTCCAGCAACACGAACTTCTCGATTTTTTTGACACCGACGCAAATCTCTCTCTCGGATTTACTGACGTCTCACCCTTTGTCCGTGGTATCGACCCGGAAACCGACGTCTATGTCGCGTGGCGCGACTGGCCGGGTTCAGACAAAGGCGAGCGCCCGAATTTTTCCGCTGATTTTCAGCGTGAGGAATTATGCCCGGTTTCCATCGGAAAAGTAAGGGACGCCCGAGCGCTCCTTTCGAAAGGCTGGATCTGGCGGGGCAAAGAGGCGGGATGGGGAAGCGTTCAGAGCTTAGACGTTGTTCCGGGCATGACCATCCTCCTGCCTGTCACGGCGGGCGGATACCACGAAGATTCGGGTTGGACGGGGCGGGAGGAAGACAAACCTGTCGCCTCCGTCTATGAGCCGAGCGACACGCCTTCGGACGAAGAGATGCTCTCCAGTCTGAACAACGGCTGGCAAAGCATCGCCCAGCACACCGACGATGTGACGCTCGATTGGGAGTGCATTATCGGAGCATTAGAAGGAGTACTGGCCTTATCTCGGAAAGAACAGTCAGCCGCCCTAACCGCCACGCACTGGCACGACATAGGAAAAAACCATTCCTCATGGCAGTTTGCGGCGAAGGACGCATTGACGAAAGCAGGCATTCCTATTCCGCAGGAGGCGTGTCCCCTCGCAAAGTTCTCCCTTTCCGAAAGTCCTCGCCTTCGGGAACAAAACGACGACGGCACGCCGAAGTTCACCGGTTACGAACTGAAAAAGGAACTCAGGGCACTCCGCCAATCCTTCAAGCCGGGCCTTGCCCACGAGGTTGCGTCCGCGCTTGCCTTCCGCCAATCCGAGCAGGCGGCACATGGCACGCAGCGTCCCATCGAGAGCCTGCTTGCCGAATACCTCATCATGAGCCATCACGGGCGAGTGCGGAAGGTTCTGCGTGACGAGATTCCCCGGCAGCCGAAAAATCAAAAAGACCAGAAGTTGTCCGCGGCATCGCCAACGGAGACGCGCTGGCGCCAGTCACCATTGCAGGTCAGGAACTCCAGTGCGCTTCACTCTCCACCGACTGCCGCCGCATGGGGCGGGATGCCGACGGAAATGAGAGCTATACGCGGGGAGTTCTCCGCCTTCTTGCGCACTATGGCCCTTTCCGACTCGCGTTCTTCGAGACCTTATTTCGCGCCGCCGACATCCGGGCCTCAATTCGTGCCGGGAAATCAACGAGGAGGCCGCAAGCCTAACGAGCATGGAACCACTCTATCTTCAAGGCTGCCGCCACGATATCCTCGGCCACTACCTCAAGGCTATCGGCTTGTTGCGAGTCCTTGCCAGATGCGCCGATCAAGACCATCGCGACCCCGACGCCGAAGGCTGGTGGGATATGGGTCAAGCCTGTTTTTGCCTGCGCTCGGAGAAGTATCCCACGATGGAGAAGCTCGTGGAGTTTTTTGAAAAGCACTATCGGCCTACGCCTGTCTTTTCTGCATGGAATACAGGAGGTGGCATGGATGAAAAGAAAGAGGTTGTATTCAGTATCGATCCAAAGCCGTGGAATGACTACTGGGCGGCGAATAGAGATGCTCTCCTGGCACACGGCTTCCCCCCGCCGGAGAACGATATGAGGCCGACGCTCCCAGACCAAGCGTTCAATCCAAGATGTGCGGAATTCAGTCTGCCTTCAATCGAAGAAATCACAATCGCGGTCAACGCTGGAAAAGGTAAGAAACCAAAGCCAAGGATTCAGATCGCCTGGTCGAAGGCAGCCTGCCAAAGCCTTTTTGATGAGATGAATGCCAAACGGGCTGTTTTAGAGCAGGGCATTAAATTTACAAAGCCGGTAATCGAGAAGTTTGTCGCCGGAAAGCCGGAGTACGTCTTCGACGCCAAGGATGAAACGGTCTTGCGCAACCTGGGCACCATGCGAGGCGTGCAAATCGACATTCGCCCCAAGGAAACTGGAAAGAAGGCGGTGATGGCACTCCTGGCGAAACAGGAACTCTTGGGCAATGATGAGGCGCTTGCCGCCCTCGACAAAGGGAGAGAATTTTCTGAACGATTTCAAGAAGATGGTGCTGACGACCGGACTCTGCTGGAGGGGTATCGTGAACAATGTCCGACATCCGCAGTGGAAGCGTTCGATGCCATTTTTACTACTCGGGCATCCGCCAGACCTGCGGACAACCCAGTATTTCTGAACAGAGGGGATGCGGGTGCAGCAGAGGTGTTCCGGTCTTTCTGGGTATTCTTTCGCGATGTTCGTGCCGGGGCATGCGTCAATACCCGGGCCTCGTTAGAGGGCTTCGTCGATCCGAAAGCCAACGTCCCGAAAGGAAAAGGCTCTCCGTTTTTCCCGGACGCCATCAAGTCGTACAACATTGGCTCAGGTTGGGTCGAAGAAGAATACCCGTTTCACCCTTTGGACTACGTCCTGGCTGTCGAGGGCGCGTTCGCACTTCGCGGCTCAGTTGCCCGCGCCATCGGGGCAAACTCCAAGCGTTTTGCGGCCTTCCCGTTCGTTTTCGATTCGGGAGAAGACATGGTTAACAAGGACGGTGAGATCAAGAGCACGGCTTCGGCTCTCTGGCTGCCGCTGTGGAACAGGCACACCACATTGGCGGAATTAGCCAGCTTTATCGGCGATGCGCAGGCGCGGCTTCCCGGAAAAGATGCGCGGTTCTCGGCCGAGTTCGTCCGTGCGCTACATGCTCAGGGGGTGGACGCCGGCTTTTCCGGCTGGCAGGAGTTTCGCTTCAAAATGAAGGGCAGCGATGTCCCCTGGATCACTACCGGACGCTATGTCGGGGCTTCATCTGCTCAGGGAGACTCACCGGAGACCAGTCGTGCAAACGCCACGCTTCTTAATCGCGCCTTGGCACCGCTGGATGACAGCAGCTTTTTGGATCAGTTCCGTCTTTTTCGCAAAGCTAATGGCAAATTTGACAAGGATGGACCCCAGCGCGTTGTATTCGCCATTAACACCGCAATGGAAACGGCCGCTCATGAGCCGACGCCTCATCACTGCCTAGCGCTGCTGGAGTCTATTTTCAGCGCCTGTGCTCAGATGTGCGTTTCAGCGTCATTCAGAAAGAAACTGAACGAAGGGAGGACCGGTGAAAAGACTTCATTCTTTAAGGCTCTCCCGATGGAAGAATGTGACAGGCTTCTGAATCCGCTCGACAGCCACGCCGAGTTCCGTATTGCCCGCGCACTCGCTTCCATCACTGGGTTGCAGAGACAAGGCAATGGTGACTATTCCGAAGCACAGCCGATGCTCGGCTCTCTCCTCCCGCTAACGCGCGGACCCTCAGGGTGGTATCTGCCGGAGACGGGAGACCGGACGCACCAGGATGTCTGGAAAGGCTCGGACCTCAATTACGACCTCGCCGCTGTATTGCGCCGACGCTATATGGATTCGCTCAAGGATGAGCAGCCTGCCCTGCGAGCCGTGTATGGCGCGAAACTGGACGACGTGCTGACATTCCTGCGCGGGGAACTTGATGACCGGCTCATCGCGCGTTGGACCGAAGCAATGAGTTTGATCGGCTGGCATTTTGGAAAGGAACCGGGCGACGAAAATGCGCCGGAGAGCGAGACCGGAAAGGCTGTCGAGGAGGCCGCTCTCGAAGGCGACAAACAGCCGCTCGAAACGACATCGGAAGGCATCGAACCCGCGTATGCTGCGCTGCGAACATTGCTGGAACTTGAATGTGAGTGGCAGGGAGAGGATCGCGGCCAATGGAAGAAGCGGCGCAGCCAACAGCCGTTTGCTTTGCTGTGCCAGCGCTCCGCTTCGTCGCTCCCGTCAGCTGTGAGTGAGGCTTTTCGCTGGATCGGTATTTGGGGCGTCCGCAATCCGTGGGGAGCCGCGGTTCGCGCAGAGAAGCCACGCATCTCCGGCCGCTACGTTGTACGACTGGATCAGCGGAACATCTCTTCCGCCGTTTGGGACCAACAACTTGCCGACCGCCTCGCCGCCGCCGTTTGCATCCCGATCCGGTGGCAGGACCACTGGCAACTTTATCGAGCCGTAACGCTCCCACCCGGCAGTTGATCATCGTGCCCAAAAACAATTCAAAAGACAGTCACCGAGGAATACCATGACACCTTCTACCACCGAACCTCTCGCACCAGCCGCAGCGTTGCCGTTCACTTTCGGCGGCTTTACGATTCCTGCCGGATGCCAGCGCATCTTCATCACCGCTGAACTTGAACCATCCAGTGGCGACCCTCGCATTCAACCGACAGGATTCCCCGACCTAGGGCCAGTACTCTACGCCGACCCGGCGGAGAAGCATGGCCTCATCTGCCTCATCGAATCCGAGGCCTCGATGGCAAACTGGTTGGAGGCAGTTTGTCTGGAGAACAAGTATGATGGCACGCTTAAGTCTGCGCTCGCGGGGCTGTCTTATCTGAAAGCACAGACAGGTAGGGGGGCAAACGCGGTCTTCAAGACGGCTTCAACACTGGATGGCCATCGCTTTGCGTCCGACTTCCTCGCCAAAGGCAAAGCTGTTTTTGAGCCGGAGGCAAGCGAGATCACCCTTGCCGAGCACGTCAAAGCCAGCTTGGGAATGGCGCTGGATGGCAAGACGATGCCCATCGCGCGGGTTCCTGACATTTTCCCATTGGTTCTGGGATTGGACGCTATGTCTTTGCTTCACGGGTTTCAGGTCTCGAACGAACAGATCTCTTTTGTCGGCTTGCGCCTGCCGCGCGCATTGACCGCATCCATCGTCGGCCTCAACTGCCAGCGCGTCACGGTGCCAGGTATCAAGTTTAATGTCGGCCAGGTCGAAAGCGAGTCAGGGCAGGCTATTTTCCAGAAGCTTCGGATTACCGCAAAACGCATCGAAGCCCGGTTCTCCATTGATGTGGGTCTTTTATACTCGCTTCGTCTCGATACGCCGAGTGCTGCGGGCGCAGCAGGCCAGCACCAGGCTGCACGCCTTCAATTATTGCTGGCCCT
Organism: Bryobacterales bacterium; assembly: GCA_963803725.1. Taxonomy (GTDB): domain Bacteria; phylum Acidobacteriota; class Terriglobia; order Bryobacterales; family Bryobacteraceae; genus JOPF133. The sequence goes on along the minus strand of CAWDOH010000066.1, from coordinate 31,164 downwards.
CGCCCTTTGGAAGGTCGCTTCTTTCCTGAATTTGTTGAGCGTCGAACTGAGCCTCCGTACTGAGTGCAAGTTGCGCCTGAAGCGGGATGAAAAAGGCGATGTGGTCGCCACAGAGGCGAAGTGCGAGGGTGGACCAACCGCAGAAGTCGGTGACTTCCCGTTCGCATCGATTGCAAAGGAAACCTTCACCGACATCAAGAACGAAAAGGATGGCAAGCCGGGGTTGATCTCAAAGGCCCACCTTCCGGCAAATCGCTCCCCGCTCACTTTACAATTCGCCTAATGACTGCCATCCAAATCGCGTTCCCGTGGGGCCGCTACTACGCGCACCCGTGGGGGCTCAATCCGGTTCGCCTCCGCGAAGCCGAATGGCCGCCGAGTCCGTGGCGGTTGCTCCGGGCACTGGCGTCTTCATGGTTTCGTGCCAATCCTGGCATGGCTCCCAGCGGAGACGCTGTGGAATTGATTGAAGGTCTCGGGCGTGTTTTACCTGAGATTGGCATCGGTAAGGTCGCCTTCGGCCAAACAGTTCACTACCAACCGAATTATGGAGCGGCAGGCACAGTTGAAAAACAGAACGCCCGCTACAAGAATACCCGCCATGAGAATCACTTCGTCGCCGTGCATGGACCTGTGATCTTCCGCTGGTCCGGCACCAGTCTTTCCCAGACGCAGGAGACGCTTCTTGCGAGGCTGTTGGCCGACCTGTCGTATTTCGGCAGGTCGGAATCCATCTGCCAGGCAGAACTCATCACGGCGAAAACTGTGGAGGACGTACCGGACATTGGGTGGTGCCTTCCCACAGGAGGCCGCAGAATCTCGGCGCAGTGCCGTGATGTCTTCTGCGCGAATCCAGCGGATTTTCAAATCACCGACCTCTGGGCACGCCGGGATGGCGATCCGAATGTCGATTCACCAGACGCCCCGAAGCACCTCGTCGATGCACTTCTTTCCACCGACATGAAGCCCGACGGGGCGCGATGGATTTCTTACGAGATGCCTGCCGACTGGCCAGGCAATCGAGTCATCCGCACAGCTCGCACGATACAGCAAGACCTAAAACCTGTGAATGATGGTCCGCGAATCGCACGTTACCTGCGGTTTTCCCTCCAATGCCGCGTGCCCGTGCAACCGAAGTTCACTGTGTCACTCGCCGAGCAGTTCCGAGCGGCGGCGAACAGTCATTTTTGCAAGGAGTTTGGAGACGGCCAATCCAGCTTTGCCCTGTTTGGGCATCCGAAAGATCGCCCGAAAGACACGGTCGGAGAACATCAGCACGCTTTTTACCTCCCTACGCGCAGTTTTGACGATGACGAGAACCCCGACCAACCCGGAATGATCGCCAGCCTGCATGTGTGGTGTCCCTATGGTTTCACCCGAGCAGAAACGCAAGTCCTCCTCCGCATCCAACGTCTTATGTGGAAGGATGGACGCTACCCGGTGCGTCCGGTACTCACCGCCATGAGCATGGAGCCACCTATCGATGTGCCGTTGGCTACAGGCACTGTGAAGAGTCGCATCTGGCGTAGCGAGACGCCATTTGTGCCGCCACGGCATTTCTACCGTGGCGACCGCTCCAGGCCAAAGATGAGGGAACTAGATTCGCCAGAGCGACAATTGATCCAATGCCTCCGCCAGGCGGGAATTACCAGTCCCGGTGAAGTTCGTCGTCTGGCACTATCCGAAATCGAGCGGGAACCGATAGAATCACTGCCGCCGATCCCGCTATGGTCAATCGTCCGTGCGCCTGGCGGGGAAGAGACACCCTTTGCCGATGCCGTGACATCGCCCACGCACACCAATGGCAGCGATGTGGGGCGTGTTGGGAATGAGCAACGGATTGGTTTCTTTCTGGAAATCGGATTCGACACTGAGGTCGCCCTCCCGATGCCCGCGTTCGGCCACTCCAGTCACTTTGGCCTGGGCGTGTTCGTGCCGAGCCCTAGACCCTAGAGGCTAACGATTTACTCAACTAAACTTCCGGGACCTCGTCATGCCAATTGACCAGCAGCAGCACGTACACCAGTCCTCCGGCGTCACCCGCTAAACCGCAACTTTGCCCATCGCTTTTGAAACGGGCTGCTTACTGTTTTTCATGATGTTGTCTTCTGTGCCCTCAGTTTTCGTCTTGTCGCCAGGAATTAAGGACGCCACTGCGCGCCGTTTCGCCTCCATGCGGATATGCGAGTAATGCTTGAGCATCCGCTTGGAGACATGGCCGGCAATGTCCATGATGGTCTGATCGCTTGCCTCTCCCGATTCGGCTAGGCCAGTGATAAACGTGTGACGGTTGTCGTGCCAACGACCTTTGACGCCGGCGGCTTCCCGAATCTTCCGCCAGACCGTCTTGAAGCTGGTGCATGGCTTGGTTGGATCGGTGGGTTGGGGCTTGCCGGCGGGAAAGACGAACCACTCGGCCTTGAGGTGCTTGAATTTCTCCAGGTACCATGTGGAATATGTCTTCAACACTTCGAGAGCCAGAGAGTTGAGAGGGATCGTTCTGCCGCTCCCGGCGTCGGTCTTGGATTCCCCGACGACGAGGAAAGCCTCGGGAAGATGCATGCGACCCCACTGGAGTTCTCGAAGCTCTTTGTCCCGCAGCCCACAGTTAAGCGTCAGGACTAAAGCCGGATAGATTGCCTTGGAGCGGCGCTTCTTAGCCTCGTCGTACAACAGCCCTTTCTCTTCGGCGCCGTACGCCTTGCCGATGTCCGTGCGGACAGCCAATTTCAACGCCTTTTGGCGCTTCAACTTCACTCGGATGCTATCGCCCTGCTCGCCGAGAAGGCGGAGCAGGAAACCCACCTCCTCATTGATAGTCTTTGGGGCGGCCTTCTCTTTCAGGCGAGCCGTCTGAAACTCCTTCACCGTCTTCTCGGTGATTTCGACCGCCATCTGCTTACCAAGATGCCGCGTGAGATGGCTCAGAGCGTATTCGGCGAATGTCCCTGACTTCGCCCGAACCTTGTAGTCCTCCAGGTACGCGTCAGCCAAGTCCTTCACCGTCCGGATGCGTTCGTCGCGCTGGCCGACAAGGCCGTTGAAGCCTTCTTCGAGTTCGCGATGCCGCTTTTGCTCGGCTTGCTTCGCGAGCGTTTTCGATGTCGTCTTGGACGATTCGCGGATGCATTGGCCCGCGAAATAGAACTTGTACCACCAGACAGCCGCCGGCTTGAGCCTACCAGTCTTTGGGTCCTTAAACTTTGGTCGAAATACCGCCATTTTTGTTGTCCTTCGGCGAAGGCTTGCTTCCGCCGCTCTTGGCAACCACCTTCGGCCTCCCACCTTTCTTACCGTTCTCTCTCGCGATCTCCTGAAGCCGACTCAAACCGAGGCGCTCCAAGCGCGCTTTGTACGATCGCTTGCCGAGCCACGAGGTGAATTCCTGAAGCTGTGAACGATTCACTCCAATATCCTAAACAGTTTTGGTTAATACGTCAAGTGGTGGACGCGATCTCTACCGTTCACACTGTTGCGGCACTGCGAGCATTACGCCCACCAGATGCTGTTGTCGCCATCGTTCCGCCAGCGGGCAAAGACTCAATCCAATGGTTCAGTTCGTCGGCGGGATATCGCACGAGTGATCCGACCTTCAGGAAGCGGGGACCCCGCCTTTCGAGCCGCCATCGGCGCAAACACGCAAAGCTGACACGAAGTCGCTCGGCGACCTCCGGCTCCGTCAATAGCAATCCGACTATATGATTCCCTCCACCACCGCCGAGTGCCGTTGGGATTGGTGTGGATGTAATTGCGGCAGATTCGCTCTGTCCTGGACCGCCCACTCCTGCGCCTCCAGAGGAGGTTCGGTGTTTCATGAAAGAATCTCCTTCCTTCTCCGATTCCCGTTTTCAGGTGCCCGCTCCAGTCCGTCGTGTCGAGACGTTTCGCTGATTCGGGAGCGCTCCTGGAACAGGCGATCAACCGTTTCGAGTCTTTCCAGGGCGTCCAGCAATTGCAATCCAGCCTCGCGCACCGGGTCGGACCGTGGGCAGAACTGCTCGGTGTGCTTGATGGCAAACCTGATCCGGTCGATGGCGACACGAGCCTGATATGCCATTTGGAACTCAATAGCTGAGGGTCGCGAATTCACTTCTTCCTCGATCGTTTCAAGAATCTGATGCATCATTTCAGAACTCATAAATCTCCCAAAGGTCGGTTTTTCGCGCCAGGCGCGGCGGATGCCGTTCGGTCGGTTGCACGCGTCCTCGGTCGGCTTGCGCGATGGATCAGATAGGCTATCGCTTGGGCACCCAGGAGCAGCGCCGCGAGCAGAAGAAGCGACAACTGTTCGCCGCGTGTGACGGTGTGGCCAAAGCCGACGTTGCTGTTGTCCGCAAGAACAGTCACTCCCAGCGCAACGACAGCGATGACGCTAGCCAATAGGCCGGTTAGCCGCACTCGCAGCGAGAGCTCCCTTTGGTTAACCATTTTTCTCTCCCAGCCACTTCCGAAGAGCGCTGTTGGCGAGGACCGTCACGGTGCAGCCCCGCTGCTTGGCGGCGGATCGGATGCGGGCATTAGCCCTGCCGGTGATGACTGCCGTCAGAGCCGGGGCGCTCCTGCCCGGCATGACAGAATCAAGCTCGACGTTCCCGAGATCTGTCGAGGTAAGAGCCGCATCGACGCATCGAGAAAGATCTCCACGGTACCGCATCAGGACCCGCAGCCGGTCATTGACATCCGATGTTAAGCGGAGAAAAAGTCGCACTCTTCGACCTCTCACGTTGGCGATCAATGGTTCGGGGCGTAGCCGGTAGTGGATACACCGCTCCTCCGGCGAAGTTGTCCCGGCTCGGCTGGGAGGGGGTTCGCCTGCAGAGGCGCGTACGGAGCATCGAAAAGAATGTCCCGGTTGACGCGCACGGTGAACTTGTAACCGACGGGCACCTTAATCGTCGGCTGAACATTGAGATTGCGCCTCGTTATCATGGCCCCGGTTTGGCTCATTTCGCGGCCGACTGAAGCTGTGGCGGTATCGCTGATGCTCGGATACGTCAGAGCGCTTTGTGTGTTGCGCTGGGAAAGATCGAACGCAGCGGAGAAGGCGCTCGTCAGCGCCGCGAATCCGAAGAGGCGTTTGTAGTGATGATCGACGTCATAGCGAAGCCCGGAATTCCCGTGGGAGTCGAGACCTACCATGCCATTGATGTCTACAGACGAAGCATCTGGGAAGATGATCCGGTCCCACGCAACCTGGACGCCATCCTGTCCATAGGAAATCCGTGAATCGTACTTGCCGACCAGACGCGCACCCTGGGGGATCAGCAGGTATCGCCCGCTTGCGGTGTCGAACACGTTTGAGGTGATCAGCGCCTTGATTTCGCCGGGAAGATCAGAATTCAGGCTCTGTTCGAGGACGGCCGGAATCTCCCATCCCGCCTTGATCTCGTAAGAACTGAGCGGCGCTGTCCTAGTGGAGCGCAGGTAGTCGTCGGTCTTGCGCTGCTGCGCAGAGGCGAGGAACGCTGCCTTCGCTGTCTGCATGTTCTGGCTTTCGTAGTCAGGATCATTCGGGCTGCCAGGAGATGAAAAGGAAACCGCCCGCTCTAATGCCGGGGAAACGGAATTGGGACCGCGGCCACCCAGAGCCTGGGTCAGCGCCGCGACTTGAGCGAGATCATCGGCGCCAGAAATAGGCGTGCCGACTCCCGGAAACGAGGTGAACGATGATGCCCCGCCTCCGGAGCGAATGCCGGTTGGAGCGATCATTGCTTCTTGCTCGCGCTGGTACGCGGCAGCAATACGCCGCTCCTCCGGCGTCGGCTCGGGAACAGTGTTGGCGGTTTGAGCATGGCCTCTGAGGCGGTTGCCGCACAACGACGCGATCCTGAGGATATGAATTGCAGGGCTGGCCGGTCTCAGGATTGAATCGATAAGGTTGTCCTGTGCGCGGATCGAATCCGCAGGGTTGGGCGCCAGGCTGTGCCTGGCCGGGGCGCAGTTGTCCGTTGCCGGCACCCGGGGCCTGCAATTGATTCGGATCACTGCCCACAAGAGAAGCATTTCCAACCGGGATATCCTTTACTACTTCGTTTGCCGAGGCCGTGGCCGGCCCTACTGCCTTTGGGAAGCCGCTTCATGGGCATCCGCCTGAGCACGGATCTGTCGGCGATATCCGCCGTAGGCGAACGCCATAGCAGTCCGAGCACCACCACGCCAATCGCCAGCCCCGCACGCTTGCTGATGCGCACGGACGTGTTGGGCTTGGGGTGCAAATCGAGGCCAGCAGGCGCTTCGATCGGCTTCACATCCGGCGTTTGTTGTCCGAACTATCCTTTGGGTTGTTGCTCACGGGTGATCTCCACTTTCTGGGCCTTTTTGCCGGCCCCCAGTATGAGTCTGCGCACGATCAAATAGCTCGATCCACGATGTAGGTCTGCTGTTGAACGCGATAGTTGGTCATCTCGCCTTTCCCATCGGAACCCAGCACCACGAGCACAGGGGCCTCACGGTTTTGGATATCGGCACGCATCTGGATGTAGGTCTTCGAGCCATCGTCAAACACGCGAACTGGGCGTAGCTGCTCATTGGCGCCGGTGATTTTGTAGTTGAAATTCAGCTTGTCTGCTGTGATCATCGCCGGCATGAACTGCGCCTTGCGGTTGCCCTCTTGCGCCAGGGCGCGTTGCTCCAAGATGTGCTGCTGCCATTTTTGGCTGTTATCTTCGTTCGGATAGCTGAAGGCTACGCGTGCGACGTAGTCCTGCGGTTTCGAGACCAGGCGAAGGTAGTAGGCCCGGCGATCCGTGGTGATGAGCAGGTTCGTATCCAGACCGGGTTCCTGGGGTTTCAAAATGATCACCGACGTGGACTCCTCCCCCTGTCCATACATTGCCGGGGAAATGTTCCAGCGCACGGAATCGCCGATTTGCGGCTCGCCCGTGATTCTCTCGCCCGCCTGCAATTCGATCATGCAAACGCGAAGAGGAGCACATACGACGATTGGCAAGCCCGCACCGTAGGCAAACAGGACGCGTCCGTCAGGTCCGGCCGCGGGAGTATTTTGACCTCCGCGCCAAGTCTCACTCATACGCACGGCTTCAAGCGCTGTTGGATTGAGAGGCACATCCGTCCGTGGTTGATATCCCTTTGGGACCTTCCCATCGACTTCTGGATTTCCACCGGGCAGCGCAGGGCCGAGAGATTTCGCAGGGTCCATGGCCGTCGGGTCCTGAAGAACGCGAAGTTGATCTCCAAAGTCATATTTCTGGAGTAGCGGGTCCACTTGGTCGCGCTTCGGGGTAGGCGTTTGCGCTGCCGGAACGCGCTTTACTTGGACGGGGGCGGTACAGGCGCGGTCGCAGGCGACTGCGCGAACAGTAATGAGACACAAGCAGTCATGGCCAAGGCCCCCGAACAAATTCGTCTACACATGTTGTTCTCCTTCTGAGTGCTGGATTACAGAACCTTTACCCAACTCGCGGCTGTGATGTACAGGCCCAGCGGGTTGATTCGTGCCTGGCGCTCTTCTGTGGGAGCATTGAGCGCAATCGTGAACGATCCCTTCCAATGGTCCGTGGATTTGACGCCGCCAAATAGGTCGCGCGTCGTCTCAACCCAGTCCACTTCGAAACTTCGGTCACTGGTGGGCAGGACCGATTTGACTTCGACCGAGACCGTACCGCTCTGGGCTCGCTTAAACGGTGGATCGTTCCGATAGAAATCGCTGATGAACGCCTGTGCGTTCGTTCCGCTGGCGATGTAGGCATAAACGTGATCGATTGCACTACGCTGCGCGATGCCGTCCGTTGTCACCATGCGGACATTCTCGATCCAGTCCTGAATCACCGCGCGGCGGAGGCGATCATCACCGACCGAGGCTTGTTCCGCGAGACCGGACGCTATGGGGCGGCCGAGGCTATCGACCAGCACGACAAAGGGAATGACCCTCGAACGCGCCGACTGCCAGAGCATTCCGCCCGTGGCGATCAGCGCAACCAATGCGGAGATCACCGCCATTGTGCGCCAGTTTTTCGCTCGGGTGATGAATTCGCCGTACCGTTCGTCCCACTCTCGGCGGGCAGCCAAGTATGGGTTATGAAGTTCAACGGTCTTGGGCTTGGCCGGCACTGCCGCCCGGTTTCTACGCAAAGCAAATCCCATGAATCAACACCTCCCTGAAAAATCACTCGCCATGATCGATAGGCATACGCGGCGGTGGTGTATGCGGTGCGGCATCACTGGGCAAGCCACCCCACTGCCGCCGCACACCTTTCAAACGGTCTGCTGCACTGGAAAAAGTCCTTTGGGTGCGCCGCGCACCAGATGCAAGCCTCTCTCCCGGCGCGGGACCCGAATTTCTTGTAGAAGCTGAACTGACCGACTGGACTTCCGATACGGGACTGCCGCCGGAGGGAATCTCCGAACTGCCACCGGAGGGCTCGGAAGAGGTGGCACCCTGATCGTCTGGCGCGGGCGCACCGTTATTCGCCGGAACCGTTCCAACTCGCGCTTGGCGCCCAGCGCGCATTCCAACTGGAATTGAGCTTGGTGCGAAGCCTGATGCGGGACGCTCGGATTCAAACCCTGAGCCAGCCAGGCTATCGCCGCCTACAGATGATAGAGCCGACCGGGCGGGTGACGTTGTCGCGTGCGTCATCCCGTTACTTCCTGAGCTGGGCGCACCGTTGCTGGGCGATTGATATCCACTCCCGCCATTCGCGGAGCTGCTTCCACTCGTTACAGGTATCGATCCATTGCCCGACCCGCTACTCGGAGGACTGGGCTGCTTTGGTCCTCCGTTTGAGAAAGGAGACAGCGGTGGGCTCGATGGCGGCGGAACGGACCCACCCCCGGCCCTTCCTGCCGCGCCGACCCCGCCCCCAACACTTGCTACGCTACTGGACGCTCCTCCTCCAGCCGCGCCACCACCACCAGCGGCAGCACCAGATACGGCGGCAGCGCCGCCCGCCGCGGCGGCAACGGCACCAGCGCCGAGAGACGCTACCGTCGCAGCACCGGCGACGAGGGCGGTTCCTGTCGAAATCAGATCCCCTCCGGTTAGAGCTGGTGAACCGCCCAAAACAGCGGCGAAGAGCTTGGGAATCTGCCAACACAGCATGAGAAAAATCAAAGCCGACCCCATGATTCCGAAAGCTCCCATTGCAGGAGACGGCGACCCTGCAACTTGTTGGGCGTCATTGACCCAGGTCACTGCGACGTTCATCCCCGTTCCGATCAGAAGATAAATCATCATGATCTTTACGCCTACGGACACCGCCAGGCCGATGTAGCGTTCGGTATAAGGTGCTGTCCATCTCGATCCACCGAAACCAAGAAAGATGAATCCTGCAGCCACAACGATGTAGCTTTCCACCATTGCAACAACGAACTGGATTGTGATGCCCGTGAACGCCAGTACGATCAAAGCGGCCGCGAGCATCAAAGACAGGCAGGCTCCCGTATTCGTAAAGAACGCCGACGTGCTGGCACCATCCATCAGCGCGCCTGCGATGTTTATCCCCTGCGCGAACACCGCGCTCGGTGAAATGCCATTGAAGCCAGATGACGTTTGTCCAATCTGCTCGAAACTATCGATGATTGCTGGTATCCAAATGCGACCATTCAAAAGCAGGGCGTAAAATGCCCCGATCCACATAATTTTGCGTATCAGCGCCGATGTCCACGATTGGAGGTCCGTCCTCTCAAGAAGCATGACGGCCGCGCTCCAGGCGAATTCGATCGTCGCCAAGATGCCGAAGAGCGTGTTTGCGTATGGCCAGATATTCGTAGTCCACGTGATCCGCTGGTTCCTGTATTGATCCAAGATCTGACTCGGCTGGGGCTGGCCGACGAGCGGTGCCGCTGTGATACATGCAAGACCGATCACTGTTACTAAATGAATCCACCTGAACTTCTTTGTTCTCGTCATCAAGACACACCTTTCCCGTTCGGTATGATCAACCGTATTGACCGCCTTAAGTAGTAGTCAGTCTCTTGCTGGCGTCACTTCTGACCCGAGTGATACGTCTTGTCATCACTGGGGTATTTGTACGTGCTCATCGCCGCGTTTCGGGCAGCCGTGCAGACCTTGCCCTCGGTGGAATCCCCCCAATTCGCTGGTGCCTTTTCACGAATCGGGGTACACATCGCATTAAGCTGCACGGCCACATCCTTGTGTTTGCGCATCCAATCTTCGATTGAGAAAGCTGAAGCGTTAGTCAGATCACCGGCACCCGCTTGCTGGGCTCGCTCCACAATTTCGCTCCGAGGCTCCTTACGAGTACACGCGGCCAGTGCGAGCATACCGAGCACGAGCGCGAATGTGAGCCACTTCGAACCTCTGAATTCATACGTCGGGATCATCACAGTCGTTCGCTCCTCCTATTCAAATTGTGCCGAATTGCTTCGGATCAATTCCAACCGGCATGATAAACCTTGTTGTCGCTCTGGGTGGGAGTGTACGTGAAAAACCGCTGCGCCGCGGCTTCGCTCGCAGCTTGCTGTTGGATCATGGTCGCCTGGTAGGCCTGCTTGCTGGACATGTCCGCCATCATCAGCTCGCGCAACTTCATCAACTGCTCTACCTGCTGTTCCGAGATGTCGCCCAGTGCGTGCAGGGCTTCCAGCCGGCCATCGGTGCCCGCCAAGCGAGCTTCTCAGAGAGGCCACGACGGCCTGCTCGCTCTGAAGTTGCTGGCCCTGCATTCCGGCGGCGCGAAGTGTCCCGAGAGTGGTGTCCAGCGATGTTTGAGACCAGTTGCGGTATTGCGTGTAGTAGGCGCCGGCATTGTAGCCGTAGCCGGGGTACGTCTGTCGGAACAGTTGATCGAGATTGCCGAGCGAATACGCCAGCGCCTGGCCGCCCTGAACGATCGCCGCGAGCGCATTCACGTCGTTCATGATTGCGCCGAACGTATGGGCCGACAGCATCCGGCTGTTCTTGAGCATGTCGGCATACATGTTCAGCTCGTTGGCGAGTTGAGTGCCTTGCCGGATGTACTGAAGGACGAGCTGCGCGTGGTTGAGTAGTTGCGTCACTTCGGTAGCAAATGCTCCGGCTTCGACGCGCTGCGGGTTCTGGACAGAAAGCGCCAACAGCACCAAAATGATTACGCTCTTGCGCATAGAAATTCCTCCTCATTCTTGCTCTGTTCCGCGACCACACTTTCGAGAGACTGATAATACGTCAGCCCATTGCGGCAGACCTTTCAGCCGAAGCCACTCGGCATCGCCACGAATCTCGGATACTGGTTCATCACGCTCTCGACAATCTGCCGCTCTTCGCGGCCGTTGACGCCCACCCAGGAGAGCGCAACCTTGCCGACACCGAGATTGACGAGGCGACGGCCAAGTGTGCTCACAACGTAGTAATGTTGCTTTGGGATGCTGACCTGGAGAATCTCCAATTCCCGCTCGTTAAGGCCGACGCGAGTATAGAACTCGCGCGAGCCGGGATTCTTCGACTCCGCGTTCGGCAGCAGGATCTTGGTCGGACAGTTCTCCAGGACGACATCGGCGATCTGGGAATTGGCGATGTCGCTGATTTGCTGCGTGGCCATAACGACGACGGCATTCTTGCGCCGCATCGTCTTCAGCCAGTCCTTCAAGCGATCACGGAACAGTTCGTGTTGCAGGTATGACCACGCCTCATCCAGGAGGATCAAGGTCGGCGACCCATCGAGCCTCTGTTCAATGCGGCGGAAGAGGTAAAGCAGTACGGGGATCACGGCCTTGTCATCGAGCTGCAGGAGGTTCTCCGTCTCGAACGCAAGCATCCGACCGTCGCCCAGACTGTCGCTCTCCGCGTCGAGCAGCGGCCCCAAGGGACCCATCACCGTGAAGTGCTGGAGGGCATCGCGGATCTCCATGTCTTGCACGTTGGCCGACAATTCGGTCAGGGTGCGCGTCGGAGAAAGCCGAAGCTGCATTACGGCCTCGGCAACCGCATTGCGGTGCTTTGGGCGCGAATTTCAGGCCATTGAGCTCGCACAAGACCTCGATCCACCCGACCGCCCAGGCGACTGCTGCATCATCATCGATATCGCGGAGCGGGCAAAACGCCAACTCCGAGTTTGGTCCGGCGAGATCGTAGAACTCGCCGCCCATGGCCTCAGTGAGCATCCAGATGGAGTATCCGCGATCGAAGGCGAACACCTGAGCACGCGGATAACGAAACCACTGCGCGGCGATCAGGCCAAGTGCAGTGGATTTGCCGGCGCCAGAGGGACCGACGACCAACGTGTGCCCCAGGTCGGAAACGTGGAGATTGAACCGGAACGGAGTAGCGCCGCTCGTGGCTGCGTACAGAAGCGCCGGGCTCTTCTTCGGCATCAGAGCGCTTGGATTCTCGCGCAAGCCGGCCCACACCGAAGTGATCGGCATCATGTCGGCCAGATTCAGGGTGTGCAGAAGGACCCGGCGAACGTTGCAATAGCCGTCACCAGGAAGCGAGCCGCGCCACGCCTCGACCGCGTTCATGTCTTCAATGCGGCAAGAGAAGCCGAGGTTCTGGACCGTCTTCATGACCAGGCGGGTGCTTTCGTACAGGCGGTCAAGGTCTTCATCGAGGCAAATGATATTGGCGCTGTATTGGCAGAACTGCACGTCGCCGGCCGCCGCGACGCTCATGGCTCCCTCAGCGTCGGCTGCCATTTCCTGGGCATGGAGATCCACCGCGCCGTTCTGCGTCTTGAGGATCTGGTCCTTCCAGCCGCGGATCTTGGAGCGCCATTTCTTTCGGTGCTTGTCGAGCATCCCGCGCGCCTCCTCCGGATCGATAAGCAATGCACGCGTGTTCCAGCGATACTCGATTGGCAGTTGGTCCAGTTCGCGGAGAATGCCGGGCGAACTCATCCGAGGAAACCCATCCAGCGCGATTACTCGAACGTGTTTCCGGCCGATGCGGGGTTCCATCCCGCCATAGAAGTCCTCGCAAGCCAGAATTTCGTTGAGGTAGCATGGTATCTCCGGCAGCGCGAAGGGATGATCGATGCCGCTGATACAGCGGCGAATGTATCGCAAGCAGGCGGTCGTGGGCGTGCTCGCAACCGAAGTCGTCGGCCACCGTGATCCGCTTGAGCCGCTCGGTCTGGAAGAGCTGGCCAAAAACGTTCTCGAACATGTCCACCTTGACGCGAAAGCGCTCCAGATGTTGCGCCGCTGTCTTTTTGCTGCTGTACGCGCCTCGTCCTTCAAATAGCCAGCCCTTCGCGCGCTCTTCCATTTCGGGCGGTGGGAGATAGGTGAGCGTCAGAAAGTACTCGCTCTCAAAATGGGCACCCTCGTCCATGAACTGCTGGCGGCGTTCATCATCGATGACGCGGCTCACCGCATCCGGAAAGGCGCCGTGCTCGGGATAGCCGGGAGCATGGGAGCGGATCGCATCGCATTGAACCATCCAACCTGATCCCAGCCGCAGCACGTGGTTCAGGCGCGCGCTCAGGGCATCCATTTCGGATGCCGCAGCGGACATCATGTCGGGACCGCGATACGACCAGCCCGCCAGCAAGCGACCCATCCTGTTGTAACAGGATGCCGTCGTCGATCAATGCGTACGGCAGCAGGAGATCGGCGAGGCCGCGCGGATGTTGTTCGGTGTTCGTTTCGCTGCATAAGTTGTCCTCACCTCCACTTGGAAGTGTGCGGCACACACTGGCTGAACAGTCCGCTCTTTGCCGGATAGAACGGCCGATATCGTATGTGCCGCATGTAGACCTGCCGCAGCATCGGATCGGCCTTGCCCATTCGTTGCAGGACAGCAATGGACCCGATCCAGAACGCCACTGCCAGACGATTCCCCACAGAGTGGCCAGGCTGAAGGCCAGGCTGACTGAAACGAGAATCGTCAACAGGACCAGTTCGCGATCGCCGCCGAGAATCTGGTTCGGGCGATTCGCTGACTGATGGATGACGATTTCTCGCGGTCTGTCCGTGGTCATGGCGCTATACCACCGCCGCGTTGACGCCGAAAGCGCTCGCCAGCATCGGAGCTGCGAATACCAACACGGACACAACCAGGCCGATCATGCAGGCCCGCCGGCCGAACTCCGTCAGTTCGCCGCCCCACAACATCGTGCCGCCCGCGATTGCGATGCCGATCAGGCCTATGGCGTATGCCACCGGACCGGTGAGTGATGTCGCGATGGTTTGCATGGGCCGCTCCCACGGCAGGTTGCCCGCTGCCGCGGCGTGAAGCCGCATAGCTGAACGCCCATGCGCAGGTGAATAATGTCGCGAGCCTGATGGCCAGACTCGATTGGTTTCGATTGCTGATTCGCTGCATTTCTTGAAGTCTCCTTGAATGTTCGTCTGCCTTGCTTTCCTAAACGTGCTCGACCGTGTATTTCCCATCGGAGTACCCGGTTACGAGCAAAACCTCTCTGACTTTTCGGCCGGCTGCGAGTTGCGGCTCTTCATCCATGAAGATCACCAAGATCAACAGCTTCCGCGATCAATGTTTGTTGGGGCGCGCTGGTTGCTTCGGCGACCAGGCTTTCCAGACGAATCAAGCCGCTCATCGCATCATTGGCGTGGACCGTTGCCAGGCCTCCTGGATGGCCTGTGTTCCATGCTTTGAGTAGCGTGTGAGCTTCCGCGCCGCGCACCTCGCCCACGACGATCCGCGTTGGCTTCAAACGCATACATGCTCGCAGGCAATCGAGCATTGTTACGTTCCCAACGGCGCGCAAGTCAAGATAGTTCTTTACCGCGCACTGCAGTTCCGTCGTGTCTTCGATGGAGATCACGCGATCATGCGGTGTCAGCGTCGCCAGCGCATCCAGGCATGCGTTGACGAACGTTGTCTTTCCGCTGCCGGTCGAACCCACGACGACAATGTTCTTTTTCGCACGCACAGCGGCGCGGATGATGTCGCCGTGCTTCAACCCGCGAACCGCACTTAAGAAATCATCGTGCCGTCGGATCTGGTTTAGCGGGTCATCCTTCGCCGTGAGGATGCCATCGACTTCGTATTCATCGAGCCGGAAGATCCGGCGCGGGCGCAAACGAACCGCAAACACAGGCTGCCGCACGACTGGCGAAACGATCCCTTCAAAGCGGCTCCCGTCGATCGGAAGTTCCGTCTCAAGAATGGGATGCTCGTGATTCAACACTGTGCCCCGCCACGCCGCGATCGTGCTCAGCGCACTCGAAGCCTGAGCCGGCAGGAATTTCGCCGACCTGCTTGAATCCTTCGCCCATGCGCTTCCACCACAGCGAAGAGTCAGGATTTAGAACCACGTCTTCTGTCCTGTCGTCATTGAGCAGCGCCAGCACCTGATCTCCGAGCTCGCGTTTCAATTTTGTTTCTAAACGATGACGATGCTCGTCATGGATTACCGCCACATTTCCCACTTGACGTTTCCTCCAAATGTGCTATATTTCCTGCATTGCTTCCGCGTCCAACTTGCCCCTCTAAGTACTAAGGGACTGCCGAAAGCAGTTCGGGACGCGAGATCGAAAAAAACTTCCCAGCGTGCTTTCGAAAGCCCCGGAAGGGTGTTTTCAGAGGTATGGGACTTTTTGTAGTTATTCCGCAGGATTACGACGAATTACCGGAAGCACTTCGTAGACAGACCGTTCCCATCTGCATCGCCGCTTTCGACCGCCACGGCCAAGCCATCAATCCCGACTGGTTTTCCCTCGGTGTCGCCCCAGTTCGACAGCATCTTGTAAACATCGCGCGCTTCACACTCGGGGATGCGTGGTGTGCATCCGAACTGACGGAAGAGAGCGTCCATAGGTTATGGGCACGGTACGGCAACGCTCTCGGCTGTTCCCCGGCCCGTCGTGTTTTGAAGAAGGCTTTGTCGTTAGGAGCTGAACTGAACGTGGGCGACTGGAGGAGAAGGAAATATCCGAAGCTATACGTGGCCCTCGACGCACTCGACGAGAAGATCCGAGACCACACCCTGGCCGATCCAACCCGGTACGCGGCGCTATTCGAGCAGCAGATCATGCTGAATGCGGTCGAAGATCGTCTGGAAGAAGAAGGGCGCGTCCAGATGCGCGTGGTTTACCAGATGTTCCGTCGAGGGTATAACTGGCCAGACATTGCAGGCAAGGTGGGGGATGCCGATCCGGATCGGGTGAAGCGACGTTTTTACCGTTGGATGAAGAAAACGGGCGGGCAGTAGAATTCTTCTGGCGCTTTCGCCCGAACACACTTATAATGTTCGGCGGATGAAAGAGACGCCAGAAGAGAAGTGGAATCGCCTTCAGGGCCAGGTGCAGGATGGCATTCTGAATGCCTACCCGAATCCTGAGCGGCGAGGCTGCTCGAACGGCGACGGTATTGTTGCCCTCGCGCGGCGTTCTGCTAGCTTCGATGACACCATCGAAGACGATCCGCACTGGAAGCACGTGACACACTGTTCGCCCTGTTACGCCCAGTACCTCGAAGAGTTCAACAAGGTGCGCGTCCGAAAGCCCGTCGCCTCGGCCGAATAGATCCTCAACAAATATTTTCACAGGCGCGTCCCGAAGGCGGCCTGAGAGTCCCTTAGTATTTAGGGGCCGTATTCGGCATGCCGGGATGGAACAGGACTGTGGAGGCCGTCCAGCGCCAAGTGGAGGCGATGTCCGCCGACGTGTTTGAGGTCGGCCTCTTCAAGCCCGACGCTCTAAGAGGCGAAGCCATAATGGTTCCCCGCGTGTGGGATCGGGATTCTCTGTCGCGGTCGATCCCCTGGTTGCGGCATCAAAACCGTGATGGCCGAAACATCTACATCCGGCCTAAAGGAGAACACTGCCTCAGCCTGATTGATGACGTGACGCAGGAAGCTATCGGGCAGATGAAGCTCGCGGGATTCCCGCCGGCATTGGTGATAGAAACGTCGCCGGGCAATTTCCAGGCTTGGCTGAAGCACCCGGAAAAACTAGACAAGGAAATGGGGACGGCGGCAGCCCGCGCGCTGGCGGAGCGCTTCGGCGGTGACATCGGAGCGGCAGATTGGCGGCACTACGGCCGGCTCAGCGGATTCACAAACCGGAAGGAAAAATATTGCGATGCGGCGACTGGACTCCATCCCTTCGTGAAGTTGGTTGAGGCGGGAGGCGCGGTCTATCCCGAAGCGGGGCGGTTCCTCAAGGAGGTTGGTGAAAGGATCGAGAACCGACACCGTGAAGATCGCGAACGGAGAGCGAGGTGCGCCGCCGTCAACGCGCCGCGCGTGTCGCAATTGAAATCGATAGATGCCTTTCGCGGCGACCCGAGATATGGGGGCGACGGGACCCGAATCGATCTGGCATATGCCATTTACGCGATCGCACACGGGCACACCGAGGCCGAGGTTGAGGCCGCAATTCGATCCCGCGACCTCAGCCACAAAGGATGTGATCGAAGGCAACAGGACTACATCGAACGGACGATCAAGAAAGCGCTGGCGGCCACGGATCGGAGCCGCTACATAGAGAGGAGCAAATCAGACCGACATGGCAAAGACCGTATTGGCGGCGGACAACGCCGCGCAACTATCGATACAGCGCCAACAACGGAACGGCTGCTGGCCGCACGAATTCCATTCACCTGTCGTTGCAAGGCAAAGGAGGTGTCGGCAAATCGCTTGATCGCCAGCATTCTGGCACAGTATTTTCGCGAGCGCGGGCGAGAGATCCGTTGCATCGATACGGACCCGGTCAACAGCACGACTGTATCAGTACAAAGCGCTGGATGTTAGCCGCCTCGAACTGTTGCGCGACGGGCATGATCGACCAGCGTGGATTTGACGCGCTGATGGAGCGCCTGCTAACGGAGGACACCACGTTCGTCGTGGACAATGGCGCCGCGACATTCATCCCGCTGTGGAACTACTATCCTCGAAAACAACGTCGTTGACGTTCTCACGCGAGCCGGGAAGCGGCTGTATGTTCACACCGTGATCACCGGCGGACAGGCGCTTCGTCGATACTCTCCATGGCTTCAAAAGCCTTGCCGATAGCACCTCGGAGCGTAACATCGTCGTCTGGCTGAACGAATACTTCGGGCGAATCGAGCAGGGCGGCAAACGGTTCGAAGAGATGGGTGCGTATCAGGAGAGCGGGTCCAAAGTTTGCGGTTCGGTGCATCTGAAAAAACTGAATCAGGACACCTTCGGCCGCGACCTCGAAGACGTGATCTCCCGCAAACTGACGTTAGCGGAGGCGATCAAAGATGGCCCGTTCTCGATCATGACGAAGCAACGCCTGAGAATGATAGAGCGGGACTGGTACGAGCAGCTCGACGGCCTCCAACTGGTCTGAGTACGCGTCCCATGCTGGATGTGAAACGGCTGATAGGCGAGGTTGCGGCGCGTAACGGTATTCGAGTCGAATCGTGGGACCCGGCGTTTGCGCTGGTTACCATGAACGAGCTAGTACTCGAAGAGATCGCGCGCCGGCTCACGGAAGAAGTGCATTCCGGGATCGCGGAATTCACCGAGACCGTCCAAAGGACAGAGACGCGCGCTGGAAAGATTTTGGCGCAGCAGGTAAAGGAGGCCGCGGCCGAACTTCGCAAGGAGCTGCAGCGCGACGTCGAAAATGCTCGTCTGAGAGCGAGCGAAATCGTCTTTGACGTTCATCAGGCGCACAGAAAGGCAGCAGTGATCCGGTGGAGTGCTGCCGGCTTGATCGCCGGGCTCGCACTCTTCAGCTCCGGGCTATGGATCGGGGCGCATTTCTTGCGTTGATCTCACGAGCCTGATCGAGCAGCACCGTCGTCACGGTCGCCTAACCGGGCTTTACACAAACCTAGGGTTTGTGCTACAGTCGCCTCAGATGTCTTCTGGAGGTGCTGAGCCATGAAGTTTTGGTTTCTGATCGCTGCACTGATGGGACCGCGCTTCTTCGCGCGATTCTTGTTCTTCTTCATTCTCGGAATGGGGCTCCTGTTTTACTGCTTCCTTAGAGCGTAATGCCCGCAGCTACCGGAAAGGCACGTCAGACCGGGTCGAAATCCGCGCCATCGGAGCAGTGCCCGCACTGTAGCGAGCCGCTCTCAGATGAATGGATTAAGGCAGCGCATAGTCGCGTCGCCGGGCGCTCAGGCGGCCGTCCACGCATATTGCGACCCTGCCCTTTTTGCAGGCGGACCTTTGGCTCACGGGAACTTCGGGACCACCTTTCCCGCTGCGAGAAAAACCCGCATTCTGACCCAAAGTAGTTGTCGACGCCATGCTGCTTTCGGCAGTGCGGCTCCTTGTGATATGGGCCCTGGCATACCGCTGTCGTTGCAGCGTCACACCGCCATTGTCCAAACCAGGCCATTTTCATACAATGGTCCTGCAGCCTAAGGCTTTGCGCCCACTTTTCGACGGCCGTTTTCGAGCCCGCGACGGCTTTCGTGTTCTGCCAACAGGTAGAAAAAGGAATGTTTCAAGATGGCGTTCAAGAGATCACCGCAAAGCAAGCCCGTTCCGGATAGTCCAGATGAGCTGTTGCGGGAACTGCCACGCCGCAAAATACCCGATGTGCTCCCGCATCAGCGCGAAATGATGCGCACGTACGCCGCGGAAGCCACAAACGTGCCGGATGTCGCGATGCAACTGCCGACAGGTAGCGGGAAAACGCTCGTTGGGCTTCTGACCGCGGAGTGGCGGCGGCGAAAGAACCAAGAGCGCGTGGTTTATCTGTGTCCAACGCGGCAACTCGTAAATCAAGTTGTTGAACAAGCCGACGAGAAGTACGGATTGACGGTTTTGAAATTCGTAGGAAAGATCCAGAGCTACGATCCCACGACACGCGCAAAATATCAGAGCGCCGACCACATCGCGATTACAACGTACAGCAGTCTTTTTAACACAAATCCATTCTTCGACAGCGAGGATGTAGTTGTGCTGGACGATGCGCACGCTGCCGAAAACTACGTGGCGTCGCTCTGGTCAGTACGCATTGAACGTACCGAACATAAAACTCTCCATACAGCATTGCGCGGCGTGCTGAAGCCCGTTCTAGAAGCGACGAGCTTCTCGAGATTGTCTGGCCAATGGGATAGCCCAGCTGCACGTGGGTGGATCGATAAGTTACCCACACCGGTTTTCCACCAGCTGAAGGACCAAGTCGCTGAGGTTCTTGAGGAGCATGTGGTAGACACTGAACTCCAGCACCCGTGGTCCATGGTACGCGATCACTTGCACGCGTGTCACATGTATCTTTCATCCCAAGAGATTCTGATCCGCCCTCTAATCCCGCCGACGTGGGCACACGCTCCATTCGCGAGCCCAAAGCAGCGGATATACATGTCTGCCACTCTGGGCGAAGGTGGCGACCTTGAGCGCCTGATGGGCAGGCGTTCCATTAAACGCCTCCCAATCCCGACCGGTTGGAATCGGCAGGGTGTGGGTCGGCGCTTCTTTATCTTTTCCGGCATGTCGCTCAAGGATGAGCAGGTTGTAGATCTCCGACGTGAACTGATGCGACGCGCTGGCCGCAGCCTGGTCCTTGTTCCGAGTGATTCGGTGAGGGCAGAAATTGCGGGAGACGTTGCGGACCATCTAAAGTTCAAGACGTTCAGTGCGGAGGATATAGAAAAGTCAAAGAGACCCTTCGTGCAGGAAAAGAAGGCCGTGGCGATCGTGGCCGGTCGATATGACGGAATCGATTTTCCTGGGGACGAGTGTCGCCTTTTGTTCGTTGATGGCTTGCCAAAGGCGATGAATATTCAGGAACGGTTTTTGATGTCGCGCATGGGAGCCAATCTTCTGTTCAATGAGCGAATTCAAACACGTATTCTCCAGGCAATCGGACGTTGCACTCGTTCGCTTGAGGATTATTCGGCGGTTGTTGTGACCGGCGATGAATTGCTCAGCTACTTGACGGATATTCGCCGTAGGAAATATTTCCACCCCGAATTGCAGGCCGAGTTAGGATTCGGCGTTGACCAATCGAAGGGGACAGCTTCAAAGGACATACTGGAGAACTTTGATACGTTTCTAGAAAACGGTGAGGAGTGGGAGGAGGTAAACCAAGAGATACTGGCGAAGCGAAAGAAGGCCACGCAATCCGCTTTTCCAGCTATGGCGGAACTGCAAGCTGTCGTCGCACATGAGGTCGAGTTCCAGACCAAGCTCTGGCAATCAGATTTCGAAGAGGCCCTCGCTAGTGCGGAAAGCGTACTCGGCAGTCTTACATCAGAGGAGCTTCGCGGCTATCGTGCATCTTGGCACTATTTCGCTGGCAGCACTGCCTGGCTGGGCGCTAAGAGCGGCGTGCCGGGTCTCGATTCCAAGAGTCGGCTCCACTTTGCGAAGGCAAAGTCTGCCGCGACTGGCATCCCCTGGCTGGTGGCGCTTTCTCGCACCCACGTTGAACCGTCGGGATCGGAAACCGAATCAGCTGAAGATGTCATGGAACAACTGGAGCGCGTCGAAGTCATTTTGGCTCAGCTTGGGACCGTCCATGACAGGGCTTTCGCCAAACGCGAGAAAGAGATCTTGGATGGTCTTTCCTCAAAAGACAAAGGCCCGTTTGAACAGGGCCATCGATTGTTGGGCGAATTGCTCGGGTTCGAGGCCGGCAAAGTTGAGCAAGATGGCTCGCCTGACCCGTGGTGGATTTCAGGCAAACTAGGTTTTGTTTTTGAGGATCATGCGGGCGCCGATGTTAACTCTGCACTGAATGTAGATAAGGCGCGACAAGCTGCGACCCACCCGAATTGGATTCGTGATAACGTGCCGGGAGCGCCTGATCGAAAGATCTTGCCGGTCCTCGTCACGCCGGTTAAGACCGTAAGGGAAGGTGCGGCGCCGCACCTCGAAGGTGTGTTCTTGTGGCCGATAGACGAGTTTCGGCAGTGGGCCGAAAATGCTATTGCAACGATCCGCAAGCTTCGGTCTTCCTTCATGGAGCCCGGTAGCCTGATCTGGAGAGCAGGCGCAGCCGAAGCGTTTGAGCAGAACGCACTCAGCTGCGTGGAGATCCGCTCGTTAGTCGAAAAGCGGCCAGCAAAGAAGGCCCTGAAAGTTGTCAAATAGCCGTTTCAAGCTAAAGAGTTTATCCTCCTCTCAGATCAGCTTGTCAGGATCAGCCAATTCGGGTCGATAATCAAACGCCGGCCGCTTCGCCTCGCTCTGCCGGATGTTAGCCAGAGGATCACGCGAACTCTGCTCTTCAATAGTGGCTTTGCTCCACTCTCGTGCGACAGGGTTCCTCACGCTTGCCTCGGCTGAATTGGCGGCGGGCGCGGAAGCCGGAAGCGGCGCGATCTGGGCCGATCTTCTGCGCATTCGTGTGACGTATGAGCCGAGCGTGTAGACGCTCATCTTGAGTCCATCCCCTTCGAGGCACTCGCATACGGCTTTGAGACTGTGGCCCATATCGAGAGCGGCCTTGATTTCTGGCCACAGTATTCGGAGTTGGGCGGCTTTGGTGGGCGGCTTTTTCTCGCTGAGGGCGGCCAGGCGGTTTCGGGCACCAGAAGTGGACAGTTGAGGCTGATTTCGGTGGGCCATCGACTTCGATAGCGTACGGCAAAGTTCGGCGAAAGTCAACAGTGTTAGGCAGTATTCGCCATGATTCAACTTGTTCGACAGTTGTCGGCAGACTTCGGCAGAATTCGGCAGTCGCGCTGAGCGGATCGGGCAGCCAACGCTGGGGAAACCAACAGAGAGCCGGTAGTGGAACATAAAGGAAATGTGATACGGCCTGCTCTTTTCCACCCAGCTATTGTCTTGTTTTCAATCGCTTAGCTCGCACTACATTTTGGACAGTGGCGTATCCCGGTTGGAATACGCGCTGTTTTTTCATCTTCCAGCGTCCCGAAACGCCTCTGGGCGGCCCTTAGTACTCAGGGAGGCTGTTGATGAAACCACGTGCGATCAGATTTTCCGAGAAGACAATTAAAGAGCTTGAGGCCGCCGGAAGGCAACGGGGCTTCGCTTCGCCGAGCGCTTTCATTCGATACGCGGTGAAGCAGGAGTTGGGCGGGCGGGAGGAGGGCCTGACAGGAGCGGAGGAACGCCTTGCCGCCAGCGTGGAGCAGGTGAGGAAAGACGTTTTCCGGCTCGCCCGTGCCCAGCAAGCGCTATTCGCTTACCTCGACACCCTGACAAAGGCGCTCCTGACCTGCGTGCCAGAGCCGCCGGCCGACGCGAAACCTCAAGCTGTCGCGCGGGCCAAGGAGCGTCATGATCGGCTGCTGAAGAGCGTGGGGCGGGCCATGGTTGGCGAGTCTGGGATGGCGATGAAGGACCTCCTGGGCAATGGCGAGCGATGACGAGAGGGAATTCCGGCTCCGGCCGCGGAAGCCGGGGAGAGCGCCGAAGCGGAATGAGGCCACGGCCTGGGCGATGGCGTTCAAGACGGTAATGCATTACGCGCGCGCCAGCCGGTCGGCAGCACGGTCGAAAACCTTTGGTTCTCCTGGGAAAGGGTCGGGTTCGATACCGAGAAATCAGCGGTGCGCGGTTCGTGTCACTTACGCGCGGAATACTGTTCGCGGACAGTGGCGGGCGCATGGCCGATATGTGGAGCGCGAGAGCGCCGCCGGAAACGGATCAGCGGCCGGGTTTGACCGCGCGGGTGACGGAATTGATGTTGCGGCCCGGCTTCAATCATGGCAGGCTGCGCGGGACAAACGCCTTTGGAAGATCATAGTGTCGCCCGAGTTCGGCGAGCGGGTTGACCTCACGTGCCTGACGCGCGATCTGATCAAACAGGTCGAGCAGGATGTTGGGATTCCCCTGGAGTGGGTTGCCGTCAGTCACTTCAACACTGAACATCCCCACGTCCACGTTGCGCTTAGAGGAGTAGGGCCGGAGGGGCAACCAGTTCACCTGAACCGGGACTACATCAAGCATGGAATTCGCCAGGTTGCCGAGGATCTGTGCACCCGGCAGCTCGGGCATCGGACCGACCTGGACGCAGCCGAAGCGGAGCGGCGAGAAGTACGTCAACAACGGTTTACGTCCCTCGATCGAATCATCGGCCGCAATGCCCAGTCCTCGTCAGATGATTCACCCTCACAGTTGATAGTGACGGCTGCTTTGCCTCACCGGAGTGAGAGCGCCGCGGCCCGCAGCCAACGGCAACACCTGGTGGCCCGACTCGCCGTACTCGAACACATGGGGCTGGCACAACAGACAGGGCCAAACACGTGGGATGTACGCTCCGATTTCGAAGCAGTATTGCGTGCCATGCAGCGTGCAGGGGACCGCCAGAGGGTACTGGCGGCGCATGGCGTCGTCGCGTCCGATGAAAGACTACCCATTGAGGTCCTTGATTTCGCCAAGACAAATTCCGTGGAAGGGCGAATTCTGGTGCATGGCGAAGACGAGCAGTCGGGCCGGAGCTATCTCATGTTGGAGGGCACCGACGCGCATATCCATTTCATCCACTACACCACCGAGGTTGAACAAGCACGAGCGCGGGGTGAATTGAGGCCAAACTCGTTCGCACGGTTTCGCCGGATATTTATCGACCGCGAACCCGCACTCGAAGTCGAGGACCTCGGGGACTCCGAGGCGATCATCAACACCCGTGGGCGACTTCAAGCGACTGCGAGAGCGCTGATCAAGAGAGGAATTCTCCCGACCGAGGACGGCTGGGGTGGATGGTTGGGACGTTACCAGAGTGCACTGCGGCGGGCCGCAATGGAATTGGAATACCCAGACGCCGCACCCGACCGCGATAGGACGCGCGACCGCTCCCGTGGTCGATGATAATCAGATCGCGGCTGACGAGGTCGGAGTCAGGAGTTTGTTGCTCCGACCTCGCCTTTTCGCACCGGGCTATCGAGCGCTGTCGGCGGTTGGCGTCCTGGTGCGCGCGCGCTGCCCAATCGGGCTTGTTAACTAAGGTCTTATCACACTCATCGTGTGTAGACTCATAGTGGGCAACGATCCACCATGACCTTAAGGTGGGTAGTCCAGATCCGCGAGCGATCTTTGGCCAGCGAATCCGCGAGCTGCGGGTCCAACGCGGGTTGTCTCAGGAGAGGTTGGCAGAGCTATCGACTCTGCATCGCAATTATATTGGCGGAGTCGAGCGCGGGGAACGGAATATCGCATTGCTGAACATTGTGCGGTTGGCGCATGCCCTGCGGGTCAAGCCAATGAACCTCCTGGAGCGAATTGCCTGAGTCGCGACGATGGTTGCCGAGCGGACAGCCCGTTGTCCGCTCCGATCCCGGCTGCTCGGATTTAGCACACGGATCTGACATCACCAGGAGGCCGAACCGCAGCCTGCCTGCTGGAAAGTTTGGAGCACCCACTGAATTCTCAACCTTGAAACTTCTTGGGATGCTGCTCCTCAACTTGCGACACCTCTGAACCACCACTCGTGAGAACAGTTTCGTGGACCTGCCTCAACATGCGCAACTGAGCGATTGCAGTCGCCAGTTGACTTCGCACCCGTCCATCCAGGTGAGATCGGACCTGATCGAGGCGTTCCGCAATCTGGGATAGTTCTCGCGATGTGTACCTGGCAAGACTTTCGCGGTCTCGTCTCGCAACGCTCAAGGCAAGGTTAAACCGCGCTCCGACTTTGGGAAAAGAAAGCAGAAGTCGAGCGTCGGCCGGTCCAGTATGCAGAGAAAGCGTGTGTCCTTCGAGGGCGCTTCGTACCTCAGCCAGGGATTTCTTACCAAAGTTGCCGAGGCGCATTAGCTGCTCTCCGGTGAACAGGCAAAGATCCTCGACCGTATCAATCCCGGCACCTTTGAGCACGGTATACGCTCTGTTGCTCACCTCCAGTTGCTCTATATCCATATCCACCTACCCGCAGGAACATCTTCATCCAGATCATAACGGGAAATTCCGGCGCCGACTCCCAGCTCCGCTCCCAGAACAGTCTGCGATTTCCTGCCGCCGTCCAGCTCCACTCGAAGAATTTTCTCCGTTGTCGTCCCTAACGGCCTTCGAGAATCCCTTAGTACATAGAGGGCCTGTTTTGAGATTTGACGGCCATGGTCGCACCCGAAGGAGGCAAGATGCAGAACCTAAAAGCTTTTGACGACGATCTTCGTTCCCCGCTGGAAGACATCGGCGGCGAACAACTGGCCGGCTCCGGCTTCGAGAACGAACTGCCGGAACCCGGATTCGCGGCGGACTTGAGCGAGGAGGAATGACGGTATGGCAACCACCACAGCCGACCCTCGAACCGCCCAACCCAATACGGCCAAACCTCGTGATTTCCGCCAGGAGGTCACGGATCGAATCATCGGCATGCTCGAAAAGGGCGTCGCGCCGTGGCAGAAGCCATGGAATCCCGGCGAAGCATCCGTCGGTATGCCAAAGAATCCCACCACCGACCGCAACTACCGCGGCGGCAATGCGCTGCACCTAATGGCAGCGGCACTCCAGCGCGGCTACAACGATCCGCGCTGGATGACGTACAAGCAAGCATCCGACCACGGCTGGCAGGTGCGCCGGGGCGAAAAGGGGACCCAGATCGAGTTCTGGGAAGTGAAGCCCGCCGACAAAGAAGTATCACCCGGCGACAATGCCGGAGGCAGCAACGACCGTAATGCGCGCGAGGGGCGCGACACGCGACTGGTACACCGCGTTTACACCGTATTCAATGCCAAACAGATCGAGGATATTCCGGAGTATCAGCCAAAGCGACCCACTCCATTTGAAGTCGTGAATTCGGCGGAGAAGATTCTGGACAATTCCGGCGCGAAGATCACTCACGACCAAGCCGACCAGGCTTTCTACAATCGCGCCAGTGACAGCATCCATCTGCCCCCTAAAGATGCATTCAAAGATGCGGCCGGATACTACGGTACCGCGCTTCACGAACTTGCCCACTGGACCGGCCATCCGTCTCGGCTGGATCGGCCGACGCTCAATGCGTCCTACCGATTCGGGGATACCAACTATGCCAAAGAAGAGCTTCGCGCGGAACTCGCGAGCGTCTTCCTCGCGGCCGAGCGCGGCATTCCTCACGACCCGGAACAGCACGCCGCCTATGTCGGGTCGTGGATCAAAACGCTCCGTCAGGACAAGAACGAAATCTTCCGCGCGGCCCACGATGCGTCCGCGGCGACGGATTACCTTTTGACGCTTGAACGCGACCGTTCAATCGCGGATGAGTCTCTTGCCGCCGGTCCCACGCCTGATTCACCCAGTTCCGGACCCGCAAGTCTGGAGGAGCAGACACAAAAGCTGGAACGGGATCGTGAGGATGAATTGGAAACCGATAGCAGCCTCGAAGCCGACCGGACTGCGAATTCCCCGGCAGGCGATGTTCCCGTTCGGGAATCGAGCAACGACATCGCTCGGTGGGAGGCTGGCAGCGGGACTCTCAAGGTTGAAGATAAGCAAACCGGCACCCAGCGGCACAGCCCGATAGACACCCACAGTGCGCCCGCAGCCCAGAACGGCAAAGGTGGCCAGAGAGTCACGCCGGGGACCGACGAACTGAATGCGGCGCGCGCCATTGCGACAAACGCCCTGGGCGAATCGGCGCGGACGGTTGAAGCCCTTACCGAGAGCGGCCTGTACCGGGGACCGATTATCGGTGAAACCGAGCAGTACATTTTGCAGCGACAGTCCGCGCACACCGCCATTCTGCATCCCAAACAGTTGCTTGACCGGCAACCGGGACAGGGTGAGAACGTTGCCATCAACTACTCGAATGCGCAAGGGCTTGTTCGCGAGGCGCGCGTTCGCGGCAAGGCCCAGGATCTCGGGCGATGATCGCTCTCGTGGTTCTCACAGTGATTCTCATCGGGACGGCATATCGTTTGCGGCGCGACACGAATGCGGAGCGACGGAACGGCTGGCGCCAGGCACTCGCAATTAACGCCATCCTCCTCTTGATTTACGCAGCCCGCGCGGTTTTCCGTGGCACGGCGGGCGCCGATTGCGAGATCCGCATCGCGGCATCCGAAGATTTGACTACCCCTGATTGCAGCAAAGGATTTCGTTTATGAACCGACAGCCCGAACTCTACCGAACCCCGAAAAAACCTGGCTATCTCGGCGGCTACAACTGGCGCGCTACCTGCTTCGGATTGCTGATGCTTCTGGTGGTGAATTTCGCGGCAACACAATTCATCGCTGCCCGGTTTGAGTATCAACCGGCCCTGGGGCGACCGCTCTTGCGTAGCAAGACGGGCGGCATCTACGAACCCTTCGATTGGGTGATCTGGGGATGGCACAACTCCACGTCGCAGGAACCGCGCGTTCGCAAGCCTCTCTTCGAAGGAGAAATGATCGTATTCGCCGGTAGCTTCCTCTGTGTTGGCCTCTTTTTCGCTGCCGCAAGCCGGCGATCCCGCAAGCTCATGGAGAACGCCGACGATCTTCACGGGTCCGCGCGCTGGGCCAGCGAACGGGATATTCGCGCGACAGGGTTGATGGATGCCCAGCGCGGCGTTTACGTCGGTGCCTGGTGCGCTGAAAATTCACATCGGCTCCAGTATCTTCGGCACAACGGGCCCGAGCATATTCTGGCATTCGCGCCGACCCGCTCCGGTAAAGGTGTGGGACTCGTCATCCCAACACTGCTGGCCTGGTCTGAATCGGCGGTCATTTACGACATCAAGGGTGAGAACTGGGCCAAAACGGCGGGCTTCCGCGCCCAGCAAGGTCACCTCTGCTTCAAATTTTCCCCGGTGGAAGAGAATGCGAGCTCCCGATTCAATCCGCTGTCCGAGGTCCGCCTTTTCACGCCGCGTGATGTCTCCGATGCACAAAACATCGCCAACATGATTGTGCGCACGGGCGAGGACAGCCCGCAGGAGCGCTATTGGCAGGACGCTGCTGCTTCGATCACAACCGGCATGATTCTGCACGTCTGCTACGAAGCCGCACTCCAGGGGCGCGTGGCTTCGCTTGCAGACCTGGCGCATGTCTTCACCACGCCGGGATCGAATTTCCGGGACACTCTGGAAGATCTCCTCAACTTCCCCCACGACCCCGAATACAAGCACGACTGGCGGATGCCCACCGGCGATAAAACCGCCACACACCCGGTCGTCAGGGAGAAAGTGCAGGAAATGCTCGACAAGGAGGAACGGGATTTTGGCGGCGTCTTGAGCACCGCAAAAACCGCGCTAACGCTTTACAGCGATCCCCTCGTGGCCAAGAACACGTCGGCGAGCGATTTCACGATCGGAGATTTGGTCAACTACCACCGGCCCATGTCACTGTATCTCGTGGTTCCTCCTTCGGACAAGATTCGTTTGCGCCCGCTGATCCGGCTCATGTTCACGATGGTCGTCAATCGCCTGACCGAAAGGATGGTTTTCGAAGGCGCAGAGCAAAAGCGGAACAAGCACCAGCTCCTTCTGTTGATCGACGAGTTTCCATCACTGAATCGGATGGAGATCTTTGCGGACGCGCTGTCCTATATGGCCGGCTACGGCCTGAAAGCTTACCTCATCACCCAGGACATCCGGCAGATCGTCGATGCTTATGGGCATAACGAGAGTATCGTTTCCAACTGCCACGTACGCATTGCTTTCGCTCCCAACCAAGTTGAGACTGCCGAGTTGCTCAGCAAAATGACCGGGACGCAAACCGTCCAGAAGGCCAGCTACAACTTCTCCGGTTCGCGATTCTCCCCAGTGATGGGCCATATCAACGCGAGTGTCGATCACATCGAGCGTCCGCTGATGACCCCGGACGAAGTGCTGCGTCTCAAACCGCCACAGAAGCAAAGAGACGGCGATTCCGAGAAGATCGTCGCGCCCGGCCAGATGCTCATCTTCGTGAGCGGCAACTTTCCCATCCTGGGTACGCAGATGCTCTACTTCCTTGACCCGGTGCTGACCGCCCGCGCCGCCGTCAAGCCGCCAAGCGAATTTCTTGCGCTGGAAGATGGCAAGCCCACACAGCAACGCCCCATCGACCGGACGCGGAACCGACTCAGCAAGCCGGAAGTTGTTCCGCAGGAAAGGGAGTCGGAATCTGACCGGGCGTTCGACGAGCATTACAGCCTTACGGAACGAGACTGATGGACCATGGGCCGCACTAAAGCAAAACGTGAAAAGCCGCCAGCACCATCTCCCGAGGAAGTGCTGCGTAACCTGGCTCGCCAGATTGTCAACCCGTGCTATCCGGAACACGTATCGCCGTTTTGGGACGAGGCAACCGCGGAACTCTTGATGAGATTGCTCCCGGGCGGCGTGGATGTAGCGCTCGAACGAGTGCGGAGCTTCCGATCCGCACCTGGCCGGCGGTGTGATGAACCGATCTTCGACCTATTGGCGGACCCGAAAGTTGCAAGTTGCGTTCTGGCGAATGCCGAGTACGCACTAAGCCGTTATATTGACCGGCAAAACATCGGGTTTGATCCCCGATTCCACAGATGACAGAAGGAGCGACTTTTTATTATGCAAATGAATCGAGTCGAAATTGCAGGACACCTCGCCAAACGACCCGAGGTGAGGTATTTGCCTTCGGGCACACCCGTCGCGAATGTGCGATTGGGTCAGACCTATCGCTTTCAGGACAGCAGCCGGCAGTGGCAGGAGCGAACCAATTGGCACAGCCTGTCGTTCTACGGGGACCTGTCCAAAGTTGCGCTCACCTTCGACAAGGGCGAAAACATCTTCGTCGAGGGCACCATCGAGCAGCGCGAGTTTACTCCAAAGGATGGGGCCAAGCGAGTGGTGAACGAAATCATCGTGCGGCACTGCCACCTCATCGCTCCGGCCCGCGGAGCTGTGTCCAGCGCTGCCGCCGTAGCGGGGACGGCACCACAGAATGCCGAGTCCATCCCAGACCTGGAAGGGGCACCACCGAGCCATGACGATGACTGGCCTGTTCGCTAGACTCCGCGACACGCGTGTGTCACGGGTGCGCAAACTCGGGGTCACTGCGGCGGCAGTTCTCACCGGGAGTTTTCTGGTGTGTGGTTTCGTTGGGGTCAGGTTCAATTCTTCCCCTTCCTTGCCAGTGGGTTTGTACGTCATCACCACAGACGAACATGCCAATCTGGTTGAGTTCTGCCCGGCCGAGCCTTTCGCGAGCCTCTCAATTGCACGTGGTTACCGCGATCCCGGCGCGTGCCGTGACGGTGCTGCGCCGCTTCTCAAGCCGGTCGTGGCTTCTGCCGGTGACGCGGTTGAACTTTCCGCGCGCGGAATTTCCGTGAATGGAGTGCTCCTCCCCAACACAGCCCCGCTCTCGAAGGATTCGAAGGGCCGCCCTCTCGGGGCATGGCGTTTCGGGCGCTCCTTCGTGGCCCCCGGAACCGTCTGGGTGGCCTCCTCCTATCATCCGCGCAGCTTCGACAGTCGCTACTTCGGCCCCATAACGACTACGGCCATTCGCCATCGACTGAAGCCATTTCTAATACT
>CAWDOH010000065.1:0-36680 GCA_963803725.1 Bryobacterales bacterium | reverse complement strand
CAGGCCATTCAACTGGTGGGAGCAGAGGTACACCGGCAGTATATTTTGACGTTCCAGCCGAAGGGCGGCGAACCGGGGCAGTATCACACGATCCGGGTAGAGGTGAAGGACCGCCCGGAGCTGGCGGTGAAAACGCGCGAGGGCTACTGGGCACTGGAGTGACTGCAAAAACGGATTGGAACTTTCCGGCGGGGTTTCCGTCGATGTCCTCAAGGAGAACCGCATGAGAATTCTGCTGGGTGCGCTGCTGCTTGCCGGTTTGGCATTCACCGCTGCCGCCGATACAACTGTTACCGGGAAATGGTCGGGGAGCTTTAACATTACCGGGCCCGACGGCGCGACGAAGGAAGATACGGCCTATTTTGTGTTCGAGCAAAAGGGCAGCGAAATCACCGGGACGGTGGGGCCGAACGAGGATCAACAGATTCCGGTCACCGGCAAGATCGAGGGTGACAAGATCACGATTGTGGCCGACCGCGAGGGGCAGACAATTAAGCTAGACCTGGTGCTGGCGGAGGACCGGATTACGGGCGAGGCGAGCATGTCGCACGACGGGGAGAGCGCCAAAGCGAAGGTCGACGTCAAGCGGGTGAAGTGATAGCGGGGCGCGCTCAAGCGGCGCGAAGCTTGCGCCGAAGAGCAGCTCGACGGCGCTGGCAGGTGCCACCAGAACAAAGGGCGCCGGCTCGTGGGTATTCTGAGCCAGGATCACGGCGTTGCGTTGGCCTCCGGCATCGGGGTTTCCGTCCCCGATGGGTGGTGGCATCTGCGGTGAATGTCCGAAGGCGTAACCACCGACCGCCGGCGATGATGGAGGCGGGCGTAAAACGGGCGTGATGTAAACCCCCGCCTGACCCGGCCCGCGCCTGACCCGCTGCGCGCCCTCCCTCTCACCCGCCCGCCCTCGGCGCCGCCGTCGACTCCCGTACGATCAACTCCGCCGGCACTTTGACTGCCTCCTCCGAGGGCTGGCCGGACATCAGTTGCAGCAGGCTCTCCATGGCCATGCGGCCCATCTGCTGCATGGGCTGGCGCACGGTGGTGAGCTGAGGCTCGGTGTAGGAAACGATAAACAGGTCGTCAAAACCGACCAGCGAAATATCCGCGGGAACGTGCAACCCGTGCACCCGGAGCGTGCGGAGCACCCCCAACGCCGTCATGTCGTTATAGCAGAAGACTGCGGTCGGCGGGTCCGCCAGCGCCAGCAGCCGGTCCATGGCCTGAATGCCACCTTCCGGGCGGCCATCGCCGTATTCCACCAGCCCCGCGGCCACCGGCAGAGACGCCGCTTCCAGAGCCTCGCGATACCCGGCCAATCGCTCGGCATCCGACTGGTGGCCGTACCGGTCGCCCACGTAGGCGATCCGGCGATGGCCCAGCTCGATCAGATGGCTGGTCGCTTCCCTGCTCCCCTGCACGTTGTCGATCATCACCGAATGCACAAACTCACCGGGATGCTGGTTGTTAATCAGCACAATCGGCACCATCATCTGCGACAACAGCGGAGTGTACAGGGCGCCCACGCGCGATGAGGTCACTACGATGCCATCCACACGCCGCTCGGCAAACGAGTGGACCACGCTTTGCTCGCGCGCCGGATCGGCGTTCGAATCCGCCAGAAACACCGAATAGCCGTTATCGTTGGCGGCCAACTCGATGCCGATCACCACTTCGCTCACGAACGGGTCGGCAATCGTCGTCACCACCACGCCGATGGTGCGACTCTTGCGGGTCACCAGGCCGCGCGCGATGGCGCTAGGTTGGTAGCCCAGCCCGCGCGCGATGCCCTGGATTTCCTCGGTGGTCTTGCGGTTCACCAGCGGGCTGTTGCGCAGCGCCCGCGAAACCGTGGAATGCGAGACACCCGCCATCCGGGCAATATCTTTGATGGACGCCGGGGAGCGGATCTGGTCGCTGGTGCCGCTCCTCATTTAGGAGAACCCCGTCCGCTTCCACAAGAGCAGCCCGCAGCCGGCCAGGGCCACCACGGTGATTGCCACGAACACCGCCATCCAGGCAAGATTCACCTCCACCGCCTGGTGCCGGGCGATCACGGCTAACCACACGAAGACCGCCGTCGCTCCGGCCACAATAAGAACTTCCCACCAGTGGCGCGCGGGCCGCTCCTTGGCGAGCGGATCTTCGCCCATCAGGCTGGAGGCAACGCGTTGGAAGTCCAGATCGTAGCGTTGGCACTCCCGCTCGCTGGCCGACTTCCAGGAGGATTGCTCGGATTCGGAGGCCTCCGCCGAGCAGATGGCCGCTGCGCCGAAGATCATGATCGCCGAGCCCGTAAACACCAGGACGTGCGCCGCGGTGCCCTGGCCGGCGAGTTCGCCGAAGACCAGAACTCCCCACGCCAGGCCCCAGAGCTGGTTGGTATTGGAGAGCGGAATGCCGCGCGCAATCCCGATATACTTGGCGGCATAGTTCTGAAACAGGTCGCCTACCACCCAGCAGAATCCGCCCAGGAACAGCCAAAAGAGCGCCGGCCGTGCGCGGCTCAACCCGGCGATGACGTTGTGCAGCCCGCCATCCAGGCCCACCGCCAGCGCGAACACCATGCTCAATTCGCCGAACGTGAATATGGTGACGAAGGAAAGCGGGTTCATGCCGCTGATGTAGGCCTTGCGGTAGGGAATGTACATGGTGCCGAACATCAGCCCGGCGCTAAGCGCTGCGGCGATGCCGAGCGCCGCGCCGCCGGGTGGCCGGGGTCCGGTTTGCTGCGCGGTGGCATAGGCCAGCACGCAGGCTCCGGCCACGATGGCCACCGCACCGCCCACCACCCGCCCCCAACCCGATCCGCGCAGCTCGCGGAACAGCAGCCAGCCCCAGAATACGCCCACCAGGCTGTTGATGTTCCACAACGGGAAAGCGATCGAGAGTCCCACATTGCGCACCGCGAACACCGTCAGGGTATTGCCCACTGCCCACAACATTCCGGCCAGAACGGCCCACACCATGAGGTGCGGCTTCTCGCGCAAATCCGCCAGCACATAGCCGGTTCCCTTCAACGCCACCGGCACAGTCCAACGGGCCACGAATACGCCCGCCACCATCCCCAGCGAGATCAGGAACGGGGAGAAGCCGGCGGTAACCAGTTTGGTGGGGGCCTCGGCGGCTGCCAGCCAGGTGGCCGCAGCCAGCCCGCAAACCACGCCTAGCGCGTGCAGGGAGTGCGACGTAACTTTCGACTTGGCGGCCGGGGTCATTTCAACAGCACCAGCATTCCGATGCCAATGAACAGAACAATCACGGGCAGCCACAAATGCGAATCGGTGGCGATGGCCCGAATGCGCGACGGTTTCGTATTTGCCATGGTGGGCTTTGAACTCGACGGCTTACAGAGTATCACCTACCTCGCTCACCTGCACGGGCCGCCCTTCCTGGCGCGAGCGCGTGGCGGCGAGGCTGATGCGCATGGCGGCGATGGCGTCGCGCGCGGTGAGCGACGGCGGCAGGCCCTTCCGCACGCGGTCCACCACATCCTGAATCTGGGCCAGGTAGGCGCCCTCGAAGCGCTGCATGAAGTGCGGCACGCCATCGTGCGCGATGCCTTCCTGGGTCATTACGACAATCGGGGTGTGCTGCAGATAGCCGATTTGCAAGGAACCCTTGGTGCCCCAGATTTCGGTGCGGATGTCATAGCCGAACACCGAGTTGCGGCTCAGGTGTACGGTGCCCAAAGCGCCGCTTTCGAATACCAGGCTGACCGCGGCGTTGTCGATATCGCCCACCGGTTTCATTTCGGGGTACGCCAGCGCGCCGCCCGCGGCGTAGACCGTGGCCACTTCGCCCAGGAACATGCGGCCCAGGTCGAAATCGTGCGGCCCCATATCGGCGATCAGCCCGCCCGAAACCCTGGGATCGCAGAACTCCAGCGGGGGACGGAAGGGGTCGCGGGAGATGGCGAGCATCACCACCGGGGTTCCGATAACGCCGTCCTCCACCTTCTTCCTGGCCGCCTGGTATCCGGCGTCGAAGCGGCGCTGAAAGCCGATGTGCAGGAACACACCTGCCTTTTCGGCAGCGTGCAGCATCGCGTAAGCGTCCTCCAGCGAGAGGGACATGGGCTTCTCGCAGAAGATGGCTTTGCCGGAGGCGGCGGCGTCGATGACCACTTCCTTGTGCGTGCTGGTGGAAGTGACGATGGCCACCGCCTCGATATCCTGATCCTGTAAAAGTTCCTGGTGGCTGGCGTAAGCTTTGACGCCGAGTTCGGTAGCGAAACGCTCGCGCAGTTCGGCTTTGTGGTCGGCAATGGCGGCCAGGCGCGCATGGGGAACGCGGTGCGCCAGGTTGCGCGCATACACGCTGCCCATGCGGCCCAATCCAATCACGCCGACGTTCAGGACGTGGGACATCCGGTGTTCACTCCTTCCAGGATTTCAGTCAGCTTCACGGGCCGGTTCTCGCGGGCGGATTTCGCAGCGGCCATGGCAATCACCGCGGCCTTGAACCCGTCTTCTCCGCCCACCGGGACAGCAGTCCGATGCTCCACCGCATCCACAAAAGCGCGCATCTCGCGCAGGTAGGATTCGGCGTACCGCTCCAGGAAAAAGTTCAGCGGCAGGGCGGTGTGGATTCCGTCGCGGTCCGCCAGGATGTGCGAATCGGCGGCATTGTTGGTCACCGCCACCATGCCCTCAGAGCCGAACATCTCCACGCGCTGGTCGTAGCCGTACACGGCCTGGCGGCTGTTATCGATGCTGGCGAAGGCGCCGTTGGCGAAGGTCAGAGTAATGATGGCGGTATCCCAATCGCCGGCCCGTTCGAACACCGGGTCCACCAGCACGGCGGCGCGGGTGTAGACCTCGGTGACCTCACTGCCCATCAGGTAGCGGGCCATATCGAAATCGTGGATAGTCATGTCCAGGAAGAGTCCGCCGGAGGCGCGGATATAGGCCTCGGGCGGAGGGCCGGGGTCGCGGCTGGTGATGCGCAGCAGGTGCGGCAGCCCCACCCGGCCGCTGGCGACGATTTCCCGGACCTTCAGGAAATTGGCGTCGAAGCGGCGGTTGAACCCCACCATCATGGGCACGCCGCGGCGGCTGACTTCCTCGTTGGCGGCCTGCACTTTTTCGAGCGAAAGGTCGATCGGCTTTTCGCAGAATATGGCCTTGCCGCGCGCCGCGGCATCCACAATCATCTGGTAGTGCAGGTTGGTGGGGCTGCAAATCGCCACGGCATCCACATCGGGAAGCTCGAGCAATTCGCGGTAGTCGGTGAATGTTTTGGCGATCCCAAACGTGGCTGCCACCGTCTCCAGCGCAGCGGGGGCCACATCGGAGAGAGCCACCACCTCCACGCCGGGAATCCGTTGCACCAGGTTCTCAATATGAATCTTGCCGATGCGCCCGGCCCCCAACACGCCGAATCGCAGCCTGCTGCGTTGCATGATTGCCTCCTATCGGGACGGGCCCATTCACCGCGGAGACGCGGAGATAACGGAGGAAACGCGGAGAAGACCATTCTTCTCTTGCTTCTCTCCGCGTTTCCTCCGTTATCTCCGCGTCTCTCCGGAAACTCCGCTCCCTCTGCGACCTTTCCTCACCTTGGGTCTTCTCCGCGTTTCCTCCGCCTCTCCGCGGCTCCGCGTCGAATGTGCCCGGCCGCTGGCCTGTCGGGCGTTTCCTCGCCCCAAGAACATCGACAGCAGTCGATACGTGTGCTCCGCGGTGAAACAGGGCCCGCCCCATCCACTTAGTTCTTGTCCGGATTGGGAACCATCACGTCGCGGATCACCGCGTTCAGCTCGGCGCCGGCTGCCAGAAATTGACGCAAGGTTCGCAGGGTCGCTCCGAAGGTGTCGAACTCGTCCGCCGAGAGGCCGTCTTCCGTATACGCGCGGACAAAATCGGGGAACTGCTCCGTGAGCGCCGCGATGATTTTCGGATCTATCGGGTTGTCCATTCGCGGCACGGGGTCGATGGCGCTGGCATTGTAGCGGACCTGCCAGGCGTACGGCGGCGAAATCACCACGTCTCCGCCGATCAGTTCGCTCCAGTGCATGTGGTTGCGAAAGGCGGCCGAAAGCAGCCGCAGACGGTAGCCGCGCTCGCGGTAGAGGCGGTAAGCTTTCTTGAACACCGCCACGCCGGCCCACTCCAGGTAGCCGGGGTCGATGCAGAGGTTGTGCTTGTCTAACAGCACCTTCAGCCAATCATCCAGGCGCCCCACCATGATGGTGCAGACCGGGCCCATGGAGCGGATCTCCAGGCCCTCCTTCTCGCGCCGCTGCAGGCCGCGCTCCACAGCTTCGGCCACGGCGATGGCTTGCGGCAGGGTGAAGGAGACCGTCGCGTTGATGCTGATGCCGCGATACGTCGCTTCCTCCATGGCCACTAAACCGGCGCGGGTAGCCGGAATTTTGACGATCATGTTGGGCGCCAGCCGGCTGAAATGGACGGCCTGCTCGACAATAGCGTCCGGGTTGCGGTAGAAGCGTGGATCGGTTTGGATGGAAAGACGGCCGTTGCGGCCGCCCTGCGCATCGAAGATCGGCTTGAGCAGCGCGGCGCCTTTGGCCGACATTTCCTCCACCAGTTTCCAGCCGATCTGGTCCTCGGTGGCGGTGGGCATTTCGCGAATCAGTGCCTCAATGCGGTCGCGCCATTGCGGCATCTGCCGCTTCAGGATGCCCAGGGCGATGACGGGGTTGCAGGTGGCGCCCACCGCGCCGTGCTCCATCGAATAGGACAACTCATCGAGGGCCGCGGAATCGTTCCACAGACAAGTGGGGGTGGTCTCGGTCATCTGCCGGAGCGGGCTTTTGCAGGCAGCCAACGTAGATGCCATAATTCCTCAAAAACTGGAAGGTGAATACGTGTGCAATCCGATCGTAGCCCTACCCGAGCGGCTCCGTCAAGTTGCCGGAAGCGGCCTCCAAAGCCGGCGCAAAGCCAGCCCCCAAAACCCGCTAGCGTGCCCGGCAGGGGACTGGCGCGCTTTGCTGGCGCGTATGAGGCGCTGCCTCATACTTCGTCAGGGGCGAGCCCCCCGGAACCTCCTCCTCGGGCGAAACTTTGTGCTTCACAGGGACCGGCACATACCTCCCCCGTTCCTGGGCCGACCAACCCGCACGCCAGCAGGCCGATCCGGCCCTCCAGCCCGGCCGACCCGGTCCATCCGGCCCGGCGCACAGGTCTTCTTTACTCGCTCCGGGACGCGGATTATAATGCTACTGCACACGTGTTCACAGGTCTGGTGCATTTACGGGCCTCGCGGCGCGCGTGGCAAGGAGGCAAGCGACATGCAATTACTGGTTCGGCCGCCGGACTCCCACCGGCCGGAGAGCTACGGTTTCGATTTCCTCAGCTTCCGGACCGAGCGGCTGACGCCGCTGGATCGCGTAGAGGACGATACCGGCGGCCGCGAACTGGGCATCGTGCTGCTCGGCGGCAAGTGCTCCGTGGAATCGTCGCGCGGCACCTGGCACAACATCGGCCGGCGGCCGAACGTGTTCGCGGGCATGCCCTATGCCCTGTACCTGCCGATCGGCACGCGCTTCACCATCACCACCGAGTCGGAGTGCGACATCGCCCTGTGCTACTGCCGCGCCGAGCAGTATTTCCCGCCGCGCCTGGTGACGCCCGCCGACGTGGACGTCGAAATCCGCGGGGCCGGCAACGCCACCCGCCAGATCAACGGTATCTTCAAGCCGCATTTCCCGGCGCACCGGCTGATCGTGGTGGAGGTGTACACGCCCAGCGGCAACTGGTCGAGCTACCCGCCGCACAAGCACGATGTCCACAATCCTCCAGGCGAAGTGGACCTGGAAGAGATCTACTACTACCGCATCGACAAGCCGGAAGGTTTCGCCATACAGAAGGTCTATACGAGGGACCGGCGGCTGGATGAGACCATCACCGTGCGCGACCGCGAGATGGTGCTGATTCCGGAGGGCTACCATCCGGTGGTGGCGGCGCATGGTTACAACGCGTACTACCTGAACGCGCTGGGCGGCTCGGCGCGCTCGCTGGCGGCCTCGGACGATCCGCAGTACGAATGGGTGCGGCAGGAGTGGCGGGACAAAGATCCGCGCGTGCCGCTGGTCACCATGGAAATGGAGAGGTGAACGACATGCCGGTACGTCACGTCACCATGGCCCAGGCTTTGGTGGGCTTCCTGAAGAACCAGTACGTCGAGCGCGACGGCGTGGAGAACCGGTTCTTCGAAGGCGCCTGGGGCATCTTCGGCCACGGCATCATCGCCGGGGTGGGGCAGGCGCTGCAACAGAACCCCGACTTTCCGTACTATCTCTGCCGCAATGAGCAGGGCGCGGTGCACATTGCCACGGCCTTCGCCAAGGCGCGGCGGCGCAAGGCTGCGTTCGTGTGCACCTCTTCCATTGGACCGGGCGCCACCAACATGATTACCGGGGCGGCCACCGCTACCGTGAACCGCATTCCGGTGCTGCTGCTGCCGGGCGATATTTTCGCCCGCCGCAACGTGGCGCCGGTGCTGCAACAGCTCGAATCGGAATTCACGCAGGATGTTTCGGTCAACGACGCATTCAAGCCGGTCTCGCGGTATTGGGATCGCATCTACCGGCCGGACCAGTTGATCTGCTCGCTGCCCGAGGCTATGCGGGTGCTCACCTCGCCCGCGCACACCGGCGCGGTGACGCTGGCTTTGCCGCAGGATGTGCAGGCCGAGGCGGCCGACTACCCGGAGGAGATGTTCCACAAGCGCGTGTGGCACATCGCCCGGCCGGAACCGGAAGGCGCGTTGCTGGCGCGAGCCGCGGAGTGGATCCGGGCAGCCAGCCATCCGCTGATCGTGTCCGGCGGCGGCGTGCTGTACAGCGAGGCCACCGAGGCCTTGGCGCGCTTCGCGGAGCAGACGGGCATTCCCGTGGGGGAGACGCAGGCCGGCAAGGGTTCCCTGCCCTTCGACCATCCGCAGAACCTGGGCGCCATCGGGGTGACCGGAACGCCCGGCGCCAATATCGCTGCACGCCAGGCGGACCTGGTGCTCACCATCGGCACTCGCCTGAGCGATTTCACCACCGCCAGCAAGACCGCTTTCCAGAACCCGCAGGTGCGCTTCGTCAGCATCAACGTGGCCGAGTTCGACGCCTTCAAACACGCCGCGCTGCCGTTGGTGGCGGACGCGCGTACGGCGCTCGACCGGCTGGCCTCCGCCCTGAAGGGCTATCGCGTTTCGCCGCGGTATGCGCAATCCATCGCCCAATGGAAGACGCGCTGGGAAGAGGAGACGGAGCGCATCTTCGCCATGCGCCACGGCCCGCCCATCAGCCAGGGCGAGGTGATTGGCGCGGTGAGCCGCGCGGCACGTCCTGAGGATGTGGTGGTCAACGCGGCCGGCAGCCTGCCGGGCGATCTGCACAAGCTGTGGCGCACGCGGCAGCCCGGCGGCTACCACATGGAGTACGGCAACTCGTGCATGGGATATGAGATCGCCGGCGGCCTGGGAGTCAAGATGGCCGATCCCTCGCGCGAGGTCTACGTGATGGTGGGGGATGGCTCGTTCCTGATGATGTCGTCCGAAATCATCACCTCCATCCAGGAGGGTTACAAGCTCAACATTGTGGTGCTCGACAACCACGGTTATGGCAGCATCGGGGGCCTCTCGCGGGCCATCGGCTCGGGCGGTTTCGGAACCGACTACCGCTACCGGACCAGGAGCGGGCAACTGGATGGGCGGCACCTTCCGGTGGATTTCGTGAAGCTGGCCGAAGGCTTGGGCGCACGAGCCATTCGCGCCACCACCTTCCATGATGTGGAACAGGCTCTGGAGGCGCAGCGCGGGCACGACCGCACCAGCGTGGTGGTAGTGGAAGTGGATAAGGAGATGCGCGTGCCCGGGTACGAATCGTGGTGGGACGTGCCCATTGCCGAGGTTTCGGAGATGGAGACCGTCCGCCAGGCGCGCGCCGAGTACGAGGCGGCGGTGACCCAAGAGCGGCGCCACGAAATCGCCGTGCCGCCCGAGTACGTGGAAACCAAGACGGTATAAGGAGCGCAATGCCGATCAGAATGGCAACGGCCCCGGTGAGCTGGGGCGTGATGGAAGTGGAGGGCTGGGCCCGCCAGCAGACCTACGGCGAGGTGCTCGACGAGATGGTCAAGGCCGGGTATAGCGGCACGGAGTTGGGCCCTTACGGATTCCTGCCCACGGATTCCGAGGAGCTGAAACGGGAGTTGGGAAAGCGCGGCTTGACGCTGCTAGGGGCGTTCGTTCCGCTCCCCCTGGGGCGGCCCGATGCCCACGCGCAAGGAATGAGCGATGCGCTGGCCACCGCGCGCCTGCTCGCGGCTAACGGCGCGCCCTACCTGGTGCTGGCGGACGAGATGAACGAGAAGCGCATGGCGATTGCGGGCAGCGCGGGGCCTGAGGACGGCTTCACCGAGGCGCAGTGGGAAGGGGCCCAGAAGCTGGTTTCGTGCATCGCCAAGACCGCCCGCGAACTGGGCGTGCGCAGCGTGTTCCACCACCATGCCGGCACGTATATTGAAACACCTGCCGAAGTGGCGCGCCTGCTGGAGATGACCGATTCGCAACTGCTGGGCGTGTGCCTCGATACCGGCCACTACTTCTATGGCGGCGGCGACCCGGTGGAATTCGCACGCGCGCACGCGGCACGCATCTGGCACCTGCACCTGAAGGACATCCGGGCCGGC
Organism: Bryobacterales bacterium; assembly: GCA_963803725.1. Lineage (GTDB taxonomy): Bacteria > Acidobacteriota > Terriglobia > Bryobacterales > Bryobacteraceae > JOPF133. The sequence goes on along the minus strand of CAWDOH010000065.1, from coordinate 26,031 downwards.
GTGCTGGCGAAGGTGCGGCGCGAGAAGATCCGGTACCTGGAGGCTATCCGGGCCGGCGTGTTCAGCGAACTCGGCGAAGGCGATGTGGACCTGGCGGGCGTGATTCGCGAGCTGGGCCAGGCCGGTTTCGACGGGTGGGCAGTGTTTGAGCAGGACGTGGACCCGACCATCCCCGGCACCGATCCGCTGGCCAGCGCCACGCGCAGCCGCGAGTACCTGCGGCGGGTGGCGGGAGTCTGACGCGGCGTTGGCGAGGGCGATGTGGACCTCGCGGGCGTGATTCGCGAGCTGAGCCAGGCTGGTTTCGCCGGGTGGGCGATGTTTGAGCAGGACGTGGACCCGACCATCCCCGGCACCGATCCGCTGGCCAGCGCCACGCGCAGCCGCGAGTACCTGCGGCGAATGGCGGGAGTCTGACGCGGCGTTGGCGAGGGCGATGTGGACCTCGCGGGCGTGATTCGCGAGCTGGGCCAGGCCGGTTTCGGCGGGTGGGCGGTGTTTGAGCAGGACATGGACCCGACCATCCCCGGCACCGATCCGCTGGCCAACGCCACGCGCAGCCGCGAGTGCCTGCGGCGGGTGGCGGCAGTCTGACGCGGCGTCGGCGAGGGCGATGTGGACCTCGCGGGCGTGATTCGCGAGCTGGGCCAGGCCGGTTTCGGCGGGTGGGCGGTGTTTGAGCGGGACGTGGACCCGACCATCCCCGGCACCGATCCGCTGGCCAACGCCACGCAGCCGCGAGTACCTGTGGCGGGTAGCGGGAGTCTGACGCGGCGTTGGCGAACACACAGATCCCCTGTGCGTGCGATTCACTACCTGTGATACGATGTACCCCAAGTTTCTTCTCTCGGGGTACATATGTTACGGCCCCTCTTCCTGGCGGTCCTCGCGCCGTGTCTGGCGGCGGCACAAGCGCCACCGAAACCTGCCGCGCTGCCGGCGGTGGGTGTGTTCATGATCTTCGACTCCACGCCGGGATCGAGCGCCGTGGACCTGATGAAGACGGAGGCCAATCAACTGCTGCAACCAGCCGGACTGGCTTTGGACTGGAGGCTGGCGAGCGAGAATCACGGCGACCAGCCGTTTGCCGGTTTGGTGGTGATCCAGTTCAAAGGGTCGTGCAAGGCAGAGGCTTGGCCGCGGCCTTTCAGCGATTTCGGGACTGCCGGCGAGAGCCACATTCTCGGCTCGACGAAGGTTGCCAACGGGCGGGTGACACCGTACGGCGAAGTGCAGTGCGACCAGATTCGCAAGGCGCTGGCTTACCTCCCGCCGGGCGCGGACCAAAAGGCCCGGCAGAGAGCGCTGGGCCTGGCGCTGGGCCGCGTGGTGGCGCACGAGCTGTACCACATGCTCGCGAAGACCACCGCGCATGCCGAGCACGGGTTGGCTAAGGCGTCGCAATCGCTGGAGGACCTGGTGTCTGAGCGGGAGATGCTGTTTGCCGAAGACGATACTCGCGCCATTCACCAGGCAGTGGTGAGGTAAGGGAGGCCGCGGAGGGAGCCGCGCTTGGTTCCGACGCGGCCTCGAAGGGACTGGGGCCCGGTGCCGGGCGGCGGTTGACAAGCGCTCCCTTACTTACGGTCGCGGCTCCGAGCGTTAGTTTCAGAGCCGCGCGTGTGAGCAAGCGGTAAGCGGGAGAGCACACTACCTTGCGCGGGTCCGCTGCGTCACGGTCGCGGCTCCGATCAGTTTCGGAGCCGCGCGCGTAAGTAAGCGGTAAGTTAACGCCTTGGTAAGCGCCAAGTTATCGCGTAAGCAAGCGATGAGTTAGAACATTAGACGGACTCCGAGGTTCAGCTGACGGCCGAAGGCGCCGGGGAGCGTGGCTACGCTCTGCCCGAAATCGGGCGCGCTCACGTTCATGATGGGGTTGGCGAAATGCGGCGTGTTGGCTAAGTTATAGGCCTCGGCGCGCAGCTGGACGCGTCCGCAGCGTGCGTTTAGAAACAACTAACCCTCATCGGCGCAGATAAGCGTCATCGCCGCGCAGCCAATCCTCGCGGGCCGGGGCGAAGACATCGGTGGCCACGGAGTCCTCGAGTGCCACGACGGCATGCGGGAGGTGTGGCGGGATGACCATCATGTCGCCGGCGCGCAGAATCTGCTCTCCGCCGTCGATTGAGAATTTAAGAGCGCCGCTTTCGACCATGGTGATCTGCTCATTCACGTGGCTGTGTTCGGGCACCACGCAATCGCGCTTCAACTCGATGCGGGCGATGGTGAGGTTGCCGCCGTGAATGGCCTTGCGCCCGAAGCGCGGATTCAACTGCTCCTGTTCCATGGTGTTCCATCGATAGAGTTCCATGCCGGATATTGTCTCAAAACCGGGCGAGGCCATCCGGGAGCTTCGACCACACGACTTGACACGGGGAGGGACGCAGATTCACCGCGGAGACGCGGCGGCGCGGAGAAAGGCCGAGAGAGGTCTAAATGTCTTCTCCGCGAATTTCTCCGCGCCTTCGCGCCTCCGCGTCAGGCTCTTGGGGTCGGTCGAGACGCGGAGGACTCTGGTTCGCGCCGCGGGCGGGTCCGGGCTCGCTGGCGCTATGCTGAAGTTCATGCGCGCATTTCCCTCTTTGGTTTGGGCGGCGGCCTCGGCGGCGGCGGTGGCCCAACCGGCTACCCTGGTCCTGCGGAACGGCAAGATCGCCACCATGAATGCATCGGCGCCGGTGGCGCAGGCGATCGCGGTTCGCGGCGATCAGATCGCGGCTCTCGGCAGCGACCGCGAGGCGGGGCAATGGATCGGGCCGGGCACCAAGGTGATCGACCTGCACGGCATGCTGGCCATCCCCGGATTCATCGAAGGGCACGGGCATTTCACCGGCATGGGCGAGTTCCGCATGGGGCTGGATTTGCGCGAAGCGCACACCTGGGAGGACATCGTGGCGGAGGTGGGGCGCGTGGCCAAACAGGCTAAGCCGGGCGATTGGATCGTGGGACGCGGCTGGCACCAGTCCAAGTGGGACCACGCGCCCGATCCGAACGTGGAAGGCTTTCCGCTGCACGCTTCACTGGACAAGGTTTCGCCCAATAACCCGGTGCTGCTGACGCACGCCAGCGGCCACGCGGCCTTTGTCAACGCGAGGGCCATGGAACTGGCCGGCATCACGCGCGATACGCCCAACCCCGCGGGCGGGGAAATCCTGAAGGACCAAGCCGGCAATCCGACGGGCCTGCTGCGGGAACGGGCGTCGGGGCTTGCCAACGACGTCTTCGCGAAATGGCAGGCCAGCCACCTGCGATCTGCGCAAGGAGATCGACCTGGCGACCGATGAATGCCTCTCGAAGGGCATCACCACGTTCGAGGATGCCGGCTCGCCGCTCGCCACGGTGGACCTGTTCCGCGAGCATGGCCGAGAAGGACGAATTGCGGCTGCGGCTGTGGGTGATGCTGCGCGCTGCGAATGCCGATCTGCGGCCGGCCCTCGACCGGTATCGCATGATTGGCGCAGGCGACAATCACCTCACGGTGCGGGCCATCAAGCGGTATATGGATGGCGCGCTGGGGTCGCGCGGCGCCTGGCTGCTGGCGCCTTATACCGATAAGCCGGACAGCACCGGGCTGAACATCGGAAGACCCGGCCGACATCCGGCGCACCGCCGAACTGGCCATCGAGCACGACTACCAGCTTTGCGTACACGCCATCGGCGACCGCGCCAACCGCGAAGTGCTGAACATTTACGAGAGCCTGTTTCGCGAGCACCCGCAGCAGAAGAACCTGCGCTGGCGCATTGAGCACGCGCAGCATCTCAGCGCTGCCGACATTCCGCGCTTCGGCGCAACTTGGCGTGATCGCGGCGATGCAGGCGATTCATTGCACCTCGGACGCGCCCTACGTGCTACTCCGGCTGGGGCCGCAGCGGGCCGAAGAGGGCGCCTATGTCTGGCAGAAGCTCATGAAAACCGGCGCCATCGTGGGCAACGGGACGGACGCGCCGGTAGAGGATGTCAGCCCGATCGCGTGCTATTACGCGGCGGTGACGCGGAAGACCAAGGATGGCACGGTGTTCTATCCCGATCAGCGCATGAGCCGCGAGGAGGCGTTGAAATCGTACACCTGGAACAATGCGTACGCAGCGTTTGAGGAAACCGTGAAGGGATCGCTCGAACCGGGCAAGCTGGCGGACATCACGGTGCTGTCGCGAGATATTCTGACCATTCCCGATGATGACATTCCGAAGACAGACGTGATGTACACGATCGTAGGGGGCAAGGTGATGTTCCAACGGTAAGAGGAGATTGATGGGGTATATCATGAAACAGTGAGCATTGAAGAACGGCTGGAGAAGCTGACTGAGCGGCATGAAGCGCTGACTCAGACTGTCGAACGGATGGCGGTAGAGAACCGGGACCGCGATGAACGTCTGAACAAGACGCTGGCCCAGATTGTGGATGGCATGGCCCGCCTGCTTCATGTCGCGGAAATCCATGAGCAGCGCATCGAGCGCCTCGAAGGCGACCGTCCCTGACGCTCGAAGCGCATCCCCCACTGGCCCGAAAGAGCTAATTTCAGAGTCGAGCCTCCCGCTTTACGGGTTGCTCCCGATACCCGCCTCTTGTTATCCTTTAAATTAACGATCCTACCTGACACAGGAGAATTCATGGCAGTCAAAGTTGGCATTAATGGCTTCGGCCGCATCGGCCGGAACATTGTCCGTGCGAGTCTCGACCGGAATGACGTGGAGTTCGTAGCGGTAAACGATCTTACCGATACCAAGACGCTGGCGCACCTTTTGAAATACGACTCGGTGCTCGGCCCGCTGCCCGTAGAGGTCACCGCGGATGCAGATTCGATTACCTTCGGCAAGCGGAAGGTCAAAGTGTTCGCCATCAAGGATCCGGCCCAACTGGATTGGGAATCGGTAGGCGCCGAGATCGTCGTGGAATCCACCGGACGGTTCACGGATGCCAAGGACGCTTCGAAGCACCTGCGCGGCACGGTGAAGAAGGTCATCATCTCTGCGCCGGCCAAGAATGAGGACGTGACCGTGGTGCTGGGCGTCAACCACGACACCTACGATCCGGCCAAGCACAACATCATTTCGAACGCCTCCTGCACCACCAATTGCCTGGCGCCGCTGGTGAAAGTGTTACACGACAGTTTCGGCATTCAGAAGGGATCGATGACCACGATCCACAGCTACACCAACGACCAGAACGTGCTGGACTTTCCGCACAAGGATCTGCGGCGGGCGCGGGCCGCGGCGCTGAACATGATCCCGACCACCACCGGCGCGGCGAAGGCCATCGGGCTGGTGATGCCGCAACTGAAAGGCAAGCTGGATGGATACTCCATGCGCGTGCCGACTCCGGATGTTTCGGTGGTGGATTTAGTCGCGGTACTGGAGAAGCCCACCACCACCGAGGAAGTCAACGCGGCCCTGAAATCGGCGGCCGAAGGCTGCCTCAAGGGCATACTTGCGTATACCGAAGACCCGGTGGTTTCCACCGACATGCTGCACAATCCCAACAGCTCGATCATCGACGCCCAGCTCACCAAGGTGCTGGATGGCAATCTGGTGAAAGTGGTCTCCTGGTACGACAACGAGTGGGGCTACTCCTGCCGCGTGGTGGACCTGATCGCGTTTCTCGTGTCCAAGGGCCTGTAAGACCGGGCCATCGCCCCGTGATCGCCGCGGCTCCGGATTCCTGAGGCCGGAGCCGCGCCGGATTATTTCAGAGTAGAGCCGAGAGCTCCCGCGCTTGACGCCATGGCCCGGTTTTCGGCCGCCTGGCGCCGTCTGGCCGCCAGAAACTCATCGGCCGCGGAGCTGGCCGGCTGTGAGATCGCGGCGGGCTGGGGCGGCGGTTGGGGAGCCGTGACCTGCTGAGGCGCAACCACCCAAAACCGCATCAGCGTGACTATGGCAGTGATGCCAATCAAAAGGCCGGCGATGACCGCCAGCGGCTTATCGAACCACGAACCGTACCGCCAGGCCAATGCGGCAAAGCGATATCCGACGGGAACAAAAATTAAGAATGCGGCAGTATAAAACCAGTCACGCAGACGGCGTCGTTCAAAGAGGCGGAAAACCAACGTCTCAAGCCGAGTCATTCAACCCTCCATCGGAATTTTAGACCCGGCCGGGCGCGGAGCGCCATCCCGTTGGAGCAGTAGTTGTGGGGCAAGAAAGGTAGTAGCCGATGCGATCTGGTGCAACCCGAAAATGGCCGGACCGGCGGAGCGGCGCACGGGCCGCAAGGCCGCCCGCGCCGGAATTCTTCCAACGCTGCGCCCGCGACGTCCGTCCAAAGGTTGTCGCCATGAGTACAATAGAAAATATGAAGCTACTTGCTGTCGCGTTGGCCCTTGTCTTGCCCTGCCTGGCCCAGTTCCCGGAACCGGATAAAGGCAAGGCACTCGGCAATCCATCCGCGCCCATCACCATCGAAGTGTTCAGCGATTTCACCTGCCCCCATTGCCGGCACTTTCACGATGAGGAACTGCCCGCCCTGATGCGCGACTACGTGGTAAAGGGCAAGGTCTACCTGGTGTTCCGCGATTTTCCGCTGACGGGTCCCGGCCACGAATATTCCCGGCAGGCCGCCGCGTTTGCCACGGCCGCGGCGCGCATAGGCAAGTACGAAGCGGTAGCGGACGCGCTGTTCACCAACCAGGGCACCTGGGCCCTGAACGGCCAGGTGTGGCCGTTCGTGGCAGCGGTGCTCTCGCCGGCCGACCAGAAGCGGGTGCAGGCGCTCGCGAAAGATCCCGGCGTGGTAGCGGAAGTGGAGCGGGAGTTGCAAGAGGGCCTGGCGACGGGGGTGAATTCCACTCCCACGCTGGTGGTGAACCGCGGCGGCAAGCGCTTCCCTATTCCTTCGACGGTGGACTATAGCCTGCTGCGGTCGTTCCTCGATGCCCCCAAATAAAACTTTCCGCGCGGTGGCGTCGGTGTTGCGCCTGCTGCTGGGCGGCGTCTTCATGTTCGCCGCCTGGGTGAAGCTGAAGGACCCGATGGCGCGGGCGCTGTTCGCCATCGACCTGGACGCCTACAAGATCATTCCGCTGCGCTACGTGCAGACGGTGGCGTGGGTGCTGCCCTCGGCCGAGATGGTGGCCGGAGCGGTGCTGGTGGTATCGGCCGTGGCGGTGCTGCTGCGGCCGTGGAACCGCGCGTGGATGGTGGCGCTGCGCCTGTCGAGCCTGCTGGTGTGTCTGTCGCTGGTGATCTTCATCGGAGCGATGAGCTGGGCCAAGCTATCGGGCAAGAATATCGATTGCGGCTGCTTCGGTCCGGGCGAGCCGATTTCCTGGAAGACCATGGTGCGCGACGGAAGCATGCTGGTAGGCGCGCTGTTCGTCGCGTGGACCGCCTTTGTCCCCCGCCGAAAGACCGCCTGATGGGCGTTCTGGAACGCGAACTCGCTTACCACGAAAAACTGTACTCCGGATTCGCGCAGGCGCATTTCGCGCGTCCCGCGGTGCGTGCGCTGCGGCGGCATATGGCTGCGCGGATTCTGCGGGCGACCGGCGCGGGGCCGGGGTCGCGAGTGCTGAGCCTGGGCTGCGGGATCGGCGACACCGAACTGCTGCTGGCGCCGCAGGTGGCCGAAGTGGTAGGCGTGGACCTTTCGCCGGCCGCGGTGCGCCAGGCACGCGAGGATGCCGCGCGGCTGGGCGTGGCCAACGCGCGCTTCGTGGAAGGCGCCGCGGCGGACGCCCCCAGCGGTCCGTACGACGCCGTGGTGGCGATTTTCTTTCTGCACCATTTAGCGGATGCCGCGCTGGCCGATCTTCCGCGCCAGGTGAAGGAGCTGCTGGCGCCGGGCGGGGTGTTCTATTCGCTGGACCCCAGCCGCCGACGGCTTTCCGGGGCGGTAGGGCGCGCGCTGTTTCCCAAGTTGATGCGGCGCTACCAGACGCCGGACGAGCGCGAGCTGGACCCGGAGGGCACCGCCGGACTGTTTCGAGCGGCCGGTTTCGAGACGCGCCTGGAGATGTACGATTTCGGCTCGTCGCCGCTGGCCGGCCTGGCGCCGGGGTGGGAGGCGGGCTATCGGGCCGCGCGCTGGTTGGACGATGGGCTGCTGCGGCTGGGGGCGCTTCGGCGGCGAGGGAGCAATTTCGAAGTGATCGCGCGGCGGGAGGATTCGCTTCGGGATCCCACGGGCCCAGCCGGCGGTGGCGGCCCTTCTGGTTGACCTACTCGCCTTTTAGAAACGGCAATTGCGAGTTGCCGGTATCCGATTTGGGCAACTTGCGCCGAAGCACCTTGACGGCCGCATCGTCGCCGTGAACCACCTGCATGTCGTGAGGCTGGAGAACCTCGTAACGCCCGGAATCAGGCCGCCGGCGAAGTCTGCCGAGGCACTGAATCGCGCTGTTTTTGGATTTTGCAAACTCGGCGATCTTGATCAATTCGTCGTCGACGGCCATTTCGATACGCCGGGCTTCGTCTTCGATCAGGGCCGTGCCGGTGATCACCTTCGACCGCTTTCCCATTCTGATCTCTCCGACCAGGAATACGATCCGCTCATCGGAACCGGCGCCAAAGCTCTTAAGCCTCTCGCCCATTTCTCTCAGTGCCGGCAGATCCGCCCGGTGGAAGTGCCACACGGACAATGCCCGTCCCGTGACGGCCCGGGATGCGGCCAGGCGAAGAGAAATTTCGAGGCTCGCACCGTGACCTTGAGGCAGTAGCAGGAGCCTCGATAGCGACTCAGTAACGTTGGCGGAGAGACCATGCTGCAGCGCGATTGTAAACCAATCTGCGCCGGGTCGGCGTTCCGTTCCGTTGAGCAGGGGGCCGAGCAGGTCAAAAGCATCGCGCAACCGCAGGCTGACGCGGCGGACGAACGGCACAAAATTGCCTTCGTCGTCGCTGAATAGTCCGGGCTCAAATCGCGCCAGGATCCGGATGCTGAGCGGTTCCTCAAAGGGACTGGCTTCCATCGCGGCCACATACTCAGCAGCCTCCCTGGGCTGCCGTCTTCCGAACCATGGTTGGGGATCGACTACGGAAGACGCTACGGCCGACAGGATCTGACGCGAATTCTCCAGGGTTTCGATCTGGCCTTCGAGCAGCGGGTACTCCATGCTGGACCGGATCTTAAATCCCACCCGCAAGGCATCGCAATTCCAGTCGTAGATGTCCAGAAAAATGCGGAGCTGGGAGCGCTGCTCGAATGCCTGCAACTCCTGGAGTGTTTCCTTCACGCGTTGTGCGTAGCCGCTGGCTTCCGGATCGAGCGGTACCCGGACCTCGTAGCTTTCCGGATGGCCGGGCGAGACCCACATGGAGACGACGCCAGGTTCCCGGGTGGTCATTTGCCAGCCCCCGGTGCGAAGGTATCCTTCTATGTTTGCCGGTCGAACCGAGCCAAGCAGAAACGGATCGCGAATCTCAAGATTCACAGCCGTTCTCCCTCTCCCAATTTCGCCATGATCGAGGTCAAACCCGGTGCCGTAAGGCGCCGCTCCAAGGGGATGTGAACCGTCACGCTCGATTGATTGGCCACGGCCTTGTATCCGTAAAGGGATGCCCAGTATGCCGCGTGCAGCAAACATAACCGTTCATGCGTTTGGGCTATCCAATCTTCGGGAGTCTCGCCTGGAGGAACCTCCAGAACGATGAGTAAACGGGGTACCGCCAGGTTGGTCGGCCTAAGATCGTCATAGTTCTTGATTGGTAAGGCGAATGCAATCTCGCTGGAAGTCTTCGGGAGGCTCGAAGTACACTTTAACTGGATGGCAACTTTCGGAGAACGGACCTTGGTATGCACCAGGCGGGCCGATAAGATCAGATCTTCGCTATCGGTATCCGGGTCGGGTTTGGCCACAGCTAAGCCCGCCACCGCGGCGAGAGCTTTAAGATAGGCTGCGCTGAATTGTTCCTTCCGAAAGTTCAGGTCCACTTTGGTTGACTGCTAAAACGTATAGAATACAATGTTCGCAGCCGCCCTGGCTGAAGACCCGAGGATTCCAGGGTCCGCACCGTGCCCGGCGACCGCAGAGGCGGGTGGCGCTGCCCCGCGTGGTGCGGAGCAGAACTACTGGAAGTCGAAACCCACTCGCGCTCCTGTTATCCTCAACTAAAGGAACCCGTCGTGAGAGGCCTTCATTTCCTGATCCTGCTGTCTGCTGGGGCGCTATGGCTGCCGGCGCAGAGTCTCGCCGATTTTGAAAAGCGGGTCACCGAGTTCACCCTGCCCAACGGGCTGCACTTCGTGGTGGTTGAGCGGCATGAGGCTCCCGTGGTTTCCTTCGAAACCCTGGTGAATGTGGGGGCGGCGGAAGATGCTTCGGGCGAAACCGGGCTGTCGCACCTGTTCGAGCACCTGGCGTTCAAGGGCACCGACTCGATCGGCACGCGCGACTGGCCGGCCGAGAAGCACGCCCTCGAGGCGGTGGAGGAAGCCGCCGATAAGCTGGCGGCCGAGCGCAACAAAGGTCCCCTGGCGGATGCCGGCAAGCTGGCCGGCCTGGACGCCGAATGGAAGGTCTCCATCGACCGTGCGCGGACCTTCGTCATCCCCAACCAATACGCCCAGATCTTCCAGCAGAACGGCGGCGTCGACCTGTTGGCCAACGCGAGTTACGATTCCACCGAGTTCCGCTACAGCCTGCCTTCGAACCGCCTGGAGCTGTGGTTCCTGATGGAGTCGCAGCGATTGCTGCACCCCGTGATGCGCGAGTTTTACCGCGAGCGCGACGTGGAGGTGGAGGAAGACCGGGTGAATGTGGAGCAATCGCCGCAGGGGCGGATGGTACGGAATCTGCTGGCCACGGCGTTCCAGGCGCAGCCGTACCGCAATCCCGAGCTGGGGTGGCCGGGCGACGTGGCCAACCTGCGGGCTTCGCAGGCCCAGGCGTTTTTCGACAAATATTACGTGGCCGGCAACATGACCATGACTATTGTGGGCGACGTGAATGCGCCGGAGGCCAAACGCCTGGCCGAGCACTATTTCGGGCCGCTGCCCGCGCGCCCGCTGCCTCCGGTGCCGCACGCCACCGACCCACCCCAGAACGGTCCACGCACGGTGGAGATTTACGCCAATACGCAGCCGTTCCTGATGGCCGCCTACAAGCGGCCGGACATGTATGACAAGGACGATCCGGTTTTCGATGTGATCCGGCTGATTCTTTCGAACGGGCGCACGGGCAGGCTGACCACCCAATTGGTGGACGAAAAGCGGGTGGCCACGGTGGCGCAGTTGGTCACGCCGTTTCCGCGCGGGCGCTATTCCAACCTGGCGGTGTTCTTTGTGGTGCCGGCCATCGGCCACACGGTGGCGGAAGCGGAGCGGGCGCTGGACGATCTGCTGTCGAGCCTGCAGACCAGGAGGATCGACACGGAGCCGCTGTTGCGGGCGCGGACGCAGGCGCGCGCGGCGGTCATCCGCGATATGGCCACCAATTCGGGGCTGGCGTCGTCGCTGGCGCTCTACCAGGCCGGCTATGGAGACTGGCGCAAGCTGTTCACCTCGGTAGACGATTTGAATAAGGTTACCGCGGAGGACATTCAACGGGTGGCGCGGCAATATTTTGTAGTGAACGGCCGCACGCTGGCGGTTTCCGGGCCGCAGCCGGTGGCCCTGGGAGACAACCGATGAAGCGCTGGTGGTTGGTGCTGCTGATGGCCGCAGGCCCGCTGCTGGCGCAACCGCCCACGCCCACCAGTCCGCTGACGTATCCCCAGCCGAACATCGAGCCTAAGAAGCCGGGGGCCAAGCCGGGAGCCGGTCCCGCCACGGCGCCGGTGAAAACGCCAGCCGCGGCGCACGCGGCGTCGGCAGCCGGTCCGTCTTATAAGGACCTGAAATACCCGCCGCTGCGGGCGATCCCGGTCCCCCCGGTGGACACCACCACGTTGGCCAACGGCCTGCGCATCTATCTGCTGGAGGATCACGAACTGCCGCTGGTGAGCGGCACTGCGCTGGTGCACACCGGGACGCTCCTGGACCCGCCGGGCAAGGTGGGGCTGGCCAACCTGGCCCTCACGGCGATGCGTACGGGAGGCGCCGGAACGGCCAGCGCCAGCCAGGTCAACGCGCGCCTGGAAGACCTGGCGGGCACAGTGGAAACGGCCGTCAGCCCCAACAATGCCACGGTCTCGTTCAGCAGCCTGACGGAAGGCGTTCCCGAGGTGCTCGCGATTTTCAAGGACGTGCTCACCGCGCCGCAGTTCAGCGAGGACAAAATCGACGAGGCCCGCACGCAGATGCGCAATGCCATCTCGCACCGCAATGAAGACGCCGGCCACATTGCCCAGCGCGAGATTACCGACATTCTCTTCGGCCGCGATACGCCGTTCGGGCGGGAGCAGCAATACGCCACGGTCGGCAACATTCTGCGCAGCGACCTGCAGACGTTTCACGCCCGCTACTTCTTCCCCAAAAATACGCTGCTGGCGATCCGCGGCGATTTCGACACCGCCCAGATGAAGGCGCGGCTGGCGAAGCTCTTCACCGACTGGACCGCGGACCAGCCCCCGGTGGAGTTCCCCAAGCCGGTAGCGGCACCCGGTCCGGAGGCGGCGGGCATCCACGTGGGCACTAAGAAGGACATCACCCAGACTTACTTCGCTATCGGCCAGATCGGCGGATTGCTCAACGATAAGGATTACGCGGCGCTGGCGATTATGGCCGACATCCTGGGCGGCTCCTCTCCCAACCGGCTCACCCAGCGATTGCGCGGGCAATCCAGCCGCACCACCGTCATGGCGCGGTGGGATGCGGGGTACGATCTGCCGGGCCTGTTTGCGATCACCGGCACCACCGAGTCGCTGTCGATCGTCGACACGCTCAAGGCCATTCAGGAGGAAGTGGGGCGCATCCGCTCCAGCGAAGTGAGCGACGAGGAAATAAAGACCGCCAAGGATACCGCGCTCAACAGCCTGGTATTCGCGTTCGATACCAAGGCCAAGACTTTGAACCGCGTGTTGACTTACGAATACTACGGATACCCCGCCGATTTCATCGACCGCTATCAGAAGGCCCTGGAGGCGGTGACCCGCGCGGACGTACTGCGGGTGGCCAAAGAGCGGCTCAAGCCGGAGGCGTTTACTACCGTATTGGTGGGCGACCCGGACAATTTCATTCCGCCGGTGGATTCCCTCAATCTGCCAGTGTACCCGATCGATCTGACCATTCCCGAACCGAAGATGACGGCCAGTAAACCGGATGCCGCGTCCCTGGCGAAGGGCAAGGCGATGCTGGCGCGGCTGCAGCAGGCCATCGGCGGGCCGGACAAACTGGCGGCGGTGAAGGACTCCACGCTGGTGGCCAACTACGTGATCGATTCGGGAGGCCGGGTGACGGCGGTGAAACACACCGAGCGCTGGATGGCGCCGATGCATTATCGCGAGGACAACGAGCTGGGCGGCGGCGTGATTTCTTCGTACCTCGATGGACAGTACGGCTGGATCAGCGTGCCCGGCGGGACGGTGCCGCTTTCGGGGCTGACGCTGAAACAGGTGCAGGGAAACCTGTTTCGGCAATACCAACTGCTGCTGCAGGGCGGGACGCTTCCGGGAACCAGCGTCAACGCCGTGGATGACCAGACCATCGAGATCAGCGGTCCGTCCGGACAGTGGGCGCGCGTGGTGATGGACCCGGCCACTGGAATGCCGTTGAAAATCCGGTACGAGGGGATAACGCGGAGCGGTCCGCCGCCGTTGACTGAAGAGACCTGGTCGGATTTCAAGGAAGTCGACGGCCTGAAGGTTCCCTCGAAAATTACCATCATGGAGGGCGGCAGAAAGTACGCCGATGTGACCGTCAGCGACTATCGGCTGAACTCCGGTTTGAAGCTGCCGGATTTGGAAAAACGGCCATGAAGAGGATTGTATGGATGCTGCCGGCGATGGCAGCCCTGTGCATGGCGCAATCCGCGGAAACGCGCCAGGCACGGGCCCAGAGGGTGGTGGATGAGGCGGTCCAGGCGCTGGGCGGCCCGGCTTTTATGGGGATGCAGGACCGCGTGGAAAGCGGCCGCTCCTATTCGTTCGATAACGGGAAGCTGGCCGGCACTATTCTTACTACCGTCTATACCCGGTACCTGCCGCCGGTGCCCGGTAAGGTCGAAATGCTGGAGAAGGATGCCTACGGGAAGCAGGATGAATCGACCAGCGGGCTTCTGTACACCATGGACGCCTACTGGGATTACACCTTTCACGGCGCCCGTCCGATGGACGATCAGCGCATCGCTAACTACAAAGATAGCGTCCTGCATAACATCTTCTATATCCTGCGGCAACGGCTCAAGGAGCCGGGCATGAGCCTGTATTCGCAGGGAGCGGACTTATATGAGAACCGGCCGGTGGAGGTAGTCGATATTACCGACGCCGAGAATAACACGGTAACCGTATACTTCGGGCAAATGGATAAGTTGCCGGTGCGCCAGACCTTCCGCCGCCGCAATCCGACTTACGGCGATTTCGACACCGAGGCCAGTCTGTTTGCCAAGTATCACCAATCCGAGGGCATCACTTGGCCGATGGACATCCGGCGCGACCGCAACGGGGTGAAGATCTACGAGATGTACACGGATTCGGCGGAGTTCAATAAGAACCTCAAGGATAGCGTGTTTGCGCTGCCGCCTAAGTTGAAGGTGCTGCCGAAGGGGCAATGAGGCGGAAAACGCCGGCGGCGGGCCTGTTGGGCAATCTTCCACGGAAACAGATTCAGGTATTTCCGTGCGCGCCCTTTCAGATCGCTCTCCTCAACTACCGGCGCTTCCAACCGCATCCGGATCATCCTCAGGACCGGCCGGTCCACCACCCGCATGCGTACGCACGCCTGCAGTTGGGAGTGCGGAATCGAATCGAAATAGCCTTTCAGGTCCGCGGATCTCTTCCAGAGCCTGGTGCGCCGAACGCCCCGGTCCGAACCCATACGCCACCAAAACGCACTGGACTTTCGACTACTCAGGTTCCATGAGGGAGCAGATGCCGCTGGGCCTGGTCAGCAACCCGGTGCGAGCCAGGGCCGGTTCTCATCGCCAGCGCAACGCCGGAGAGTCAACCGGACGGATGTCCACGTCCACGAGGTCCGGCATGGGGGACTGGAGGAACGTCCGTAACCCCAGCATCACCGTCAGCACAATCCCTACCGGCGCCAGGCACAAACACAGGTCGCTGGGGGCGAAAGCACTATGCGCGTTCACTCCGATCCAGTCCACCACTCCGCCGACCGTCCAGTAAGAGATGACGTCGCTCAGGCAGCCCCCGGCGCCCGCCAGCGCGCAGACCGCCAACCCCTTCCGTACGGCGCGGTTTGAAGACAGAATGCGGATGCCGTAGATCCCCAGAAACACCATGGCGGCGAACAGGCGGTATGCCTGGTCGGCAAGTAAACCGTGCACCGAGATGGCCCTGTGGACAAAGTAGACAATGGCATGTTCGCCGGCCATGACCCGAGGCACCACTTGCAGCGGGCCCGGAGGATTCGCGGCGCGCACCTCTTCCATCCGCTTAGGCGCCAGGCCTCTTAGTTCCGGAATGGCTGCTGTCGAGAGCAGCGAGAGCGCCACCACGAAAGCGACGGTCAGCCCTTTCTTTATCTGTTGGGCAAATGCCAGGGTAGTCGGGTCTTGGAGATTCATGGAAATTAAGTGATTTACGCTAGTCGGGAGGGGTCCGCATCACAGCCGGGCGGTTACAGGCGGCGCGGAACGGCGCGCCCTACAGAGATCCCATCCAGTTTTAGTTTCGCCGACCCGGCGGCGGATCAATAGTCATGCAGGTACCCCGGCAGGTACCGGCTATCGACTAGGTTTACCAGCGTATTGGTGACTGAAGTTAATGCTGCCCGCGACGCGCCATTCCGTAACCCTTGAACTGCGGGATCATCCGCGGCAAACCTTCTTCCGTTCCCAAACTTCCTTCAATTCAATCTCCTTTCTTTCCGGCTACTTCCCGTTTCTCCTCGCTACTCACTCCCTGTCGCCGTGCTATGCCTCGAATCAGGAGGGCACTTTCATGTTGCCGGATTCCCCCAAGACACTCTCGGATAAGCAGCTCGCCGCCAATCGCCGCAACGCCCAGCGCTCCACCGGTCCTCGTACCGCCGAAGGCAAGTCTCGTGCCGCTCTCAACGCCCGTAAACACGGCTTCCGTGCGGAGGCCTTCACGGTCATCCGCGTCGAAGACCTTGACGCCGTCGCCGAACTCACCGCCGCCGCCATGGCCTGCTACCGGCCCGTCAACTCCCAGGAGCGCCATGCCGTCGAGCGCATCGCCCTCGCCCAGCACTCCATCGATCGCCTCTGGCGCCTGGAAGCCGCCCTCTTCACCAGCCTCTTCGACCAGGCCGTCTCCCTCAATCGCGACGCCCTCCCCGGCCCCTGCGCCGAGTTGATCGGCGATGCCATCAACCGCTCTCAGAACCAGAATTATTTTCTGGGCGAGGGCCTCCGCCGCATGGACCCCAAGCTGTACCTCGCCTTCCTCCGTCACCAGGGCCAGGCGGAGCGCTTTTTCCGCCGCGCGGTGGAGGAATTCGAGCGCCTCCGGTCGCTCCGCGGCGAGTTCGCCGAAGAATTACCGAACGAACCCATTTTGGACCCCCAACCCGAACCATCCGAACCACTTACACCCCCTCCCAGCGAACCCGAAAACGGACCCGCGAGCAACCAGCCGAGCCCACCCGAGACCCCGCCGCCCGCCGCGCCGCAACCCGGGCACCTAACCCCCGTCGCCGATGACCCGCAGCCGGCTCCGCCCGCCACGCCGCAGCCCGGCCAACTCACTCCCGCCGCCGATCCCCCGCAGCCGGTTCCGCCCACCACGCCGCAACCCAATCACCTCACCCCCGCCGCCGATCACCGCCAACCGGCTCCGCCCGCCGTCCCGCAATCCAACCAACTCACTCCCGCCGCCGATCACCGCCAGCCCGCTCCGCCCGCCACGCCGCAACCCAACCACTTCACCCCCGCCGCCAATCCCCCGCAGCCGGCTCCGCCCGCCGCGCCGCAGCCCGACCAACTTACTCCCGCCGCCGATCACCGCCAGCCCGCTCCGCCCGCCACGCCGCAACCCAACCACTTCACCCCCGCCGCCAATCCCCCGCAGCCGGCTCCGCCCGCCGCGCCGCAGCCCGACCAACTTACTCCCGCCGCCGATCACCGCCAGCCCGCTCCGCCCGCCTCGCCCCAACCCAACCACCTCATCCCCGCCGCCGATCACCGCCAGCCCGCTCCGCCCGCCACGCCGCAACCCAATCACCTCATCCCCGCCGCCGATCACCGCCAGCCCGCTCCGCCCGCCTCGCCCCAACCCAACCACCTCACTCCCGCCGCCGATCACCTCCAACCGGCTCCGCCCGCCGTCCCGCAATCCAACCACCTCACTCCCGCCGCCGATCACCGCCAGCCCGCTCCGCCCACCACGCCGCAACCCGACCAACTCACTCCCGCCACCGATCACCGCCAGCCCGCTCCGCCCGCCTCGCCCCAACCCAACCACCTCATCCCCGCCGCCGATCACCGCCAGCCCGCTCCGCCCGCAACGCCGCAACCCAATCACCTCACTCCCGCCGCCGATCCCCCGCAGCCGGCTCCGCCCGCCACACTGCCGCCCGCTGACACGCAGCCCTCCCGCGCCAGCCACCACCACCCCTCGGTCCGTCGGTCACCAGAAACCCCTGGAATCGGCATCCGCACTCCCACATCTTGTGCCCATCCATTCCCCGCTACACCATCCTGTAGGGAAGGTACTTTACTTTTCCCGCCCGCGCGTTTAGTATGGTTACAACTCCCCCGATTGCTGGCGAGGTGAAGGCGTTGCTGAAACTCAAACGAGTGGAACTCCAGGGATTCAAGTCCTTCTGCGAGCGCACCGAGCTCCGCTTCAACGGCGAGGGCATCGCCGCCATCGTCGGCCCCAACGGTTGCGGCAAGTCCAACATCAGCGACGCCATCAGTTGGGTGCTCGGCGAGCAGTCCGCCCGCACCCTCCGCGGCACCCGCATGGAAGACGTGATCTTCGCCGGCACCCGCGACCGCAAGCCGCTCGGCATGGCCTACGTCACCATGACCCTGGTCGATCCCGAACTCCACCAGCCCGCCGCCCTCCCACAAGACTCCAGCCGGTCGCCGAAGGCCTCACCCCAAGCGCCCCGGCGAAATCACCATCACCCGCCGCCTCTTCCGCTCCGGCGAAAGCGAATACCTCATCGACGGCCGCCCCGCCCGCCTGCGCGACATCCAGGACATCTTCATGGGCACCGGCCTCGGCCCCGAAAGCTACGCCATCATCGAGCAGGGCCGCATCGGCCAGATCCTCAGCTCCAAGCCGCAGGACCGCCGCGCGGTCATCGAAGAAGCCGCCGGCATCACCAAGTTCAAGACCCGCAAGCGCCTCGCCGAAGCCAAACTCGAAGGCGCCAAGCAGAATCTCGCCCGCGTTTACGACATCCTCGAAGAAGTCACCCGCCAGGTCAATTCGCTCAAGCGCCAGGCGTCCAAGGCGCAAGCGCTATCCCGAGCTCAAGGGCGAACTGGAAACCCGCCTGCACGTCGTCCTGGCCGGCAAATACCAGCTCGCTGGAGCGCGATGCCGCCAAAACCGCCATCGACCTTAACCTGGCTGCTCACGACCTCAAAACTCAGTCCGAAGCAGGTCGTCCAGAAGGAGCAGGCCCACGAGTCGCCGCCAGCTCGCCTGCTATCGAACTCGAAGAGCAGCTCACCGGCGCACGCCAGCAGCTTTCCGATGCCAACATCGAAGCCGAGCGCATCCGCGGCCAACTGGCAGCCGCAGGTGCAAAGAGAGCGGCGCCATCGAGCAGCGCATCGCCCAGGCCGAAGCCGAAACCCAGGAGCTGGGCCTGCGCCTCGACCGCGCTCGATCGAAGAGATCTCCGCCCACCGCAAAAGCCTCGAAGCCCTGGAGGCCCAGACCGCTCAATCGCGCACCCGCATGCTCGAAATCAACCAGCAGCGGGATGCCTGCAGAACCGCGTGCGCGAGCGCGAGAAGGCCATCGAATCCGGCCGCCAGTTGATTCTCCGCCTCCTCGGCGAAGCCTCCACGCTGCAGCAACCAGCTCGCGCAAATCGAAGAGTACCTGGCCGGCATCGAGCGCGAAAAGGCCCGCTCGGCCCGTGAAGAGCAGATGGCCGCCGCCGAAATCGAGCGCCTGGAAGCCGCCCGCAAGCAGGTTTCGCAGACCCTCGTCGAGCGCCAGCTGGAACTCGAAACCGTGGGCGGAGAGCGCCGCCGCACCGAACAGGATCTCACCGAGCGCCGCAATACCGCCGCCCAGCTCCGCCGCGAAATCGACGCGCTCAATAACGAAATTTCCGCCATTCGCGCCCGCAAGGAATCCCTCGAACAGGTGCTCGCCCACCGCACCTACACCACCGAATCGGTCAAGCGCCTGTTCGCCGCCCTGGAGCGCGGCAAGGCAGCCGACCTCCATCCCACCGGCGTCATGGCCGACTACGTGGAAGTCGATCCGCAGTTCGAAAAACCCGCCGAAGAGTTCCTCCACGAGGAGCTCGAATACGTGGTGGTCGAAAGCTGGCAGCAAGCCGAACGCGGGCTGGATTTCGTCCGCGCCGAGCTGGATGGCCGCGCCACCTTCCTGGTCCATCCCGAGCCCGGCGCCACCGGCAAGGGCCAGCTCCCCGAACCCGCCATCGGCCCCGAAACCGGCATCGCCGCCCGCCTCAGCGAATCCCTCCGCCTCACCAACGGATTTCGCGACCGCGCCATCGATCTGCTGCCGCGCGTCTCGCTCTGCTTCCTGGCCGAAGACCGCACTGCCGCCCAACGCCTCGCGGTGGCCTACCCCCACCTGTATTTCCTGCTGCCCGATGGCGTCTGTTATCACGGCCAGACCGTCACCGGCGGCAAGAAATCCGGCGCCGGCCCTCTGGCCATGAAACGCGAAGCCCGCGAGCTGGCAGGCAAGCTCCAGTCCAAACAGAAGACCCTCGGCGAACGCGCCACCCTCCTCGAAAGCGTGCAGAAGGAAATCGTCGCCCTGGAAGCCGAACTGGAGCGCCTGCGCACGCTGCAGCAGGCCCGCGAGAAGGACCGCGTGGCCCTCGATCACGAAATGCGCAAACTCGGCGACGAGCTGTCGCGCGCCAATTCGCGCCTCTCCGTGGCCCGCCTCGAACTGGAGCGCCTGCGCCGCGATGCGGAACGCTCCGCCCAGGAGCGCGAGCGCAACCGCACCGCCGTCCAGGAGAAGGAGCGCCTCCGCACCGCCCGCGAAGAGGCTCTTGAAACCGAGCGCCAGGAACTCGACAAGCTGGAAGCCCAGGCCGCTTCCATCGGCGAAGAGCACGCCGCTACCCGCGCCTCTCTGGCTGGTCTCGAAGAGCGCCACCGCGGCGAACGCGCGGCCATGTCCAAACTCGAACAGCAGTTCCGCGAAACCTCCGCCCGCCGCAACACCCTCGCCCCCGAAATCGGCCGCATGGGCGAACAGCGTGCCCGCCTGCTCGCCAGCAACATCGAGCTGGATCGCCGCGCCACCCAACTGGCCGCCGAAATCGGCGCGCTGGAGGCCCGCGTCAACCAGATGGCCGCCGAAGACGCCGCCATGCGCGAAGCCCTTCGCGCCGCCGACGAGGAACTCAAAATCCTCCGCGCCCTGGTCCAGGAAATCCAGGAGCGCCGCTCCCAGATCGAAGTCGACCTGGTGCGCAAACAGGCCGAATTGAAATTCCTCGACGAAACCAGCCGCAAGGAATTGAACTGCCCCGTCGAGCAGCTTCTCGAAGGCCGGGAAACCGTGGCCGATGCCGACGCCATCGCCGCCGCCGAGGAACAAGCCAACGAAGTGCGCCGCCGCATCGAAGCGCTCGGCGCCGTCAACCCCGCCGCCATGGAGGAATACCAGGAGGCCCAGCAGCGCCAGGAGTTCCTTACCGTCCAGCGCCAGGACCTGATCGATTCCATCCGCGACACCGAAAAAGCCATTCAGGAAATCGACCTGGTTTCGCGCCGCAAATTCTGCGAAGCCTTCGACGCCATCAACGCCAATTTCCGCGTCGTCTTCCAATCCCTGTTCGGCGGCGGCACCGGCGAAATGCGCCTCACCGACCAGGAAAACGTGGCCGATTCGGGCATCGAAATCGTCTGCTCGCCCCCCGGCAAGCGCCTCCAGAACGTGCTCCTGCTCTCGGGCGGTGAAAAGGCCCTCGCCGCCGTCGCGCTGCTGATGGCCATCTTCAAATACCAGCCCAGCCCGTTCTGCGTGATGGACGAGGTGGATGCGCCCCTCGACGAATCCAACATCGGCCGCCTCACCAAGCTGCTGCAGGAGATGTCCGCGCAGACCCAGTTCGTGGTCATCACCCACTCCAAGCGGACCATGGAAGCCGCCCAGGCGCTCTACGGCGTCACCATGCAGGAGCCCGGCGTCTCGCGCGTCGTCTCCGTCCGCTTCCAGTCCGGAGCTGCCGCCCCGGCCGCCTAGCAGCCAAGCAGCTAAGCGCCGCTTCGCCCCAACGTTGCGGCGCCGCGACGAGTCCGAACTGAGCCGCCACCGCCAGGGAGCGGACGGCCCTCACGCCGCCCCGAACTCCCCGCCCGCATTACACTGTAGCCTGTCGCCCGGCCCGGCGTATGAAAGCTTTCGATGACCGATACCACCCAGTTACTCGCCGCCGCCAAACTCGGCGACCCCGGCGCGGAGGAGCGGCTCATTGCGCACCACCTCTATGGCGCCACCGTCAGGGAACGGAACGGCCCTCACGCCGCCCCGCTTTCCCCGCCCGCATTACACTGTAAGCTGCCGATGACCGATACCACCCAGTTACTCGCCGCCGCCAAACTCGGCGACCCCGGCGCGGAGGAGCGGCTCATTGCGCACTTCTACAGCGACCTCCGGCAGCTCGCTCACAGCCGCTTGCGGCGCTCCCAGCCCTGCACCTTACTGGACACCACGGCTCTGGTTCACGAAGCCTACCTCCGCTTCCATCGGGCCGGCTACGTGCGCATCGCCGACCGGGCCCACTTCCTGGCCTACGCCGCCCGCGCTATGCGTTCCATCGTGGTCGATTTCGTTCGCAAGCGCGGCGCTGCGCGCCTCGATAACGGCGACGCTGGCGAACTGCCCGATCCCTCCACCCTGCCCGCCGGCGAGAGCGAAATCCTGCGCGTCGATCGTGCCCTCCAGGAATTGGGCGCCGTCAGCGAGCGCCTGGTCAAAGTGGTCGAGATGCGCTACTTCGCCGGCATGAAGGAGACCGAAATCGCCGAGGCCCTCTCGCTCACCGAACGGACCGTCCGCAGGGACTGGGAAAAGGCGCGGCTGTTGCTCGCCCAGGCGCTAAAATGATGGAACGCGCCGGGCGTGGCGCGCGCCGCCGCATGCAAGTCGATCCCGAATCCTGGCCGGTGCTCTCGGGCCTCATGGACGAATGGCTCGATCTTTCCGAAGACCGCCGCGCGCCCTGGCTGGCCCACCTGGAGGCCACCCGCCCGGACATCTTCCCGCGGCTTCGCGAACTCCTCACCCAACCCGAGCCGGCCTTCCTCGCCAACCTGCCGCAGGTCGACACGGCCGCCGGCGATCCGCTCTCCAGCTCGCCGCCGCTCGCCGCGGGCACACTCGCCGGGCCTTATCGCCTGGAGCGCGAACTGGGACGCGGCGGCATGGGCGTGGTCTGGCTCGCCACCCGCGCGGATGGTTCGCTGAAGCGCGATGTGGCGCTCAAGTTCCCGCTCCATTCCTTCGATCAGTTCGCGCGCGCCGGCCGCTTCGCGCGCGAACGCGACATCCTCGCCAGGCTCGAAGACGCCCGCATCGCCCGCCTCTACGATGCCGGCGTCACCGCCCAGGGCCAGCCTTATCTCGCCCTGGAGTATGTGGAAGGCGAACCGGTCACCCGCTATTGCGACCGTCTCGCGCTCCCCCTCCGCGCGCGCCTGAACCTGTTTCTGGAAATCCTGCGCGCCGTGCAATACGCCCATTCCAACCTGGTGGTGCACCGCGATCTGAAGCCCTCCAACATTCTGGTCACGGCCGCGGGCCAGGTGCGCCTGCTGGATTTCGGCATCGCCAAGCTGCTCGCCGAGGGCGAGTCCGCTGAGACCGAAATCACCCGCATCGCCGGCCGCGCCCTCACCCCGGATTACGCCAGCCCCGAACAGATCGCCGGCCTGCCCATCACCACCGCCACCGACGTCTATTCGCTCGGCATCCTGCTCTACGAATTGCTCACCGGGAGCCGCCCGCGGCAGCTCACGCGGCCCAGCCAGGCTGCCGCCGAAGAATCCACGGCGCGCGCTCGTGGCGGCTTCACTCCCAAAGCACTCCGGGCGGCGCTGCGCGGCGACCTCGACACCATCGTCCTCAAGGCCATCCAGCAGGAGCCGCGCGATCGCTACCCCACCGCTGATGCGTTCGCCCAGGATATCGAACGCCACCTCAGCGGGCAGCCGGTGCTGGCGCGTCCCGAGAGCCGCTGGTACCGCGCGCGCAAATTCGTCCTGCGCAACCGGCTGGCGGTCTCCGCCGCGCTGGCCGCCGCGCTGGCGTTGGCCGCTGGAACGGGCATCGCGCTGTGGCAGGCGCATCGCGCGGTGGCGGCCCAGCACCGCGCCGATACCGAAGCGGCTACCGCCCGCGCCATCAGCGATTTCCTTGAGCGCGATCTTCTTGCCCAGGCCGGCTCCGCCACCCAAGCCGGACCGGGCCGCGCGCCCGATCCCGACCTGAAAGTCCGCACCGCCTTGGACCGCGCGGCGGCGCGCCTCACCGGGCAATTCGATTCCCGGCCCGCCGTGGAAGCCGCCCTCCGCCAGACCATCGGCGACACTTACCTGGACTTGGGACTCTACGCGCAATCCGAGCCGCAAATGGCGCGCGCGCTCGACCTGCGCCGCCGCGTGCTGGGCGCGGAACATCCGGACACCTTGACCAGCACCGAAGCGCTGGCCGAGGTCTACCAGCACGAGGGCAAGTACCAGGCAGCCGAAGCACTGCTCAATCGCCTCCTCGCAGTGGAGGGCCGCCTGGGCCGCGGCAATTCTCCCCAGGCCATCAAGGCCCTCCACACCCTGGCGGGCATCGCCGGGGACAGCCGCGGAGATTACGCCCGCGCCGAATCGCTCGATCGCCGCGTCCTCGCGATTGAGCGAAAGGTGCTCGGCGAAACCGACCCCGTCACCCTGGCCACTACCAACAACCTGGGCGCCGTGCTGGCGCGCGAGGCCAAGTATCCCGAGGCCGAGGCGCTCTACGGGCAACTTGTCGAGACCAAGCGGCGCGTCTTGGGCGCGGAGCATCCCAGCACCCTCAGCACCCTGAATGGCCTCGGCGTTCTCTACCGCAACGAGGGCAAGTATTCCCAAGCCGAGCCGCTGCTCGCCGAGGCTTTAGCGGCGCGCCGCCATGCCATGGGCGAAGAGCACCGCGACACCCTGGCCAGCATGAACGGCCTCGGCCTGCTGTACCTGATGGAGGGGAAATACGCCCAGGCCGAGCCGCTGCTCACGGCCGCGGTGGAGAAGGCCGGCCGCGTCCTGGGCGAGGACAATCCCGACGCGCAGAGCTGTCTGAACAACCTGGCCGAGCTGTATCGCCGCGAGAACCAACTGCCCCGCGCGGAAGCCGCCTACACGCGGCTGCTCCAGGCGCGGCAGCGCACCTACGGAGCGGACAATCCGTTCACCGCCAACACGCTGGGTGCGCTGGGCGAGGTCCGTCTGCAACGCGGGGCCTTCGCGCAGGCGGCCGTGCCGCTGGGCGCCGCGGTGGATTTCTATCGCCGGCATGGCGTGGTGGCCTGGAGACGCTACTACACCGAATGCCTGCTGGGCGCCAGCCTGAACGGCCTGGGCCGCACTGCCGAGGGGCAGCCGCTCCTGGCCTCCGCCAGCCAGAAGCTGCTGGACCGCAGGGATTCGATTCCGCCGGAATACCGCCTGGTTCTGGACCAAGTCCGCCAGTGGACCGAAAAAGCCGCCGGAGCCAAACGGTGAGACCCGGGTCTCTGGCCGCGAGAGGTTGTGCGGTTGCGCGACAGACGCTCCCTGACGGTCGCGGCTCTGATCAGGGAAGGAGCGCGAACGAGTGGCGTGTCCCGGCTCGTTTCGGAGCCGGGACTCCGGGCGCTGGTTCGGAGCCGGGACTCCGGGCGCTGGTTCGGAGCGGGGAGTCCGGGCGCTGTTTCGGAGCCGCGCGCGTACCAAGCGGTCAGGGGGATACTAAAAAATCCGCGCCTGCGATGTCCGGTTTGCCAGCCGGATGCGTTTAGAGTAACGAGGGGACGCGCTGCGCCATCGCAGCACGATTGAGCCGCGCCGTAACGGAGGACACCATGTCTGGTTATCGAATTTTTTCCACCGCCTGGTGGGTCTTGGCTCTATTGCCGGCCAGCCTTGCGGGAGCTGCCACGCCCAAACCACTGGGCGTGTACGTGAAGGTCGATGTGGAGACCGCCATCGCCGGAGCGCCGAACTCGGCCTCCGCGTCGACTGCCAAGCTGCACGCGTATCTGCAGAATCTCTACGCCACCTTGTTGGCCGATCCGGCCATCTCGGGGATCACCGCGTCGCAGCGCTGGGACAACATCCAGCTCACCGCCACCAGCTACGACTGGAGTTACCTGGACGATGCCTTCCAGGAAGCGGCGGCGGCTAAGAAGCCGGTGCAGCTCATCGTCACGCCGGGCTTCGATGCGCCGTCGTGGCTGCTGTCGCAAATCCCTTCCTGCGACCCGCTCTTCACCACCGGTGGCAGCGCCCCGGCCGATTGCGGCAAGGTGACCTTCACGGGATTTCCCGAGCAGCAGCGCGCCGATGGAAACGTGCTTCCGCTGCCGTGGAACAGCGTCTACCAGACGGCGTATGCGACTTTCCTCACCGCGCTCAACGCCCGGTACGGTTCTAATCCGGCCTTCATCGCCCTGTCCATCAGCGGCCCGGTGGGGGCCTCCGACGAGATGATCTACCCCAACGACCAGAACACTCCCACGCAGCCTTCGGGCCAAAACCCGGACGCCATGTGGACCGCGCTGATTCAACATTCCTTCCCCACCAACACGGCGTATCAGAACACCGACCAGGCGATCATCAGCAAGACCAACCGAACCAAGTACACCAACAAAACAGC
>CAWDOH010000064.1:0-145954 GCA_963803725.1 Bryobacterales bacterium | reverse complement strand
TGTATCGCTGTACGCAAGGCCCATGCGGAAACGAATCCGTATCCCCAGAAGCCATCGGGAAGATAGGCCTGCTCGCGGCCGGGATCGATCAGCGAGCCAAGGCGCTGGTGGGCCACCACGCCCACGATTTCAAACCATTCGTGATCGGCCATGCGAAAGCGCATCAGGATGCGCTGGCCCACGGCGCTGCCGTTGGGGAACGCCTTAGCGGCCAGTTGCTGGTCCACCATGATCCGGCGGACCTGGGGATGGTTGTCGGAATCGTCAAAATAGCGGCCGGCCAAAAGGGGCGTGCGCATGGTTTGGAAGTAGCCCGGAAGCACCGTTTGGACGTCCGCCGATTGAAATTTGCTGAGGTCGGTAAGGGCGTCCTCTTTGCCCCAGCGATACGGATAGAACGGGAGGGTAAGTGGAATTCCGCTGGCCGCGGTGACGCTTTCCACACCGGGAATGGCGGCCAGGGTGGCTTGGATCTGGCGCACTTCGGCGGCACGTTCTTCGGGCCGCTGGTGCACTCTGCCTCCGGTGGTCCGGAAGGTCAATACGCCGTGCGGATCGTAGCCCGTATCGATGCGCTGCAAGGCCAGAAAGCTGCGGAACATCAGCCCCGAGCCGACCAGCAGGACGAAACACAGCGCCACTTCGGCCACCACCACGGCGTTGCGCAGGAGCGAACCGCCGCTAAGGCCGCTGGTCCGTCCGCTGGCGCGTAGTACCTGGGCCACATCCGGACGGGCCGCGCGGAGGGCTGGCGCCAGCGCGAACAGCACCGCGGCCGCAAGACCGGCGGCCATGCTGAAAATCAACACCGCGGGGTCCATGCGGATGGAATCGGCGCGCGGCAGATTGGCTGGCACGATGGCCAGAAGATTGTGAATGCCAGCCCACGCCAGGCAGAATCCCAGGGCCGAGCCGAGGGCAGCCACCAGCAGAGCTTCGGCCAGCATCTGCCGGGCCAGCCGCCACCAGCTTGCGCCCAGGGCGGTGCGGACGGCCAGGTCGCGGGCGCGGAGCGAGGCGCGCACCAGGAAGAGATTGGCCACATTGGAGCAGGCGATGAGGAGCAGGAAAATTACCGCGCCCATAAGCGCCAGGATGGCTGGGCGCACCCGCGACACCAGATAGGGCTGCATCGGCTCCAGGCGGATTTGCAAATTGGCCCCGCGGTAGGTCGGCTCGATAGCGCGAACCTGGGCGGCTACCGCGTCGGCCTGCGCTTGCGCCCGCTGGAGGGACACTCCGGGCCGCAGCCGGGCGATGAGGCGGAGGCTGAGGGCCACGCGCGGTTCGCTCGGGTCGAGCCGCGCGGCGACGTAATAATCGGGCCGGCGCTCGATGTTCTTGTCGGGACGGAAAAGCAGCTCGACGCCCGGCTCGAGCACGCCGACCAGAATGGGGCCGCGATTGGCGCCCCTGCTGGCCATAGGCTTGCCCAGGGCGGACGGATTCCCGCCGAACCAGCGCTGGAAGAACTCGTAGCTGGCGATGGCATAGGTGGGCAGGGCCTGATCGGGCGGTGGCGGGGCGGCATTCGCGGTCGCGGGCTGAGCCTGGCCGTCGGTGGCGATGAAATCGCGGCCCAGGACGATACGGGCGCCGAGCACGCGGAAGAGATTCGGCGTGACGGCTGCGAAGCCGACTTCTTCCGGTGTGCCATCCTCATGTACAAACGGGGCGCGGCCGGTACGAAGGGCGGCGACGTCCTCCAGAGCGCCGGCAGCATGATTGCGCAGGTCGAGGTAATTGGCGTTGGACCAGAGGTAATCGTAGACATTGCGCTTCACCATATCTGCGCAGGCGTACACCAATCGGCCAGGGTCCTTATAGGGCAGCGGGCGCAGGAGCACGGCGTCGGCCACGCTGAAGATGGCGGTGCTGGCTCCGATTCCCAGTGCAAGCGTCAGCACCGCGGCGGACGCGAAAGCCGGGCTGGCCCGCAGCGTCCGCGCGGCGTAACCGAAATCCCTTAGCATCCCAAGCCTCCTGTGGAATTATAGACGGCGGAACCCGGAGTTGGTAATCCGCGATTTCCCAGGGAACCGTCTGCGCGACTTCTCTCCCGGCTCCGGGGACTAGTTTCGGAGCGGCACGCTTAAGCAAGCGGTAAAGCGGGACAGCACACTGGCCGAGGTACGAGGGGATACTCCCATCCGGAGGGGTCGTCCCTCGTGGTATACTCCCTCAGCGCCCTGGCTCCAGGCCGTTATCTCGCACAGAGGTTTCTATGCGCATCATGACTCGTCTTTCCGTCATTTCCATTGCAGTTGCCGCCCTTCTTTGGGTGCCCCTCGCCTCCGCTCCGCCCACGGCTCCCACGTACCGGCAGTTCCTGAGTCCGGCGTCGCCGCAGGAGGTGGTCGCCGCGCGAAAGGTCGACCGCGTCGCCTGGGTGGACTATGCCGAAGGCAAGCGAAACGCTTACACCGCGGTGGCGCCCCTGTTCACGCCCGTGCGGCTGACGAACTTCCTGAAAGACGACGGCATCATGATGTCGGGGATTCGGATTTCGGACGACGGCAGCACGGTGGTGTTCCTGCGCGGCGAGGCACCGAACCGCGAGGGCTGGTCGCCCAACCCGTCGGCCGACCCGAACGGGCCGGAACATGCGATCTGGGCGGCGCGCACGAGCGGCGCCGGCGGCGCGTGGCGGGTGGTGGACGCCACCAATCCGGAACTGGCGCCGGATGGCAGCTCGATTCTGTTCGTCAAGGAAGGGCAGATCTATCGCGCGAAAGTCACGCCTGTGAAACCGGCGAGCGAGGTGGATCGCGGCGAGAAGGCGTTCATCACGGAGTGGGGCGTGCAGAGCGACCCGAAGTGGTCGCCCGACGGCCGCAAGATCGCGTTCGTGAGCACCCGCACCGATCACAGCTTCATCGTCGGTGTATGACGTCGCGACGCGAACGGTGAAGTACATGTCGCCGAGCGTAGACTTCGACACGACGCCGATGTGGCTGCCCGACAGCAAGCACCTGATATTCATGCGGCGGCCGGGCCTGCCGTTCGGGCAGCAGGCGCAACAAGGCAGGCGGCGGAATCGGCCTGCCCAACGGACCGGCGTTTCCAGGCGCCTGCGGCGGCGGCGACGCGGCGGGCGCGGCGGGCGACGGGGCAATGGCGGTGCTTCCGAGACGGCCCGGCGACCGCAGCGGCCGGTGCGTCGCCGGCGGTCAGGGCACTCGCCAACGCCGGCGGTCGTCAATAACTCTCCAGGCCTGATGCGAGCCACGTTCAAAGGCGGCTACACGCTCGCCTTCTACAAAGCCGACGTGACCACCGGGCGACGCGCAGGAGACCTGGCACAACCAGCCCAACGATGCCCTCGTCGCCAACGTCGGAAACCCGCACCTCGCGGGCGATCTCGTCATCTTCCAGTTCGGTGCGGGCGGTGGACGCGGCGGAGAGGCGGACGCGGCGGGAGAGGCGGACGGCGGCGAGGCGGAGACGGCGGCACGCCCGGCGCGCGCGGGAACGCCAGACGCCCGCAGAACAGGCGGCGCTCCCGGTAGACGAATGGGAACGCTACTACGCGCTCAACGTCATGGATGCCGTCCGCGCGCCCCGTGCTGCTGACGACGACCGACGGGCTCATCGAAAATCAGACCTCCATCGCCGTCTCGGCCGACAGCAAGACCTTCTACTACTGCACGAACGCCAAGGATATCGAGCGGCGCCACATCTGGGCCGTGCCGGCCGGCGGCGGCACGCCGGTCGCAGATCACCACGGGCGAGGGCGTCGAGACATACCCGGCTCCGCTCGCGTCAGGCAAGTACCTGGCGACGCTGAGCGCCAATTGGAACATGCCGCAATCGCTGGGTGTGTGGAAGATGGGAGCGGAGGGACCGGCGGGCGCGGCCGCGCCGCAGAAGATCATCTTCCCGACGTCGCGGCCGGGCTTTCCGATGGACGCGCACGTGAAACCGGAGATTGTGATCACCAAGGCCGCCGACGGCCTGGAGATCCACAATCAACTGTTCCTGCCCAAGGACTTGAAACCGGGCGAGCGGCGCCCCGCCATCGTCTTCGTGCATGGCGGACCGCAGCGGCAGATGATGCCCGCCTATCACTACATGCAGTTTTACCACTGGGCGTACGGCATCAATCAGTGGCTGGCCAACCAGGGCTATATCGTGATGTCGATTAACTACCGCCTGCGGCATCGGCTACGGCCGGTCGTTCCGCATGGCGGCCAACGCCGGCGCGCGACGGCAACAGCGAGTATCAGGACGTCCTCGCCGGCGGCAAGTATCTGCAGACCAGGCCCGATGTCGATCCCGAACCGGATCGGGATCTGGGGGCTGTCGTACGGCGGCCTGCTCACGTCGGAGGCCCTGGCGCGCAACTCCGATATCTTCAAAGCCGGCGTCGATCTGGCGGGCGTGCACCTGGAGGGCAACTCGCTCGATCCCGGATCGGTCTCCTACAAGTCCTCGGCGATTAGCGCCATCGATGGCTGGAAGTCGCCGGTGCTGCTCATCCAGGGCGACGACGACCGCAACGTGGCATTCCAGCAGATGATCGGCCTGGTGCAACTGCTGCGCCAGCGCGACGTGTACTACGAGCTCATCGTGTTTCCGGATGACGTGCACGAGTCGCTGCTGCACAGCCGGTGGATATACACGCTCGGCCGCATGGAGACGTTCCTGCACAAGTTCCTGGGGGACGCGCAGGTGAGCACCGCCAACAGATAATCCCGCGGACTACCGGCTGATGAACGGAGACCTGACGTAGGCACGCGCGACGGAGCCACGGCGGAGATGGCCGAGGACGTCGGGAAGGCAAATAGAATCGTCGTGATACGAAGTTCTCGCCGGGGAAGCGGCTTGCCATCGGCGGCCCTCCGGCATGCCACGCCGCGCCGCGGCACCCCGCGAAATGGCTGCCCGCGTGAAACGGCCTGCCCGCCTGCCCGCGACGATGGCTGCGGCAACGGTCCTGACGAATGCCAACCGCGCTGACGCACCACACATTCGCCCTGGCATTTCCAGGCAAATCGCGGTATGAAAGTTACATGCCCGCTGCAAAGAGGAGAGTCTGGGGAGGCGAAATCAACCGCGGCCGGCGTCACTTCCTTCGAGCCACTGCAGCAGGTTTGGCCGCCGCGCCAGCACTTCTGTCACAGCGCGGACGCGGTCCCAACGTTCTTTTCCTGCTCGCGGACGAGTGGCGTGCGCAATCCACGGGATACAGCGGGGATGTCAATGTCCGCACTCCGGTGCTCGATCGCCTGGAAGCGGAAAGCGTGAATTTCGAAAACGCCATTTCGGGGTGCTCCGTGTGTTGCCCCTATCGCGCCAGCCTCCTCACGGGCCAATATCCGCTCACCCATGGCGTTTTCATCAACGACGTGGAACTGCGGCCGAAAGGTCCGACCCTGGGCGAAGTCTTCCGTCGCGCTGGTTACAGCACCGGCTTCATCGGCAAGTGGCACGTCTACGGTAGCCCTGATGGCAATTACGGGCGGAGACTCGCCTACATCCCGCCCGAGAAGCGCTTCGGTTTCGATTATTGGAAGGCCTGCGAATGCACCCACGACTACAACCATTCGCTGTATTATGCCGGTGACGACCCCACTCCGAAGTACTGGCCCGGATACGATGCCATCGCTCAAACCGAAGACGCCTGCCGATTTATCGAGCACCAGAGCGGCGCCGGCCCGTTCTTGCTGGTGCTTTCGCTCGGGCCACCGCATTTCCCTTATGCCACTGCGCCGGAAAGCTACCGGGAGATGTATGCCAGCCGGAAGCTCCGTTTACGCCCCAACGTGCCTGCCAGCCAACGCACACAGGCCGCCGAAACTCTTCGCGGCTACTACGCCCATATGAGCGCGCTTGACGACTGTTTTGGCCGCCTGTTACGGACGCTGGACCGCTCCGGCGCCGCCGACGACACCATCGTGGTTTTCACCTCCGACCATGGCGACATGATGCTGTCGCAGGGGCTGACCACCAAACTTTACCCCTGGGATGAGTCGATCCGGGTACCTTTCCTGTTGCGGTACCCGCGCAGCTTCGGGCGCCGGCGCCGGCGAATCCAAACGCCACTGAACTCCCCCGATATCATGCCCACACTGCTTGGGCTATGTGGGCTGGCAATTCCGGATTCTGTCGAGGGCAGTGACCGTTCCGGTCTGATCGCGGGACGTTCAGGCCCGCCAGGCGAGGCGGCGGCCTTCCTCAATCTGCCGGTGCCCATCACGGAAGCCCGCCGCTATGGGTTCGCCGAGTACCGGGGTTTGCGGACCCCGCGGTATACCTACGTGAGGTCTATCCGGGGACCGTGGCTGCTGTACGACAACCGGCGCGATCCCTTCCAAATGCACAACCTGTGCGGCCGGATGGAGGCCAGGGACTTGCAGACGCACCTGGACCGCGCGCTCGATACGGTCTTGCGCCGCCGCCGCGACGAGTTCCTGCCTGCCGCCGCATATGTGAAACAAGCCAATTTGGGACATTACCGGGAGGTCAATGTGGCGGTTGGGCGCCACCCAAGTCCGTGGGGTGACTGGGATTCGACCCTGACGCCGCAGTAGACATCCTGGGATAAGTGTCACGACTGCCGCGGCTCACCGGCGGCGATAATCGCCCGCGGGCACTCGAGCGACGTCTGCACCAACTGCCCCATGCCGTCGGTCGCGTTTGCAGGCCATAGCGGGCGAGGGCGTCCGCGCCCGTACCGCCGGCTCCGCGTCCCGACACCATCGCTCGTCATGGCTCGCCGCCCAGGCGCGCACACCACCCGTCGCCCGGCGACAATCTTTCTCTCGACGCCAGCAAGTGAATTCCGGGCGGCCTGTTTGCCGGCGGTGTTATTGCCAGCCGCCTCCGAGCGCGCCATAGAGTTCGACCAGGCTGAGGGCTTCTCCCTGCTCGGCGTTCACCAGGTTCAACTGCGCGGAGAAGAGGTTGGTGTCGGTGGTAAGTACTTCCAGATAGCTGGTGGCGCCCCCCTCGTATCGCATGCGGGCAAGCCGGACGGCGTCCTGGGCGGCGGTGACCAGTTTTTCCTGCTGCTCGCGCGCGGCGCGCTGCTTGTTGAGGGCGATCAGGGCGTTGGAGACATCGCGGAACGCGCCGGCAATGGTCTTCTGATAACTGAGCACCATCTCTTCCTTGGTGGCCTCGGCGAGCTGCAACTGTCCGCGGAGCTTGCCGCCGGTGAAAATGGGCTGCACCAGCGAGCCGATGCCATAGATCGTTTTGCCCGAAAGATCGAACAGGTTGGAAAAGGCGTTGCCGCCCAAACCCGCCGATGCGCTGATGGAGATCTGGGGAAAGAACTGCGCGCGGGCCACGCCGATTTGTGCGTTCGCGGCGACCAACTCCTGTTCGGATTGCTGGATGTCCGGCCGGCGCTCCAATAGCTGCGAGGGCAAACCGGCGGGCAATTCCTGGGGCGGCGCCTCCAGTGCGTTGGCGGCGGTGTGGGGGACGGGGCCGGGAGTCTGGCCGAGCAGCAGGCGCATGGCGTTTTCCTGCTGTTGGATTTCCTGTTGGATTTCGGGGACCTGCGCGGTGGCGGTGTAGAGCAGCTCTTCGGCCTCGCGGAGGTCGGAGAGCGGGACCGCGCCGCCGCTTTCGAGGCGCGAGGTCAACTGCACGGATTCCTGGCGGTTCCGGAGAGTTCCCTGGGCAATCTCGAGCTGGCGGTCCAGGGCGCGAAGAGTGATGTAGGTGGAGGCCACCTGCCCGACCAGCGAGAGGCGGACGGCGCGCTGCGCCCAGGTCTGGGCCAGAAGCTGGGCGCGGGCGGCTTCCGTCTGCCGGCGGTAGAGTCCCCAGAAATCGGGCGACCAGGACCCCGAGAAGCTGAAGGAACCAAACGTCAGGGGGCTTCCGATGGAGCTTCCCAACGAGGACGGCAAAACCGCACCGGCGCCGGTGCCTCCGCCGCTGATCTGCGCGAACGACGCGGCGCGGACGATCTTCACCTGCGCCTGTTGTTCCAGAACGTGCTGGGCGGCGATGCGGACGTCATAATTGGTTTGCAGCGCGGTGCGGATGAGACCCTGTAATTCCGGTTCGCGGAAGACTCTGTCCCAACTCTCATCGCCGAGCGATCCCGTGGTGTTTTCGGCCGCGCTGTTGTCGGCGCCGCGATAGGCGGGGACGGCGGGCGTTTGGGGACGGCTGTAATTGGGACCGACGGTACAACCGGCCAGCAGCGCGGCGAGCGCGGCAACGGCGAATACTGGCGCTATCCTCAAGCCTGGCCTCCTTCGGGCTCCGGCCCAGCGCCGCCGTGCTCGGCCGTCTCCGGCGGATGGATGGTATCCATGGTCAATCCGGCGCCGCCTCGCACGAAGCGGTGCGAGAGGTACTCGACTACCGAAAACGTGACCGGGATCATGAGGATGCCGATCAAGGTGGCCAGGGTCATGCCGCCGATGACGACAGTGCCCAGAATACGCCGCGCCACGCCGCCGGAGCCGCTGGCGGTCCACAACGGCAGACAACCGAAGATGAACGCCAGGGCGGTCATGACGATGGGGCGGAAACGCAGGCTGGCGGCGTGGAGCGCGGCGCCTGCGATGCTTTGTCCGGCGCGGTAATTGACCACGGCGAACTCGACAATCAGGATGGCGTTTTTGGCCGAAAGGCCGATCAGCATGATGAGTCCGATGGCGGCGAAGATATCGTTTTCGAGCGAACGCATGCTAAGCGCGAGGTAGGCGCCGAGGATCGCAACCGGCGTGCTCAGAAGGACGCTGAAGGGCAGAGTCCAGCTCTCGTAGAGGGCCGCGAGAATCAGGAACACGAAGAGCAGGGAGAGGCCGAATACCATCCAGGCGGGAACTCCCTCGGCGGCGCGCTGCTCCTGAAAGCTCATACCCTGATACGAGTAGCCCATGGTGGCGGGCATGGTGTCGTGAAATGCGGCTTCGAGCGCGGCCCGCACCTGGCCGGAACTGTAGCCTGGGCCGCCGGTGATATTGAGCTGGGCGGCGTTGTACTCATTGAAGCGCAGGATGAATTCGGGGCCGGTGATCTGTTTGACGTTGACCAGCGATCCCAGCGGGACGCGGCTACCGTTGGCGCTGCGGACATAGAACTGGTTGATGTTCTGAATGTTGGTTCGGGTATCGCCTTCGGCTTCGACGTAAGTCTGCCACTGGCGTCCGAAGCGGTTGAAGTAGTTCACCAGGTAGCCGCCCATGAAGGTCTGCATGGTGGTGTAGACGTCGTTCAGGTCCACCTGCTGGGCGAAGGCTTTCTCGCGATCGACGTTGGCGTAGAGCTGCGGAACGGCGGGAAGGTAGGAAGGAACGGCGGCGGCGATTTCGGGATGTTTGGAGAGCGCCCCGAGATACGCCATCAGGTTTTTGGTGAGAAAGGTCGGGTCGTCATTTCCCGAGCGGTCCTGCAGAATCATGGTGACGCCGCCGGAGGTGCCGATGCCGGGAATCGCCGGGGGCGGAAAGGAAAAGGCGAGGCCGTCGGACACCTTGCCGAGTTCGCGTTGTACGTTGGCTTCGATGCCCTCGATGCGCTCGGCCTGGGATTTACGGTCCTCCCAGGGCTTGAGGGAGACGAAGAAGAATGCGGTGTTGGTGCTCTGCGTCTGGGTGAGGAGGCTGAAGCCATCCACGGCGACTACGCCTTCGATGCCGGGGGTCTTGAGCAGCGCGTCGCTGACGCGCAATGCGGCCTGATCGGTGCGCTGCAGGGAGGCGGCGTCCGGCAACTGGAGCGCCACGAAAAGGTAGCCCTGGTCTTCCTCTGGAATGAAACCGGTGGGAATTCGTCCGCCCGTAGTCACTGCGGCCACGGCAATGCCCGCGAGGACGAGCATCGTGAATCCGGACTTGTGCAGCAGCACGTTGGAGGTGGAGACGTAGCGATTCTGCGTGAAGGCGAAGACGCGGTTAAACAGGCCGAAGAAGCGCGCCAGCGGTCCGCGCCGGCGCTGGTGGTTTTTCGGCTTGAGCAGCAGGGACGCCAGGGCCGGGCTGAGGCTGAGGGCATTGAACGCGGAGATGAGCACCGATACGGCGATGGTAATGGCGAATTGCTGGTACAGGCGGCCGGTGATGCCGGGCACGGCGGCGGTGGGGATGAAGACCGCAGCCAGAATCAGGGCGATGGCCACGACCGGCCCTCCCACCTGCTCCATGGCGGTGATAGTGGCCTGGCGCGGAGTCATGCCCTGGTCGATGAGGTGCTCGGCGGCTTCCACCACGATGATGGCGTCATCCACCACCAGGCCGATGGCCAGCACCAGACCGAACAGCGAAAGGGTGTTGATCGAAAAGCCCAGTACGGGGAAGAAGATGAACGTGCCGATCAAAGACACCGGCACGGCCATCAGCGGGATGATGGTGGCCCTCCAGCCCTGGAGGAAAATGTAAACCACCACGATGACCAGCAGCAGCGCGATGCCCAGGGTCAGGACGATTTCGTGAATGCCGGCCGTGACGGCTTTGGTGGTGTCGAGAGGCACGTCGTAACGCATGCCCGCCGGGAAATTCACGGAGAGTTCTTTGAGGCGCTGGTTGACCAGTTGGGCGGTGGTGACGGCGTTCGACCCGGGAAGCTGATACACCGCCATCATACCGGCGGGCGCGCCGTTGTAACGCGCCGAGAGGTCGTACACCTGAGTGCCCAGTTCAATGCGCGCTACGTCGCGGAGGTGCAGGATGGAGCCGTCGGGGTTGGCGCGGATGACGATGTTGCCGAATTCCTCGGGCGTCACCAGGCGGCCCTGCGTGCGCACCGTGTAGGTGAACTGCTGGCCGGCGGGTGCGGGCTCGCCGCCGATCTTGCCGGCGGGATTGACGTTGTTCTGGGTTTGGATGGCGCTGATGATTTCTGACGCCGTGACGCCCAGCTTGGCGAGTTGATCGGGCTTCACCCAGACTCGCAGCGCATATTGGCCGCCGAAGATCTGCACACGCGAGACGCCGGGAACGCGGGTCAGCTCGTCCTGCAGGTTGATGATGGCGTAATTGGTGAGGAAGTCGGCGCTATATTTATTGCCCGGCGAAGAGAGGCCGATGAGCATGAGCGGCGACATAAAGGATTTCAGCACCGTGACGCCGGCCGCATTGACCTGCACGGGAAGCTGCGCCTGCGCCTGCGAGACGCGAAGCTGGGAAAGGACCTGGTCGGTATCGGCGTTGCTCTTGACGTCGAAATCCACGTACACGGTGGCCTGCCCGTTGTTGGCGTTTACCGAGTACATGTAGAACATGTTGTCGACGCCGTTCATCTGCTGCTCGATGGGCGTGGAGACGGCCTCCGCCAGCGTCTTGGCGTCGGCGCCGGGATAGATTGCCTGGACTTGAATCTCGGGCGGCACGATATCCGGATATTGCGAGGTCGGCAGGGTCAACATGGACACCAGGCCGATGATTACCGTGAGGATGGCGATTACGATGGCGACGATGGGGCGGCGGATGAAGAATTTGGACATCGTCAGGGCCTCGTGGCGGCGGCCGGGGCGCCGGCGGGGGGAACGACCGCCGCGGAGGTTTCGCGCGGGGCGACGGTTTCGCCGTCTTTCAGCTTCTGCAGGTTGTCGGTGACGATCAGGGCGCCGGGATCGATGCCGCTTTCCACGATCCAGTCGTTGCCGTATTGCGGACCGAGCTTCACATTGGTGATGTGCACCTTATTGTCCGATCCCACGACGGCCACCTGCTCGATTCCCTGTAATTCGGCGACGGCGACCTGGGGGATCAGGATCGAGCCGCGGCGGGTCTCGGTGGGAGCCGAGACGCGGCCGAACTGGCCCGGGCGCAGGCGGTTCCCGGGATTGGGGAAGGCCGCGGCAATCCGGATTGCGCCGGTCTGCTGATTCATCTGGCGGTCCACGAAGGCGATGCGGCCCCGGTGCGCGTACTTCTCGCCGTTGGAAAGGGTGAGGGTCAAGGGCACGTTGGCGTGCAGAAGGTCGCCGCCGGCCTGGCGGGCGCGGGCGCTTAGCGAGAGGTATTCGTTATCGCTGATGGAGAAATAGACTTTGATTGGATCGAGCTGCGAGACGGAGGTCAGGACGGACTGCGGACTCACCAGGTTGCCGACTTGC
The DNA here is from genome assembly GCA_963803725.1 of Bryobacterales bacterium. Classification (GTDB taxonomy): domain Bacteria; phylum Acidobacteriota; class Terriglobia; order Bryobacterales; family Bryobacteraceae; genus JOPF133. The sequence goes on along the minus strand of CAWDOH010000064.1, from coordinate 133,926 downwards.
ATGGTGGCTTGCCCGGCCACGCCGCCGATCAGCGAACGAACCTGGGTGAATCCGAGGTTCAGTTTGGCGTTGGTCAACGCCGCTTGAGAGGTGCTCACCGCCGCGCGGGCGGCGTTGACCGCAGCCTCTGCCGTAGCGACCGAAGCCCGCGCCTGCTCGGCGGTCTGCTTTTCGTTATCGAGCTGGCTTTGGGCGATGGCACGCGCCTGGGCAAGCGGAGTATCGCGCTTGAGGTTGATCTCCGCCAGATCAAGCTGCGCCTGCGCCTGGCGGACCTGGCCTTGCGCCTGGCCGACCAGTGCTTCGGCCTGCTCCAACTGGCCTTGCGCCTGGTCCACGGCGGCCTGGAAGGGACGGGGATCGATTTCGAACAGGATTGCGCCCTGCGAAACGGCCGATCCCTCGCGGTAATCCTGACGGATGAGGTAACCGCCGACTTGCGGCTGAATCTGTGCGTTTACGTACCCGTCCAGAGTGCCCACCCATTCGCTGGTCAGCGGAACATCGGCCTGTTGCGCCCGCACGACCGTCACCGGGAGTGGCCCGGCCGGCGGTCCGGCGGCCGACGCGTGCGTCCGGGTGCAGCCTGTGAAAGCCGCTAAGGCAAGACTAAGCACCAGGATAGCGTTCCGGTTGTAACCGTGGCATGGAGTTGCGGCTTTCTTCACGTCCCCTCCTCAACCCAAAAATATACATCCGTGTATCTTTTGTGAGATTCTGAAGGGGCGATGAACGCTTCAAAAAAGGCGCTCGCCGATGACCCTCCGCCGCAGCCTGCCAGGAAGCAGGACCGCGCGATCCTCACTCGTAAGCGCCTGACTGATGCGGCGCGGCGGATTTTTGCGCGCGATGGTTTTGAGAACGCGCGCGTTGAGGACATTGCCGCGGCGGCCGGCAAGACGCGCGGCGCGTTTTACGCGAACTTTCGGGATAAAGAGGATGTCTTTTTCGCGATCTTTGAGGAGGACCTTTCCCGCGACAGAGAGCAGGTGAAGTTTCAGCTCAGCGAGACTTTCTCTCACGAGGAGCGGATCGATGCGCTGGCGCGTCATCTGGCATCGATTATTCCAGACCGGCGGCGGATGTTACTGGCGCTGGAGTTTAAGCAGTACGCCATCCGGCATCCGCGCAAACAGAAGCGGCTCGCCGATCTGCATGCCACGCTGTGCGCCCGCTGCATGGAAACCGACCTGGAGAAACTGCTGCCGGAATTCGCCGCTGCCTCGGCCGGCGAGAAGCGCTGCCAGTCGTCGCAAATCGGAGCCATCATCGAGGGGTTGGCGTTGAACTGCATGTTCGATAAGGGCAGTTTGAGCGAGGAGCAGATTATCCGGCAGATTCAGGCGAGTCTCCGGGTCACTCTCGCGGAACCTGCGGGGCTGCCCATAGCCGCTGAGGAACGCCGGTGAGAAACGGGGAATCGGCGCTTTACCGGCGGGCATCTGGGGCTTACCTTCCGCGAGTCACGCTGTACCCGATGGGCTTGCCACGCTGGAGCGGCAGTGCGAATGATTGGCCACGGGAAAACACGGATGAACCCGGATTAAAGCCATGACCAATACGTATTCCTACCTTGCAGCGCGATGTGACGTTCAGCAGATGGAGACTACCGCCGAGGGTTTGACCTGAACGTTGTGATAGGCACCGAGCCCTCAGCCCGTGCCGAAGCGCAGAAACTGAAGTTGGATCACACGGATCGTTCAAGCCCCAGTTTGGAACGAATTTACCACCGGCGAGTTTTTCGGCTTAGCGATCGGCTTCCCGATCCTCATAGCTTCCAGGTCATAGTGGAGTTGCTTGCCACAATCGAGACAGGCAACATAGGTAATGCCAGCCGCTTCACCAGCCTTGTGTACGGGCGTGATCGGTCGTGTGATCCGCTTGTGGCGACACCCAAACAGAAGGTTAGCGATTATGCCGACCATATAGTAGTACTCAAAAATCGATTACTAAATGCCTAAGAATAATCCGGCATTCAGACCTCTGTCAACAGAATTCTGCCGCTATCTTTTTACTTTTCTGCGCCATTATTTCTGATACTCACGCCACAAGCCACAAGACATTGAAATAAAGTAACATACGCCCAACCAAAAGACCGGAACGATGTCGCTTGGCGGGCCTCGTAGCGAGGTTATTTGTCCATAATACGCCGGAAGTCATATTACTGATTGTCCACTTCCGGCTTATTTTACCGGCGTACAGCCGGCATCATGGCGGGTACGTTGAACCTGCGGCGGACCGCTGGCCCTCCGCTGCTCCACCGGTCTCTCTGCGGGTCCTACCCGCGTGGTCGTTCGGTATGCCCCGCAGGCCGCCAGGAACTGGATTTGACACACTCAATCACCTTGGCTCCGCGCCGATCCCCCGGCGAACCGGTACCCCGGCTTCAACTCGCACCGGAATACCCGGCTCTGGTCCGGATTCACCACCGACTGGCAATTCGCCCAGCTCAGCCACAGCGACGGACTGAGCGGGAATACGATCAGGCTTCCGTTGATCTCCGCCTGGATGCTCACATCGTCCGCCGCCGCCGGCAGCGTGAAGGTCAGCGCCCGGTCGAAGATCACCGGAAACGATTGCCGGAGAGCACCGCTGACCACCGGCCGATACACCTCCGCCTCCACCAGGAAGGTGGCCGTGTCCGACCAGTCCAGCGCCGACACCCGCAGCGTGCGGCCGGCGGGGGAACGGTTGAGTTTGCCCTCGATCCGCGTAAACGGACACGGTCCCGCGATGCACGACGCGCGCGCATTGTGAAACTCGTTCCCGGCGCCGGCATCGATCATCGCCGATCCAACCGCGGCCTTCCACTTCCCGTCCGGCGAACACGGCTCCTGTCGCTTGCACGGCCGGTTCCCTTGATTCACCACCTCGAAAGTCTTGACCGCGCTCCCGATGTTCACCGTGGTCGTGGTGTTGACCGAGTACTTCGCCACTACATTGGCGATCACTACCTCGGTCCCCTGCGCGGCAGGTACGGGAAGCAGTCGTGCAAGATACAACTCGTTGGCGCCCACGTAGCGCAAATCCAGGGGTTGATAACCGTCATGGTAGAAGTGCAGCGATACCCGCTCTCCCACGCGCATCCGCCACGACAGGAGAATACTGAAGAAGCCGGAAGCATCGGAGAGCACCTCGGGAGTCCCTGGGGCGCCGGTCACGGTAATCTCCGCACCGGCGATCGGCAGTTGCTTCATGGGATCCGGTGAGTCAATCATCACCGCCCCGCGAATCGCACTGGGACGATCGGACACCAGCAGCAGGGCCATCAAAACAGTGATCAATATACCCGCGCCGCCCCATATCGCCAAGGTTTTGTTGGCCCTCACGGCAATATCTTACGAGCAACTGCGCGTATCCGATGTGACATTTGTAACTGAGATCCGTTCTAATCCCTCTAAAATGGTAGACGAGTAATGTGGAATCGGCTGGGCCGGCAGATGGTTTCACGCCGCGATCTGCTGCGCGGAGCGGTCCTCGCGGGCGGCGCAAATCTCGTATCCGCTGTAGCCGGCCCCGGTGGTTCGGCGGCGTTGTCCGGGGAGCAGGACCGCTTTCTCGACGATCTGGAACGCGCCGGTTGTCAGTATTTCTGGGATTGCAGCAGCCCGCAAACCGGCTTGTCGAGGGACCGCTTCACCGTGCGCGGCGCCGACCATGGCGGAGTCGCCAGCATTGCAGCTACCGGGTTTGGCCTCACCGCTCTCTGCATCGCCGATAGCCGCGGCTATCTGTCACACCCGCAGGCGCGTGATCGCGCGCTCACCAGCCTGCGGTTTCTCTGGAAGAAACTGCCCCACCATCGTGGATTCTTCTATCACTTCGGTGACATGAATACCGGCGAACGCCAGTGGGATTCGGAAGTCTCCTCCGTGGATACGGCCATCCTGCTTGTGCGGCGTCCTCGCCTGTAGCGGGTACTTTCATCACCTGGAGATCAGCGACCTGGCCTGGTCCATCTTCAATCGCGTGGACTGGACCTGGCTTTCCGAAGACACCGATCTGTTGCCTCACGGATGGATGCCGGAAGCCGGGTTCCTCCCCTATCGCTGGGATGGTTACAGCGAATTGATGATGATGTATCTCCTCGGGTTGGGATCTACGACCCACCCTCTGCCCGCCGCAGGCATGGAACGCCTGGAAGCGGGTGACTTTCGATTACGAAGGACTCCGCTACATCGGAGCCTTCGCCCCTCTGTTTGTTCATCAATATTCGCAGGCGTGGTTTGATTTCCGAGGCAAGCGGGACCAGCTATGCCGACTACTTCCAGAATTCCGTCATCGCCACCGAAGTCCACCGGCGCTTCTGCATGGAACTGGCCAAGCAGTTCCCTGACTACAGCGATGACCTTTGGGGCATCACCGCCTCGGACTCGGAGCACGGCTACGTGGTGTGGGGCGGGCCGCCGGCGGTTGGCCCGATCGATGGAACCGTGGTGCCCAGCGCGGCCGGCGGATCGCTGCCGTTTCTTCCCCAGGAATGCATGCAGGTCCTGCGCAATATCAAACGCCGCTACGGGGACCGCGCGTGGTGCCGCTACGGTTTCGTGAATGCCTTCAATCCGCTGAAGAAATGGTATGACACCGATGTCATCGGCATCGATACGCGGGATCACCATTCTGATGGCCGAGAACGCCCGCAGCGGGTTGGTCTGGGAGACCTTCATGAAGAATCCGGAAGCCCGCCGCGGCATGGAGCGGGCCGGATTCGAGGCCGTACACTTCACATAGTCGCCAAAAGCGTAAGAACGCGCACCGATTCCGGCGGCGACCACGCAATTGTTTTCCATGGTTCTAAACGGTATTCCGGGATGCAAGAGTACCCGCTGGTAGACACGCTGCGGACTGAATCTCGAGCCTCCAACATCCTCCGGGGCAGTTGGCAAGAGCGGCTCCGGGCGCTCCGCCATATTCCGTCGCTGATCGCGCATCGTCTGGCGATCCGGCCCGCCGGTGATTTGCGGCGTCTTGGTCTTGCCGCCTGGTCGCCGCTCTGATCCCTCTGGCGATGCTGACGGTGTCCAAGAAACATTCTGGACGCCGTGCAGGCACACTTTGCCGGGCACGCTTTACCGCCGCACTTCTGGTGGCTGGTGGGCGCCGAATTTGCGCTGGCTGCGCTTGGCGCGCATCGTCGCCGGGCCATCGGCTATTTTGATTCCCTGCTCGCCGACCGCTTCACCCGCCACGTCAGCCTGATGGTGATGGAGCACGCGTCGCGCCTCGACCTGGCCTCCTATGAAGATCCGCTCTTCCACGACAAACTGGAGCGCGCGCGCGTCCAGGCCACCGACCGGATTGCCATGATCCAGGCCATCGGCGCAGTGGGCCAGCAAATCCTGGCAGCCGTCAGCCTGTCGCTCGGAATTCTCTGGTTTTCGCCCTGGCTTCTGGTGGTGCTGGTTGCGGCGGTGGTGCCGGCATTCCTCGGCGAGAGCCATTTCGCGTTTCTCGGGATATGCGCAAAACATGCGCCAGACGCCGGTCCGGCGCAGGCTGGATTACCTGCGCGTGTTGGGCGCCAGCAAGGAATCGGCGAAGGAGCTGCGGCTGTTCGGCTTGAGCGGTTTTCTTCTCGGGCGAATACGAGCGTCTGTCCAACCAGATCTACGATGAGAATGTGCGGCTGGCGCGCCGCCGTTTGCTGGGCCGGGACGGCGCTGTCGCTGCTAAGCACGGCGGCTACTACGGCGCCTATGCTTATGTGATCTATCGGACCGTCACGGGCGCGCTGACCTGGGGCACGCTGCAATTTCTGGCGGGCGCCATTGCCGGCACCAGCAGCAACATCCAGAGCGTCTTCTCCACTTTCTCCAGCATTGCCGACCAGTCGCTGTTTCTCACGGACCTGGTGGAGTTTCTGCAGGTGAGACCGAAGATCCGCTCCAAGCCCGATGCGCATGCCAGCGCCGCGTCCGATTCGCGACGGCTTCACTTTCGAGAAAGTCACGTTTGCCTATCCCGGCAGCCGGCGCAATGTCCTGGAGCAGTCTGGATTTCCGGTTGGAGCCGGGAGAGCGCATCGCGCTGATCGGCGAGAACGGGCAAGGCAAGACCACGCATCGTGAAATTGCTCACGCGTTTGTACGATCCGACCGCGGGACGAATTCTGCTGGATGGCGTGGACCTGCGCGAGTACAACATGGAGGATCTGCACAGCCAGATCGGCGTGATCTTCCAGGACTTCATGCGCTACGAGATGACGGCCGGCGAGAACATCGCCGTGGGGCGCATCGAGCAGGCTGACGGACGGGGCCAGTACGGCAGGCCGCCCGACAAGAGCCTGGCCGACGAGGTGATCGAACGATTGCCGAAAGGGTATGACCAGCTGCTTGGGCTGCGATTCGAAGGCGGCGTGGACCTCTCGGGCGGCGAGTGGCAAAAAATCGCCCTGGCGCGCGCCTATTTCCGCGATGCGCAACTGGTGATCCTCGACGAACCCACCGCCAGTCTGGACGCGCGCTCGGAGTCCGAGGTATTCCAGCGCTTCGCGGAGCTGACCGAGGCAAAGATGGCGCTGCTCATCTCGCACCGTTTCTCCACCGTGCGGATGGCGGACCGGATCGTGGTGCTGGAAAATGGCCAGATTGCCGAGCAGGGGAGCCATCGCCAGTTGGTGGCTTTGGGAGGCCGCTACGCGGCCATGTTTGAGCTTCAGGCATCGAGCTATCGATGAAACACGAAAATGTTTTAATCCACGAAGTTCCGCAGGACGAGGCAGAACCGGACCTGCGCCAGTGGCGTGATCGGGGAGGCGCGCTGGGCCGCGCTCATCCCGCGAGCAAACCCCGCGGCCGCAGAAGGAAAGCGCCGCCCGACCGCCGGCGCCGCGTGCAGCGAATTGGTCGCCCGCGCGGCGGCCAACCCCCGGGGAGAAAATGCACCCTGGTTGCTCGATAATTTCCGCCTGATTTTCACCGCCGAGAAAGAAACCCGCGAATTCGCCTTTGCGCAGCGGGATGCCAGGGTCGTCACGGATTCTTCCGGCGCGGAGACGCCGCGGGCCTGCCTGCTGGCGCGCGAGTATCTGGCAGCGGCGGGTCAACGCTTCTGCGAATCTGAGCTGGTGGCGTTTCTGGAAGGATTCCAGGAAACCGCCCCGCTGGATTCCGTCGAAATCTGGAATCTGAAGCCGGCGCTGCAACTGGAATTGATCGACCGCCTCACGCGAGGCAATCCCAGCGAATATCCGGCTTTACTGACCAGCCTCAGAAGAATCGGCGAGACCGTCTGGAAGGATTTTTTCGAGCTGGTCAGCAGCGTGCACCGCTTGCTGGCCCGCGACCCGGCCGGCGCCTATTCCCGCATGGATTTCGAAAGCCGCGACCGCTATCGCAGGGTGGTCGCGGAACTGGCCAGGCACGGCAGGTTCAGGGAAACGGAAGTCGCCACGGCGGCCATTCATCTGTGCGAGCAGGCGCGCCAGGTTTCGGATGACTCGCGGGCCGCGGTCCGCCGCACGCACGTCGGCTTCTACCTGATAGACCAGGGCAGATGCAGGCTTGAGGAAGCCATCGGCTACCACCCCCCTTTGCGAAAACGCATCCCCAGGTTCATTCTGCAGTGGCCCACCAGCTACTATCTGCTGGGAATCGAACTGATCACCCTTTCGATCGTATTCGACGTTCTGTACCGCGTCGGCCTGCACGCATCCGCTTACACCGCACTGCTGTTCATGGCCCTTCCGGCGACCCAGGCCGCGGTAGACTTCATGAACAATCTCACGACCTTTCTGCTGCCGCCGCGGGTGCTGCCGAAACTGGATTTCTCGGAAGGCATCCCGGACGACTGCGTGACCCTGGTAGCCGTCCCCACGCTTTTCGCCAACGAAGCTCAGGTACACGATCTGGTGCTCGATCTGGAAATTCGATTTCTGGCCAACTCTACCCGTAACCTCTATTTCGCACTGCTGACGGATACCGTGGATTCCGATCATCCCGAGGACCAGAACGACCAACTCGTGGAGTTGGGAGCGCGGCTGATCGAGGGCCTCAATTCACGCTACCGGGTAAACGGCCGGCCGCCCTTTTTTCTGTTGCACCGGCATCGCACGTACAACCAGTCCGAGGGCCGCTGGATGGGCTGGGAGCGCAAGCGCGGAAAACTTCTCGACCTCAATCAGCTTCTGCAAGGCGGATTCGATGCCTTTCCGGTGAAGGTGGGCGACACCTCCCTTCTGGCGGACGTCCGATACGTGATCACGCTGGATTCCGACACCCAGCTTCCGCGAGACTCGGCCGCCGGCTCATCGGCGCCATCGCCCATCCGCTCAACCAGGCCGTGGTCGATCCGCTCAAGGGAATCGTGGTGGAGGGTTACGGCATCCTTCAGCCCAAGATCGGCATCAGCGTGCAATCCGCCTCCCGCAGCCGCCTGGCCGCTCTGTACTCGGGACAAACCGGATTCGATATTTACACGCGCGCCGTCTCCGACGCTTACCAGGACCTGTTCGGCGAAGGCATTTTTACCGGCAAGGGCATCTACGAAGTGAGTGTCCTGCGCGAGGTGCTGGAGCGGAGATTTCCCGAAAACGCGCTGCTCAGCCACGACCTGATCGAGGGAGCTTACGCGCGCGCCGCCCTGGTGAGCGATATCGAGCTGATCGACGATTACCCTTCGCACTTCAGCGCCTACAGCCGCCGCAAGCACCGCTGGGTGCGCGGCGATTGGCAGATCGTGCGCTGGATCGAGTCGCGCGTCCCGGCGTTCGGCGGTCACTTGGTTCCGCAATCCCATCTCGCTCATCTCGCAGTGGAAGATCCTCGACAACCTGCGGCGCAGTGTGCTTGAGGCCGCCATGGTGTTGCTCCTCTTGAGCGGCTGGTTCTGGCTGCCGGGAGGGCCGGGGTACTGGACCGCCGCGGCGGTGCTGATGTGGTCCATCCCGGCTCTCTCGGGACTGGTGTTTGCGCTGGTGGGGTTTCCGCGCCGCTGGCGCGCCGTGCCGGGTTGGCTCACGGATACCGCCCGTACGGTCCGGGAAAGCGCCCTGATTACCATGTGCAGCCTGATCTTTCTGCTTCACCAGGCGCTGATCTCGATCGACGCCATCGTGCGCTCCGTTCTCCGCGTGTTCGTTACCCGGAGGAAGCTGCTCGAATGGGAGACCGCCGCACAGGCGGAAGCCGCCAGCCGTCCGAAGGCTACGGTCGACCTGTATCTGGAATGGACGCCCTGGATCGCTATCGGTATCGGCCTGGCGCTCTGGCGGGTCCGCCCCCAGGCCCTGCCGTTCGCCGCTCCTCTTTTGACCCTGTGGATTGTTTCGCGCGTGTTTTCAAGCTGGCTCAACCGGCGTCCTCGCGAAGGACACAGCCGCCTGAGCAAAGCGGATATGCAATTGATCCGCGAATCGGCCGACCGGATCTGGCGCTTCTTTCACGACTGGAGTACCTCCACCACCAACTGGCTGATTCCCGATTCGGTGCGGGAGGATGGCTCCGTAGATCTCCGCCTTTCGCCAACCAATCTCGGGAATGCTTCTCAACGCGCGCATCGCGGCCGTCCACATGGGCGCCATGCCGCTGGCCGGGTTCGTGTTCGAGACAAGGCAAACCCTCGACCGGATCATTCGGCTGCCCAAACATTGGGGCCACCTGTTCAATTGGTACGACATCAGCACACTCCAGCCACTGGAGCCGCTGTTTCTATCCACGGTCGATAGCGGCAACCTGGCCGCCTGCCTGTGGACGCTGAAGCAGGCGGCGCTCGCCATGGCCTCGGAATCCAAAGTGAAGCTGGGGAATTTGGCGTCCGAGCTGCGAGCCATCGCCGAGACATGCGAAATGCTGGTGCGGGATATGGATTTCCGGCTCGCTCTACCAGCGGCGCAAGAAGGTCCTCTCCATCGGCTACGATGTGGCGGCCGAAAAGCTGGACCCCTCCAGTTACAACTTGTTGGCGTCCGAAGCGCGGATGGCGAGTTTCGTCGCCATCGCCAAAGGCGAGATTCCCCAGGAATCCTGGTTCCGGCTGGGCCGCGGCCACATCTTGTTCCGCGGCGAGCGCGTGCTGCTCTCCTGGACCGGCACGATGTTCGAATATCTCATGCCTTCGCTGTGGATGAGGCCTTATCCCGACACCATCATCGACCAGAGCATGAAAGCCGTGGTTCGCTGCCAGGCGGGTACGGTCATAGCCGCGGGGTGCCGTGGGGGATTTCCGAATCGGCGTTTGTCATCCGGGAGACCGGCGAGTATGGATACGCCGCTTTCGGAGTGCCCGAATTGGCCATGCAGAGAGAAAATTCGGCGACCCTGGTGGTTTCTCCGTACTCCAGTTTTCTGGCCGCCGGAATCGATCCGGCCGCGGCCGTAGCCAACCTGCGCCAGATGGAAAATTTTGGCTGGTTCGGCCGGTACGGATTCTATGAGGCCATCGATTACACTCGCTCCGGCGCCGTGGCCGTCAAAATGTGGATGGCCCATCACCAGGGCATGAGCCTGATGGCGATCGTCAATCTGCTCTTCGATAATCCCTTCCGGCGATATTTTCACGCCGAGCCGCAGGTGCTCGCGACCGAGCGCCTGCTGCACGAACGCCTGCCCACGGCAGCCCTGGCGGAAGTGGACGCCGCATACTTACCCGAGCCGGTACCCATGCCTACCGCAGGGTGAATTCGCCTTTCAGGCCGCTCACCGAATCCGGCGCGATCCATACCTGGTAGATCCCCGGTTCGGCTACCAGTTGCATCTGCTGATTGTGATATTCCAGATCGGCCTTCCGGACGGTGAAGGTGACGGCTTGCATCTGGCCCGGCTGAAGAGACACGCGCCGGAAGCCTTTTAACAAACGAACCGGCTGCACCACGCTGGCGGCCACCGCGTGCTCGTAAAACTGGACTACCTCATCCGCCGCGCGTCTGCCGCGGTTGGTGATATCCGCCGAGACCGTCAGCGCGCCCCCGTTCGCCAGCGTGGGCGCACTCAAGCGAAGGTTGGAGTACTCGAAATTGGTGTACGAGAGGCCGTAGCCGAATGGGTATTCCGGCGTGAAATCCACGTCGATGTACTTGGATGTGTAACCGGCCGGTTCGGCGGGATTGCCCATCGGAATCCCCAACTCGTTGACCGTGGCCGGACGGCCGGTGTTGAGGTGCGCGTAATAGATGGGCACCTGTCCCACGGTGCGCGGGAAGGTGACCGTGAGTTTTCCGGACGGCACGGCGCGGCCGAACAACAGGTTGGCGATGGCCGGGCCGCCCATGGTGCCCGGATGCCACGCCCACAAAACTGCCTGCACCCGCGCCGCCGCCTGGTGAAAGGTAAGTGGACGGCCGGCCTGGATGATCGCTACGGATGGTTTGCCAAGCCTGGCAATTTCGTTCACCAGGTCTTCCTGGGCTCCCGGTAAATTTAGAAACGCGCGCGAACGGGCCTCGCCCGAAAGGATCTGCTCTTCGCCCAGAAAGAGCAGCACGACATCGGCCCCGCGCGCCGCATCCAGCGCCGCGCCAAAGCCCGCCTTGTCGGTATCGCGGCTGTTCTTCAGGCCCTGCGCATAACGGACGCGCGCATTGCCCAGCATCTGCCGCAATGCCGCCAGCGGCGTCTCCACATCTCCCGCCCGTCCGTCCATCACCCAGGTGCCCATCTGGTCTACGGGACTGTCTGCCAGCGGCCCGATCACCGCTACCGTGCCAACCGTCTCCGCCAGCGGCAGCAGGTTACCTTGGTTCTTCAGCAGCACGGCGCTTTCCGTGGCCAGCCGTTGCGCCAACGCCCGCGACTCGGCGGTGACCGGCGCGTTTGCCGGAGCGGGGATCTTCTGCTCGAACAGACCGAGGCGGAACTTCAGCCGCAAAATGTTCCGCACTGCCAAGTCGACCTCCGCCATGGAAACCTGCCGGCTTTCGATCAGCGATTTCAGATGGTCATAATACGTCGTGCTGACCATTTCCATATCCACCCCCGCTTTTAAGGCCAACCGCGCGGCATCGCGATTGCCGGACGCATAACCGTGCGGGACCAGCTCCGCAATGGCGTTGTAGTCGCTCACCACCATGCCGTCAAACTTCCATTCGCCGCGCAGAATTTGGCGCAGCAGAAACGGATTCCCGGTGGCGGGAACGCCGTTGAGCGTGTTGAACGCCGTCATCACGGTGGCGGCGCCCGCAGCCAGGGAAGCCTGGAAAGGCCGTAAATACACGTCCCGCAGTAGTCCCTCAGGAATCCACGCGCTGTTGTAGTCGCGCCCCGCTTCGGCCGCGCCGTAACCCGCATAATGCTTGATGCACGCAGCCACAGAGGATGGTTCGTTGAGAGCAGCGCCCTGGAATCCACGTACCATGGCAGCGCCCATCATGCTCGCGACATACGGGTCCTCTCCCGGGCTTTCGGCAATCCGCCCCCACCGCGGATCGCGGGCGATATCCACCATGGGAGCGAAGGCCCAGCGGATTCCTTCGGCGCTGGCTTCCGATGCGGCAGTCCGGGCCGCCTGTTCGATCAGCCCGGGATCCCAGCTTGCCGCCTGCCCCAGAGGGATGGGAAATATGGTGTGGTACCCATGAATCACGTCCCGGCCGAAGAGCAGAGGAATCCCCAGACGGCTTTCGTGAACCGCGATACGCTGCGCTTCGGCGCGGTCTTCAGGGCTGCCCGCGTTGAGGAACGACCCCCACCGGCCTTTGCGGATTTCTTCCTTGATCGCCTCGGAAAGGGGCGTCGCCATGGAAGTGGATTGCGACATCTGCCCGATCTTCTCATCCAGGGTCATGCGTGCCAGGAGCGCGCTTACCTTCTGTTCGATCTCGCTGCTGTACGGCTGGCCTGCAAGCAGTTCGACAGCCAACAGCAAGAGAGTCAGGATCACTGCCGTGCGGGGCATGACTTATCTTCCTTGGCGGTGAACACTGCACTTGAAGTGCCTAATTCTACACAGCATTCCGAAGCATCCACCAGCGTGTGCATTGCGCTTCCGCCGTCGTCGTGAACCGACGAGCGCACCCCCGCCGGCTTCAGAAAAGCGCCGGACAAACTCCGCTTCTGGGTTGCTGGCAGCCGCGGGAGCCTGCTTCTGATAAGGCCCGAACCGATCGCCGATTTCGACGCCTTCTTCTCGGCCGTCGTGGGATTCGCCGATCTGCTGCTGCCAGCCGGGTCACCGGCAACTGGTTGGTCAGGATCGTTGAGCGGCGGTTGTATCGGTCGACGCAGATTTCCCGGGGGACGTCCTCGTGGGCCGCAAGCATATAGGAAAATTTGGGGGATTCCCCCAACTGCCCCGCTGGCCGCCTTCCCCGCCCCTTACCCCCTGGTCAGTTCCGCCAGTTGGTTCGCGCGGCGGATGGCTTCGCCGCGGTCGAGGTCGCGGTAGCGGTCGGGCAGCAGGCTCTTGCTGGTACACTCCAGGACGGCTACCAGGGTCTGCAATTCGATCTCGGTTGGATAGGACGGAGGAATGAAATCCGCCAGTGCGGCGGTCAGGTCGGCAGCGGTCAGGTCGGCCGAGTTTTCGAGCGCGCTCTTCATCCTGGCGCGCACCAGGATGGCTTCCACGTCGGCGCCCGAGAGGCCGGTGGCGTTCTTCAGGAAAACCTGGTCGGCTTCGGCGGAGGCGATCGCCAGCCCGCTCTTTTTCTGCATGGCGTGGAGCATGGCCAGGCGCTCCTCGTCGGTATGCGGATAGAACAGCGCGATGTGCTCTTCGGCGCGGCCCTGGCGTTTCAAGTCCACGGGGAGCAGGTCCGGGCGGCAGGTGAGCAGGAACCAGATCACGCGGCCGCGCAGCTCGGTGTTGCCCATGAACTGGGCGATCTGCGCGAAGACCCGGTTGGATACGCCGCTATCGCCTGAAGCCGAACGGTTGCCAAGCTGGGCGTCGGCCTCGTCCACGATCACGGCGATGGGGCTCATGGCCTTCAGCAGGTTCAGGATGCGCTCCAGGTTGCCCTCGGTCTGGCCCTGCCACATGCTGCGGAAATTCTTCAGGCTGACAGCGGGGATGCCGATCTCGCCGGCGAAGCAGGTGGTGAGAAAAGTCTTGCCGGTGCCCACCGGGCCGCAGATCACGTAGCCCATGGGCACCACTTCGGTCTTGCCGGCGCGGATGGCGCGGGCGGCATCGTAGAGTTTCTGTTTGGCCGGAGCGTGGCCCGCCACCATGGAAAGATCGAAGCGGCTCTGGACGAATTCCAGCATGCCGCCGGATTCGGCTTCGATCAGGTCCTTCTTGCGCTTCAGCAGAAACTTCATGGTGAGGGGGTGCTGGTTCTCGGTGGCGTCCGAGAGCAGCCCCTGCAAATGCACGCGCTTGAGGCCGGCGGTGAGGTTGGCCAGGGCTTCGGGGGTGACGTCCGATCCGGCCGGCAGGGGCTTGGCGGCGCGGATGTAATCCAGGCGGCCGGCCTCATCGGGCAGAGGGATCTGGATGGAGGCCACGCCGGGGTTCTGCACCAGGCCCAGGTTCAGCTCTACTAGGTTTTCGGCCACCAGCACGAAGGTGACATCGGCCTGCAGGAAGGTGGGATTCTGGGCCCAGCGTTTGAAAATCACCAGCGAGTTGCGGTCCTCGGCTGGCATGCCGGAGCTGTCGCCGGCCGGCGTGATGGTCTCGGCGAAATCCACTACCAGGGCAATTTTTTTGCGGTCGGAAATGCGCAGCCGCATGTAATTGTCCAGGATGTTGAGCACGCCATCGGGATTGCGCGGCAGGCCGTTGCAGAAAGTGGTCCCGTGGAAACTGTCGTAACCCGCCAGGGCGCGCTCGAAATCGGCCTTCATGTCGGCATTGCCGAAGGTCAGGCCGCCGCCGCGGTCATAGTTCAGCACCAGGTCGCGGGTGCCGAAGAGGGCTTCGCGCAGGAAGCGGCCGAGGGACAGGAAATCGGTGCCGGTGGACCGCTTCCAGGGCACCAGGTCGCGCACGTTGCCGTGCAGCACGAACATCGAGGTGACGCCCGAGTAGTATTTTTCGGAGAGGTCGCGGGCCCAGTCGGGCAGCGAGTCCAGGTGATTGGCGGGGGTGGGGGTGGCCATGTCAGTTGGAGACCCGGTTGCGTGGCGAGCCGCCCGGGTCGTATCCCGCGTCGGCCAGCGGGGCAAGCTCGAAAATCGATTCCACTTCGCGCACGGTCTCTTCGGTCTGTTCGACGTCTTTCACCAGGCCGTCCAGGTGCGCGGCGATCTGCTCCGGGTCGTGCATGGTCACGGATTGATCGCGAATCAGGTTGAGCACGTCTTCCACGGCCGCGCACTGGGCGTCAATCACCTGGCAGTTCTCGCAGATCTTATCGTACTTTTCCACGCGCTTGGCGAGGATTTCGATGCGCTTGCGGTTGATCTCCTGTACCTTGGCCGGTTCGTGCTCCAGGTCCTTCTGCAACTGCACAGACTCCTTGTTGATGGTGTCCCGATTGATGGCGCGCAGGTACTCGCGGTGATGGAAGGCCGCGTTCAACAGCCGTACGTAGGATTGCGAGAGCCCCTCCAGCTTGTCTTCCATCTGGTCCACGAACATCTGGGAAGTGGCGGTGAGGCGGCGGTAATTCTCGCGGATGGCGCGGCTGGTGTTGTCCAGGTTGGCGTAGCGGGCGCGCATTTCGGGCGGCAGCTCGTAGAACAGCGCGCTGAGACTCTTCTCCCGCTGGCGCTTCTCGTCTTCGTATTTCCAGGAACGCACCAGGCGCTGGAAGCGGGTGTTGTTGGGCACCGTGGCCAGGTAAATGAGCTCCAGGCCGGCGCCCAGGATCAGCGGCAGGGCGCTGAAGGAAACCCCCGCGAAGGCCAGCGCGCCGAACAGCATGATCTTGTTGTACTGCCAGTGGAAGGCAGCTTTGAGATAATCGACCTGGCCGTCGTCCCTGTCCGCCATCACACGCTCACACGCACTTGGCCCTGACCGGGAGCGCGGCGCAGGCAAGCGAGCACGTGCTGCTGCAGTTCGTGAAATTCGGAACGATTTTTCACGGACGGGTCGCGCGGACGGCCAAATGGCACGGGAACATCCTCAATGATTGTACCGGGTCGGGCGCACAGGACGAAAATGTGGTCGGCCAGGTAGATGGCTTCATCCACATCATGAGTGACGAACAGAATGGTGGAAGCGGTTTCGGACCAGACGCGCAGCAGGAGTTCCTGCATGTCGCCGCGGGTCTGGGCATCCAGCGCGCCGAAGGGTTCGTCCATGAGGATGACGCCGGGGCGCAGGGCGAGGGTGCGGGCGATGGCAACGCGCTGCTGCATGCCGCCCGAAAGGGTATCGGGGTAGGATTTTTCGAAGCCCGCAAGGCCCACCGCTTCGATGAGCTTGGCGACGATGGGGTCGCGCTCGGCGGGGGGCACCTGGTTGATCTTGAGGCCGTAAGCGACGTTTTCGGTCACCGTGAGCCAGGGGAAGGAAGTGTACTTCTGAAAGACCATGCCGCGGTCGCGGCCCGGCTTGGTGACGGGCTGGCCGTTCACCAGCACCTCGCCGGTATCGGGATGGTCGAGGCCGGCAATGAGGCGCAGGATGGTGGATTTACCACAGCCGGAAGGTCCCAGGAGGACGCGGAACTCGCCGATATCGCGGCCATCGGAGGAATAAAGGTCTTCGATTTCGAAGTTGATGTCGTGGATGGCCTGAATGCGCTCGCCCGCCGGCGAGACGAAGGCGCGCGAGACGTTGCGGAGCGAGATTTTGGATTTAGTGGGCAAGGGCGTGTCCAGTAACCGCTATTTCTTCTTTCGCTGCTCTTTCTGAATCCTCTTCAGATCCTTCAGGTCGCTGCTCCGGCCGGCAGAACGCTTGCTCGTGATCAGGTCGTTCAGAGAAAGGAAATTCACCGGGACACCGAACACTATGCTTTCCACACGATTCTTCCACGCCTCTGGAAATTGAACTCCGCTGATTTGCGTCAGAATATCCACCCGAACCGGAGCAATGCCGATTTGATAGACCACTCCTTCTTCAGTGAACGTTTCCGGCGTCACCCCATCTTGCGCCAGCGGAGCGCCGAACCTGGCCAGCGCGCGAAAGACTCGGGCCGAATTCTCCGGGGAGGTCGCAACCCATACATCCAAGTCCTTGGTATATCGGGGCTCACTATACTTCATCGCCGCATAGGCTCCGACAATCAAGAACTCAACCTCGCACTCTCGAAAGCTTAGTAACAGTTCTCTGAAATGTTGGCTTTCGGCCATACTTCACTTCTTCCGCTATTTCGATCATCTCCCAGGCCGCGTCGAAAATGGCTGCATCCCCCTGTTCCTGCCAGAACTCGATATCGAAATCCCGCCCCGGGAATTCCCCCCGCAACAGGCGCGTCTTCCACTTAGGCCGCTCCGGTTCATTTGGCATGCGCGGCCACCTTCTTCGCCATGCTGGCGGTAGCGGGTTCGGCGCGGACGCTGGCGCGCCGCCACGGGAAGAGCCAGCGGTCTAACAGCGTCAGCAGGTAGCGGAACAGGAAGGCCGCGAAACCGATGGCGATGATGCCGGCATAGACGCGGTCGAAATCCAGCACCTTGCGGGCGGCTTCCACCATATAGCCCACGCCTTTGCGGGCGTTCACCATCTCGGCCAGAATCACGTAGGTCCAGCCGATGTCGTACATGATGCGGAAGGAGCCGAAGATGGCCGGGAACGACGCGCGGAACATCAGCCACAACACCTGCCGCCGGTCGGCTCCCAGCGTGACAGCGGTTTCAATGAGCGCGTTATCTACCTTGTTGGCCTCTTCCACCACCACCGCCAGCAGGTAAAAGAACATGCCGAACCAGAGGAAGGCGATCTTCATGGCCTCATCCATACCGAACAGGGCGATGAAGGCCGGCAGAAAAGCGGTGATGGGCATAGATCGCATGGGCTCGGCCACCGGGTTGACCAGGTCGTGCAGCCACTTGAAGCCGCCCATCAGCAGGCCCAGGGGCAATGCCACGATGGCCGCCCAGAAGAAGGCCTGGGCGATGCGCCACCAGCTTTGGAAGACGTTGCCCAGCAGGTCGTACTCCGTCCACAGGCGGGCGAACGCGGCCAACACCCCCAGGGGGTCGGGTACCGAGAACGGCGGCAGCAAATTCCAGCGGGTCAGCAGGTACCAGAACAGCACCACCAGGGTCCATGCCACCAGCGCCAGAATCACGCGCGTTTGCCGGGTGGTCTCCCGGCGGATGTCCAGCAGGTGCGAGAGTTTCACGGCTTCGCCGGGTTTGGATAGACCTTAATATCCGTGCGCCGGTTCTTCTCGCGGCCCTCCGGCGTGTCGTTGGTGTCCAGAGGTTTGTCCGGCCCGTTGCCGACCGTGCGCATACGCTCGGCCGGAAAGTGGTATTGCTCGATCAGATATTGCTTTACGGCGTCGGCGCGCTGCTTGGAAAGTTCCATGTTGAGATCGCGCGAACCGGTGGCGTCGGTGTTGCCATCGATATCCACCACCGTGTTTTCGTAGAGCCGCATGAACTCACCGATCTCATCCACCACGGCGCGCGAATCCAGGCCCATGCGGGCCGAGTTGGGGTCGAAGTAGATGGCCCGCCGCTCGGTGGCGATGGGCACCGCGCCTTTGGCCGGCTCTTTGTAAGTGATGGGCGCTTCGGTGACTGCGTTGGTGAATTTGCCGGAGAGAGACGCCAGATAGCGCCGGTCCACACTGTCCTCCGGGTCGGTGGTGTGGTTGATCAGCCGCAGCTCGCGGTACATATCCTGGGCCATGCGGAAAATGTTGGCGTAGTCCGAATCCGATCCGGGGGTGCCGAAGAACTGCTCGTTATCGGCATAATTGGCCAGTTTCACGCCGCCCAGCATGGTTTTGGCGAGATCGGAGGGGATATTGAAATCCTTGATCGTGCCAATCAGGGTATAGGCGCGCGAGGGGTTCTGCTCAATGAAATCGACGCCCTTGAGCCAACCGTCGATGAACTTGACGACGGTGCCCGGCGAGCTGGCGGCGAAGCGGTCGCTAACCACCAGGATGTCGGCTATCAGGCGGTTGGCCACCCGGGTATCGTAGATTTTTTTGGCGCCGGGGCGCTTGGAGACGGCATCGCTCATGTCCGGGTCCCAGGCTACCGCGGCGTCCACTTTCTGCTGGGCGAACAGGGTGGCCGGCTCAATGCCGTCCTTGGTGTGCACAGCCTTATTGAAGATCTCGTTACGCTGCTCGGTCGAGAGGCCGGAAGCCTTCAAGCCGTTCCACAGCAGGAAATGCGAAGGCGTATAGGGGGCGAAGGCCACGGTCTTGCCGGCCAAGTCCTCGATGCTGTTAATGCCCTGCTTGCCGATCACGCCATCGGCGCCGCGCGACCAGTCCACCATGTAGAAGGCGCGCGCGCCCACGTGCTTGTCCTGGAACTGCCCGAAATCTTTAGCCCACACGTCGGCGGTGGTCAGCATGATATCCACGTTGTTGGTGGCCAGGGCAGCCGCGCCCTCGGTCCAATCGTCGATAATTTTGAAAGTGACCTTGAGGCCCTCATCGGAGTAAATCGAGCCGGCGGCGGTATCGAGGCCGCCGTTGGCGACCAGGCCGCCCACGCAGCCCACCCAAATATTCACGCGCACGCGGACGTCGTTGGTCTCTTTGGCCGCCACGTCGAGCGGCTTGCTGGTGTCGACCTTTACGTCCGACCGGGCGGCCGCACCGCCCGATCTCAGACCGTACTTCGAAAGGTCCAGGACACCGTACTTATTGAGGCTGTAGCCCACCAGGGCCACGCCGATGATAAAAATCAGGACCCAACCGCCCTTTTCGATTTTGATGGCCATGTTGTAATGCGGTCCGCTCCCGCCGGAATGGGCCCGTTCCGCTTCCGCACCGGATCGGGAGCGCGTTTATGCCGTCCTTTGCGTCTCCGTTCCCCCGATAGTCTTCTGTGGCGCGCCCAATTGCGGCTGCGCCGGCGCCGGGGCAATCAGCCCCATCTCCACCTTGAACTGTTTCACCAGTTCGTTGGCGCGGAGGCCCTCGGCCTCTTCCTCGATCTTGATTTTCTGCTGATCCACGTTGCCCAGGGCCATTTCCATGCGGGCTTCGTTGACGGCCGTCTGCTCTTCGATTTTGCGCACCATCTCATCGTGCGTGGCGCTGATGCCCGCCACCTCGAAGCTCTCCATGGAATCGGCCACCTTCTTCTGCCACTGCGCGCGGCGGTAGTCGCGGATGGCGTTGAGCGCTTCCTGAGTCTTGCGCTCCTTCTCCATCATGAAGGCTTTCTTGACCGCCATGGCCTTATCGAAAGCCGCACGCGCGGTGGTGAGCTGTCCCTGGGTGCGGGCGAGGGCGCCGCGCACCTGTTCGAGCTGGACGGCGAAACTGCCAGCCAGGTCGTCCCGGTTGGCCGAGATCGCGGCTTTCACCTTGGCCGTCAGGTCGGCCCCCTGGTCTTTATACCGCGACTCCTCCTTTTCCAGCAGGGTCACGTTCGCCTTGACCATGGCGATACTCTCGTTCATTCGCGGCACCTGGTCGTTCAAGTCGCGAATATTCTGCTGGAGAATCAACTCCGGGTTCTCCCCGGCGGAGATAAAGAATCCGACAAACGAGCGAACCATGCGAGACAACCGTCTCCACATA
This sequence comes from Bryobacterales bacterium, assembly GCA_963803725.1. Taxonomy (GTDB): domain Bacteria; phylum Acidobacteriota; class Terriglobia; order Bryobacterales; family Bryobacteraceae; genus JOPF133. The sequence goes on along the minus strand of CAWDOH010000064.1, from coordinate 113,432 downwards.
CAGGTATCCCCTTTCTGACCTTACTTTTCGGGCGGATTTACGCCCGCCGGCTCAGCTTCGGAGGGCCCAGACCCTGTGGCGCGCCCTCCGCTGGTCGTGATCGGATTCTCCGTTACGAAGTATGATACGGCATCCGAGATTTTTTGTTCCTCTTCTTGTTTCTTGAGACGCCACGCGAAGAAGCGTTCTTTTTCCTTGGCCACGGTGTCGCTGTTGGCCTGAATACGGGCGCGGTAATCGGCCACCACGCGATCCATTTCTGCCTGGATCTGCTGGTTTTCCTTAGCCTTGGCGGCTTCCAGGTCCGCCAGGGACTTCTCCTGGACGCGCTCGAAGGTGTCGAGCGCGCGGTCGCGCTTGACGGCATCTTCGATCACTTCCTGCAGGGGCCCGGCGGCCTCCAGGGCCACCAGAACGGAGCTCCGCTTCACATCTTTGGGAAGATTGCGAATGTGCTCACTGCGCAGCATGTCGCCAATCTTCATGATGGTGAAGCCGTGCGGCGGCGGCTGAATCTCCGCCGCATCGTAGATTTCCTGGAAAGACGTAGGATTGGCGGCCGCCGAGCGGGCCACCGCAGGCGTGGGGGCTGGCTGGGGCGCCAGGCTGGCGGCAATGTCGGCCACCGCCTGTGCGGCGTTCGATGAAGGCGCTGCTGCGTCGGCCGGCGGAGCGCTGTCCCGGGAGGGCCGATCGTTCACCGAGAAGAAATATTCGTGCCACTTCTTGCTCATTAGAGCACTAAGGCCTCACACGCGAGCGTATTACACGGAAAAGGGTAAGGTCAAGGCAGGTTTGAAAGGATTGAGCCCGCCCGCCGCCCAAACATCGCCGCCGCGGCTGCGGATCGAGCAGCAGGTCCACCTGGGTGCGGCTGGTTTTGAGCAGCGTAGCCATCCGCGCCTTGGATGTTTCTTTTTTCGCATAGCTTCGCCAAGTTGCCAGATGCGCCCTCCTGATAGAAGCGTTGCAATGCCCGCAGATGCCCCCGGGAACAACATGGAGCGGGGCGCAGAGGCATAACCACCCGCCAAGCCCTGCCCCTGTCCGTTTCCATGGCGTACCGCTGAGCTTTCAGCAATTCCTTGAGCCGTTCCCGCACCGGCTCCTTATCGGCCTCTCAAGAAACATCTCCAACCGACCCCAAAGCCCGACGCAGCGTGAAGACCAGAGAAACTCGCGGAGAAATTTGCGCAGAAGAACATTTCGACCGTCTCCTGCCCTTCCTCCGCGCCCCCGAGGGCACCGCCCACGGTGAACGATCCCACGGGCGCCTGTTCGCGGCTGCGAGTCGGGCCGGTGTGACCTGGGCTTTATCCTCCGGTTTTCCTCCGGGTTTTTCTCTTGGTTTTCTCTTGGTTTTCTCTTGGTTGTCCTCTTGGTTTTCTCCGCGCTTCCTCCGCTCCCTCCGCGTCTCTCCGGAAACTTCCGGGAAGTCCTTTATTTTCAGCGGGCGCAAATGGCGAAAATGTCGGCCAAGCGTCCCCTCGTTTTTCTTCTCCGCTTTCTTCTCCGCGCTTTCTCCGCGTCTCCGCGTCTCCGCGTCGAATGGGCCCGCGCCCGCCGCTAGCCTGTCTGGAGTTTCCTCGCCCCAAGAACATCGACAGCAGTCGATACGTGTGCTCCGCGGTGAATGGGCCCCACCCCGTTTTTCCCGTTCGCAAAGTTCGCCAACTGCATTTCCTTCCCCATCAATCACTTGCGAGCCTACCCCCCTGGCCGCGGCATCCTCGCATGTTAAACGTGAGCTTTCGGAAAGGAACTACGATGTCCAATCAACCCCCAACCTCCGTCGAACCACCCGAGGAACTCGCCCGCCTGCGCGACGACCTCATCGCTTTCTATCGCCCCGTCGGCTCCGAGGAGCGCATGGCCGTCGAGCGCATGGCCCTCGCCCGCCAATCCTTGCTCCGAGCCGCCCGCCTCGAAGCCAGCCTCTTCGCCAATCCCCCCGGCGACCAACTTCATTCGGTCCTCGAAACCGAAGCCTTCAAAGTCTTCCTCCGCTACCAGGCCCAGGCCGAGCGCTTCTACCGTTCCGCCGTCAAGGAATTGACGTCTCTCCAAACCGAGCGCCTGTTCCTGTCCGCCGCGCCTATGCAACCCGCGCCCGCCCGTCAGCCGCAACCAATCGTCACGGCCAAGCCTGCCGCGCCGCCTTCCCCACCGCGCACCCCCGCCCCCGCGCCCGCCGCCGCAGCCCGCGCTTCCGCCGGCAACCTGGCCTTGCGCCTCTAACGACATTTCTTCGAGGCAGTTCTCTCTTGATTCTTCTCTTGGTGTTTCTCCTGGTTTTCTCCGCGCTTCCTTCGCGCCCTCCGCGTCTCCGCGGTGAACGGGCCCGACGGTTTTCTCTTGGTTTTCTCCGCGATTCCGCCGCGTCTCCGGGCCCAGCGGGCACCCCCCGCGTCGAATGGGCCCCGCCACTGGCCTGTCGGGAGTTTCCTCGCCCCGAGAACATCGACATCAATCGATGCCTGTGCTCCGCGTCGAACGGGCCCCCCGCTGCCACTCCGGGCACAGTTTCTGGTGCTACGATTTCTTTAGTAGGAAGCCGAAGCTTTCACGCTGCCGGTCAACACCTGTCGTGTTCGCGGCACACTGGCCCGGTAAAGACCGGGGTGTCACAAACGGCGCCGGTAGGACGTCTTCCAGATAATAACAGTGGCGAAATGGCTAAACATTTAGCATTCTGCGGCGTCAAATAAGGGAACACAACCGGGGAGGATTGCGTTGAAGATAAGAGGACGAAGGCCGGGAGTCGGCCTGCTGGTTTGCGCGGCAGGGGCGGCCTTCGGGCAGGGAACCCCGGCAAGCCCCACGTTTGAAGTGGCCTCGGTGAAGCCTGCCGCGCCGGTCGCCGGAGGGGGAATGCGCCGGATTTCTTCCAGCGACCCGGGCCGCGTCGCCTACAGCAATGTCACTCTCCGGTCCCTGGTGATGCGCGCGTGGCAGGTGAGGGATTATCAGATCTCGGGGCCGGATTGGCTGGCTTCCGAGCGTTACGATGTGGCGGCCAAGTTGCCTGAGAATACGCCCAACCGGCAGGTCCCGCTGATGTTGCAGGCCCTGTTGGCGGAGCGGTTTGAGCTGGCGTTACACCATGAGCAAAGGGAGATGCCGGGTTATGCCCTGGCGGTGGCCAAGGGCGGATTCAAGCTGAAACCGGTGAACGAATCGCCCGGCGGGATCAACCTGCGGATTGGAAGCTCCCTTCGCGGGATGCAAGGGAGACTGACTTTGGCGGGGCTGGCCAATGTGCTGGCCGGCTTTATCGGCGGCCCGGTGGAGGATACGACGCGGATTGAGGGGACTTTCGAGATCAACCTGGAATGGTTTCCGGACGACCGGGAGACCGGCCTGGCGGGGCCGAAGTTTGCGGCCAGGGAACCCGGCGCCGTGGTTCCCGACCCGGGTGTGCCCTTGAGGACCGCTCCCGAAGCGCCCTCCGGTCCCTCGCTTTTCGCGGCCGTGCAGAGCCTGGGCCTGAGGTTGGAACCGCGGAAAGCGCCGGTGGATATCCTGGTAATCGATCGCGCCGAAAAGGCGCCGGTGGAAAACTGAAATCTGGCAATGAGCGATATTGGAGCCCGAATAGAGTGGCATTGAAATACTTATCAAACCTGTTCAAAAGCCGGCTGTTCCAAAACTGCCTGCTGGCCTGGCTGGCGGTTTCCGCCCTGGTCGCTTCCGAACACCACGGCGTAGTCAAGTTCGGCGGCCTTCCGCTGCCCGGCGCCACGGTGACGGCCACCCAGGACGACAAAAAACTGGAGGCCATCACCGATCAGAACGGGATTTATTCTTTTCCCGAGTTGAAGGATGGGATCTGGACCATCAAGGTGGAGATGCTGTGCTTCAAGCCGGAGGTTAAGGAAGTGGCGGTGGCGCCGGACGCGCCCAGCCCGGCTTGGGACATGCAGTTGCTGCCTGTCGACCAGATCAAACCGGTGGCCGAGGCTCCCACGGCGCCTCCAGCCGCCGGGGCGGCGTTGACCACTGCCGTGGCCGGCGCGCCTCCAGGAACGGCTGCCGCGCCCGGAACCGCCGCGTCCGGGGCTTCCGGGGCCACGGGCACTGCCGGAGCGGCTCCCAGTATCAACGCCGCGGTGGCGGCGGCCAATCAGGGCGGCAACGCCAACGGCAAAGGAAAGTCCAAGAAGAGCAAGAAGAATGCGCAAGCCGCGCCCACCAATACGCCAAGCGGTTTCCAGCGCACCGACCTGAACGCCTCGGCCGGGGCAGCCTCCCTGCCCGGCGAAAACGCGGCAGCATCGGCCCCCAACGAGTTCGCCCAAAGCTCATCCAACGCCCTCCTGGTGAACGGCAGTTCCAGTAACGGGATCGAGTCACGCGCCATCGGCAACGCCCGCCGCGGGCCGGGATCGATGTACCGCGGGGCCCGTTTTCCACACTCGATAACTCCGTGCTGGATGCCACCCCGTTTTCGGTCAACGGCGCGAACACCCCTAAGGCGTATTACAACAACATGACTTTCGGAGGGACGCTGGGCGGGCCTCTTTATATCCCCCATGTCACCCATTGGTCGCCCAACAGCGGCAATTTCTTTCTCAACCTCCAAATCCGCCGCAACCGCAATACCAGTAGCACGCCGGGACTCATGCCCACCGAGGCCCAGCGCTCCGGCGATTTCTCGCAATTGCCCGTGACGGTGACCGATCCGACGACCGGCCAGCCTTTTCCCGGCAATGTCATCCCCCAGAATCGCATCAGCCCGCAGGCAGTGTCTCTGTTGAACCTCTATCCGATGCCCAATTTCCTGCAGTCCAGCCTGCTGAACTACCAGGTTCCCATCGACAGCACCAGTAATACGGAAGTGCTGCAGACCCGCATCAACCGCACCATCAACCGCTATAATTTCATTAACGGCGTCTTCAACTACCAGGGCACCGACGGCAGGACTCCCAACCTGTTCGGCTTCGTGGACACCTCCAACAGCAGCGGCATGAACGCCAACGTGTCATGGCGGCACATCTTCAACCGGGAATGGACGGGGGTCTTGAGCTACAATTTCAGCCGCTACACCCTCACCTCCACGCCTTTCTTCGCCAATAAAGAAAACATCGCCGGCCAGGCGGGCATTACGGGCGATAACCAGGACCCCATCAACTGGGGACCGCCCGCGCTTAATTTCGCGAGCGGCATTTCCGGCCTCAGCGATGGGGAAGAATCGGTGCAGCGCCGCCAGACCAGCATTCTGAGCCCCACTATCTACTGGATCCACCGGCCGCACAATATCAATTTCGGAATGGATTACCGGCGCATCGATTCCAGCCCGCTCTACCAGCAGGATCCGCGCGGCACGTTCACCTTTACAGGCGCCGCGTCGGGGTACGATTTCGCCGACTTCCTGCTGGGCGTTCCGGACGCCAGCTCGATTGCCTTCGGCAACGCCGACAAGTATTTTCATACCACCTGGTTGGATGGCTATTTCAACGACGACTGGAGAGTTTCCTCGGGTTTGACCATCAATGGCGGCCTGCGCTGGGAATACCAGTCGCCGATTACCGAGCAGTACGGCCGGCTGGTCAACCTGGACGTGTCGCCGGGATTTACATCGGTGGCTCCCGTCCTGGGCACCAGCCCGGTTGGCTCGATTTCCGGTCAGCACTATCCGGACGCCCTCTTGCACTCGGATAAGGGCGGGTTTGAGCCGGGCCTCGGCATCGCCTGGCACCCGTTCTTCGGCTCATCGATGCTGGTGCGCGCCGGTTATAAGGTCAGCTTCAACACTTCGGTCTATTCGTCGATTGTCCAGCAGATGGCCCAGCAGTATCCTTTCTCGAAGACCCTCAGCCTGCAGAACACCACGGCTAATCCGCTGACCCTGGCCAATGGCTTCAACGCCATTCCCGGCGTTCTCCCCAACACCTTCGGCGTCGATCCGGATTTCCGCATCGGCTACGCCCAGAACTGGCAGGTATCGGTGCAGCAGGACCTCATGGAAGGCATCGTCCTGACGGTTACTTACCTGGGCACTAAGGGAACCCGCGCCACGCAGGAATTCGAGCCGAACACTTATCCCCTTGGCGCGGAGAATCCTTGCCCCACCTGCCCAGCGGGATATTACTACGAAACCTCTAACGGTAACTCCACCCGCGAAGCCGGCCAGCTTCAAATCCGGCGGCGGTTCCACGCCGGTTTTCAGGCCGGCATCACTTACACCTACGCTAAAGCGATCGATGACGCGGCGCTGGGCGGAGCGGGCGGCGCTTACGGGTCAGGCGCCACCTCCTCGGTGATCGCCCAAAACTGGCTCGACCTCAACGCCGAGCGCGGGCTTTCCAGCTTCGATCAACGCCACCAGGCGACCGTGACGGCGCAGTATAGTCCCGGCACAGGATTGCACGGCGGCGCGTTGCTGAGCGGCTGGCGCGGGGCTATTTTCAAGGGCTGGACCTTCGTCGCGACGCTCACGCTGGGCACCGGTCTGCCGCTCACGCCTACCGACCTGGTGGCCGTCCCGCCCACCGGATTCACCTGCTGCATTCGTCCCGAGTACACCGGCGTCTCGGTTTATAGTGCGCCTTCCGGCCGCTGGTTGAATCCGGCGGCCTACATCGCGCCGCTGCCCGGCCAATGGGGCGATGCGGGGCGCGACAGCATCACCGGTCCTTCCCAGTTTTCGCTGAACGGGTCCATGGGACGTACTTTCACCGACCACCTGGATGTGCGGTTCGACGCCACGAACTTGCTCAATAATGTGACCTTCCCCAGTTGGAATACAACCTATGGCAATGCGCAATTCGGTTTGCCGCTTTCGGCGAACGGAATGCGCAAACTGCAGGCCACCGTAAGATGGAGGTTTTAAAGCCAATGCGACGGATCGCATGCACACTGTTACTCGCAATCCTGGCCCTGGCGCAGCAGCAGAATACGCCTGCCCCGCCGGGCGCCGCCAAGCCGGTAACGTTCACAGCCACCAGCCAACTGGTGGAAGAAACCGTGACCGTGAAGGACAAGAACGGTAAGGTGATCGAGGGCCTCACGGCTAAGGATTTCGTGGTGACCGAGGACGGAGTTCCTCAGACCATCAAGATCTGCTCCTACCAGAAATTGACCGACGAGCCGCTGCCGCCTCTTCCACCCACCCCGGCTGCTCCGCCCGCCGCGGCCGGCGATGCCAAGCCGCCGGTGCCGGGCGTGACGGCCACGCAGATTGCACCCGAGCCGCCGGGCGAAATCCACTATCAGAACCGCCGCCTGATGGTGATGTACTTCGATATGAGCGCCATGCCCCAAGCCGATCAGATGCGCGCCCAGGCCGCGGCCTATAAGTTCATCACCACCCAGATGACTCCACCCGACCTGATGGCGGTGATGGATTATAACGGCGCGTCGGTGCAGGTCTTACAGGACTTTACCAATGACCGCGACCAACTACTCACGGTGCTGACCAAGCTGTTCATCGGCGAAGGGCAGGGGCTGGACGAACTGAACGCCGACGATAGCGCCGCCGACACGGGAAGCGCGTTTGGCGAGGACGACAGCGAGTTCAACCTGTTCAACACCGATCGCCAGCTTTCGGCGCTACAGACCGCCGTGAAGATGTTAGGGACCCTCAACGAAAAGAAGGTGCTGGTGTACTTCGCGAGCGGCCTGCAACTGAACGGCGTGGACAACCAGGCGCAGTTTCAGGCCACCACGCAAGCTGCTTTGAAAGCCAACGTGGTGTTCTACACCGTGGATGCGCGCGGGTTGGTGGCCACGCCGCCCTTGGGCGACGCCACCCATGGGTCGCCGGGCGGCAAGGCCATGTACTCGGGATCTTCGGCCATGGCGTTCAGCAACAATTTCCAGAAATCGCAGGATACTCTGTACGGTCTGGCCACCGATACCGGCGGTAAGGCGCTACTGGATAACAACGACCTTTCCCGGGGCGTGGTGATGGCCCAGCAGTCGGTTTCCAGCTATTACATCATCGGCTATTACTCCAGTAACCAGGCGCTGGATGGCAAGTTCCGGAAAATCAAAATCACCCTGGCCAACGGCAATGAGGGCGCCAAACTGGAATACCGGCAGGGCTATTTTGGCGGCAGGGAGTGGAATAAATTCACCACCGCCGATAAGGAGCGGCAGCTTCTGGATGCCCTCATGCAGGGGGACTTTGTCACTGACCTGACCATCCAGATGGAGGTGAATTACTTCCAGTTGAACTCAGCGGAGTATTATGTGCCCCTGGTGGCCAAGATTCCCGGGAGCGAACTGGCCCTGGCCCGCCGCCGCGGCGCCGAGCATACCGAGATCGTGTTCATCGGTGAGGTCAAGGACGAGTACAATGCCACCATCACCAATTTGCGCGACCATGTGGATGTCAAGCTCAGTGGAGAGACGGCCGCCGAATTGGCGCACCGGCCGATCGAGTACGAAGCCGGGTTCGTGGTCCTGCCCGGGACCTATACCATCAAGTTACTGGCCCGCGACGACGAGACCGGGCGCATCGGAACTTACATGACCAAGTTCACCATCCCCAACCTGAATAAGGTGCAGGACCGCATTCCCATCAGCTCGGTGGTTTTGTCCGGCCAGCGCGTCGATAGGCGCGACGCACTCTATACGGTGAACAAGAGTAAGACACCCTCGGTAGATCCGCTGATTCAGGACGGCATCGAGTTGATGCCCAGCGTCACGCGCGTGTTCAGCCGCAAGAACGACATGTATATCTATCTGCAGGCGTACCAGCGCGGCGCCACTCCCCAGCAGCCGCTGGTCGCCTTCGTCACCTTCTACCGCGGCCAGACCAAGGCCTTCGAGACGCCCCCGCTGGGGGTGACCGAGGAGCTTTCCAATAAGTTGAAGACAGTGCCGCTGAAGTTCGACCTGTCTCTGAGTAAGTTGCCGCCCGGAAAATACGACTGCCAGGTGACGGTGCTCGATCCGACTGGCCAGAAGGCCGCCTTCTGGCAGGCGCCCGTGATGCTGGTGCAGTAGCAAGCCGCGGGCCTTCATGGATTCCGCCCCGCGGTTGTCGCCCTCGACATGGGTTTTCTCCGCGCGTCTCTCAGCGGCCCCGCGTCTCCGCGTCGAATGGCCCCGCCGCTGGCCTGCAGGGAGTTTGCTCGCCCCAAGAACATCGACAGCAGTCGATACATGTGCTCTGCGAAAACTCCGCTCCCTCGGCCAAGCGTCCCCTCGTTTTTCTTCTCCGTTTTCTTCTTCGCGCTTTCCCCGCGTCTCCGCGTCTCCGCGTCGAACGGGCCCCGCCGCTGGCCTGTCGGGAGTTTCCTCGCCCCAAGAACATCGACAGCAGTCGATACATGTGCTCTGCGAAAACTCCGCTCCCTCGGCCAAGCGTCCCCTCGTTTTTCTTCTCCGTTTTCTTCTTCGCGCTTTCCCCGCGTCTCCGCGTCTCCGCGTCGAACGGGCCCCGCCGCTGGCCTGTCGGGAGTTTCCTCGCCCCAAGAACATCGACAGCAGTCGATACATGTGCTCTGCGAAAACTCCGCTCCCTCGGCCAAGCGTCCCCTCGCTTTTCTTCTCCGTTTTCTTCTTCGCGCTTTCCCCGCGTCTCCGCGTCTCCGCGTCGAACGGGCCCCGCCGCTGGCCTGTCGGGAGTTTCCTCGCCCCAAGAACATCGACAGCAGGCGATACGTGTGCTCCGCGAAAACTCCGCTCCCTCGGCCAAGCGTCCCCTCGCTTTTCTTCTCCGCTTTCTTCTTCGCGCTTTCCCCGCGTCTCCGCGTCTCCGCGTCGAATGGGCCCCGCCGCTGGCCTGTCGGGAGTTTCCTCGCCCCAAGAACATCGACAGCAGTCGATACGTGTGCTCCGCGGTGACGACCCGGTCCGCTAAACGCCTCCCGTCGCCGGCCGGTCCGCCGCCCTGTGGTGTAATTTGAGAGTGTCGCCGGACCCCGATCTCGCGGCCAAGCCGGCGCCTTACATTCCCGGCGATACGCTGACCATCCTGAGCGTGGCAATCGCCGCCCACGTGCTCGCAAACATCCTGCATGAAGGCGCCGGTCACGGCGGCGTCTGTCTGGCAGTCGGAGGCAGGCCGCTCTTCCTCTCCACAGTCAACATGGATTGCAGCGCCGGCGGACGCCTGGTGACAGCCGGGGGTACCCTCATGAATTTTGCCGCGGCCGCGCTGTTCTTCGTGCTGGGACGCCGTACCACCGCAGCCGCGCCAGTCTGGAAATATTTCTTCTGGCTGTCGATGACGGTGAACCTCCTGGCCGCGGCGGGCTATTTCCTGTTTTCGGGCCTGGGCGGTTTCGGAGATTGGGACGAGTTCGTTCAGGGACTCAGCCCGCAGTGGGCGTGGCGAATCGCGATGACGGCCTTTGGAACCGCCGCCTACCTGCTGGCCGTTTGGGTCAGCCTGCGCGAACTCCGCCGGCTCATCGGCAGCGACCGGCGCCGCCGGTACCTGCGCGCGGTGGAGCTTTCGCGAGCGCCCTATTTTGCCGGGGGAATCCTGGCATGCCTCGCCGGTTCGCTGAATCCCGCGGGGTGGATTCTGGTCGCGCTGTCCGCGGCGGCTTCCACTTTTGGGGGCACTTCCGGCCTGCTCTGGATGGTGCAATGCCTCAAGGGCGGCATGATCCCACTGGGCTCCGAGCCGGAACCTGCGCCTATCCAAAGAAGTTGGGGATGGATCGTGACGGCCGCGGTTGGCGCGTGCGTATTCATCGCGGTGCTCGGCCCAGGGCTGCGCCTCGCGAAGTAAGCGCCGCATTAGTCATGCCCGGCCGCGGCCCCTGCGCCGCTTCCGGTCTCCCGTACCGCACTGTCCGCTCCCCCCTTGCTTTCCCCCGCGCCTCCGCCGCCGTACCATGGTTAGGGCATGGCAGACCTTCAAGAGCAGTTCGGCGCGATCGACATTTACCTTTTCGACCAGCTCTTGCGAGGCCGCATCGCGCCGGGAATGAGCGTAGCGGACGCCGGCTTCGGCTACGGGCGCAACCTGGTTTACCTGTTGCGCGAAGCGTACGAGGTGTTTGGCGTAGATGTGGACCCGCGGGCGGTGGAAGAGGTGCGACGGCTGGCGGCCCGGCTCGCGCCCCATCTGCCGGCGAGCAACTTTCGCAACGAGGCGGTGGAGGCCATGAGCTTCCCGGCGGAATCCGCCGATGTGGTCATCAGCAGCGCGGTTCTTCACTTCGCCCGCGACGACGAGCACTTTCAGGCCATGCTGCGCGGCACCTGGCGGCTGCTGCGGCCCGGCGGCCTGTTCTTTTGCCGGCTGGCCTCGTCCATTGGCCTCGAAGACCGCGTCGCGCGCCTGGCGGGGCGCCGGTTCCGGTTGCCGGACGGCTCCGACCGCTACCTGGTGGATGAAGCGCTGCTCATGCAACTCGCCGCGGATTTGGGAGGCGCACTGCTCGACCCGCTCAAAACCACGGTGGTGCAGAACCAGCGCTCCATGACCACCTGGGTGATGCGCAAGGACGGCCTTTCATCGGGAGTTAAGAAATAGCCGCACGTTTACGAACTGGTTGGGGAACAGCGCGCCGTTCTTGTTATCCAACACGGCTTTGAGTTTCGCGGTGCCGGTGGCCGGGTCGATCTGGTTGTCGACCGCCGTCAGACGGCCGGTTCCGAGTTTCGCCGTAGCGGCGCGGTTCCAAACCTCCACGGGCAGGTTCGCTCCCTGCGCCATCCGGGCACGCACCGCCGGCAGGTCGTCTTCCGGGATCGTCATCAGCACCGCGATGGGCTGGAGCTGGGTGATCACCAGAATGCCGGTGCTGTCGGAGGCATGCACGATATTACCGGGATCGACCTGTCGCAGGCCCACCACGCCGGAGATCGGCGCCATGATCTGCGTGTAAGTCACCTGCAGCCTGGCGCTCTCGACTTTGGTCTGATCGATTCTCATCCGGCCTTCGATCTCCAGCGCGGCGCTCCGCGGCCCGAGGCCCCGGGCGGCGGTTTGTTGGGCCGCGGCGAGTTCCGCCTGGTCCTGAGCGAGTTGGGCCTCCGCCTGCTCCAGCTCGATCTGATACGGGCGCGGGTCGATGGTCGCCAGCAACTGCCCTTGCTGAACCTGGTCGCCTTCCTTGAAGCTCACCGACATCAATTGGCCATCGACGCGCGACTTCACCGTAACCGTATAGAAAGGGGCGACGGTGCCCAAACCAGCCAGGTAGCCGGATTCGGGCTTGCCGGCCGCCGCGGATTGCGTGGCCGGTGGCGCGTCGGGAGCCGCCGGCTTGGTCGCCATTGCCGAAACGGGCGGCTTCGGAACAGCCTGCACATGCGCCGGCGGCGTGTCCTGGGCGGCGGCCTTCGGGCTTGTCGCCACCACCACGTATGCGAGCGGCGATCCCAGCAGCAGTATGGCCGCCCAACTCCATCGGCTCACCCCGCGCGACAGGCCCGGCAGGCCCGTACCATCCAGAATGCGGTGGATGCGTTGGTCCGGCCGGCCATAGCGCGCCATCGGCACTCCCGCCCAGCCGGCGGTTCGCGGAGCGGCGCGCTCCATGAAATCCAGCAGCACCCGGGCGTACAAGGTGCGGTCGCGGGTTGCCGCCACGGCCGCATCGTCACTGGCTTCTTCGGCCACCCGAACGATGCGCCGGTGCAGGAACCAGCTCAGCGGGCTATGCCACAGCAATGCCCGGTGGATGGCGGAGAGCACCTGCACCGCCGGATCGCGGCGGCGGATGTGCGAGCGCTCATGCGCCAGCACGGCCTCCAGCTTGGCGCTCTCCCACTGGCGCCAGCCGGGCGGCAGCACAATGGCGGGGCGGACGATCCCCAAGGTCACCGGAACCGCCACGCCATCGGATTCGCGAATCTCGATTCCTTCGGTGACGCGGCCAGTGGCCCGGCTGCCGCGCACCAGGCGCAGGGAGACCGCCAGGCCAATGCCGAGGCGCAGCAGGAGCGTCAGGGAGACCAGGAGGTAGACCGCCGCCGCGGCCCACGCCCAGTCGAAGCGCTTTGAGACCGCAGCGCTGTGCCGTTCCGCGCCAGTGACCGGGCCGGGCGCAACCAGCATCGGCACGGCGCCGGAATCGGCCGTGGGCGATGCGACTTGGACGGCCGGCGCCGTCGCAAAGGCCACCGGCAGTTTCGGCACGGCCATGTGGAGCGCCGGAATCGCCAGCGAAGCCCACAAAATCGCGGTCCATGCCGCCAGCCGGATGGAGGCATCTTTCACCCGCAGCAGCCACAACAGCAGCGCTCCGCCCAGAATCAGGATCGACGAACGAAGCGCCCATCCCGCCAGAAATCCGATGGTAGTCATGCGATCTTCTCCCTGCGCCGGGCAATTTTCTCTGCCAGGCGCGTCAACTCTTGCGGCTTTAGGACCTGGTTGTCCACCAATCCCACCAGCAGCTCTTCCACGGACCCGCCGCAGAAGCGATCGATGAGCTGTTTGGCCGCTTCCACCGCCACGTTCCGCCGGGTGTCCACGGCGCGGTACACGAAAGTGCGCCCATCCACCTTGTGGGTCACGTAGCCCTTCTCTTCCAGCTTGCGTAGGATCGTGCGGATGGTCGAATCCTTCAGCTTGCGCTCGGGAGCCAGCCCTTCGCGGCACATTTCCGCGGTGCAGTTGGGGTGTGTCCACACATAATCCAGCAGAAACTGTTCCAGCGGGGTGGGTGGTTTGCGGCGGCCAATGTTAAACATCGTAATGTTAAAATTAATAACGCAGATGGCCGCCGGTGTCAAGCCAGGAATGATTTTCCGTCTTGACAGCCATCGCCGGCCCGCTCTAATATATCCGTAGCGGATGTATTTGCCATGAGTAAGCCACAATCCTTTCAAGACCTCCTCCCGCTCACCCCGCCGGTGTTTCACATCCTGCTGGCGCTGGCCGAAGGAGAACGCCACGGCTACGGCATCATGCAGGATGTCGCGCGGCAGACCGGCGATCAATTGCAATTGGGCCCCGGCACGCTGTACGGCTGCCTCAAGCGCATGCTGGCGGCGCGCCTGGTGGAAGAATCCGGCGAGCGGCCCGACCCGGCTTTGGACGACGAGCGCCGCCGCTACTACCGCATGACCGATCTGGGCCGCCAGGCCGCGCGGGCCGAAGCGCAGCGCCTGGCAGCGGCGGTGAACGCGGCGCGCTCCCGCCGGCTGTTCACCAAGCCGGGTGTCGCGGGAGGCAAAGCATGATGCCGCAATCTTCCGGAATGCGCTGGTTGTGCCGCGTCTACGGCGCGCTGCTGTACGCCTATCCGCGCGAATTCCGCCTGGAGTATGGCGCCGCCATGCAGCAGGTGTTTCGCGACCGTTGCCGCGATGCGCAGCGCGCCGAGGGTCTGTTCGGCTTGCTGCGTTTCGCCCTCCACACGGCGGCTGATTGGGTTTCCACCACGGTTCGTGAGAGCACCGTCCCGCGCGCTGCGGTAGAGCAGGTGCGCGCCGTATGGTCCGCCGGCCGCCGCCAGGCGCCGCGCAGTTTCGTCAGCGAGTGGGTGGTCACCATCCTGCTTTACCTCTTTGCCGCCACCACGCTGGTGCAGGCTTACGTGGTGCCCACCGGGTCGATGGAAGGCACCGTGCGCGTGGGCGACCACATGCTGGTGGATCGCATGACCTACGCCAAAGCCAGCCCGTGGGCGCGCCATGTGCTGCCCTACCGCGACCTGCAGCGCGGCGATATCGTCTGCTTCCTGTACCCCGAAGACGTCCGCCAGACATATGTAAAGCGCGTGATCGGCCTTCCCGGCGATCGCATCCGCCTGGTGAACAAGCAGGTGATCCGCAATGGCCGCCGCCTGATCGAGCCGTACACCCAACACATCGATCCATCGCTCGATGCGTTCCGCGATAACTTCCCCGATGCGCCGGAATACCAGGCGTCACCGCGCGGTCGCGACATGCTGCTCCATCACGTGGTGAACGGCGAAGTGGTGGTGCCGCCGGATATGTTCTTCGCCATGGGCGACAATCGCGACAACTCTTCGGACAGCCGCTTCTGGGGCTTCGTGCCGCGCAGCTACGTGGTGGGCAAGCCGGTGGTGATCTACTGGTCGTTCAATGCGCCTACATCCGACCTGGAAGGATGGAGCATCGACCACGTCCTCGACGTGACGCTGCATTTCTTCACCAAGACGCGCTGGGACCGGATGCTGCTGGTTCCGCGCGCGCAAAACGCCCAGGAAGTTGCGGTGACTCCATGAAGCCTCCGCGAAACGCCGCGCCCTCGCCTGCGGCCCTTCTGGCGTTGGGATGGCTGCTGCCCGGCGGAGGCTACCTGCTGCTGCGCCGCTATCGCCAGTTCGCGCTGTTTCTGGCGCTGGTTTCGGTGGCCACAGTTGCCGGAGTGCTGTTGCAAGGCGCCAACCTCTGGCCTCCCGCGGCCGAGTTACAGGGCCTCGATGGCGTCGCGGTGCTGGCTGCCCGCGCCGGGATGCTCGCCAAGGCCCTGGCCGGCGGTCCGTTCTTACTGGCGCGCCTGGCGGGCTATTCGCAGAGTTACCTGGCCGGATGCCTGCACGAATACGGCACGGCTTTGCTTACGGTGGCCGGATTGGTGAACCTGCTGGCCATTGCCGACGCATGGGGCGCAAAGGGAGAGGCGCGCGCATGACTCACCTGGCATACACCATCTTATTCGCGCTCCTGCTGGCCGCGGCCCTCTCGCTGGTGGGCCACCGTGCGGGCCGTGAGCGGCTCTATCTGGCCATCTATTGGTTCTGCTCCACGATGGCCTCGGTGGCGGCTGCGGCGTGGATCATGCACTGGGTACACGGGTAGGCCACAAGTTCTCCGCCTCTGGGGGTCTCCGGCGGCCGGGGATGGCTGCACGCGGCCCCGCTCGGCTGACGGCGGTGTGGAACATGTGCTGGATTCACGGTGAGGGCGGGCGGCCGGGCCGCTCCCTATCGCGGCGCCACTTTGGGCAGGCCGAACCGGTTTTCCGGCGCTGGAAGGTCTCCGGCGGCCGGGGATGCCTGCACGCGGCCCCGCTCGGCTGACGGCGGTGTGGAACATGTGCTGGATTCACGGTGAGGGCGGGCGGCCGGGCCGCTCCCTATCGCGGCGCCACTTTGGGCAGGCACCGACAGTTCCGGCGGAGGGTCTCCGGCGGCCGGGATGGCTGCGCGCGGCTCCGCTCGGCTGAGGGCGGTGTGGAACATGTGCTGGATTCACGGTTAGGGCGGGCGGCCGGGCCGCCCCTTATCGCGGCGCCACTTTGGGCAGGCACCGAACAGGTCCTCCGGCGGGGGATCTCCGGCGGCCGGGGATGGCTGCGCGCGGCTCCGCTCGGCTGAGGGCGGTGTGGAACATGTGCTGGATTCACGGTTAGGGCGGTCATCGCGGCACCAGTTTGGGCAGGCCAAACAGGTCTTCCGGTCCTGCCGGGTCTCCGGCGGCCGGGGATGGCTCCGCGCGGCTCCGTCCGGCTGACGGGGCCACGGTTAGGGCGGGCGGCCGGGCCGCTCTCTATCGCGGCGCCAGTTGGGGCAGGCCGAACAAGTCTTCCGGCGCTGCCGGATCGCCGGCGGCCGGGCCGTGCCAGACGCTTCCACCGAAGGTGGTGATGTAGACCTTGTCCGGGTCGTGCTGGTCCGGAATCACCCGATGGCCCCACTTGAAATCGAATCCGCCTAGGCGAGTCCACGTTACGCCGCCATCGGTGGACCGCCATGCCGATGATTCGAAACCGGCGGCGTAGAGCAGGTTCGGATCGTGGGAGTCGATGGTCACATCGTAGATGTGCTGGTCCTTTGCCAGCACGTTACGCCAGGTGGCGCCCGCATCGGGTGAAAAGTAAATGCCGCCGTCTTTGCTGCTTTGGGCGGCGCCTGCGGGCGTGGCGCGGCTCCACGCAGCCAGGAACAGGCGGCGCGGGTCGCGCGGGTCGATGGCCAGGCCGTTGGGTCCGGTAACGCCGTCTGGCAGCGGCACGCGCGTCCAATGGCCCGCCGCATCGGTCGAGCGATAGAGCGCTCCGGCCACCGCTTCGCTGCGGCGCGCCACCACCACATACAGCGCGCCGCGCGCGTCGCAGGCCAGCCGCCAGGCGAACGGCTGCGGCCCGTCGATTCCGTTATTGCGCAGTGCCCAATGCGCGCCGCCATCGGTGGATTGGAAAACTCCGCGGCCGAATCCCGCCACGTAGAGCGTGCGCCGCTCCGGCGGGCTGGCGGGATCGAGCAGGATATGGGTGGCGGCGGTCTCCCCCATTCCGGCGTTCGATACGCGCCAGGTGCGGCCGCCATCGTCGCTCACCACCACGCCACCGGTGTAAGAATCGGGCGACCGGTTGCGCCACATCTTGTCGCGCGGCAGATCGTGTACCCCGCTCATCGCCGCCCAGGCCCGGCCGCGCACTTGCGGGTCGAACTCCATCCAATAGGTGGTGTTCAGCCATTCGCCCGGCACGCCTTGGCGCGTGGCGCTGCGCCAGCTCAGGCCGCCATCCTGGCTTTCGAAGAGGCCGATATCGGTGTAGGAAATAAAGAGGCGCCGCGCGTCGAACGGGTCGAAGTGGACCCCGTAACAGGTGGTCACATCGAGACCCGTGGTGGTCCAGCCGTGGGGCGCGGGTTGGGAGTAGACCGCCTGCCAGGTTGCCCCGCCATCGCGGCTGAGCATGGCGCGGCCGCTATCGGTGGTGAGGACCACGTTGGGGTCTGCGGGCGATACGCCGATGCCGAAGGCGGTCCCCGGCCACCCCGTGCCGAAGCGCGCGGAGATCCAGGCATCGTGGACATTGGACGCCAGCGTGCGGGTGTCCTGCCAGACAAGCTGCCAGTGCAAGCCGCGATCGATGGTTTTGGCGATTCCGAAGCTGGCGTGCAGCGGCGTGCGCAGCCCCGCGAAGGCCACGTAAGCTGTCTCCGGATGGTGCGCGCTGGCGGCGATCTGGCCGGCGCGCCCGTGCATTCCCGGCAGCAGCGACTCGCGCCAATGGCCGCCGCCGTCCTCTGAGACGAAGATGCGGCCCCGGCTGGTGGCGTAAATCACCGGCGGCCCATGCGCCCCAAAGCCGGCCGCGACGTGATCCAGCGGGCCGGGCGATGAGCCGGCCTGCCAGCGGCCGTTCCGGCGAACCGCGATGGACTGCGCGCCCGCCGCGTAGAGGATACCTCCATGGCCAACCCACAGATGGCTTACACCCTCCCCGAGGCTGCCTTCTTCCCGCCAGGTCGCGCCGGCGTCCGGCGAAGTCCAGAGCGCATACCCTGGCCCGCTGCGCAGCGCGGCGTATAAGACCTGGGAATTGTCCGGATCGAGGGCCAGGGCCGACACCGCGCCGCCCGGCCCATCCGCCACCTGGAAGCTCCTCTCGGCGTCGTCATCGGCCATCGAAATACCGTGCACCGATTGCGGCCGCGGCAGGATGAGGCTCCACGAATCGCCGCCATCGTTGCTGCGGAACAGGGCATCGGCCTGCGCGTAGATGGTGTGCGGCTGGTGCTCATCGAAGACGAAGAAGCGCACCGTTCCGC
The DNA here is from genome assembly GCA_963803725.1 of Bryobacterales bacterium. GTDB lineage: Bacteria > Acidobacteriota > Terriglobia > Bryobacterales > Bryobacteraceae > JOPF133. Next base: position 95,043 of record CAWDOH010000064.1, on the reverse strand, counting down.
CCAGGTTGAACATGCGCCAGGATCGGCCGCCGTCGTGGGTGATGTAAGCCCCGGTCATATCGCAGGCGACCAGCGCCACGTTCGGATCGAGCGGATCAATGGTGGGGTGGAACATGGAGCCGCCACCGCCCGGCCCGATGATGCGCCACCGATTCTGGCGCTGCCCCACCTGCGCGCAGACCAGGAGGGCGAGCGAAGCGGCAACCGCCAGGGCAGGTTTCATGGGCGCGCGAACCTCTTATACTACGCCGCGCCGCAGGTCGCGCAACGCCGCCTCCACCGCGTGATACCCGCACATGCCGTGGATCGCTCCGCTGGGCGGTGTGGAAGCCGAGCAGAGATAAACGCCGCGCAGCGGGGTGCGGTAGAGCAGGCGCGTGGGGCGCAGGAAAAACTGGCGGAGATCGGCCGCCCCGCCGTTGACGTCGCCGCCAACTAAGTTCGGGTTGCGGGCCTCCAGTGCGGCGGGCGTCAAGGTGTGGCGCGCCAGGATCAGGCGGCGGAAGCCGGGGGCGAAGCGCTCAATCTGCGATTCGATGGCCTCGGTGTAATCGGCCGTCGCGCCATTGGGGACGTGGCAGTATGCCCAGACGGTGTGATGGCCGGCGGGGGCGCGGCTGGGGTCGAAGAGCGTGTGCTGCACCAGCAGAATGAAAGGACGGCCGGTGTGGCCGGCCTCCCATTCGCAGATCTCCTCCAGCGTGCCGCCCAGGTGCACGGTGGCGGCGCGTGCGCATTCGCGGGCCCGCCAGGGGATGGGGCCGGTGAGGGCGTAATCCAGCTTGAAGACGCCGGGGCCGTAGCGGTAGCGCGCAAGCTTGCGGCGGAAGCCTTCGGGCAGGCGCGGTCCCGCCAGCGTGAGGAACTGCCGCGGCGTGACCTCGCAGAACGTCAGCGCGCCCTCGGGGAGGGCCGTGACGCGCGATTGGGTGCGGATTGCGCCCGGGCCAGCGAGCGTGCGGAAGTAGCCGGCCAAGGCGTCCGAGATGTGCTGTGCGCCGCCCCGCGGAAACGGCCAACCCACGGTGTGGGCCGCCACCCCGAGCACCAACCCGACGGCTGCGCTGAGGGGCGACTCCAGGGGCAGAATGGAGTGCGCGGCCAGGCCGGCGAACAGGGCCCGCGCGCGCGGCTCGCGGAATCGGCTCTCCGCCAGGGACCGCCCAGAGCGGATGCCCAGCAAACCAAAACGCGCCATGAGCAGCGGGTGATGCGGGATGCCCAAGGGTGCCAGCAGGTCGTCTCGCAGCTTGGGCCACGCCGCGACCAGAGGTTCCATCAGCCGGCTCCAGGCCGCGCCATCCGCGCCAAGCTGCCGCGCCGTGGCGTCAATGGAGCGCTCCAGCATCACCGCCGTGCCGTCATCCAGAGGGTGGGCCATCGGCGCTTCCGGCTGCACCCACTCCAGGCCATGGGCGGCCAAAGGAAACTGCTCGAAGCACGGCGACATCGCCGCCATGGGATGGATCGCCGAACAGACATCGTGTACAAATCCGGGCACCGTGAGTTCGGCCGAGCGTGCCCCGCCGCCGATCTGCTCGGAACCCTCGTGCACCGTGACCCGCAGCCCCGCCCGCGCCAGCAGAATGGCCGCCGCCAGTCCGTTGGGGCCAGACCCGATCACCACCGTGTCTTTGCCGGAAGGAGCCACCGGGTTCATTGTACGATGCGCCATCCTGGTAATCCGCCACTGCGAGGCCGCGCCGCGGCGGCATCGGTTCCATGAGGCTGGAACGCGAAGCCGGCTGAAAACGGAGATGTGGCGGCGCGAGGCGCGCTCAAGTGAGAAGCCGCTGGAATGCATTGCGCCGTGATGCCGGGCGCCGGGCATGCGCCAGACCTCACACCGGTGGTTGGATACGCAAAGAGTGACTTGCCCGATCGTGATGCCTTGCAACAATTCTCGGCGGAAGTGAGCATCGGCATGCGGCCACCGGTTACAATGAATGGGTTTGGTCGAAATGGGGAACTTAATCATCCTGGGATCCCAGTGGGGAGACGAAGGCAAGGGAAAGATCGTCGATCTGTTCTCGGAGCGCTTCGATATTGTGGCGCGGTATCAGGGCGGGCACAACGCCGGCCATACCGTATTCATTGGCGATAAGAAATTCGTTTTGAAGCTGGTGCCGAGCGGCATTCTGCGTCCCGGCAAGCAGGCGGTGATCGGGAACGGGCTGGTGCTCGATCCGGCGGCGCTGCTGGAGGAGATCGATGCCCTGGAATCGGCGGGCGTGCCGGTGCGGGAGAATCTTTCGATCAGCGACCGCGCGCACGTGCTGTTTCCGGCGCACCGCATGATGGAGAAAATGTCGGAAGCGCGCCCGGGGCGGGTGTCTATCGGGACCACCTCTCGCGGCATCGGGCCGTGCTACGAAGACAAGACCGGCCGGCGCGGCATTCGCATGGCCAATCTCTTCGACCGCCAATTCTTCCGCGCGCAGTACGATTCGGTGATGGAAGAGAAGGCCACCATTGCCAAGTGCTTCGGTATTTACGAAGAGCTGGACTGGGCGGCCATCCGCGACCAGTACGAGGCCTTCGCAGAGCGCATCCGCCCGATGGTCTGCGATACGGCGCTGCTTCTGGCCAACGCCATGCGCGCCGGCAAGACGGTGCTGTTCGAGGGCGCGCAGGGCACCATGCTGGACATCGACCACGGCACCTATCCGTTTGTGACCTCGTCTAGCGCCAGCGCGGGAGGCGCCTGCACGGGAACGGGCGTGCCGCCGACGCGGATTCACGGAGTGATCGGGGTGGCGAAGGCCTACATCACGCGGGTAGGCGGCGGGCCGTTTCCCACCGAGTCGCTGGACGGCGCCGGCGAAACCATCCGCCAGCGCGGGAAGGAATACGGCGCGGTGACGGGAAGGCCGCGGCGGTGCGGATGGTTCGACGCGCCGCTACTGCGCTACACCGCGGCGATCAACGGGTTCGACAGCCTGGTAGTGACTAAGCTGGACGTGCTGGACGCGTTCGACCAGATCCCCGTCTGCGTGGGCTACCGGGTGGGCGGGAGCGAGATTGCAGGGATGCCGGCGACCGTGGAACAACTCGCCCAGGTGGAACCGGTGTTCGAGTGCGTGCCGGGCTGGAACAGCTCCACGTTCGGGCTGACTACCTACGAGGAACTGCCGGCAAAGGCCAAGGACTACCTGGCCTTCCTCGAGAGCCGCATGGGCGTGGAGGTGGGCTGCGTATCGACGGGACCCGAGCGCAACCAGACGATTCTGCGGCGCGGCTCGCGATTAGAGAAGTTAGTCACGTAGGGGCTGCGGCCGGAGACGCGAAGTACCGGTGGTGACCAACGAGTAAGCCGAAGTGCGCAACGGTGGCTATTACATAGCCCGCTCGCGAACCGGTTGGATGTAACCAGAACCGCTACCGCAATCCTGTGCTGGCCATGGAGTGCTGCGCGCCTCAAACTGCGCTGGAGCGGAACGGTAACGGGCCGGCCGAATTCATCGATGCACTCTCCGTGTTGGCCATGCTTCGGGCGCACCGATGAAGACGATCGCACTCTTCAACCTAAATCCGGCGGTTGCGGCCCCGCGGAGCGGGCAGCGGTCGTGCGCTGCAACCAGTCGCAGGTCAACCGGTTGTCACCAGGAAGGTGATCTGCGCCGCAGTTGGAAATTGGTGGCGCTAATGACCCTACGAGGCGGGCGGAAGGCTAACTGCCGGATTTAGGTTCAACCATAAGGGCGGCGTGGGCAAAACCATGCTGGTGTACCACCTCGCGTAAATGCTCGCGGACCTGGGACACAACGTGCTCGTAGGAGTTAAGCCTAAATCCGGCAGTTGCAGCCCCGCGCAACGGGCAGCGGCCCTGCGCTGCGACCAGTTGCAGATAAGGCGGTTGTCACCCGGAAGGTGATCTGCGCCGCAGTTGGGAATTGGTGGCGCCAGTAGCCCTACGAGGCGGGGCGGCAGGCTAACCGCCGGATTTAGGTTAAACCGCTTCCTGAGCCGCGAAGGCCGCCTCGCCCCCAAGTGACCGGCGCCCTGCCCCTTCAGAACGCCCGCCCGTATTGCACCGGCGGCGCCGCTTCCACCCCCAGCGCCCGCGCGGCGTGCAGCGGGAAATACGGGTCGCGCAGGAACTCCCGCGCCAATAGCACCAAGTCCGCCTGGCCTTGCTCAATAATCCCCGCGGCCTGCTCCGCCGTCGTGATCAGCCCCACGGCTCCCGTCCGGATGCCCGTCTCGCGGCGGATGCTCTCGGCGAAGGGAACCTGGTAGCCCGGCCGCAGCGGAATCTGCTGGTGCGGCACCTGCCCGCCTGAGGAGCAGTCGACCAGGTCCACGCCCAGCTCGCGCAGGCGGCGCGCCAGCTCAATGGATTCCTCCGGCGTCCAGCCGCCCTCGGCCCAATCGGTGGCCGAAATGCGCTGGAATAGCGGCAGCCGCTCCGGCCACACGGCCCGCACCGCCTGGGCGGTTTCGAGCGCAAAGCGCAGCCGGTTTTCGAGAGACCCGCCGTATTCGTCCTGGCGGAAATTGGCCAGCGGCGAAAGGAATTCGTGAATCAGGTAGCCGTGCGCGCCGTGGATTTCCACCACCTCAAAACCGGCCGCCAGCGCGCGTCCGGCCGCCTGCGCGAACGCTTGCGTGATGCCCAGGATCTCCTCGCGCGAGAGCGCCGCGGGCGCCGGATCGCCTGGCCGGAACGGCACTGCGCTCGGCCCAACCATCTGCCACCCGCCCTCTTCGGGCGCGATGGGAGCGCCGCCTTCCCACGGCCTCCGCACGCTGGCCTTGCGCCCCGCGTGCGCAATCTGCACGCCGGGCACGGCGCCCTGCTGGCGCACGAACCGGGCGATGCGGGCCAGGAATTCGATATGCTGGTCCTTCCAGATGCCCAGGTCGTAGGGCGAAATCCGGCCCCGCGCCTCCACCGCCGCGGCTTCGGTCATCACCAGCCCGGCGCCTCCCACGGCGCGGCTGCCCAGATGCACCAGGTGCCAGTCCGAGGCAAACCCGTCTTCACTGGAATACTGGCACATCGGCGAGACGGCAATGCGGTTGCGAAACGTGACGTCGCGGATCGTCAGTGGGGCGAACAGGCTCATTCTTCCCAGTATCGCAGCCGGCGCCCGCGGCGCGCCCTCAGCCCTTGGGCGTGACCAGGTTCACCCGCACCGGCTTGGCCCCCGCCGGCGCCCTGGCGACTTTGCAAACCAGTTGCAGCGCGGCCACCGGCGAAATCACCCGCGTCAGGCTGCGGTCGGCATCCGGGCCGGTCAGCACGGCGATCTGCCGCGAAGGTAGAAAAATCTCCATCACGCGGATGCGCTCGGCGCCGCTTCCGAACAGCACCACCAACTCTTCATCCTCCTTCAGCGCCTTCTGCATGGCCTGAATCTGGCTGAAGATGGTCGCGCCCAGGTTCTCGGCCGCCCCCGCCGCCGGCTGCTCCTTGGGTGCCGGAGCCGTCGCCGAAAGCAGCGCCTCCTTAGCAATCTGGCGTGTGAAATCTCCCAGAGCCATCCTGGCTTGATGCTACCACGCGCGTAACCTTTTCCGCGCCGCGCGGTATCCACCATATGTCGGTGCTCTTCCAGGACCTTCGGTATGCTCTGCGCGCGCTGCGCAAGTCGCCGCTCTTCGCTTCGGTGGCGGTGCTGTCTCTGGCGCTGGGAATCGGCGCCAACACGGCCATCTTCACGCTGATCGATCAACTGCTGTTGCAGCAGCTTCCGGTGCCGCACCCCGAACAACTGGTGCTCTTGACGGCCCGCGGCCACCACTACGGCAGCAATACCGGCGCCAATTCCCTCTCGTACCTTATGTATACCGACTTCCGCGACAAGAACCAGGTCTTCAGCGGAATGTTCTGCCGCTACGGAGACACCTTCAGCGTGAACTTCGAGGGCAAGACCGAGCTGGTGAGCGGCGAATCGGTTTCCGGGAACTACTTCCCGGTGCTGGGGGTGGGGGCGGCGCTGGGGCGGGTCTTCAACGCCTCCGACGACCTCTACCAGGGCGCCCATCCCCTGGCGGTGCTGAGCTACGGCTACTGGAAAACGCGGTTCGGCGGCGACCCGAAAATTCTGGGGCGCAAAATCGTGGTCAACGGATACCCGCTCACCATTATCGGGGTCAGCCGGGCCGGGTTCGACGGCGTGCAGCCGGGCTATTCGCCGCAAATCCGGGTGCCCATTACGATGCACGACAGCCTGCCGAAATCGCCGTTTCCAGAGCTGGGCAACCGGCGCAGGCGCTTCGTGCAGGTGTTCGGACGGCTCAAGCCGGGGGTTACCCTGGAAGCCGCCAAGGCCGGGCTGCAGCCCATCTTCCACCAGACCCTGCAAATGGAAGTGGCCATGCCGGCGTTTGCCAAGGTCAGCACTTACAGCAAGCAACAATTCCTGGCTATGTGGATGGATGCGCTGCCGGCGGCCAAAGGCCGGTCAAATCTGCGCGACCGGTTTTCGAAACCGCTGCTGGCGCTGATGGCGGTGGTGGGGCTGGTGCTGCTGATCGCCTGCTCGAACGTGGCCAACCTGCTGATCGCGCGGGCTTCGGCGCGGCAGAAGGAAATCGCCGTGCGGCTAGCGCTGGGCGCGGGGCGGGGACGGCTGGTGCGCCAGTTACTGGTGGAAAGCCTGCTGCTCTCCGTGGGGAGCGGCGCGGTGGGGGTGTGGCTGGCGGCGGCCATGGACAAAACGCTGGTGTCTTTTCTGCCTTCTTCCACCCGGGGGCTGTCCATCGCGACCTCGCCGGACGCGCGGGTGTTGTGGTTTACGCTGGCAATTTCGGTGGTAACCGGCGCGGTCTTCGGCCTGGTTCCGGCCTGGCAATCCACGCGGCCGCAATTGGCCGCCACCCTGAAGGACCAGGCTGGATCGGTGCTCATGGGCGCGCCGGTGAAGCTGCGCAAAGGGCTGGTGGTGGCCCAGGTGGCGCTTTCGCTGCTGCTCCTGATCGGTGCGGGACTGTTCCTCGAGAGCCTCAAGAATCTGAAGGAGCTGAACCCCGGATTCGACGCCGCGGGCCTGGTGAGCTTCGCCGTGGAACCGACCCTCGGCGAGTACAATCCCACCCGAACCTTGGATTACTACCGCCGCCTGACGGAGCGCGTGCAGGGCCTGGGCGGAGTTTCGTCGGTGGGGTTGGCGGTCATTCCGCTGCTGGTGGATAACGAATGGGACAACACCGTGACGGTGGAAGGCTACACCGCCAGGCAGGGCGAATTTGTGGATCCGCATATGCAGTTCTGCTCGGAGGGCTTTTTCCAAACCATGAAGATTCCGATTCTGCTGGGCCGCGATTTCACCCTCAAAGACGACAAGGGCGCGCCCAAGGTGGCGATTGTGAATCAGAGATTCGCACGGCGCTACTTCGGCGGCGCCAATCCGGTGGGCCGGCACGTGGGGATGGGCGGCAATCCCGGCACCAAGACAGACATCGAAATCGTGGGCGTGGCGGGCGACACCAAGTACGAGAACATGCGCGAGGAAGTGCCTTATGAATTGTACATTCCCTACCGGCAGACCGATTTCGTCAGCGGTATGACGGCTTACGTGCGCACCCGCGGGGATGCGGCGAATCTGCTTCCCACCCTCAACCGCGTGGTGCGCGGGGTGGACACCGGCGTCCCCCTGTACGACCTGCATACTGTGGATCAGCAAGTGGAAAATTCGCTGGTGACCGAGCGGCTGCTGGCCACCCTTTCGGCCGGGTTCGGAGTGCTGGCGACGCTGCTGGCGGCCATCGGACTGTACGGCGTGATGGCCTTCATGGTGGCGCGGCGGACGCGCGAGATCGGGATTCGCATGGCGCTGGGCGCAACCGGCGGTTCGGTGGCCTGGATGGTGATGCGCGAAGTGCTGGTGCTGGCGGGCGCCGGCGTGGGGATTGGCCTCGCGGGTGCGCTGTGGCTGACGCGCCTGGTGGAGACGCAACTGTTCGGCGTGAAGCCGGCCGACCCGGCAACACTGGCCGCGGCGGCGTTGGGGATTGCGGCGGTAGCGGCGCTCTCCGGGTATCTGCCGGCGCGGCGGGCCACCGGGATCGACCCGATGCGCGCGCTGCGCTGGGAGTGAGCCGGCCTATTTCATGGCGCCCAGCAGGTTGCTGTAATCATCGGTCCAGACGCGCGTTGCAGGCGCGGCGCGCGCCCCGTCGCCGTGGTGCGCCACCACCCAGGTGGCTTCATAAACATCGTCCTCGGAGTTCGGGTCATTGCGGATCACGCGGGCCTGCAAGCCGGCATTGGCGGCCAGCGCCAGCACCTCGGGCGCCAGGTCCAGGTAGCGGTTGGTGATGTGCAGCGCCAGCACTCCGTCGGGCTTCAGGTGCGACAGGTACAGCCGGAATGCCTCGGCGGTGAGCAGATGGATGGGGATCGCATCGCCCGAAAACGCGTCCACTGCCAGCAGGTCGAAGGGCGCGCCGGTTTCGCGTTCCAGCGAGAGCCGGCCGTCTCCAGGAACCACTTCGACCGAGCCGCGGCAGTCCGCGAGAAAGTGGAATTCGGTGCGCGCCAGCTCAATATCGGCGGGGTTGATTTCGTAGAAGCGGAAATCGTCTCCGGGGCGCGCATAGGCCGCCAGCGTGCCGGCTCCCAAGCCGATCACGCCGATGCGCCGCGGGGCTTCGGGCAGGCCGGCGAGGGCGCGGCCGATGCCGGATTCGCGACCGTAGTAAGTCGTGGGCACGCGCTCCCGGTCGGGCGCCAGAAACTCCGCGCCGTGATGGATCGCGCCGTTGGCCAGAATGCGGACGCCGCCTTTGTCGATCACCCGCAGCGCGCCATAGAAATTGCGCACGCGCACCTGGGTCTGCGAGAACAGCGCATCCATTTTAACAGCGGCCACGAATCCCGCCGCGGCCAACAGCCCCAGGCGAATCAGGCGGCGCGGGGAACGGACCCCGTAGAGCAGGCCCAGCGCCAGCAGCACGCACAGCGTCACTCCGATGGGCAGCTCCAGAAATCCGGTGAACAGCAGCGGCGCCAGGATGCCCACGAACAGCCCGCCCGCCGCGCCTCCGGCTGCCATCGTCAGGTAGAAGGACGAGAGCAACTCCGCGCCCGGCTTGTGGCGCGCCAGCTCGCCGTGGCAGAACATGCAGCACACGAACAGCGCCACCGCGAAAAGGCCGATGGTCCACCAGATGTCCATGCCGGCCCCGCGGTCTCCGGCGCACCAGCCCATCGCCACGCAGGCTGCCGGCAGCGCCACCCGATACAGCGAGGGCCGGTACCAGCCCTCGCGATCGAAGCACAGGATCAGCGTCAGCAGGTAGACGCTGAGCGGCAGAATCCACAGGAAGGGGATCGGCGCCACGCTCTGGCTGAGGGTGTTAGCCGTGGCCATCCAGAGGACGGAGGGGCACGCTGCCAGAATGAACCACAGCAGCCGGGTGGACCGCGTGGGCGCGGAGGTAGTCTCGTGTCCCGGCCAAGAATTGACAACCGCTCCCTCACGGTCGCGGCTCCGATTAGTTTCGGAGCCGAGGCTCCGGGCGCTGGTTTCGGAGCCACGCGTGTAAGCCAGCGGTAAGCGGGACAGGACACCACCCTCCGCGGGGGTTTCGGACGACGGCGACGCCCCGGGTTCGCGGCTCCGCAGCGGCCCGAGCACGGCCGCCGCGCCGGCCATCACGGCAAACGCGGCGTACGCGGCGGACCACCAGCGCAACTGCTGCGAGACCGGCAACAGCGGTTCGATGGCCACGGGGTACAGCAGCAAGGCCGCCAGCGACGCCAGGTTGGAGAGCGCGTAGAGGCGGTACGGAAAGGCCGGCTTGAGCCGCCGCGCAAACCACACCTGCACCAGCGGCGCGTTGGCGGAAAGCAGAAAATACGGCAGCCCCACCGAGACGGCCAGAAGAATCACGATGCGCCCGGCGGCGTCGTCCGGTCCGGCAGGCTTCCAGGAGGCTCGCGGCGCCACCGGCAGCAGTAGCAGGCTGGCCGCCAGCAGCGCCAGGTGCAGCACGGCCTGCGCGCGCGGCGTGAGGTGCCGCGCGCTCCACCAGGCATACGCATACCCCGCCAGCAGCCCCGCCTGGAAGAAGAACAGCACGCAGGCCCACACCCCCGCGGCTCCGCCGAACCACGGCAGGATGGCTTGGGCCATCATCGGCTGGATCAGAAACAGCAACAGCGAGCCGGAGAAAATGGTGGAGGCGAAAAGGAATTTGGGGCGCATGCGGGAATCCTATTCGCCGAGTTTGGGAAACAGGGCGCGATCGAGAATGCGGCGGGTGAGTTCTTCCATGGTGAGGTACTGATCCTTTTCGCGGTCGCGGTAGAACAGCTTGTCGCCGGGCAGCATGCCGACCTCGATTACCAGCGGCGAGCCGGCGCGGTCGATCTGAAATCCGGGAATCGCCGGGACGCTGAGGACTTCAATGCGCGACTGGTCGCGCCACAGCCCGAGGTGCCGGTCGCGCACCAGGATGCGGATGCGCTGCGGCTGGGATTCGATCTCGATGGCGCCCGCCCCGAAGGCCGCGTTGTAGCTCTGCACGCAGGCCGCGACCCCGCTCAGCAGTTCAGCCGCCGCCCGCGGCAGCCTTTCCAGGATCATCGACTCGCGCTCACGGCGGTCCTTTTCTTCGGTTATGCGCATCTGGAGCCACTGAAAATCGGGCGTCGCCATATCGCTTTCTATGGTAACCAACCTGTGGGGAGGCTTTCCAGGAAGCTTGAGGGGGGCGGCGCCGCGAGGACCCGGGCGAACGCTGCGAACTTGCCTACTTGAGCCTCGGGTCGAAGGAAAAGGGCTCCGGTGGACCAAACGTAATTCCTGGGAATTCAGGATGAAAGACGTTGATGACATAGTTCCACTCAAGGGGGATGACTGCCGACGGGACACGGAGGACAGCAGAACCGTACCTGGCAACCCAAACTCTTCCGTATTCTTGAGTGACGGGCATTGGAATTGGCTGATCCCAGCCGCTGGCGAGCACCGCCTTCGGTACGTCCATCACCGGGATGCTGTCTGGAAGAAAGATCGGCGTGATCACAAAGTCCCTTGGGAGAACCGAATAATGGACAAGAATCTCAATGACCGCCAAAGACCTGGATGCGGCCGCATAAATGACTTCCGTTCCTTTCGGATTCCAGCGGCCGCCATTTGCCGAAGCTCCCCTACCGTCATTTGCAAGATACCGACCGGAGTGCAGTCGATAAACTTCAGTCAAAGAACGCCGTGCTCCAGATTGGTAAGAACAGACAGGACTTGATCCTTGCCAGCCGAATCATGTAGGCGGGAAATCGGTGTGGCGAACCCCAGCGCCCGAACTGGCGTGCCAAGCCATCGCATGGCGTCCTCACGGCTCCCAATCACACGGATTGCCTGCTGGATTACAGGTTCGATGTCCACGTCTTGCTGGGGCTGCCTGGGATGGGAAGGCTCGGGCGCGGCCATCGTTCCTTCTGGTGCCGGCAAACCGGCAAGCATTGGAGCTTCGACCGCAACACCACCAAGGAGCTTCACACCATCAACGGCTCCATCGTAACCCACCGGATGTTCCTCCCCTGTCCGCATTATAGAACGGGTCGTACTCAAGCCTCCGGGTTCTGTTGGACGTGTACAACGAGGCCATCTATCACCGCCATCCGGCTCCCGCCTATCGAATACGACCCCGTTCCCAGGAAACTGCGCCCGGCGATGAAGGCCACCAGATTTCCGGCGTCATCCCGCAGCAGGCGGTAGATTCCCGGCTGGCCCGTTATGTTCTGAGCCTCATGCTCCAGGTATGCCAACACGGCCTCTTTACCTTCGGCAATTGTGGTCATCCGAAAACGCCCCCGGCTCAATCGTAACAGCTCTACCCTTGAGGAAGAACCGCGCCCGTTTTGAAAGAGGGACAGCGCCATCCTGGTCCTAACCGCCCGCTCCATCTCCCCTCGCGCCTTGCCTACCGGCCGCAACAGGATTAACATCTCTATATCCCTTTCGGAGGTCCGAGATGCTCAAAGCCGTGCTGGCCGTCTGTGCTCTACTCCTACCTGTGCTCTCCCAGGCGCAGGTGAAACTTCTCCGCCATCCCACTTACTCCAAAGGCAAAGTCGCCTTCAGCTATCTCGGCGACATCTGGATCGCCAATGAAGACGGCTCGGGCGTCCTGCGCCTCACCGACAACGAGGCCCGCGACCAGTACCCGCGCTTCTCGCCCGACGGCAACTGGATCGCTTTCTCCTCCAACCGCGAGGGCAACTACGACGTGTACGTCATCCCCGCCACCGGCGGCAAGCCGCGCCAGGTTACCTTCCACAGCGCCCCGGATACCGTCGTCCGGCTGGACCCCCGACGGCAAGAACATCGTCTTCTCCTCGGCGCGCGGCAAAGGCGCCTTCCCCAGCGTGGCCACGCTCTTCGAGGTCCCCGCGGAAGGCGGCATCGAGCAGCCCCTCCCCGTCGACTGGGGCGCCTGGGCCAGCTTCTCGCCCGATGGCAAAAAGCTGGCCTTCCAGCGCCACCCTTCGGTGTGGTCGCGCAAGCACTACCGCGGCGCCTATGCCGCGGACATGTGGGTGCTGGACGTCCCCACCAAGACTTATAGCACCAGCCGCCTGGGCGACCCCGCTTATAACGGCAACTCCCTCTGGCCCATGTACGGCGCCAATGGCGACATCTACTTCGTCGCCGACATCACCGCCAACGAGAAGACCATCAAGTACAGCAGCCCCGAGGTGATGAAGAGCGTCAACAACATCTGGAAGGTCTCGGAAAAGGGCGGCAAGCCCGTCCAGGTCACCCACCACACCGACGGCAACCTCTTCTTCCCCAGCATCTCGGCCGACGGCAAGACCATCGTCTACGAAGACAACTTCGGCCTCTGGAAGCTCGATACCGCCAGCGGCAAGAACCAGCGAAATCCGCATCGACATCAAGTCCGACTCCAAGGACAACGACACCGAGCTGGTCACCATGGCCAACGAGGCCGAAGGCTTCAACCTCTCGCCCTCCAACCGGCGCGCGGCCATCGTGGTCCACGGCGAAATTTTCACCATCGCCACCGGCCGCGGCGAGCCGCAGCGCGTCACCGAAACCCCCTGGCGCGAGCAGGACGTGCGCTGGTCCCCCAACGGCAAGTGGATCGCCTTCATTTCCGACCGCACCGGCCGGCAGGAAGTCTGGATTTCCGACGAGCTCGGCAAGACTCCGAAAAAGATAAGCGACGTCGATTGCGACAAGACCGCCATCGTCTGGGCGCCCGATTCCAAGTCGCTGCTGTGGAATGGCTGCGACCACAAGCTGCGCCGCGTGGAAATCGATCGCGGCAAGACCGACATCCTGGTCGACAACCGCCGCCGGCAACATCGGCACTCCGCAGTTCTCGCCCGACGGAAAGTGGATCTCTTATTCCAAGGAGGACAAGCTGCTGCGCAACCATGTCTTGCATCAGGAACTGGCCACGGGCGAGGAGCACATGATCGCCTCCGACGACTTCCAGGTGTCGCTACCGGCGCCAAGTGGACGCCCGACGGCAAAAAGCTGCTGCTGATCGGCGGCGTCACTCTGCCGGCATGGCCTCCACCGGTTTCCGCGGCACGCCCAGCCAGCTCTACAGCGTCGCCCTTACCCACATGGACAAGGACCCCGACGATCGCGACATCAATACCGAAGAGCAGGCCGATGGCGCGCTCGCCGAAGGCGGCACTGCGCGGCGGGCGCGGCGGGCGCGGCGCGGCCGCCCCGCGCAACGTGCACGGTGAACGATCGAGTGGGACGGCCTGGAGCGCCGCATCAAGAAGCTCACCAGCATGCACCAGTTCGGTGATGAACGTGGTGCCCTCGCCCGACAGCCGCACCTACGCCTTCATGGCGGCCGGCGGCGGCGCGGGCGGGCGCCGGAGCCCGGCGCGGGCGGCGGCGGACCGGCCATCTACACCATCGCCGAAGACGGCACCGGCTTGCAGCGCCTCAATACCACCGTGCCCGCCGCGGCCGGCGGACGCGGGCGCGGCGGACGGGGCGGCGGCGGCGGGCTCGGCGGCGGCAACGAGCCGCAGTGGTCCCGCGACGGCCGCAGCATCTACTTTCTGCCGGGCGGCGGCATCTACTCGATTGCCGTTCCGGCGGGCGGCGGCGCGGCGGACGCTCCGAGCCGCAACGGGCGGCGGCGGCCGTGGCGGCCGTGGAGGACGCGGCGGCGGGGCGCGGCAGCAGCAGCGGCGACCACCACCGCCAACGGCGCCGCGCCGCGCCGCTCCCCTTCACCGTCCGCATGGTGATCGACCGAGCGGCCGAGCGCCAGCAGGTCTTCGAAGAAGCCTGGCGCGTCATGAAGAACCGCTTCTACGACCCCAAAATGCACGGCGCCAACTGGGCCGCGGCCAAGGATACCTATGAATCGCTGCTGCCCAACATCGCCGATACCGAAGAACTCCACAACGTCATCATGGAGATGATCGGCGAGATGAACGCCTCCCACACCGGCATTTCCGGCGGCGGCAGCCTCCCCGGCGAAGCCCCCGCGCAGGAGCGCATCCAGACCCGCTATCCCGGGCTTCGACCTGGCGCCCGATTCCTCCGGCTATTACAAGGTCTCCTACATCATCGCAAAGGCCCGGCCGATCACGACTACGTCAAGCTGGCGCCCGGCAACTTCATCCTGGCGGTGAACGGCAAGCAGCTCAAAACCACCGACAATTACTGGGAGCTGTTCAACGTCCTGCCCGGCCGAAGTTCGATTTCCTGGTGAACTCCAAACCCTCGCTCGATGGCGCCTGGACCGTCGGCCTCGAACCGCTCTCCGCGCGCCGCGCAGGCCAACCTGGAGTACGAGCGCTGGGTGGACGAGCGCAAAGCAGATGGTGGAGAAGCTCACCGGCGGCGAAATCGGCTACCTGCACATCAAGGCGATGGACGCGCCCTCGCTCGTCGAATTCCAGGAGGACCTGATCGACAACCGCGGCAAGAAGGCGCTCATCATCGACGAGCGCTTCAACGGCGGCGGCGGCATCGACCAGGAGCTGCTCGAAATCCTCAACCAGCGCAAGGAATACCAGCGCACCCGCGGGCGCGATTCGCTCGATGTACCGCGGCCCGTCGAGGCCTTCTTCGGCCCCATGGTGGTGCTGCAGAACGAGCGCTCCGCCAGCGACGCCGAAATGTTCCCGGACGGCTTCCGCGCCCTTGGCCTGGGCAAAGTGGTGGGCATACCGACACATGGGCGCGGTGATCGGCACCGGGTCATTCACCCTGCTGGATGGCTCGGCCCTGCGCACTCCCGGCGCGGGAGTCTACACCGCCGATGGCACCAACATGGAGAGCTACGGGGTGCCCCCGGATGTCTACCAGGACAACACCCCCACCGATTTCGAAGCCGGCCACGACCGGCAGATCGAAAAAGCCATCGAGGTGCTGCGCTCCGAAATGAAGTAGCCGCGCGGCAAACGCAATCGGGCCGGCCGCCGCTGCCGCATGCCGGCCCTGGTTGCTCGCGCCCGCTACACGTAACTCTTGCGATTCGGGTCGAACACGTGCGGGTGCCGGTGTTCCTGAAACAGGTTCAGGATCGCATCGAAGCCCTTGGCCAGTTTCAGTTTGCACTCCGCTGGCGTCAGCGGAACCACCCACAGGAAATGCACCGCCTGCCCCTCCAGGACCAGCTCCTTCGGCAGGCCGGCATCGCGCAGCACAATGGTCGGCATCAGCAGGATCGTATCTAAAACAGAACTGCCCCAGAATGGCGCCGGCGGATTGCCGTTCGGAATGGTATGGCCGTCGCCGATCCAGGTCCGCTGGTCGTGCGGGAAATGGGCCAGCCAGCGCAGGGTCTCCACATATTCGAGCTTCGGATCGGTGCAGTACAGGATCAGCTCCACCCGCCGCGGCGCCGCCACGCCGGCCGTCACGCGCATCTCCAGATCGCTCATGCCAAAGGTCGCCAGCGCGCAGACATTGCCGCCGCCCGGCCCACGCCGGTTACACGCCCGCAGATCGATGCGCGGAATCAGGCCGGCAGTTTCCGCGAACACGCGGTCCACCGGGCCGAGGATTTTTTGGTAAGCCGCCTCGCGAGCCTCGGCGAACTGCGCCGCCGTCTCGCCGGCATCTCCCTTTCGCCCGCGGGACCACGAGGCCGAATCATAGCGGTGAATCACCGAGCCTCCCGGCGAAACCTCCGGGGCATCTTTCTTCTTGCCGAACCAGCCGAACATAGCGTCCTCTCGTCGAACGGATTTTAGCGCACCGGCGCTGATAACCTTCGACAGCATGGGGGGCTACAGCCGCAAAGGCGGCGTTATGCTATCAGTGTCGCCATCCTCATGACGCATCGTCTGGAGCGCGTCCTGCCCTGCACCGGCAAACTCTGGCTCGTGGCCGTGGTGTGGCCCGCAATTGCCTGCGGCCAGCCGCAGCCGGCTGTGCGCCCGCAGTTCGCCGCCGTCTCGGTCAAGCCGTGCCCGAATGCACCCCCGGGCGCCGAAGGCCGAAGCACCGTCTCACCCGCCGCCGTGACCCTGGAATGCTGGACCGTGGACCGGCTCATCCGCATGGCCTACCTTTCCTTTCCGGACGGTTTGCCGGTGCCCGTCAGCGCCACCACCGGGCTTCCGGCGCCCACCATCTCGCTACGGCAACACGACGCCCCGATCGCAGGCAACCCGCCATGGATTCAGTCTGAGCGCTTCACCATCGACGCCAAAGCCGGCGGTCCCGCCAGCCGGGAGATGATGCTCGGGCCCATGCTCCAGGCGGTTCTCGAAGACCGCTTCCAATTGAAGATTCATCGGGAGACCCGCGAGGTCGCCGTCTATGCCATAACCATCGCGCCCGGCGGTCCCCATCTCACCACCGCGCAGAAAGGAAGTTGCATCGTCCTCGACCTCAGCATTCCCGCGCCTCCTCCGGCGCCAGGGCGTCCGCCGCCGGTCCTGTGCGGCATGTTCCGCCCGTCCGGCCCGAACGGTGGATTGGAGGTCCGCGGCGTAACCATCGCGGACCTCTGCAACCAGCTCGCGGTGTGGCTGGACCGGGACGTGATCGACAAAACCGGCATCACCGGCGCATTCGACATCCATCTGGACTTGCGCCTCTCCGACCTCGGCGGCGCTCGCGACGTCGCCCCCGTCAGCCCGCCGCCCGTCACCCAAGGCAACCCGCTCGTCCCCGTGACCGCCGCACTGCAGAAGGTCGGCCTGCAGCTCGAACCGGCCCAGGCGCCGGCCGAATTTTTGGCGATCGACCGCGTGGTCAGGCCCTGAATCTGCTTGCTCCGCTCGGAGCCGCGCGCGTGAGCAAGCGCTAAGGCTCGCCCTTGCAATATGACCCGCTGTGACACCGATGGCAGGCAGGCCGTCCCCCCGGCCCGCCTGAACCGCTTGCTCCGCGCCCTCCGCCTCCTTTGCGCCCTCCGTCCCCTCTGTTCTCCGCGCTTTCCTCCGGTCTCCGGGCCCAGCGGGCACCCCCCGCGTCGAGTCCAGGGGTTTGCACCCTACCCGAAGCCTCGCACTTCGCGGTTTCCTGCTGTTCTCCGCGCTTTCCTCCGTGTCTCCGCGTCTCCGCGTCCCCGCATCGAGTCCAGGGCTTGCACGTACCCGGAACCAGCACTTCGCAATTTCCTGCTGTTCTCCGCGCTTTCCTCCGTGTCTCCGCGTCCCCGCACCCCGCACGTCGAGTCCTAGGGTTGGCGCCTACCCGGAACCAACACTTCGTAATAGCACTCGCCAGATCCGCCTGCCCCCCTCGTCCCCAAGCCCGCTTCACCCGCCGCGAGCGCCCGATCTTTCCATCCGCCAACCCGGCCGCACCCGCCGCAAGGTAAGATTGAAATCGGTATACAGTTCCCTCAAGATTGAAGGATCGCAAAAGGCGCTCGACATGAATCTGCAGTGGACCCCCATGCGGTGGCCGGCAGCCTGGAAGAACCCGGAAACCCTCCGACTGTTGCAAGACACCCCCATCAATTGCCTGCTCGTCGAAAGCGGGGAAGATCTGGGGGCGCTCGCCGGCCAGGCCCAACGCAGCGGGTTGGCCATCGCCTCGAAACCGCCCATGGGCGTCTCCCTCAGCAAAGGCGAGTGGCCCGGCATCCAGATGGCCGCCCGCGGTGGCGGCGGCGTCAGCGCCGGACCCACCGGCGTGCCGTGGCTGAATTCCAACGGCTGGCGCGTGCGCCTCGAAACCGCTTTGCACCCGGATACCGAAGTCTGGATCGATGCTCCGCCCAAAGGCCCACGCCTGTTCCCCGATTCCTTCGCCATGGCCTTCCTGGATGCGGCGGCCTACGGTGGCCGCTGGCTCATCTCCCTCGACGATGCCACCGCCGCGGCCATCGCCGCCCGGGAACCGCGCGCCCTCGAGGGCTGGAACAAACTCGTCGCCGCGGCGCGCTTTTTCGATGCCCATAAGCCGTGGGCGGATTACTCTCCCGAAGCCGTGGTCGGTGTGGTCTCCGATTTCACCGGCGGCCACGAGTTTCTGAGCGGCGAAACCCTGAACCTGCTGGCCCGCGACAACCAGCAGTATCGCGTGATCGTCAAGAGCAGCATCTCGGACGCTTCCTGGAAAGGCTTGCGAGCCATCCTCTACCTGGATCCCGAGCCGCCCCCGCCGCCGCTGCGCCGCGAAATCGAAGCGCTGGTGGCCGGAGGCAAACTGCTGATCGCCGGCCCTCAATGGGGCCGCGTCGCCGGCGCGGCTGCCGCGGACCAGGAAAATCCGCGATACGATATCCGGGTAGTGGGCAAAGGCAAAGTGGCGCTCGCCAAGGCGGATCCCGACGATCCTTACACGCTGGCCAACGATTCGGTGCTGTTGGTGAGCCACCGCTATGAACTGCTGCGCTTCTTCAACGGCGGCGCGGTGAGCGCGTACCTGGCCGCCGCGCCCAACGGCAAGAGCGCCCTGCTGCACATGCTGTTTTACGCCAATCGCGGCCCCCAGGATGCCTCCGTGCACATCGCCGGCCGCTACCGGTCGGCCAAACTGTGGACGGCGGACCAAGCCGAACCGCGCAGCCTCGAAGTGCTGCCCGGCCGCGAGGGAGTCGAGTTGCACCTGCCTGCCATGTCGCAATATGCAGCCGCAGAACTGGAAATTTGAGGAGGGGAAAAACATGTACTGTCAACACTCACGCAGAAACTGGTTGCGCATGGCCGGCTCGGCCGTCGCCGGAGCGTACCTGGCCCGGCCGGTGCTCCACGCCGCCGACGCGCCCGCCACACGGGTTACGGTGGCCAAGTGCCAGACCTACGACCCGGCTGTGCTCGTGCCCACGCTGAACCGCATGTTCGACCAGTTGGGCGGCCTGCCCCGGATCGTCAGGGGCAAAACCGTGGCCATCAAAATCAACCTCACCGGCGCCACCACCTACCGCCTCGGCTATCTGCCGGCTGAGGAGACCCACTACACTCACCCGCACGTGATCGCCGCCACCGTCCACTTGCTGAGTAAAGCCGGCGCGCGCCGCATCCGCATCCTGGAAAGCCCCTGGTCCACCGCCGACCCCATTGAAGAGGTGCTGCTCCAATCCAACTGGGAGCCGCGCGACATCCTCAGTGCCGCGCCCAACGTGGAGTTCGAAAACACCAACTACCTCGGCAATGGCAAGCAGTACGTGCGCATGATGGTGCCGCAGGGCGGCCTGATGTTTCCCGGCTTCGAGCTGAACCACTCCTACCACGATTGCGACGTGTTCGTGAGCCTCGCCAAAATGAAGGAGCACGCCACCGCGGGGGTCACCCTGTCGATGAAGAACTGCTTCGGCCTCACGCCCTGTACCATCTATGGATCGGGCGCCGGCGTGGATGAGCCCAGCGACGTCCCCGAAGGGGGCCGCGATCTGGTCCACAGCGGCCACCGGCAGCCTTCCAAAATCGCCCTGCCGGAGTTGCATCCGCAATCCCCGCGCGATGGCGGATACCGTGTGCCGCGAACCGTGGTCGACCTGATTTCCGCGCGCCCAATCAACCTGGCGGTGGTGGAGGGCATTCACACCATGGCCGGCGGCGAAGGCCCCTGGATCGGTGGCGGCATTCAACCCGTCCAGCCCGGAGTCCTCGTGGCCGGCACCAACCCAGTCAACGTGGACGCGGTCTCCATGGCCGTCATGGGCTTCGACCCCATGGCCGACCGCGGCACGCCGCCCTTCGAACGCTGCGACAGCACCTTGCGTCTGGCCGAGAGCGTGGGGGTGGGCACCGTCGACCTGAAGCGCATCGAAGTCACCGGCACCCCCATCCACGAAGCCCTGTTCAGTTTCGCCGATTTGCGCAGCGCGCGGCGCACCAGGGTGCGGGGATAGGATGCGAGGATAACGATGCAGGATAGAGGTCCGAGAGGAGAATCGTGAAGACAACCGCGCTGTTGTTGGCGTTGAGCGTTGCGGCCCTGGCGGCCGATTATCCGGAAGCTGAGATTTCCAATAAAATCCTGACCGTGAAGCTGTTGCTGCCCGACGCCCAAAAAGGCTACTACCGCGGCACGCGCTTCGATTGGTCAGGCGCTATTTCCAGCCTTCAATTCGATGGCCACGAATACTTCGGCAAATGGTTCGACCGCTACGATCCCAAGACTCACGACGCCATTCAGGGCCCCGTGGAAGAGTTCCTCACTAACGGCATGGGCCTGGGCTATGAAGAGGTCAAAACCGGCGACAGCTTTGTGAAGATCGGGGTCGGCGCGGTGCGCAAACCTGAAGAGCGCGCCTTCCGCCAGTTCAACACCTACGAGATCACCGACCACGGCAAATGGACCGTCCACGTGAACGCCGATTCCGTCGAATACACCCAGGTGCTCGGCGACACCAACGGCTACGCCTACGTGTACCGCAAGACCATCCGGCTGTTGAAGGGCAAGCCCGAAATGGTCCTCGAGCACAGCCTCAAAAACACCGGCAAAAAGCCCATTGCCACCAGCGTCTACGAGCACAACTTCTACATGCTGGACCACCAGCCGGCCGGCCCCGATTACACGGTGCGCTTCCCCTTCGAGGTGCACACCCTGGCCGACTTGCGCGGACCGGCGGAAGCTCGCGGCAACCAGTTAGCCTATCTGAAGGAATTGCAGGGCCGCCAGCAGGTCTACACCACCATGAGCGGCTACGGCGACACGCCGAAAGATTACGATATTCACGTGGAGAACCGCAAGGCCGGCATCGGCGTGCACCAGACCTCTGACCGCCCTCTGGCCAAGCTGGTCTTCTGGTCCATTAGCACCACCGTCTGCCCGGAAGCTTACATCGATCTGAAAGTAGAGCCAGGAAAGGAAACCAGGTGGAAAATCAATTATGAGTTCTATAAGCTTCCGCAGTAAGTTCGCCCCCGCCCTCACCGGCGTGCCTCAGATCCCTTCCGGAGCCGCGGCCGTGAGGCAGAGGTCCCCCCGCCTGCGGTTCTCCGCGCTCGTCTGCGCCCTGGCGTGCGCCCTTCCGCTGGGCTTTGCGCAGACTCCCAAACCCGCCAAGGGCGATTACTTTCTCTACGCCGGCACTTACACCCGCCACCAGAGCAAGGGCATCTATGCCTGGCGCTTCCATCCGGCGGATGGATCTCTGCAATCCATCGGCCTGGTGGCGGAGACCAGCAACCCGTCGTTTCTCGCCGTCGCCCCCAATGGCCGGTTTCTCTACGCCGCCAACGAGGATTCGCGCTACGAAGGCCAGCCCACCGGCACCGTCAGCGCCTTTGCCATCGACCCGGCCACCGGCAAGCTGACGGCGCTGAATAAAGTAGTGTCGAAGGGCGCCGGCCCGTGCCACGTTTCGGTCACTCCCGATGGCAAATTCGCCTTCGTGGCCAACTACAACTCCGGCAGCATCGCGTCCTTCCCGGTGCACCCGGATGGCTCCCTGGGCGATGCCGTAGCGTTCGTGCAGCACACCGGCTCCAGCGTCAACCCCCAGCGCCAGGCCGGTCCCCACGCGCATTCGGTGGTGCCGTCTCCCGATGGCCGTTTCCTGCTGTCGGCCGACCTCGGCCTGGACGAGGTCACGGTATATAAGATAGGTTCCGATGGCTCGCTGACGCCCAACGATCCGCCCTTCGCCAAGGTCGCGCCCGGCTCCGGGCCGCGCCACATCGCCTTTGGGCACGGCGCGAAATTCGTCTACGTGGTCTCGGAGATGATCCCCGGAGTCACCGTATTCCGCTACAATTCGTCGCGCGGGAGCCTCGAATCCATCCAGGCCATCTCCTCGCTCCCCGAAGGCCCCGTGGGTAACAGCAGCGGCGCCGAAATCGCGGTGTCTCCCAATGGCAAGTTCGTCTACTCCTCCAACCGCGGCGCCAATAGCATCGCCGCCTTCAAGATAGACGGCGCCAAAGGCACCCTCACGGCCGCCGGCATCTTCCCCTCCGGCGGCAAGACCCCCCGTAACTTCGCCATCGATCCGAGCGGCCATTGGCTCTTCGCGGCCCACCAGGATTCCGACAGCATCGTCAAGTTCCGCGTCGATCCGCAATCCGGCGCGATCAGCTCAGCCGGCCAAACCCTCGAAGCCGGCGCCCCGGTGTGTATCGTTTTCGCGGCGGCTCATTGATGCCTCAGCCCTGGCTGCAGAATTTCAATCCGCTGGGCAACACGCTGCTTTCCACACTCGCCGCTGCAATTCCCGTTTGCACCCTGTTCTTCTTCCTCGCGGTGATGCGCCTGCACGCCTGGAAGGCCGCGGTCTTTTCCTTCATTGCCGCCGTGGCCGTCGCACTGGCTGTATTCCACATGCCCGCCATCATGGTGGCCGGCGCGGTGGCCGATGGCCTGGTGTTCGGCTGGTTCCGCATCGCCTGGATCGTGGTGGCAGCGGTTTTCGTCTATGACGTTTCAGTCGAATCCGGCGAATTCGAGATCCTCAAACGCTCCATCGGCGATATTTCCCAGGACCGCCGGCTGCAGGTCCTGCTGATCGCCTTCGCTTTCGGCGCGCTGCTCGAAGGCGCCGGCGGCGGCGGCGCGCCCGTGGCCGTCACCGGCGCCATGATGATCGGCATGGGCTTCCCGCCGTTCCAAACCGCCGTGATGTGCCTGATCGCCAACTCCGCGCCGGTGGCCTACGGCGGCATGGGCAACCCCATCCGCACGCTGGTCGCCGTCACGGGCCTGCCGGAGGCCGATTTCAGCGCCATGCTCGGCCGCATTCTGCCCATCACCACCAGCATCATCCTGCCCTTCTGGATCGTCCGGCAGCTCTCCAAAACCCGCGACACCCTGGCCATCTGGCCCGGCTTGCTGGCCTGCGGCGTGACCTTCGCCGGAGTGCAGTTCTTCTGGTCCAACTACATCAACGCCTCGCTGGTGGACATCATGGCCGGCATCGGCACGCTGCTGTTCCTGGCGTTCTTCTTCCACAAAGTCTGGCAGCCCCGCCAAGATCTGGCGGTATCCCGGCGAAGCCCCGCGCCCCGCCTGCGCGCCCGGTGAAGAGCTGACCTTTCCGCCGCATTCTGCGCGCCTGGTCGCCGTTTCTGCTGGTGGCCGGCTTCGTGGTCCTCTGGGGCATTCCCCCGGTGACCAAAGCGCTGGACATCGTCTCCTGGAAACAGCCCGTTCCCGGCCTCGCACCACATGGTGGTGCGCATCCCCCCGGTGGTAGCCAAACCGTACGCCGAACCGGCGCTCTTCGATGTCTCCTGGCTTTCCACCCCGGGCACCGGCGCCTTTTTCGCCGGCCTGGTCGCCGCCCCCATGCTGGGGCTTTCGCTGCGCAAAACCATCCGGGTCTTTTTCCACTCCATGTGGCGCCTGCGCCTCAGCCTGCTGGCCATCATGGCCATGCTGGGCGTGGGATACATCACCCGCTACTGCGGCATGGACGCCACCATGGGGATGGCGATGGCCCACACCGGCGTGCTGTTCCCGTTTTTCGGCACCACCATCGGCTGGCTGGGCGTAGCGCTCAGCGGCACCGACGCCGGCTCCAACGCGCTGTTTGGCAGCCTGCAGGTGATCACCGCCAACAAACTGGGCCTCAGCCCGATTCTGATGGGCGCCGCCAACAGCGCCGGAGGCGTAATGGGCAAAATGGTCGCCGCCCAATCCCTGGTGATCGCCTGCGCCGTCACCGGGCAGGAAGGCCAGGAAGGCCCCCTCTTCCGCGCCGTGCTGAAACACAGCCTCGGCCTGTTATTCATCGTCGGAGTGATCATCATGCTATACGCGTATGTATTCCCAGGTTTGATCCCCAACGGGCACCATTTCT
This sequence comes from Bryobacterales bacterium, assembly GCA_963803725.1. Taxonomy (GTDB): domain Bacteria; phylum Acidobacteriota; class Terriglobia; order Bryobacterales; family Bryobacteraceae; genus JOPF133. The sequence goes on along the minus strand of CAWDOH010000064.1, from coordinate 70,938 downwards.
GGTAGAGAGCGGCCTCGCTTCACCGCGGAGACGAGGAGAAAAACTCTCTTCTTTCCTTTCTCCGCGCTTCCTCCGCGCCCTCCGTGTCTCCGCGGTGAAGTCGGGCCCCCAACTGAGGCACAATGACCAATGACCCGCTTTCGCCGCAGAGCCGCCAAGATCCCAGATTCCACGCTGGCAGAAACTCCTCCCTCTCCTTACCTCTCTCTTGGTTTTCTCCGCGCTTCCTCCGCGCCCTCCGTGTCTCCGCGGTGAAGCGGGCCCCCCCCACAACAGAGGCACTATGACTAAACACGACACACTTCACCCCGACCGCCGCGATCTCGCCAAACTCGTGCTCGGCGGCGCACTCGGCGCCCTGCTGGCGCCGCGCATATCCCAGGCCACCGTTCACCCCAATGCACCCGGCATCAAGCTGTGCGCCCAAACCAACGGTCTCGCCAGCGATGACCAGCTTCTCTTCCTCAAACAGATCGGCGCTGAATACGTCAGCGTCGCCGCCCCGCCGGATCTGCGGACCGCCGACGACTTCCTGGCCATCAAGAAGCACTACGCCGATGCGGGCATCACCGTGTGGAACATCGGCAACACCAGCGTCCACAACATGCAGGAGGTGACCCTCAACCTGCCTGGGCGCGACCAGAAAATCGAGGAGTACAAACAGTACCTGCGCAACCTCGGCAAGGCCGGCATTTACTACACCACCTACGCGCACATGGGCAACGGCATCTGGTCCAGCGGCCGCGCCACCATCCGCGGCGCCTCCGCGCGCGAGTTCGATATGGCCAGCCCCAACAAGCAGGGCGTTTGGGACGGCAAAATCTGGAAGGAGCCGCTCTCCCACGGCCGCGAGTTCACCAAGGAAGAGATCTGGGAGAACTACACCTACTTCATCAAGCAGGTGGCTCCGGTGGCCGAGGAGAACAGCGTGCGCATGGGCATCCACCCGGACGATCCGCCCGAGCCAGTGCTGGCGGGCGTGCCGCGCTGCATATTCGCCAACTTCGAAGGCTATAAGCGCGCCATGGAAATCGCCAATAGCCCAAACGTGGGCATCTGCCTCTGCTGCGGCACCTGGCTCGAAGGCGGCAAGGCACTCACCGGCAAAGACCCCGAGGAAATGATCCGCTATTTCGGCCCGCGCAAAATCTGGAAGATTCACTTCCGCAACGTCAGCGCGCCGCTGCCGCACTTCGTCGAAACCTTCATGGACAACGGCTACTACGACATGTACAGGCCACCAGCCGCTGCCATAGTTGATCGGGGGCCGTGGGCAACTTCCCGAGCAGCCAGGCGGTGAGCGGGTACAAAACGACTGTGGAGACCGCGCCGGGAAGCGCCACGCGCATCAGGATCGGAAACCGCACCATCAGCAGTTTTTCCGCGGTTCCTTTGGCAGCTTCGAACGGTAGATCCATAGCGTCAGCCGATCCTGGGTTCTTTGCCCGGTCCCTTCGGCCCGGTCATAGTGAGCACGTACGCAAGAATCCGGCGCAGCGTGCCGAGGATTGACCCCAGGGACTTCCCCCACGACTTCAGGTCGATATCCATAGGCGATGGGGTTACCCGCCTGCCTTTCCGCTCTTGCCCTGGCCACCGATTCGCGGGCCTTTTCCGGCTCCATGGGGACCGGCGGACAAAAAGTTGCTGACGGCGGTCTCGAACGGCGTGAAGCGCGAGCGGCCTGGCGGCCCGGTCCGCACAGTCTCGAGGGAAATAATCGCCTGGTCCCACAACTGGCGGTGGACGTCCTCCTCGCCGGCGGAAATCTCCGGGGAGAGCAACCCTTTTTCGTACTCCAGCCGGATGCCATTGACTTCGTGGAACTTCAAATCGAGGGACTGCCGGACCAGATGCAGGTCGGTGGCTTCGAGGCCCGCCTGGGGCAGGTGGGTTTCAGCCTCCTGGATGGCGATGCCTACTTTCAGAGTCAAATCTTTCCAGTCGCTCATAGCATGGCGCCGGATCAGGTAACGTTGAAACCGAAGGGTGCGGATGCCCGCCCGCCGGGGTTAGCGATTACGGCCCTCCAGGCGCCGGGGTCAGTTAGTGTGGCTCTTACTACGACACGCGTGGGGCTGATCGAGGTGATATCCGGCGGGGCGGTCAATTGCACCGCGTGCTGGGCAGGATCGGTAAGTTGGACCATAAGTCCGGCCATGAATCCGTCCCCGGTGAAGGTCAGAGCCTGTGGATTGGCGTTATGAACGGGGGCCGCACCTTGGGCCGGATTCTGCGGAATGACGCCGGCAATCGCAGGAGGACCTACTACCGTGAAGCGGTAATCACTCGAAGGGCCGGCACCTGGATTGGTGACAGCGGCCTTCCAGTCCCCGGCTTGGTCTAAGGCAGCAGTAACGGTGGCCAGCGTCGGGGAGGAGAAGGTCACATTACCGCCGGTGAGAGTAAGTTGATTGCCGCTGGGGCCGGTAAGTGTGACGGACAGGCCGGACTGGAACCCGGACCCCGTCAAGCTGACGGCTTGCGGAGCGGCGTTGGCATTGGGCGGCGTCGGCGCGATTCCCGTAACCGACGTGCCGGCAGCCTCTTTGGCAGCCCCGGAATCGGGTTTCCCCGCGCCGCCGCTGGTATCGAAGATCTCGCGCAACTGGTTGGCGAGATAAGGCGCGAACAGGCAGGCCGAGCCGAACAGATAATTACGAACCTGCGACAGATCGGGAATGTCGCCGTAAACAAAGAGCCGCCAGATGACCGCGTATCCCACGCCCAGCACGATGGTGAGGATGCCCAGCAGGCCGAGCAGAGCGATCAGGCGGCTGGAACTGGCCACCATGACGACATCTTTCTTACTGTTGATGACGGCGGGCTGGACGCTGGATTCCTCGGAGACGGCATCGCCCAGCGACCAGCCGCGGAAGGTAGCGACCACCAGGGCCACAGCTACCACCAGAAGCATTCCAACCAAGAGCCGGGTAATGATCAGTGCATTTTGGTAAGCCGCGAAGGACTGTGCGCGATCCTCGGAGGAAGGCGGAGCCACCGTAAAGGACCACACCGCGGGGGCGGCGCCCGGATTTTGGACAGAGACTTTCCAGTTGCCCTCTACGTCGAGATTGGCGGTTATCTCGATCTGAGTACCGCTCAAGCGACGAACTTGCTGGGAAGTAAGTGGCGTTTGTTTCCCGGAGGGGTCAGTGAGCGTGACGGTGGCGCCATCCTGAAAGTCGGCGCCGCTGAGGACCAGCTTCTCTTCCGGTGTGAGGGGAAACGCGCGTTCCGCGAGGCCGGTGATGGTGGGGGTGGGGGCGGCGGGTTTCTGATCGGCCTTAGTGGGCGCGGCTGGCGCGGCGGGGGCAGTGGGGGGCTGGTTAGTTTGCGCGAGGCCGAGCTTCGGGACTACCAAAGAAGCGGCTAAAAGCAAAGCGAACCGGAGTACGGAGTTCTTCATGCGCGTGATCTCCTTTCGCGCTCCGAGATTGTCCGATTTTACACCTGCTTATGGGCGGGGATGAAACGGCGCGGCGGCGGGCGGGGCGAGGGGCGAGGCGGCGGGGCGGGCGCATGCCAACCGCGGCGTGGGAGAATTGGGAAATCGTGAACAAGCGATTGCTGGCGGCGATGAGCGCCTATGCGGGGCTGGCTCTGGCGGCGGGACTGACGCTGGACGGAAAGCTGCGGCTGGCAGTGTGGATCTTCATGGCCTACCTGGCGGTGCGCACGGTGATTGCTCATAAAGCGGGGTGGTGAAGGCGGGAACGGCAGGCGGCAGGCGGACAGCGCGATACTGGAATCGCGGTGTTTCCTCGGCAGATTACCCATCAGAATATCGTCCGGGTTCTGATCTCCGGATTCAGCCTGGTGATTCTGTTGCTGCTGGCGGCAGCCCTGGTGAGTGTCCGGAATATCCAGTCTATCCAACTGAATGCCGCCAGCCTGTTGAGCGAACAGGCGGTGACCAACCGGCTGATTGACGAATTGCACAGCCAGCAAACCACCCTCAGTGAAGTCTTCTCGGTGTTGGCGCGGGACCCCGATTCGGTGGATTATGACCGCATCATGGCGCAGCTCGACCAGGCCGACCGGGAGATCGACCGCATTTCGGCGGAGGGCGCAAAGACTCCCGAACAGGTGCTGTGGATGCGGCTGAAACAATCGTCGATGGATTTCTCGCACGAGGCGCGGCGCCTGCTGACCTCGGACAACGTGCAGACTTACGCCTCGGTGGATCTGTTTCGCGATCACGAGGCCTTCATCTCGGTGGTGGCGCGGCTGATCGAGGCGGAGTACCGGAAGGCGGGGACCGCGCAGGCCGAAATCGACCAGCGTTCCGCACGGCTGGTCTATGACTCCTTGGTGTTCGCTTCGGCCAGCCTGCTGCTGGCGCTGATTTTCGCGGTGGTGACGGTGCGGATGGTAGTGCAGTTGATCCGGCGCATGGATTGGCAGACCGCCGAACTGGGGCGGGTTTCGTTCCACATGCTGGAGGATCAGGAAGCCACCGCGCGGCGATTCTCGCACGAGCTGCACGATGAGCTGGGGCAATCGCTATCCGCGGTGAAAGCGAACCTGGCGGCGTTGGACGCGCAAGGGCAGGTGGACCGCGGGCGCCTGGACGATTGCCTCCGCCTGGTGGACGAATCCATCGGCAATGTACGGCAGATGTCGCAACTGCTGCGGCCCACCATATTGGACGATTTCGGCCTGGAGGCCGGTCTGCGCTGGCTGTGCGAAGGCTTCGCGGCGCGCACGGGGATCGATGTGCGGATGGAGTCGAACTTCTCCGGACGGCTTGCCGACGAGACCGAAACGCACCTGTTTCGGATCGCCCAGGAGGCCCTGACCAACGTGGCGCGGCACGCCCGGGCGCGGCACGTGACGGTGACGCTGGAGCCGGCGGGCGATCAGATCCGGCTCACTATCGCCGACGACGGGAGGGGCCTTGCGGATGGACGCTCCGGTGGGCATCCCAACGGGCGCACCGATGGGACTCCCAACGGAAGGGGGATGGGAATGATCGGAATGCGGGCGCGGGCGCGCTCGGCGGGTGGCGACCTGGAGGTTCGTTCGCCGACGGGACCGGGGAGCGCCGCGGGTGTTCTAATTGAAGTGCGAGCGCCCATCCGCGATGAAACGCATACGCATCCTGCTGGCTGACGATCATGCGGTGGTGCGCCAGGGCTTCAAGATGATTCTGGCGGCGCAGCCGGACATGGAAATTGTGGGCGAAGCCGGCAACGGACGCGAGGCCGTGGAACTGGCCGAGAAACTGCGGCCGGAAGTGGTGGTGATGGACGTGTCGATGCCGGAGCTGAACGGCATCGAAGCCACGCGGCGCCTGGCGGCCTCCACACCGCACACCCGCGTGGTGGCGCTCAGCATGCACAAGGATTCGGTTTACGTGCGCGAAATTCTGCGCGCGGGGGCGCGGGGCTACCTGCTGAAAGAATCAGTGGCGGGCGACCTGGTCTCTGCCGTGCGGGCGGTCGCTTCGGGCGAGGGCTACCTCAGCCCGGCGGTTTCAAACGCGGTGTTGGACGATTACCGACGGCACGTGACCAATCCCATCGATCTGCTGACCAGCCGCGAGCGCGAGGTGCTGCAGATGCTGGCCGAAGGCAAGACCAACAAGGAGATCGCGGTGGTGCTGAACCTGAGCGTCTACACCGTGGATGCGCACCGCGGGCGCATCATGGAGAAGCTCAATTTCCACAGCATCAACGAACTGGTGCGATTCGCGGTGAGGAACGGGATGATCGACTAAACGGTGCGCACGGTCCCGGTGGGACTGACGTGACCTCCCTCACGGCCGCGGGTCGAAAGCGGCCGCGAGGGATATTTCGAAAGACGATTAACCGCTGATGGGAATCTGGCGGGTCTTCTGCTTCTGTTCGGTGATCGGGATCTGCACCTGCAACACGCCGTTTTTGAATTCGGCCTTGGCCTTGTCGGCTTCGGCGCCTTCGGGCAGAGGGACCTGGCGATAGAAGCGGCCGTAGATGCGCTCGGAGCGGCGCACGCCGCCCTCTTCGGATTCCTTCTCGCGGCGCTTCTCGCCCTGAATCACAATGCTGTCCTGGTTGTACTCGATTTTGACGTCCTCCTTGTTGAGGCCGGGCAATTCGGCGGTCACTTCCAGTTTGCCATTGCGCTCGCGCACTTCCACGGGGGGCGCCCAGGTGGTTTCACCGGACCAGCCGGCCCCTCCGTATAGCCCCCAAGGGCCGAAACTGTTTCCGAATGCGCGGTCCATCTCTTCGGTGAGCCGGCGCATCATGGCGAACGGACTAAGGGAAAACAGGTCGCGCGAAGGATAGAATTCCTGCCTGCGCGCAACGCTGCGCTGATCGGAAGTTTCAGTTTGCAGTCTGGTTTCTGCCATTGGTTTTGCTCCTGCTTTCATTGTGGGAAGCCGCACGAGACTGTTCAAGAAACGATGCCGTGCCAATGTGCCGCGGGATACGGGTCTTGCTCCCGGCTTAGAATGAATCTGTGACCCCGCTGACGTTTCTTCAGGCGCGCGAGACGGTGCTCGCGAAGGTGCGGGCGCAATTGCGCGCCACGGCGCGGCGCGCCACGGAAACGGCGGCACTGGAAAATGCCGCTGGACGCGTGCTGGCGGAAGATGTGGCGGCCGACCGCGATTACCCTCCGCTAGACCGTTCGGTGCGCGATGGATACGCGGTGCGCGCGGCCGACGTGCCGGGAAGGCTGCGCGTGGCCGGCGAAGTCCGCGCGGGCGAGCGGCATGAAGGCCGCGTTGGGCCTGGAGAAGCAGTGGCGATCATGACCGGCGCGCCGGTTCCCGCGGGAGCCGATGCGGTGATCATGATCGAACACACCACTCGCGAAGATGGCTGGATGCGCACGGAAAGCGCCGCGGAACCGCGCCAGTTCATCAATCCGCAAGGATGCGAAGCGGCTGCGCGTGAAACCGTGCTGCGCGCCGGCAAGCGCCTGGATTACACCGATATCGGCATGCTGGCGGCTTTCGGGCGCACACGCGTGCCGGTATTTGCGCTGCCGGCGGTGGCCATTGTGCCGACAGGCGATGAAATTGTGGAAGTGGCGGAGACGCCGCGGGAGTTTCAGATTCGGAACTCGAATGCCTATTCGCTGGCGGCCCAGGTGGAGCGCGCCGGAGGCGTGGCGCGGCGGCTTCCGGTGGCGCGCGACACCCTGGAAGACACGCGGCGGGCCATTGAACGAGGCCTGGCGGAGGATTTGCTGCTGCTTTCCGGCGGCGTTTCGGCGGGCAAATACGACGTGGTGGAACAGGCCCTGGCGGAATTGGGCGCGGAGTTTTATTTCGACCGCGTGCTGATCCAGCCGGGGCAGCCGCTGGTCTTCGGCAGCGTGGCGGGGAAGTTTTTTTTCGGTTTGCCGGGGAATCCATCCTCGACCATGGTGACCTTCGAAATCTTCGCCCGTGCGGCGCTGGAGATGCTGGGTGGGCAGGAGGAGGTCGCGCTTCCGATGCCGTGGGCGCGGCTCACGCGCGACTTTCATCACCGCGCGGGGCTGACGCGGTTCCTGCCGGCGCGATTGAGCGTCGATGGCGCGGAGTTGACGCCGGTGGAATGGCACGGCTCGGGCGACGTCCCGGCGCTGACGCGCGCCAATGCGTACCTGGTGGCCGATCCGGAGCGGCCTGAATATGCGGCCGGAGACTGGATCCGGGTCTTGATCAAATGAACAAACTTTCGCATTACGATGGCGCGGGCAGCCCGCGGATGGTGGACGTCTCCGGGAAGCCGGAGACGCGCCGTGTGGCGCGCGCGCAGGCATTTGTGCGGATTCGCCCGGAGGCGCTGGCGGAGCTGCGGCGGAACCCCAAAGGCAACCCGCTGGAGATCGCGCGGATTGCCGGAATCGCCGCCGCCAAGCGCACCAGCGAGTTGATCCCGCTATGCCACCCGCTGATGCTGACGCACGCGGATGTGGAGGCGAGCGTGGAGGAGGGCGGTGTGCGGATCGTGGCCAGCGCGGCCACCACGGCGCAGACGGGCGTGGAAATGGAGGCGCTGACGGCCGCATCGGTGGCGGCGCTGACGGTGTATGACATGCTGAAGGCGCTGGACAAGTCGATCGAGATCCAGGACGTGTATCTGCTGGAGAAGACCGGCGGGAAGAGCGGGGACTTCCGGCGGGAGGGGGCGGGGATTCACCGCGGAGCACAGGCATCGATTGATGTCGATGTTCTCGGGGCGAGGAAACTCCCGACAGGCCAGCAGCGGGGCCCATTCGACGCGGAGACGCGGAGACGCGGAGCAAACGCAGAGAAGACCCAAGGTAAGGACAGGTCGCAGGGGGAGCGGAGTTTCCGGAGAGACGCGGAGGGCCCGGAGAAAGACGCGGAGAAAACCAAAGGCGGAGAAAACCGGAGGCCGGCGGGAGGGGGCGGGGATTCACCGCGGAGACGCGGAGAAAGACGCGGAGAAGACGAAAGACGGAGAAAATCGGAGGCGGAGAAAACCGGAGGCCGACGGGAGGGCGCCGATGATTAAGGCGGCTGTCCTCACCATCAGCGATTCGGTTTGCGCCGGGAAGCGCGCGGACCGCTCGGGGCCGGCGGTGCGCGAGCGGCTGGAACAACTGGGCTGGAGCGTGCCGGTGGTGGAGGCGATTCCCGATGAGGCCGACGAAATCGGCACCCGGCTGGCGCTGCTGGCGGATAGTGGACAGCTCGCGGCGATTTTCACCACCGGCGGGACGGGGGTGGCGCTGCGCGATGTGACTCCGGAGGCCACCCGTGCAGTACTGGACCGGGAAATTCCCGGGCTCGGCGAGCTTATGCGCGCGCGAGGGCGCGAAGCCACTCCATTAGCGGTGCTTTCACGCGCATTGGCCGGTACCCGCGGAAGGGTGCTGATTGTCAATTTACCGGGCTCCCCCAAAGGCGCGGTGGAGTCCCTGGATGCTATCGTAGAAGTGGTGCCACACGTGCTGGAACTGCTCAGAGGGCAGACCGAGCACGCGGCCGCCCGCCAGGAGTAGAATGTCTCGATTCCTCATACTCACGCTTGTCTGCGGATTGCTGACGGCCCAGCAGTCCTCGAAAAAGGCCCGGCAGACTTCTCCACCGCCGGACGAAGAGCGCCCCCAAGACGACCTGACGTTTTACGGCGGCATTGAAGAAGTTAACGCGCCGGTGTGGGTTTTCGACCGGAACGGCGATTACGTGAACGGGCTGCGGCCCGACCAGTTCCGCCTGTTCGACAACGGGCGGGAACAGAGCATCCGCAGCGTGGACGTTTCTTATACGCCGATTTCGCTAGTGATCTGCATTCAAGCCAATTCCCACGTGGAGGGCTTGCTGCCGCAGGTGAACAAGATCGGCAACCTGATCTCGCCGCTGATTATCGGCGACGCGGGAGAAGCGGCGGTGATTGCGTATGACTCGCGCATCCGCACGCTGCAGGATTTCACCTCCGATCCGGACAAGATCACGCGGGCCATCCAGACCATCCAGCCGGGGAGCACTTCGAACCGTATGGTGGACGCGGTGATCGAGGGCACGCGGCTGTTGAAGACGCGGGCCAAGAACCGCCGGCGGATTATGCTGCTGGTGGGCGAGACGCGCGACCTGGGCAGCGAAGCGCGGCTCCGCGAAGCGCTGTATTTCTTACAGATCAACAACGTGGTGTTCTACAGCGTGGATATGTCGCGGTTCATTACCACGCTGACGGCGCCGACTCCGGATCCGCGTCCGGACACGCTGCCACCGGCCATGCATCCGATGCCTTCGATGTATCCGTCCACTCCGACCACGGTGGAGCAGACCTATGGTCTGAACGGCCAGCGCGCCGAGTTTGTGCCGCTGATGGTCGAGATTTTCAGGGACGTCAAGGCGATTTTCCGCGACAACCCGGTAGAGGCCTTTACCAAGGGAACGGGGGGCAGTGAGTTCGGTTTCCACAGCACGCGCACGCTGCAAACGGCGATTGAAAAGATCGGCGAGGAAGTGCACTCCGAATACGTGGTCACGTACACGCCGAGCGCCACCACCAAGCTGGAAAACGGATTTCACACCATCCAGGTGGATGTTCCGAACCGGACGGACGTGCGCAAGGTGCTGACGCGGCCGGGATATTGGGCGGCGGCACACCAGGATCACTAAGCGGACTCAGATTCACCGCAGGGGTGCCCTCTGGGCCCGGCGGCTGCCGCTAATTCGCCAGCAGGGCTTGGATGGCCGGCAGGAAGCGCGAGATCAGCATCGCAAGCAGCGTCAGCACGGCGGCCCAGCCGATTACCGGTCTTCTTCGAGGAACCGGCCGCTGTCTCCGGAGACCGCCGGGAACTCTGTCCACAGCCGCGTCATATCCGGAGTGCCGGGCTTGGCGGGCGAATCGGCATCCCGCGCGGGACCCGGGGAAAGGTCGTGATTGGGCGCCTCTTCCATATTGCCCATTGTAGTCGTCAACGCATCGCGTAGAAGCGAAATTCGCGGGTGTGGTCGCGGAAGTCGACGTCTCGGGAGCGGTCTTCGTGCTGCTGCAGCCAGCGGCGTCCCTCTTCGGTGGCGGACAGGAAATCGTAGGCTGTGGCTTCAATCCAGAGCGACTGGCCGATGGAGCGGGCGGAGGCCAGGTTGCGGTCGAGAAGGGCAAGATCGCGGGTGGGGAAGCCGATCCAGGCGGCTTGCTGGTTGAAGTAGCTGATGGTCCAGAGGTCGGGGTGGAAGATGTGGAAGACGATGGGGACGCCCGGCGGCCAGTGGTCGTGCTGCTCCAGGGCGAAACGCAGCGGCGGGTTGTTGGCCACGCGCGATTCGGGAACGATGAAGAAAGCAGCGTTCCACAGGAATAGAGCGGCCGCCAGAAAGGGGAGCGCGCGCGTGCCTTGCAGCCAGACGGCGGCCAGCAGCACCAACGGGGCCAGGTAGAACATGCGGTAGAAGGTGTTCTGCGGCATCCAGAAAAAGAGGAAAGCGGCATACAGGGCCAGCCAGAGAACCAGCCATCGCGAGGCTTCACGGCGGCTGCGGACAAGGGGCACGCTCAACGCGGCACCGAGCACCACGCCGGGCTTGCCGCCAAAGAACAGGCGCAGGGTGCCCAGCAGCGTCCAGGTCAGGTTGCGCAGGGGGTGGAGCGAAAAGGCGGAATCGGGCGAGTGCGAGACGGTCCAGGCCAGCAGGTGCGGCAGGCTCCAACTTCCCAGGACGATGCGCGAAGCGGTGGCGTATGCCACGGCCACCGGCGCCAGGGCTACGGCGGCAAACACCATGGCGTCCCGGCGGTGCGGCAGGCGCCACAGCGCCACGGGCACGAACAGGATCGCCAGTTCGTGGAACAGCATGGCGGCACAGCAGGTAGCGCCGGCCAGCAACGGGTTGCGGCCGCGGTCGAGGAGGTCGTTACACCAGAGGATCAGCACAATGGCGGCGATGTACGCGTCGGCGTCAGTGGCGAATCTCCACCAGGTGGCGGCGAAGGCGAACGCCAGTGCCCCTGCGATGGCGGTCGCTTCCGCCCCGGTGCGCCGCCGCAGCGCCCGATAGACCAACACCACGGCGGCGCCCGCCAGCAGGCTGTTGACCGTCTGCAATAAGAACAGGGCGCGGATTTTCAGCCCGAGCGCGACCGCCGCCGCGTAAAGCCATACGCCTGCCGGGATGAATAGCAGATGGCTGGGATGGAGGGTTTCGCGGAGGCCGGCCTGTTTTTCGATGGCGATGGCGAAGGCTACGCCGTCCCAATAAAAGTTCCGGGTGGGCAGCAGCAAATAGACCGCCACGGGCAGCGCCAGCCAGAGACGGCCCAAGCGGACGGCCAGAGGCATGGGTTAATCGGTGATTTCGATGCGCGGCCCCTGTTCCTTGGAGGCTTCCTGGCTGCGGGCGATGGTGTTACGCGCCAGTTCCAGGAACGGCTCGCCTTCGCCCGCACGCAGCACGATGGGCTTACCGGTGTCGCCGCCCACGCGGACTTGCGGATCGAGCGGCAATTCCGCCAGAAAATGCACTCCCATCTGCTGCGCGGTGCGCCGCCCGCCGCCGTGGCTGAAAACATCGATGCGCTCCTGGCAGTGCGGGCAGACCAGGAAGCTCATGTTTTCGACGATGCCCAGAATCGGCACCTTCACCTGGTGAAACATGAAGACGGCCTTGCGGGCGTCTTCCAGGGACACGTCCGAAGGGGTGGTCACCACGATGGCGCCGGTGATGGGCGCGGTTTGGATCAGGGAAAGCTGCACGTCGCCGGTGCCCGGAGGGAGGTCCACGATGAGGTAGTCGAGCTCGCCCCAATCCACGCCGCGCAGGAACTGCTGGATGACCTGGTGGAGCATGGGGCCGCGCCAGACCAGCGGCTTATCGCCCGGATTCAGAAAGCCCATGGACATGAGCTTGACGCCGAACTGCTCGAGCGGTTGGATGCGCTCTCCGTGGGCCATGGGAGTGCGGTTGGTCCCCATCATCAGGGGCACGTTGGGACCGTAGACGTCGGCATCCATCAGGCCGGTCGGGTAGCCCATTTTAGCCAGTCCCACGGCGAGGTTTACGGCAACGGTGGTCTTGCCGACGCCGCCCTTGCCGGAACCGACGGCGATCAGATTCTTCACGCCGGGAATGGGCAGTTTGGGCGGCAGGCCGGGCTGATTGGGCATCATAGAGTTCCATCGTAACAGTGCGGAACTGTTTTTGGAGATACCCCGCACACACGCGGCGCCGCACAGGGTCATCCTGGTCCTTTACTTTCAACCCCTTGGAATGTTAGCCTAAGTGTCTCATAATGCGCACAGTTGACTTAATCCAGCGGAAACGCGATGGCGAAGAACTCGCTCCCGAAGAGATCGAATACCTGGTGGAGGGCTACACCCGGGGCGACATTCCAGACTACCAGATGTCGGCCTTTTTGATGGCGGTATTCTTCGAGGGCATGTCCGACCGCGAGGTAAGCCGCCTGACCGAGTGCATGCTGCGTTCGGGCGAAACCGTCAACCTCTCAGCCATCGGCGGCATCAAGGTGGACAAGCACTCCACGGGCGGTGTGGGCGACAAGACCAGCTTCATCGTAGCCCCTCTGGCCGCGGCGGCGGGCGTGATTGTGCCGATGATGTCGGGGCGCGCGCTGGGCCACACCGGCGGTACGCTGGACAAGCTGGAATCGATTCCCGGTTTCCGTACTAACCTGACGGCCGCGGAATTCGAGGCGCAGCTTGCGGAGCATGGTCTGTGCTTTATCGGACAGACCGACAAGCTGGCGCCCGCCGACCGCAAGCTCTACGCGCTGCGCGATGTCACCGCCACCGTGGAATCCATCCCGCTGATCTCCTCTTCGATCATGTCGAAGAAACTGGCCGAGGGCGTGGATGCGCTGGTGCTGGACGTGAAAGTGGGCATCGGGCGCATTCATGAAGAAGCAGGTGGATGCGCGGCGGCTGGCGCAGACCATGGTGGGCATCGGCCGGCGCATGGATAAAAAAGTTCAGGCGCTCATCACCGACATGAACCAGCCCTTGGGCTATGCCATCGGCAACGCGCTGGAAATCATGGAGGCGTCGCAGACCCTGCAAAACGCCGGTCCTTCCGATTTGACCAAGCTTTCCATCGAACTGGCCGCGCGCATGATCTACCTGGGCAAGAAAGCGCCCACGCTGGAGGAAGCCCGCCGCACGGCAGAGAAACACCTGGTGGATGGCTCCGGCTACCGGAAATTGAAACAGGTGGTGGCGGCGCAGGGCGGCAACGCGCAGGCGCTCGACAAATTCGAGCTGCTGCCCGAACGCCACGGGCATGCGCGAAATTACTTCTCCGCGCGGCGGCTACGTGAGCATCATCGACGCCGAAGATATCGGCACCGCTTCCAACATGATCGGCGCCGGACGCGAGAAGAAGGAAGACGCCATCGATCCCGGCGGTGGGCATCATCCTGGAAGTGAAAGTGGGCGAGAAGGTGGACGCCGGCTCGGTGCTTTGCCGGCTGTATTACACCAAGGAAGATCACGTGGAAGAGGCGGCCGATATGGTGGAAGACGCCTTCCGCATTTCGGCGCAGAAACCCGACGAGCGCGAGCTGATCCTGGAAGTAGTCGGGTAATGGGACGGTTCACCGGGCTGCTCGGCCTGATTGTGATTCTAGGATTCGCCTGGCTGTTTTCGACCCACAAGCGCGCCATCAAGCTGCGCATCATCGCCTGGGGATTAGGGCTGCAATTCGCCTTCGCCCTGCTGGTGCTGAAGACCGATTTCGGCAAAGTGTTCCAGGCCATCGGCGCGGGTGTGAACGCCATGCTGGGCTACACCGAGGCGGGCACGGCGTTCGTTTTCGGCGACGCGCTGGGCACGCAGCAGCGGCCCGTACGGCGTGATCTTCGCCTTCCAGGTGCTGCCGATCATCATCTTCATCGCCTCGTTTTTCGCCATCCTCTATTACCTGGGCGTGATGCAGTTGATTGTGCGCGGGATGGCCATCGTGATGCAAAAGGTGATGGGCGTGAGCGGCGCGGAGTCGCTCAACGTGGCGGCCAGCATCTTCATGGGACAGACCGAAGCGCCCGCTCACCATCCGGCCGTTCCTCGCGGGCCTCACGGAATCCGAGCTGTTCACCATCATGGCCAGCGGGATGGCGCACGTTTCGGGCTCGGTGATGGCGGCCTATGTGAAGATCGCGCACGTGGAGATCCAGCACCTGCTGACGGCGGTGATCATGACGGCGCCCGCCACCATCATGCTGGCGAAAATCTTCATCCCGGAAACCGGAAAGCCGGTGACCGCCGGTAAGGTGGAAGTGAAGATCGAGAAGACCGCCGTCAACGTGATCGACGCGGCGGCGCAAGGCGCGGGCGACGGGCTGCACCTGGCGCTGAACGTGGCGGGCATGCTGATCGCGTTTCTGGCCCTGATCGCGATGGCTGAACGGCATTCTTGGGCGGGCTGCACAGCCTGCCGGGCATGGGCTGGCTGCCGCCTTCGCTGGAGAAGATTTTCGGCGTGGTGTTCGCGCCCGCTGGCGTGGATTATGGGGGTGCCGTGGAAGGACGCTTCCACCATTGGCGACCTGCTGGGCACGCGCCTGGTGCTCAACGAATTCGTGGCCTTCCTGAAACTGGGGCCGATGAAGCCGACGCTCGATCCGCGGTCCTTTGTGATCGCCACCTATGCGCTGTGCGGATTCGCCAATTTCAGCTCGATCGCGATTCAGATTGGCGGCATCGGCGCGTTGGCGCCTAACCGCAAATCCGACCTGGCGCGGCTGGGATTGCGCGCGGTGGCGGCCGGGTCGATGGCCAATTTCATGTCGGCGTGCATTGCGGGAATGTTGCTTTGACGGCCGAAGCCAGGACATATATCGAAAGCCGCACGCCGCTCCGGCCGCCCGTCGGCGTGGTGCTGGGCAGTGGCCTGGGGGCATTCGCCGACGGAACTGACGGATCGCGCCGAGATGCCCTATTCCGAGATTCCCGGCTGGCCCGCATCGACGGCCGTGGGGCACGCCGGCAAACTGATCATCGGCAAGCTGGGCGACGCTGGAGGTGGCGGTGATGGCCGGCCGCGCGCATCTCTACGAAGGCTACACGCCGGCGCAGGTACGCTTACGGCGTGCGCGTGCTGGGCGCGCTGGGCGTGCGCTCGCATGGTGTTCACCAATGCCGCGGGCGGCATCAACCTGGCGTATGAACGCGGCGGGCTGGTGCTGATCTCCGACCACATCAATCTGCAAGGCTCGAATCCGCTGGTCGGGCCGAATGACGACCGACTGGGGCCGCGTTTCCCCGACATGTCGGAAGCCTATTCGCGCGAGTATCGCGACGATCGCGCGGGACGTGGCGAGCGAGCTGTGCATCCACGCTGCACGAAGGCGTGTACGCGGCGATGCTCGGGCCCGAGCTATGAAACGCCCGCGGAGATCCGCTACCTGCGCGCCATTGGCGCGGACCTGGTGGGGATGTCCACGGTGCCGGAAGTGATCGCGGCCAATCACATGGGGATGAAGGTGCTGGCGCATTTCCTGCGTGACCAATATGGCCGCGGGCGTGCTTCCGCAGAAGACTGAGCCACGAGGAAGTGCTGGAGGCCGGCGCGAGGTGCGCGACACGCTGGTGCGCTTCCTGAAGGCGCTGCTGCCGCGGCTGGTGATGACGGACGCTCTGATTGCCGGCTGCCCTGGCCGTGCGCGAGAACGCCTTCGCGCCGTTTTCGAAATTCCAGGTGGGCGCGGCGATGGAAGATGCCGCTGGCCGCATCCACACCGGCTGCAACGTGGAGAACGCCACCTACGGGCTGACCGTTTGCGCCGAGCGCGTGGCCGTTTTCAAAGCGATTTCCGAGGGCGCGCGCCAGTTCCGCCGCGTCGCGGTGGCGGCCGATACCGAGTGCTGACCCCGCCCTGCGGCGCCTGCCGGCAGATCCTGTGGGAATTCTGCGGCGACGTGGAGATCGTGCTGGCGAACCTGCGCGGCAAGACCGAGAGTTACCGGTTGAAAGATCTGTTTCCGAAGCCCTTCGATGCGTCGTATCTTGTAAAGTCTATTAGTCTTTGTTCTCTGCGTTGCGCTCGCTCGTCGGCTCAGCCGCGCCGTCGACTGGATCTGGAGCGCGCGCTACGTCATCACCGAAAACGCGCAGCACCGCGTGATTGAAAACGGCGCCGTGGCCATCCGCGGCAACCGCATCGTGGGCGTGGATACGCGGGCTGCCATCGATGCGCGCTTCCAGCGCCGCCCAGCGGCTGGACCGGCCCGACGCGATTCTGGCGCCCGGCCTGATCGATACTCACACGCACGCGGCCATGTCGCTGTTCCGCGGCATCGCCGACGACCTGAAATTGCAGGACTGGCTCGAAAAGTACATCTTCCCCGCCGAAGCCAAGAATGTCTCGCCCGATTTCGTCCGCTGGGGGACGCGACTGGGCTGCCTGGAAATGCTGCTGGGCGGCACCACCACCTTCACCGACATGTATTACTTCGAGGACGTGGTGGCGGAGGCGGCCAAGGAAGCCGGAATGCGCGGCGTGCTGGGCGAAACCATCATCGGGTTTCCGGTGGCCGACGCGAAGACCCCTGCGGACTCGCTGGCCTTCACCGAAAAATACCTGGAGCGCTTCCGTAACGATCCGCTGGTGACCCCGGCCGTGGCGCCCGCATGCGCTCTACACCAATTCCGACGAAACCCTGAAGGCCGCCCGCGCGCTGGCCAACAAGTACCACGCGCCGCTGATCATCCATCTCTCCGAGACCAAGAAAGAGAACGACGACGAGCTGGCCAAGCGCCACACCACGCCAACGCAGACGCTCGACAAACTGGGCGTGTTCAACGGCCGCACTGTGGCGGCGCACTGCGTCTGGGTGAACGAAGCGGACATGGCCATTCTGAAAGCGCGGCATGTGGGCGTGGCGCATTGCCCATCGAGCAATATGAAGCTGGCCAGCGGGGTGGCGCCGGTGACGCGCATGCTGGCGCTGGGGATCGCGGTGGGCCTCGGCCCCGACGGGCCGGCGGCAGCAACAACGATCTCAATCTTTTCGAAGAGATGGATATGGCCGCGAAGCTGCAAAAAGTCACCCTCCTGGATCCGACGGTACTGCCGGCATCCACCGCGCTGGAGATGGCCACCATCGGCGGCGCGCGGGTGCTGGGGATGGAGAAGGAGATCGGCTCGCTCGAACCAGGCAAGCTCGCGGACCTGATTGTGGTGCGCCTGGACCGCCCCAACGCCGTGCCGCTCTACAATCCGGTATCGCAGATGGTCTACGCTCTGAAAGCCGAAGACGTGCGCGACGTGATGGTGAACGGCCGGCCGGTGGTGCGCGACGCGCGCATTCTGACGCTCGATGAAGCCGCCATCCTGGCGAAAGCCGCGGAGTACCGGGCGAAGATCAGCGCGTCGCTGAAGTAGCGCCGTTGCGCGTTGTGCTTACTCTCCCAGGAGGGTTCTATATCGCATGCGCCGTGGATGATCCTAAATCCGGCGGTTGCAGCCCCGCGGAGCGGGCAGCGGCGTGCGCTGCAACCAGTTGCAGATAAACCGCTTGTGACCCGGAAGGTGATCTGCGCCACAGTTGGAAATTGGTGGCCCCAATGGCCTTACGAGGCGGGGCGGCTGGCTAACTGCCGGATTTAGGATGAGGTGAATGACTTCGATGCCCGGGTATGCCGCCCCGCAACCTTCCCCCAGGCGGATCGCGGGCATGATCCACGCGCGTGTCGATCGGACGCCCGCCGCCACGAGTCTTTCGGATCTGCGGCAGCGGTTTCCTTCGCCGCTCGAAATTGTCATGGCGCTGGTGGCGATCGTGCTTCTGATCTCCTGCGCCAATGTCGGCAACCTGCTGCTGGCGCGGGCCACGGCGCGCCAGCGCGAAATCGCCATCCGCATGTCAATCGGGGCGGGGCGCGGAGGGCTGATCCAGCAGATGTTCACAGAAGGCGGGTTGCTGGCTTGGCGGCTGCGTCGCTCAGCGTGTTGCTCGCATGGGGCGGCAGCCGGTAGCTGCTGATTATGGTCAACGCCGGACCCGATCCGCTGCCCCGTGCGCGTCGATCCCGACCTCCGCGTGCCGGGCTTCACCCTGGGCGTGACGACTCTGACGGTGCTGCTGTTCGGACCTGTTCCGGCCGTCCGGGGCACCCGCCTGGAGTTGACACACGCGTTGAAGGAAGGGTGCGGCGTTGTGGGCGGACCCCTGCGCAACCGCCTCGCCCGCGGCCTCATCGTCGGCAGGTGGCCTTTTCGCTGGCGCTGATGGCCGGTACCAGCCTGTTCTTGCGCAGCCTGGTGAACCTGATGAACTTGGACACCGCTTATCCACAACTGTTGCAGGGCACGGTCGCGGTTCGCTCCGAGGGGTTACAATTGCCGGATTTAGGACAAAAGATCGGCGCGGAGAGGCATTCCTGGATGCGTTCTCCGCGCCTGCGAACCGGTCCGCCCGGCGATTACTGCTCCGGCTGCGAGGCGGGGGCTGCTTGCACGCTCACGGTGACGCCCGTCTGCGTTTGCACGCCGCCTACCGAAATCACCACCGGTTGCGCGCCCGCGGAAAGGCTCGCTGGAATGGTGAGGTTGACCTGCATCACGCCGTAGATTTCATCGGGCGCGCACCCGTAGTAGTCCACGGTTGCAGGGCTTCCTCCCACTGTCGCCGTCACCCCGGCCACGGGTTTATTCGTGCAGCCGCCCGCCGCGACGCCGCCGGTGATGCTGGGCGGGTTGGTGACGCCCTCGCCGGTCATGTAGACCGCCACAACCGAACCGGCGGCGGCCGGATTACTGGGGCCGTTGACGCTGTAATTCGGGTTCAGGATGGAGCCGGGGCCGGTGCCCGAAGCGTTCTGCGTGTAGATGCCGGGTTGGACAGCGAGCACATTGTACGGCACCGGCAGGGAACTGACGCCCTCGTAGATTATCGTCAGGTTGGTGGTGGTGCGGCCGGCGATTTCATAAGGCACCATCACGCTGGATTGCGTGGCCGAGACGTAAACAATGGGAGCCGGAATGCCGTCGAAGAGGATTTGCGTGTTGGCCACTGTGGTGGCGATGGTGGCGTTAGGATTCACCACCAGGCCGGTCAGCGTGGCCGGCCCGATGCCGGTTCCGCCGATCACGATGTTCTCGCCGGGCGCCACTCCGCCCACCGCGTAACTGGCCGCATTCTTCACCGCGGCAATCACGGGCGTGGGAATGGTGGCCACCGTGAGATTCACTGTCAGGGTGGCCGGCGTGGTGGCGTTGGGCGAATTGATGGTGATGGTTCCGGTGTAATTGCCCGCGACCAGGGTTTGCGTGGACACGCTCACCGTAAGCTGCGCGGGGGTGACGCCGCTGGTCGGCGTGACCGTCAGCCAGGTGCCTCCGCTGGCGGTGGTAGCCATGGCCGTGAAGGCGGTGCCGCTGGCGCTTGAAGTGACCGAAGCGGTCTGGGCCGAGGGCGACGGCTGGCTGGTGATGGCCGCGAACGTCAGGGTAGCGGGACTCACCGTCAGCGTTTGCGCGGTCACCACGTTCAGCGTGACCGGAATGCTGATGGGGCTGCCCGTGGCGCCGGTGGAGGTGATGGTCACCGTGCCGTTGTAGCTGCCCACAGCCAGGGTGCCGGCGCTCGCGGTCACCGACACCGTTCCCGGCGTGGTACTG
This sequence comes from Bryobacterales bacterium, assembly GCA_963803725.1. GTDB lineage: Bacteria > Acidobacteriota > Terriglobia > Bryobacterales > Bryobacteraceae > JOPF133. Next base: position 50,898 of record CAWDOH010000064.1, on the reverse strand, counting down.
CTGGCCGGAGAGACCGTCAGCCAGTTACCTCCGGTGGTGGAAGCGGCCGTAGCCATGAAGCTCAGCGAGGCGGGCGTGCCGCTCACGCTGACGCTCTGTGCGGCCGGCGCCGATCCGCCCGCCGCCTGCGTGAAGGTCAGGGTGGTGGGTGTCGCGGAGATGGTTCCGCCGGTCACGGTGAGGGTCACTGAAACGTTCACCGGGGCGGCTCCCGGAGCGGTGAGGGTAATCTCGCCGGTATAAGGTGTGGCCGAGGGATTCAGACTGGAGCCGTTCGCCGTCACCGTGAGGGTGGTCGGCGTCGTGCCGGAAGTCGGAGAAACGCTCAGCCATGGAGCCGTGCTGGTGCTGGTGGCCGCCGCGTTGAAACTCAGGGCAGTGCCGGTGCTGCTGCTCACCGTGATGGTTTGGGTGGGCGGCGCCCCGCCTCCCAGGGTTTGCGTGAAGCTAAGCAACGTGGGATTCGGAGTCAGCGTGCCGGCGGTCACCTGCAGAGTCACCGGAATGGTCAAGGGGCTGTCCAGCACGGCTTTGCCGCTAGCGGCCGTCGCGGTGAGCGTCACCGCACCGGTGTAGGTGCCGGCGGTCGAAGGCACGAATACCAAGCCGATAGTAAGGGACGCGGTCGAATTAGGTGGAATCGTAACCGTTGTGGGTTCGGCAAAAAGTCCGTTGAGCCAGTTGACACTGTCCGAGGTTGTCACACTCACTGTCACGGTCAACGGATCCGTGGTGCTGGTATTGCTCATATTCACGACGCAATTCGTCGATCCACTCGTAACGCAGTTCTGAGAAGCCACTGAGCTGCCACTGCCAACCTGAGCGCTGAAGGCTGGAACCGAGTCGGGTGTAACCGCCAGCAAAGCGTTGTTGCTCACAAAGAGAACGACCGGAATCTGGTATGGACTATTAGGCGCGGCAGTCCCTGTCGCGGCATTTGTAGCGGTGATTGTGATCATGCCACCGCACGCTCCACCGGACGAAGCTGCCGGGATGCCGCTTGGGTTGGCGGTTGCGGTAAAGCTACCGGTGGTATTCCCGGTTGTATTGCCTGAGAGGGTTACCCAGTTGCCACAGCCGGAAGTACTGGTGACGAATGTGGCGGAATAATCGAGAGTGGCTCCGGTCGTGCTCGAAACTGCAATGGTCTGCGCTGGGGGGGGCGTGCTGCTCCCCGTTTGGTAGGCGAAGGTCAGGGTCGAGACGGGTTGCGTGGAAACATCGGTGGAAAAATTGGTGGAGATCAGCGGGGCGCCGGAAACAGTCAACGTGACCCCTATCGACGGCGTATTCGCCGTGTCGCTGCCAAAGACCGGGACGGTGCCGGTGTAAGTCCCCACCGCCAGGCTGGAGGTGTTTGCGCTGAGGGTGATCGGAGTGCAAGGAGGTGCAGGGCACGCAGATGTGGCTGAGGTAATCGTCTGGCCGGTGGAAGCGGAAAGCCAGTTGCCGCCTGAGGTTGTGCTCACCGAACCGATATTGATGGTTCCCACACCGTTGGTGATCGTGGCCTCCACTACGGCCGGCGGGGGAGAGCTTCCATTCAACTCCGAGGTGAAGCTAACCGCAGAGGGCGACAGGTTAAGAAGCGCCGAATTCGATACCTGCAACTGCACGGGGATACTTTGTGCCTGGAGATTGTTCGCGGTTACGACGATTTGGCCGTTATAGGTCCCCGCCGCCAGAGCCGCGGCGGTATCGTAAGAGACCGTTAGCGTATCGCTGTTCCCAGGGGGCGTAAGGGTTCCGCCGTTCTTGCTCAGGCTGATCCAACCGGTGCCCTGACTGTACTGAGGCGCCAGAGCATACGTAACGGCCTGCGTGCTATTGCTGGTGAGCGTCAATGTCTGGGATGGAGCGGCAAACCCGATTTGAAAGTTCATGGAGATGGCAGAGGGATTCGCCGTAATCGTAGGCGATGCGGAAACCGTAAGATTGACTACGACCGTGATCGCGGGGCTGCCATTGGCGGGCGTAATGGTAAAGCTGCAGGATAGGGGGTAGCGTTGGCGGACAGGGCGTTGACTCCCGACGGGTTGGTGGCCACGGTAAGCGTTCCCGGAACGGGACCGTTGGTGGGCACAAAGAGCCAGGAGCAATTCGAAGCGTTTTGGATCTGGGTAGTATAGGTGGTCGACGGGCCAAGTACCTGCAGGTACGTTCCGGGGAACGACCCGCTGCCCACCTGGTAGGAAAGATTGACCGGCGACTGCGGGCTGACCCCGATGCTGCTGACTACGAAGCTCACCGGGACGTTGGTGTTGACCCCGTTGGCCGATAACAGCAAGGTTGCGGTATAAGTTCCCGCGGTGAGAGTGGCCGGGTTCGCAAAAACCACAAACGAGGACGGCGTCGTCCCCGAGATAAACTGGGTGGCCGGATTGGTCGGGGTCGTGGATCCCGCGGAGCCGAACGACAGCCAGGGAACACCGGTGTTGTTGCTGGCGGTATAGGTCAGGGTACCCGAGGATGCGGTGACCGAGACGGTTGCCACGCCAGCCGTGGTGGTGCCCACCATCGCGCTCAGCGACACGGAGGTAGGGCTGAAGCTCAAAGTTTGCGCACTCGCAATCGACGCGAGTGAAAAGACTGTCAGGAATGCAGCGTATAGAACTTTCTTCAAGATTTATCCTCCAGCGATCGGCAGCCCGGACGGGTGGGGACGCACAATGCCACTTTTGCGAAGCAATGCGCTTTCCATATTAAGCTTCTTTCAAAAACAGAATGAACCTTTTGCGTTATATATGCAAGATCTTTCACAACTTACAGCGGAACCGGAGTCGGCCCAAGCCTTCCCGCCGGGGCCGTGCGCGGAGCGCTGCGACACACCCGGTGTATCTAGCGGCCACGCTTCCCAAGCGGACGGCACGAAGGCGGGCGCCATACACGCTGCAAGGAGCGCGGCCGGATAAGGAGCGAATATGTGATGCGCTTCATAGTTCGGCATAAAGATGGTGGCTCGCAATGTACTCTAAAACACAGGACGGCACGTCCAACAGTAATTGCCCCTCGGCTAACTTACGCCGGATTTCCGAGGAAGAGACCGGAAGATCGATAGTATCCAGGCGCTCCACGCGGGTCTCCGGCGGGATCTCGTACACATGGCCGGGCCGGCTCACCACCAGGAAGACCACCGCCCGCGCCACATCCCGCCAGCGGCGCCAGGAGCCGATCTCGGCGAAGGCGTCGGCGCCGATCAGGAAGAACAACTCGTCGCCGGGAGCCATCTCCGCGCGTACTTTTTCGATAGTGTCGATGGAGTAATTGCGCGCGGCGCTCTCCTCCAGGCGCGACACTTCGAACCGCGGATCGCCTTCCACGGCCAGTTCGACCATCCGGACGCGGTCGGCATAAGGGGCGTGGCAGGCGGGTTTGTGGGGCGGCCTGGCGGCGGGGACGAAGAGCACCCGGTCCAGACGGAAACGGTCGGCGGCGGCGCGGGCCGCTGTCAGATGGCCGTTGTGGATCGGATCGAAGGCGCCCCCGAACAGGGCGAGGCGCGCCGCAGGCGGGGCGTTCACGGAGCCTGGTTCCGTCCGCGGCCCCGTGCGGGCGCCCTTTCGGTCAGCAAGCGGTCAGCGGGCGCAAGAAGCCGTGAAGGAATCGAAGCAGGGCAGGCTAAGGCATACCCCACCCTTGCAGGCGCAGGGCTTGCAGTAGTGGCGCATGCTCTAGCTTGCGCGCGATAAATTATTTCACCACTTCTCAGCAAGCGGTTGGCGCGCGGAAGAGTGTCCCACAGCTCCCTGGCCATCGCGGCTCGGGGGCGCACTATCGAAGCCACGGGCCTCAGCAAGCGGCAAGCGGGACAGCCCACTAGGCTCGCTCGATCGTCACGGAGTTGAGACGCACTTCCTTAACCGGCCGGTCCTGGGAATTGCGCGGCACCTGCGAGATCTTTTTCACTACCTCGTAGCCTTCGCTGACTTCGCCGAAGATGCTGTGCTTGTTGTCGAGCCAGGGGGTGGCCGCCACGGTAACGAAAAACTGACTGCCGTTGGTGTTGGGTCCGGCGTTGGCCATCGAGAGGGTGCCGGGTTTGGTGTGCTTCAGGTCCTTGTGGAATTCATCCGCGAACTTGTAGCCCGGGCCGCCGCGGCCGGTGCCTTCGGGGTCGCCGCCCTGGATCATGAAGTCCGGAATGACCCGATGGAACACGGTGCCGTCGTAGAAGGGCTTGCCGGTCTTGGTGCCGTCGGCCAGGTTCACGAAGTTTTCCACCGTTCGCGGAGCTTTCTCGGCGAACAGCCGGACTTTGAATTTCCCCTCGGTGGTATCGAATACGGCGTAGGTCTCGTTAGGCATCACTGCGATTGTAGCAACTGGCCGGATGCGCAACTGGTATGCGCCGCACATCGATTCACTGCCGGTCCGCCCCTACGTAAAATCCGCGGCCTCTCCGGCGGCGCCATCCCCCGGCATTGTAAGATAGGCAATTAGGAGCTGGAGAAAACTGAACAACATGCGGAATATGCGAATTGTGGCGTTGCTGGCGGCCCTGGGGGCCGGAACGGGAATAGCGCTCAGGGCGGCCGATAAGGGCGATCCGGCCAAGGGCAAGGACGTCTTCGATCAGAGCTGTGCCGTCTGCCACAATGCGGACAGCGATGAAAAGAAAATGGGGCCCGGGCTGAAGGGGCTGTTCAAGAAGGACAAGCTGAACAACGGAAAGAAGCCCACCGAGGCCAACATCCGCGCCCAAATCGACGACGGCGGCAACGGAATGCCACCTTACAAAGACATGCTGGGCGACGACGACAAAGACAACCTGATCGCGTATCTGAAAACGTTGTAGGGAACCGCTGCACGCTTGGCAGGCAGGCGAGTCGCCCGGGCAAATCGCCTGCCCGCGCGGCTACGCCGATTTGGCGAGGATTTCGAGACCCTTCTTCACCACCGGGTCGTCTTCCAGTTTCTTCTGCTTTTGAGGCGGCTGATCGGTATCCACAATCGGCTCGCCGTTGTCGTCGTAATCCACCTGGGAATCGGCCTCTTGCACAGGCGTTCCCGGCACCACGCCGGTGTCCTGAATGGCCTTGCCATCCGCGCCGTAGTATTTGGCTACCGATAGAATGATGGCGCCGCCGTCATCCATGCTGATGGCCTTGCGCATAGCAGCATCGCCATAGGTGCGCTCGCCCACCACCTCGCCGCGCTTGTTGTCCTTCACCGCGGTGGCCAGAATCTCGGCCCCGCCCGCCGTGCCGCGATTCGCCAGCACCACTATGGGCAGGCTGGTGATGGCCTTGGAGGGATCGGCATCGAAATTCTGCCGGGCCACCCGCTGCCCCACCAGGTAGGTGATCCGCCCCTGTTTCACGAACAGGTTGGCCAGCGCGATGCCATCCTCCGGGCTGCCCATGGCGCAATCGCGCACGTCCACCATCAACTTGCGCGCGCCCTGCTTTTCGAGCGACTGCACGGCCGCCGCGACTTCCTTCACGTGCTCGGGGGAAAGCGCGTTGATGTCGATGTAGCCCACCTGGTCGGCGAGCATCTTGCTATCCACGGGAGGCAAGGTGAGCATGGCGCGGGTCAGCTTGACGGTTTGCGGTTCGGGACGCCGCGTACGCCACACGCTCAGTTCGATGGTGGTACCGGGTTCGCCCTCCATCAGCATCGAGGCATAAGCCAAAGGCATGTCGCGCGTGGCGATGCCCTTGATGCTTTCGATCATATCCAGCGTGGAAAGCCCGGCCTTGGCGGCGGGCGAGTTGGGAACCACCCCAACCACCCCGACGTAGCCGGATTTCTTCGACAGAATCAACCCGATGTCGCCGCGCTTCACATCCTTGTTCTGCAGGTACTCCTTGTACTGCTCGGCGTTCAGGTAGCTGGCAAACGGGTCGATGGCTTCGAGCATGCCGTTCAGAGCGCCCAGGGTGACGCTCTTCATGTCCGGTTCCTCGACGTAATCGCCCTTGATTTTGGCCACTACCTCGCTGAAGACGCCCATATATTTATAGTGGTCGTCGGTAGAGGAGGCACCTTTGCTCATCACGCTCCCGATCAAAAGCAGGAGGGTGAGGGCGCTTGACGAACTTACAACCAGGTATTTGAGACGGCTACTCATAGGTGTTGAAGACTCCGGGGGCCTTCCAACCATTATACAGGACGACCCTGTAGCATTGGACGCGGCGTGAGGCGGCTTGGTTGTGAAAACCTGCCGCGAGGGGTCACGGGCGGGAATCGGGCAGGCCGCTTGGTTTGGCGGGTTTTGGGGGAATCCCCCGAAAACGATCTCACAACTCATTTATTTTCAACGGGCGTTTGGGGGATTTTGGGGGAATCCCCCAAAATCAGTTTTTGTGGGGGTCGGTGCCTGCTGTGCGGCGAACCCTGGGCGCGGCCGTCCTGGGCGCGTCCGCCTTTCCGGCAACGGCTTCCGCGGCTCGCCTTTACCACCCCATGCGGTCGCGGAGGCAGATGTGACGCGGTAGCGCCAGGTTGGCGTCCAGGCGCACCAGGCCAGCAGCCATGTTGGAAGCTGCGCGCCGCAGGCCCCGCGCCGGCACGACCTCCCAGGCGCCTTGCCCCCGTCCGCCTGGGATCGCCTTCTACCAGCCCATGCGGTCGCGGAGCCGGGTGATGTGCGCGGTGTGGTGGCGGCCATGCCAGGCGTACAGCGCCAGGTTGGTATCCAGGCGCACCAGTCCCAGCTCGGGGTGGCGGAAGCTGCGCGCGAAGTCCGCATCCGAGAGCGACTTCAGCAGCACCACCCAGCGATGGTGCAAAGTGTTGAGCAGCAGCAGCGAAGTATCCACGGGAGCGTTGCGGGCATCCGGAAATTCGGCCCACACCGATTCCTCGTAGGGCATGATGGTCGGTTCCACCGAGGCCAGGGCGAAGCGCATGCGAATGTTGCTGTGCATGTGGCTGTCGGCTACGTGGTGGATTACCTGGCGGACTGTCCAGCCCTCCGGGCGGTAGGGAGTGTCGAGCTGATCGTCGTTCAAGCCTTGGACGGCCTCGCGCAGGGTCGCGGGAGCGGCGGCGATTTCGGCAATGAATCCGGAGCGCATCTCGGGCGTCACTGCATGGGGCCGCTGGAATTTGCCAATCGGGTAGCTCAGATCCATGCACCGATCTTATCAAGGCGCGTCCGGCTGCGCTGACCGGGGGCGGCGGGTTGCCCTGGCAAAGAGCGAGAATGGAGGTATGAGACGGGTGATAGCGGCGGTTCTTCTATGGCCGTCTCTTTGGGCTACCGCGCTCCGTGCGGCGGACCTGAAACCGGTCAGCGTGGAAGCCTTCGACCGGTATATCCGCCAAGCCGACCAGCGCATGGCCGGACGCAAGACCTTTCTGTGGGCCGATGAATTGCCCGACCGGGCCAGCCGCATCCTGCACGGCGAGGTGGTGGTGGAACCCGCCGGCAACAGCGCCCAGACCCCCGTCCCCTACGGCATCGTGCACGACTGGATCGGCGGCGTCTTCCTGCCGGGCGTGTCTCTGGCGCGCACCATGGCGCTGATGCGCGACTACGACCACCAGAAGGACCTCTACAGGCCCGAAATGCTGGACTCGCGAACCTTGGAGCACAATGGCGACCACTACCGGGTCTACATGCGCCTGGTAAAGAAGATGATGCTTACGGTTGTGCTGGATACTGAGCATGACGTGCAATACGTTCCGGTGGATGCGACGCGCTGGCAATCCAGCTCGCGGTCCACCCGCATTGCCGAGGTGGATAAGCCCGGCCGGCCCGGCGAACACGACCTGGCGCCGGGCACCGGCCAGGGTTTCCTTTGGCGGTTGAATTCGTACTGGCGCTTTCAAGGGCGCGACGGTGGCACCTGGGTGGAGTGCGAGGCGATTTCGTTGACCCGCGATATCCCCACCGGGCTGGGCTGGCTGGTGCAGCCGATCATTCAGGATCTGCCGAAACAAAGTCTCGAAAACACGCTGCGGGAGACGCGCGCGGCTTTGGAAAAACAGCCGCCCGGGCGATAACTTCCGATAACCAGCGGTGTCACGTCTTGCGCCCGCCTCCAGCGGCATACTACTATTCCCAGGTGCGATCCAACCCCTGCGCCCTGGCGCTGCTCCTGGCTGCCGGCCTGGCCTCGGCCCAGCCCGCCTCCAGGAAGGCCGCCCCGCCCATTCACGCCGAATCCGCCTCGACCTTTAACCTCACCACCGCCGCGGATGGCGAGCGGACGGCCGAGATCCGTAACATCTCTTATGCCGTTTCCGGGACCAACGTGCCCGGCCGGCCTCCCGAGGAGCGCCTGCTGCTGCGCAATACCCAGCGATCCAGGGAGTCCTTGGCGACATCGGCGTAGAGGCCACAGTTACCCTGGAAACCTGGCCCGTGGGACAAGACCCGCGGCAGAAGCCGCTCTACACCCTGACCGTCGCCGGCGCCGATGGCCATCCGGTGGATAACGCACTTTTCCTGGTGTTGCGCGGGCTGGAGGAAACCGAGTGGTGGTCGGCATACAAGCTGGGGTCGGGCCAGCATCTCTTCGACACCTATGTGCCGCTGGTCAGCTTCTCCATCTCCCGCGATACGGTGACGACGCGCTACGTGGGGCTGGAGGTGCCGCCCGACGATACCAAAGATGCCCGGCTGAAGCAGCCCAACGTGGTGGCCATTGTCGCCTACGCCTCCGAAGACCACGTGATTCGCGAAGCGCTGCTCACCTGCGACGATCCGCAAAGGGCCGCGCTGCTGCGCTCTTATGCCGATTCCACCCGAACACTGTCTGTGTTGGAAGACGCCAACCAGCCCAGCCCCACTTTGAAGCTATACTTCACCCTGAACTATCCGTCGCCCCCCAACCCCGCGGAGGTGCGGATCACGGTGCGCAACGACGATCTCGACCTGGCCCACGCCCAACTGCCCCCGCGGATGCACCTGATCCCATGGCGGCGGTAGGTGCGGCGGGGTAGTTAATGGGCCCGGCGCGGCAGGTGGGGACCGCGGTGGTTATTGTGCTGGCGGCGGTAGACGCGGCAGCGAGTGGTGAATCGGCTGGCAGCGGTGGAGGCGGGGCGCGGTGGTTATTGTGCCGGCGGCGGTAGACGCGGGCCGCAGTGGTTATTGTGCCCGGCGTCAGCAGGCGCGGCAGCGAGTGTTTGCCGGGCTGGCGGCGGTGGAGGCGGGGCGCGGTGGCCCATTGGATCGGCGTCGGCAGGCGCGGCGGCGAGTGGTGAATGGACTGGCGGCGTTGGAGACGGACCGCGGGTGGTTATTGTGCCGGCGGCGGTAGACGCGGGCCGCAGTGGTTATTGTGCCCGGCGTCAGCAGGCGCGGCAGCGAGTGTTTGCCGGGCTGGCGGCGCTGGAGGCGGGGCGCGGTGGCCCATTGGATCGGCGTCGGCAGGCGCGGCGGCGAGTGGTGAATGGACTGGCGGCGTTGGAGACGGACCGCGGGTGGTTATTGTGCTGGCGGCGGTAGACGCGGCAGCGAGTGGTGAATCGGCTGGCGGCGGTGGCGACGGGCCGCAGTGGTTATTGGGCCCGGCGTCAGCAGGCGCGGCGGCGAGTGTTTGCCGGGCTGGCGGCGGTAGAGGCGGGGGCCGCGGGCGATTATTGGGCTGGCGGCGGTAGGTGCTGCCACGGGCCTTATTGGGCTGCCGGCATCCTCGAACGGATCATATCTTTGAGGATGTCGGCGGCGGGCACGGCCTGATAGCCTTCCGGAATCTGGTACACCGACTCCGCGATCGGATCGGTGGAAATCGAGGCCACCTCGTAGGTGACGTGCGCCAGCGCCCCAGCAGGATCGAAGCCGCCGGCCGGAGCGCTGCCTGCCGGCATCTGCTTCATCAGGGCGCCCAGCATCGGCAGGAACATTTCCATCTGCATCCGCAGGATCACCGGGATCCCGCCGGACTTCAGCCCTTTCAGCATCGTCGAGAAGGTGTCCGCGAAGCCCGGTATTTGTTCGAACACTTTCGACATCGCGGATACCGGATCGGCTCCTCCGAAAGAGAGCAGATCGTATCGCGTCAGCTCGCCGATTGCCGGGACGCGCGCCGCCTCGCTGGCCTTGGCGGTCCACATATGCATCACCATGCGCAACATGGGCCCGGCGGGTACGTTGGGCATGGCCGGAGAATCCACGGTGATGGTAACATCGTGCTCCTCGCCTTCCACGCCCTGGATGGTGTCCGTGCGGCCGGTGGCCTTGGATTCGGAGTGGCCTTTCATGGCCGCCATGGCCGCCTTCGATTGGGCGTTCATGGGAGGCATGGCGCGCGCCATCTCGTCGGCGTACTGGCTGGCCGGGATGGTGGCGTAACGCTTGCCGGCCGGGTCCAGCAGTGTGATTTCGTGCCTGGTAAAGTCGTTGATGGACACGAGATTGCCGGAGGAATAGAACATTCTGCCGTTCTTGAGTTGCAAGGTCTGGTCTTTCGGCAGGCTCACGTTCATGGACTTCATCATCTGTTCGGTAAGCTGCGGTGGAAGATTGGGGTTGAGTTCAACCACCGTCCGGTAGTGCAAGGTGACATCGGCCTGCAACGCGGGCAGCGCGCCGAGCGTCAGCCAAATCAGGCCGGCCGTATGCAGGCGGAGATGTTGGAACATGAATTTTTCCTAATGCCTCCAACGGAAGTTTCGCCGATACTGCCATGGAATGCAAGGAGTAACGGCCGGCGCCGGGTTCGTCTTTCGCGTCGCGGCGAGCGTCACTGTGTTAGATTTGAGTATAGGAGACGGATTGAACTTCGCAGCTCCGGTAGCCTTCCTCCTTCAAGCAGATCTCTGGGAAACGCTCCAGCAAAATGGCCTGCTGGAGAATTCCGTGCTGGTTGTGCTGATCTGCTTTTCAGTCTATTCCTGGACTGTCATCTTCGCTAAATTCAACGCGCTGGGCGGAGCCGCAAGCTCAATTCGCGCTTTCTGCGCGCCTTCCGCAAGGCCAACGGCCTGGAGGCGGTGGTCGCGGCGAGCGAGAATTTCCGGCCGTCGCCGCTGGTTTCGGTCTTCGACTTCGGGTACGAGGAAGTGGAGCGCCAGGTGAAGCGCCGCGGGTCCATCACCAATCGCGCCGCGCTGGAGCGCTCGCTGCAACTGGGCGTGAGCGAAGAACTGGCCAAGCTGGAGCGTAACATGGGGACGCTCGCCACCACCGCGTCGGTCTCGCCGTTCATCGGACTGTTGGGCACGGTTCTGGGCATCATCAAGGCCTTCCTGGCGCTCAGCCAGCAGGGGTCCACCAGCCTGCGCACGGTCGGTCCGGGCATTGCCCTGGCACTGGTGGCGACTGCCGTGGGGCTGTTCGCGGCCATTCCGGCGGCCATCTTCTATAACTTTTTCGGTCATATGATCCGCGAAATCGGCACGCGCATGGACGATTTCGCCCTGGAGTTTCTCAACATGACCGACCGCAACTTCGGAGAGTAACTCAATGGCCCTATCGGTCAACGGCGGCAGTAACTTCGGCGGCTCCCGGCGCCGCGGGGGCAATACCGCCCTCAGCGAAATCAACGTTACCCCGTTCGTGGACGTAGTCCTGGTGCTGCTGATCATCTTTATGCTCACCGCGCACATCATGGATTTCGGCATTGAAGTGGACGTGCCCAAAACGCGCTACGTCAAGGATACGCAGAAGGACATGCCCGTGGTCACTATCAACCGCGACGGTCTGATGTACCTCAACGAAAAAGAAGTCAATATCAACGACCTGCGAAATTCCATCCAGCAGCGTTTCGCCGGCGCCAAGGGCGTCTTCCTCAAGGCCGACAAGGGCACTGTTTGGGAGGTCCCCGCGGACGTCATGGCCGAGTTGAGCCACGACGGTTACCAGGTGAACGTTGTGGTGCAACCCTTGGATACCGCCGCGCGGCAGAGGAAGTGATGTCTTCGCACGCCGACATTCTCGATCAGAAGGAGCCGCTGGGCCGGTCGTTCGCCGGCTCCCTGATCCTGCATGTGTCGTTAGCTGCTGCCATCATCGGCTATGGCGCGCTTCGCAACTCGAGCCGGGAAAACTGGGGCGACCCCAACGGGGGCGGAATGGGGTCGATAGCGGTAAACGTCGTGCCCACGATCCGCCTGCCCAGCACCACCGGACCCAAAAATCCGGTGGCCAACGATACCGAATCGCATATCCCCGAACCGAAGCCGGAGCCGAAGGTGAAGCCCAAACCGAAGCTCCCCGAGCCGGACACCGACGCTATTCCGATCAAAGACAAAAGTGCTGCCAAGAGGATGGCCCGGCAGGTAAAAGAGTATACGCCCCCCAACACATATCGCCAGCAACAGCGCGATTTACCCAACCAGCTATACAGTACCCAGGGACAGCAGGTGAGTTCGCCGCTGTATGCGATGACCGGCGCCGGCGGTGTCGGGATTGGCACGGATTCGCCGCTGGGCACCCGGTTTGGTTATTACGCCACCCTGATTCGTACCAAGGTTGCCCAACACTGGCACACCAATGAGGTCGACCCACGCATCTCCACCGCTCCCGAAGTGGTGGTACGCTTCACGCTGCGCCGCGACGGATCGGTGGTGGACGGTTCGGCAAGAGTCGTGCAAAGCAGCGGGATAGGGCCGCTGGATATCTCGGCGCAGCGGGCCATTTTGGATTCTTCGCCGTTCGGTGCACTGCCTCCCCAGTTCGACAAGGACACGGCGGAGCTCGAATTGCATTTCATATTAAGGCGGTAAGACATGAATCGCACAATCTGGATGGCAGCCGCGGCGGCTGCGGCGTCGCTCTTGCTCTCGGCTCAGATTATTAACCTGGGTCCCATCACCAGTTCGGAGAAACCCACCATTGCCCTTCCCGACTTTCGGGGAGGCGGCGATGCCGCGCCGCTCATGGGTGCTTTCAATTCCACGCTGCAGAGCGATATTGCGGGGTCCGGCATTTTAAAGATTGCCCCGCGCAGCATGTACCCGACGTTCGTTCCGCAGCAGCCGTCCGATTTCGGAGAGGCGCCGCCGGTTTCCATGACCCCGCGCTCCCGCAACCGCGAGGAGCTTGTGCCGACGGCCAACGGCGGCGGCCGCTGGATCACGGATTGGTCCAGCCCTCCGGTCAACGCGACTTATCTCGCGTTTGGTTACACCGCTGTAACTCAAGGCGTGCTGGAATTGCGCGGTTGGCTCTACGACCTGAGCAAAGGCAACACGGCCGGCGCCCAGGTGATCGGGAAAGTCTACGCCGGCACGCCCGACGATGCCGGCGCGCGGCAGGTGGCCCACCAGTTCGCGGCCGACATTCTGGCGCTTTGGGGCGCGCAGTCTCTGTTCGGAACGCATATCTATTTCGTGAGCGACCGCACCGGCCACAAAGAGATCTGGACCATGGACTTCGATGGGCGCAACCAGCATCAAATCACGAATTTCAGGTCTATTTCCACAGAGCCGGCGGTCTCGCCCGATGGGTCCAAAGTCGCATTTATGAGTTATGCGCGCGGTCTTCCTGGTATATTTGTATTTTCGGTGGATCCGCCGCGCGATTTGCGGTTTTATAATCAGCGCGCTTCGGTGAACGAAACACCGTCGTTCACCCCCGATGGCAAGCAGATTATTTACGCCTCTTCGGCGCCTAATGACAAGTGCTGCCGGATTTACCTGGCGAGCTTGGACGGAACGGGGTTTCGGCCCATCACTTCGTCATCGTTCATTGATGTGGAGCCAAAGATAAACCCCAAGACCGGCAACTCGGTCGTATTTGTGTCCGGCCGCTCCGGTCCGCAACAGATTTACCTGATGAATATCGATGGCACGGGCATCGAACGGCTGACTCCCGGAGAAGGCGAGGCAAGCAACCCCTGTTGGCACCCCAACGGCCAAGTCATTGCGTTCTCCTGGACCCGCGGCTTCGCGGCCGGAAACTGGAACGTCTTTATCATGGACGTCGCGTCGCGCAGCCCGGTACAGTTGACCCACTCCGAGGGACGCAACGAGAATCCCGTGTGGGGGCCCGACGGCAACCACATCGTATTCAGTTCCACGCGCAGCGGCCGCGAGCAGATCTGGACCATGCTGGCCAACGGCACGCAGGCGCAGCAGCTTACTACGCAGGGTCAGAACCTGAGCCCCACGTGGGGGAAATAACGGTGGCGCCCACGGGGCCGCCGCGCAAAGCCGGGTTCGTCCCGAAAATTGTTTCTTGGCTAGTCAGCCCGCCGCATCTTGGCGGTACAGTTGAAATTTCAGGAGGCGATGTTCATGTTCCGCAAACGAAGGATGTCTCTCTACTTGGCAGTCTCCCTGGCGCTGTTCGCAGCCGGCTGTAAGAAAAAGGCTCCGCCGGCTCCGGCGCCGCCACCGCCCGCTCCTGCTCCCACGGCTCCGGAATCCACCACGCCGGCCCCGCCGGTGGTCCAGCAGTTTACTGCCGAACCCTCCAACATCCAGCGCGGCGAGTCTTCGACCTTGCGCTGGGAGATTTCGGGCAACGTCACCAGCGTTTCCATCAATAACGGCATTGGCACGGTGCAAAGCACCGGGAGCCGGACGGTGAATCCGGCCAACTCCACCACTTACACCCTGAGCGCCAGTGGACCGGGCGGGTCGGTGACCGGCGTCACCACCGTGACGGTGGGTTCACCGCCGCCTCCGCCGCCTCCGCCGCCCACCAGCACGGGCGGAATTGGCACCCTCGAAGGACGTGTCAACTCCGATTTGCAGGATGCTTACTTTGACTACGATAAGAGCGACATTCGCGGCGACGCGCGCGATGCTCTGACTCGCGACGCCACGGCGTTGAAGAGCATTCTGACGGACTTCCCCAACGCCACCATCGTGGTGGAAGGGAACTGCGACGAGCGCGGCTCGGCCGAGTACAACCTCGGGCTGGGCGACCGCCGCGCCAGTTCCGCCAAGGACTTTCTGGTGCAGCTCGGGGTGCCCGGCGACCGCCTCCGTACGATCAGTTATGGCAAGGAGCGCCCCGTGTGCACGGATGCCACCGAGGAGTGCTGGCAGAAGAATCGCCGTGCGCATTTCTCGCCGGGGCAGTAGAGAGAGGAACTCGACGCAGGCGCCGGCGAGCAGGTCTCGCGCAGATCGCTTTGCCGCTGGGGGTGCCCGGTTGGGGTGCCCCTGGGGCCTCTTCAGGGGACTCCAAGGTTCCAAAGACTCGGAGGACCGGAAGCCTGGGAGATCCGGAGCTTCGGAAAATCCGGCGGTCCGGGAGACCCGGGGGCGCAGTGGCGGATAGTCTTTTCCGCGTGTCCCGCCCCATTGGCCGCCCCGTCGTGATCCTTGGCCGCCCTCTCTGCGTCGAGAGTGTTTGGCTTTCCCGTGAAACCTCGTTACGATATGGCAGGAGGGTATATGTACCGTCGCCTTTTGATTGCGGCTTTAGCCGGCCTGGTGACCATCACCGCTCCGCCGCGCATCCACGCGGCCAGCAAGGAGATTCAGGAATTACAGCGGGATGTCGCCCAGTTACAGGACCAGGTGAAGCAGCTTCAGCAGTCCCAGGATCGCCAACTGGCGGAGATCCGGGTGCTGGTGCAGCAGGCCCTGAGCGCCGGTAACGACGCCAACAAATCCGTGGCCGTGATCCAGAACGGGCTGCAGCAGAGCCTGCGCGATTTGCAGGAGAAAGTCGTTTCGCCGGTGGTCGGCGTCGGCAGCCGCATGGACCAGGTGTCCAGCGACGTGCGCACTTTGCAGGCCGCGGTGGGCGATCTGACCAATATGGTGTCCAAAATGCAGGCCCAGTTGACCGACTTATCCAATGTGGTCAAGGTCCTTTCAGCGCCGCCACCCGCCGCTCCCCCGCAGCCCGGCGCCACTCCTGGCGGCGGACCCGGCGGACCGGGCGGTTCGGCGTCCGATCTGCCCACCATTTCGGCCACCGACCTATACGCCAATGCCGACCGCGACCGCATCGGCGGCAAGCTGGATCTGGCACTTTCGGAGTTCTCCGATTACCTGCGCTGGTACGGTAACACCGACATGGCTCCCTACGCGCAGTATTACATCGGGTGGATTCACTCCTCCCAGGGCGATTATGACGACGCCGTGAAAGACTTCGACCTGGTGCTGGAAAAGTATCCGGACAATAAAAAGACCCCCGATGCCCTGTTCGGCAAGGGAACGTCGCTGGTTAAATTGGGCCGCCGGACGGACGCCAACAAGGAGTTTCAGGAACTCCTGAAGCGCTTCCCCAAAAGCGATCTGGCGCCGCGTGCCTGCGACCAGGTGAAATCTCTCGGGTTCAACTGCGGCTCCGCGCGAGCCGCAGGCACCCGGAAGAAGCGGCAGTAGCCGCGGATTGCCCGCCTGTCGACACCTCCCCGCGCGCGAAAAGTACCCCCACAGAAAGCTTCTTCACGATTGGCCTCGCCAACCTGTGGTGAACCGTTGCCCTGGAAACGATAAACTGGTGCCGTATGGACACACCCACGCGTCCGCCCCTGGCCGCCAGCGAGGACGTTGCCCGGTTGCTCGGCCATTCCCTTCTGCGGCCCGAGTTGACGACTGCCCAGGTATTGGAGGGGATCCAACTGGCCCGCCGCTATGCGGTGGCCGCGGTTTCGGTGCGCCCCTGCGATGTGGAACTGGCGCTGCGCCATCTGGAGGGCAGCACGGTGATACCAGCCTCAGTGGTGGGTTTTCCACACGGCTCCCAGACCACTTCGGTCAAGCTGTTTGAGGCCCGCGACCTGCTGCGCCGCGGGGCCCGCGAGATCGGCGTGGTGATCGCTACTTCGCGCCTGCTTTCGCGCGAGTTCCAGCACGCCCAGACCGAGCTGGCGCAGATTGCCGAGGCCTGCCACAAAGAACGCGCCACGGTCACGGTGATCCTGGAAAACGCCTGGCTGACCGGTGAACTGAAGATCATCGCCCTGCGCTGCGCGGAGCGCGCCGATGCCGATGCCGTAAGCACCTCCACCGGGTTCGCCCCCACCGGCTACATCGCCGCGGACGTGGCCCTGATGCGCAAGTATCTGCCTGAGGAGACTGGCGTGGAGGCAGCAGGCGGCGTGGCCACCCTGGCGGACGTGCTCGCAGCCTACGAGGCAGGCTGTACCCGGATCTCGACCACCCAGACCGGGCTCATCCTGGAGGAGTGGAAGGCGCGCCTGGCACAACCCACCGCCTGACGATTTGCGCCTCGCCTGCCGGCGGCCCGGACCCGCAGTACGGGTTTGGCTGCTCCAGGGCGGCGCCAGGCAACCCGGGCGTTGAAAGATCGTCCGCTCCGTCCCAAATCCGCCAGGCGTGCCCCGTTCCCGGCCCCTGCCTCGCCGCTTCCGCCCAAAGCGGCGCCGCCTGCTCCAGCGTCTTGGCCGTTCCGGCCGCTTCGTCCGAAATCCGCCAGGCGTGCCCCGTTCCTGCCCCTCCCCCGCCGCTCCCGCCCAGGGGCGCCGGGCAACCCGGGCGTTGCCAGATCGGCCGCTCCGTCCCAAATCCGCCAGGCGTGCCCCCCTCCCGGCCCCTGCCTCGCCGCTTCCGCCCAGAGCGGCGCCGGGCAACCCGGGCGTTGCCAGATCGGCCGCTCCGTCCCAAATCCGCCAGGCGTGCCCCGTTCCCGGCCCCTGCCTCGCCGCTTCCGCCCAAAGCGGCGCCGCCTGCTCCAGCGTCTTGGCCGTTCCGGCCGCTTCGTCCCAGAGCCGCCCCGGCCGCTCGGACCGCCGCCCCCCCGCCCCGCTTTGCGCCGCCAAAACGGCCGCGCGTGATATCCTGTGCTGCATTGTGAGTTCGTCAGTACTCGTGGAGCTGCAGGCCCGGCAGGCGGTCAAGCGCCTCCACCAATTGCGCAGTGAAATCGACGTATTCGCCTCCCACGCCACTCTACTGGCGTCTTCCAAATCCTTCGATGCCCGGCTGGTGCTGGCCGAGGCCGACAAACTGCTGCGAAGCCTGATGCGCAGCCAGTCCGAGTTTCAGAAGATCAAGGCTTTGACGGTGACTCTGTCCCGCTCGCTGCCCTCGCGCCCGCCGGCCGGGGGCGGAATGGCCCCCGCCGCCAAGTGGGGGAACGAGTTCCGGGCGTGTTCCAAGCAGTTTATCGAGGGGGTAGGCCGCGCCGAGAAGGCGGTTCAGAAACTATACGCGGTCGCCCAGGCGCGGATCAATCTACCCACCCGCACCGCCACGTCGCCGGATGGCTGGTTCGATGCATTCCTGGTTCTTGTCGACGTACTAACTCAGGTTATCGAATATTGCAAACGGGGCAAGCGATAGCTCCGCCCCCGGATGGCAGCTTCCGCACGGTAGGAAGGGTCTCGAACATACTAACATCGGTTATTTTTGGCTCGGGAACATGCGATTCCGTACGTCGTACCACCCCCCAAGTGGGGTAGGGGTACTAGTTCTCACAAAGCAGATAAGCCATTGATTCCAATCGGCCTGGCTACGAAGATTGTTTCGGATGTGGCATCCGTCGGCAAGTGTTACATTTTTTTTTCTTGTCAGTGAGGCAGCCTACGTTCTAGACTTAACGCTCAGAGGTCCTGAGCTGTGCGGATGCAGACACTTAAAGTGTTGGCGCTCTTCGCTGGGTGTGTCGGTGGGCTGGAGGCGAGTTCTGCCATCTGTTCCAGCGGTCCTACGACAAGCACTCTTGTGAATACGCCCTGCGCTCAGATTTTCACGGCGAATGATTTTCTGAATTGGGGCGCTCCGGTGAGTGACGGCGGATTGGGCGAAGCCATCGATCCAGGCGCGACCAATCTGGACACCGTCGATGTAACCTCCAATTTGGGCGTCGGGATCGATGTCACCTCGGACCAAACCTTGGAGCGTGCCGACAACACGGCTTTGGCCTGGGATGCTTCAACGTCCAAATGGGTAATGCCCACCATGGCCAACGGCTTTAGCAGCACGATCAACACTTTCGCCGGACAGTTCGGCGCCCCCAGTTGTGAACAATCGGGACCCGTCTGCCAGATCAACAACCCGCCCTACGGCCCCGACAATTATCCCTACCAATTTGGCGATCCGCTGCTCGGCGCCGTCGGCTCGAAAGACGGCGATGCGGATATGACGTTTAATTTCACCCAGGGCCTGTACGGTGTTGCCTTCGAGGTGAGCAGCAAAACAGCGGCGAATTTCATTGCTACCCTGGACGCTTACGATTCGTCCGGCAATCTGCTAGGTGTTTACCAAGTCAACTCCACCGGCGGTGGTGGAGTTTGCAACAGCCTGACTGGGTTCCTGACTGGTGGTCCGACGCCTTGCAACGATGCCCCGCTCATCCAGTTTTACGATCCGGAAGGTCGCATCGCCAGCGTGGTTTTGACGGTCAACGATGACACGGGCGCGTATGTGGACGGGCTTTCTATGGATGATGCCCCCCTGCTGTCTGATACTGGTGCCCCCGAGCCCCACACCGCTCCGCTCATCGGCATAGGGCTGATTTGCCTGATCCTGGCAGGCCGCCGGGTTTCCCGCTCGCGCAACCAGGAAAATAGCTGCCAGGCCTGAGCCGTTTCCCGCCCTGGCGCTTCGCTTTCGCTCCCAGAACCCTACACTTGAAGCTAAATCAGTCGGGAGATCCCCCGGCTCTGCCGGGAGGCAGTAGAAGTTTGACCCTAAATCCGGCAGTTAGCCTTCCGACCGCCTCGTAGGGTCATTAGCGCCACCGATTTCCAACTGCGGCGCAGATCACCTTCCTGGTGACAACCGGTTTATCTGCAACTGGTCGCTGCGCACGACCGCCGCGCGCTCCGCAGGGCTGCAACCGCCCGGTTTAGGCTGACGTATCCGGCAAGATGCCTTCCGTCGCGCCCGAAGACGGCACGTGAGCATCGGTGCTGGCCGGTCGGCGCTCCGGTTTTGGGCGGTTGCGGTCAGGCCCTTCGGGGGGCCGCAACCGAAAAGCCTCCGGCTCGGCCGGAGGATCGTTTTGTGCCGTCAGCCGGGGCGTCGAGGAACGCCCCGCCGTCCGCATCAGGGCTTCTGCTGGTTGTCTGGCTTTCTGGTCACGGCCTGCCGGAAGCTGCGCTCCACCATGTCATTCGGGTCGGTGGAAACCGGACCGTCGCGCCACAGCCAGCGCATCATATCGGGCAGGATCATGCCGCTGAATTTCTGCCCGTGCAGGTTCATGCCCCACGCATAGTTCAGGTCGTACCCCTTGGCGGTGAGAGCCTTCATCAGGCGGACATTCTGGTAGAACCAGTCGCGCTTCTCGTCGTATCCGTTGCGGCCGAAGCCCCGGTTGTCGTTGCGACCGTCGCACAGGAACACGCGGATGGGCTTCTTCTCGCTGGCCAGCACGCGCTCCGGATACACGTAGCCGCCGTGCAGATTAACGAAGCTGCCCACGCTGCTCAGCACCTTCCGGAAATCGTTGGGCCGTTCCCAGGCCACCGCGAACGCGGCGATTGCACCGGAGCTTGAGCCACCGATTCCATGCTGCTCCGGGTCTTTCGAGATGTTGTAGGACTTGTACAGCTCCGGCATCAGTTCTTCGGTGATCACACGGGCGTACTTGTCGTCCGGGGTGTTGTACTCGATCCCACGGTTGGTGGTTCCGTCGCCCCAACTGGTCTGCGGGCTGGGCTCCGGTTGGTCCGGCCGGCGGCCAGGGTTGATGAACACCCCGATCATCACCGGAATCTCGCGCCGGTAGATCAGGTTGTCCATCACGTTCTGCGCCCGCAAGTCGCCGTTCTCATCCTTGAATGCCTGGCCGTCCTGGAAGACCATCAGGCTGGCGGGCACCGCCGGATCGTACTGCGCCGGAACGTAGACCCAATACGTGTGCTGGGTTCCCGGATAGACCTTGCTCGGAATGACATACGGCCCGCGAATCTCGCCCTTCGGCACGTCTTCCTGCGGCAGCGAGTCGGGACCCAGCCGGTATTGCGAGTTGGGATTGGGCCCCGGCGGCATGGGCTGCTGGAAGCCGCCTCGTCCCCGGCCGGCCGGCACAGCCGGCGGTTGCCCGGAAGGGGGAGCGGTCTGGGAGGGAGGGGTCTGGGCGGACGATGCAGCCAATGCCACAGTGATGAAGCATGTCGTAGTTTTCCACATAGAGATTGGGCCATTAGCAATATACTCCAGAGGTCCGGTGAAAAAAAGCGGCGGGACCAGGCCAACGGGGGCCCATGGCCGCACAGGCTGGGGTCGAACCCGGGATCCCCCACGGGTGCCTTCGCGCCAGCTCTCCCACAAGTCCAATGCTGGCCGGCTCAGCCCACAGCCCCGACCCCGCCGGAATCCGACAGGCCCAAATCCCCCGTCCCCGGCGTTGTGGGGGGCCCCGGTGTACCCCGCCGGCCCCAGCCGGCACCTGTTATAGAATAATGTTTCCATTGAGGATTTCCGGACGTCGGCCTCGCCCCTTGGACCTCCCCGGTGTCCCCATGGTCCCCACCCGTGGGTGGGTGCCCCTGGCGGATCGGGCCACACCCTGGGAAGCGCATTATGCTCGGAAGAGCTATGTTGTTTAGAGTATCCCGCGATTTATGCTCATAAGAGGTATCCAGGTATGTCGTCTGCATTACATCGCAAACTTGAGCGGGTGGTGATATGAAGGAGCAGTTTCCTCCAACCATGGAGCCGGGTGGGCTCACCGGTCCCCCGGCAGCTAAGCCTCCGGTAAGCAAGCCTCCAGCGGCCAAACTCCCCATGACCAAAGCCCCCGAAACGCACCGTTCGGGCTGGCGATGGTTGTGGCTGCCGGTCCTGTGCCTGTTGGCTGCCGGCGCCTGGTTTTACGGTCCCAAGGCCGGCGCCCTGATCGCTCCGGCGGCGCCGCCGGGGAAAGGCGGCAAGAAAGGCGGCTCGGGCGTCATCCCGGTGGTCGCGGCCAAGGCCCGGAGGGGCAATATCCCCGTTTATATTACCGGCCTCGGCTCGGTGACCCCAATCTTCACCGACGTGATCAAGAGCCGCGTGGACGGCCAGTTGATGAGCGTCCACTACCATGAAGGCGACCTCGTCCACGAGGGCGATCTGCTGCTGGAAATCGACCCGCGGCCCTACCAGGTCATGCTCGACCAAGCCCAAGGGCAACTGATCCGCGATCAGGCCACCCTCGATAACGCCAACGTGGATCTCGACCGCTACACCAAGCTCCTGGCCCAGAACGCCATTCCCGAGCAGCAACTGGCCACCCAGAAAGCCACCGTGAAGCAATCTGAAGGGGTGGTCAAGACCGATCAGGCCCAGATCGATAACGCCAAGCTGAACCTGGTTTACTGCCACATCACGGCGCCCATCACCGGAAGAGTCGGGCTGCGGCTGGTGGATCCCGGCAATATCGTTCACGCTACCGACACCAACGGCCTGCTGGTGATTACCCAGATCGATCCCATCAGCGTGATTTTCACCGTGGCCGAGGACGATCTTCCGGTGGTGCTCCGTAAGCTGGCCGCCGGCCAGCATTTACGTGCCGAAGCCTGGGACCGGGCCAACACCAGAAAATCGGATACCGGAACGCTCGAGACCGTCGACAACCAGATCGACCCCACCACCGGGTCGCTGCGGCTGCGCGCCAACTTCGATAACAAGGCCAACCAGCTCTTTCCCAACCAGTTCGTCAACGTGAAGCTGCTGGTGGAGACCAAGGGCGGCGTGGTGCTGGTGCCCAACGGCGGTTATCCAGCGCACCACCAATTCCACTTACGTATACGTGGTCGGGGACGACCACAAGGTGACCGTCAAGCAAATCACCCTGGGCGTCACCGAAGGCGACAACACCGAAGTGACCAGCGGCATCGAGCCTGGCGATGTGCTGGTCATGACCGGCGTAGACAAGCTGTCGGAAGGCACTCACGTCACCGTGCAGTTCGCGGACGGTACGCCGGGTGGCGGGTCCGGGAGCAAGACCGGCGGCAAATCGGGAGGAAAGAAGAAGTGAGTCCTTCCCGGACGTTTATCCTCCGGCCGGTAGCGACTTCCCTTCTGATGATTGGCATCCTGCTGGCCGGAGGCGTGGCCTACAAGCAATTGCCCGTCTCCGCGCTGCCTGAGGTGGACTATCCCACCATTCAGGTGCTGACGTTCTATCCCGGCGCCAGCCCCGACGTGATGGCTTCCTCGGTCACCGCTCCGCTGGAACGGCAGTTCGGCCAGGTGCCCGGCCTCCAGCAGATGACCTCTACCAGCTCCGATGGCAGTTCGGTCATCACTCTCCAGTTCAACCTCAGCCTTGAGATCGATGTCGCCGAGCAGGAAGTGCAGCAGTCCATCAACGCTGCCGGCACCTTCCTGCCCTCAGACCTCCCCGTGCCGCCGGTTTATGCCAAAACCAACCCGGCCGATACGCCCATTCTCACTCTGGCCCTCTCTTCGAAGACCGACCAGCTTTCCCACGTGGAAGACCTGGCCGATACCCGCCTGGCCCCCAAGATTTCGCAATTGCCGGGAGTCGGCCTGGTCAGCATCAGCGGCGGGCAGAAGCCGGCCGTCCGCATCCAGGCCAACCCCACCATGCTGGCCTCCTACGGCCTCAACCTGGAGGACATTCGCAGCGCCATCGTGGCCGCCAACGTGAACCAGGCCAAGGGCAATTTCGACGGACTGCACCAGGATTACCAGATCGGCGCCAACGACCAGTTGCTCTCCTCGGACGATTACAAACCGCTCATCGTGGCTTACCGCAACGGCGCGCCGGTGCTGCTCAGCAAGGTCGCCGACGTGATCGACGATGTCGAAAACGTCCGCCAGGCGGCCTGGATGAACGACGTGCCGGCGGTCATCGTGAACATCCAGCGGCAGCCCGGCGCCAACATCATCCAGGTGGTGGACCGCATCAAGACGCTGCTGCCGCAGCTCACCTCCACGCTGCCCAAATCGATTGACGTCAACATCCTGACCGACCGCACCAACACCATCCGCGCCTCGGTAGAGGACGTCCAGTTCGAACTCATGCTCACGGTCGGCCTGGTGGTGATGGTGATCTTCCTGTTCCTGCGCAATCTTTCCGCCACCATCATCCCCAGCGTGGCGGTGCCGCTATCGCTGGTGGGCACCTTCGGCGTGATGTATCATGCTGGGGTATAGCCTCAACAACCTGACGTTGATGGCGCTCACCATTTCGACCGGCTTCGTGGTGGACGATGCCATCGTGATGATCGAGAACATCGTCCGCTATATCGAGGAGGGAGAGCAGCCTCTGCGGGCGGCCCTGCGCGGCGCCGAGCAGATCGGCTTCACCATTATTTCGCTCACCATCTCGCTGATCGCGGTGCTCATTCCGCTGCTCTTCATGGGCGATATTGTCGGCCGGCTGTTCCGCGAATTCGCCATCACCCTGGCGGTCACCATTCTGGTCTCGGCGGTGGTCTCGCTGACGCTGACACCCATGATGTGCTCGAAGCTGCTGAAGCACACTCCCGAGGCCGGCCAGGGACGCATGTATCGCGCCTCCGAGCGCGCCTTCGAGGCCGTCATCGCGCTGTACGGCAAGATCCTGCAGTTTGTGCTGCGATGGCAGACCGCGACCCTGCTGGTGGCGGCCGGAACGCTGGCTCTCACCTGCTACCAGTTTTATACCATCCCCAAGGGCTTCTTCCCTATCCAGGACACGGGCGTGATCCAGGGTGTTTCGGAAGCCGCGCAAACCGTTTCGTTTCCCGAGATGTCGACGCTGCAACAGCAGCTCGCCAAGTCGATTCTTGACCGACCCGGCGGTGGATAGCCTGTCCTCCTTCATCGGCATCGATGGCACCAACACCACCCTCAACAGCGGCCGCATTCTGATCAATCTGAAACCGCTGGCGGAGCGCAAAATCAGCGCCAGCGACGTGATCCGCCGCCTGCAGCCCAATCTGGCCAAGGTGGCCGGCATCACCCTGTTCATGCAGCCGGTGCAGGACCTGACCGTGGAAGACCGCGTCAGCCGCACGCAGTTCCAATACACCCTGGAAGACCCCAGCGCCGACGAGTTAAACGAATACGCTCCGCGCATGGTGGAGCGGCTGAAAGAGCTGCCGGAGCTGACCGACGTGGCCACCGACCAGCAGGTGCAGGGCCTGCGCGCCACGCTGGTTTTCGATCGCGACACCGCTTCGCGGCTGGGCATCACGCCCTCGACCATCGATCAGACTCTCTACGACGCCTACGGCCAGCGTGAAGTCTCCACCATGTTCACGCAGCTCAATCAGTACCACGTAGTTCTCGAAGTGAAGCCCGAATTCCAGCAGAATCCGCTCGATTTGCGCAATCTGTTCATCCGCACGGGAGCCGTCCAGGCTCCGTCTCGGGCCTGGTGGCGGGAGGTTCTTCCTCTACCGCGCTCTCTTCGGGACCGGCCAACTCCAGCACCGCGGCCACCACCGCCGCCAATTCGGCCACCGCCGCGGCGGCCGCGAGTACATCCATCGCCAGCAGCCAGTTAAGCGGCGGCGCCATCGCATCCTCTGCCGTATTCCCCACCGGCGGCCAGGTTCCGCTGAGCGCCTTTACCCACGTGGAGATACATCGCTGTCCCCATCACCGTGAATCATCAGGGCCAGTTCCCCGTCATCACCCTCTCCTTCAATCTGGCGCCCGGGCATCGCTGGGCGACGCCGTCGATGCCGTCAACAAGGTCAAGGACGAGCTCGGACTGCCGCCCAGCATTCATAGCCGATTCCAGGGCACGGCCCAGGCATTTCAGGCCTCCCTGGCCAACGAGTGGGTTCTGATTCTGGCCGCCCTGGTCACCGTCTACATCGTGCTGGGCGTGCTGTACGAGAGCTATATCCACCCCATCACGATTCTCTCCACGCTCCCCTCGGCGGGCGTGGGGCTCTGCTGGCGCTCAACGTGTGCGGCCAGGATTTCAGCGTCATCTCGCTGATCGGCATTGTCCTGCTGATCGGCATCGTGAAGAAGAACGGCATCATGATGATCGATTTCGCGCTGGACGCGGAGCGCAAGGAAGGCATGGCGCCCGTCGACGCCATCTACCAGGCCTGCCTGCTGCGCTTCCGTCCCATCATGATGACCACCATGGCGGCCCTGCTCGGCGCCGTGCCGCTGGCGCTGGGCACCGGCACCGGGTCGGAGCTGCGCCGGCCGCTCGGCATCACCATGATCGGCGGCCTGCTGATCAGCCAGATGCTGACCCTGTTCACCACCCCGGTCATCTATCTGTTCTTCGACCGCCTGGCCCGCCGCTTCTCGCGGCATGCCACCGAAACCAGCACCGCCGATCCGGACCCCGGCGATGGTCCCGGCGGAGTGATGCCATGAATCATTTCCGCGCCATTTGTTCACCGGCCGGTTGCCACCACGCTGCTCACCGTCGCCATTGCCCTGGCCGGCGCGGTGGCCTTTCAGATTCTGCCGGTCTCGCCGCTGCCGCAGGTGGATTTCCCCACCATCTCGGTGAGCGCCGCTCTGCCGGGCGCCAGTCCCGAGACTATGGCGTCTTCGGTGGCCACTCCGCTGGAGCGCCAGTTCGGGCGCATTGCCGCCGTCACCGAGATGACCTCTTCGAGTACGCTCGGCTCGTGCAGCATCACTCTCCAGTTCGATCTGAACCGCAACATCGACGCGGCGGCTCGCGACGTACAGGCCGCCATCGCCGCCGCCCGCGGCTATCTGCCGAGCAACCTTCCCCAGAATCCCAACTACCGCAAGGTGAACCCCGCCGATTCGCCCATCTTCATGCTCGCGCTCACCTCCAAGACTGCTGAGCAAGGGCGAGATGTACGACGCTGCGTCCACCATCATGGCGCAGAAACTGGCGCAGGTTCGCGGTGTCGGGCAGGTGGGCGTAGGAGGAAGCGCGCTTCCGGGCGTGCGCGTCGAGCTGAATCCCAACGCGCTGAACAAGTACGGCATCGGACTGGAGCAGGTCGCGCACGGTCCTGGCCTCCGCCAACGCTAACACTCCCAAAGGCCACTTCGCCGATGGACACATCATCTGGGAGGTCGGCGCCAACGACCAGATCTTCAAAGCCGTCGACTATAAGCCCCTGCTGATCGCCTATCACAACGGCGCCGCCGTGCGCGTTTCCGATGTCGGCGACGTGGTCGATTCGGTGGAAGACCTGCGCAATGCCGGCTACGCCAACGGCAAGCCTTCCGTGCTGCTGGTCATCTTCCGCCAGCCGGGCGCCAATATCATCGATACCGTCGACCGCATTCGCGCCGTGCTGCCGCAGCTCCATGCCGCCATTCCGGCCGCCATCGACATGCAGGTGGCCATGGACCAGACGCAGACCATCCGCGCCTCCGTGCACGATGTAGAGATACACCTTGCTGCTCTCGGTCGCGCTGGTGGTGCTGGTGGTCTTCGTGTTTCTCAAGAACGCCCGCAGCACCTTCATTCCCAGTGTCGCGGTTCCGGTATCGCTGCTGGGAACCTTCGGCGTGATGTACCTGTTCGGCTACAGCCTGGACAACCTCTCGCTGATGGCCCTGACCATCTCCACGGGCTTCGTGGTGGATGACGCCATCGTGGTGATCGAGAATATCACCCGCTATCTGGAAGCCGGGATGGAGTCCATTTACGGCCGCCCTGAAGGGCGCCAAGGAAATCGGCTCCACGGTGGTCACCATGAGCATTTCGCTGGTGGCGGTCTTCATTCCCCTGCTGCTGATGGGCGGCATCGTGGGCCGGCTGCTGCGCGAATTTGCCGTTACCCTTTCGGTGGCCATCCTCGGTATCCATGCTGGTCTCGCTCACCGCCACGCCCATGATGTGCGCTCACCTGTTGCGGCACCATGAAACCCACGGCCGGCTGTACGAGGCCGTCGAGAGCGTGTTCAACTGGGTGGTCGAATCTATATGGCCGGATCCTGCTCGGTGGTCGCTGCGCCATTCGTTCGTCACCCTGCTGATTCTGTTGGCCACCATCGGTCTGAATGTATATCTTTTCCTGCGCGTGCCCAAAGGATTCTTTCCGCAGCAGGACAACGGGCGCATGGTCGGGTCAGATCCTGGCCGACCAGGACACGTCGTTCCAATCCATGGATCAGATCCTGTTGCAGATGGTCAACATCGTGGCGGCCGATCCGGGCGTGATGACCGTCAACGGCTTCACGGGCGGCGGCAGCGGTGGCGGCGGCAGCGCCAATACCATCAATCAGGCCCGCATGTTCGTCGCGCTCAAGCCGCTCTCGGAGCGCAAGATCACGGTCGATTACATCATGCAGCGCCTGCGCCCCAAGCTGGCCAAAATTCCGGGCGCCACGCTTGTACCTGCAGGCTTCCCAGGACCTGCGCGTGGGCGGACACAGCACCGCCGCGCTTTATCAATTCACCATGCGGGGCGACAATTTGCAGGACCTGGTCAATTACTGCCCCGCAGATGTTCGCGGAGTTGAAAACCATCCCCATCATCGTGGATGTCAACAGCGACCAGCAGATCCGCGGCTTGCAATCCATGGTCACCTACGACCGCGCTACCGCCTCGCGCTTCGGCATCTCTTCTCAGTTGATCGACAACACCCTCTACGACGCCTTCGGCCAACGCCAGGTCTCGACGATGTATAAGTCGCTGAACCAATATCACGTGGTGATGGAGGCCGCGCCCCAGTATTGGCAGAATCCCGAAACCTTGCGGGATATTTTCGTGACCTCTCCCACCGGCCAGCAGGTTCCGCTGAGTGCCATCGCTCATTACGGTCCAACAGTGGCCCCTCTGGCGGTGAACCACCAGGGACTGTTTCCCTCGGTCACCATCTCGTTCAACTTACAGCCCGGCGTCGCCCTGGGCGATGCCGAGCTGGCGATTGACGCTGCCGCGCATAAGATCGGTCTGCCGCCGACCATCCAGACCGGGTATTCCGGCACTGCCGCGGCCTTCCAGGATTCGCTCGACAGCGAACCCTACCTGATCGCTGCGGCGCTCACCGCCGTCTACCTCATGCTCGGAATCCTCTACGAAAGCTACATCCATCCGGTGACCATTCTTTCCACGCTCCCTTCGGCCGGCGTCGGCGCGCTGCTGGCGCTTCTGCTTACTCACACCGACCTCAGCGTGATTGCCATGATCGGGATCATCCTGCTGATCGGCCTGGTGAAGAAGAACGGAATCCTGATTGTCGATTTCGCGCTCGCGGCCGAACGCCTGGAAGGCAAGAGCCCCCGCGACGCCATCTTCGAAGCCAGCCTGCTGCGCTTCCGCCCCATCCTGATGACCACCTTTGCCGCCATGCTGGGCGCCCTGCCCCTGGCGCTTGGTTCGGGCACCGGATCGGAGCTGCGCCGCCCGCTGGGCATTACCATCATCGGCGGACTGCTGATGAGCCAGGCGCTGACGTTGTTCACCACGCCGGTGGTCTACCTCTACTTCGACCGGCTGCAGCACTGGTGGGAGCGTGTGCGCGGCGTTCACCCCCGCCCGCTGGATGCCATCGAATCGGAAAGTTAACATACATGCGCCACGCCCGAATTGCTTTTTTTGCCGTCCCGCTCGCCGTAGCGCTGCTTTCCACCGGCTGCCTCAAAGTTCCCCCCTATCAGAAGCCCGCTACGGCCGTGCCGGAGACTTTCAAGGAGGCTCCCCCGGCGGGCTGGAAAGAGGCCCGGCCCAACGATGGCGTGCTGCGCGGCAAGTGGTGGGAGATTTTTGGCGACCCAGCCCTCAACGCCCTGGAAGAGCAGGTGAACATCTCCAACCAGAACGTGCTCGAAGCCGAGGCCAACTTGCGCGAAGCCAAAGCCGCCGTGCGGATCGCGCGCTCGGCGTTGTCTCCTCTGGTTACAGGATCGGTATCCGCAACCGGCTCGCAGTCTTCGACGCGTGTGGGAAGCGGGGCCGGAGCGATCAACGGCGAAGGTGCGCCGCTCGGTATCTATGACGTGGGCATCAACGCCTCCTACACCGTAGACCTCTGGGGCAGCATCCATCGCACAGTGGCGTCCAGCGCCAACACTGCCCAGGCCACCGCGGCCCAGTTGGAAAACGCGCGCCTGCTCTACCAGGCGGAGCTCGCCGAGGACTATTTCCAACTTCACGGGACCGATGGCGATGTCGCCCTGCTCGATGAGACCTCCAAGTCCTATCGGGAATATCTGACGCTTACCCGCAACCGCTACGCCGGCGGTGTAGCTTCCGATTCCGACGTGGCGCAGGCCGAAACCCAGCTCTACACTACCGAGGCGTCGCTGGTTGACCTGGGAGTCCAGCGCACCCAGCTCGAGCATGCCATCGCCGTTCTGATTGGCAAGCCGCCCGCGGAGCTTTCCATCCCGAGCGCCCCGATTCGCGTGCCGGCTCCGCAAATCCCCTTGGGATTGCCTTCGGTTCTGCTGGAGCGCCGTCCCGATATCGCCGAGGCCGAGCGCAGCGCCGCCGCCGCCAACCAGCAGATCGGCATCGCAATGGCGGCCTTCTACCCCACTCTCACACTGAGCGCAACGGGCGGATTCGAAGCCAGCAAAATCCTCGACTGGATCACCTGGCCGAGCCGCTTCTGGACCATCGGGCCGCAACTGGCGCAGATCCTGTTCGACGCCGGCAAGCGCAAGGCCACCGTAGCGCAGTATCAGGCCGCCTACGACGCCACCGCCGCCAACTACCGCCAGACCGTCCTGACCGCTTTCCAACAGGTGGAGGATAACCTGTCGGCACTGCGCGTCATGGAAAACGAAGCGGTGGTTACCGGCCAGGCCGTGAAATCGGCGGAGCGCTCGCTGACGCTTTCCAAGGCGCAGTACCTGGGCGGTATCGCCACCTACCTGCAGGTGATCACCTCGCAGACCATCGCCCTGCAGGACGAGCGCACAGCCATCGATTTGCAGACTCGCCGCATGACCGCCAGCGTCCTGCTGATCCAGGCCCTGGGCGGAGGCTGGAACATCTCCACCCTGCCCACCGTGCAGGATGTAGGCGAGAAGTAGCCATCGAGTGCCCGGCCCGCTATACATTGTCGCCACCCCCATCGGCAACCTGGAAGACATCACCTACCGCGCCGTGCGCGTGCTCCGCGAGGCTTCGCTGATCGCCTGCGAGGATACCCGCCACACCCGCATGCTGCTGGACCATTACGGTATCCAGAAGGCCACCATCAGCTATCACGAACACAACGAAATGGAACGCGCCGCCGAGCTGGTGGCCCGCATGCTCGCCGGAGAATCCGTCGCCCTGGTGACCGACGCGGGCACGCCCCTGGTTTCGGACCCCGGTTACCGGCTGGTGAACGCCGCCATCCTGAATGGGATTCCGGTGTTGCCCATTCCCGGCCCTTCCGCGGCGCTGGCGGCGCTGGCCGGCTCGGGATTGCCTACCGACGCCTTCCACTTCGGCGGCTTTCTGCCCCCCAAGCCGGGCGCCCGGGCCCGGGTTCTGGAAGCCCTGGCCGGCGAGGAAGCCACGCTGGTATTCTACGAGGCGCCGCACCGCATTCTGGAGGCCCTGGCGGCCATCGAAGAGACCCTGGGACCGCGGCCCGTGGTGGTGGCCCGGGAGCTCACCAAGATCCACGAGGAGTTTCTGCGCGGCACCGCCGGCGAAATTCGCGCGCAGCTCGCCGGCCGGGAAGCGGTGAAGGGCGAATTCACCATCCTGATCGGCAAAGCCACCCAGCCGCCCCCCGACGACACGCCCATGCATGAGGCGGTTGATGCGCTGGTGCGAGAAGGCGCGCCGCGCATGGACGCCATCAAGCAGGTGGCCCGCCGCCGGGGACTTTCCAAACGCGAAGTGTACGACCGGCTGCTGCGGCAGAAGTGACGGCGGTAGCGCGGATCCCTTCGATCTCCAACCGGTCCTGCAAGGGTACGCTGGTGGAACTGCGGTCCGCTGCGGGCGGAAGATTTTCAAGACCTGTATGCGGTGGCGGCGGACCCGCTCATATCCCAAACCCTTCGCAATCAATGGCCGCCATTACTACCCTGTCGTGTTTTGGACTGCCAGTGACTGAATATAACGGCAGGCACAGCATTGGACACTTAGGGGCCGCGGAACAATAATCTGAACAGATGTTTCGACGCACCCTACCGCTCCTTGCGGTCGCGGCTCCGCCAGACCGCGCTCTGAGCCGCGCGCGCCAGCAAGCGGTTGGATTTGAATGCACAGAATATTTCTCCGCGGCCCCTTACCTTACCGAGAGTACAATGAGCGCGGTACCATATGAAAGTCCTGTCATGGGTCTGACGAATCTCACCGTCGAAGTCGCCAATGGCGGACGGCCAGAGGTTTCTGAGCCTGTTGAGTTCCTAATTGATTCTGGTGCGACCTATTCGGTGGTGCCGCGCTCCATTTTGGATCGTTTAGGGATACCCGTACTGGGGAATGAGACTTTTCGGCTGGTGTCGGGTCAGAGGATTCAACGGCAAATCGGAGCGGCGGTGTTCCGGTATCATGGCCGTGCGGGAGGATCGTCCGTTGTGTTCGGCGAGGAGGGCGATATGGTATTGCTCGGCTCGCTCACTCTGGAATCGCTGGGCTTCGGCCTTGACCCCCTCAAGCGGGAACTCATCCAGTTGCCGATGATCCTCTGACTTCAACGCAGATTCATGAAAATCAGGCCGCCAGTCGCTCGGCGGCCTTTTTATATTAGAGGAAACCAAGGACAGGCGACGTTCCTGGCGCGCTTCCCACTGGGGCGGCGCGCCTGCAACCGGGAAATGAAACTGCTGATGCTTCGGCGTGCTTTCCGCTTCGTGGACCGGATGGTCTTTCTGGTGGGTCCGCAAAATCTGCGCTCGCGGCGGGCCATGGAGAAGACCGGCGCCATGCCTGTGGGAACAAGGCCCGACGCCGGCGGCCGGGACAGTTTGATGTACGAGATCACCTCCAGGGCCTTTGCGCAAAGAGAGCTTTCCTGAAGCTGAATCCGGCAGTTCGGCCGCCAGCCCGGCCCGTTCAGCGCCAGTGATAGCCCTGTTCAACTGCGCCAATACAGGCTGAAAATGCCAGGCGCCGTCGGGTTATCCCGGAATCCAGATCCGTCCGGCGGTGATTAGCTCGGCGTTACCGGGGAGGGGCAGCGCCTCGAGCGAATCGGTGAAAAACGCCAGGCCTTTGTAAGAAGTCAGGTAGCGATACCGGGTGCGGAAGAGGCCGCCTTGCGCCGAGACCACCAGGGGATCGGGTACGCGGCCCAGGAGCCTGGCAAACTCCTGGGGTTCGAGGCGCACCAACACTCCCGACGCCTTGATCGCCTGGACGATTGCGGCTGCGGCTGCCCCTGCTCCTCCGGCGGCCATGGGCACCTCCCGATTTCATTCTCGCAGGATCTCAGGGATGAGATGCGGCTGCTAGCGAACTGGTGCAGAAGGCGCAGCGGCGCGCGGCGATCGGGATTTCACTCAGGCACTCCGGACACTTCTTGGTGGTCGGGTCGGGCGGAATTTCCCCGCGCTTCATGCGGGCGATCAGCGTATTCATCGGGAGGATCACCAGGAAATACACCGCCGCACCAATCAGGACAAACGAAACCAGCGCGTTAAAGAAATCGCCGATGGCAAACTTGCTGCCGTTCACAGTAAAGGCGATGGCCGAAAAATCGGGCTTGCCTATGATAGCGGCGATCAGCGGGTTGATGAAGTCCTTGACCAGCGCCGTCACCACCGCGCCGAACGCTGCGCCGATCACCACCGCGACCGCCAGGTCGATCGCGTTCCCTCGCATCAGGAACTGCTTGAAGCCTTTCATCGTATGTGTCCTCCTCTCCTATGGTTGGTTTCTGCCCTATGGTTGGTTTCCTCAGGCGCCCATGCGCAAAAAGCCGGTGAGCCGTTCCATGGCGGGTTCCAGAATGGAGCGTTCCGCCGCGTAACAGATTCGAATCGAGCCTTCGCCGCCGGCGCCGAAGGCCACTCCCGGCGCGAGACCCACCCGCGTCTCTTCCAGCAGCCGGCGGCAGAAACCGAAGGAATCGTCCAGGCCGGCAATCCGCGGAAACAGGTAAAAGGCGCCTTCCGGCTTGGGCGCCGTCACCCCGGGACACCCGGCCAGCGCGTCCAGGCACAGGTCGCGGTTTTCCTTGAGGCGCGCGAGCATGCGCCGCAGTTCGGGTTCGCCTTCGGCCAGCGCAGTTTCGCCGGCCCGCTGCGCAAAGCTGGGCGCGTGCGAAATGATGAACTCGTTCAGTTGGGTGGCCTTGGCGGCCAGGTCGCGGCGCGCCACCAGCCAGCCCACCCGCCAGCCGGTCATGCAATAGCTCTTGGAAAATGAGTGCACCACCATCACCGCATCCTGACGCGTGGCTAGGCGAAGGATCGAGGGCACCGGTTCGCCCAGCTCCCGCCCGGCGTAATAGAGGCGGTCGTAGACCTCGTCGGCCAGCAGCCACAGGCCATGGCGCCGGGCGAAATCCAGCAGCCCGCGCTGCTCGTCTTCGGTGGCCACCCAGCCGAGCGGGTTGGAGGGCGAAGTGTACAGCAGCAGGCGCGTGCGCGGGGTGACCGCCGCTTCGAGCGCGTCGAAATCGATGCGATACCGGTCTCCGCAGAGCGGCTGAGGAATCTGCCGCACGCAGGCGTTGGCCATCATGACGCTGGAAGAGCCGTTGGGCCACGCCGGCGTGAGCACCAGGGCTTGGTCTTCGGGATCGAGCGCGCAGCGGATCCCCACGTTGAGCGCCTGCACTCCCGAAGCCGTCACCACGATCTCGCCGGCGGGGTCCAGTTCCACGGCGTGCAGCCGCCGGTAATTTTCGGCGATGGCGGCGCGCAGCGAGGGCAAACCGGCGTTCTCGGTGTAGTAGGTGTAGCCCTCGTTGAGGGCGCGAATGGCGGCTTGTTTGATGTAATCGGGCGTCGGCAGATTGGATTCGCCGAAGTACAGGCGGAGCACGCCATCCATGGACAGGGCGATCTCCGCCAGCTCGCGAATCCGCGAGTGCGGCACGTTCTCAACGGAGCTGGCAAGACGGGGCATCTCTGCTATTCTCGCATTGCTTCCGGCCTCTATAATGGAGCTTCCATGGAACGATTCCCGATCGCCGCCATCACCGATGAATTCTCCCCCGATATCGAGACCGCCGTTGCCTCCATGGCCGGAACCGGCATGGCCGGCGCCGAGCTGCGCATGGTCTTCGGCAAGAACATCCTGGACCTGACGGATGAAGAGCTGGACCGTGCCATCGCCATCGTGCGCGCGGCCGGCTTGCAGATCATCTCCATCGCCTCGCCGTTGCTGAAGTGCGTGCTGCCGGATGCACCGGAAGTGGACGCGCGGTTCCAAAAAGACATGTTCGCCTCGCGCCACACCTTCGCCGACCAGCCGCGCCTGGCCGCGCGCGCCTTCGAGATCGCCCACCGCACCGGCGCGGGGATCATTCGCGTGTTCTCCTACTGGCGGACGGTGAGGCCGGACGAGTGTTTCTCGCGGATTGTAGAAGCGCTGCGCGCGCTGGCGGAACAGGCTGCCGGCCACGGCGTCACCATCGGGCTGGAGAATGAACACGCTTGCAACCTGGGAACCGGGGCCGAAACCGCTCCGCTGCTGACGGCGCTGGAGCATCCCAATTTGAAGGTGGTCTGGGATCCGGCCAACGCGCTGGTGGCTGGGGAGACGCCGTATCCGGAGGGTTACCGGAAGATTCCGGCATCGCGCATCGTGCATGTGCACGCCAAGGACTGTACGGTGGAGGGTCACATGCCGGCGTGGTGCGAGCTAGGCAAGGGCAGTATCGACTGGCCAGGCCAGATAGCCGCGCTGCGCGCGGATGGTTACGCAGGATGGATCAGCCTGGAGACCCATTGGGGCGGTCCCGGCGGCGATAAGCTTCAGGGCAGCGTGATCTGCGGGCGGAATCTCAGAGCGCTGGCGGGATGAGGCTGGCAAGAGGTTAGACCCGCAGCCGGTGCGCCCGGCCAACTTAAGCCGCGGATTCCGGCAATGTGCGCCCGCGCTGGCGCGCTGCCGGAGGCACGGGCTGAAACTGTATCGCTATAGAGGCGAGCGGTACGGGGACGCGGGATCGCGACGCTAAACGAATCACGTTTCGAGCCATTGTGAGATCACTCCGTACCATTTTTCACGCCGGGCGCACTGCCTGACTGCGGCACCTTTCGTGCTGGGTCCAGTAGCGAGGCCACAATGCGAAACGCCACTCTTGCCTGTACAATCCTTGTCGCGCCCGGCTGGTTGATGGCACAAACGTCGAATACAGCCAATCGAAGCTCACCGGGGGCGTCCGACCCCGCTCCGTCTACGAGCCAGACAACGTATACACGGCGCACGGAAAGACAAAGGCTGCACGCGTATGTGAAGTCGTGGGTTTCGCCGATTTCCTTTCTGACCTGCGCCACCGGGGCGGCGTGGGGGCAATTGCGGGACTCACCCCGCGAGTGGGGCGAAGGCGGGGGCGCGTTCGCGGAGCGCTTTGCCAGCGCCTATGGGCAGCATCTGGTCGATTCGACGCTGCTGTTGACCGGGGCCAGCCTGTTTCACGAAGACAACCGGTACGTGCCTTCGGGCGAGTTGCAATTCAAGGAACGCCTCAAATACGCGCTGGAGGGCAGCGTGATGACGCGGCATGACGACGCCGATGGCGGTTCGCACCGGCGGGTGTCGTTTTCCCGTATTGCGGCCTTCGCCGGAGCGGCAGTGGTCTCGCGGGCGTGGCAGCCGCCGAGCACCCGGGGGATGGATCACGCGGCGATCAGTTTCGGAGCTTCCATGGCGGTGACCGCGGGTTTTAATGTGGTGCGGGAATTCGTCCATTTCAGATGAGAACAAACCAAACTCCATCGCGCGTACTGACGATCGGCGACCTGCTGCGGCCGCACTGGAAGGCTCTGGCCTTTGCTTTTATTGCCGTATTAGGAGAGAGCGGCACCGATCTGCTGCAACCATGGCCGTTGAAGATCGTGCTTGACAGCGTACTGGGAGCCAAGCACCCCCATAGTCACGGATGGCTGGATCCTCTGATCCACTCCATCACCGGCGGCGACCGCCTGGCGACCCTCAAACTGGCCGCTATCGCGGCACTAGCCATTGCGGTGGTCGGCGCGCTGTGCTCCTTCTGCGAGAAGTACCTCACCACGACGGTGGGCCAATGGGTGATGCACGATCTGCGACGCCGCCTATACTCGCACATCCAGCGGTTGTCGCTGGCATACCACGATCACAAGCAGACCGGGGACCTGATTAGCCGCGTCACCAGCGATATCGCGGCCATCCAGACCTTCATCGCCTCGGGTTTGTTGGGAGCGGCGGTGGATTGCGTGACGCTGGTGGGGATGGTGACGGTGATGTTCGTCACCAACTGGCGCTTTACGCTGATTGCCCTGTCCGTGGCGCCGCCGCTGTTCGCGGTGGTGTATTCGTATACGCGGCGGATTAAGAAGGCGGCGCGCGAGGTGCGCAAAAAAGAGGGCGAAATTGTTTCCGTGATTCAGGAAGTGCTCACCTCGATCCGGGTGGTGAAGGCCTTTGCGCGCGAGGAATTCGAGCAGCAGCGTCTCGAAGAGGAGAGCCTGGAAAGCGTGGAGATTGCGCTGCACGCGCGCGGGTTAAAGGCCAAGCTTTCGCCGCTGGTGGAAATCATCGTGGCGGTGGGGACCAGCATGGTGCTATGGTTCGGTGCGCGCATGGTCCTTGACGGAACGCTTTCCTCGGGGGACCTCATCGTCTTCATCTGGTACCTGGGCAAGATGTACAAGCCGATGCAAGACCTTTCCAAGATGACCGACAGCTACTCGAAGGCGGCGGTGGGGTACGAGCGCATCCGGGAAGTGCTGCAAACCAACCACGTGGTGCTGGATCTTCCGGGCGCGCGGCCGGCCCCGCGGTTCCACGGGCAGATCGAATTCGAAAACGTGGTGTTCGGCTACGAGCCGAACGGCCGGTGCTGCACGACATCAGTTTTCGCATTGAAGCCGGGCAGACGGCGGCGCTGGTGGGGCCGACCGGGGCGGGGAAGACCAGCATTATCAGCCTGATTCCGCGGTTCTACGACCTGGATTCGGGGACTATCAAGATTGACGGGCGCGATATACGCAAGTATACGCAGCATTCGCTGCGGCAGCAGATCAGCTTCGTCCTGCAGGAGACCATCCTGTTCCGCGGCCCCATTTGGTACAACATCGCTTACGGCAACCCGGCGGCCAGCCGGTACGAGATCTTGCGCGCGGCGGAGCTGGCCAACGCGCACGAGTTCATCGAAAAGTTACCGGATGGTTACAACACGGTGGTGGGGGAGCGGGGCGCCACGCTTTCGGGCGGCCAGCGGCAGCGCATCGCGATTGCGCGCGCGGTGATCCGCAAGAGCCCCATCTTGATCCTGGACGAACCGAGCACGGGGCTGGACGCGGCTTCGGAGCAATTGGTTTTCGAGGCTCTGGACCGCCTGATGGTGGGCAAGACCTCGATTGTGATTGCGCACCGGCTGTCCACGATCCGGCGGGCGGATCTGATCCTGGTGGTGAACGACGGCCGGATCGCGGAGCGCGGCCGGCACGAAGAGCTGCTGAAAGCGGGGCAGTTGTACGCGCAGCTCTACGACCTGCAATTCCGCGACGAAGAAAACGTCACAAGTTTGTAAGGGCAGTGATGCGGCTCTGAAGCACGCGCGAGAAGCCCTCGATTTCCTCGGGCGAATACCCGGCGGCTCGAAAGGCGTCGTGGATCTGTTGCGGGGAGAGGCGGGCCAGCAGAGTGCCCATCCATTTGGCGTCGGCCCGTGGAATATCCTTGCCGATCCATTCCAGGTGGAGGCGCATGAAATACTCCTTTGGGTTCACCATATAGAGCCAGCTCGGGCGGCCGGGCGTGTAGAAGCTGATGGTATTTGGGCTCTTCTGGCGGATGAAGCCCGACTGGCGGTACTTTTCGAGGTCGCCCTTGGCCTCATCGCGCGGCCAGCAGCGGTTGGAACAGCCGAAGCTGGCGCCGAGGTCGCTGATCATGTAGATGCGGTGGCCCCCTTCTGGGTAGATGGCGTTGTTTTCGTCCTTGAGGTCCCAGTTGTTGATCACGGCCATGAGCGTTCGCAGGCCGAACCATTCGCGGGTGCCGGCGAAGGCATCCTGGCGCCATCCCCACTCGCCGGCCTTCTTCTCATCCATGCGTTTCAGGCGCACATTGGGCACGGAGCCATCGGAGGCAAGCATTTTCTGGCCGCGATGGAGGCGGGCAGGCATGCCACGGACCTGAAGGTCGGAAACGAAGTAGTCCTCATTGGCGCGGTAACCGACGGCCCAGACGAGCCGAGAAGCGACGGTTTCGGGACGGGCTTCGATGCCGAGTTTGACCTTCCATTTCATGCCGTCACGGTCGGTGACGACGAATTTCGGATTAGTGCCGGCCAGATCCTCCTTGTCGAAGGTAAACGGGCCGTGGGGCACGTGGGCGCTGCCGCCGGGTCCATAAAAAAGGTTGCGGGACTGGATGTCTGCCGGATCGGTCCACAGGACAGCCTGCCCGGGTGCTTCAGCGAGGGCCGCGGGTTTTTCCTTGGCCGTCCGAGGGGGAGCGGCGAGGGCCTGCTGCTTATCCTGGGCCGGCCCGGCAACTGCGCCAAAAACCAGGCAAACCAGCAAGGAAACGGCGAGCGGATTTTTTGATACGTACATAACAGGACTTCCTTTCGGAACGGCGTTCGAACTGCACGACACTAGTGCATGAGCGCTGCCACAGTACGGAAGCACTCACGGGAAAACGTCAGGGGGATGTCAAACGAATGAAACTGCTGGTACAGCCGAATGACGGTGCGCAGCCCTTAGTGAGGGCCATCGCACACGCTAAACGCAATATCGATATCCTCATCTTCCGTTTCGACCATCGGGAGATCGAGCGGGCTCTGGCCAACGCGGTGAGCCGGGGAGTGGCGGTGCACGCGCTGATCGCCAACACCAATCGGAGCGGGGAAGACGGCCTTCGGAAACTGGAATTGCGGCTGCTAGCGGCGGGAGTCACGGTGGCGCGGACCGACGACGACCTGGCGCGCTATCACGGCAAGCTGATGATCGTGGACCGGCGCGAACTGTATCTGATGGCATTCAATCCGACATACAGCGATATTGAACGCAGCCGGAGTTTCGCGGTGGTTACCAAGAGGCCGGTGGTGGTGCGGGAGGCGGAGCGCCTTTTCGAGGCCGACGTGGCGCGGCACCCTTACGAGCCGGGGGTTGAAGCCCTCGTGGTGAGTCCGGTAAATGCGCGCAAACTGCTGGCGGAGTTCCTTGCCGGGGCGAAGCAGGAGCTGGTGATTTACGATCCGAAGGTGAGCGACCTCGAGATGGTGCGGCTGCTGGAGCAGCGGGCGGCGGCGGGAGTGCACATCCGGCTCATCGGACGCCTGACGCGGAACATTCCCGGCGTAGAAGTGGCGAAACTTCCGATGCGGATACACACGCGCACCATGGTTCGTGACGGCCGGTTGGCATTTGTCGGCAGCCAGAGCCTGCGGACCGCCGAATTGGACGCGCGGCGGGAAGTGGGACTGATCTTCCGCGAACCTAAAGTGGTGGCTGCGATTCACGAGACGTTCACGGCCGATTGGGCTTTGGCACAGAGGGCGGGGAACCACGTGAATACGGACGAGCCGGCGAGCAAAGTGGCCAAAAAGGTGGCCAAGCTTCTGGCCAAGGAACTGCCGCAGGTGACCCCGGTACTGAATGGCGCGGTGAAGGAAATTGTGGGCAATGGCGCCGAAGTGAACCTTGACCCGCAGGAACTGGAAGAAGCGCTGAAGAGCGCGGTGAAGTCGGCGGTGAAAGAAGTGGTCAGCGATATTGTGGAAGAGGCAGTGGTGGAAGATTACGCCCGGGCCCGATGAGGGCGCAGCCTCGCCGGGCGATCCAGATCTACCTGGCCAAGGTCACCGGATGGCATCGTCGCACCTCAATGCCGCTGTCGGATTGACGCGGGCAGCGCGGCGCGCTGGGATCCACGATGCGGCCAGAGCGGCGGCGCTGAGCACGGAATGGGAACGCGGAGTGGGTCCTCTGGCGCAGCCGCCAGCTTTTCGATAGGCAGCGCTTGCATTGGACCGCAATCAACAGAAAAGCGATCCCGGCCGGCCGAACGGCCACGCGGCCTTCAGCCGCTTGGGCCTTCCGGGAGTTCGTGACGCCAACGCCGCTTTGCCGGCCGCGGTAAAATAGCTATTTAGGGCTCCAGTTGATCCTGGGCGGCGTCGAAGGCAAGCGAGGCCGCCGAATTTTCCGTCCAACCCTGTCCCCCGGTTGCTATGCGACGTGTCATTTTAGTTTTGTTTTTCTGTCTGCCCCTGCCGGTTGCGGGCACGCTGACTCCGCAACTCAAACTGCCATTGGATGCCGGCTCGGTACGCTTCGCGGTGATTGGCGATAGCGGGAGCGGCGATGCCTCGCAGTACCAAACCGCCGCCGAGATGGCCACCGTACACCGCGAGTTCCCTTTCGATTTCGTGCTCATGCTGGGCGATAACATCTACGGCGGCAAAAGCGCGGCCGATTTCAAACGCAAATTCGAAGAGCCATACCAGCCGCTGCTGGACGCTGGCGTGAAATTCTATGCCTCGCTGGGCAATCACGACGTAGCCAGCGAGCGGCTATACAAGCCCTTCCATATGGATGGGAAGAGCTTCTACAGTTTCCAGCGTGGCAACGCGGAGTTCTTTGCGCTGGACAGCAGCCACATGGACCCCCAGCAGCTTGACTGGCTGGGCAAGGAGCTGGACAACTGCCACTCGACGTGGAAGATCTGCTATTTCCACCATCCGCTGTATTCGGATGCCCGGAAGCATGGGCCGTCGCTCGACCTGCGGAAAATGATTGAGCCGCTGTTCGAGAAGGACGGTGTGAGCCTGGTGTGGGCTGGCCACGACCACGTTTACGAGAGGCTCAAGCCGCAGAACGGGATCCACTATTTCGTGCTGGGGAATTCCGGGCAGTTGCGCTTCCACGACCTGCGACCGTCCGCCGAGACTGCCAAGGGATTCGACACCGACCGCACGTTTGCGCTGGTGGAGATCGCCGGAGGGCAGCTTTATTTCCAGGTGATCTCGCGGGCCGGACAGACGGTGGATTCCGGGGTGATCGCGGCCGACGCTCACGACCCGAAATGAGCGGAGATCCCGCCGGTCCCGCCGGGCGGCGCGAACTGGACGCTGCCGCGGCGCACGCACTCGTAGGCGAAGAGGTACATTCCGGCCGACCACGCCTGGTCCTTCACGCCCATCGGCTCGCCGGTCTGGCCGTGGTGCCACTCGTTAAATTCGCCGCGCTGGTTTAGCTCCGCCAGGGCGCGGAGGGCCAGCGAGGCCTGCTGCGGGCGGCCGGCGGCCACTAGCGCGGCGACGTAAAATCCGCCGAGAAACGGCCACACGCCCCCGTTGTGGTAGTGGTGCGGCGTGTTGAGGGCGCCGTAGTAATCGCGCCAGTCCGGGTCGCCTGGTTGGACAACCGGCGTGAGGCTGCGAACGGGCCACGCATCCACGGCGTGGCGCGAAATCATGTCCAGGATGGCGGCGGTGCGGTGCGCGCCGGCGACTCCGGCCAGGATGCCCAGCAGGTTGCCAAAGGAATCGAACCACTCACCGGCGGCGCGAAAGCCGAGGTAGGGCAGATAGTAGGATTCGGTGCGGAGGTAGCGCTTTTCGGGCAGCCAGCGGGGGCGGCCGAGCGAGTCCAGGGGGCCCTGGCTTTCCGTGCTGAAGGTGTGGACCATATGGCGCAGCAGGTTGCCATCGCCCGCATACCAGAACGCGGCGTTGACGGCCTCAGCGGTTTTTTCGGCGCGCCAGAGACAGGCCTGGCTCTCTTCCGGGTCGGAGTCCGCCAGGAGGCCGGCGGCGGAGCGCAGGGCGAGCACGTAGAGGCAATTCAGGTACAGGCCTTTTCCGCGAGTGCAAAAGAGGTCCTGCCAATCGGAACTTTCCTGCATGCTGAGGAGGCCGGTTTGATTGACGTCCTGGCAATGGTACCAGGCGAGGACTGCGCGGACAGCGGCGGGATCGGGCGCGATGAGGGTGCTGCCGATGATCCACCAGAGGCCGCCATCGGCATAGGCGCGGAAATTGGGGCGCAGGGTGGCGCAGTCGACGTTGTTGGGGATGGCGCCGGCGGCGGTCTGAAACTGGCGCAACAGGGTGACGCTGGTGTGGAGGGCGGTTTGAATGGCGGCGTCCGGGACCAGGCGGGCGCCCAAGGCGGCGATCATGCTGTCGCGCGCCCAGACCTGATGGTGGCCCGAGGGACGGCCCGAGGCCTTCAGCCCGCAGGGGCTGGCGCAGCGGCGGAGTGCGTCGATGGCGGCGGCGTAAACTGCGTCTACCAGGTCCACGAGCCATTCTAACCGGCGGGAGTGGGGATCACGAAGGGGGGCCGAACATTGAGGCAGATTTCCTGGATTGCTCGTAGGGTTCCGACCGGGGCGTACGGCGCACCAGGCTCTGGAGGAGATCCGCGATTCCTCACTCCCACTTTTGGCGTGCCTGCGCGCCCGGATCGTGGACCGGCCGGTTCTGCAGATGATCCGGATGTGGTTGGAAGCGT
Source organism: Bryobacterales bacterium (assembly GCA_963803725.1). GTDB lineage: Bacteria > Acidobacteriota > Terriglobia > Bryobacterales > Bryobacteraceae > JOPF133. The sequence continues at coordinate 7,703 of CAWDOH010000064.1, read as the reverse complement.
CGCTAGTTGAGGAGAGCAAGGAGCAAGGCGGAGGCAGCCAATGGGGCCGGCCGAAGCAACGGACGCCGCCACCCCGAGGGAAAGTACCTGCAGGGCGCGCCGGCCATTGCCATTGAAGTGGTTTCCGCAGAAGACCGGGCCGAGGTTCTGGGTCGCAAGACCGGTTTGTACTTGGAGCATGGCGCGCGCGAGGTTTGGCGGCTTTACCCGAAGACGCGGCGGATCACGATCCACGCTGGCAGCCCTTCGCAAGTTTGGGTGGAAACCGAAACTGTCGCTACGCCCCTGCTGCCCGGTTTCTCGCTGGCGTTACGGGTATGATGATTGCTATGGGCACTGTCACCACCACCGAAACGCCCCTTCTGACGTTTGAGGAATTCGAGCGGATGGAAGAGGAGGCGTGCAAACAGGAACTGCTGGAAGGAGAGCTGATCGAGATGCCGCCGCCCGAGTATAGGCACAACACCACGTCTGAAGAAATCTTCCTGGCTCTCAGAGCCGCCTTAGCGGAGGCGCACTCCCGCGGCGAGGCCCAGGACTTGGGCCGGGTGCATTTCGAAATGGGCTATCGCCCGACCAAGCGTAGCTGGTTCATACCGGACGTCAGCGTCACCCACGCAGCTCAGACCGTCGGAAAGTATTTGGAGGGCGCGCCCGCCATCGCCATCGAAGTCGTCTCCCCGGAACAACGGGCCGAAGCTCTCGACCGCAAGACACATCTGTACTTTGAACGCGGCGCGCGCGAGGTCTGGCATCTTTACATGAACACCCGGCACATGATGGTCTACACCGGCAGCCCGTTGCAGGTGCGGGTGGAAACCGAAACCGTTACGACGCCCTTGCTGCCCGGCTTCTCGCTGTCGCTGCGGCAGATACTCGGCGACTGATCTCCGCGCCTGCCCCCTATAGCAGGGCGTACAACCATTTCTCCTGCTCCTGGAGCAATTCCAGCGCGCGGTCTAGCGTGACCTCCTCGAAGCGAACGGAGTCGCGCGGGCGGGCTTGGCCGAGCTTCCAGAAATCGGCCGAGATCACGTTGGCTGGCTTGGGATAGCCACCGGTGGTCTGGTGTTCCACAAACAGGATGATGGGCTGGCCATCGGGCGGCGCCTGGATGGCGCCCAGCGCCACCCCTTCGGTCAACATCCCGCCGGCCGGACTGGGAATGGCGGGGCCGCGCAGGCGCAGGCCCATGCGGTTGGATTCCTCGCTCACCCGGTAGGCGCCGCCATACAGTTCTCCCTCGAAACGATCGGCTTGCGGACCGGCGGTGACCCGCAGCAGGGCTTCGGGGGAGTGCGCCGGTGGGTTGGCAATAGCGCGGCGCGGGCGGCGGACGGCCGCATCGCCAACCGGCAGCCGGTCGCCCGGGCGCAGGGGGCGGCCACCCACGCCGGTCATCACATGCGCGGAGCGGCTCCCCATCACCAATGGTGTGGCGATGCCGCCACGCACGGCCAGGTAGCCGCGCGCCCCGGTGCGGGTAGGCCCGCAGCGTACCACTTGGCCGGCTTTGACTTCCACGGCCGTCCACAGCGGTAGACCGGCTCCGAAATCAGAGCCGGTAAGCGCGATCACGGCGGGAGCTTCGAACTCGAACGCTCCACCCACCAGGGTCATTTCGAGCGCTGCGGCGTTTTCGGCATTGCCCACCAGAAGATTGGCGGCCCGCAGAGCCAGCGGATCGGCCGCCCCCGACGCGGAGACACCGAAGTGGGCGTAGTGGAAGCGGCCGAGGTCCTGGACGGTAGTTTGCAACCCCGGGGCGGCCACGCGAATGGCGCTCATTGGCGCGCCTCGCGGATGGGCTGGAAGCGCACCCGGTCATCCATGCGCAGCAGGCCGGGCGGCGAGGCTTGAGGGTCGAACAGGCGCAAGGGGGTCCGGCCGATCAGCCGCCAGCCTCCCGGTGACGACAGTGGGTAAATGCCGGCCTGGCTGCCGCCGATAGCCACGCTGCCCTCGGGCACGTGCTTGCGGGGGGCCGAAAGGCGCGGAGTGGCCAGTTCCGGGGGCAGGCCGCCCAGGTACGGGAAGCAGGTCGAGAAGCCCACGAAATAGACCAGGTACTCGGCCGCGGCGTGCAGTTGGACCACGCGGGCCGCGTCCATGCCGCAGTGGCGGGCCACATCTTCCAGGTCGGGCCCGCATTCGCCTCCGTAGACGACCGGGATTTCCACCAGCCGCGGGGCCTCCCAGGCAGGTTCGGCTGCGACATCACCGGTACCGGCGTTCTCGTCTGACCCCTCGCCTGCCAGGCGGGCTTCCACCAGGGCCAGGATCTCGGCGTGCGAGCGCAGCCGGGGGTCGAAATCGACCAGCACGCTGGCAAAAGCGGGGTGCAGGTTGAGAATGCCGCGGACGCCCGCGAGGCTCCGGCATAGGCGGCTGGCCTGGCGGTGGGCGTCATCGGAAATGCGGTCGCCGAAAGAAATCAGCAGGGAGCGGTCGCTGGCCGGTCGAATGGTCACTTCTGGTGATCGTACCAGCAGACACCGTACGCCGGCAGGCTTGCGCGGAAACCAAAACGACAACATGCAGGCATCCGAGCGATGGGAGTGCCCTGATCGGCCGAATCGACCGCCGGGCGCTGCTGCTGGTGAGATCGCCTGTGGGTGAGGCCGTCCCTGGGAGCTTCCCGTCCGCCCCCGCGCTTACCTGCCGATCGCACGCGCTCGAAAAAATGATTCCGACCCATCCAAAGGCCGTTTCGGCAGCCGCGCTCGCCGGCGCGTTTTTCCGAATTGTGTTTATGGCCACGCTATGATATGTATAGGTACCTGGGAATATTAGACGATGGCCTACGTTATAGCAGAACCATGCATTGGTACTAAAGACACCGCTTGCGTCGACGCCTGTCCCGTCGATTGCATTCACCCTAAGAAAGACGAGCCGAACCATGCCACCGAAGAGATGCTCTACATCGACCCGGTGGAGTGCATCGACTGCGGCGCTTGCGTCCCGGTCTGCCCGGTTTCGGCCGTATTCGCTTTAGACGACCTGCCCGAAAAGTGGAACGATTTCACTCCACGAAACGCCGCCTACTTCGGGCGCTGAAAACCGGGCTTCCATCCACCGCGAGCATGTCTCTGCGCGGAGAGGCATGCTATACCACTTCCGCGTCCGGGGGCAAAGGGCCGGTGCCGGTTTGCGCAGTCGTGCGTGTCCCGCAGGCGGTTTCGGCCGAAGGCCCCGCTTCCCATAGGCTATTTCTCGGATAGATTAGTTGCCAGGGCGCGATGCGGGTGCGGAATCCGCGTTGGGCAGGTAAATTACGGTCTGTCCGGCGCGCGCCACCACATGGTAGCCGCTCAGCCAGGGACGCAGATCGGCGAACCGGGTGAGGGCCAGCCTTGGATTGTAAGGCCCCAATCCATCCACGATGATCGAGGGGTGAGAGGCCGCCAGTTGCGTCCGCCGGCGCGCCGCTTCCCAGTGCTCCAGCGGCTCGGACTGGGTCAGGTGCCGGTCGGCCGGGACGCCGGTCAGCGGCTGCGAGTCCAGGTACATGGTGGCTGCGGGAAGGTCCGTATACACGTAGATTTCCGGCCGGTAGCCCCAGAGGAACAGAGTGTCGCCGGGTTTAGCGAAATGGAGCACGGCGCGGGCGGCCACGCGGCTGTCGCGGTCCATGGCCGTATCGCGCCAGGCCGGGTTGCGCAAAGCGGTGAGATAAGCGGGGCCGAAGCGGGTTAGTGGAATCAGCAGCAGCAGGATGGCGAAATCGCGCAGCCGCCCGCCGGCCCACCCGATACCGCAGGCAAAACCGCGCGCCGCCAGCAGCACCGTGGGCGCCAGCAGCAGAAAATAGTAGCGCGGGAAAAAGCGCAGCCCGGCCGCCACGCCCACCAGCGCAATCACGATCCAGGCGGCCCACCGCAGGGTTTCCCGCACCGGCTTGCGGCCCCACCCGAGCACCGCCGCCAACACCATCGCGGCGTGGAACCCCGCCCAGCTCAGCGTGCGGATCGCGCCGTTGCTCCAGGGATGCTCGACGGGCACACTGGCCGCATACAGCCGCCCCCAGACCCACACCTCTTCCCAATACGCACCCAGGGCGCCCGCCGCAGCCAGCCAGCCCATCAGCCCCGCGCTGACCATGGCGAAGCCGACCGCCATCCATGGGATGCCCTCCGGATTCCAGACTGCGCACACCGCCACCACGAAGACTCCCTTGGGGTTCAGCCAGAACGCCACGCCCGCCAGTGTTCCGCTCCAGAACGGGCGCCGCTTCCACGCCATCCAGACGGCGGCCAGGTGCGGCGCGACCATTAGCAGGTCGCTGGCCGCGGGGATCACGGCGGAGGGCAGCCCGAAGGTGAGAAAGAAAGCCAGCAGGCCGGCGGCCCAAAAGCCCTCGCGCGGCGTCCACAGGTCGCGCGCAAAGCGGTACGCCAGCCAACAGGCCAACATTCCGTCGAGCGCACCGAACAGCCGCAGGGGCCAGCCCGGCTGCGCGCCGAACAGCAGGTAGGCCAATGGCAGCAGAGGCGGCTTGTCGAAGAAGATGCCGCGGTAAAGCGGGTGGCCGAGAAGCATCTGCCGCGCGCCGGCCAGCGGATACGCGTCGCCCTCCCACAAAATGCCCACATGGCACATGCGCGAGGCCACCAGCAGCGCCAGGATGGACAACCAGAATAGCCGGTGCGGGCGCGCCACCACTTGACTATAACAATCTCCGCCCGCCGGCCCGCCAGAAGCGCAGGCTTTCCAGCTCCGCCGCAAACTGCGCTATAGTAAGCAAAGAAAAAGCGAAATGCCCTTTCGCCATGGAGGATATCCAGGAACAGCTCGCCGCCCTGCGCCGCCAGATCGCCCGCATTGACCGCAAGTTTGCCGCGCCGCCCGGCGGCCCCGCGGTAGGACCGGCGCATCTGCGCCAGCATCTCGGCGGATTCCCCGGCGCGCCCGGCCGGCCCGGCCAATTCATCGAAGAGATGCTCTCGGGCGAGGTGGTGCGCACGGCTCACGGCGAGCACTTCGAAACCGAGAAGCTCTGGGAGCGCCATCGCCGGCACGGCAGCGTCGAGATTTCGGATCTGCCGGATCTGCCCGAGGACCTTCTTGAACCGCTTTCGGCCGGCGCCATTCCGCACGCGCACCCTACCCGCTGGGCCTTCCTGGACACCGAAACCACCGGCCTGGCCGGCGGCACAGGCACCTATGCTTTTCTGGCTGGCGTCGGCTCCATAGAGCCGGCCGGCTTCCGGCTGCGCCAGTTTTTCATGCGGGACTATGGCGAGGAGCCTTCCATGCTTCACCGCCTGGCCGAGTACCTGCAGCGCTTCGACGTGCTGATCACGTACAACGGCAAGGCCTACGACCAGCCGCTGCTCGAAACCCGCTTCCGCATGGTCCGGTCGCGCCCGCCCTTTGGGCACATGGAACATCTGGACCTGCTGTTCGGCGCGCGCCGCTTGTGGAAACTGCGACTGGAGAGCTGCCGCCTGGTGGAGCTGGAAAACCGCATTCTGGGCGTGGAGCGCGAGGGCGATCTGCCGGGCGAGATGATCCCGTACTGCTATTTCGAATATCTGCGCACCGCGCGCGCTTTTCGCCTGGTGCCGATCTTCCACCACAACGCCATCGACATCCTTTCGCTGGCCTGCCTCACCGCCATTGTTCCGTTCGCTTTCCGCTCGCCGGCCGACGCGCCCCTGCGGCACGGCGCCGATCTGATCGGCCTGGCGCGCTGGCTGATCCAGGCCGAGCGCTACCAGGAGGCCCTGCCCCTGCTGCGCCGCGCGGTGGACATGGGGCTGAGCGACGCGCTGCTGTTCCCCGCGCTATGGGAGATCGCCGCTACCGAGAAGCGGCTGGGCCACACCGACCAGGCGTTGGCCGTGATCGCCGATCTGGCGGCCTCGCCGAACGCCTTCCGCGGGCGCGCCCTGGAGGCCCTGGCCAAGCATTACGAGCACCGCGAGCGCAACTACTCCATGGCTTTGGAAATGACCTGCAGCGCCCTGGCGCTGGCCGATACCCCCGAATTGCGCCGCCGCGAGGTGCGCCTGAAGTCGCGGATGGAGGGTCCGCGGGCGCGGCGGTTGGACCTGTAGAGAAGCGCTACCGTCCGGGCCAGGGCCGGTAGGCTACTCCACCACTTCCACCTTGGTCACAATCTCCTCCCGCGGCACTAGCGCGGACCAGTACGCCACAATCTCCCGCACCGCCGGCCGGCCTTCGCCGAAACCGGTGGCGCCGGGCGGGCCGCTCAGCACCAGGGGGATTAATTCGCGCGTGAAACGGTCCACCGCCGTTTTGTTCGCGCCGCGCACGCCGATCCGCAACTGCACCTCGGGCGGATCGGGATTGGGCGGCGCCGCCGGGCCATGGCAGGCGTTCACGCCGAAATATTCGGTGTAGATCTCGTCGAACGCCAGCCCGAGCTGCCGCAGCCGCTCGCGCACGATGGCGTCCGCCGCGCGCGCCTTATCGAGCGCCTGCGGCCAGGAATACACCAGCGTACCGATGGCCTTCCATCCGTTGGCGTAGCTGATGGAGAGCTTCAGCGTGGGTGGGCGCGGGCCGCCGCGGATGCCGCTCACGCGTACGCGGTCGTCGCCCATGTCGCGCAGCCGGATGCTGGTGAAATCGGCCACGCAATCCGGCGTGATGTAGTTTTGCGGATCTCCCAGCTCGTAGAGCAACTGCTCCTTCACCACGTGGCTCGACACGCGCCCTCCCGCCGCGGGGTGCTTGGTGATGCTGAACGAGCCATCCGGTTCGGCCTCGACGATGGGGTAGCCGATGTTGGCCATGTCCGGGATGGTCTGCCAGTCCACCTGGCAGTTGCCGCCGGTCGTCTGTGCGCCGCATTCCACAATGTGGCCGGCAATCGTCCCCGCCGCCAGGCGGTCAAGATCCGTGGGCTGCCAATGGAAGCGGTGGATCATGGGCGCCAGCGTCAGGGCGGTATCGGTGGAGCGCCCGGCCACCACTACATCCGCGCCGGTGGCCAGCGCTTCGGCCAGCGGAAACGCGCCGATATAGGCGTTGGCGCTGAGCACCCGGCCGCGAATGGAAGCCAGCGGCGCGCGGGTGTCCATGTCGCGCATCTCGTAGCCCTTGGCCAGAAACTCGTCCAGCCGCCCGAAAACGTCGTCGCCGGTCACCACCGCGACTTTGATCCCAGGGGCCAGGCGCACCACTTCGCGCGCGCAGGCCAGTGGGTTGACGCCGCCGGCATTGGCCACAATGTGCACGCCGCGCTCGCGGATGGCGTCCGCCAGGCGCGCCACCAGGGGCGGAAAATCGCGGGCGTAGCCAAGCTGCGGATCGGCCTGCCGCTGCTTCTGCAGGATCGACATGGTGACTTCGGCCAGGTAGTCCAGCACCACGTAATCGATGGGACCCTGCTCCACCAGGCGCACCGGCGCTTCCAGCCAGTCGCCCCAAAAACCTTGTCCATTGGCGATGCGGATCATCACGCCTCCCGGGGAGCGGCCATACAGGCATCCAGCGCAAAGCTCAGCACGGCGCGCGACTCCAGAGGGTCGATCACCGCGTCGGCATGCCCGCGCGCGGCGGCGTAGCGGGCGTCCAGCCAGCGTTCGTAATCGGCGCGGGTGCGGGCAATGGTATCCTGCAATTCCTGCGGCGCTTCCCCTCCTTTATACTTCTCCAGTTCGGCGGCAAACAGCGCGTTCACGGCCGATTCCCCTTCCATCACCCCGATGCGCGCGGTGGGCCAACTGAAGGTG
>CAWDOH010000063.1:0-25975 GCA_963803725.1 Bryobacterales bacterium | reverse complement strand
TCCCGTGGCGCTTCTGGTTGCAGTAAGCCTCACGGCGGTCGGTTACGCGCAAAATAAAAACAACGACCCCGATGCCATTGGCGACCGGGACGTCGGCAAGGGTGTTAACTTCTACTCGCTGGAGAAGGAGATCGCGCTAGGCAAGCAACTGGCTCAGGAAGTCGAACGCCAAGCCAAGATTGTGGACGACCCTGTCATCGCGGAGTACGTCAGCCGCGTGGGGCAGAATCTGGTACGGAACTCCGATGCCAAGGTGCCCTTCACCATTAAGGTTCTGGATTCCGAAGAGGTCAACGCGTTCGCACTGCCGGGCGGGTTCTTCTTCGTCAACTCCGGCCTGATCCTGAAAGCGGAGAGCGAAGCCGAATTGGCCGGCGTCATGGCCCACGAAATCGCTCACGTTGCCTGCCGCCATGGCACCAAGCAGGCCACCCGCGTGGAACTGATGGAAATCGCTGCAATTGTCGGCTCGATCGCCGTGGGCGGCTGGACCGGCTATGCCATTCGGCAGGGTGCGGGGTTGGCCATCCCCATGGGCTACTTGACCTTCTCGCGCGCCGCCGAGCGGCAGGCGGACTACTTGGGCTGCAGTACATGTACAAAGCGGGGTACGATCCAACAGCCTTTGTGGACTTTTTCGAAAAGATCCAGACCCTGGAGCGCAAGAAGCCCGGCTCCATCTCCAAAGTCTTTTCGACTCACCCCATGACCGACGACCGGATCAAAGCGGCCCAGAACGAGATTCAGACGATTCTGCCGCCAAGCCGGAATACGTGGTGAATACCTCGGAATTCATGGATGTGAAGGCCCGCCTCGCGATGCTGCACAACCGCCGCAGCGTGAATGGCGACGATCCCAACCGTCCGCGGTTACGCCGGGTTCCGGGCAGCGGTGGAACGGTGGATGACAACGGCAACAGTACCGGCACCACCAACACCGATACCGATGATCGGCCTACGTTGAAGCGCCGCGATACCGGCGACGGCGCGGCAACTAGCTGCCACAAAACTCGCGGTAGGTCCCAATCGCCCTTGCGCCCAAGATGGCCGCAAGGGCGATTTTCATTTCGGCGGAGCGCCTGCCTCCGGAATCACGCGCAGCGAATTCACATAACGCATCGCAAAGCCATCGGCCGTTACGGCGGTATAGCGCAAGGGAAGACCGCAGGAATCCAGAAGCGCCCTGGTGGCTACGGCGGCCGCCGACCGGATGAGCATTCCGCCGATGCACGCATGAACGCCGCCCCCCAGCGCCAAGTGGTCGCCTGCCCGGCCTTCGATTCGCAGTTCCTGCGGGCCGGGAAACCGTTCCGGGTCGCGGTTGGCGCGGTCGAGCCTCAGGATCACGCGTTCCTGCGGCGCAACGGTGCAGCCGTCCAGGGTCACCGTCGCGGCGGCCTGGCGAAATTGCGCCTTGGCCGGCCCTGCGAATCGCAACAGCTCGTCGATCGCTTTGGGCAATAGAGCCGCCTCCTGCCGCAGACGCGCCCACTCGGCCGGATGCTCCTCGAGTGCCAGCCAGGCGTTTCCCAGAAAGGCCGGGAGCGAGTGCGCCAGGGCGATGAACATCTGCATATGCAACCGCGGCCCTGAAAAAATCGGGCCAGCTCCCGGACGCCGTTCCGCGACTCCGCTTCCAGCCCCGCGTCGTACGCCTGGCAGGCTGCATCGAAGACTGACCCCGCCAGACCGTCCAGGCGCTCTAGTTGGTCCCGCGGAACCCCGGCGGCCATCCCGGCTACCTCCCGCGACCAAGGCCTGGCGTATTCCGCCACCAGGTCCACTTCCCGGCCCGCCGGAAGCGCCGCGGCCATCCGATTCGCAAGCAGCGCGAATTGACCCTCCCACTGCCGCAACCGGGGAGGCGCCATGAGGCGCAGGCCCTCCGTGCGGAACTCTGCGTGAAGTGCGCCATCAAGCGGCACTGCCGCTGCCGTAGAAAGCGGTGACACAGGCACCAGCCGGGGATCCCGAAGCGCCGCGGCCACGTCCCGATAGCGGCTCAGCACCCAGCTGTTGCGTGCGCCGTCGAAACACGGCGGCTCCGGCGGTTCGATGGCCCAAACGTCCACGCCCTGTTCCGGCCGCGGCTGCTCCCTCATCACGGCTCGATCTCGAACGAACTGTACTCCTCCACAGCCGCCTCGCGTTCTTCCACCCCGCGGACATCGGCCCAGCGCGGCCCCTGGTGCAGACGGCCGGCCAGATCGTCCAGACGGCCCGCGGGGCCGGCGGCGTACACCTCCACTCGTCCGTCGTCCAGATTGCGGGTGTATCCCGCGAGTCCCAGCGCCGTCGCCTCCCTCTGCGCGAAATAGCGGAAGCCCACGCCTTGCACACGCCCGCGAATCAGCCACTGCCGCGCCTGCTTCGCCTCCTTTGCTTTGCCCCTCATTGGCCGAAAGCATAGCACGTGATACACTGCCCAGCTTGACCCCTTCCCCGGCCGCCCCCGAAGCCCGCCCCGCCCTCGACCGTCCCATCCGCCTGCCGCAAGCCACCGCCATGGTCGTGGGCATCATTATCGGCGCTTCCATCTTCGTGCAGCCTTCCGAAGTGAACCGCCACGTGCCCACCATCCTGGGAGTGCTGGCGGTCTGGGCGGTCGGCGGTATCCTGTCCCTGTTCGGCGCGCTCGTCTGCGCGGAGCTTTCCTCGGCCTATCCCGAAACCGGCGGCGTGTACGTCTATCTGAGCGCACCCTGTCGCCGGCGTGCGGCTTCCTCTGGGGATGGGCCATGTTCTGGAGCGCCCACTCCGGCATCATTGCCGCCAGCTCGGTGGTGCTGGCGCGCTACGTGGCGTTTTTCGTTCCGCTCGGCGATTTCGGCATCCGCGCCGTCGCCATTGCCGCCATTCTGGCGCTGTCGGCGGTCAACTATGTGGGCGTGCGCCAGGGCAGCGGATTGCAAACCTGGATCACCGCCAGCAAGCTTGCCGCCATCCTGGTGCTGCTGGTCATGGCCTTCGCGCTGGGCAGTCCCACGCACGCGCCCGTGCCCGGCGGCCACCCGGCTCCGGCGGCCGCGCCGATCTCCTTCCGCGAGTTCGTCCTCGGGGTCAGCGCCGCGCTCTTCGCCTTCGGCGGCTGGCACATGGTGACTTACTCGGCCGGAGAAACCCGCGATCCGCGCCAGACCATTCCGCGCGCGCTGCTGCTCGGCTCGCTGATCGTCACCGCCTGCTACATCGCGTTGAACGCGGCATATCTCTATCTGCTGCCGATCGCCCGCGTGACCGCCTCCCAGCGCGTGGCCGCGGACGCCGCCCGGGCGGTGGCGGGCCGCTATGGCGCGGCCATCATCTCGGCGCTGGTGATCCTCTCCGCCTTCGGAGTCCTGAACGGCGTGATTCTGGCCGGCCCGCGCGTCTACTACGAAATGGCCGCCGGGGGCCTTGCGCCGCGCTGGCTGGCGGCCATCCACCAGCGCTTCCGCACGCCCTCCCGTGCGATCGTGGCGCAGGGAGTATGGTCGGCGGTGCTGGTGGCCACCGGCACTTACCGCGTGCTCTTCACACGCGTGGTGTACACCGAGTGGCTGTTCTTCGCGCTGATGACCTGGGGCCTCTTCCGCATGCGCCGTGGAGTGTCCTCTGGCCCCGCCTACAAGCCCGCCTGGCCTATCTGGGGCTACCCGCTCATCCCGCTTACGTTCGGCCTGGCGGCGCTGGTGGTGGCCGGCACGCAGATTGCCGCCGACCCGCTGCAGGCCGCCGCCGGCCTCGCCCTCGTCGTGTTAGGATTGCCTGTCTACTATCTCTGGATGCGCCCGCGATGATCATCGACTTTCACAACCATTTCTATCCGCCGGCTTATCTCGACGCGCTGCGCTCGGGCTCCAGCGCCGTCGAGGTCACCATCGACGACGACGGCAACCCGCGCATCTTCTATCCCGGCGATTACAACGTCGCCGTGCCCGGCCACCGCGATATCGATTACCGCGAGCAGGTGCTCATCGAGCAGGGCATCGCCACGCAGGTGCTCACCCTGACCACCCCTGGCACCCACGTGGAAACGCCCGCCACCGCCGTGCGCTTCGCCGCCCTGGTCAACGATGCCTTTGCCGAAATCGCGCGGTCAAAACGCGGCCGCTTCACCGCGCTGGCCACCCTGCCGCTCAACGATCCTGCGGCCTCCGTGGGGGAACTGCGCCGCGCCTGTAGCGACCTGGGGTTCCGCGGCGCCATGCTCTTCAGCAACGTCAACGGCACCGGCCTGGACGACCGCCGCTTCTGGCCGCTCTACGAAGCTGCCGACGAACTGGACGCGGTGCTCTACATCCACCCCACGCACCCGGTGGGCGTCGAGGCAATGACCGATTACTGGCTCATGCCGCTGGTCGGTTTCCTGATGGATACCACCCTGGCCGCCGCCAAGCTGGTGTTCGCCGGCGTGCCCGAGCGGTTCCCGCGCATTCAGTGGGCGCTTTGCCACCTGGGCGGCGCCATCCCGTACCTGGCCGAGCGCCTGGACCGCGGCTTCGAAGTCTTCAGCGAGTGCCGCGCCAACATCCCGCGCCCGCCCAGCCATTACCTCAAGCGCTTCTATTACGACACCGTAAACTTCGACCTGCACGCCCTGCAACTGGCCCTGGATTTTGCGGGCGCCGACCACCTGCTGGCCGGCAGCGACTACCCGCACCAGATCGGCAGCCTGCCCAAAATGGTAGAAACGCTGAACCGCCTGAATGTTTCGGCGGAGGAGCGCGTCGCTATCTCCGGCGGCAACGCGGCGCGGCTGCTGGGGCTGTGAGCGCGCCATGACCGAACGCACCATTGAGAATCCGCTAAACCATTGGCCGCTCGATGCTGACCGCAAGTCCCAGCCACGCACGGAGATCAGTCTTCGCGGTTCCTGAGTTTCGCCCGAGCCTCGGGTGAGCGGCTCCGTTGAGGTCTTGAAGTCACGCGACTCTCCCCCAACTCAGCCGCGAGCTCATGAAAACGGTCCGGGTGCTCAATCTCCTGCCAGGTCCAATGCAGGCCACGCTCAGCGGAAAAACCTTCGGCCTGCCGGTACAGCCACAGGCCCTCCTTCGCCGCCAACATAAACGCCACTGCCTGTAGCCTGAGCGCGTAGGATTTGCCCTGGATATAGGCTTCTTCGAGTTGCCTTCTCGTTGAGATCTCGTATTTCGTCTCGATCAGGAAGGATGCGGACTCTTCGCCCCTTCTGGTATTCGGCTTGACCGCATAATCCGGATAGTTCCGCTCTCCCCGCCCCATTGTTAGCGGCATCTGCCTGAGCCACTGGCTCGTCGAATACCCCAATTGCGTGAGCAGCGGCTCGACGAGCTGAATTTCCACATCTCGCTCGTTTTGAAGCCGCTCACCAAAGGCAAACGCATGTGGAGGCGGGACGGGCAGGACCGAAGTCTCACAGCCCTTGCACTTCAGCATCTCCAGAAGGACGAGGTAGTCTTCGAGCGGGAATGGTTTTCCGCCCGCGCCCTGGAAATGCGCCCTGACCGATTTATTCGAGGCTAGCACCGGGTGGTCCATGAACTCCTTGAAGAATACCGGCGGTAATTTAATACAGCGGCCAATTCTCATGGAGGTGTAAAAATAGAAGAACGGATCGGCAAAACCATCGTCCAGCGCTCGCCAGATTGAATGCAGGTAGCTGCGGGGGGCAACGCACCACATCAGAATAACGTCGCCTCGCCTGGTCTCGACGTTACCCTGCCATCTCGCGGTGCTCCCCTGATCAGCCTGATCCAGGAAATCAAAGTCACCGTTGTTATTGATGCCGCCCATCGTGAACCAGACGCGCGAGGGCGGCGGCAACTCGGAATCTTGCTCGGCCACTAATACCCGAGGTGCAAAGTCATAAAGAAAGGCGTTTAGCTCCGGCGGAGTAAGCCCTTGTCGCCTCCGGAACTCCTGTAGGGCCTCATTCAGAGTGAGATAGTAAAGCGCCCGATCGCGGCGCTGGGTCTTGCCCGGCGGCGGGGGAGCGAGAATGTTGAAGCTTCGACAGATGGCCGAAAACTGATCGAATTTGGTTCTGAAGAGGAAGGCGGCGAATTGCTCCGGGAATAACCTGTGCAGTCCAAGCGAGACTGCCTCGATATTGCTGAAAATCTCGTCCTCGAACTCCTTACCGCCAAGATAATGGTAATAGAGAGGCTCTCCGCCGCTCTCGTCCAGGGACACTGTCAGGCCCAAGTCCACCAGTTCCGCAAAGAGCGCTCCTGTAGCATCGGTGTCGTCGATCCTCCGGTCGGAGAAGCAGGTTCGGAGGTCGTCGCGCACATCCGTTTCGGCGAAATCGTCTTCAATTAGAATCGGTTCGCCATCGGGCCCATCCCGAAACAGCGGTGCGCGAAAGCGGACGAGAGTGTTGGCTTCGCCGTCGCTGCCAGCCGCGAACGCCTCTGCGGGCCTCGCGATGGCAGCGCGCCCGCAGTCCGAAGCCGCATAGATCTCCCAGATGTACCGCGTGAAGTCCACCCTGCCTCCTCAGCTCGGGTTCCGGGATAGCTCCGCGGAGTGGACGTGTCCGTAGTCGGGGCAACACGCCGCCCGGGTCGCTTGAGGTCTAAGCTTGTAGGCTAGCACCCTGCGATCCACTTGAATCCAGACAATCGGCCGGACCGGCGCCCGCCGCATTGGCCGCCGCGACTGCCGTGCAGGCCTTCCAGGGGATTACCGGACCCCCGTACCGCGCTGTGCCGTAAACTGGGGTGATGCCTTCCCCCGCCATTCTGGTCCGCGACCTGAAAAAGGTCTACGGCTCGAAGGCGGCTGTGGACGGGGTCGACCTGGAGGTGCCGCGCGGATCCTTCTTCGGTTTCCTCGGCCCCAACGGCGCAGGCAAATCCACCACCATCCGGATGTTGACCGGCCTCGTCCCCTCCGATAGCGGCTCCATCGAGATTCTCGGATTCCACCTGCCCCAGGACGAACTGGACATCAAGCGGCGCATCGGCCTGGTGCCCGACGAGTCGCTGCTGTTCGACCGCCTGACGGGCGCCGAGTTTCTGGAATTCGTCGGCCGCATGTACGGGCTGGACCGCCCCACCGCCATCGCGCGGGCAGGCCGGCTGCTGGAGCTTTTCGAAGTGCAGGCCGGCCGCAAACTGATCGGCGAATACTCCAAGGGCATGCGCAAGCGCGTCGCCATGGCCGCGTCGCTCATCCATCACCCCGAGTTGTTCCTCATGGATGAGCCGTTCGAGGGCGTGGACGCCGTGGGCGCGCGCCTGATGAAAGACATCCTGCTGGACCAGGTGGCTCGCGGCGCCACCATCTTTCTTACCAGCCATGTGCTGGAAGTGGTGGAACGCCTCTGCGACCGCGCGGCCATCATCCACAACGGCAAGATCGTCATCTGCGGCACGCTGGCGGAACTGCGCTCAGGCGGCGAGTCCCTGGAAGACGCCTTCGTGCGGGTGGTGGGAGCCGAGCGCCAGGGCGAGTTACTGGACTGGTTATGATCGCGGCAATTCTGCGGGCGCAGTGGCTCTCCACGCGGATGGGCGCGGGGCGCGGCGCGGTGTTCGGCGCCATTACGGCAGTCCTCTGGTACGGCCTGTGGACCGCCGCGGCCGTCGCGGCCGGAATATTTCTCAGCCGCGCCGGCGGCTCCACGGTACTCTCCGCGGTCCCGCTAGGGATGCTGCTGGTGTGCTTCTACTGGCAGATCGTTCCGGTCTTTTCCGCCAGCATGGGTGCCGGCCTGGACTTACGCCGGCTGCTGGTCTATCCACTGCCGCCTGGCCATCTGTTTTTCATCGAGCTGTTGCTGCGCCTCGCCAGCGGCACCGAAATGGTTCTGATGCTCTTGGGTGGTTCGGTTGGCCTTCTCGCCAACCGGAGTTACGGCGGCCCGGCGGCGGTTCCACGGATTGTTTCTCCGCTGCTGCTATTCGTGCTCTTCAATGTCCTCGCCGCTTCGGGCATGCGCAGCCTGCTGGAACGGATCATGGCGCGGCGCAAGGTGCGGGAGATGGCGGCCGTAATTCTGGCACTGATGTGGGGGCTGCCGCGGATCTACCTGCGCACAGGCTCTGCGGTCAAGTCGTGGAATGGTCCCGCCTCCGGATTGCAGCGCGCCGGGTTTCCCTGGACCGCGGCCGCTCAGACTACCCTAGGCCTATCCTGGCTTCCCATGCTCTGGCTGGCTCTCTGGGTTGTCGCCGCGCTGGTGTTTGCCCGCCGGCAGTTTGACCGCACCCTGCGCTATGACGCCATGGCCATGCAGGCCACTCCATTGACCGCGCGGCCCTCGGCGTGGGCATCGCTGGCCGAACAGTTTTACCGTCTTCCAGGCCTGTTTCTCCGCGACCCGCTGGCGGGAATCGCGGAGAAAGAACTGCGGTCGCTGGCCCGCACGCCGCGCTTCCGCATGGTCTTTATCATGGGCTTCACCTTTGGCCTGATGGTTTGGTTTCCCAGCATGATCGGCCACCACGGTTACCAGTCCGCTCCTCCCTCGCCTTACTTTCTGCCGACGGTCTGCCTGTACGCCCTGACCCTGATGGGTCAGGTGACCTACTGGAACTGCTTCGGTTTCGACCGCAGTGCCTCGGCGCTGTACTTTGTGGCGCCCCAACCTATTCGCCAGACGCTGCTCGGTAAGAACGTGGCGGCGTTGCTGTTTATCTACCTGGAAGTGCTGATCCTCACACTTGTGACCGCAATTCTGCGGATTATTCCTGGATGGTCCGGGATTATCGAGATGCTGGTGGTGGTAGGAGTCTGCTCGCTCTACATGCTGGCGCTCGGTAACCTCAGTTCGGTGAATTATCCGAGAGCCCTGGTGGCCGAGCGAGCTACCCAGGGAGCCCGCGGCGGTGCGCGCTTCCAGGGGCTGATTTTCCTGTTCTATCCAATTACGCTGTTGCCTGTCTTTTTGGCCTATCTGGCACGCTACGCATTCGACAGCCAACTGGCTTTCGTTCTGGTACTTTCGATCGCCGCGATCATCGGTGGAGTACTGTACGGAATCGCCATGGAATCGGCAGTAAATACCGCTCATCGCCGCCGTGAGGCGATCCTCGCGGAACTATCGCGGAGTTAAACACCGGGGGAAACCGGAGTCAAGTTAACCGGTTACTGGACGAAAACTTCCGGCCCGCCGGATAAGGACGATTCAAGCCAGGGCAGAAGACTCCCGGCCCGCCCGTCAGATACTTGGAAGCCCTCTGCCAAAGCCTGCTGAATACGCCAGCCAGCCGTTATCCTTCGGCCTTGGCGGTCTGAGCTAAACGCTTGCGATGTTCGGCCCAACGCTTCTTCTGCGCGGCAGCGATTCGCTTTCGCGCAGCCGGGCTAAGTACTCGCTTGGTCCGCGCCGGTTTCTCGCTGGACGCTGCCGCGGAGGACGAAGCACGACCCTTCAGTTGAGCTTGAATTTCGCGGATCTTCTCTTCAATCTTCTTCTGTTCGATTTGATAGCCGACCAGCGCCATCTGGAGTGTGCTTAGGTCGCCTACGCTTTTGGATCTTGCCATGGGTTTCACCTTCGCACACTATATCATATGGAAGTAGCAACACACAGAACAATTAAGTGGGAACCATGCGATTAGTTCTACAAAGGGTCGCCGAAGCACGCGTGAATGTTCGGGAATGTACTGTAGGCTCTATACAATCCGGCCTACTGGTTCTCCTCGGAATTTCGAGATACGACACACCCGCCGATGCCGACTATTTACTGAAGAAAGTGCTTGAAGTGCGGATCTTTCCGGATGATTCCGGAAAGATGAACCGAAATTTGCAGGAAGCCGGCGGAGCTATCCTGATCGTCTCGCAATTTACCCTCTTGGCGAATTGCCGCAGAGGGCGGCGTCCTAGTTTCGATCAGGCTGCCCCGCTGGAACAGGCCATAGCCCTTTATAACTATTTTGTCTCCGAAGCGCGGCGCAGTGGCTCGCCCGTGGAAACCGGCGTTTTTCAAGCGTCGATGCAAGTATTCCTGGTGAATGACGGTCCCGTCACGCTGGTGATCGATTCCCCGGAGACAACCGGCACCCGCGTAACCGCTAAGTGAGGTTGCATGCCCGCATTCAAGTCCCTGGCGGGCCAACCGCGGCCACCGGAACACATTCGCGGACAGATGTGTCCAAGAGATAGAGTGCGCCGCAGGTAGGTGCCACGCTGCCACAAACTGGAGCAACCATTGGCTTGACTGGAGCCGCGACCGTGAGAACCTGTGAAATAATCTACGCCGCAAGCTAAAGTGCGCCACCACGGCGTGGGGCATGCTTTAGCTTTGCTTTAGCTTGCCCGCCGGCCGGGCCGGTTTGAACGAAAGTGTGACCCGCCGCCGGCCCGCGGCGCATTCATCGCCTGGAAACTGCGGCCTGCAAACTGCGGCCTGCCAACTAAGCTATAAACTCGAGCCACAAACGCGTGAGGAGCCGCTAACTGATTGAGCGGCAATGGGGTCACAGATGAGCTTGCCCTGCGTCGATTTCTTCCGGGAGCGGTTGTCAATTCTTGGCGGGGACACGAGGTTCCGGGCCCGCTCCGCGGACAATGTATGCCGCCCTCTCGCACACCGGATAGCCTCGCGGCAACTTGGCTCACTACAGGCCCCAAACCAACATCCCGGGGGCCTGCGGGCGGCGGAGCGCTGGTCCGGGAGCGGCGCGGGCAATCCCGCTCCCGGACCCCGCGGGCCGCCTTCCGGCCACGCGGCAACTCATTTACTGCCGGGTGTTATACCTCTCATACAGGCGGGTTTGCTTGTTGGTCAGGGGCACTTCCTCGCCCCGGATGTATAGGTGTTTGACTTGCGTCTGAATCGCCAGCGGGTCCCCGTCGGTCACCATCAGGTCCGCCACTTTGCCCTTCTCCACCGATCCGATCTTGTCGCTGGCGCCCCAGATTTCCGCCGGATTGATGGTGATGGCTTTGAGCGCTTCGTCATACGGCAGACCGAACGCCACCGCCGTGGCCGCCTGGTAAGGCAGGTTTCGCACAAACTCGTTGTCAAATGTGCCGAAGGCAAACTTGATCCCCGCCTTATAAACCTCCGATGGCAGCGTAAAAGCTTCATCGTAGGGACTGTCTTCGGTTTCCGGCAAAGCCAGCACGCGCCCCAGGATCACCGGAATATTCTTGGCCTTCAACTCCGCCGCCACCTTACCCACTTCGCGCGGCTGCAAAATCACAATCCGGATGTTCTGTTTCTCGGCAAAGGCAATGGCATCGTGAATGGACGAAGCCCGGCTGGCGGAGATCGCCACCGGCATTTTTCTGTCCAACACCGGGAGCATGGCCTCAAATTTCAAATCGCGCACAAAGCCGGGAAGATTGGCCGTCCGCGCCTTCTGATATTTCCGGGCATCGTCGAAGAAGGCCGTGAGCTGGGCGATCTGCTGCTCATAGGTCCGCCTGGCTTGCGTGTAACTGCCGCCCGCGGCCCCCGGAATCAAATCCGGTCCGAAGTCCGGGTTGCCGCCGCCGCGCCCGCCGCGTCCCGCAATCGCCGGGAAAATCAGGTGCATGGCGGCGCTGCGGTTGATTTCCATCTCTTCCCAGGTCCAGCCGTCGGTGTGAATCAAAGCCGCCTGCCCGGCGATGATCTGCCGCTCCCCGCCTCCGAACCGGCCGCCACCACCACCTCCACCGCCCGACGATGGAAAGGTCATCACGCTGGTAATCCCATTCACGCGCACCACGCCGAAGTGCTCACTATCCGGATTCACCGCAATAATGGCTTTAAGTTGCGGCATGAATTCGCCCAGCTCGCCGGTATCCACGGTCACGCGGACGCCCGAAATTTCCGATAAGCCCAGCTCCGTGCCGGAATCCAGCATTCCCGGATAGACCCGCAGCCCCTTGGCTTCTACAATGCGCGCGCCTTTCACCGGTGCGATCTTAGCGCCAATATCGGCGATCTTGCCATCCTGGATCAACACCGACACGCCCTTCATCGGCGCTCCGGTTACCGGATAAACGTCGGCATTATGAATCAGGATGACTTCTTTGGATGCCGCGCCGGCGGCCGCCGCGCATACCAGCAGAATTGCCGCCAGTCTCATAGTGCCTGTCCCCCTTGCCCGCCACGCGCGCCGCGGCCGCCCGTGCGAGGCTGGTTCTGTCGCTCTTTTTCAAGCAGTTTTTGCTTTTCGGCTGCCTTGGCGGCGCGGTTGCTGATGTCCGTATCGCGGTCGAAGTACACGGAGCCGTCAATCAGCACCTTTTGTACCTTGGCGTAATCCGACATGGGGTCCTTATCGTAAATCACCAGGTCGGCATCCTTGCCCGGCTCGATCGATCCCACGCGGTTATCGATGCCCAGTTGCTTGGCGGGATTGATGGTCACCAGCGATAATGCCTCATTCTCGGTCAGGCCGCCGTACTTCATGGCTTTAGCGGCTTCTGTATTGAGGTGCCGCATCAGCTCGGCGTCGTCGCTGTTGACGCTCACCACGATGCCCCTCTTCACCATCATGGCGGCGTTATAGGGGATGGCATCAAAGGCCTCCACCTTGTAAGACCACCAGTCGCTGAAGGTGGAGGCGCCGGCGCCGTGCGCGGCAATCTCGTCGGCCACTTTGTAGCCCTCCAGCACGTGCTGTAAGGTGCGGATCTTGAAGCCGTAATCGTCGGCAATCCGGAGCAGCATCAGGATCTCATCGGCGCGGTAGCAATGCGCATGGACATAGCGTTTGCCCTCCAGCACCTCCTTCAGCGGCTCCAGGCGCAAATCGGTGCGTGGCGGAATCAGTCCGTGCTCCCCGCGGGCTACCTTGGCGTTGTAGTCGTCCCACTCCGCCTTGTAAGCCTTGGCCTCGTTGAAGGACTCGCGAATCACGTCCTCCACGCCCATGCGGGTGGCCGGATAGCGCGCCTGCACCGTGCCTCCGCCGCGCCCGCCCTGCGGGTTACCGGCGCCCTTGGGATTTTCGCCCAGGGCGAACTTAATGCCCGGCGTAGCGCCCTTGAAAATCATTTCCTGCGCATCCTTGCCCCACCGCAGCTTGATCGGCAGCGTGCAGCCGCCAATGGGGTTGGCCGAACCGTGCAGGATATTGGCCGTCGTTACTCCACCCGCCAAAGCGCGGTAAATGGCGATATCTTCCGGGTCCAGCACATCGCGGATGTTCACCATCGACGAATCCGATACGCTGCCCTCATTGACGCCGCCGTCAATCGCGATGTGCGAATGGCAGTCGATGATACCGGGAATCACGTACTGGTTGGCGGCGTCGATCTTGGTGGCGCCCTCCGGCACCGTGACTTTCTCGCCCGCCTCCACGATCTTTCCGTCCTTGATGACAATCGATCCCTTGAAAGTGCCCTTGGTGACGGTCATCACGTTGGCGTTCTGGATCACGATGGTTTCCGCGCCCAGCGGCGCCAGCGCGGCCAGAAGCCCCAGCAACAGCTTTGTCATTGATTTCCTCCTGGCTCAGTGGCACTCATTCCGCGGCCGCCGCCGTTGCTCTCCGCCGCGGGGGTGTACTTCTTCCCATCCACGAAAATCATCTGGATCGAGGTGCGGTCATCGAAGATTTCACCCTTGGTCACCAGCAGATTGGCGATTTTGCCTTTCTCGATACTGCCCATGCGGTCCGCTACGCCGTAGATTTCGGCGGGAGAAAGCGTCAGGGCGCGCACGGCATCCTCGCGGCTCAGTCCGGCGTCGATGGCTTTCTTCACCGCCCGCTGGATATCGCGAGGCTGCTCCAGGCCATCGGTGTAAAGGGCGAAATGCACCCCGGCTTTTTCCAGAAGCCCCGGAGCGCTGGGGGCCTTATCGCGCTGCTCCAGGACGCGCAGCGACTCGGTGTCGTCGGGATTCGCGTCGCGCGAGGCCTCCGGCCAGCGCATGCTCAACAGTACCGGAGCGCCGGCCTTCTTCAAAACCTCGACGGCTTCGGGGCGGTACGCCTCGCGCGCGCCGTAGAGAATCACCGGCTGTTTGAGTTCCGCGGCGAAGCGCAGCATGCGGTCCATCTCCACCAGCCGGTTGGCCGGGAAGAGGATCCGTTTGGAAGCCAGCACGCCTTCGAGCGCGCGATCGTAGACCGGCCGCTCCATGCCGCGCGGATCCCGGGCATACGCGTCTTTGACCAGTTGGTAATGCGCGGCATCCAGATAGATCTGGCGGATGTAAGCAATCACTCCCATCAGCGCGCTGGGAAATCCGCCCCCGAAGCCGCCGCCGCGCGAGAGCGAGATATACTGGCCTAGCGAGGGGACCACCACCATGTCGCCGGCCTTCTCGCCGCTGACCAGGTCGATCAGCGACCCCTGGCCGGCGAAAATACCGCGCATCGGAAAGGTCGCCGTGGTGGTGAAGCCGGCGCTGCGGATAGCCTCAATGCGGCGGTCGGTGGGCTGCAGTTCGTCCGCCGCCAATAGCCAACTGGTGGTGGCGGGCCGGTCCTCAGGGCCGCGCGCGCGCTCTACCGGTGCGGCTTGTGCCGCGGGCGCGGCAGTGGTGCCAGCCGCGCCTCTGCCTCCGCGGCCAGTGCCGGTGGGGGCTGCGGCGGCGCCGGCGATCCCCACCGTGCTCAAAGGATCGATCAACCCCGGGTATACTGTGAGTCCTTCTCCGGCTACCACCCACGCGTCGGGGGGTACTGTGACATTCTCCCCGACCGCTTCAATCAACCCGTTGCGCACCACCACCGTGCCCCTCGCGATGGTGGGTCCGCTTACCGTGACGATTTTCGCGTTGACAATCGCCACAGCTTCGGAAGATTCCGCCATGGCAGACGCACAAACGAGAAGCAGACCTGATACAAGTTTTCTGGTCATATGGCAGATGGCTATGATGTGGCCCGCGGCAGGGCGAGCTGGTGTTATATGGCGCGGCGGAGCGCGGTGAGGTTACCAGTGGTTACTGTCAATGAATTGTCAACTGGCAACCTCCTTTATACTGAAATTTGTCCACCCCTCGCAAGCAGGTGCGCTACCGCGACGCGGGCGTCGATATCGACGAGGCCGATCGCGCAATTAAGGCCATTCAGAAATATGCGCGCCGGACTTTCACCCCTTCCGTGTTGACGGATATCGGATCGTTCGGCGCGGCCTATGCCCTTTCGCGATTTCGCAAACCGGTGCTGGTCAGCTCCGCCGATGGCGTGGGCACTAAATTGAAGGTCGCCTTTCTTGCCGGCCGTCACGACACGGTGGGCGAGGACCTGGTCAACCATTGCGTGAATGATATCTCCGTGCAAGGCGCCGTGCCTTTGTTCTTTCTGGATTACTTCGCGGTCGGCAAGCTGCGTGCAAAAGTAGCGGCGGCCGTGGTTTCCGGCATGGCGCGGGGATGCCGGCAAAATGGCTGCGCCTTGATCGGCGGCGAGACCGCGGAAATGCCCGGCATGTATCAACCCGGTGAATACGACCTGGCAGGCTTCATTGTGGGCGCTGCGGAACGCGGCGATCTACTTACCGGCGCGCGCATCCGCCAGGGCGATGCTCTGCTGGCGCTTCCTTCCACCGGACTGCACACCAATGGTTACTCGCTGGCGCGCAAGCTGCTGTTCGAAGTTGCAGGCTATACTGCCCGTTCGCGGTTGCCGGAGGTTGGGGCTACTGTATCTGACGCGCTGCTGGCGGTGCACCGCAGTTATTTGAAGCCCATTCGCGCTTTGGCCACAGTCGGCCTCGTGCGCGGCGCGGCGCACATTACCGGCGGCGGCATCACCGAAAATACGCCCCGCATGTTACCCCGCGGGCTGGCGGCGGCCATCGACACTGCTTCCTGGCAAGTCCCGCCGCTCTTCGAACTCCTGCGCCGCCTGGGTAATATTCCCCAAGACGACTACCGCCGCACCTTCAATCTCGGCGTTGGCATGATCCTCGCCGTCCCCGCCCGTCAAGCGGCAAGGGCCGAAGCCACTCTGCGCCGGATCGGGGAAACGCCGTTCCGGATCGGCTCGGTGATCGCGCATCGGCGCGGCCATCCGCGCGTGGAGTACCAGTGAAGCGGCTGGCCATCCTGATTTCGGCCCGCGGCTCGAATTTCGAGGCCATTGCCGCCAACGTGGCGCACGGAATCATCCCCGCCGAAATCGCAGTGGTCGTCTCCAATCGTCCGGAGGCCGCCGGATTGGCAACTGCTCACAGGCTGGGCATTCATTCTGTAGCCATCCCATCCAAAGGCCTGGACCGCGAAGTCTACGACCGGATGGTGATCGACGAGCTGGATCGCTACGCCGTCGATCTGGTCTGCCTGGCCGGCTTCATGCGGCTGCTCAGCGCCCGGTTCATCCGCCATTTTCCTCAACGCATTCTCAATATTCACCCGTCCCTTCTGCCGGCCTTTCCGGGCCTGGACGCCCAGCGCCAGGCGCTCGAACACGGCGTCAAGATCACCGGCTGCACGGTGCATTTCGTGGACGAACAACTGGATGCCGGCCCCATCATTCTGCAGGCCGCCATTCCGGTAATGGACACCGATACCGTGGAGACCCTGTCAGCCCGCATTCTGGCCGAAGAGCACCGCATCTACTCGGAAGCGATCCGCATCGTGCTGGCGGGAACCTTCGAAGTGGCCGGCCGCCGTGTCATTTTGCGCTGAAGATATTCTGAAAGCTTCATGGGCGGCCCCGGACCCGTCTCCATCTGGTGCTCCACGGCCTTCTGATAGGCTCGCAAAACTTTCAGCCGATGCCGCGGATCCGGGGCACTTGTCTCGAAATCCAACAGTATCGCGATTTCCCACGGCTCAAATTCATTGCGCCGCAGCGTGCCGCGGGTCAGTTCCGCCATCAATCTTCGGAAGCGGTTCAGCATCAGCTCCAGTTGAACCAGGTCGTCCGCCATCATGCGTAGACTATCGGCAGAAAGCCGCAAAAGCTTTAGGGCGTGGCGCAAATCCTTGGGTGAGGCCGCGAAAATCTCGTCAGCCTTGCAGAACGGCGCGATTTCGCCACCGTCATCCCAGCCTTCACCCGGGCCCTATTTTGCCCCCGCTGCCCAAATAGCCCCAACGTCGGGGACCGAATGGCATATAATGGGCCAGACGTACGAGGGTCAAAAGAACAGGTTGCCGCGCCAAAAGGCAATGGTACTTCCGTTGGCGTACTTAATGCAGATTTGACTTGGTACTGTTAGGACTCTACAATTAACGTAACGGGAGTGTATGGCTGACAACAATACGACCGTGAACGGCCCGGTGCCCGGCTCGGGTTCGTCTGCCAAATCTAAGATTCGAATCGTCGTGGCGGACGACCATCCGATTTTCCGGGACGGTCTGTGCAAACTGCTGGCGCTGGAGGAAGATTTCGAAGTCATCGCGCAGGCCCAGGACGGCCGCGAGGTGCTCGAAATTCTTCAGCAGTGCGAACCCGATATCCTGCTGCTGGACTTGAAGATGCCAGGCCTGGATGGGTTGGGCACCTTGCAGCGTCTGCAGCAGTCGCGGAACAAAACCCGGGTCATCGTGTTGACGGCTTCCGACGACAAAAACGAGTTTGTGCAGGCCATGAAACTGGGCACCTCGGGAATCGTTCTGAAGCAGACCGCCACCGAATTGCTCATCAAGAGCATCCGCAAAGTGCACGCCGGCGAAATCTGGCTGGACTCCCACACCACCGCGGCGGTGATCCGCCAGTTCGTGGCCGCTGAAGAGCCTCCGGCGCCTCCCATCCAGCAGCCCTCGCGCGAACGGGAGCGTTCTCCGCTGAGCCAGCGCGAGCGGGAAATCGTCGCGCTGGTAGCCCAGGGATTCAAGAATAAGGAAATGGCTGAGAAGATGTTCATCAGCGAGCAGACGGTCAAGAATCATCTGCACAACATCTTCGACAAGTTGGGCGTCTCCGATCGCCTGGAACTGGCGCTCTACGCCATCCACAACAACCTGCACACCGGCCGCTAGCCTTCTCTCAACCCGTCCCTGAAGCCTCGCTGCCGGTCAGCGCCCGCCACCGGGCCAGGATTCGTCGGGCCCGCCTGGAGCCTTGGGGCCAGCCGGCGGTACGGGGGCAGCGGGGGGTGCGAGATCGACGGGCGCCATGGCCTCCACAAACTGCACCAGCGTCGCAGGTGGCGTGACCTCAACGGGCTCATCGGGATCGCTGGAATCCACCTGGGCAATGGTTAGCGCAGGGCCGCCCGTCAGCAGAAAATCGTCGGGCGGCAGGGGCGCAATGGCCGGCAATAGCCCGGCGGGTGGTTCCACCGGCAGAGCCGTCGCCGCGGCTTTGGCCAGGATCCATGCGCGCTCCTGGCGGGCCAGCCGGTCGTTCTTGCGCTCGCGGGACCAGCCGCGCACCGCCAGAAATGCCATGCGGGCGCCGTCCGCGCTGCGCCAATACCAGTTGTCGCGTAGAAAATGATTGCGCGCGGTGAGCATGACCCGGCGGATGGCGCGGACCGCCAACGGCGGCGTCGGTAGAGGGGCCGCGGCGTCCAGATCGATGCGCGGCGACCGGCAGTCGTTCAGCATCACCACGGCCACCCGCCCATCGGTGCGGACGCCGCGGCGGTATCCGCTCTCGAAGGCCTCCGCCAGGTTCGGGCGCGGTACGTAGTAGACCGCATCTGTGCAGCCGGTGAAGCGCAGGTCGCTCACCACCTTGTCGCGCTCCAGGTCTACGGCGTCCTGAATCTGGTGGGTGAAGCCGAAAGGATGCACCGAGAACGTGGCCCCCAGGTCGCGGGTGGCGGCGGACGCCCACACCGCGCGGCCGTCGAATTCCGGCGATCGCTTCCAGACCCGCAGATGGTGGCGCTTCTCAAAGGTGTTGAGAGATTTTTGGAGGCCGAAATCCTGTTCGGCGCCATCCAGTACCAGGGTACGCATGGGGGCGTCGGCGTCGCTGTTCCGCTCGGCGATGGCGCGGATGGCGCCGAAGCCGGAGCCGACCGAATTGCGCCGCGACCCGATCCAGCCGGCGTAGCGGAAGGCGTTCGAAAGCTGCTCTCCGGACCCCACGAAGACCAGGTTCACCATGTCCATCGGCTGGTGCTGCCGCTTGGAGTAGCTCCACGCGGGAATGCCGGCCACCAGTTCGTTGAGCGAAACCCGTTCGCTGGCGGGCGGCTTAGCATCCGGGCAGCGCTCCACGTCCCCCAGTTCGGGAGGGAAGGTCAGGTCCACGTGCAACTCGGTGCCCAGGCCATATTCAATTTCCGGATCGGGAAAGCGGAAAAGGCTGCTTTCCACGACGAACAGGGGTAGCATGAAGGCGGGGTGCCCCATGACCAGGAAGGCCAGGCGCTCGCCGGCGCGGTTGGAGAGCGTTGCCGTGGCGCGAATTCCGTGAATGACGCCGTGGGAGTCCACACGCTCGCGGGCATTGTCGATGGAGCGCAGACGCGCCGCGACCGGAAACACGCGCCCGCCGGGAAGCTGAAGCTCGTTGAAGGCGAGGGTCATCCCGGCGGTTTCGTGGACGATTCCCAGGCCCACCTTGTGCACCCGCTGCAGGGTGCCGTGCAGCGTGACGCCATCCGGCAGCGTGGTGCCATCGCCAAAGCAAACTCCGGTGGCCATCAGCGCGGTGAGATTTGAGCCGGACTTGGAGCTGTAGGAGGAGACCGGAGTGAGGAGGCGAACCTCCACCGCGGTTGCCGGTGCGGTTTGAGCCGCCAGCGGCAAAGCCAGCATCCAACCCAGGAGCAAGCAGGTCCTCACGGTCAGTTTATCCGACGTACCAGGATAGAGCATCCGTTTCAAGGCAAACTGACCAACTCTCCCACAACGGGGCATTCAAGCACAACAGGTTATGAAATTTTAATGTCGACCCTGTGGGGTTAATCCCCAGATCGTCCGGCAGCATTGCTCACTTTAGGGCAATGTTTCGGAGGCATACCCCCGAATGGGAACGCCACTCCCCCCTCGATGCCCTTGTGTTTGGGGCTCAATAGACATAGCATTGAAGTCGAAGGCGGGATTTTCAGATGAAACTGTCTTTTGTAACTGCGTTCCTGGTAGCCGCGAGTTTCGCGTGCTACGGACAACAGGCGATGCCTCGCATGGCCTCGGTAGCGCCTGACAACGGCAAGGCGGGGGATGTCATCGTCGTCACCGGCGAGAACCTGCAGAAGGAGTATGTCGCCAAGCTCTTTCTGACCGATGAAAAAACCGACACCCCGGTGGAAATCGTGGAACAGACCGCCACGACAATTAAATTCAAGATTCCAGCCAAGATCGCCGACGGCCGGTTGATTTTGATGGTGCTGACCGTAGGGAAGGACGCCAAATATATCGAGCAACCGGTGAAGGTATCGATTGGCGAGCCGCCGTCGCAACAGTAGCAATATAGAGGATGGATCGGGCGGCCGCCCCATCAGGCTCCCCGCTTGCTGACGCGGGCGGCGCTGCTACGAAACCGAGCGGTGACCGTAATCGACCGGACCCGCGGTTGAAGACCGACGGAAAGGGCCGCAACCGGATTCGGGCCGGACGGCCCGGAGTTGGGTCGCGGAACTCATGCGTTGCCCGGCCGCAGGGCTGAAGCGGTAGCTTTGGTTCTCGCGGCGGCCGCGGGCGGTCACATTCTCCGATATGGTTCGGAGAGATATTTTCTGGATTCCTGGGCCGCCTCGGCCTGGGGGGCGTAGGCGATGGCTTTTTTGTAAGCCGCCAGCGCTTCGGCGCGGTGGTGCTCCATGTCGTAGATCTGGCCCATGCGCATCCACGCCGAGACCCCCGTATTGAGGTCCATTTCATCGGACGCCGAGGCGGCCGCTACCTTCTTCATATTCTCCAGGGCCCGGTCCAGGTCGTTGTACCAGAATTCGACGATGCCTTCCTGGAAGTAAATCTTCTCCCACGGCACGCGGTCGTAACCGGGGCTGTGGCTGTTCTTCAATTCCGCCACCTTTGCCACGGCTTCGAGGGCGTGCGCCTTGTCTCCGGCCATGCTGTACATCTGGGAAAGTTCCAGGCGCAGGATGTAGTTCCGCGGAAAGTGCTGGATCAGCTCCTCGACCAGCGGCACTGCCAGGCGGGTGTGGTTCTCGCGGCGGTAGAGGGCGCATAGAAAGATGGTGGCGTCCAGGCGGTTGTCGCGGCCGTGGGTGGCCACGTACTGCACGGTGCGGATGCCCTCGGCCTTGTCGCCGTGGATGCCCACCAGGAAACCCAGCATGCGGTAGCCCCAGGGAAGGCTTCCGACAATGTAATCGTGCAGCCCCTGCACCAGCCGGGCGTCCACGTTCTGCGGGTCGAGCGCGCTGACGCGGTTGTGCAGCCGGCGCGCGGCGGTGGCGTCGCGAAGCGAATCGCGCCAGGACTTCTTCACCACCCAATAATAGTCGGACCGCAGGCCGTAAGCGATGCCCTGGGCGTACAGGGCGGCGGTATCGTTGGGGTTGGTCTTGAGGCGGGCGTCACAGAGGGCGATGGCCGTGGACACCTCCGCCAGGAAGCGCTCCTCGGTGGCCGGCGAGGGATTCAGCTTGGGCCGCCGGAGGAAGGAATTGTTGCCCGAGACGAGCCTCGCTTTCGAGCGCCCCGTTGCGGTACATCTCTTGAAACACGATGGCCTGCGCCAGGTGGTTGTGCAGTTCCGGATCGTTCGGATGGAGAGCGATGGCCCGCTGGAAATCGCCGATCGCCTCGGGGTATTCGAGGTTATAGAAATGGTCGTAGCCCTGAGCGACCAGGTCGGTCTGCGCCGCAAGCGGGGGAACAAGCAAGGCCGCCGCCACCACGAAACGCCCGAGGGCCGGCACAAAACGCCGGAGCGGAGGGTTGGCCCGGGGGCTCGCGGCCCATTCTTTCGTGACCACCCCTCTATCGTAACTGGCGGAGCGTCCACGCCGCAGCCCGGCACGCAACGCAAAGCCGGAGGTTTTTCGGTTGCTGGCCCTCCAAAGGGGCCGCCGCTCGCACGATGCCGACTCTCCAGTTCCTCGGGCGCGGCGCAGGGCATCTGCCGGATACCTCGAACGCCGGCTGCCTCCCCGGCAGAGCGGGGATTCACGCGGCAGAGCCGGGATGAAAGGGCGGCGACAGCGGGTCGCGGACGTAGGTGGCGCCGGGATGTGACGACCGGTCGTTTATAGAGCCCATTGTTACCCGGCAGACCCGGGGGATCTCCCGACGGAGTAACGATCCTCAGGCCGAGCCGGAGGCTTTTCAGTTGCGGACCCCTCGAAGGGGCCTGATCGCAACCGCCCAAAACCGGAGCGCCGACCGCCAGTACCGATGCTCACGTGCCGTCTTCGGGCGCGACGGAAGGCACCTTGCCGGATACGTCAAACTTCTACTGCCTCCCCGGCAGATCCGGGGATCATCCCCGCCGATCAGCCCCACGGATTCACACGGGCAACTGCCTCGGGCCCACTGCGCATGTTCCGCCACCAGGGGGTCGGGCGAAGCGGCCAGGCGCTCCAGGGCGGGGCGGAATTCGGGGCGGCCCTGGTTGCCCATGGCGATCGCCACGTTGCGCAGGAATCCGGAGTAGCGGGCGCGGGTCACGGGTGTTCCACCGAACATGCGGCGGAAATCGGCTTCGGAGATTTCGGCCATCTGCTCCAGCGGCGGAGCGAACCAGCGCGGGGAGAAGGCCGGCTCGGCGGTCACTGGCGCGCGGCGGTTCCACGGGCAGACGTCCTGGCAGATATCGCATCCGAAAACGTGCGCGCCCATTCCCGCGCGGTGCTCCTCCGGGACAGGGCCGCGCAGCTCGATGGTGAAGTACGAGATGCACAGCCGCGCGTCGAGCGTGTATCCATCGCCCGAAGGCACCAGCGCCGCCGTGGGGCAAGCGTCGATACAGCGCGTGCAGGTGCCGCAGCGGCCGGGCGGCGGGCGTCCTGGGGGCCCGGCTCGATTGCCAGGGACACCAGCAACTCGCCCAGGAAGAACCACGAGCCACGCTGCTGGTTAATGAGGCAGGTGTTTTTGCCGATCCACCCCAGGCCCGCCAGCCGCGCATAGGTCCGCTCTAGCAGCGGGGCGGTATCCACCAGAATGCGCGACTCCAGGGCGCCGCCGGCCCGTTCACGCAGCGCGCGCTCCAGGCGCTCCAGCCGCAGCGCATCTCGGCGTGATAATCGCCGCCCCAGGCGTAGCGCGAAATCCAGCCGCGCCCCGGCTCGTCGAATTGGGTGGAATAGGGCCACGGCGTGTGGTAGAGGCGGCCTACGGAAATCACCGAGCGTGCCGAAGGCAGCAACTCGGCGGGTTGTCGCGCACGGCCGCGCGGCGGTCCGTGAGGTAGCGCATTTCGCCGGCGTAACCGGCCTCCACCCACCGGCGATAGCGTTGGCGATCGGCGGCGGGTCGGCGCGCGCCACGCCGGCCAGCTCGAAACCGCACTCCTGGCCTGTTGGCGCACGATTTCGGAGGTCAGTTCCGAGGCCGTCGGATCTCGAGCCCCACCTGCCGCATCAGCTCGATGGCGTTGCTTTTCCGCACCACCCCCGGGCGCATGCGGTAATGAAATGGATCTCGCCGTTTTCGATCTGGTCCTCGAAGTGGACGTTGGCGGCGCGCGCGCCCAGCACCGCGGTGATATCGGCCAAGGCGAGGTCGTGTGTGGTGATCAGCCCGATGGCGCCGCGCTCCACCAAGCCGCGCACCAGGGCCTCGGCGCCGATGCGGCGGTCATGCGAATTGGTCCCGTGCAGGACTTCGTCGATCAGGA
This sequence comes from Bryobacterales bacterium, assembly GCA_963803725.1. Classification (GTDB taxonomy): domain Bacteria; phylum Acidobacteriota; class Terriglobia; order Bryobacterales; family Bryobacteraceae; genus JOPF133. Next base: position 2,460 of record CAWDOH010000063.1, on the reverse strand, counting down.
AGAGCACCGGGCCCCCCCTCGGTCAGGTCCAGGATCTGGCGCAGCCGCAGGATCTCGGCGTAGAAGCGCGAGACACCTTCCTGGAGCGAATCGACCAGGCGAATGGAGGCGCCCACCGAGAGCGGCGAAAGCCGTAGGCGCCGCGCGCGCACCGGCGCCCCCGCCTGCGCCAGCACGCAATTCACGCCCAGGGTGCGCAGGAGAGTGCTCTTGCCGGACATGTTGGAGCCGCTCACAACCAGCACGCGGGGGCCCTCCGCGCCGCCCAGGCGGACGTCATTGCGCACCAAGCGGCTGGGGGGAATCAGCGGGTGGCCGATATCCTCGGCTTCCAGGAAGGGAGGCCCGGTGGTGAATTCGGGGTAGGGGTCGCCGGGGTGCTCGAAGGCCAGGCTGGCCAGCGAGCAGAGGGCCTCGATTTCGCCCACCGCCGTGAGCCAGCTTCGCACCACCTTGCCCGAGCGGCGGCGCCACTCTTCCACCGCCAGCGCCCAGTGCGCCGTCCACAGGAGGAAGACTTCGGCCACCCGTACGAAGACGTTGTCGCGCGAATCCAGAAGATTCGAGGATGCGGCTCAACCAGGCGATCCGCTGGGAAGGCGGCGCGCCTTGGGAAGCCAGCGAGTCGGCCAGGGTGGCCAGGCGCGGCGAGCGGAAGCGTTCGCGCTCCAGGCGTTCCAGCACGCCGGAGAGGAGCTGTAACTCGTGGGCGGCCTCTTCCACAGCGCCCACCACGCGATCCACCGCCGCGCGCTTGCGGTATAAGAAAGTGCCGTTGACCACCAGCACCAGCAGAAACACGTCGCGCCAGAGCGCCGCGGCGCGCTCGGAAAGCGGGAGCATGCCCGCGGTGTTGAGCAGGGTGGCGATGCCGCCCGCGAAACCCACCACGCTGATGGCCGTGAAGAGCCAAAGCACCGGGCGGGTGGCGGGCGGCAGCAGCACGGGCGCCTCGCCCCAGGCCGCCAGCGAGGCGGGGTCCACGCCGGTGTGAGCCTCTTCGGCCACCACGGCGAGATCCTCGCGCAGATCCAGGCGGGGACGCAGCTGATCCACGGCCTGCTGGCGCGCGGCAACGGTGGCGGGATCGGCCGGGGCCAGCAGCCAGCGCGCCAGGGTGTCTTCGCCCATGTGCGTGCGCGCGGTGGAGAGCAATTCGAACAGGGACCCCTTGCCGAACAGGTCGAGATCCGCGGCGTAGGGGATGGGCGGGATCGAGGTAGCGGTCGCCGGTCTGGCCATGGCCGGCCCACTGTCCCTCCAGGCGCGCCAGACCGCCGTCGAAGAAGCGCACCGCGCGGCGCAGCCGTTCGACCCGCTGTTCGAGGCGATTGTGGATGACCATCAGGACGGCGAACACGGCCGCGGGGACGAGCACCCACAGGATGGACGAAGCCTGCTGCGCGAGAGCAACCCAGACGACGGCCAGCGCGGCGGCCACGGTGGCCAGGCGCGCGTACCCCAGCAGGCGCTGCCGCGCCGCGAGGGCGACGATGGCGCGGCTCCGTTCGTCACACAGTTTCCGGTAGGCAGACTGGGCGTCTTCGGGCATGGTCACCCTCATTCTCTCTCGGAATGCCCGGCGACATGGGTGAGGCGGGCCTCGCGCTACCATGAAGATGCCGCGGATTGGGCGACGCCGGGCGGGGCTGCCGTCTGGCGCGAGAGATGATTCCGGGGAGGATAGAGCCGCGCCCGACCGGCGCGGAGGATGGGCGCATGAAGGCACCCGGTCGAAGCGGGACTGGCGCATCGCAGCCGTGGCTGGCCGCGCGAGGACGGGCGGACGCAGAACTGAGCAGCCGCAGCGCACCCGGTCCGAGGGGGACTGGCGAATCGGAGGGGTGGCTGGCCGTGCGAGGACGGGGCGGACGCAGAACTGAGCAGCCGGAGGGCGCCCGGTCCGAGGGGACTGGCGCATCGCAGCCGTGGCTGGCTGCGCGAGGACGGGGCGCGTCGCAGACCGGCACTGGCGCATCGAAGCGGATAGCGGGATGACTCTCGAAACGCGAGCGATCCTCAAATCGGTATTGCTTCTGGCGTTTCTGGCCGGGTTGCTGTTTGTCCCCGCCGGGACGGCGCGGTTCTGGCAGGCGTGGGTGTTTCTGGCGGTCGTGGCGGGGGCCACCTTATTTCCGTTGATCTACCTGGTGCGGCGCGACGCCTGGCTGCTCGCACGGCGCATGCAGACTAAAGAGAAGACCAGCGAGCAGAGGCTTTTCAAAATTCTGTTTGTACCGTTGTGGGTGAGCGCCGTGGCAGTGCCAGGACTGGACCGGCGCTTCGGCTGGTCGCGGGACTTGCTGGGCGCCGTGCCGCTGTGGCTGACGGTGCTTGCCGAGGCGATGGTCATAGGCGGCTACGTGCTGCTTTTTGCGGTACTGAAGGCCAACACGTTTGCTGCCGCCACCATCCAGGTGGAGGCTGGACAGAAGGTCATTTCCGATGGTCCTTATAAAT
>CAWDOH010000062.1:0-69560 GCA_963803725.1 Bryobacterales bacterium | reverse complement strand
AGAAGTCCTGTAACGTAGGTGCCGGAGGGGGGTGATCCGTCGATGAAAAGGAGGAGGTAACAGTTCAAGTGGCCTATTTTTGCCGAAGGAGCAGAGAGGGCGCAGACTGATGACGGCGATAGCGGATGATCGCTTCGGTCAGATACTCCAAGGCGTTGCGGCCCCGCATTTTGCAGGTTTGGGTGACGGTGAGGAGGCGGGCCGTGGCCACCTCCCCTTGGGCGCTGCGATTGCCAAAGATGATCTTGCGCAATTGCACGGCAATACGTAAGGCTTGTTCCACGCAATTGTTGGTAGGCTCCACCCCGGGACGCTCGATGAAAGTGAACAGCCGGCCACAGTGTTGGAACAAGGCGGTGGCCATGTTGCGCACTTCTTTGTCGTCACTGTCCAGGTACTGCTCGGCGAGCGCAAACCAGCGCTTTTGCAGCGGAAGGGAGCGCAGGATCAACTGCTCCCGGTCGATTAAGTTGCCCTGGAACTTGCGCCAGGGGCGGAACAAGCGGGCATATAGCGCCAACGCGTCCCGGCAAAATCGCTGCGCGTCGGTGGTCTTGGCGAACTCCTGAATGCCCGAATATTGCGTTTCAAGTGCGCCCAGCACAACTGAGACAAGCCTTGGTGATATTTGAAATAGGCACTGAACCGGTCGCTGCACAGGATGCCCGCGAACACCGCCCCCAGCAGATGGATCAGGACGGCGGAACTGCGCGTCTTGTCCACCGTGTAGAAGACGAAGTCGCGGGCCACCAACGCCATAAATATCGTTTTTCCCCGTTGTTGCGCCAGCCGGTTTCGTCGCTGTTCAATACGGTCTGTTTTTCAGTTGCTGTTCCAGTTCCTGGCAGGGCTGGGCCACTGCGGCGCTGGCTTGCTCCCAACACTTTTGGGTGCTGCCCAGACTCATAGAGATGCCCAGCAGGTGTTCCAGAAACGCCTCCAACACCCGCCGCGGCATGCGGCAGTAGATCGTCAGGTAGGCGATCAGCGCCATCAGTTGCGGTCCGAAGTCCCCCTGCGCCTCTTCCGGCAGGGGTGCTCGCGTGCCTTCCCCACAGGCCGGACAGACCACCTTGGGACATTGATACTCGATGACATAAGGCTGGATGGGCGGTAACTCAGTCACTTGGTGGCGCTGCACTTCTCCCACCGTCTGCATCTGCTCGGGCTGCTGCGACAACGCGTGGCCACAATGCTTGCATTCCTCCGGCAGCACCGGACGCACTTCCTGGACCTGTTCGGGGGGAGCCAGCGGGCGGTGATGGCCGGGATGGCCCTTCTGCCCACCCGGTTTGCGCTTGCTCTTTTTCCGGCGCCCGCGCTGCCGCGAATTCCCCGCCAGTCCATCGGAGGACGGGGGTTTGGAGGAGTTGGTGGAATTCTTTTGGCGGGCCGCCAGTTGGCGCTCCAGATCAGCGATCTGCTTTTCGGCTTCGCCAATCTGCTGTTCGCGCTCGGCGATCTGCTGCTCGCGCTCAGCTACCTTCCGCCGGAGATCTTCAACCTCTCGTCGGAGTCGCTCGTTTTCGCGCTGTAGCCCTTCCCGGTTGGGCTGAGGTGCATGGCCATGGCGCTTCGCCGATACCGTTTGCCCCCGAGTTCTGCGGCGGGCCGCCCTCGCACCCATCCACCATACCTTAGCCGATCATTTCGGAAAAGTCCAGCAAAATCGCCTGGGTACTTGAACTGTTACAGGAGGAGTCGGGTACAAGATGAGGACGGAGATCGCCACTGAGGGTACGTGGTAGGCGGACTGAAGCATCCAACGGGACGGGAATGGTTGAATTCGGGTTTGGTTCAGCCAGGACGAGTGCGGTCAGCGCGGAGGAGGGAGAGAGCTAGTGGCGAGGCGTCCGATGCGCGGTGGGGATAGACGAGGGTAACGTGCACTTCGTTAATCAAGGAGCAGCCACAGCGCCCGCGGTTGCCAGATGGCGCTCGATACTCTGCAGGGCGGCCAGTTTCTTGGGGGCATAGCCACGGGCCATTAGGGCCTTCCAGGCTCGCTTGACCTTTTCCAGGATATCGTTGGCCGCAGCGGTCCACAGGTATTGCTTGGGGTTCCGATTGTGCTGGTCAATGTAGACCCGCATGGTCTGTTGCAGTTCCTTGACCGAATGAAAGACACCGCGTCGGATACACTTATCCGTCAGGTCGCGAAAGAAGCGCTCCACCTGATTCAGCCACGAGGAACTGGTGGGAGTGAAGTGCACCTGAAACCGCGGGTGCTTCTCCAGCCAGGCTTTGACTTCAGGGGTTTTGTGGGCCGAGTAGTTATCCATGATCAGGTGCAGCACTTGGTCTTTGGGAGTCCGTCCATCGATCAGCTTGAGAAAGCGAATCCAGTCCTTATGAGTATGGGTGGGCATGCATACGTCTATCACCGTCCCATCCTGCGTATTCATGGCCGTGAACAGCGTGGTCGTCCCGTGGCGCTTGTAATCGTGCGTCATCGTCCCGCAACGGCCCTTTTTCCAGGGCAGGCCGGGTTGCGTACGCTCCAAGGCCTGGATCTGGCACTTCTCGTCCAGCGACAATACCATCGCATTCGCGGGCGGGTGGAGATACAGTCCCACCACGTCTTCCAGTTTCTCGGCAAAGCGGGGATCGTTGCTGAGTTTGAAGCGACTCACCCGGTGCGGCTTCAAACCGTGCGCCCGCCAGATACGTCCCACCGAGGACGGGCTGACGCCGGCCACCGGAGCCAGCGTGCGCGTGCTCCAGTGGGTGGCGCCAGCAGGCGTCTCCCGCGTGGTCTTCGCGACGATCTCGGCGATTTTGGAATCCGGAATGACAGGCGGACGTCCGGAGCGGGGCGCATCTTCCAGCCCCTGGATACCTTTTTCCTCGAATCGGCCCAGCCACCGGGGGACGGTTGGCCGGGACACTCCCAGTTGGTCGGCAATTTCCCCAGCGGTATGTCCGGCCGAATACAGCACCAGCATCTTGGCCCGCTCCACCAGTCGCGCCGCCAGCGTGCGGCTGCGTGCAAAGCGCAGCAGATCATCCTCCTGCTCAGAAGTCAACCGAATTCGGTAAGCGCGCTGCATGTGGATGGGCCGGGCTGAACACAGGGAACCGCTCCGGATCTACTGTAGCCTAACCGATCCCACACAAATTGTCCAGCAAAATCTTCGGGAAGCGCGTTACAGGACTTCTGACGCACTAGACTAGCTAGAAGGTAAAGTAGGAGAACGATCATAGAGATCCGCTTGGGCAGGATGGTGGACGCTGCGGGAACAGTGGTTGCGCAAGAGCGAAGATCGCGTAGGGTAGTTGGACTAGGGCCGTCGAAAACAACATAATAGTAGTGGGCCTGAAGCTTAACGAAGGCGGAGGGGGAGCCGTGGCGAACAAACGGAGGGAAAAGCCCCTCTCTGGGGGCTGCTTATGAGGATAGCCCAGTTATTGACGGCGAGGGAGCGCGACGTAGTGGTGCTGCTGGGGATGGGCAAGACAAGCAAAGAGATCGCGTTGGCATTGCATATAAGTGTCGGGACGGTCGGCAACCACCGAAAGAGCTTATGTCGAAAGTGGCGCGTGCATTCTACTGCTGAACTGGTGCAGCGCGCTACAGGAATGATCCTATTCTCGACTAAAGATTCACGGTGCGATTGGACCGGTGGTTCTGGTGCCCAAGATAACCCTGAGGAGTGGCGCGGAAGAGGGCGGTTGCAAGTGGCAGTTTAATAAACAACCTTTTCCACTTCGTCGAGCGCCACGGTGTCGTTGCGCCGGTCGTAGAGGCCGGTCGTCCTGGCCGATTCGTGGCCGGCCATCTGCTGCGCCACTTCGAGCTTACCGCCATTCTGTAGGTACGTGGTGATGCCCGTGGCGCGGAAGCTATGGCACGAGATGCGCGTCGCGATGCCCGCGGCGGCGGCGCGCCGCTGGCGCGCAATGCTTTTTCGTCTGTCACAGGACGTTCCTGTCGGCCGCAATGGCGACGGGCAGTAGTCTGCCCGAAGACGGCGAAACGATTACGCGCCGGGCGCTCGAAGCTGCCAAGACGTGCCTCGCTATCAAAGCCGACCCTGCGAATCTGGAAGCCTGGCTCAGCGCCGAGAAACGCCGGGCCAGGTGGGAACAGCGCGCCAAAGGGGAGGTTCCCAAAACTCTCAGCGTCCAATACAGCGCCAGCGTAAAGAGTGAACCGCTGTATGAAGATCTCCAGGCCGAGATTGGGACGGTGTCCGATTTTGGAGTTCACTTCACGCCAGAATATTTCCAGCGGTATTCATGGGAGGAAACGCTACTCCCTGGCGGCGGCCGAGATTTTTCCTTCGGCCTGAAGGTCGGCCCAATCGAATTCGGCTTCTTGATGCTCAGCAAGCATTACGAGCTAATCTTCCGGGTCTTCGACCGTTGCGAGGAAGGCAGAATGCTTCAACATCCGGAGGTGGCGAGGGCCCACCGGTATGTTCATCATCTTCATGAGCGCTTCCAAAATGCCGCAAAACCCGCACTTGATGCCTTTATCAATGGGGATGCGGCATAGGCCTTCCCCTTGCGATCCGGGTCCGCCACGCGGCAGGGCATCGCCACTACGCCGTAATGGCGCAGCATGTCGGCGTACACGGGATTGAGCGTGGGATCGTAGATATCGGGTTTGAGCACGCCTTCGCCGAGGTTGTCGAGCACCACCACGCGCGTGCATCCGCCCAAGCGCCGGAAGGCCTGTTCATGCAGCTCCGCCCAGGTCTGAGTGCTGGAGTGGAACACCAGAAGACGAACCGACTTGCGGCTGTAGCCGAGCGTCAATACGAACAGACGCATGCGCCGATACTTGCCGCTGTGCGGGTCGCGGACCATCGGGCCCGTGCCGTAATCGACCTGGGCTTCCTCACCGGGCGCGGTCTCGATTACGGCGCAGGCTTCTTTTGGTGTACCGCCGACCAACTTGCGAACGAAACGCTTGACGCTCTGGTAGCCGCCCGTGAAACCGCGGGTATCGACCAGATCCTGCCAGATCGCCATGGCGTTGCGGCCGCGGGAGAGGCCCAGTTCGATGGCGTCTCGATGGATCGCGCAGGCGCTGGCGGAGAGCGCTTTCGCCGCCGACTCCACGCCAAAGTCGGTGGTCACCGCTATGGCCGGTTTTGCATCGGATGGAACTGCGCCGACGGGCACTGCGGCATCCAGTGGAGTTCCGTCGACGCCCTCTGATGTGGCCGACTCCGCGCCGAAGTCGGTGGACACTGCTATGGCCGGTTTTGGCGAAGGTGGTCCGGTGTCGGTTCCTGTGATCGGCGTCGGCGGGTCAGCACTCCCTTTCCAACCCGGAGTCTTACGTTGACGCCGGCTTCTCTTAGATAGGCTGCCGCGGTCTCCCGACGGACGCCCGTAGTGTTCTGAATGCGCCGCAGCGACCAGCCCAGCCGGCCCAGCGCGATGACTTGCTGCTTCTTTTGTTCGTTCAAGACGTTGCTCACATCGACGCAGGGTAATCGCCCTCGCGTCGGAGTTAACGTCCTGGTTTAGCGGCTTACATATGGCCGGTTTTGAGGTGACCCTCTATGGCCGGATTTGGGTGACCCCCGAGGCAAGCCCAACATACCCATCGCCATAATCGAGGCCAAGGACAACAACCACAGCGTCGGCGACGGCATGCAGCAGGCTCTCGACTACGCCGCCACCCTCAACATCCCGTTTGTGTTTTCGTCGAACGGCGACGGATTCGTCTTTCACGACCGCACCGGCCTCAGCCCCGAAAAAGAGGCCAGCCTTAAGCTGGACCAGTTTCCGACTCCTGCCGATCTCTGGGAAAAGTACCGCGTATGGAAGGGGCTGACACCCGACGAGGAAAAGATCGTCCTTCAGGAATACTTCGACGATGGAAGCGGCAAGGCACCTCGCTATTACCAATGCAACGCTGTCAATGCCGCTATCGAGGCGATCGCCAAGGGCCAGAACCGTGTACTCCTGGTTATGGCCACGGGAACCGGTAAGACCTACACTGCTTTTCAGATCATCTGGCGGTTGTGGAAGGCGGGCCGCAAGAAACGCATTCTCTTTCTTGCTGACCGCAACGTCCTGGTTGACCAAACGATGGTGAACGATTTCCGGCCATTCGGCGCCGCCATGGCAAAGCTCAGCACTGGTGCGAAAACCATAGAGCGCGAGGATGGCACTGAGGTCGAAATAACCACTGCGCTCGATAAGAAACGCCGCATCGATACCGCCTATGAGGTCTATCTCGGCCTCTATCAGGCCATCACCGGGCCGGAGGAGCGACAGAAACTCTTCCGCGAGTTTTCGCCGGGCTTCTTTGATCTGATCGTGATTGACGAGTGCCACCGCGGCAGCGCGGCCGAGGATTCAGCCTGGCGTGAGATCCTCGAATATTTCTCCGGCGCAACCCAGATCGGCTGACGGCGACGCCAAAGGAAACCACCTACGTTTCCAACATCCATTATTTCGGCAAGCCGGTTTACTCCTATTCTCTGAAGCAGGGCATCCAGGACGGCTTCCTGGCGCCATATAAAGTGATCAAGGTCCACATCGACGTGGATGTCCAGGGCTACCGTCCGGAGCGGGGCGAGACGGACCGTTACGGCAATGAGATCGAGGACCGTATCTACAACACCAAAGATTTCGACCGCGTCCTCGTCATCGATGATCGCACCAAGCTGGTCGCAGAGAAGGTCTCGGATTTCCTCAAGGAGAGCGGTGACCGCTTCCAGAAAACTATAGTGTTTTGCGTCGATGAAGAGCACGCCGCGCGCATGCGGCAGGCCCTCATCAACGAGAACAAGGACCTGTGCGACAAGAATCAGCGCTACGTGATGCGTATTACCGGCAGCGACGCCGAGGGGCAGGCTCAACTCGGAAACTTCATTGACCCTGAAGCGAAATACCCGGTTCTCGTCACGACTTCGCGGCTGCTGTCCACCGGCGTCGATGCCCAGACGTGCCGCCTAATCGTCCTCGACCGCGCGGTTGGCTCCATGACGGAGTTCAAGCAGATTGTCGGGCGCGGAACGCGCGTTCACGAGGACACGAAGAAATTCTACTTCACCCTCATCGATTTCCGAGGCGCGACCAGTCATTTCGCCGACCCGGAATTTGACGGTGAACCCGTGCAGGTTTACGAGCCGGGTGAGAACGATCCGATGAACCCGCCGGACGACGTGCCGCCCACGGGCGATGATGAAGAACCCATTCCGCCAACACCTGGCGACAATGAAGTGATCGTTGATGGCGAACCGCCCGACATCACGATCAAGCCCGGCGAGGAGAGGCCGCGCAAAGTTTACGTCGATGGAGTAGGGGCCACCATCGTCGCTGAACGCGTCGAGTACCTGGATGAGAACGGTAGGCTTGTCACGGAAACCTTGCGGGATTTCACGAAGAAGGCTCTGAAGAAACGCTTTGCGAGCCTTGACGATTTTCTGAAGCGCTGGAAATCAGCCGAGCGCAAGCAGGCCATTATCGAGGAACTCGAACACGAAGGACTGTCCCTTGACCCGCTGGCTGAGGAAGTCGGTAAAGACCTCGATCCTTTCGACCTCATCTGCCACGTTGTCTTCGACCAGCCAGCACTCACCCGGCGCGAGCGCGCAGACAGCGTCCGCAAGTGCGATGTTTTCACGAAGTACGCGCCGCAGGCCCGCGCCGTGCTTGAGGCATTGCTACAAAAATATCAGGATCAGGGCGTGATCGACCTTGGCGACCCGCGGGTCCTTCAAATTCCGCCCTTTGACGCGATGGGCACACCATTCCAACTCATCAGACAGTTCGGTACCCGTGCGGATTTCGTATTCGCGGTCAGCGAGCTACAATCCGCGATTTACCGGAGAGCAACCTAACCATGTCGGTTCGCAACGCTGTCAAATCGATACAAGACATCATGCGCCAGGATAGCGGCGTCGATGGAGACGCCCAGCGCATCTCCCAACTCTGTTGGATGTTTTTCCTCAAGATCATCGATGACCAGGATCAGGAACTTGAGCTGATGCAGGACGGCTACCGTTCGCCCATACCGGAGAAGCTCCGCTGGCGGACCTGGGCCGCCGATCCCGAGGGCATCACTGGCGACGAACTCCTCTCCTTCATTAACCTGCAACTTTTCCCTCAGCTCAAGGAACTCTCCACCGCTGGCAAGCAAGGCGACCGGCGACGGGTGGTGCGCGATGTATTTGAGGATGCCTATAACTACATGAAGTCCGGCCAGCTCATGCGGCAGGTCGTCAACAAGATCAACGAGGTGGACTTTAATAACCTCGCCGAACGGCAGCATTTCGGCGACATCTACGAGCAGATCCTCAACGACCTTCAGAGCGCGGGCAATGCCGGCGAGTATTACACCCCTCGCGCCGTCACCGCCTTCATGGTTGACCGCATCGACCCCCGGCCCGGTGACATCCTTTTGGACCCTGCCTGAAGCACCGGCGGGTTCCTCACCTGCGCCCTGCGCCACATGCGCGAGCGATATGTCACAAAGGTCGAGGACGAGCAGAAGATGCAGGACGCCTTGCGTGCCGTGGAAAAGAAGCAACTCCCGCACATGCTCTGCGTCACCAACATGCTGCTGCACGGCATCGAGAATCCGAGTTTCGTCCGTCATAACAATACATTGGCGCGGCCCTATATCAGCTACACCGCTTCTGATCGCGTGGACATCGTCCTTACCAACCCACCCTTCGGGGTCGCGAGGAAGATGGCATTGAAAGCAACTTCCCCAAGCATTTCCAGACCCGTGAGACAGCCGATCTTTTTCTCGCACTCATCATCCGCATCCTCAAGCCCGGTGGTCGTGCAGCCGTTGTGTTTGCCGGATGGTTCGCTTTTTGGCGAAGGCGTAAAGACGCGGATCAAGGAACAACTGATGGAGGAGTGCAATTTGCATACGATTGTCCGGCTCCCGAACAGCGTTTTCAAACCATACGCAGGCATCGGTACCAACCTGCTATTTTTTGAGAAGGGTGAGCCGACGAAGGAAATCTGGTTTTACGAACACCGGGTGCCCGACGGGCAAAAAGCCTACTCGATGACCAAGCCCATTCGCGTCGAGCACCTGAAGCCGTGCGTCGATTGGTCGGGCGGCAGGAAGAGAAAAGCGCGCCTCGAAAATGAAATGGCCTGGCGCGTTACTGACGACCAGGTAATAGCGCGCGGCTACAACTTGGACTTTAAGAATCCACACACGATTGCCGACGATATCGGCGACCCGAAGGAGCTGCTCACCAAACTCGATGAGGCTGAGCGGCAAACCGCCATATTGCGCGATCAACTCAAAGCCATTCTTAACGAGGCGCTACTGCGATGAACCCGGTTCAACTCATCGCTCATTTCGACCGAATTAGCGATGCGCCGGACGCGGTTCCGCGTTTGCGTCGCTTTATCCTCGAATTGGCGGTTCGAGGGAGGCTAGTCGATCAGAATACGAACGACGAGCCAGTGTCAGAGTTGCTAAAGAGAATTGATGCCAAAAGGACTCAGCCAGTCGTAGCTGGAGGAAAGAGCAAACCGAAAGCTGTGCGCAGTGTTGATGGTGACGTGCCTTTTGAAATCCCTGGCAATTGGATTTGGGTCCGGCTCGGTGACATCTGTTCAAAGACCGGATCGGGAAGTACCCCCCGCGGCGGGAAGTCTGTGTATCAACGCGACGGCGTGCCGTTCCTGCGCTCCCAGAACGTTTACGACGACGGCCTGCGCCTTGACGATGTCGCTTACATCACTCATGAAACCCACGAAAAGATGTCAGGCACGGCGGTCCAACCGGGTGATCTCCTCTTGAATATTACCGGTGGTTCCATTGGACGCTGCTGCCATGTGCGAAGTGGGCTAGGGCAAGCGAACGTGAGTCAGCACGTTGCCATAATCAGGGTGGCGGTCGATGGCATCCAGCCCTATCTACATCGCCTTATTCTTTCACCGTATTTCCATTCGTTCGTTCTAAGCGAACAGACCGGGGCTGGACGAGGTGGTCTACCTAAGAACAGGATGGACCGCATTCCGGTAGCATTGCCACCCGAGGCCGAACAACAGCGCATCGTAGCGAGGGTCGATGAATTGATGGCGTTGTGCGATCAACTGGAGACGGCCCTGATGGAGCGGGAGAGCCGACGCCATCGGCTGGCGACGGTGTCTCTTTATCACCTTAACAACGGCGCGAATGCAGACGCATTCCGCGCCCACGCCACTTTCTACCTCGGACAGTTTCCGCGCCTGACCAGTAGCAACGAGCAGATCAGGCAACTCCGCCAGATGATCCTAAACCTCGCAGTCCGGGGCCGCCTTGTCCCTCAAGATCCCAAGGAGGAATCAGCGGCGCAACTCCTAGGCGATCATCGGTGCCTTTTGGATTCGGAGACCGAGCCGTGGAAATTGCCTTCCGGCTGGGCTTGGTCCTCGTTCGATTCGATTGGTGAGACGCTTGGAGGCGGAACCCCGAGCAAAGCAGCGCCGGAGTTTTGGAATGGGTCTGTTCCTTGGGTAAGCCCAAAGGATATGAAAGTTGACGTGATTACGGATGCTCACGACCACATTTCGCCATCGGCGATTGAACATTCCGCCACGCGTCTCCCTGCCCATCCCGATTCCACCATTTGCCGAACAAGGCCGCATTGTCGCGAAGGTGGATGAGTTGATGGCGCTGTGCGATCGGCTGGACGCACAGCTCGCGACGGCACGATCTGAACGAGGCCGCCTCCTCGAAGCCATTCTTCATGAGGCGCTTAATGATGGCCAAACAATAGAGAATAGGCGCAGGGCGTCGAATGGATAGAGTTCGGCTGTACTGGTGTAAGACGTGACATTCGTGTAACCAGGGGCCACTTAGATGCATCATGCAAGCGGCGGCAGGATCGTCATATAGAGCTTCGGCGTCACGTGATGGAGCCAAGAGAGAAACTACGGGAATCCTACACCGCGCAGATGAAATGCCACTCGACGAATACGAGATGGCTGGGATGTGATATAGAATGCGAAGAAATGCTACTTCTTCAAGCTTTGAGGATCGCTACCAAGGATGTAGAGGCCAACATCGAGAAGTCCAAGCTGTTTTCACACATGGGCAATCGTGGCGAATTCCGAGAGAAGGTTATTGCGGAATTCTTGCGTCCCTTTCTTCCACGGTGCTATGGGCTGGACTCCGGTGAAGTATTTTCGTCTGACGGGCACAAGAGTGCCCAAATTGATATTGTCCTCTACGATGCGATGTTTTCAACAGTGTACCCGGCCAGCGGAAAGATGCTCTTTCCCGCAGAGTCGATCTTTGGTTCGATCGAGGTAAAGTCAAATCTCACCATACCGGAACTTGACACGGCTTGCGGGAATATCGCCTCTGTCAAGACCTTAAACCGCGCTCCCACAGACGCTCTGGACCTATTACCACACGTGCGACTCGCTTTAGGCGCTGGCCTGTCCCTCATGGACCCGCATTTATGCAACAATCCTTATCTCTGCATCGTGTTCGGCTACCGAGGAACATCCGCAAAGACAATAGCCCGCGAGTTGAACAAGAGGATCGCCGCTAACCATGACAGGCAGACGCTTCCGGATTTCGTATTCGTTGCACAGCCCGGCTACATGATCGTTCGCACCAACGCCAATCAACCAGCACCCATCGGGGGAGCTTTCGACAAATATCATGAGATCAGCACCGGCGCCGACACGATGGCGTGTCTGTTCCTGATGTTAAATTCTTGCGTCGGAAGCTTACGTCTTCGTCGGTTTGATGCTGATGACGTATGGCGTCAAATCGTCAAGGATCATTTGTCGGCTCTCAAACTGAAGCTGCGCAAGCCTCCCTCGTAGGGGTAAACCCAACATTCGTGTCACCAGGGGCCATTTGGATGGATCACGCAAGCGGCAGCCGGGTCGTCACATCGATCTCAAAGCGGCCGTACGGATTGACGTACTCCCCGATCAGCGGCGTCAGGGACCGGAGATCGGTCGTGGTTAGGCTGGCCGACTTGATGGCGAATATACGGCGAACACGCTATCATACAGGAGTGGGGGTAGAGTTCATGGGTGTCACGCGGAACACGGACGGAGGGCAGGTCCTGGGGATTTGAGTTGCTGATGGGGTTGTAGTCATGTCAATGAAAGCCATTCTTGTGGGGATCAACAAGCACCTTGACCCCACAATTCCAGAGTTGAGCGGTGCCCGGCGCGATGCCACGGCACTTTGGGCGTTGTTCACCGACACAATTGACGGCCTTAGCGCAAGGCTCTTGGTCGATGAAGCCGCAACGCACGGAGTTGTGACGGAAGCCATCCTTGGAACATTGTCGGCTGCTGGTGCAGACGATGTGATCGTCATTAGCTTCGCCGGCCACGGCTCACCTGACGGGAGTTTAGTCCTGTTCGATACGAATGCCTCCGACATTGCTGGGACAGCGTTGTCCATGGCCGACCTAGCCGATGCCTTTAAGCAGACCAAGGCACGTGCGGTGCTGTGCATTCTCGACTGCTGCTTCAGTGGGCAGGCACCGGCGCGCGTTCTTGAGACAGCGGCACGCCCGAGAAGCGCTTTCGCGCTCACCGGTGTTTACGGGGAAGGGCGCATTCTGCTGGCTGCGTGTGCAGTTAACGAGTCGGCATGGGAGCAGCCGGGAACAGGGCACGGACTCCTGACGTACAGTGTGATCCAGGCGCTCACCGTGGCTGCCGGGGGTTCCGTCAGTTTTCCAGAAGTTGCCGGTGAAATCATTCGCCTGGCGCGGGTAGAGGCCGAGCGGATTTCCGTGACGCAAACACCCGTTTTTCTGGGGAGTGTGCAGGGCGGCCTTGTCTTCCCGGTTCTGAGGCGTGGGGACAACTTTCTCGCAGCCTTCCCCGCAATCCCTGTTCAGCAGATGTCGGGATCGTTCGCGGAACTAGTCTCATGTGGCATCTCGCAGGAGGTGATCGACAAGTGGACAATCCGGTTCCCTCAAGGCCTCAACGCCCTGCAACTCAAGGCCGTCAACGATCACGGGATTCTCCAGGGCAAGTCGCTTCTGGTTGTGGCACCGACGAGTTCCGGAAAAACGATGATCGGTGAACTGGCCGCAATGCAAGCCGTGACCGCCGGAAAGAAGGCGGCGTTCCTTCTTCCCTACCGGGCGCTCGTTAACGAGAAGTTTGAGGAGTTCACTGCACGCTATTCGACCGCCGGACTTAGAGTGGTGCGATGCAGCGGCGACGCTTCCGATGGCATCGCTCCCGTACTCAGCGGGCGCTATGACCTCGGGTTCTTCACCTACGAACTTTTCCTCAATCTGGCCCTGGTATCGCCACGCCTTCTCAATCAACTTGGCCTCGTAGTATTGGACGAGGGGCAATTCATAACCGATCCCACCCGCGGCATCACGGTCGAGCTGATCTTTGCGCTTCTGCTGCGGGCCCGTCTCCGCGGCATCAACCCCCAATTGGTTGTGTTGTCCGCCGTGATCGGTAACCTGAACAGTTTCGACCGCTGGCTAGATCTACCGTTGCTCAAGTCCCATCACCGGCCGGTGCCGCTGATCGAGGGCGTTCTTGACCGGCGCGGCACTTTCCAGTTCGTTGACGAGGAGGGTTCCACGAAAGTCGAGGCCCTTTTGCCACTGCACAGCATCGTCCAGCGCAGAGAGAAGCCCAGCTCGCAGGATGTCATCGTACCGTTGGTCCAAAAGCTGGTAGCGAAGGGCGAGAAGCTGATCGTGTTTCGGAATGTGCGCGGTCCGGCGCAGGGGTGCGCGAAATATCTGTCCAAGGAATTGGGCCTTGGCGCTGCGCTCGCAGTGCTGGACGCCCTTCCAACCCAGGATCTCACCGGTGCATCGCAGGATCTCCGCGATTGTCTTGCGGGCGGAACGGCCTTTCATAACACTAACCTCTTGCGTGGGGAGAAGGAAGCCGTTGAGAAAGGTTTTCGCAATCCACACGGCGGCATTCATGTTTTAGCCTCAACGACGACACTAGCCGCCGGGATCAATACACCAGCGTCTACGGTGATTTTAGCCGAGAACGAATTCGTGGGCGAAGACGGTAGACCGTTTACGGTAGCTGAATACAAAAACATGGCAGGCCGCGCTGGAAGGCTCGGATACAACGAAATCGGTAAAGCAATCATCCTGGCCGAGACACCGGTCGAAAGGGCGCGGCTGTTCCAGAGGTATGTCTTAGGCGTGCCTGAAGACGTGAAGTCGTCCTTCCAACACCGGGACCTCCCGACATGGACTCTGCGGCTGCTCAGTCAGGTTCGTGGCGTGCGCTCCTCCGAGATTCCTGGCTTATTGGTGAATACTTTCGGCGGCTACTCCGCATCCCTCGCTAATCCCCAATGGATCGCGTCGATACAGGGTGAGCTAGCACAGTTTGTGAATCGCCTTATACGTGCTGGGCTTGCGGAGTTGGAAGATGACATCGTGCATCTGACGCTGGTGGGGAGAGCATGTGGCGCGTCTTCCCTATCTTTCGAATCCGGACTTAGGCTTGTCGAACTGATGAAGCAGATCGACATCTCACGCACGCCCGCGACACATGTCTTGGCGATAATCCAAGTGCTTGCCGAAATGGACAGCATTTATACACCGGTTATGAAGAGAGGACGCTCCGAAAGCATTAGAGCCAGCGATGTCTCACATCGTTACGGATACGCGATGCCGGCTACACTGCAACGATACTGCCAAGACGAAATCGAGTTTTGGTGCCGTTGCAAACGGGCCGCGGTGTTGTGGGATTGGATCGAGGGGACGTCGGTGGACGAGTTGGAGCGGCGTTACAGCACCACACCTTATCAAGGTGTGATTGGTTATGGAGACATCATGCGGATCGCTGATGCCGCGCGCTTCCACCTTCGGTCCGCCCATCAGATACTGAGCGCATTGTTTCCTGGGGACCCGAGCTTCCTAACGAGTTTGGATGACGTATTGCAACGGCTTGAATTTGGCTTGCCATCTGCGGCATTGGCGCTAACACAGATGGAGGTGCCGTTGAGCCGAGGCCAGTACTTGGCACTCTTTAACGCGGGATGCACTAAACCGACCGAAGTCGATGAGCTAAGCAAAGAACGCCTGCGCCAGTATGTTGGAGTGCCCACAGCTTCCCGGTTAAGACCCGAGCCGATTACAGAATCAGCGTAGTCGCGTGATAAGTTACCATAGAATGGGAGTAAGTGCTATGAGCCTCGCGTCGTAATCGTGGCAATCTATAGCCTCCTACATCCTCACTTTTACCAAGGGCAGAAATTAGTTAATCATTTGCCCTTGGTCGTTATGTTTCAACCTTGTTACTAGCCGACAAAATATGTTATCGGCTGGCAAATGGGCAGTAGGGGATGAGCGTGCCTCAGGTTGGTGGGTTTTGCACTGCTCGCAAGACAGCGGTTTCGAGCCGCTGCAAATCGTCGATTACGGTTCGCCAGATCGAGTCCACCTCTACCTGGTCGTATTGATGTCGAAGCCAGTTGCCGATACCGCGGATGTCGCGCCGCGGAAGGCCTGGGCAGAGAATTTCGGCCTGCTCCCCGAGGCGGACGGCGGCTTCGCTAATGACCTGGAGCTTGCGCTCGACAGCCGCGACCGTTTTCGGATCAGCCCGAAATTTCGTTGCGTCCATGTGCAGCGTAAACTGTTTGATTGCAGCAATCGCTTCAGCAATATCGCGCAAAGATAGTGACGGTCCCTTAAAAGGCAAGCACGGCCTCGTGCGCGGCACGGTTGGCAACGGGCTGCTTGAGGGTATGCTGGGGCGAGAGATCCACAGGTGCACCGAGGAGGTCGGACAAGCGGTTTTCGAGGCCCACCATATCGAGGAGGGAGAGTTGCTTTGAGGCGTCGAATTCGGCTATCAGATCAACGTCGGATGCCGGAGTTGCCGTACCTCTTGCCAGTGAACCGTGCAGGCGCAAATGGACAATGCCGGCAGCCTTCAGCTCCGGTTCGTGTTCACGCAACACTGTGATCACATAATTCCTGTCCATACCTGTAATCTGCCATATTTTTGCGTCATGGGCAATAGGCTGCTGCCAATTCAATAACTTAGCGAGGCTCTTTCAATATGAAACTTTAAACGTCGGACTGTCTTCCGGCCGCATGTCGCGGCGGTCGTAGAGGCGTGTTGTCGTGATGTTGGCGTGCCCCAGCCATTGTTGGACTTTCGCAATATCAGAACCATGTTCAAGGGCGTTCGTGGCCGCGGTTGTTCGTAGGGAGTGGGCGCCGATCTCGAATCCCAGTGCCGTTGAGTAGTGGCGTACCAGCTTATAGATGCCATCGGGCGAAATGCCCTTGGGCGGGGGATCTGGTTTCTCATCTGAAGCACTCTTCTTCCGAACCGAAATCTCCTTTTGGAGCGGGGCCTGTGGTTTCCCGGCACCTTCCGGTCTGGGACGCTCGCGTGGTCTGTACACGCGTCGAAACAGCGGCCAATTGAGATTCGGACCATGTCCTGCCAGCTTAAGATAGTCCTCAATCAAGTCCTTCGCCACGCCGTGCAACGGAATGTACCGCCTCTTTTTGCCTTTTCCCAGAACCCTTAAATGCTGAACCCCACGACGCTCATGACGGAAATCAGCCACGGTTAGCTTGCTCAATTCATCGCGGCGCAAGCCGTGATAGAGCAGTGTGGCCAGGATCGCGCGGTCCCTGACGCCTTTGAGTGATTTCTCAGCGGGTTGCACCAGCAACCTCCGTGCTTGATGATCAGCGATCGCGGGAGTTTTCCCCTCCGCGTCTTCGACCGGTGGTCGCTCGACCCCTTTTACAGGGTTGCGCAGGATTGCGTTTTGGTCACAAAGGTCTTCAAAGAGCGAGGACAGGGCAGCCAGGCGGTGCCGGATTGTCGCGCCATCCATGTGTTTCTTCGTATCGGCGTCGACAATTCTGTCTCCTAGATCCCTTCGCCAGGCGAGCACATGGGCACGGGTCACCAGGCGGAATTCTTCGGGTCGTTTGATGCCGACGAAGCGCATGAAATCCTTAACAGCGTTCTTGTAGGCGCGCTTCGTATTCTCGTTTTCGATATTTTCGAACCACAAGCTCGCGGGTGGAACGTCACTCAATTGCTGGAACTCGGCTACCGTCAGCATCCGACTATTCAGGGTGATTTTCTGAGGCGTTTTTGCAGAATTCATCGGCACATATTACTCTCGACAAAATCTGTTATCAAGAGTAAAAAGGGTCACGCGCGCGCGGCGGGCCGCCGGGGCAGAAACCTGTGACTTTTCAAGATAACTGGCACCATTTCTTTCACGTTAGTTGGCACCCCTGGTTGACGAATTGCCCGATGTCGGCCTACCGTGCAAGCCGGAAATAACGTGCCGAGGGAACCGGTGCGGTGGTGCTCGCGGCGTTACAGGCTTCGCCCTATCGGGAGATCGATCTCACGCCGCCCCTCGTGCGCCTCACCAATGTGCGGGATGTCGTGCTCTGAAAGCGCGGCTGCTGGACACCAATATTCTATCGGAAGGGCGGAACCCAAGACCGGAACCGAGAGTGACTGCCTTTTTCGACACCTGGCGCAGCACTCTGACGGCGCGCTCAAGATAGACCGTGTTCCACAGCTACAGCCTCCCGTGTTGCCTTCCTGCTGGTTTTCGCGTACCTTGAAGGACATGGAAGTACATTTCACGCCCGAGCAGGAAGCGCAGCTTTCTCAAATCGCGACCCACGCAGGCACCGACGCCGAGCGACTGGTGAAGGATGCCGCCTTGCGCCTGCTTCAGGAAGGGGCCCAGTTTCGCACCACCGCCGCTCCTGAATTGCCCGTCTGGCATCTTGGCGGCGTAGGCGCTCTCCACCGGCGGGACATCTACGACGATGTCCGTTGAGCCGGGAATTATCGACGCGAATGTTCTGGTCTATGCAATGGACGCCGACGCCCTGCAACATGGAGCGTCACGCGCTTTGCTTGAGACTGCCCGTGACAAGTCCGCAACTCTTTACGTGACCCCGCAGATAATTTGCGAGTTTTATTCCATCGTGACTAATGCGCGACGCGTTCGAAAGCCGCGTTCTCCTGCCGACGTACTGACCGCGATTTCCGGGCTCCTCGCTTTTCTTCACGTGCTGCCGATTCCGGTCCAGACAATGGAAGGGTTGCTAGGCTTGCTTCGCCGCCACCCTGTGATCGGAGGCGACATCTTCGATTTGCAGATTGTCGCCTCGATGAAGGCCAACGGCATCCAAAGAATTTATACCTTCAATAGTGACGACTTTAAGGTCTTTCCCGAACTTGAGGTCTTGACGCCCTAACACTTCCGTTGTTCATGGGGTCCATTTCGCGATTTCCTGTCCCGCGGCTTTTGGGCTATCGTTCCGCGCATGTGGCACCTGAAAATGGGCGAGAGAGGCGGAGCGTGCGTAATGGTCGACAGTTTCGAGACTGTCACAGCCGCCGCGCAGAAGATCATTGAGCTTGAAGGCTATTCGGTGTCAGGCGTGTTTTTTGACATCCTGATCGAAACCGGACCCGGAGCCGGAAGCGAACAGGACGCCTTCGGCCATCTTGAACACACCGGCAAACGCACAAACCGTTGTTACCTCGTTAAGCAGCTACGGCATTAGCCGTGTATCGAAACGGGTCGATCTTGAAACGCGTGGTGAAGGCCGGCTCATGCATGACCCGACAGCCTAGATTTCGCCTCCTCCTGATGGCCGATCCGGTTGCGGTTCCGGGTCCCTGGGCTTCACACCAATCGCCATCAGGCGGGTATACCCGTTCCAACCACCGATAGCCGTCAAGTCCTGGAAGTTCTCTGCGCTAGCGTTGCCTTCCGCGTCAATGTGGATTCGCCCCTTCCCCACCGGGAGCCACTCCCGAAACTTCCCGCCCTCCCATTTCTGGAGCCAGAGGACATGCGTGAACGGTTTCTGCTGCATGGAATCGATCTTTAGCAGTTCTACGGGTGCGGGGAAAGGTGATTCGGCTCCACGCAATGGAAATCCTCCGTGGCCTCATACACTTCGTGGGAATTGTTCCATTGCCAAAGTTCCGGTGTATAGAGGTCCATAACAGGCATTCGGAAAATACGCCCGAGAATTTTCCTGGCCGCGAGTTTGAAACCGCGGCCGGTGTCCTCAGTCTTGCGACGGCGCGGCGGTTTCGGCTCCGGTCCGGGAGGCTTCCGCGTGAGGCACCGCATAACTTCCCGGAATAATCGCCTCAGGGTGCCGTGCAGACTCCTCCGGCCGCTGCCGTGGTCGCCTGGTTCGGAAATTCCATGCGGAGCCGTGGGCGTTGTTGCTTTTTCTTGTGGCGCAGGCGCCGTCGCCTGGAGCGTATCCGATTCCTGTTCGTAGACCTGCGGGACGTGGCTGGGTGCGTGCCTCGAAGGCTTAATGTTCTGACCTTGAACCTCCTTAAGATCGTTCAAAAGCGACAGGCCCTGTGAGTTACCCGCTCGTTGGTCACCTCGTTCCGAAATGCCATCTGGAGATATGTACGTTGTCGCCGTTTCTCGTGGTGCAATCTCCGTCGTGTGGACCGCATCCAATTCCGCTTCATGGGCCTGTGGGACACGACCGGGAGTGGGCTGCAAGGACTCAATCGGGTGAAGTTGAGGCTCTTCAAGAGCGTCGGGCGGAGCGCTGTGAGGGTTGGGCCCCGGCGCCATTTGCGCGACGAATGCCAGGTCATTGAAAACGACGGCTTGTTTCGTTTCCTGCTGCCGGAGAATCTGACCGCGCGCCTGATCCACACTCGGCAATTGTTCGCGATGCAAGTCACCCAGGCGATCCCGGACTTTGGCGGCCGAAACGCCGAGGGTACGTTTGCCGAGTGCGTGCATGCCGCCACCGTGGTCGATGACGATAAAGTCGCGCCGGTCGCCGCGTGCCAAGATCAATCTTTCCTGGTTGAGCGCCGCCTGAAAGCTCCGGCCGGAATCGGAGTCATCGAAACATTTCCGGATGATTTCTCGGGTGTGATGGATATCGAGACCGAGCCGGCGGGCCTGCTGGTCTTCTGCGCGTGTCGGCGCGTACCGGATCGCGCTTTGGCGCTGGTTAGGGACCGGCGTCAGCCCGAAATGCTCTTCAAGCGCTCGGCTGATTTTCTTGAGACGCTGCTTGTAAAACGGCAGAGGCTTCGCCGTCAGGCTTTCGGGATCAATCCGGGACCAGGCCAGATGCATGTGAAGGTGGCCGGTATCTTCGGAGATATGGAAGGCGATTGCGCGCGGCTGATCCGTCAACCCGAGCATTCGCTCGATGCGGGTGGCGGCGTATTCCCACTGCTCGCGGTCGAGTATTTCCCCCTCGCGATTCCGGACATAGACGTGGAAGAAAGGGGCTTGGCATTTCGTACCGGCGGCAATCGCAAGGCGGAACGGCGGCAGGCGCAACTATACATTGGGCTGCGCCCAATGTGGTGATGGCTGCGATGCTCGTCATTTCTCTGGCCCTTCCGGGACGATTTCAGAGGGAGGGTATCGGTACGGCGCTCAATTGGTTCGAGGCCGGGATTGTAACGCGCAGTCACGGCCACAATGGAGAATGTTTACCACGCGGTGAGGCACACGTTGGCGTAGGCGTGGACGGTCGCGTTCGATTGATTTTGAAGTTTTGCGGTTGCGACGGGGCCGAAGCGAGTGGAGGGAGCCGAATGGTTGTTAGGGCAAGTCAGGGTGATGGCCCGGCGGGAACGATCTCCAGCAAGATCGGACAAGCGGAACGTAATAACTTCACCAACTGACCAAAAGCATCTTTTCCCTGCTGCCAGCAAGTACGCAAAACGCTGGCCAGAATCTGCTGTGTGCGGGCTCCGTTCTCCGTCCGATTACCACCCCAGGTCTTGCGTGCCATCGCCATCAGCCGGATCGCCCGCTCGGCGAAGTTGTTGGTGGCATGCAAGCCAGGACAGCGCAGAAAGGTGAACAAGTGCGGCTGCTCGTGGCATAGGTGTTTGGCCAACCGTTGGTTGTCTGGGCAAGAAAAGTGCTGATCCAATAAGCGGTCCATCCGGGCTTCCAGCCGCCCGGTGGCCACCGCTAAACCATGGCGAGAAACCGCGCCCCCTTGGTAGCGATCCCGCAACCGGAGACTCTCCTGCAGCAGCGTTTTGACTGCCATCGGGAATTGGGCGGCCGCTACGGAAGCCACCTGGATCATCTCGCGACACCGCCGGATCAGGTGTTCCAGGCAACTCTGATGAAACGCCTGCTCAAAACCATAGAAACAACGCGCTCCGTCATGCACCAGGAAACCGGCGTAGTCCTCTCCCAGAATCGCCGCCGCTTCCGCATATCCGCGATGCGGTTCAATCACGTAAACGGTGACCTGCTGGCTCAACAAAACCCGCAGATTCTGGGGACGTGCGCCCACTCTCCAGCCCGTGTCGTCCAGCCACACCACCGGGCTTTGCCGCAGCGCGCTTCGCAGTTGCTGGTAAGTAGGCGCCGCCAGATTCCCCAATCGCTCCAAAGCCCGGCAGACCCCGCTCCGGCTCCACTTCAACCCATAGCCCAGTTCCAGCACCCGCGCCGTCCGCTCGTGCGACAACCCCAATTCTTTGTTGAGCACTGCCGCCATCGACAAGGCCTCTGGTCCGACTTGCACTTCCCCAACGCGGAGCGAATCGGAGGTCTGCAACGGATGTCCGCGATGCGTGCGAGGTGATCGAATCCTGCCGGCTGCGAGAGTTTCTCCGCCTCCAGCACGCTGGCGCGGAAAGCATCCCAAGGTAGAAATCTTTCAATGGCGGCGAATGGATCTTGCGCCTGTTCCTTTGCGTCGATCAGCGCCTGGCCGACCGTGGCGTAGAGCCGCAGCTTCTCGTGGATCGCTTTGCCGTTCTCCTGGAATTCACTCAGGTGTTTGCGCTCGGCTCTTTTGAACTGCCTGCCCAGGAAGTTCTCATGCATGTCCACGGTCTCGTCGGTGATCAGGCTTGCCGTATCCAGAACGGCGGCCACAAGCTTGGCATAACGGCGCCCGTTCCCGAGATCACGAAAATGGGCGACATCGGTATTAGCCGCCTCACGAGCGATCTGCACCAGCCGGTTTTGATGAACACGGCGCGCCCATTCCAGAGGAATGCCAAGATCGCGGATGAACTTGAGGCGTTCGATGCAGCTTAGAATGTTTTGCGGGTTTGCTGTGCCGGCGGCTTGCCTCAGCCAACCAAGGGTCGTTTGCCATGCGTCCTCCCGTTTGTCGAGCAGGCTATTGAGCCGGGACATCTGCTCAATGGTCAGGTCTTTCGTGAGCGCGTTGTAAGCTTCCCGACGGGCCTTCGCTCTGGCCCGCAGCGTCAGCCGTTCCAGAACCGCGAGAGCGGGCACGACAGTGTGCCGGCGCCGGATCTCGTCGATCAGGAGATGGACCAGCGCCAGGCCTTGGTCGGTGCTGCGTCCCTGGTCCGCGAGCCACACGGATAGGCTCCGGTACTCGCGTTGCGCAAAGGTTTTCCAGCCGTATTCTCTCAGTAGCTCACCGAGGTGCTCGCGTCGTGTCTCATCCCGCCTTGCGTATACGGAGGAGCTCAGACGGGTCGCAGCCAACCTGCTGCGCAATGAAACGCAACATCGGCGCCGGAACCGTTTCTTCTGGAGTCCATGCCCGGCCCGGAAATCGCAGAAAACAGAGCTGCACGGCGCAGCCCAGCCGATTGCCACCCGTGCGCCGCCGCGCGATGAACTCCCGGTCGGCGGCCGAGAGGGTGTAAAGCTCCGCGATTTCCTTCAAACTCACGGGCAGCGTCAGCAGTTGCAACCGCTGCGCAGGTGACAGAAGGTCCTGATGTGGCATAGGATGACCCCTGACTGAAAACTAAAGTTTTCGGACAGTGCAGGATTCCATGCCGAAACGCCAGCAAAAACGACATATTTCTCCTGCCGTCCCGAAGGGGGTTTTTGGACAGGGATCAAAAACGCCGCGCGCCGGGCTTTACGCCCGCGTCTCCACCCACGACCAGCAAACATTGCCGATGCAGCTCGCCGCCATGCGCGACTACGCCAGAAAGAGAAAGTGGACGATCACCGTCGAAGTCAAGGATGTGGGATCGGGAGCGACAAGACGGCAGAAACGGGAAAACCTTATCGACGCGGCGCGCCGCCGCGAGATCGATCTCGTCATTGTGTGGCGCCTGGATCGTTGGGGCCGGTCCCTGGTTGATCTGGTGAGCACGCTCCAGGAATTGACCGTGCTCGATGTCGGTTTCGTCTCGCTTTCCGAGGCCCTCGATCTTACCACCCCTAGCGGCCGCGCTCTCGCCGGCATGCTGGCCGTGTTTGCTGAGTTCGAAAGGGATATTCTCAGGGACCGGGTGAAGGCCGGGATCGCTCAGGCGAGAAAAGACGGCAAGCCCCATGGAAGACCTAAGACGGCTGCAAAGCTCGTACAGGAAATGCGGCGCCTTCGTAAGAGCGGCTTAAGCAACCGCGCGATCGCCAAACGCCTGGCCGTCGGCCGCACCTCGGTCATTCGGTTGCTTCCAAGGAAACGTAAGACCAGAACGCGGATTCGAAAGCGCGCTTAGCGTACAATATTTGACCATTACAGGTTTGACCCCCGCATCGATGTCGGTTAGAACCGTTCTAAAATTCTGCGATCGAGGACGCTCGATCGGCGATCGACGATCGGCAGAGCCGTTTCACAAAGGGTACATTCTGGTGAACAATCCGAAGGCTGAAAACGGCTGAAGGTCGGCGCGGCGGGAGTTTTTCACCGGCATCGGTAGATTTCGGGATTCGGCGCAACGCCTAGCGAAGCTTGAAGTGTAGGGGAACCACGGGGCACACAGCCCACGAACCAAACCATCCGGTTCATTAACCAAATTCTCCTGTCTTCAATCCGAATACTACCCCTTTTATTTGCCCGTATTACCAAATTAACCAAATTGCCTGGTTGACTTTGGTCTTGGAAACTTCTATGAGTCTCCGCGCTTGCAACGGATGTATTACGCACGGAAATATTCATGCACGATCACACCCAGCCATCATCGGGGTCAACTCTTCTGCAGGAATTCAGGGGTGTGGCTCTCATCCTGGACATTGACCTCAAGCCGCGCGAACAGCCATCCGTAGCGGACGAAGTGTCAATTCGATAGCAGGCTCCCATCGGTCACTGAGTGCAAAAGCTCGGAGCTGCACGATGTGTTGGCCCGTGTCCGGCTTCCAGCGCGCCCCACAGCGCTTCATCCGCATTTCAAACAGACTCTTACAGGTGGCCTCGACATTGCCAGTACCGAGCGCCAATCCAAGTCGGCGCGCACGGGCATAATTCATGCGATCCGTTTCGCAGCCATGGTTTTGTAGATAGGTGATCGCTTCATGGACCGGATGGTCTGTGCCTACACCTTCATCGCGTCCGGAGACGACCAGTTCCCTGAGAATGTCGGCTGCTGCGCGGCTGCGGTGGAGTAGGGCTTGCTTCCAGCCTCCCAGCCGTTCGCCGGCCGCAGCCGCCGAGTCCTCCAGCGCATGCGCTGCTGCGCTGAGCTTTTCCGTCGTGTGATAGAAATCTACAAAACACTCGAGGTCGTTTCCGAATTTGGGCCTGAAGCCGTCCTCCAGCAGATTCCACATCTCCGGGGCCCCGTCGCACAGCAGCTCAATTTTCAGGTCTGGACGCTTACTCCGTAGCGTCGCCACATCGGCCACCATGCGGTCGCGTAAGCCCACGATATCTCCCTCCGGCATGCATCCATAACGGATCGTATATCGGCCAACTCCGGTCTTGTCATGCAGCGTCACCGTGCCGCAATAGGCCATTCGGAAATTGCGTTCCACCGGCCTCTTAGCCGCTCCCTTTTTGGGCCGCCCTACGGGTCGCGGCCGCGGTTCTTCCATCGGCACACTGACCCGGTCTAGCGACACACTCACCGAGTATGCCTCCGCCGGCACTTCCAGGGCATCGATCAAAGCGTCCTCGATATCTTGGTGATCCGCTACCGCCAGTGCGCCCACCACGTGCGCCACTCGCTCGAAGCTGGCTCGTGAATATGGCAGCCGTTTAAACTCTTGCGCCGTCTTCTCCGCTTCCCGCGAGGTGCCTTGCTGTACGGCAAAGCTCATCGCGCGGTCTGCGGCAACCACCCGTCCCCCACCACTCCCGCGCGCAAGCTAACCGCGTCCACCACCCTGCCCCCAGGCTGTCCACCGCGCTCTCCCGATTGCCGGTACAACGATCGCTCCACCGATACCGAACCCACCATCGTGTGATAGGCCCCCTCACACCGTCCCACTCGCGTGTACCGAACCCCGCCGATCACCACTGCCGGAACATCGATGTCTAGACTCTTCAAGATTGCTCCGTGGGCCGCCAATTCTGTCCTGGAAGCCCCTTCCGCTATCGCCGCTTCCACCGCTGCATAATCCACCGCCTTCCCCCCACCCAGCCGATCTACAGTTCGCTGCAGCATAGCCAGGTGTTCGGCCATCGCCTTTCCCACTTCCACAAACTGATCCGGAACTTCAATCACCATCTTGGGCATCGCATCACTCCTCGTTTTGGACAGCCTTCGACAGCTTGTTCTATCAGATTTTCGGAGATTTGTCCAGCATGAGAGCCACACCCGAATTCAGGAGCGCGGCTGCCGCCGTCACAGGAAAACTGAAGACCGCTGCCTTGATCCTTGCGATGCCAGCCGTTATCGCCGCTACAGCTCTCGTCCTGGCCAATGGCGTGGTTCCGGGCACTCAGCAGATTACGGCCGATCAGCAAAACACCGTTGTTATCGACAGCGACACCAATCCGGAAGCTCTCAGCGATCAAGGCATGAGCTTTAGCAAAGCGATGGCCACGATCATAAATCCGAGCAATCCGTCCGGAGTTTCGCAATCCGCGCGCATAGCTTTTGTACAAAGCATGCTGGAGAGCTTCACACTAACCAGCATCACCAATCCGGGTAGCGGCGTTACAACGAATTTGATTGCACAGCCCGGACTTCAGGCGCTTCAAGCTTCCAATTTGCTGGACCAGAGCGCAGTAGGCGGCCTGCAATTGGAAGCAGCCGTGAACCGGCTCGACAAGGCCGCCGCCGACGGCTCGACATGCGGTGAAATGAGGCTGATATACAGCCGTTTTGTCGACCCCGTTAATCGTCTTTTTGTCATCCTCGAAACGACGGTGCCTAACCCCAGTCCTTCTTTGGGGGTTAATGGCTGCCAGCCATTCGCGCAGCTCTGGAACGGGTTTTCGAAAGAAGGCCCGAACGAAATCGCCACCGGCCTCAGGCAGCTTTTCTTCGCCGGCCTTCCGACGGCATCGGGAACTTTGCCGGGATTGTTGAATGCAAACAATCTGGGCCGCAATGGAGAGGGCGGCGCGGTACGCATGAACGCCTTCGTAAACGACAACAATGGCGTTCCGATCCAGAACCCGCCTTTTATATGGGAACTGTATCAGTGGTCGGTGCAATCAGGCGGTTCCCCCGGTTCCTCGTAATGCAGCGTGACCCGGTGGATGGCGTTCCTCTTCCCGCTTACTATCAGGACCCGGTCACGGGCGAGCAGCCAGCGATCACGGCGACGCGGCAGTTATTCCAGGCCAATTTTCTCAGTTCGGGCCTGGCCGCAATCGCAGCGCCGGACATAGCCGCCACGGCGACCAAAACGAATCTTACCAGCTATAAGGCGCTACAGCTACTCGGAAACACCGACTTCGTTCCGCCCTCGCAATGCGCTTACGAGGCCGTAGGCACTACCTTTCCACGCGGATCGCCTAATGACCAAGTTCCGCTTGACAACGCGGCGCCCGATTTTCAGTCGCAACTTTCAAGCGTCATGACGAACACCGTAAATCCACAGATAAGATGGACGCCACAGTTAACACTCCAGGAAATGTTAACTCGCGCTGGCCAAATGCAATGCGGACAATGCCATGAACCGGCGGAACAGGATTATGGTCCGTCAAGCACCGGCGGCATCGTCTTGTTCCCCGACTCCGACAGTTTTGTGCATATTTCGGAACCCCAAAGCACACAACCGGGCGGCGGTGTTCTATCGGCCTATTTCGAGGCCGTCATGAACTATAGGTACAACAATCTTCAGGCCATTTTTAAGGGTGCCAGCGCTGAAACAACGCAGCCGGCTGCCGCAACGTCGCCCACCACTCTTCTGACACGGGTGCTTAAACGGATTCGGGATCTCTGCCCGGCACCATGTTGTAGGCCTCTTTAGGATTCAGTTTCTTGCGGATGCTGGTTTCCAGGTGTTCCAGAGTTGGATGGACACGCGCGGGCAGTTGTTTCCGAAACTGGACGCAGGCCGATGGCAATTGGTCCAGTGCTTTGCGGGTGTCGCGGAGCATGGGGCCCCGATCCAAAGGTCCCCCAACTTGGTCCAGCGCCCAGAGAGCTTCGGCATAATCGGCATCTCTTTCAAACAGTTGGCGTAAGTGGCGCTGCGGGATTTCGTGGGCGGAGAGATCCAGGCGGTCCAAAGCGCGAAACAGAGCCAGCAGATCCAAGCGGGCAACTTCCAGACGCACCCGCAGGTCCTCAGGAATTTGCAGCGAGGAGCGATGGAACATGTCCCGAGGATCGCGCAGCGCCCGGTCCAGAGCAAGGCTTTTGTGGCTGGCTCGGCTGGCGCGCCGGATGCAGGTTAGTTAGGCCACCGCGACCATGGGCAAGCGATCCAGTAAGGCCCATTGGTCGTTCAACAACAACAGCCGGAGCGCCAACAGTCGCCGCGCTCCGCCCTCGCTCCAGCGCATGCCGGCCTGTCGGAAACGCGCATGCACCACTTGCTTATGCGCACTTTCCACGGCCCCGCTGCCAATCCCGTACCCCAGCCGCAGATATTCGTCGTAGCGCATGCGCCCGGCATGCTCGCTGTAGTAGGCGATCAGGCCCTGCAGCTTTTCCTGCAACTCCGGCGTCTTGGGCCGCATGCGCTTCAGACGTGCGATCACTTCCTGTACCTTGCCGGCGCGTAGGTCCGTGGCGATCTGACGGACCCAGCAGTCGGCCCGCGACCCCTCTCCGTAATTCAGCCGGGCAAAGCCCCAGGCGTGCTCCAGGGCGTGCCAAAAATCCAGGATTTCGCAGCGCCGCACAAACATCTTGGCCCGGTTCCAGATCCACTCGGCTCCGTCACTGACAATGACGACCAGCGTCTGCGGGCCGACCCAGCCCAACTCGCGTAGCTGGGCATACAGGCCAGCGAAAATGGTGTCGGCATCCCCCAGACAACTCACCAGAAAGCGGCGCACCACCGAATGCCGTCCGGGTGAGGTTTCCACACGCTCTTCCGGCAAGATCAGCACACCGGTTTTGACCTCCTGGAATTGGCCCTCCTCCACTGGGGGCAACGGCGGAAGCGGCGCGCTGCCTTTGCGCCGCCGACGGTGCGGACGCACCTGCATACCCAACATCGCGCCATCTACACCCAGCACCACCACCGACGGTGCATCCTGGGTGGAGGCGCCTTCACTGCGACTGTCGGCATGGTATTGGCTTAACCCTGCGCTATAGCGACCGGCCGACTCGCCCAGTCGCTGGACCACCTTCCAAATGCCCATGGGGCTGACTTTGACACCCAACAGCAACCAAGCTAATGTCGCTGCCAGCGGGTACCGCGCCACTACCGCCAGCAAGGCCAACAGGCGCGCCAACGATCCACTGATACGCCCCGGCTCTACGCCCAACAGATCCAGCAGGGGGCGCCGTTCGTTATGACAGGCTGGGCACCGATAGCGGGCTACCGAAGCGTGTAAGACTCCAAAGCGCGCCACCCAGGATACGGTCTCCGTATCATGACGCTTCATCGGCTGACGGCACTGAGAACAGGCGGGCGTCTGGTTCCGTAGCAAGTCGGCCACCGAGTTGACCTTGTTCTGCAAAGCTTCCAACTGGCGGGACCGGTACTCGATCTCTACTTCTCGCTCCAGCAACATGAACTGCGAGACTTCCTGCAGAGCTGGACGCTGGGGGGCCTGTGCCGGTTCTGCGGATGGCTTACGCGGCTGACGCTGTTTGGCCAAGAGACCCGCTTTCCGCGGGCCACCGCGCGGACCAGTCAGGGTCGCGCCGATATCGGCGACCTCATGTGGCGCCCTTCAGCCCGCTTTGATAAAACAGAAATCAGCAT
Source organism: Bryobacterales bacterium (assembly GCA_963803725.1). GTDB lineage: Bacteria > Acidobacteriota > Terriglobia > Bryobacterales > Bryobacteraceae > JOPF133. Next base: position 40,612 of record CAWDOH010000062.1, on the reverse strand, counting down.
AACTGTTATGGGCTTAAATGTCCAGCGCCGCCCCGCCAAAGCCGGCGAAGGCACCTCACCAAATTCACGGCATCCCGAAAACGTTTAAGCACCCTTCTGACACCTGATGTCATGGATGTTTACGAAAAGATGGTAAAATATACGCCACCCCAGAACGCCGGACAGGCGCGCAAACAGGTGGAGCAGATCAAGCATTTCGCCGTCGTGAAACGAGTTGGTCCCGGCTGACGATGGGATAAGGGCGTGTGCTCGTCTCGATGGTCAGCCCCTTTCTGCCCGTCAAGTGTTCCATCAAAAAGCGTAAGATTTGACCCGTTCAGAATTTGCTTTTTAGTTTCCTGATCTTCTGTTATAAGGGAATGGCCATTTATGAATTGTTTATGCCCTGAATCCGGCGCATTCTATGTCGAGAATGCCGGCCAACAGCCGGATTGACGGGCCTTGCAAGCGATTCTGGCATTCTGAGCCTTACCTACCTTTTGGTGAGGTAAGGCTCAGACGCCTATGGCGCCGCGAAATTGTTGAATCGCCTGTGATCATAGGGGTTTGACGCACGTTGGTGGTGCACATCCCTTCCACGAATTTCGTCCAGTGATGCAGCAACTTCGCACGACCAGCAAAAGAATGCTCCCGAGCGCAGCTGCGGCACGAGCCATTCACAGGCGTTCCGTAGCTCTCACTCTTCCACCAAAAGCCCGCGAAGCCTCATGTCGATTTGCCTCGCCGAGACGACTGCTGCGTGGCTTCATCGACTTTCGCGCCACCGCTCCGAGCTGTAATTGCTCCCAAATGCCGTGTTGACGGCCCTCGAACGGCATCTACAGGCTCGCGCCGCGAGCCATTTCGGGGCGGCAATAAGTAGGTTCACGCCGGATCCAAGTATGCGGTTATTTTTTCGGATGGTTGCTTCCCTTCAGTACTGGCACAACGAAATCAAGGCAGGCGGCAACAAAGCCCATGTGACTGCCGCTACCCTGCATGCCGCCGAAATAGCAGCGCACAACGCATACGACGCCCGAGTAACAGAGATGACGTTCTCCAATCGCGGCGTCACTCCCCAAGGCGGCAACAACGAGAAGATGGCAATCACTGTACTCCTGACCTATGCGGCCCTTGGTTGGGATGATTTATTCAAAACAACCGCAAGAGACTACGGCGACAAAGCAATCAACCCTTCTGCCCGATACTCGCCATTGAGCTACGCCGTGCAGACAATCACGGCGATCTTGAACCAACGAAGCGAACCGGCGATCTTGGACCACCGAACCGAGCCGCCGCGACCTCTTCCCTATCACATTCGCCTGCGTCTTGCCCCCGCCGCCTGAACCTGTACTTTCCGCAATTTCAACACCCGCTCGATTGACATGGACGCACCAGAGAACGACACTGACCGCACGGCCCCTTCTTCAATAACGCGCACTCTCCCAGATGACGCACAGAAACTGTTCGTCCATGCGATAGAACTAAGGCGGGATGCCGCAGGGCACAAGCGCCCGGTTCTGATTGTCGATTTCGCGCCCGCACCGCGCTAGTCTCATAAACGGGTAAGATTTGACCAGTTCACAATCCCCGCTTTTTACTTTCGCGATCTTCTGCTATGCTCCTCTGACTTTTAACAAGCCTTTGAGACGGGCCAATACCATGAAACGTGACTTAGGACGCCATCTGCCGCCGTTAAGTGGCCGACACCCCATAGCACAGATAGCTACCAGAGAATTTGTCGAAAGCCTGTTTCGAGCACAGGCTCGAAACCGCAGTGCCAACAGCGGGCCATCCGTTCCGGCGCGACCCCAGACCCCGCTATCAGGCACGGATGCTCCAACACTGCGGGCGCTGACGATTGACGGCGGGTGATCTCCGCGCCCCCAAAGGTAAGATTCGACCCACCACGCGGACCCGCGCCGCAGAATGTTCTTTTCACTTTCGCGCCCCTCTGGTATAAAGGGCGGGCATTTTATGCAGAGTTTATTTTTCGCGGTGCATTCAGAATGGTTTCTTTACGGCAGTGGCAGAACGAAATCAAGGAAGGCGGTAACAAAGCTAACGTTACCGCCGCTGACCTGTTTCGAGCTGAGACAGCCGCCCACACCGTATATGACGCCAGAGTACGAGAGATGACTTACTCCAATTCCGGCGTTACTCCCCACGGCGGCAACAATCAGAAGATGGTGGTTTCCGAAACATTGAGCTTCTTGGCTCGCGGTTGGGACGACCTCTTTAGAACAACCATCAAGGAGTATGCAGACAGAGCATCGAAAGAACCGGCGCGATACTCACCATTGAGTTATGCCTTGCAGACTATCACTGGCATGCTCAACCAGCACAGCGAACCGCCGCGCCCCCTTCCCCATAATATTCGCCCGCGTGTTGCGCCAGCCGCCTGAACCTGTACTTTCCGCAATTTCAACACCCGCTCGATTGACATGGACGCACCCCCGGATACATCCACTGGCCCGTCAAGTTCACATGCCCACGTACTGCTCCGGGAAACGAACGGTTGGCCCTCCACCGGCAAATAGCGTTCCGCAAAGACATCCATGAATGACAGTGTACAGCCGTTAGAATTATTGTTTGGTAGCGAATGCCGTATTTCATAAATGGTGGAACTAGCGACAAAACGGAAGCCCAATAAAATCAGGGGTTGCGTTGTCTCAAGTTTCAGTCTCAAGATGGAGGCATGAAAAAGCCGCGCCGCAAGGCGACACGCAAGGGAACACCGGCCCCCGCACCTCGGTCATTCGGTTGCTTCCAAGGAAACGTAAGACCAGAACGCGGATTCGAAAGCGCGCTTAGCGTACAATATTTGACCATTACAGGTTTGACCCCAATTGGATCGATTGTGAAACACGGAGGGATTTCAGACAGCGGGGGCAATAGGCGGGTTAGCGTTGGACGGTTGGGGCAGCGCGGGCTCGGGGTTAACGAATTGAGCACAAGCGCCTCAGGCACCTTAACGTGCAAACTGGCGGCTCGACCGTTTGACGACATCCCTCGCCTGTTGCGCCTCCATACAGCTCTCTCCGGTCGTCCCTTGCACAACCGTGCAAATGGAGAGCCGACAGTCTAGACACGTTCAACGTATTGCTGTATCCGTTAGGACACCTTGTCTACGCGCACTCCGAGCTCTCCATGAAAAAGGATTTCGTTCTCGCGTTGGCCATTGTGTCAATGATTGGTCTTGCCGTGGTATCTCGCGCGACGGCAGCGGGAACTGACACTCAGGTTACACCAACTACCCAAACGACTACCCAAACAACTACGGCCGCGAAAACCAAAACCGCCTCAAAAGCAACAACTCCGGTGCACACGACAACACCTGCCACAAGTCTTACGGCTCAGCAGATCCGCGTTCAAAAGTGCACGAGACAATATCACGCACAAAGCAAACCGCAGACCGAATATAAGCATTCACTGCTGTCCGGCTAGAAGTCGAATAGAATCAATTGGTTGCCGGAATCGGATAATGTTTCTTGGGAGTCCGATGCCTGGAGAGCCTGTAAAATGGGCGTTTTCTCAAAAAGCGTGACGCTGAGAATCTGTAGAATTTGGTAAAGGCTAGCCCCCAAGCCCATCCTCTTACGGACGATGGCCACCAGCACGTAAACCGAGACCGCAATCCAGATTTGGGTCTTCACGGCATTCTCGCTGGTGCCGTAGAATGCCTTGATCCGCAGGTGCTGCTTGATCCACTTGAAGAACAATTCCACCTGCCAGCGCGACTTGTAGATCTGGGCGATGGTAAGTGCCGGAAGCGTGAAGTTATTGGTCAGAAACTTGAATCGCTTCCTGGTTTCCACATCGAGATAGCTCACGCGCCGCAATGAGTCCGGGTAAGCTTTCGCCGAGTCGATGGCGGTCAGGATGACGGTGTGATCGGATCGAACCCCGGTGGTCTTGTCCACCGGATGCGAGTAGCGGCGCTGGAGCAAGACGTTGGATTTGGTGCGGACGACGAAGAAGGCCGCGCTGAGAGTGAAGACGTAAAGGCGCTCGAAATCCACGTAGCCGCGATCCATGACGTAGAACGCGCCGGCCTCCGGCAGAATCTCGTCGAGGATATTGACGTCGTGCACTTTGCCGTCGGTAATGCCAATAAACGTTGGGATATTGCCATGCAGGTCCAGCAGCGTATGCATTTTGATGGCGGCCTTGTGCTTGCGGAACTTAGCCCACGGAAACAGCGAGAGGCACAGGTCGATGGTGGTGGAGTCCAACGCATACAGACTTGCATCCAAGTCGACGCCGATCGGATCGCCGGCATAAAGCGGTCGGGCAATAGCGATCAAGTGCTGTGCGAAATCGGCGAAGATGCGCCAGTCATGGGTCTCGTTGGCGTCCGCCAATGTCGAGCGTGCAATCCGGCTACGGAATCCCATGTGATAGAGTTTGCCACTCATCGACCGCAAGCAGGCCTCGATGTCTCGAAGGCTCTCGCGATAAGTGAACTGAGCGAAAGCCATCGCCAGATACTGATCCCAACAAGACAAGCTTCTGTGGTGATGATCGCCATCATAGCGGGCCACACACTTCTGGAATTCGATGTGCGAGAGGTGGGCAATCAATTCCGCGAAAACTGTTCGGCCAATATTCATCCACCATTATTCCGCCGTTCTGCCGGCGGGGTGCAATGTGATTTAAGTCGTCGATTCCGTCCGTTCTCAGTTCAAATCGTTTTTTGCCAAAATGCCCGCTATGCCATTGACGGCAAGCTGGTTAGCGGAATTCGCAAAGTACTTTACCGGACACTAGTGATAAGCATTTTATGAAAGCATGCGTGAAGAAAGCCCAGTCAGCCCCAACCAACACAAACATTCACAATCAGATCAAGAGTTGCCTCCAGACTGCTAAAACGCAGAAGCTCACCGGCAATGCGCAGAAGACGTTTATGCAGAGCTGTCTAAACAACTGATGCTGTACCCGCACCCGGAGCCCTCCATGGAAAAGGATTTCGTTCTCGCGCTGGCCATACTGTCAATGGTTTGCCCTGCCGGGCTGACCCCTTTAGGGTCGGAGCGTCCGCTGTGCCCTTAAGAAAATCGGCGGCCGGAGCATCTAAGCAGCTCTTCAGCGAATACCGCTCAGTGTACTGGCCATTTGGCCGTTCATATGATACCTGTTTTTCTCGCTATCCTCCTTTCTTTCGTGGAGTAACCAAATGAACAGACTTGTTGCTTGCCTGGCTGTCATGTGGCTGATCCTCGGCACGACAGCTGTTTCTCATGCAGCAGCTTCCAACGCAGCCCAGCAGGCGCCGGTCACAAACAACCAGGCGGTTACCCGCTCAGGTCCAAAGAAACCTCTGGTCTCGGCTCCTCGCACGAGTACTAGCCGGACTCCTGAGATGAATAAGACCTTACACAATCTCAGGGGCGCGATCCTGGCTCTCCAGCATGATACTCACGATTACGGTGGTCATCGCGCCAAGGCGCTGGGACATCTCAACGCGGCCCTTCAAGAACTGAATCTGGCTTTGGGCAGCACCAAGCCGGCACGATAGTCGTGATCATTGAACGCAGGGGTCGGCGGTATTCCCAACATGTGCTCTTCCCTGGTACCCGTATAGACACGGTTAATGTATTGCTGTATCCGGAAAATAGCCTACCTGCCCTGCACCCGGAGCGCGCTTGATGAAAAACACCGTCGTTCTCGCGTTGGCCATTATGTTGATGTTTTGTTTCGCCGGGTCCTTGCGCGCGATTGCGGCGGAAGCCGACACTCAGGTCACACCGCCTGTGGAATCGACAGCGTCCCCAAAAGCAAAAACCCCGCCGAAAGCGAAAACGCCGTCAGCGGCACCTCAAGTTACATCCCCTGCGCAATCAACAGTGCCGCCAAATGGAACAGGGTCCTCAAAAGCGACAACGCCCTCAACTGCGCCAAAACCCTCAAAAGTAGCGCCGCCCTCGACAAGAGGCGTGCCTCGCAAGAGTTCAGATCAATTCCTCCGCGAGAAAAAATGCACCACACAATTCCACGAGCAAAAGAAACCCATGGCCGGATTCAAATCGTTTATGAGAACATGCGTCAAGAACCCTCCGCCAAAACAGGTCGACACAGCCGCACAAAGCAAGTTGAAGAGCTGCCTGCAAAATGCCAGATCGCAGAAACTCGCCGGCGATGCGCTCAATACGTTTATGCGGAGCTGCCTGGGCAAGTAGACTGATCCTTTCCAATCCAAATAAAAGGCGGCGCTCACGAATCGGGTGTTCCTGATCCTCTTGTTGATCTTTCCTCAATGTGCAGCGCAATCAAGCGCTGACCCGTATATGGAGTTTGGGAAGAAATGGAACAGAAAATGCCGTCGAAAATGCCGTCAAGGGGTCACTCATAGCCGGGCGTCCACTGGCTGGGGCTGCCCCCCATACATGTCCCATCAAATATCAGCACGCGGTTGTTCAAGCTGTCCCAAATGAAGAGGCGAGAGCTGCCGGGATCATACTTTATACCAAGAATCCCGTAGCCTTCGCCGCCAGCGTCGAAGCATTGCGTGCTCGGGCTGAGCCGTACCCGCCTTTGAAATTCGGCTTCCCGAGCTCATAGGAGGCATTCTCGCCGTTGGCGATGACGGAGGGGCCCGACATTGAAGACCAAAGCGCGCGCATCTTTAGTGTCCGTCACGAAGAGCCGGTGGTAGTTCGGGTCATAGTCGAGGCCGGAGGGGGCATACATGCCCGATTGAGTGGACGTGCCTGCGTTGCTCGTGAAATTCGGCTGCCCGAGCACGTATGAGGCGTTCTCGCCGTTGGCAATGGTGCCGGGCGCGACGCTGAACACTAGCACGCGGCCGTTGCCGTTATCCGCCACGAAGAGCCACTGGTCCGTGGCGTCGTAAGCAAGGCCAGTAGGTTGGGAGAAGTCGGACTGGGTGGGGCCGGGGATGGGGTATGTGTAGGTCGTGAAATCCGGCTGCCCCAGCACGTAGGAGGCGTTCTCGCCGTTGGCGATCGTGCCGGGTGCCACGTTGAACACGAGCACGCGGGCGTAATTCACGTCCGCCACGAAAAGCCGCTGGTTGGTGGCGTCGTAGGCAAGACCGAGGGGCGAAAAATTCCACGACTCTTGGCACGGCCAGCAGCCGGTGTCGGTGGTGAAATCCGGCTCGCCCAGCACATAGGCAGCGTTCATGCCGCTGGTGATGGAGGACATGTTGAAGACCAGTACCCGATTGTTAAACTGGTCGGCAACGAAGAGGCGCTGGTTGACGGCATCGTAGGCAAGGCCCAGGGGAACGCACAGCCCGGACTGCGAGGTGTTGCAATTGTCAGCGCCCTGCAGAGTGGTTTGCCCGAGGACATAGCTCGCCGTGTGGCCTCCACTGACAGTGGAAATGGAATTATCGGTGTTGAGTGCATAGACCAGCACGCGGCTGTTGGCGCTGTCGGAAACGTAGAGATAGTGATTGACGGTATCAAGGGCGGTATCGCCGCCGCGGACCTGGTTGGCAAAAAAGCCATTGAGGCCGAGCGCCGTGGGGCCGTTGTTGGGGCCGTTCGAGGTCCAGAGGTCGGTCGCGGCGGAGGTTATGCTGGTGTACTGGCCGAGTTCGTCGGAGGCGTTTTCATCGTCGGCGATGGTGCCGGGGGCGCCGTTCGCGTCGCCGCTGTAGAAATCCGCCTGGCCCAGCACGTAGTCAGCGAACATCCCGTTGTAGAAACCTGTGTTTGCGACGTTGAATATCATCACGCGGTTGTTCGCATAGTCCGGGACATACACATCCTGGGTGGTTGAGTCATACAGGACGCCTACCGCTGGATAAGAACCTTCCATGTACCACAAGCCCGATTGGGTGCAGCAACCGCCGGCGGCGGTGTTAAACGCCCCCTGCCCCAGAACGCCCACGGCATTCTCTCCGTTTGCAATGGTGCCGGGGTTAACATTGAAAGCTAATACGCGGTCGTTGTTGCCGTCGACCACGTACAACTGGCTGTGCACGGAGTCATAGGAAAGCCCGCTGGGTAAACTCATTCCGGACTGGGTCGTAGCCTGGCCGTAGCTCGTGAAATTCGTCTGGCCCAGCACATAGGATGCGTTCATGCCGCTGGTGATGGTCGAGGCGGTAATATTGTCGAAAACCAGCACGCGATTGTTGGCCTGGTCCCCCAGGAACAGCCGGCTATTCACGGCATCGTAGGCGAGGCCCGTCGGTTCACACATCGTTGACTGGGTGGTATTGCAGTTGTTGTTCGTGAAATTCACCTGCCCCAACACGTAGGATGCGATCATGCCATTGGTGACACTGCCGGGGGCGACATTGAAGACCAGGACGCGGCTGTTGTCCGAGTCCGCCACGAAGAGCAAGTTATCGTTACTGTCATAGGCCACGGCGACTGGATTCGTCATGTTCCCCGCACTGGTACCCCATGACTGGTATCCCAGGTAATATGAGGCGCTCATGCCGGTGCTGAGGCTGGAGGTGTTGTAGACCAGCACGTCGGAATTTCCGGGCTCTGCCACGAACAGGCGATGATTGACAGAATCAACCGCAAGACCATCGAAAGCAACATCTTCGGGGCCGTATAACCCATTCTGAGATTCCCAGCCTCCTCCGTTGCTCACGAAATCCGGCTGCCCCAGCACGTAGGAGGCGTTCATGCCGGTGCTGACGGTCGAGGTGTTGAAGACAAGCACGCGGTTGTTCTCGGTATCCGCCACGAACAGGCGCTGGTTCACCGAATCATAGGCGAGGCCGGCCGGCCCTTCCATTCCGGATTGGGCTGTTGCCCCTGAACCACTATAAAAATTTGGCTGGCCCAGCACATAACTCGCCGTGTGGCTCCCGCTCCCCGTGGGAATGGCATTGCTGCTGGTCAAGTTATAAACCAGCACGCGGCTGTTGTTGTAGTCTGACGCGAACAGGCGATGATTGGTGGCATCCAGCGCAAACCCCATAACATCGTAATCACCTTCACCGAATCCCTGCGGATTACCAAAACCCAGCGGATTCGGGCCATTGTTTGCGCCCCACTTGTTCCAGTTGTCCGGCGTAGGCGAGGACACGCTGGAGTACTGGCCCAATTCGTCCTCGGCGCTTTCGCCGTTGCCGAGACTGTCGAGGCCGTAAACGGCCTGCGGCGTCGTGTACTCCGTGGAGTTGCCGAGGCCGAGCTGGCGCCCGAGGTTCGATCCCCAGCAGTAAAGCTGGCTGCCCGCGATGGCGCAGGTGCTGTTGTTGACCGCGCTGACGGCAGTCCAAGTGGTCAGGGAACCGATCTGCACCGGCAAGTTTTGCTCGGTGGTGTTGCCGTTGCCAACTTCGCCCTCCCCGTTACCTCCCCAGCAATAGAGCGCGCCGCCTGAAATACCGCAGGCAGCACTGTCACCGTTACTGAGATCGTTCCGGATGGAGATGGCGGTCCAGTTCGTCGCCGAGCCGACCTGCTGCGGCGTTTCGTATTGCGTGGTGTTGCCGAGGCCGAGTACGCCGTGCTGGTTAAGCCCCCAGCAATAGAGCTTGCCGCCCGCGATGCCGCAGGTGTCAGCGACGCCCTGGCTGATGGCGGTCCAATTCGTCGCGGAACCGACCTGCACTGGCGAATTTTGTTCGCTGGGGCTGGCGGGCTGCTGGAAGCAGTAAAGGTGCTCCGAGGTGCTGCAGGTCGCGGTGTTCCCGGACGCGTACGTCCATGTCCCGGTGGCCGAGCCTATGACGCCGTAGTATCCATGGTCGCTGCTTGTGCCGTTTTCCCACTCGGCGCAATTGTCGGCGGCAGAGGAGCCGTTGTGCTCCGCCTCTCCGTTGGTACCAACATTGGTCCAGACATCGCCGGTGAGGGCCGATCCGCCCAATTCGCTGTATTCGATGCCGTGGGAGAGTGTGCCGCTGACAAGGCTCGTCCAGTTGCTCGCAATGGTGTTGCCTTCAACGTCCACGTAGGGAACGGTTGATTGCACGAAAGTGGTGTACGGATCATTGGCGCCGCTGCTTCCGTTCGCTATGCTAGCAAACCAGGCCAAATAAGTCCCGGACGGCGCCAGGCTACCGCTCGCCGTAGCGCGGGTCTGGCAGTCGTTGTTCGCGGCCGTGATCGCGGCGGCGGCGGTGGAACCAAAATCTCCGTTATAAGTCGTCGAGGTTACGAAGACGGTAGTGCTGGAAGGCCCGTTCCCGTCTTCGCCATAGGTGTTTGCTCCCCAGCAATAGAGGGCCCCGCCCGCGATGCCGCAGGCATCCGAGCCGCCCTGGCTGATGACGGTCCAGTTGGTGGCGGAGCCGACCTGCTGCGGCGTCGTGTATTGCGTCGTGTTGCCGAGGCCAAGTTCGCCATAGGCGTTATTCCCCCAGCAATAGAGCGCGCCGCCAGCAATGCCGCAGGCGGCATAATCAAAGTCAGGATCGCCCTGGCTGACGGCGGTCCATGTCGTCAGGGAGCCGACCAGTTGCGGCACCGACTGGTACAGACTGGTGTTGCCGAGGCCATCTTCGCCGTCCGTGTTACCCCCCCAGCAATAAAGCTGGCCGCCGGCGATGGCGCAGGCGTCCGCCCCGCTCTGGGTCGGTGAGGACGGGGTGGGCGGCGTGGCGAGGCTGACATTAAAAATCATGACGCGGCTGTCGCCGGCGTCCGACACGTAGAGCAGGCTGTTTGTGGAATCGTAGCTCAGGCCGTAGGGGCTCATCCACGCCTGGGGCGTGTCCTCGGCGGTGCCATTGAAGTCCATATCCCCGAGCACATAGGAAGTGTTCTCGCCGTTCGTGATGGATGAGGTGTTGAAAATCATCACGCGCCCCTCACCTTGGTCATTCACAAACAACCGATCATTCGCGGAATCATAGGCAAGGGCCATAGGGTGATCCAGCCCTTGCTGGCCGGTGCAGCCGGTGCAATCGCCGGTAAAATCCGTAGCGCCCAGGACATAGGAAGCGTCCTCCCCGTTGGCGATCGTGCCGGAAGCGACGTTGAAAACCATGATGCGGCTGTTCCAGGTATCCGAGACGTAGAGAAGCTGATTGACAGTATCGAGGGCAAGTCCGTCAGGGAAATTTAATCCAGATTGTGTCGTGGCGGCGGCGGTGGTCGTGAATTCCGTTCCGCCGCCGCTTGGCTGGCCAAGCTCATAGGAGGCGTTTTCGCCGTTGGCGATGGTGCCGGGAGCGACGTTGAACACCAGCACCCGGTTGTCGTAGTTATCCGCCACATAAAGCAGCTGGTTTACGGAATCGAGCGCGATCCCCGCGCCTCCCGAATCGGCGGAAACGTATAAAGTCGCCTGGGCTGTGCAGCCGGTGCAGTCGCCGTTGAAATCCGTCGCACCCAGTACATAGGACGCGTTCATGCCGTTACTAAGGGACGAGGTATTGAACACCAGCACCCGGTTGTTGTTGGCGTCCATGACGAACAGCCGGTTGTTCACAGGATCGAAAGCAAGCCCGGCCGCGGTGGCGTCGTTGGCGGTGTATAAAGATGACTGGCCGCTGCCGGTGTCGTTGGCATTACAGCTGACGAAATCATTCTGTCCGAGAACATAGGCGGCTGTCTTGCTGGATATGAGGTTGCCGCTGGTGAGCGTGAACACCAGCACGCGGCTGTTGTAAGCATCCATCACGAACAGGCGGTGGTTCACGCTGTCGATGGCGCTGCCGGCGGGGGCGTTGAACCCGAGCGGCGACGCGCCGTTGTTGGGGCAGCTTTTTACATAGTCAGGAGTGACGTCCGACGACGGGCTGGCGAACTGCCCCAGAATGTCGCTGGCGTTAGGACCGAAGGCCGCGTAAGTGAACACCAGCGCACGGCTGTTGCCGGAATCGCCGACGAACAGGCGATTGCTCGTCGCGTCAAAGGCAAGAGCGTCGGGGGCAGTTAGCCCGGACTGGGTCGTGGCTGCGACAGTACTGACGAAATCCGCCTGCCCAAGCTCAAAGGAGGCGTTCTCCCCGTTGGCGATGGTGCCCGGCGCAACGCTGAAACCCAGCACCCGGTTGTTGCCGTTGTCCGCCTCGTACAGGATCTGGTTTGTGACATCAAGAGCAACCCCTTGGGGATAGTACATTCCGGACTGGGTCGTGGCTGCTCCATTACTGACGAAATCCGGCTGGCCTAGCACATAGGAGGCATTCATGCCGTTGCTCATGCTTGCAGTGCTGAACACCAGCACGCGGTTGTTCCAGAAATCGGGTACGTAGAGAAGCTGGTTTACGGGATCGACGGCAACATAGTTCGGCGACCACATCCCGGACTGGGTCGTGGCGCTGCCACAGCTGATGAAATCCGGCTGGCCGAGAACATAGGACGGGGTTTTGCTGGAGAGAACATTGCCGCTGGTGAGCGCGAAAACCAGCACGCGGTTGTTGTCGCCGTCCGGTACGAACATCCAATGATTGGTGGCGTCGATGGCAACGCCGCTGAGGTCGTTGAATCCGAGCGGTGATGCGCCGTTGTTGTAGCAGTTTTTAGTGTAGTCAGGCGTCGTGTCCACGGACGGGCTGGTGAACTGGCCCAGAATATCGCTGGCGTTTTCGCCGCTGGGGAAATTGCCGATGGTGCTGAAGACCATGACGCGGTTGCTGTCCTGATCGGCCACAAACAGCCGGTTGTTCGTGTCATCAAAGGCGAACCCTTGCGGATACCAGAACCCTGATTGTGATAGGGAGGCATAACCGGTCGTGAAGCTCGTCTGCCCTATAACATAGGAAGCGTTTTCACCGTTGCTGAGGCTTGAGGTGCTGAAGACCATCACCCGGATGTTGGCGGAGTCCACCACGTAGAGCCAACTGTTCGTGGTATCTACGGCGACGCTGGTGGGCCAGGCCAGGACGGACTGGCTGGTGGCCTCCGTGTTGCTTGTGAAATTCGGCTGCCCGATAACGTAGGAAGCGTTCTCCCCGCTGGCGATGGTGCCGGGCGCGACGTTGAACACCAGCACCCGGCGGTTGCCGGTATCGGCCACGTAGAGAAGCTGATTGACGGAATCGAGGGAACAGCCGGAGGGGTAGGCCATCCCGGACTGGGTCGTCGCCTGGCCGCCGTTTGTGAAATTCGTCTGGCCGAGCACATAGGAAGCGTTCATGCCGTTGCTCATGCTTGCGGTGCTGAACACCAGCACCCGGTTGTTGTTGGTGTCGGGGACGTAGAGAAGCTGGTTCACGGGATCGACGGCGAGCTGCCCCGGCCCGTACATTCCCGACTGGCTTGTATACGCGCCTTGGTTGTTGACGCAGGTAATGAAATCCGACTGTCCGAGAACATAGGCGGGGGTCTTGCTGGAAATGAGGTTGCCGCTGGTGAGAGCGAAGACCAGCACCCGGTTGTTGTTGTTGTCAGGCACGAACATCCAGTGATTGGTGGAATCAATGACGCTGCCGGCGGGCTGGTTGAACCCGAGCGAGAATGTTTACCACGCGGTGAGGCACACGTTGGCGTAGGCGTGGACGGTCGCGTTCGATTGATTTTGAAGTTTTGCGGTTGCGACGGGGCCGAAGCGAGTGGAGGGAGCCGAATGGTTGTTAGGGCAAGTCAGGGTGATGGCCCGGCGGGAACGATCTCCAGCAAGATCGGACAAGCGGAACGTAATAACTTCACCAACTGACCAAAAGCATCTTTTCCCTGCTGCCAGCAAGTACGCAAAACGCTGGCCAGAATCTGCTGTGTGCGGGCTCCGTTCTCCGTCCGATTACCACCCCAGGTCTTGCGTGCCATCGCCATCAGCCGGATCGCCCGCTCGGCGAAGTTGTTGGTGGCATGCAAGCCAGGACAGCGCAGAAAGGTGAACAAGTGCGGCTGCTCGTGGCATAGGTGTTTGGCCAACCGTTGGTTGTCTGGGCAAGAAAAGTGCTGATCCAATAAGCGGTCCATCCGGGCTTCCAGCCGCCCGGTGGCCACCGCTAAACCATGGCGAGAAACCGCGCCCCCTTGGTAGCGATCCCGCAACCGGAGACTCTCCTGCAGCAGCGTTTTGACTGCCATCGGGAATTGGGCGGCCGCTACGGAAGCCACCTGGATCATCTCGCGACACCGCCGGATCAGGTGTTCCAGGCAACTCTGATGAAACGCCTGCTCAAAACCATAGAAACAACGCGCTCCGTCATGCACCAGGAAACCGGCGTAGTCCTCTCCCAGAATCGCCGCCGCTTCCGCATATCCGCGATGCGGTTCAATCACGTAAACGGTGACCTGCTGGCTCAACAAAACCCGCAGATTCTGGGGACGTGCGCCCACTCTCCAGCCCGTGTCGTCCAGCCACACCACCGGGCTTTGCCGCAGCGCGCTTCGCAGTTGCTGGTAAGTAGGCGCCGCCAGATTCCCCAATCGCTCCAAAGCCCGGCATACCCCGCTCCGGCTCCACTTCAACCCATAGCCCAGTTCCAGCACCCGCGCCGTCCGCTCGTGCGACAACCCCAATTCTTTGTTGAGCACTGCCGCCATCGACAAGGCCTCTGGTCCGACTTGCACTTCCCCAACGCGGAGCGAATCGGAGGTCTGCAACGGATGCCGGCCTTGCGCTTGCCGTCCGCAGCAGGCACAAGTCCCCACCTCCACATCAAAGCGGCGGACGATGGTCATCCGCACGATGTCTTCTTGGTACTGAGGTTGGGTGTTCTTCAGGATGATCGGACCTTGACAGTGCTGGCAGCGCGGCGGAAGTGGCACGTGGATTTGCTCATCCACCCGTTTGGGGACGGGTCGCGTAGCTCGCGCTCCGTATGCCGCCCCAGGCTTACGTCCTGGCGGCTTGGGGTTACTCTTGGGTTCCCCCTTGGAAAACGGCGCGGCACTTCGTTTGTTGGCACGGAGCGCTTCTTCCAGTTCCTTTCGCAGGCGCTCGTTCTCCGCCAGCGCGCACTTCAACTGCGTCTCCAGAGACTCGACTCTCCGTTCGAGATCCTTCTCGCGATCTGAGGAGCCACCGCGGTTGGGCGCTTGCATCCATTTGAAGATGACATAAGCTAAACGATTTGTCCAGCCCCTTACTTCGACATCCCTGTCTTTATTGAGTCACGGGCTGGTAAACATTGTCACCCGAGCGACGATGCGCCGTTGTTGGGGCAGCCTTTTTGGAAGTCAGCGGTGGTATCCACCGAGGGGCTGTTGAATTCTCCCAGTAAATCGGTGGCGGGTTCGTCGTTGTTGAGGGTAGCGTGGGCCGCTGGAGTCGCACAGAGCAGGACGGACAGCGTCACTACGACGGTGACGACCACAACCCGCGCGAAAAACCGGACGGCGTTACAAATTCTGAGCGAGGCCGACAGCGTCATAGCTCACGCCGTTATAAAAGAAACTGATGTAATCCGTCTTATTTGCGATCGTGGTGAGGATGCTGACCGGCTGGCCTCTGGTTTGGGGCGGGCCGCCCGGCCAGTGGACGGACGAAGGCCATATCACCGTGCGGGAGCCGGTCGCGTCCTGCTTGATGATGAGCATGTAGTGCCCCCCCTTCTGGCCGTTCGAAAAGATCAAGGCGCGATTGCCGTGGAGCGTCACCGTTTGTGTATCGCCTTTGCTCCAGTCCACGGCAATCGTCGGGGCATCGGTGAGTTCCAGATATGAAGGCGCCGCGTCGCTGGCAAAGGCGAGCGGAATGGACAACAGGAAAAGAAGCGCCGAAAGCGCCAGAATGCGTTTGATGGGCATGTGGGGGCGGCGGTGCTAGAGTGGATGGGATGTCCGACAAACGACCCTTTTCCGGCGGTCATATGCCCGGACGGTGAACGAATCACTATCGCGCAGGATTGGAACCTTGTCCAGATGGGACGTTAACGCCGAAGGGCCAGATACAGGGTGGAGCGCGCGACGGAAAAACGGCGGGCGACCTTCTTGGGTAACTGACCCGCTTTAATCAAGCGCCGCGCACAGATGATCTGCTTCGGCGTGAGTTTCGGTCTTCCACCCGCACGCTTCAGAGATCGCCCTGCTCGGACTGTGCGGGACGTTTTGGCTGCGGCTCGGGATCTTTCGGCCGGACGCCGATCGGCATCAGGCAGCTATAGCCGCTCCAACCGCCGATAGCGGTAAGATCCTGAAAGTTATGGGCGGAGGCATTGCCGTGTTCGTCGATCTCTATTCGGCCTTTCCCGACCTGGAGCCACTCACGAAATCTTGCCCCTTCCCATTTCTGAACCCAAAGAATATGGGTCGGCGGTTTGGTCTGATGCATGGCAATCCCCAGAGCTAGAGGTGCGGGTGAAAATCAGTCTGCCCGGTGTACCGAAAATCGTCAAAGCCATTGTCGGTATGCGGAACTGTGTTCCACTGCCAAAGTTCCGGCTCGTGAAAATCGGAATGTCCCCCTCGCGGCTCAGACGGCGCGTGCTCGAAAAACGCCGGGAACATCGCCCGTAGCGCCTGCATGGTCGCACCGTTCTGCAGATGCCACGCGATAAGCTCGCTTGCGCCCATCGGGCCGTCAGATCCGGCGGCGCGTAACCCAGGTAGCTCGTTCGTGCGGTCGGCGGCGGGTTCAGAAGCGCCGCGCAACGCATCCCATGGCGCCCGCATATTTTCCGTGACCCGGCGGAGCATCCTGACGGAGGACAGGCGGAAAGCGCCGATGGAACAAGTTTTTCCCGTCTCCTCTCCGCTTCGCCGGCGGCGCTGTACCGGCTTCGGGGCGGGAGCCTGTCTGTTAGAGCGTTCTTCACTTGCCGGAATTGCTGCCTGATCGCCTGAGCGAAACCGGGGGTCTTCAAGCCGGGGTTCTTCTTGGTGGTTCGCGGGAGACTTTGGTCTTCGCCTCGGGGTTCCCGATACCCTCGGCTCTTATCGTTCTCGTCCGCCTCCGTCGCGCTGTCGATCCGCCTCGCGGTCCCGTTCCATCTGGCGGCGCTCTTGCGCTTCATCGGCTGTCACTCTCGAAAAATCGATGGTCCTGTCCGCCTCGGCGTCGCGCCGGTCCTTGGCTTTCTCTCCGTCGTGTATCTGCTGCGGCGTGAGTTTGGGCGCGGCGAAAGCTTCGACAAGGTTGCCGACCGTTTCAAACACCTTGCCGAATGAGGCCGCGATGCTTGCGGTTTTTTCGATGGCGGCAACGGATTTGTGAAGGCCGTGTTTGATATCGCCGGTTACCGACGTGCGGGGCAAGCGTCCGGTCGGGCGTCCGTCTTTTTCACGCTTCATCTCTCCGGCGCTCAGATCGCGGAAAGCCTGGCGCTCGATGTCTCGCAGCTCGGCGCGTTCCTGCACGGCTTTGAGAACAACGCCAACGCTCTGAATTTCTTTCCTGTCGAGTGTCTCCATGAATTTCTGAACGCGTGCGGCATTGTCGCCGGTGGTGCGGTAATTGAGGTTGTAGATGCACGCGTCATCCGTGATCGCCACATAATCGCCCTCGCGAAGTTTCGGCGGGATTGCGTTGCGCGGGGTGTTCAGATCGGCCGCATAAAAACGGTGGATCTCGCTGCTGGTGACATCCTCGCGCGTGACTTGGGCAACCTCGATATTGCGTTCATGAAGGGCCGCGACGAACGCGCGGGCATTGTCGCTACGCTTGTACGCGGTCCATATGTCGGCGCTCGGTCCCCGGATCTCGTCGGGTGCGCGATCGCGTTCCGTCGTCGCCGATGAAGCCCTCCCGAATTGCTGCCAGGCGGTGAGCGGCCCCAAATGCTCCTGCATCGGAATTCCGCCGGTGACCTGGGCTTCGGTTGGAAAGACATCGCGGGCCGGGGCTGGTCGTTTGTAACCCATGATCTGCTGCCGGATGTCATCGATCCCCTGAATCTTTGTGCTGTCGATCGTGCGCATAAAAGCGTCGATTTCCTGCCAGCTCTTGCTGGTCGTGCGCTGGTTCAGCCGGTACACATGGCCGCGTTGGTTGATGGCGACGAATTCACCTTCCCGGTACTCCGGCGTAAAGCGCTCCACTTCTTTCGCAAAGGCGGCGTTGATATGGCTGCGCTCGGATTCTTCCTTCGTCACGCGGGCCAGTTTGAACCCGGCTTCGTCGAGGTTCCTCGAAAACCCGTCCGGGCTTTGGCTGAGGCTGTAAGCGAGCCGGATGCCGGCGATGGTCTCGTCGAACGGCCGTTCCGCCCGCGCCCCCTGCCCTTTTTCCTGCCGCCCGCCCCGTGTTTCTTTCTCCCGGTCTTTCGGCTCCACGAATTGCCGCTCCCTCGCCTCTTTTGCGATTGCGGCCTTGTCGAGCGCTTCCTGCCAGTGGATTTCATCGCGGACGGTGTCGCGGTCGGCCTCAAGCCCGGCTATCTTCCGTTCCTGATACTGCGCCCGTGCCTGTTCGACGGTGGGCACGGCTTTCATGTGCACGTCGCGCATGAAGGCCACGATCTCGCTCATCGGCACGCCGCAACGCCGCGCGAGGCTGTGTTCCTTACCGGCGCTATCAAGAATGAGCAGGCCGCGCCTGCCTGTCACCAGGTGATAGCCGTGCTGTTCAAGCGCGGCCTGAAAGTCTTTTCCGTTGTGGCTCTGCTGGAAAAGTTCCGTCACTTCCGCCTGAATATCGCGCGTATCAAGGCCGTTCCGCTTGTCGCGGTACATCTCGTATTTCTTGGGGCGCGCGCCGGGCGCGGCGTTCCCGGTTCCAGGTCGTAAGGGCCGATGGTTTTTTGCAATCCGAACTCCCGCTCGATCTCGCGGCGCGATGGCGTGATTTTTCCGGGCGTCGTGGCTGTCGGAAATCGCCCGCATGTTATCGATGTCGATTCGGCTGTAAATGAAGTGCGGGTGTTCGCGCCCGTGCTTGACGTGCATCACCATGAAATACGGCTGCCCCTCAAGGCCGTGCTTCTTCTCGGCGATCTCGCGCGCCCGGTCCCAGTCCTGTTCCGTGAGGTGCTCGCCGGGTGCCGGGTTAATGTTCATCTGGTAAAACGGGTTTTCGCACTTGGTCCCCTGCGCCCGCTCCATCATTTCTTCGAGCATCTCCCCTATGGTGTCGGACCGAAGGCCGTAGGACTTGACGATGCGGACGTTGTCGTTTTCTTCGGATTCGCAGATGCTGCGTCCACCACCAGACGCAACGGTTCGAGCTGCCGTTAACGATCACGTTTGTAACCTCGAATGACTTCGCGAAGTTCGTCGGCGACCTCGTCGATTTTCGCGGTCGTTTCGCGCAACTCCTCCGCGACACCGACAATGTCCCCACGGTTGGCGAGTTTCAAAAGCTGGTATGCATTGCTCATATAGATGCCGAATCTCCCCATGGCCTGGGTGAACGGTTTCAACTCAGGAAGCGGGCGGCGGCGCTCGTTAGGGCGCCGCTGCCCGGTGCCGAGGACGCGCAGAAAGGTGCTGCCGCACAGGTCAACGGCCGCTGCGTTGGCCTCAATCAACGCCCGTTCGCGGTCGGAGACGCGGACACCGATGATTGACTCGCGCTGGCGCTTGGCGCTGCCGCTACGTTTCTTCTTCGGCGGCTGGCTCTGCCGGTCGCTCATGCGTGGCCTCCGCGCAGCGAAGGGGGAGTATCCAATAGAGGGGGCTTGCCCCCTCTTTGGTCGGGTGCACGGGCTGAAAGCCCTGCCAAGCGGGTTGTGCAACCGGGCATCCGGCAGGATGCGCGGTTAAACAACCCATAGCTTGTCCGCCGCTCTACATGTGTGCCTCTGTTCATGACCCGAAAAATGAATCGGAGAATCAGGAACGCTGCAAGCAGTTTTATGATTCGGCTGCGGAATGATTCGGCCCTGCAACGTAAGAAGGTCAGGACGCATCCGCCCTGACCTTCACTTCACCGAGGAATGCATGTCAGGCAGCGGTTTCGGCTCGCCTGCCAACTGAAAACGGGTTCCGTTGCTCGTGTCAGTATTTATCGTCCAGCCTAGGCTCCGCAATGCTTCGAGTGGAGGTTCGGTCGGAGCAGGCTTAGAGATAGAGTGCGCCTGTACCGGCGGCGCTTGCGAAGGGACAGAAACTGACGATAGAGGTGATGCTGAAGCGCCTGTGGACGCCGCTCGGGCCGACAGATCTGTCTGTTTCGGTGGTTCGAGCCAATGGCTTAGCTCCCAGAGACCCACACCTACCAGCATGGCAGACGCCACTGTAATCCAGTAGGAAAGCATTATATACGGTACGCGTTTAGACAGGCGAAGAATGCCAAATACAAAACATGGCCAAGCAACGTAAAATAGGAAGCGTAGATCGTGCTTCATCGCTGCAATCACCGTCAGCACGATTGAGCAGCCAATTCCAAGTGGTCCCCAGACAAGATTGCTTTCGTGATGTTTCTCGGTAGATCCCCGTTTTTTGCCAAGAAAGCCTCGTCGTATTGCCTCTCGTGTAGGCATGTTCAGCACCACAATCCATTGTGGTGCTCCTGAGAGCTCTTTGCCAAGTACGAAATTTCGCTTGACGATCCTCCCAGAATCTGGTCTGGCGGAGCCATTGACCCACATCGGCTTGACGCCGCCCATCCCAATGTGTGATTATTCATTCAGGTGAATAAACATTCAAAATTGAGGATCCCCATGGCGAGGCCGCATGCTCCCGAACCCACCATTATGAAAGCCTCCGGAAAAGACCTGCTGCAAGACCTCGACCTCACCGGCGATGAACTGGTTTACCTGCTCGATCTCGCCCGCGCGGTGAAACAGGCGCCCCGCGAGTATGCTACGGCCCTGGATGGCAAATCCATCGCGCTGCTGTTTGAAAAACCCTCCCTGCGCACCAGACTGACCTTCGAGCTCGCCATCCAGCAGTTGGGCGGAGTCGCGTGTTCGTGGAAGGCCCCATCGGCGTGCGCGAGCCGCTCAAGGATATGGCCCGCAATCTGGACCGCTGGGTCAACGGCATCGTCGCGCGCATGTTTTCGCAGAACACCGTCGAGGCGCTGGCGCACTGGTCGACCGTGCCGGTGATCAACGCGCTCAGCGACCTGTATCATCCCTGCCAGGCGCTGGCGGATATGCAGACCATCGCGAACACTTTGGCGGCCTCGCAGGGCGCAAACTGGCGTTCGTGGGCGATGGCAATAACGTGGCGCACTCGCTCATGCTGACGCCGCTGCGGCTGGGCATGGATTTCGCCCTGGCTGCCCGGAAGGCTACAAGCCCAATCCGGATGTGGTTGCGCAGGCCGAGGGCCTCGCCGCCGTTTCGGGCGCCACCTTGACGATCACCAACGATCCCGCGGCCGCGGTCGCGGGAGCGCACGCCATCTATACCGATGTGTGGGCCAGCATGGGGCAGGAAAACGAAGCGGCCCAGCGCAAGCGCGCGTTCCCCGACTACCAGGTGAACGAAGATCTGTTCGCGCAGGCGCGCCCCGACGCTATTTTCATGCATTGCCTGCCCGCCCAGCGCGGCGAAGAAGTGACCGACGAGGTGATCGAGACGCCCGCTCGGTGGTTTTCGATCAGGCCGAAAACCGGCTGCATGCGCAGAAAGCGCTGCTGCTGATGATGCTGGCCTAGGAAAGAATTATCCCGGTTCCGCGCTGATCCGCGGCCAACGTTCGGGCTGCCCTTTGTTACTTTAGATCTTTATGAACAAACCAAAGAAAGTCGCGCTCGCCTATTCGGGCGGGTTGGATACCTCCATCATCATTCCGTGGCTGAAGGAAAACTACGGCTGCGAAGTCGTCGCGGTGTGCGGCGATATCGGCCAGGGCGGCGATGAGCTGACCGGCCTCGAAGAGAAAGCGCGCAAGACCGGCGCTTCCGAAGTGTACGTCGCGGATATGCGCGAGGAGTTCGTCTCGCAATATCTCTGGAAGCTGGTGCGCTCGGGCGGCGTCTACGAGCACAAATATCTGCTGGGCACGTCCATCGCGCGTCCGCTGCTGGCCAAAAGCAGGTGGAAGTCGCGCTGGCCACCGGATGCGACGCGCTGGCGCACGGCTGCACGGGCAAGGGCAACGACCAGGTCCGCTTCGAGCTGACCTACAAGGCGCTCGCGCCGCATCTGCCCGGTGATCGCGCCGTGGCGCGAATGGGACATCGTCTCGCGCGAGGACGCCATCGAATACGCGCGCGAAACACAACGTGCCGATCGCGCAATCCACCACCAAAATCTACAGCCGCGACCGCAACATCTGGCACATCTCGCACGAAGGCGGCGAGCTGGAAGATCCGGCCAACGCCGCGCCCGGACGACATCTGGATGCTCACCAAGAGTCCCGCGGACGCGCCCGACACAGCCGGACGAAGTCACCATCGGTTTCGAGAAAGGCGATGCCGGTTTCGGTGAATGGCAAGAAGCATGACGGCCTGTCGAACTGCTCGAGACGCTCAACGCCATCGGCGGCGAGCACGGCGTCGGGCGCATCGATCTGGTGGAGAACCGCTTCGTCGGCATGAAGTCGCGCGGCTGCTATGAAACGCCCGGCGGCACGCTATCTTCATGGCGCCATGCGCGAACTGGAAGCTCTGACGCTCGACCGCAGCACGCTGCACTACAAGCAGAAGCTGGCGCTCGATTACGCCGAGCTGGTCTACAACGGCCTCTGGTTCACGCCGCTGCGCGAAGCGCTGGACGCCTTCTTCGAAACGATCAGCCGAGACCACCACCGGCGAAGTCACGCTGCGGCTGTATAAGGGCAACCTCGAGCCGGTCAGCCGCAAGTCGCCGTACTCGCTGTACTCGCTGGATATCGCCAGCTTCACCATGGGCGCCAGCTACGACCAGAAGGACGCGCTGGGCTTCATCAACCTGATCGGCCTGCCCATCAAGGTGCGGGCCGCGCTTGCCGGCAAGCAGCGCCGGCTACAGTCCAAGTGAAGCTCTGGGGCGGGCGATTCGAGAGCGGGCCTTCGGAGATCTTCGAGCGCTTCTCCGGATCGCTGCGATTTCGACCGCCGGCTGATCGGCAGCCGATATCCGCGGCTCGCAGGCCTTCGCGCGCGCGCTGGAGCGGCCGGTATTCTCACCGCTGAGGAGCGCGCGGACATCGTGCAGGCGTTCGACCGGATCCTGCGAAGATGCCGCTTCGGCCGCGCTTTCTTCGAAGGCGCCACCGATGAAGACGTTCACACGCTCGTCATCCGCAAACTGAAGGAGACGCGCCGGCGCGCTGGCCGACAAGATCCACACCGGCCGCAGCCGCAACGAGCAGGTCTCGCTCGATACGCGGCTTTGGCTGCGGGACGAGTGCGACCGCGTCGCGCGAGTTGCTGCGCCGCCTGATGGCGGCGCTGCTGGATCTGGCGCGAGAAGTACCCGGACGCCGTGATCCCCGGCTACACGCACATGCGCCGCGCGCAGGCCGTGCTTGGCCGCATTACCTGCTGGCGTATTTCGAAATGTTCGCGCGCGACCACGAGCGCTTCGGCGAGGCGCGCCGGCGCGCCAACGTGATGCCGCTCGGCTCCGGCGCGCTGGCCGGCAGCGGATTCCCGTTCGACCGCGAGGCCATCGCGCGCGACCTCGGCTTCGACGCCATCACCCGCAACAGCATGGACGTTTCCGCCGACCGCGATTTCGCGCTCGATTTTCTCTACGCCGCGTCGCGTCACCATGATCCACCTGAGCCGCCTGGCCGAAGACTGGATTCTCTATTCCAGCGAGGAATTCGGCTGGATGGAGCTGGGCGATGGCGTCACCAGCGGTTCGAGCCTGATGCCGCAGAAGAAGAATCCCGATTCGCTGGAGCTGATTCGCGGCAAGTCCGGGCGGGTGTTGGGCGCGCTGAACTCGCTGCTGGTCACCATGAAGGGTCTGCCGATGACCTACAACCGCGACATGCAGGAGGACAAAGAGCCGCTGTTCGAAGCCGCCGACCAGTTGACCGGCTCGCTCGAAATGGCGCGCGCGGTGGCGAAGTCGGTGCTGCTGCAACGCGGCGCGTCCCGCCGCGGCGGCGGAGGAAAGCTGGGTGGTGGCGACCGATCTGGCCGAAGCGCTGGCGCGCGACCGGCACGCCGTTCCACCAGGCGCATCAGATCGTCGGGCCGTCTGGTGCTCGAAAGCGTGCGCAGCGGGCAAGAAGCCGGCCGACTGGACGGCCGAAGAGCTGCGCGCATTCGCGCCCGAGTTCACGCGCGGATGTGGCGCGCTGCTCGATCCGCGCGAAGGCATGAAAACGCGCGAAATCCCGGGCGGCACGGGTCCGCGAGGCGGTCGCCGCGGCGCTGGCTCGACGCGCGACACGCGTCTGGCGCAGATGAACCTATGACCAAGAGCTTACCGGCAGGGACAGATTCTGAAACTGATCCGCGGCAAGCGAATCTCACACGCAGGAAGAGCTGGCCCAGGAATTGAAAGAACCAGGGCATCGCGGCCACGCAGGTGACGCTCTCGCGCGACATTCGCGACCTGCGCCTGGTGAAGACGCGCGATGGCTACCGGGAGATGGCACCCGAGGAGACCGGCCCGGCACTTTGCCATGCTGGCGGCGGAGTTTCTGCAGGACGTGCTGCGCGCGCAAAACCTGGTGGTGCTGAAGACCTCGCCCGGGCACGCCAATTCGGTGGCCGTGGCGCTCGATAGCGAAGAGTGGCCGCGAGGTGGTCGGCACCATCGCCGGCGACGACACGATTCTGGTGATCGCGCCGGACAATCCCACCGCCGAAGCGGTGCAGGAGAAGCTGCTGGATCTGCTGGAGCGGTCGTAAGCTTCCTCCGCGCCCTGGGCGGCTTGCTTGCGGCCGATAATGGTGTTGATGCGCCGCTGCCCATCCCTGCTTCTGCTGCTGCCCCTGCTGGCCGCGGCGCAGAGTGGCAGCCGGGTGGAAGGCCAGCTTCTCAATAGCATCACCCAAAGCGGCATCGGCGGGATCAAAGTGACGGTGAACTCGACCAGGGTGCAGCTCACCTACGAAACCTACACCGACGCGGAAGGCCGGTTTCAGATTCCCCTGGTCGCCCCCGGCGATTACGCCATCAATTTCGACACGCGCGGTTATCTACCGCTGCCCCTCTCCGACCCCTCTCAGCGGCTCTTCCACGTTGCGGACATGACCGACCCGGTGCAATTCCTGGAGGAATTGACGCCGCTCGGGGTACTCTCGGGCCGCGTTGTCGATGGCGAAGGCCGCCCGGCCGGAGGCGTGCAAATGGAGATGCTGCGGGCGCGCGGCGGCGGCGTTTCGATCGCGTTCGCCGACGGCGAGGGCCGGTTTCAGCTACGGAATCTGCAGCCGGGGGCGTACGTGCTGCTGGCGCGGCCGATGCTGCCCGGGTCGGGCGGCGATGAGCAGCACAAGGGCAATCTGCCGCTACCCGGCGCGCCCGAAGGCGAGCGTTTCACCTGGGCGGCCACCTACTACCCCGGCGCCACGGAGCGTAGCGCCGCACAGAACATCATCATTCACGGCGGCTCTAACCTCACCGAATACGAAATCCGGTTGCGCGGTGCCTCTGTCTGGCGGGTGCGCGGCGTGGTGGTGGACGACCAGGGCCGGCCGGCGGCCAACGCCGATATCACCCTCAATTCCTCCGAACCGCTCACCGAACCCGAAGCCCGCAGCAAGTCCGCCACCGATGGCTCGTTCGAATTGCCGGCGGTGTGCCCCGGCGATTGGCGCATTCTGGCGGAGGTCAAGCACGGGACGGTGCTGTGGAGGGGGTTCGCGCCGGTCTCGGTAGCGCGCCGCGATGTGGAGGGGGCGACCGTCCGGATTGCCCCGCCGTTCGCGGTGGATGGCTTCGTGGAGCGCGGCGACCCGCACAGCGCCTTTGCCGTCCGCCAGCCGGTAACCGTGGAATTAGCGCCGGTGGACGATTCACCCAGCCACCGGGCCAGCGCCGATGAACGGAGCGACGGCACGCTGCACCTCACCAACGTCTACGCCGGCCGCTACCGCATCCAACCGCCGGGGGTCATCGCGGGCTACTACCTGGACGCCGTGCGCGTGGGGATCACCGACGTCACCGGACAGGTGGTGGACTTGGCGCCGGGCGGGCCGCCCATCCGCCTGGTCTACAAAACCGGCGCCGGGCGCGCCGTAGGCCTGGTGGAAAACGGCTGGGGATCCACCGTGGTCATGGCGCCGAAGGACCCGGGGCTGCTCTCGGTCCCGTTCGTGCGTACCGCGCCCACCGGCATGGACGGCCGTTTCGATATAGGCAGCCTGCGCCCGGGCGATTACTACCTCTGGGCTTTCGACCGCGCCGACCTCAATGCACTGATGGACCCCGATTTCGTGCGCAGCCTGATGGGGGTGGCCGAGAGCGTGCATGTGGAGCAAGGAGTGGTGGAGGTGACGCCCAACCTGAAAGTCATGCCCTGGCCCGAGTAGTTTGGCGGCGCGCGGTGCCACAATAAGGTTAATGTCCATCCGTAACCGCAACGATTTCGAACGGCTTCGCGCCATCGGCCGGATTGTGCGCCTCGCCCTGGACCGCACCGCCGCGGCCGTGCGTCCCGGCATCACCACCGCCGAGTTGAACGCCATCGGCGCACGCGTGCTGGCGGAGGAGGGAGCCGAACCGGCGCCGCCTAAGGTTTACGGTTTCCCAGCGGCGCTCTGCATCAGCATCAACGACGAAGCCATCCACGGCATTCCCGGCAGCCGCACAGTCCAGGCGGGCGACCTGGTGAAGCTCGACCTGGTCGCCGAAAAGGAGGGCTACTACGCCGACGCCGCCGTGACGGTGGCGGCGGGCGAGACCGGCGCCACCGCCCGTGCGCTGGCCCGGTGCGCTGAGAGCGCCTTCCAGTTGGCCGCCAAAGCCGCCCGCGCCGGCAACCGTGTCTACGAGATTGGCCGGGCCGTGGAGCTGGAGACCCATCGCTGCGGCTTCCAGGTGATGCGCGAGCTATGCGGCCACGGTGTGGGCCGCACCATCCACGAGCCGCCCACGGTTCCGAACTACCAAGACCCACGCTTCCGCTCGCGCCTGACTGAAGGCCTGGTCATCACCATCGAGCCGATCCTGGCCGCCGGCAGCGGCCGCGACGTGCTGCAAAATGACCGCTGGACGATCCGGACCGCCGACGGCAGCCTTTCCGCGCACTACGAGCACACCATAGTGATCACCGCCGGCGCGCCCATTCTGTTGACCGCGGCCTAGACGACGGCATAGACGGCGGCAGCGGGCCACCCCTCCGAAAGCCCCGCGGACGCGCCGCACGCCTTGCCGGCGCCGCCATTCGCTATACTCCGAATTATGCGGTGCATTCTTACGGTGGCAATTGTAGCGGTCATGGGCGGGTCTGTGTGGGCGCAGGAAGCACCCAGTGGGTGGAAGGTGGTCAAGGATCAGCAGGGCGCCTGCCAATTGACGGTTCCCTCCAATTGGAAGGCCGACAAGGTAACGGCCAGTTTGGTGAAGTCCCCCGACGGCAAACTGAGCGCGCTGCCGAACAGCGCGAGCGCGGGCCAATCGTTCGCCGCGGTCAAAACGTCGGCCAAGCAGATGATGCTGCCCTTCCGGGTAATCGACGATTCGGCAACCCGGCTGTGGTTCAGCTATGCGGGCCGCAGCCCGGAAGCAGGAGCGAACTGGTACGTGGCGGTTGCCGGCAGTACCGTCTGCCAGGCGCAGATTACGTTCAAGACTCCCGCGGGCGCGGCCACGGCCCAAAAAATCGCCGAGAGCCTCACGCAGGCCAAGTAGCCGCCGGTACGGTCGCCGCTCCGCGCGTGTAAGCCGTGATGAAATCGAAGTAGGGCAAACTAAAGTATGCCCCACCGTTGCGGGCGCAGGACTTGCAGTGGTGGCGCATGCTTTAGCCTTGCTTTAGCCAGTGCTTTAGCCTGCTTTAGCCTGCGCGTGTTAGATCATTTCAAAGCTTTTCGTGGCCGCTGCTCCTGGCAGTTTCGAGGCCGCGCGCATAAGCATGCGGTAAGCGGGACAGCACACGAGGTCTGCGACCGCGTGATTAGGTTCGCCCGCCTGCCAACATGCGCGGCTCAACATCGAATCCGAGCCGCGACCTTAGGGAGCGGGATCTCGCGGTCGCGGACCTAGTGCCGTGCGGTCTGCGCCGCAATGGCCTTCAGCAGGCGCTGGGCCTTATCGTATTGCGCATCGCCCGGCGGGATGGCCAGCAGAATCTCGCGCGCTTTGGGGTAATCGCTCTGTTCCACATAAGCGCCCGCCAGCAGGTACTGCGCCGGGGCGGTCGGGTCCAGCCGCAGTCCGTCGCGCAGCGCGGTGATGGCCCGTGCCGGGTCGGCCGCCAGCAGGTAGAAGCGGCCGGCAGCCACCTGCTGTTCGGCATCGTCGGCGTTGAATTGCGCCCGCGCCTGGAACATCTGCATGGCGCTTTTGAGCCGCTCGCCATCCTCACCGGGCAGTTCGCGAATCCCCATGTTCACCAGCGCCAGCATGGCGGCCAGCCGCACCGTGGCCGTGCGATCGGCCAGCGCCTTCACCAGCGCCACGGCGGCTGTGGGACGGTCCTGGCCGGCCTTCAGCGAGAGCACCGCCACCGCCCGCACCAGCGGCTCCGGATCTGCCGTGGCCCGCACCAGAGCATCGAAAACTGCCTGCCCCTCGAAGCGCCCCAGGTGGCCCGCCGCATTCGCACGCACCAGTTGCCCCTCGCTGGGCTCGCCCAGAATCGCCACCAGCGCGGGAATTGCGCCGGTATCGCGCTTGCGCGCAGCGGCAAACGTGTCCGCCCGCCGGATGAGCTTCTGCCGCGAGCGGTCGCCCCACCACTTGTCCATCGTCGCAATGGCCCACTGCGCGTCGCGATCCTTGTGGCATAGGTTGCAGGCGTTGGGAATGCCGTGGCGGATGGTGTTTTCGGGAACCGGAATGCTCATGGAATGGTCGCGAATCTGCGGCCTTGATGCTGTACACCGTGCGCGGCATGTGGCATTCCACGCAGGAACTGCCGGCGCTTTGGGCGGCGTGGTGGGTGTGCGCGGCAATGTCCTTTCCGATAGCGGTATGGCACTGCGTGCAGAGCGCGTTGGCTTCCGGACGAAGCTGCGGATTGCGGTCGATGTCGGTATTGTGCGGCACCACGTGGCAGGTGAGGCAGGTGACGCCGCCCTTGAGAAAACATTCGCTCTGCCACAGGCCGAAGGCGTCGTTGGAAAAGCGGCGCGTGCGGCCGTCGGCCCAATAAGCGGGATCGCCATCGTCCGGCAGACCGTACTCCAGCATCAGGGAAGAAGTAATCGTAGTAATCCGCGCCGGCGGTGTAGCCCTGGGCGTAGATGTCGCGGAAGGAGTGGCACTGCGCGCAGACCATGGTGTTACGCGCGGCATCCAGGCGCGTTTGCAGGACGATATCGTCGGCCACGCCGGCGCCGGCCTTGGTGTGCGCCTCCGCGGAATAGCGCGCAATATGCTCGCTGCCGGGGCCGTGGCAGCGTTCGCAGTTGATGCCGAAATCCAGCCACGTCGTTTTGTAGAGGCCGGTCGCCGGGTCGAAATTTTTCTCCTGCTGGCTGACGTGGCAGGAGTAAGCAGTTCTTGTTCCAGACCTGGACTTGCACGCCAGGAGCCTCTTCGGGATCGTCGATATCGAGATTGTGGAACCACTGTTTGCGCAGGATGTCCCAGCTTGGCGGCAGCACGATCACGTTGCCATCGGGCAGCGTGGTGAGGTAGTGCTGGATGCGCCGGTTGCCCAGGGTGTAATCGACGCGGTGCTCCTGCGGCTTCCCGGTGAGGTAGGATTCGCTGATGTAGAACGCGCCGTTGGCCTGGCGCAACAGGTAAGGCAACCCGCGCAGCACCACGCGCCCGGCGGCGAAATCGCCTTGGACGGCCTTCACCGTAGCCGGCTGCACCATTTTGCTGTGCCGCGATTGCGACCAAACGCGGTGGGCCTCGGCGTGGCACTTGGCGCAGGCCGCCGAGCCGGCATAACCCGTGGTCCCCGCCGCTTGGCCGGACCCCATCGCCGCCAGCATCAGGACCCAGGCGCCTCTCCCAGACATAACGGTTTTCTCAGGTTATCACGGCAGGGGTGAGAGGATTGGCTGCTGCTAAGCTGATCTCATGCCATCCTATTCCGAAATTGCCGGCGCGCTCGACGAGGCGCTTCATCTCACCCAGCCACCGGTCGCCGTCTGTCTCTTGCAGGAACTGCCGGCCGGTGTCGAGCCGTGGGTGGGCGACGTGCCGGCCGGGTGCCGCTTCTGGCAGGAGGCCGGGGAGCGGGTCTTTGCGACCGCGCCCGCCGATCACCAGCACTGCTCCATTGGGCAATACACCCACAACCTGGCCATGAGTCCGGCGTCGGCGACGGATTTGCAGGATGCCCTCAAGGTCTTCGCCAGCCTCACCTACGTGCGCGACCAGGACGTAGCCGCCATTCCCGTGCTGGCCTCCAAGCCGCAATATGTGATCTACGGGCCGCTGGCCGAAATTCCCGCCGCGCCAGATGTGGTCCTTCTATTCGTGCAGGCCGACCAGACGCTGATTCTCTCGGAAGCCTCCCAACAGGTGGAAGGCGGGTTGCCGCCGGCCATGGGACGCCCGGCCTGCGCCATCGTCCCGCAGGCGCGCAACACGGGCCGCTCGGCGCTGAGCCTGGGATGCTGCGGCGCGCGGGCGTACCTGGATATCCTGTCGAGCGATGTGGCGCTTTACGCCATCCCCGGCGCCACGCTGGAGGCGTTCGCGGAGCGCATCACGGCGCTGGCGAAGGCCAACGCGATCCTTACCCGATTCCACCAGATTCGCCGCAGCGATGTGGCGGCAGGCAAGGCGCCCAGCATCAAGGAATCGCTGGCGGCACTGGAAGCAGCGGGCTAGCGGAAGAATCCAGCAGGGCCGCGGTGGCCATGGCACCCACACCGCGGGGCCGCCAAACCGCCCAACGTCAGCAGCCAAAGATTCCGCTGGTATTCGCCACCGTCTGGCCGTATAATTTGCATAAAATGGGCGCGTTCCTGGGATACTAAGGAATCGCGCCCACCCTACGTAACGGAGTTAGTTGGTTACTTGTAGAGACGGATTCCTCGCCGTTTGGTTAGCCCTCTGCGGCGTTGCCTCTGTTAACTCTGTGGCGAAACGCACCCGCGCGTCCGGCCTCGCCGCTTCGTTACAATAAATCTGACTCCTGTGAGCAACCCGGCCTCTCGCCTCCTGCTGGTCGCGCTTCTCATCGCCGTGAACGGCTTCTTTGCGGCCGCCGAGGTGGCCTTGCTTTCGGTGCGCCACTCGCGGCTGCGCCAGATGGCCGAAGAGCACCACGCCGGCGCGCAGGCGGCGCTCAACCTGCTGTCCAATCCCGGCCGGCTTCTGTCCGTCACCCAGGTGGGCGTTACTGTGGCTAGCCTCGGCATCGGCTGGGCGGGCGAGGACACCGTCTACCGTCTGCTGCTGGCCGTCTTCCATCCGCTGGTGACGCCCGTCACCAGTACGTTTCTGCACGGCGCCGGCTTTCTGATTTCGTTCCTGACCATCAGCTACTTCCACGTGGTGCTGGGTGAGGTAGTCCCCAAGAACCTGGCCATCGCCAAAGCCGATGCGCTGGCTGCCCTGGTGGCGCCCGCACTGCTGGTGTTCTACCGCGCGTCGCTGCCTTTTGTGGTGGTCATCGAGCGGTCGGCGGGAGCCATCACCCGGGCCTTGAAACTGCGCGGGGCAAGCCATACCGGCGGTCATTCGGCCGAGGAACTGAAGCTGATTGTCAGCTCCAGCCGCGGCCTCGGCTACCTGCCCGAGCTGCAGGAGGACATCATCCACCGGGTGCTCGACCTGGGCGCCATTGCGGTGCGCGAAATCATGGTGCCGCGCAACGATATTGTGTCGGTCCCCTCCACCGCCACGCTCGATGAGGTGCTCCACACCATGAACGCCGGGCAGCATTCGCGGCTGCCGGTCTACGGCGCGGCTCCCGAACAGATTATCGGCATCCTGCATTATAAGGACCTGCTGCCGCTATGGGAGGAGCGCCGCCGCGCCATCCGGCTGGGCCGCCCCAGCCGCTCCTTCCGCATGGAACGCCTGCTGCGCCGCCACCTGGTGGTGCCGGAGAGCAAGCCGGTCTCGCAGATGCTGGAGGACTTCCGCGAAGGCCGCTCGCACATGGCCATGGTGGTGAACGAGTTCGGCACCATCGTCGGCATGGTGACGGTGGAAGATGTGCTGGAGCAGATCGTCGGCCGCATCGAGGACGAGCACGACGAAAAGTCCCCGCGCCGCGGCGCTTCGGCCGGCGATACCGAACTCGACGGTTCCACGCGTATTCGCGATCTGGAGAGCGAATTCGGAATCGAGATCCCCACCGAGGCAGGCTTCGAAACGCTGGCGGGGTTCCTGCTGTTCCGTCTTGGCCGCATCCCGCAGGCCGGCGAATCATTGGAATATGAGGGCCGCCGTTACACCGTGCTCGAAATGGAGCGCAACCGCATCGCCCGCGTGCGCATTGAAAAGGTGGCTTGAGGAATCTTCCGAAACGACTCTTCTAATCTCGCCCAAAGCTATCCGGCCGGTGCGATGACCGCGAAATTCGGACCGGTGCCTCACGCTCGTGGCTCTGATCAGAGCCTCGACCGGCAGGGAGCGTCTGTCAGCAGGTCCTGTGCCTGATCCCTTTCCCCGCCGGTTCAGCCGCGCCGCTTGTGCCAGAACATCGTCGCCAGGCCAAGCCCCATCAGCCCCACCGTAGACGGCTCGGGCGTATCCACCGGCGCCGCCGCGTTCACTCCCGGGAGGCTGCTCGACAACGCCGCGGACAGCGTTGCCGCCCCAGTGGCGGTGGTCACGGTGTAAATATTGTTGTCCGACCCGAACCCGTACACCGCCCCGCCGATGAAGCCCGATCCCTCCAACTCCGGCCCGCCCGACATACCGATGAGTGACGCGTTCCCGGTGGCTGCATTTACCAAATACAGGCCGGCCGGATCGCTGCCCATCTCGTAGGTGAAATAAAGGTTGGTGCCGTCGGATGTGAACGAGTCGTCGCCGCCTCCGGTTCCCAGGCCAGTCGCCCCGATTAGCGTGGTCGCGCCCGTCGCCGGGTCGATGGAATACAGGTCCGCGGTGTTGCGCGAGACGCCGAACAGCGCTCCGTTCGACATCACCGCGATGGCGTCCAATGTCACCCCGCCCGATCCGATCAGCGTAAGCGCGCCATCGGCCGGGTCAATGGAGTCGAGGTTGTTGTTCACGTCGTACCCCAGATACTGCCCGTCCGGCATCTCGACCATCCCGTTGAGCACGGCGCCGCTGGTCCCTAATGAATTGAATAACCCGCTACTCAGGTCCACCTCGCCCCACTGTCCCGAAACACCGGCGACATAAGCGATTGGCCCGCCCATCGCACCAGGGGCGGCCAGCAGGATCGCACACACGAACTGAAGAAAATGCCTGGTCATTTGGTTTGTGCCTCCGCTTGAGGCAATACGAATATATTAAGACCTTAATATAGTAAACTGCAACATGGCGCCACAGCCCACCGTCAAGGCGGTCAACGCGCCATCCGCCGGTGCGCCGTCTCAGCGGCCCGGCGGCGCCACCGTGTAATTATGAGCTGCGACTCCGCCGATCCCGGCCGCCGCTCCGAAGTTGATTATCGATAGCGCGCGATACAGCCGGGCGCTGGGGTGATGCCGCGTCAGCAAAAACTCGATGCCCGCCAGCCCGCTCTGGAACCCCAGTTTGAGCAGGGCGCCTTGCGTTCCGAAATTACCCGAAGGCGATGCCAGAGTCGAGTTCAGTTCGTGCTTGCCCCACGACGATTGAATGTCCAAAGCGTTGGCCACCGCCAGAGCCGCCAGGCTGGCGCGCCAGAGATTCTTACCCGCCGGGGGAACCGCGGTGCGCATCACCGCGGCGGGCGCCAGGAAGGCCGACGGAGCCACTTCCGGCGCGGCAACGGGCGGCGTGGGAACCGAATCCGCGGCGTAAACTACCGAAGCACAGAGTCCAAGAAACAGTAGAAGTTTTTGCATGTCAACTTAAGTTCTGAAGGAAATCGACCTCAATTGCCAGAGGCTACTGTACTAGTACAAATCGCGGTTGCCTGCGCCACGAACCCGTGGCCACCGCGGCCCGCGGCCCGTCACGGCAGCGTAACCCGCATCGGCGATAATGAGGGCCATGAGCACTCGCCGGGACTTCTTTCGTTTCGCCGCTGCCCTCGGCGGGGGCGCAAGAATTGTGGGCGCCTTACTCGCTGCCATTGAGCGCGCCTCGGCCATCGATCCGCCGGACGGAAGCTCGTTCCTGGACGCCGAACACGTCGTCATCCTGATGCAGGAAAACCGCTCCTTCGACCACATGTTCGGCACGCTGCGCGGGGTCCGCGGCTTCAACGATCCGCGCGCCGTCACCCTCCCCGACCAGAAGCCCGTGTGGCTCCAGACCAATGCCGCCGGAGAAACCTACGCGCCCTTCCGGCTCGACATCAAAACCACCAAAGCCACCTGGCTGGGGTCGCTGCCGCATTCCTGGCCCGATATGCACGACGCCCACAACCACGGCAACCAGGATGGTTGGCTGGAAGCCAAAAAGTCCCACCGCAAGGACTGCGCCGGGATGCCGTTCACCATGGGTTACTACGACCGCCAGGACCTTCCGTTCTATTACGCCCTCGCCGACGCGTTCACCATTTGCGATCAGCATTTCTGCTCGTCCCTCACCGCCACCACCCCCAACCGCCTGCACTTGTGGACCGGCACGGTCCGCGAAAAGCCGGAGGCTGCCGCGCGCCCCAACGTGCGCAATGACGACGTGGATTACCCCTCACCTGCGAACTGGAAAACCTTCCCCGAACGCCTCGAAGACGCCGGCGTTTCCTGGCGCGTGTACCAGAATGAACTGAGCGTTCCCTCCGGCCTGGAGGGCGAGTCGGACGCCTGGCTGGCGAATTTCACAGATAACCCTCTGGAGTGGTTCGATTCCTACCAGGTCGGCTTCCACAAGCCGCATCTGGAGTACCTGGAGCGCATGGCGGCCACACTTCCGGCGGAGGTGGAAGCGCTGCGCGCCGCGGGCGGCCCCAAGAAGGAACTGGCGGCCAGGGAAAAGCTCTTGCGGTATGTCACTGCCGAACGGCCGCGCTGGACCGCGGAAGCCCAGGCGCGGCGCTCGCCACGAGACCTCAGTCTCCATGACAAGGCCTTCACTACCAACCAGGCGGATCCCGCGTACCGCCAGTTGTCCACGCTGCGGTACCGCGATGGCGACGTCGAACGCGAGATGGAAGTTCCCCAGTCCGATCCGCTCGCGCGCTTCCGCCAGGATGTGGCCGCCGGCCATCTGCCGGCCGTCTCCTGGCTGGTGCCCTCCGAGCGGTTCTCGGACCATCCCTCCTCGCCGTGGTATGGCGCCTGGTATGTCGCCGAAGCGCTCAACGTACTTACCAGCAATCCGGCCGTGTGGCGCAAGACCATCTTCGTCCTGACCTACGATGAGAACGACGGATACTTCGACCATGTTCCGCCGTTTGTCGCGCCCGATCCCGCCAACCCCGAATCGGGCAAGACGTCGCCCGGCATCGACACCGGCCTGGAGTATGTGCCGCTGGAGCAGGACCTCGAACGGCATCCGCCGAAAGACGCTCGCGGCGGCCCGGTCGGCCTGGGCTTTCGCGTGCCGCTCATCGTCGCCTCACCGTGGAGCCGCGGCGGCTACGTTTGTTCGCAAGTCTTCGACCACACCTCCGTCCTGCAGTTGCTCGAACGCCTCACCAGCCGGCGCGCCGGCAAAGAGATTCGCGAATCCAACATCACTGCCTGGCGGCGCACCGTGTGCGGCGACCTGACGGCGGTCTTCCGGCCGTTCGAAGATGGCGCCCAGGTGGGCTTCCCGCCGCGCGATACCTTTTTCGAGCAGGTCCACCGGGCGCAATTTACGCGCATGCCGTCGGGGTACCGCAGCCTCACCGCGGAAGATGCCGCGCGCTTCGATGCGGACCGGTACCAACTGCCGTGGATGCCGCAGCAGGAACCCGGCGTGCGCCCTTCCGCCGCTCTGCCGTACGATCTGGCCGCCGCAGGCGCCCTCAGCGCGGATGGGTCGCGGTTTGAAATCGTGCTGGAGGCGCGCAAAGGAATCTTCGGAGAGGCCGCCGCGGGGTCGCCGTTTCATGTCTACACGCCCGGCAAGTTTCGCGACCAGGCGAACCAGCGCACGCGCGCGTACGCCGTGGCCGCCGGCCGCCGCCTCACAGACGCGTGGGAACTGGCCGGCTTCGAAAACTCCGTCTACCACCTGCGCGTGTGCGGTCCGAACGGCTTCCTGCGCGAGTTTGCCGGCACTGCGGAAGATCCGCGGGTGGAGATCCAATGCGAGTACGCCCGCCGGCAGAACGCCCTCACCGGCGACCTGGAACTGCGCATCGCCAACCGCGCGGACCATCCTTTGACCATCCATGTGAAGGATCAGGGCTACCACAGCGGGGACCAAACCACCGTCATCGAGGCTGGCGCCAATCGGTCGCTCGCGATGCCGCTGGCGCAGAGCCATGGCTGGTACGACTTCAGCCTGACCGTCGCCGGTGCGGATCGCTTCCTGCGGCGCTTCGCCGGACGCGTGGAAACCGGCAAGAGCGGCATCAGCGATCCGGCCATGGGCCGGGTGGGCGTGTAGGCATCGGCGTTACTGCGCCGCCGGCTTGTCCCTGTCCTGCACCATAGCGGTGGCCTGAGCGATGAGAGAATCGGCAAGTGCCACCCTTGCTTCCGGCGGTAGTTTCAAAGCCTGCGCGAACAACTCCGCTGCGTCCTCGCCCGTGCCCCCATTCTCCCGGCTGCGAAGATACCGTTGCGGGCCAACTGGCAATCGACGCGCCTCCCGCGAACTGACCCCGGCAAGGTTTGCGGTTACCCGCCTGCCTCAGTGCATGGCCGCCCCGCCGCGCCCGTGGTGCGTGGGCCGCTTCATCACCAGCAGCAGCGGCAGCATCAGCAGGAACACCGCCGACAGGGCCCGGAACGTGTCCACGAAGGCCTGCATGGAGGCCTGCTGCTGCACCATCCCCCAGATCGCCCCATAGGCCTGGTGCGTGGCCGTGGTGGGGTCCGAGCCGTGCGCCACCATGGCCGTCTCCAATCCCTTCACCTGAACCATCGTCTGCCGGATTGAAGGCCGTCACGTGCGCGCCCAGCACGTGCGTGTGGAACTGCTGGCGGCGGAACAGGAAGGTGGTCGCGGTGGCGATCCCCACGCTGCCGCCCAGGTTGCGCATCAGGTTGAACATGCTGGTGGCGTTGCCCATCTCCTCCTTCGGGATGGGGTCCATGGTGGCGGTGGTCAGCGGCACGAACAGCATGGCCAGCGCCGCGCCCTGAATGAACTGCGGCCAGAAAATGTCCCAGTAGCCGGCCGTCCAGGTTCAGGTTGGAGCAAGGCATACAGCGTCCACGACGCCCCCACCAGCCCCACCGCCAGCACCTTGCGCGGGTCGAACCTGCCCAGCACCGTGCCCACCAGCGGCATCATCAGGAACGACCCCAGGCCGCGCGGCGCCATGGCGATGCCGGCATCCAGCGCCGGATAGCCCAGCAGCGTCTGCAGCATCATCGGCAGCAGCACCATGCTGCCATAGAGCACGAAGCCCAGCACGGTCATCAGAAACACGCCCGCGCTGTAGGTGCGGTCTTGAAGACGCGCAAGTGGACCACCGGATCGTCCGCGCGTAATCTCCCGCGCGATGAACACGCCAGCACGCCCGATCGCCGCCACCACCGCCAGCAGCGCCGATCCAGTTGCGAGCCGAACCAGTCCGCCTCCTGCCCCTTGTCCAGCACGATTTGCAGCGCGCCAATCCCCACCGCCAGCATGCCGATGCCCCAGTAATCGATGCCGCGGTTGATGCGCCGGATGTAAGGCGGGTCGAAGATGAACAGCCGCGTCATAATGATCGACGCCAGCCCCACCGGCAGATTGATGTAGAAAACCCAGCGCCAGCTATAGTTGTCCGTGAGCCAGCCGCCCAGCACCGGCCCGAGCATGGGCGCGACCACGATGCCCAGTCCCCAGAAGGCCATGGCCTTGCCGCGGTCCTTGGGCGGGAAACGCTTCCAGCATCACCGCCTGCGAGAGCGGCTGCAGCGCGCCGCCGGTGGCGCCCTGGATCACGCGGAAGACAGATCAGCATGCGGCAGGTTCGGCGCCAGGCCGCACAGAAACGACGCGCAGGTGAACCCGAAGACCGCCGCCATCAGCGTGCGCTTGCGGCCGAAGTAATTCGCCAGCCAGCCGGTCATCGGCAGAATGATGGCGTTGGCCACCAGATAAGACGTCAGCGCCCAGGCGGCCTCGTCCACGCTGGCCGAAAGGCTGCCCGCGATGTGCGGCAGCGAGACGTTCACCACCGTGGTGTCCAGCACCTCCATGAAGGTGGCGAACATCACCGCGACGGCGACAATCCATGGATTGACCTGCGGCTGTTCCTGCGGCGTTGACGGCATCCGGCTGCGGCAATCCCCTCTTCATCTATGATGCCCGAAAAAAGGGAAGGGTGCTGGAACGCCCATTCACCGGGAAGCCGCCATCCGGCTCCGCGCTGGCGGCCAGCCCGCCGCGTTATTGCGCTGCGGCGCGCAGGATCGCATCCGCCGCCGTGTTGACGCCGTCCTCAGCCTGCACCTGCGCGGCGATGGCGGCGCCCGCACACCGGTACCGCGAGTCATTCAGCAAGCCGCGCAACAACGGCTCCGCGCTTGGTGCGTGGTACCGGCTGCGGTACAACACCTCGGCGATCCCAAGGCGTTTCAGGCGGTCGGCGTTGTCGAACTGGTCGTGCGAGAGAGGCGTCACCAACATCGGCCGGCCGCAGCGCATGGCCTGTGCGGCCGTCCCCACTCCGCCGTGAAAAACAATCGCCGCCGCGCGCGGAAACAGTTCCGAGTGCGGCGCATACTCCACCGCCATCGCGTCCGCCGGCAGCCCCTGCGGATGCTTCCCCGTAAGATACACCGCCCGCAGGCCGAGCCGCCGCGCCACCTCCAGGCTCTCGGTGTAGAAATCGCCCGCCGCGCCCACCGCCGCCGTGCCCAGCGAAAAGATCAGCGGCGCGGGACCCTCCGCCAGAAACCGCTCCACTTCCGCCGGCATGCCCTCCTGTTCGTGGTGGCGGTCGTAGAACGGGAAACCCGTCACCACGGTGCCTCGCGGCCAGTCCGCCTGCGGCCGGCCAAGGCATCGGGAAAACAGCGCCAGCACCAGCCGCGGCGAGTGTTGGCCTTCGAACAACGGATGCGCGCCAGTCTCCATCCCCAGTTCCCTGCGCAGTTTCTCCACCGCCTCAACCCAGGGCCGTGTGTGCCGTTTCCCCAGCCCGGTCAGAGTGCGCGCCAGGCCGGGACCCAGCCGCTGCAGTTTCACCAACCACGGCGCAGCCGGCAGAACCACCGGGTCGAACGCCGATCCCATCGAGGCCGGCGCCAGCACCGAGGAGACCCACGGCACTCCCGCCTTCTGGACCGCCAGTATCGAACCGAACACCAGCGGGTGGGTAAGCACCACGTCCGCCCGTTGGGCCGCCGGCAGCGTGTCCTCATACCCTTCGCGCGCCGCCTCCGCCACAAAGCGGATCACCCGCTCCGTCCCCCGGCGCGCGTCCATCATCTGGGCCAGCCTCTCGCCGTCGATCGACGAGACGTCGGGCCGCAGGGCTAAGAATTCCAGCCCCTCGCTGCGCACCTTCTCTGCGTACACGGCGCTGCTGGCCACCGTCACCCGGTGCCCGCGGCGCAGCAACTCGATGCCGATCGCCATGTAGGGATGCAAATCCCCATACGACCCGAAAGTAGCGAGTAGAATGCGCAACCCTCATCTTAGCCCAGCGGTAGATTCGGCTCCGCTCGGCACGGAGCCGGAGACGCCGCAGCAGCGGCCGCCAAAAGCCGCATTTCCCCGACGGCCGAAAAGCACCGCACTTCGAATCCTGCTGCGGACGGGGTGAGATCCGCCGATCCCCCCTCGAATCACGGCCGACGCCATTGGGATCCTACGAGCCTTGCGAGGGACAGTCCCAATTGCCCCGCCAGGGATCAAAGGGCGGCATTTTTTTGGGCAGTTTGCCCATAAACCGAAATAACTGCTTTGTTTACAATGCGGATTTGGGCAATTTGCCCAAACACATCGCGCCGCGAAGCCATTCGGATCACGGAATTCTTGGCTGATCCGGAAGTCGGCGCGCCGCTACTGGACCACGACTTACGCTTGGCTTGTGCGAGGTCGGAAGCCGACTTTTGGGGACTGATCCGAGCTCATCAGTTGTTCGCCCCGACCGCCGGTTTCTTCTACAATGAGGTGAGGTCATATGCCGGTCCTGGATCGAATCACGCGAAATGTCGCCGTCATGGGAGGCAAGCCCTGTGTACGCGGAATGCGCGTAACCGTCGGGACGATAGTGGGGTTGGTGGCGTCGGGGCATGGATTCAGCGAGATTCTGGCCGCCTATCCGTATCTTGAAGACGAGGACATCCGCCAAGCGTTGGCGTACGCTGCGTGGCGCGTCGAAGAAATCGAAGTGCCACTGCCGGCCGCATGAAATTCCTTATCGACATGAACCCGAGCCCGCTATGGGTCTCCTTCCTGGCAGAAAACGGATTCGCAGGGGTCCATTGGTCAACAGTCGGTCAACCATGGGCGGCTGATTCTGAGATCTTCGATTTCGCCGCCGCAAAACGAGTGGATCGTTTTCACGCACGATCTGGATTTCGGTATGCTACTGGCTGGCTTGCGGACAAGAAGGCCCAGCGTCATTCAAGTCCGCACGCAGGACGTTCTACCGGCCGCGATTGGCGACATCGTGCTCCGGGCAATCGAGACCGCTAAACCAAACCTGGAAGCTGGCGCTCTCGTTACCGTGGACGCCTTTCGTCACCGCGTTCGGGTTCTGCCGATCTGAACGAATCGCGGGTGGCCGACTACGGCTGTCCTAACGGGCCTGAACCTGGATCGTTGTGCGCCTCA
>CAWDOH010000061.1:0-53792 GCA_963803725.1 Bryobacterales bacterium | reverse complement strand
GGTCACCGAGCAGCAGGGGCGGGTACACACCTCGGCCATTACCGTGGCGGTGCTGCCGGAAGCCGACGAAGTGGAAGTCAAGCTGGACCCCAAGGATATCCGCATCGATACGTTCTGCTCATCGGGGCCGGGCGGGCAATCGGTGAACACCACTTACTCGGCCGTGCGCATCACGCACCTACCCACGGGCCTTGTGGTCTCCTGCCAGGACGAAAAGTCGCAGATCAAGAACCGCGCCAAGGCGGAGCGGGTGCTGCGTTCGCGGCTGTACGAAATCGAGCTGGAGAAGCAGCAGGCGGCGCTCGGCGCGGAACGCCGCAGCATGGTGGGGACGGGCGACCGCAGCGAGAAAATCCGCACTTATAACTTCCCGCAGAACCGGCTTACCGACCATCGCATCGGACTTACGCTGTATCAGCTCGATTTCATCATGGATGGGAAGCTCGACCAGATTATCGACGCGCTGACCACTTACTACCAGACCGAGAAGCTCAAGCAGCAGGGCGAGACCGGCGGGCAGAACGCCGCCGATTAAATGACCGTTGGGACGGCGCTTGCTGCAGGGTGCCCGCCTGCTGGAGGACGCCCAAATTGCCGTGCCGCGGCTGACCGCCGAAGTGCTGCTGGGCCACGCCATGCGGATGGAGCGCGCGTATCTGTTCGCGCATCCCGAGCGGGAGCTGAGCGAAGTGGAGTGGCTGCACTACGGCCGCTACCTGCACGAGCGCCTGAAGGGCAAACCCACCCAATACATCACCCGCAAGCAGGAGTTCTACGGCCGTGAATTCCGGGTGACGCCGGACGTGCTGATCCCGCGGCCGGAGACCGAGCACGTGGTGGAGTCGGCGCTGCGGCTGGCGCCGGCGGCGGGCCGCCTGCTGGACGTGGGAACCGGCTCGGGCGCGCTGGCCGTGACGCTGGCGCTCGAAACCGGGGCCGCCGCGTGGGCCACCGATCATTTCCGCCGCGGCCCTGGCGGTGGCCGCCGCGAATGCCGAACGGTTGGACGCGCGGGTGGCGTGTGTGGCCTGCGACCTGATGTCGGCGATCGCCGGCGGCTCGATGGACCTGGTCGTCTCCAACCCGCCCTACGTTCCGCTCAGCCAGCGCGAGGGGCTGCAGAGGGAAGTGCGCGATTGGGAGCCGCACGTGGCGCTCTTCGCCGGCGAGACGGGGTTCGAAATTTACGACCGCCTGGTGGCGGATGCTCCGCGCGTTTTGCGCCCCGGCGGCTGGCTGGTTCTGGAACTGGGATTCGGGAGCCTGGAGCATGTCGCGGGGCTGCTTTCCGGGTGGGAAGAGGTGCGCGTGGAGCCGGACCTGGCGGGCATCCCGCGGGTGATCGCCGCGCGGCGCGGCTGAGGCCGGCCGAGGCAGGCTGGGGCGGTCAGTTGCCGAACAGGGTCTGGATTTCGCCGCTATCGCCGCCATATCCGGGAGGCCGGCATGTGCCGTGGCAGGTGGCGCAGACTCCGGTGCCGTCGCAGAAGGGACACTTCGGGTTGTCGGAATCGAGCTGTGTGTTGGTGCCGGTGCCGTCGCAATGGGCGCAGCGGCCGGTTGACCCTCCGAGAAGTCCCTCCATGCAGTCGGGGCAGAAGCGATTCATGGGCAGCAAATCAGAAGGCAGTATAACACCCAGCCGTCAGTTTCCCGGCAGCGTCTTTGGCGCCGATTGGACCGGTTTTGTGAGAGCTACTGTGAGTGACCTCGCTGTGACAGAATAAAGGGCATGGGATGGATGAGAGACATCGCTTTCCGCGCCGCCAATGCATCCGTCACCTGCCGACGACAGCGCTCTGCTTCGGAGGCGTGTTCACGAAATTCGCTCCAAGTGCACGGTTTAGGT
The DNA here is from genome assembly GCA_963803725.1 of Bryobacterales bacterium. Classification (GTDB taxonomy): domain Bacteria; phylum Acidobacteriota; class Terriglobia; order Bryobacterales; family Bryobacteraceae; genus JOPF133. Next base: position 51,943 of record CAWDOH010000061.1, on the reverse strand, counting down.
CGTTGACCGCGCGGGGGATTGTCCAAATTCGCCGCGTTTCAGCAATTCGTAACCTTCCACTTCTTCTTTCAGTTGCAGGTGGAACGATTCCATCGGGTCGATGACCCGTTGGACCTCCTCTTCGCTGAGGCCGGCTTCCTGCAGTCTGGCCCGATGTTCCTTGAGCCAGTCGCGCTGCCCGGCGAGCCGGGCGGATGCCGTTTGATATTCCGTCTCGTTGCCAATCATCACTGACCTCCGTATTTGATTTTGAACTTCCTCCGGCCCTGACATCACGGCGCGAATGGCGATCCCCAGTCCGTAACCAGCGCGTGGATGGCCGCCAGCCGCCGCCAGAACTCGCGCAGCAGATCGAGCCGCAGGGCGTTGGGGCCGTCCGAAAGCGCTTTTTCCGGCGCATCGTGCACTTCCACGAAAATGCCGTTGACCCCCGCCGCCACCGCCGCCGCGCGCCAGCGGCTCGATGAATTGCGGCTGGCCGCCCGAGGCGCTGCCCGCGCCGCCGGGCAGTTGCACGCTGTGCGTGGCGTCGAAGACCACCGGCCAGCCGGAGTCGCGCATGATCTTCAGGCCGCGCATATCCACCACCAGGTTGTTGTAGCCGAACGACGAGCCGCGCTCGGTCAGCACCACCTGGCGGTTGCCGGTGGAAGCCACCTTTTCGGCGGCGTGGTGGATATCGTGCGGCGCCACGAACTGGCCCTTCTTGATGTTGACGATCCGGCCCGTGCGGCCGGCTTCGAGCAGCAGATCGGTCTGGCGGCAGAGAAACGCGGGGATTTGCAGAATGTCCGCCACTTCGGCCGCGGGCGCGGCCTGCGCCGGTTCGTGGATGTCGGTGAGGACGGGAAATCCCTCGCGCCTTCACAGCCGGCCAGAATGCGCAGGCCTTCGCGCAGCCCGGGGCCGCGGTAGCGCCGCGCGCTGGTGCGGTTGGCCTTGTCGAAAGACGCCTTGAAGACGAACGCGCCCACCGGCTTCGCGGATCGCCGCGCGCCATGCGGTGGACGTGCTCTTCGCTTTCGATCACGCAGGGACCGGCGATCAGCACCAGCGGGCGGCCGGGGTCTGAAAGCGCTGAAATCAATCGGCACGCGAGTATTGCGGCTCGGGCAGTCCTCGACCGTTCGGCAGCCGGCTCGGGGGCCGCTCGCGGATGGCTCCTCCGCGAGTCCAGTGCGCGCGGAACCTGCAGAGCCGCGCCGATGAACGCCCTGAACAGCGGATGCGGCTCCATGCGGCTTCGATTTGAACTCGGGATGGAACTGGCAGCCGAGGAACCACGGATGGTCCGCGATCTCGCAGATCTCGACGTAGGTGCCGTCGGGCGTCTCGCCGGTGATGCGCAGGCCGGCGCGACGTCAGCAGCTCCTCGTATTCGCGGTTGAATTCGTAGCGATGGCGGTGGCGCTCGTTGATTTCGCGCGCTGCCGTAAGCCCGGTGGGCGAAGCTGCCCTCGGCCAGCACGGCAGGGCCAGCTGCCCAGGCGCATGGTGCCGCCCAGTTCGTCCACGCCCTTCAACTCGCGCAGCTTGTAAATCACGCGATGCGGCGTGCCGGGATTGAACTCGGTGGAATTGGCTTCGTCCAGGCCGCAGACGTTGCGCGCGTACTCGATCACCATGGTCTGCATGCCGAGGCAGATGCCGAAATACGGCACTTTGCTGCTCGCGGGCGTACCGGATGGCGTTGATCATGCCTTCGATGCCGCGCTTGCCGAATCCGCCGGGCACCAGGATGCCGTCGTAGCCTTCCAGTTGCGCGCTCCAGTCGTCGCCCTTTCGAAGCCCTCGGCCTCGATCCAGTGGATGTTGACCTTCACCTTGTGCGCGATGCCGCCGTGCAGCAGCGCTTCCTTCAGGCTCTTGTAGGAATCCTCGTACTCGACGTACTTGCCGACCAGCGCGATGTCCACCTCGTCGCGCGGATTCTGCATGCGGTCCAGCATGGCGGTCCAGCGGCTGAGATCGCGCGGCGGCGGCATCCAGTCCGCAGCTGGCGGAGGACGATCTCGTCCACGCCTTCGTCGGCGAAAGCCAGCGGCACTTCGTAGACCGAACTGACGTCGCTGGCGGTGATCACGGCCTTCACGTCCACGTCGCAGAAGAGCGCGATCTTTTCCTTCATCTCCGTCGGCAGAAAACGCTCGGAGCGGCAGAGCAGGATATCGGGCTGGATACCGATGGCGCGCAGTTCCTTGACGCTGTGCTGCGTGGGCTTGGTCTTCAGTTCCTGCGCGGCGGCGATCCAGGGCACCAGCGTCACGTGCACGAAAGATGCAGTTCTCGCGGCCCTGCTTCGTGGCGCATCTGGCGGATGGCTTCGAGAAACGGCAGCGATTCGATATCGCCCACCGTGCCGCCGATTTCGGCGATCACCACGTCCACGTCGCGCGGCCACGCGCTTCATGGCGGCCTTGATTTCGTTGGTGACGTGCGGAATCACCTGCACGGTCTTGCCCAGATAATCGCCGCGCCGCTCGCGCGGGATGATCTGCTCGTAGATGCGGCCGCGGGTCAGATTGTTGCTCTGGGTCAGCGGGGCGTGGGTGAAACGCTCGTAGTGGCCGAGGTCGAGATCGGTTTCGGCGCCGTCGTCGGTGACGAAGACTTCGCCGTGCTGGAACGGGCTCATGGTGCCGGGATCGACGTTGAGATACGGGTCGAACTTCTGCACGTGACTTTCAGCCGCGGCTTTCCAGCAGGCAGCCGATGGAGGCGGCGGCGATGCCTTTGCCCAGCGAGGAAACCACGCCGCCGGTGACGAAAATATACTTAGCCATTCGCGCCTCCTCGGTGCACCCACCTCGCGGCCAGATGGCGTGCCTCGAACAGCCGCGACACCCTTTCCAGATCCTCCGGCGTATCCACGCCCAGGATTCGTATTCGGTTTCGACCACGCGGATCGGATAGCCGTTTTCGAGCGCCCGCAGCTGTTCCAGCCGCTCGGCCTGTTCCAGCGGACCGACCGGCAGAGCGGAATAACTCAAGAGAAAATCCCGCCGGTAGACATACAGGCCGATGTGTTTGAATAGTGCACTGCCTGGGGCTGCCGGCGTCGCGTACAAATGGGATCGGGCAGCGCGAAAAATAGATGGCGTCGCCGACGCGGTCGGTCACCACTTTCACCACGTTCGGAGTCGGCGATTTCGCGCGGGTCTTCGATGCGCTTCTTCAGCGTGCCCATGGGGATCTCGGCATCGTGGATCAGCGGCAGGATGGCGGCGTCGATGGCGTCGGGATCGATCAGCGGCTCGTCGCCCTGAATGTTCACCACGATGGCGGCGTCTTCGGCGGAGGCCACTTCGGCCACGCGGTCGGTGCCGGAGAGATGATCGGCGCGGGTCATACGCACCCGGGCGCCGAAGGCGCGTGCGGCGTCGCAAACCCGCTGGTCGTCAGTGGCGATAATCGTGCTGGTCAGGTAGCGCGCCATGGAGGCGCGCTCGTAGACGTGCTGCAGCATGCTTTTGGAGGAGATTGGGAGCCAGGGCTTTGCCGGGGAAACGGGAGGAGGCGAACCGGGCGGGAATCTACGCCCAAGATTTTACGCGGCACACGCGATCATACCACAAAACCCCTATGCTAGACTTGGGAAAGAAAGGCTGGCCAGCCGTATGCTGCCCTCCTCATCGTAAAGCTGTCTGTACGGTGGCGCCATTTTCCTGGCATGCAGCCACGCTTGGGGCGTTGCCGCAACCGCCGGTCAGCGTCAGTTCCCCGGCCTCAAGCCGTGGCCAAGGCAGCGGTGCTGCCGAAGGCCAACATCCGGGTCGATACCAACCTGGTGCTGATTCCCGTGACCGTGACCGATCCGCTGAACCGGTTCGTGACCGGGCTTGAGAAGGAGAATTTCAAGATTCTCGAAGACAAGCACGGAACAGATCATCTCGCAGTTTTCGAGCGAGGACGCGCCCATTTCGGTGGGGGTGGTTTTCGATTGCAGCGGCAGCATGGGGCCGAAGCTGGAAAAATCGCGCCTGGCGGTAGCCCAGTTCTTCAAGACCGCCAATCCGGAGGACGAGTTCTTCCTGGTGCAGTTCAACGATCCGCCGACCTGGTCCAACCCTTCACGCATAACCTGGAAGATATCCAGAACCGCCTGACCTTCACCCAGTCGAAGGGGCGGACGGCGCTGCTGGACGCCATCTACCTGGGGCTGCACGAGATGAAGAAGGCCCACAACCCGCGCAAGGCGCTGCTGGTGATTTCCGACGGCGGCGACAACAACAGCCGCTACACCGAGAGAGAAATCAAGAACCTGGTGAAGGAAGCGGACGTCCAAATCTATGCCATCGGAATTTACGAGCCGTGCGCCAACCGCGGCCGGACGCCGGAAGAGGCCGCCGGTCAGGGATTGCTGACGGAGATCGCCGAGCCAGACCGGCGGACGGCAGTATCCCGTGGACAACATGAACGAGTTGCCGGATATCGCCGCTAAGATCGGCGTGGAGCTTCGCAATCAATATGTACTGGGCTATGCGCCGCAAAACCAGGACCACGACGGGAAATACCGGCGGGTGCAGGTGAAACTGGTGCAACCGAGAGGGCTGCCGCCTCTGCGCGCGTTTTGGAGAGCAGGGCTATTATGCGCCTCCGCAATAAACGAGTTTTGGCTTTTCCCCCGATTGCCGCTATCCTGCCGCCGCGGCGGTGCTTAGCGCCCAGCAAACCAAGCCACAGGCGATCCGCCGCGATCGGACGAAAGCGGTACCGTTTTCCACGCGGACACGCGCCTGGTGGTATGCCACACCACGGTGGTGGACAAGAACGGCCACCTGGTCACGGATTTGCCGGCGGGCGCCTTCACGGTGTACGAAAACGATGTCCAGCAGCCGATTCACGCCGTGAAGCGCGAGGATGTGCCGGTATCGATGGGGCTGATTATCGACAACAGCGGCAGCATGCGCGACAAGCGCGCCAAGGTGGAAGCTGCGGCATCGGCGCTGGCCGAGGCGTCCAATAAAGACGATGAGGTTTTCGTCGTCAACTTCAATGACGAGCCGTTTCTGGACAACCCGCACGGCAAGGACTTCACCAACGACATCAATGAGATCCGCGAGGCGCTGACGCGCATCGATTCGCGCGGCGGCACGGCCATGCGCGACGCCATCCGCATCTCCATCGACCACTTGAAGGAGAAGGCGCACCGCGACAAGAAGGTCCTGGTGGTGGTGACGGACGGCAACGATAACAGCAGCATGATCAGCCTGGAGAACCTGGTGAAAGCCTCGCAGCAGTCGGACGTGCTGATCTACGCGGTGGGCCTGCTGAGCGAGGAAGAACGCCGCGAAGCCAAGCGCGCCGAGCGGGCCTTGAAGGACCTGACCGATGCGACCGGCGGCGAATGCTTCTTCCCCAAGGACCTGAGCGAAGTGGATCGCATTGCGCACCAGGTGGCGCGCGACATTCGCAGCCAATATACCATCACTTACTCACCCACCAATAGCGCCATGGACGGAACTTACCGCCGCATCCGCATTGTGGTGAATAGTTCCGGGCATCCCACGGTGCGGACGCGCAGCGGGTATTATGCTACGCCCGACCAGGCGATGCCCAACGGCGCCGCTTCCCTGAAGTAAGTCATGTTGGGTTTGTGGTGGCGCCTGTGCCGGGGTTACCGCCTGCGGCCGTGGCGGAGTCCGTATCTAAGATGGCGCATTGAGACTTACTGGGGTATTCCGGCCGCGAGCATCGGCTTCGGCGCTTTCTGGAAGTTCGTGTGGGAGCACCGGGGGGAACTGCGGCGGTACGGTAAATGGGCAACGGGGATGAGGAAGCCTCAGCAGCGCGGGAACATCGGCACCTTCAGCCTGCCTGAGCAGAAGGCGAAGCTTCCGTAAGGCGTATACTACAATCGATGGCAATCGTGACCGAGATAGGCAGCTTGATCTCGCGACGCCCGGACATTCGCGGAGGACGGCCGTGCATCGCCGGGACAGGCGTGTCAGTTCGCCGGATCGCTCAGTGGCACAACATGGGGCTGATCCCGGAAGAGATTGCCAGGAAACTCGGTCATCTGTCTTTAGCTCAGGTTCATGCGGCCTTGGCTTACTACCACGCTAATCAGGCGGAAATCGACGCCGACCTGGAAGCGGAGGCGCGGGAGGCAGAACTCCTGGAGCGTCAGCACCGGTTTTGATCTTAAACGGTGAGCGCATTCTGAATCTATTTCGATGAGGACGCAATCCTTCTGGAGGTTTGTGTCCGAGCACCGGGGCGAGCTGCGGTGGCGCGGCAAATTGGCACGGGGAATGAGAAAGTGCGTGGGGTGTGCCGGTTTCGGCTCTGAATCCGCTACTATGAAGGCGTGAGCAAAGCCCCGTCCGACGTATTTATTTCGTATTCAACGGATGCCAGGCCATGGGCTGAGAAGCTTTCCGAATCATTGGAAAGTAAGGGTGTCTCGACGTGGACGGACTTCAAGAGCATTCGGCCAGGAGACCGGTGGCTGGAGGAGATCCAGCGCGCCTTGGACGACGCCAAGTATTTCCTGCTGGTGGTCGGCCCCCGGAACGTCATCGGCGAGTGGCAGGACCGGGAATGGCAGGGAGCTCTTCAGCGCACCTGGACCGACCCAAACAAGCGAATCATACCCGTCCTGATCCACGACGCCACGCCGCCCTCGTTTCTGAAGGACTGGGGATCGGTTCGAATGCAGCCAGGCAAATCCGAATCCTTATGGATCGACAGAATCTACGACGCTATTCGCGGCCCGCGCGGACGGAACTTTCCGCCGAAACACAGCGCCAAGCCAGGCAAGGCGTTTCGCAGCCGGCTCGAAGAAATCGAGAGCGTTGCGAAACAACTGAAATCCAGCCAGGAACAATAGGGGAGTGGCCGCGAAACGAAGGCGGGAGCACTTCGGTACCGGGCTCTGTGCCTCAATACGGCAACTTCCGTCTTTCTCAACTGTCCCTACGATCTCGAATATCAGGCTCTCTTCGATTCGGCCGTGCTGTCGGTTGTCTGCTGTGGTTTCATCCCGAGAAGCGCCTTGGAAAGTGGCACCATAGCCGACCCTCGAATGGCGCGGGTTACCAGGGCCATTTTCGAATCGAAGTACTCGATCCACGACCTGTCTCGATGTAGAGGAGAAGGCGACGCCAATCTGGCTCGTTTTAACATGCCCCTGGAGCTTGGTATCGCCATGGCGTGCCGATACCTGGGGAGGCGCGCGGCCAACAGACATGATTGGCTGGCGATGGTACCCGCCGGACACCAATACGGCCGTTTTATATCGGACTTGGCCGGATTCGACCCTCTGGTGCACGATGGCACCGAACGAGGCTTGATCGTGGCGATTATGTCCTGGTTGGCAACCAGGGTTGACGCGGTCGGTACCCTGAGTCCCGGTCAAGTCCTCAAAGGACTGCCCCAGTTCAACCTAAATCCGGCAGTTAACCTTCCGCCCGCCTCGTAGGGTCATTAGCGCCACCAATTTCCAACTGCGGCGCAGATCACCTTCCTGGTGACAACCGGTTTACCTGCAACTGGTTGCAGCGCACGACCGCTGCCCGCTCCGCGGCGCTGCAACCGCCGGATTTAGGTTCAACGGCGAAATGCGATCCTTGCGACGAATCTGGGGGCAGTGGCCGCCCTGGGCGGACGTGGTTCTTGCCGCTCTCAAGATTGCGAAACGACTTCGTTAGGACGCCTACCTCAGTGCCGCGACGGGTTGGGCGAAATACGGCGACATGGCGCGAAAGTCGGTGGTCAGGCTTTGGGTGTTGCCGGTGGCGTCGTCCATGACTTCGAAGGAGGACAGGAAGGTGCACACCGGGCCGGCGGGAATCACGGTGGTGGAACCGGAAGCAACCGGGGTCGGCGTGGTGGTAGCGAAGGGCGTGAACACCACCGCGCGGAGCTGCGCTCGCGAATTCACCGCCGTCGACGGCACCGTGGGCTTGAAGACCAGGTTGGCCGCGGTGGCGGGCGAAATATTGGTCACGGTCACCTGCTTCAGCAAAGCGCCCGTGTCATCGTAGAATTCGAGCGTTGCCGGACACTCTATCGCGGTGACGCCAGGTACTACCTGCTGCAGGCGACCTCCGGACCGTTGACGCCCTTGACCGTAACTACACCGGCTTTTGCGGCCCAAAAGCCTCAGAACGCCGCCTCCTGCACAGGAACACGGCGTGCAGCCGCGAGCCGGCCAGCATCAACACGTTGAGCCGGGCGGTCTGGGTGCTGCTCACTCCTACCATTCCACTGGTCACGGTCAGGCCGGGGGTGGGGGCGGGAGTGGTTTGGGCCTGCGAGAGAAACGGCCAAGCGAATAGAAGCAGCCCGGCCAACGCGCTCTGAGGGAATCGAAAACAAGACATAAATCAACGTCTCCTTGGGATGATTTGGAAGGCCGTCTGGGCGCGGATCGGGCGGGTCCTCTTACTTAAACGCACCAGAGGAGCAAATGTTTCGCCGCGGGAACGGCACGCTCGGGCGGCTATTTTGGAGGGCGTCCCGGAAGGCGCTGCGGCGCGCTCGCGGGGCAGGCCCGACCGGATTACTTGCCCCTGCCCGCGGACTGATTGGCGCGCCGGCCGGATCGGAAGGCCGCCGTCAGGGCCAGCGCGGTGGCCCCCAGGTAAGCCGCCCACAGCACCACCAGCGCTGCTTCGGGTAGCGCCTGGAAAGCCGACAGGCGATGAAACGCTCCGCTCCATCCCACGGCCCGAAAGTTCGCCAGGTGCAGCGTTCCGGGCGCTCCGCTGGGCTTGTGCTGGATCATGCCGCTGTAATACGGGATGGCCACCACGTGGACGGTGTAAAGGTCGAACAGCGCGAACAGCAACGCGCCCGCGGATGCGGCCCATCCGCGAAAGCGCTGCGGCAGCAGGGCCGCGATGCCCGCGACGCACAGCACCACCTCCGCGCCCACCACGGCGTACAGATACCAGCCCATGGAGCCGGGCAGGCCCTTGCTCAACCACTCCAGCAAAGCGTTGTAGAATTCGCCCAGCCAGAAGGCCGCGTAAAGGGCGGCCAGCACGCGGATGGGCCGCTCGCGCCAGCGCCGCGCCAGGCCGATGGCGGCCGCCAGCACCGCGGCGAAGAAGAGGTGGTACATCCAGCTTCGCACGGTGAGCGAACTCCAGCCCCCGAAGTAGAGGTGCGAGAAGAGAATGGCGTCGGCCGCCGTGCGCCAGGGCAGGGAAGGCCCGCGCCGCAGCACGCCCCACACGCCCAGATCGCGCAGCATCACCGATTCGCTGAGTCCGGTGAGCGTCCCGGTGGTCGCCAGGTTACGCACATACCACCATCCGGCCACGGCCGCCGCGGCCACGAACGGCCTCCAGCAGCGCCTTCCCAGGATCAGCGCCAGCGCCGGCACGGCGGTGAGGAAGTAGGCCTTGGTTAGCAGGCCGAGGCCCAGCACGAGGCCCAGCAGCCAATCGCGCCGCATTGATTCCATCGAACCCTCGCGCGCCGGCGCCACGGCCCACACGGTGAGCACCGTAAAGAGGACCACCGCCAGGCAATCGTTGCCCACGCGCGCCACATCCAACGCCATCCCGGGCATCAGCGCCACCACCGCGGCCGACCCCAGCGCCATGCCCCGGTCGGCGAAGACCCGGTTGCCCAACTCGAACACCAACGGCACAGCCAGCGATGCGATCAGCGCACCTGCCCAGCGCAGTGCCAGCACCTGCCACGCCAGGCCCATGCCCAGGCCATCCGCCAGGCGCATCAGCGGCGCCATCAGCCAGTAGTAGAGCGGCGGCTGCAACGCTTCGTAGGCCCGCAGGCCACCCACGGCCGGTGCGCGGCTCCACGCCGCCGGCATGGCGCGGAAGGCCGCCTGGCGCCCGGCGCGCGCCTCCTCCGGCAGAGTCCAAAAAGCGTCTTCGGAAACCGAGGGCGGCGGCAGGTAGCGCATCTCCCAGGGCACCGGCGCAATCTGGAGGGACGCTTCGACGTCGCGCGGCACCGGCCCATCGCGCGGCGGCAGAAGCCGGCCGGCCGCCACCGCCCGCACCACCGCGAAATGCGCCCATTCGTCATACCCCTCCCACAGCGGCAGCATCGAAGAGTAAAACAACAGGCGCACCAGAAAACAGGCCCACAGGACGGGAAGCCACGGTATGCGCATGCGATCCACGGCGCAGCTTAAATGGTCATCGCCAGGAAACCGCCATCCACCCGCACCACCGAGCCGGTGACGTAGGAAGAGGCACGGCGCGAGGCCAGGTAGACCGCCGCGCCGATCAGCTCAGTGGCTTCGCCGAAGCGCTTCATGGGCGTGTGGCTGAGGATGCTGGCCACGCGCTCGGGCGTCAGCACCTTGCGGTTCTGCTCCGCCGGAAAGAAGCCCGGCAGAATGGCGTTGACGCGAATGTTGTGGGGCGCCCACTCGCGCGCCAGAAACTGGGTGATCTGGCTGACGCCCGCCTTGGCCACCGCGTAAGTGAACACCTTGGAAAGCGGCGGGCCGGCGGAAACCGAAGTGATGTTAATGACCGAGCCGCCACGGCCGGCGTCCACCATGACTTTGCCGAACACCTGGCAGGCCAGGAAGACGCTCTTGAGGTCGATATCCAGAAGGCGGCCCCATTCCTCTTCGGCGATCTCGAAAAACGGCGTGGTGGAGTTGACCCCGGCGGCGTTGAGCAGGATATCGACTTGCCCGAAACGCCCCAGAACGGCGGCCAGACTGCGCTCCAGATCGGCCTTGCGGGTGGCATCGCACTGGATGCCGATGGCCTCGCCGCCCTGCGCCACGATGGCCGCCGCGCGGGCGCTGGCGTGTTCCTGGGTGCGGCCCAGCACGGCGATGCGGGCGCCTGCCGCGGCCAGCCCATCCGCCATCGCTCCCGCCAGAACTCCGCCGCCGCCAATTACCACGGCCACATCGCCATCCAGAGAGAAGAGTCCGCTTTCGGGCATGTCTCAATGGTAACAAGCGATGGGCGGGGGCCCGGAGCCGCGGCGGGCGAATGCCGATCGCTGATGCCGTGGCCAACATTGAGTAAACTGGGGGAGACAACCATGAGTTCGCAGCTTCTCAGTCCCAACCGCGAGGCGGCGATCTGGGCGCGATTGATGCAGACTCCGCCGGGCGATCTTTCTCCGGAGGTAGCTGAGTACCTGTTGTCGTTGGCTTTTGGAGAGTGCGACCGGGAGCGAATGGAGCAGTTGGCCGAGCGGTCTCAATCCGGCGCGTTGACAGCCGCAGAACAGGAAGAGCTCGACAGTTACCTGCACGTGGGCAACCTGCTTGCGGTGATCCAGTCCAAAGCGAGGGCCGCTCTGCGGCAAAAGCCGCACGGTCCAACAGGTTCGTGAACCAGGATCTGATTCGAAAGGTATGGCGCCGCGCGCAAAACCGGTGTGAATATTGCCGATTGCCGGCAGCCGTCTACCCCCTGCCGTTTCATGTCGATCACATCATTGCGCGCCAACACGGTGGCGAAACGGCTCTGGACAACCTGGCTCTAGCCTGCCTGCATTGCAACCGGCACAAAGGCCCGAATATCGCCGGGCGCGATGCAGAGACCGGCGAGATTGCCCGCCTCGATTTCAAAGTTACTTACGCGACCAATGACGACCCCAACACCGGCGCTTCGATCTTCGCGGCCCTGCAGGAGCAGTTGGGCCTCAAGCTGGAGGCCACCAAAGGCCTGGTCGAAATGCTGGTGATCGATTCCGTGGGGAAGCCCTCGGCGAACTGAGGGCGCCTTAGCTCATGTACATCCCGCCGTTCACGTTGATGGTCTGGCCGGTGATGTATCCGTTTCCGGCCAGCAGAACAGCGGCCTCGGCGGTCTCCTCCACATCGCCGAAGCGGCCCGCGGGAATCAGCTTGGGGCTGGCGTTGAGGTTCTGCCGCACCATGTCGGTTTCGATCAGCGCCGGGGCGATGGCGTTCGAGGTGACGCCTTCCCTGGCCAGCAGGTGCGCGTAGGAGCGCATCAGGCCCAGCATTCCAGCTTTGGACGCGGCGTAGTGCGGCCCCACGATGCCTCCCAGTTGCGCGGCCACCGACGAGAGGAAAATCAGGCGGCCCCAGCGGCGCTCCCGCATCGGCGGCAGGACGGCCTGGGTGACCAGGAAGCAGGACTTCAGATTCACCGTGAGGATCTCGTCCCAATCGCTCTCGGTAATGGCCTCGGGCGGCTGCACGCGCGCGATTCCGGCATTGTTCACCAGGATCTCTACCGGGCCGAGTTCACTCGCCACGGCGGCGGCCATCGCCCGCACCTCGCCGGCGCGGCTGACATCCGCCTGAATGGCCATGGCCCGTCCACCCGCGGCGCAGATGCGGGCCGCAACTTCTTCGGCATCGGCGGCGCGCTGGCGGTAGTTCACGGCTACCGGCGCGCCGGCGCGCGCCAGGGCCAGCGCGATGGCGCGCCCGATGCCGCGGCTTCCTCCGGTGACCAGGGCCACGCGGCCCGTGATGTCGCTCATGCGATCATTCTCGCATCCGTGCCGCTTACCGCTCCAGGGTCAGGCGCATGGCTTGAAAATCCAGGGTGACGCGGCGGGCGTGGTCGAACAGGTCCAGGCCGGCGTTGCCCCAACAGCCCACGCAGGGCGCGGTGGCCTGCTGCATGAGCACGGGCACGGATTGAAGCGACACGGCCTGTCCTCCCACCCGCAGGTCCAGCCGGGGAAGCGTGCGGCTTTCCACCGTGACGCTTTCGCCCAGGCCCTGCAGGTCGTGCTCCGCGGCGGCGTCCGCGCCTTTGAGGGCGTTGGGAAAATCCGCGCCAAACTCCTGGAACAGGAACGTCTCGGGATTGCCGGTATCGAGGGCCAGCCCCAGGCGGTTGCCGCCGATGGCCGCTTCGAGCACCGGAATGCCGCCGTCCAGGCAGAGATTGGATTTGGCCAGGTCGCGCCGGGCGGCCGGCGCGCCGATTTCCAGGACGCCGTCGGCGGTCCAACGCATGGCGCCGAACGCCAGCAAAACCGGCAAGCCCAGCAGGCCGCGCTCCATGGGGGGCACTTCGGCGAAGCCCGGCTGGCCGTCGGGCAGTGCGCAAAAGGCCACGTTGCGAAGCTCAAAGCGGCCCACCGTGAGGCGGCCGGCCAGGGCCGCGCGGCAGGGCAGCTTGCGCCCCGCGGCATCGGTCATCTCGAAGCGCGCCTCCCGCAAATCCATGGCCAGCGCCCGCGCGGTGGATTCGCCGATTACCGAAATGGCCGCGCCGGTATCCATGGCGAAGCGTGCGGCGTTCCCGTTGATCAGCAGCGGAACCGCCAGTTTGTCGTCCTGCCGGGTATAGCGCAGGCGCGAAAGCCCGTGGGCTGCCACCGAAGGCGGAGGAAGCTGCGCCAGCGCCACCACGCGGGCCCGGGCCTCAAGCAGGGCGTCATCGTCCCCCACATCGAGATGCTGGTCGATGATTCCGTCGATTTCGGCCAGCGCCTGGCGGTCCTGTCCCGCGCGCGCGTACATGGCCGCCAGCAGGGCGCGGGCTTCGGCGGCGTCCTCCGGCTCGGTGGCCGCGCGGATGGCGGCCTGCAGTTCGGTCTCGGCCCGGTGCGGATCGTTGAAAGCCGCCGCCAGCGCGCCGGCGGTGAGGTGGCTGGATTTTTTGCCCGCGGATTGATCGCGCAGGTCGAAGCAATGGCCGGTTACGGGCACTTCTTCGGCGGTCTCGATCACCTGCTTGGACGGCGCCGGGGGCGCGGGCGGGGGGTCCGCCGTGGACATGGTCGATTCCGCCACGAACTTACGGTAGTCGCTGTAAGTCGAGCGGTTGCGATAGCGGCGTTTGGCGAACTGCGATTCGGCTTCGTCGGCCACGGGCAGCAGATACTCCGCGCCGGCCACGGTGACGGTATCGTAATCCACCGAGTTACTGCCGGCGGGATAGGATGCGGGTACGTTGTCGGCCACCTGGGTGATGCGCATCACCCGCGCGGTATCCCGCTCAATGTATAAGAGGCCGTGATAGCCGAATTTCACCGAGCTGCACTTCTGAAAGAGAATCCACGAGTTGCATCGGCCGGTCCCGGTTTCGGAGCGCTCCAGGGGCACCCGGTAGGCGAATACATAGGCGCGTGTACCGCGCAGATCCTCCCAGCCGTTCCATTGGAACTGGGCCTGCACCTTGGGGTCGAATAACTCGCCCAGTAAGTGGCCAAAATTCCCGTTGGTGGAATAATAGCCGGTAGCCGCAACCATTAACGGCACTTTCTTAGCCGGCGCGCCATTCACCTCGACAATCTTGTAATGTTCCTCACGGCGATAGTAGCTCAGCTCTTCGGCCACTTTCACCTGCAGCTCCCAGCCCTGGCCGGTCTTGTTCTGGAAGTGTTCCGAGCGGCGCGTGCAGGTAAAGTCGGGCAGGCGTTCCAGGTACCCCTGGGCGAAATCGGTGACCTGGGTGAGCACGCGGCGCTGCTCGGCAGGACCGGGTGGAGGACCGTTCGGAGAATCGGGCACGGCTACCGATTGCGCCGCCGCGGCCCCCGCCAGAACCGCAAGCAGCGCCGGGAGCGTGATCCGGCTTACGATGCGGCTTGGAGACGGGCTCATACGCGTACGCTACCCGGCATTCTACAGCGGTGGAGCAACGCGCGTCGACTGCAAGGGAGGCGCGATGGTATGGTGCGGACAAATTCGGCGACCCCTGTACCGGCCGGTACACGTCAATGGGGGGCTTTTCCCGGCCAGCCGGGCAGCCGAAGGGGAGGGCAACCTGCGCCGCCCGGGGTACGCATTGCGCTGCTGGCGGCTTCCAGCCCGCCACTCGAAGCGCCTAATGGGCTGGCGGTTTCCCGCCCGGGGCCGTGCCGAAGAACTCGGGGCTCTTGAATTCCACCTTGGTGTCGTGATCCATCTGAAACACCCACTGGCTATAGTGGTCCTTCTTGAGCTGGGCGAAGATTTCGCCGCTCACGTCGTCGAACGGCTTGTACGACACGGACTCCGCCTGGAAGATATAGATGGCAGTGGGCTGCCGGACCGGATCGCTGACCTCGCCTTGTTTCAGCGACATCACCGCCGAGCGGACCTGGTCCGGAATGTTGTCGCTGCCATGAATGGTGGCGAAGTCGCCCTGCTTGGCCTTGGAGGCGGCGTCCTCGGAATACTGCCCCACCAGCTTCACGAAATCGGCCCCTCCGCGGAGTTCGGCCACCAGTTTCGACGCCAGGGCTTTGGCCTCGTCCTCGGTGCGCGATGCGGCGCTGCTGGCGGAGGAGGACGCGGGTTTGTCCGAGAAGCTCAGGTAGATGGCCTTCAGGCGCACCTCCTTGTACTTTTCCCGATGGGCGTCGTAATACTGGCGGGCTTCCTCGGGCGGCACGGTGATGTGCGCGTTGACGTTCTCCAATTCGGCGTCGGTGAGGATGCGCATGTTGTAGTAATCCAGTTGCTCGCGCGCCGGGCTGCCCTCATCCAGCTTCTGCGTTTTGGCCAACTGGGCGAGTTTGCGCATCACCGCCCATCCGCGGAGAAAGTCCTGCGGCTGCTTCAGGGCGTTTTGCTGGGCATCCGGCGGGAGGATCGCGAAAAACTTCTTGAACTCGCCCGCGGTCATCGAATATCCGTCCGGGAAGACCGCGATCACCGTGGACTCGGGCAAGTTCGGGAACGGCGAAGCGGGCGCCGGAGGGGTGGTCTGCGCTGCGGCGCCAAGGCAGGCGAGCAGCAGGATCGATAATACTTTCATGGTAAAGGGTGCGGGTTCCTTGATTTTATCACGGAGGCTGGAAGCGGAAGCCGGCGCGTCGGGCGCGGCGGAGCGTTCCCCGTGGTGGCGGGTTGGCGCGCAAATGCCGCTGGCGACGCGGGGCGGGTGGCGTTTGGGGAGCTGTGACGCGTCGCGCGGGCAGGCGGCAGCGTGGCGCGGCGGGTCGGGCGCTGGCGCGGTGGGTGCGGCGGCGTGCTTGGGGCGTTGCGCGGGGATCTCGCGCGCGGCGGGCGCGGCGGAGCCTTACTGGAACAGGCCCTGGAATTCGGGGCTGCCGGTGAAACCCTGGCCGGGCGCGGGGCCCAGGATTTGCAGGCGCGTGAGTGCGGCGGCGGGTGGTGGCGTGCAGGGGGCATTGCGCGTGCGGCGTGGCGGAGCCTTACTGGAACAGGCCCTGGAATTCGGGGCTGCCGGCGAAACCCTGGCCGGGCGCCGGTCCCAGGATTTGCAGGCGCGTGAGTGCGGCGGCGGGCGGTGGCGTGCAGGGGGCATTGTGCGCGCGGCGTGGCGGAGCCTTACTGGAACAGGCCCTGGAATTCGGGGCTGCCGGCGAAACCCTGGCCGGGCGCCGGTCCCAGGATTTGCAGGCGTATGGCATAGCCCGCGGGGCCTTGGAACAGCAGGCCGGCGCCCCCGCTGTTGGCGGCGTTTACCCAAAAGGCCAAGCCCCCCGGATCGGGGTCGCGGTCCAGGATCACGAAGTACAGCATAGTGATGTAGAGGGCGTTGGTGTGGTCTCCGGCAGCCGAGGCCACGTTGGCGAAGCTTCCGGTGCTCTGGAACTCGTTGTTCGCGGCGCTGGCCGGGGTGGTGGCCGCGGGGTAGCCGATGAGGGTCTGGAAGCACGCGGCCAGCGCGGTGCAGGGGCCGGCTTCGGCCGCGGTGGGCGCGCGGCTTAAGAGGTTCCGGTAGAGGCTCTCCGCCGAGTAGCTCAAGTTCGCAGCGGTCAGCGCCGTGAACAGGCCGGGGACGGTCTGGCCGCCCAGGCGGATGGCCGAGACGGCCGAGGTGAACTGGGCGTAGGTGGGCGGAGCGCCGGTAGCGGCCTGATAGGCGGCCATCACGGCAAAATCGCTGTTGAAGGCCTCCGGGCTGGTGAGAAAGTCGTCGGCCATCTGGCTGAGGGTGGCGACGCCGGTGGGCGCGCCGGGGCCGGTCCAGAAGGCGTAGCCGCCGGGATCGGGGTCGCGGCTGAGGATCGACTGGTAAAGAGCGGTTACCTGCCGGTCGAGCAGGGGCGCCGAGGAAGCGGGCTGGGTGAACTGGATCAGGCCGGGCGCGCCCACCGACGGGGTAACGGTGATGACCCCGGTGCGAGGCGAAGTGGTGGGGTTGCTCAGGGCGCTGTAGGTCCCGGTCCCGCTGCCCAGGGTGACGGCCAGCCATGGGACATTCGAGGTAGCCGTCCAGGGAGGGAGCGCGCAGCCAGCGTTGACGGTGAGGGAAAAGGTGCCGGAAGCGGTTGTGGGCGTGCTGCCATCGGCGGGTACGGAATTGGTGAGAGCCACGGTGCTGGGCTGAGAGACAAAGGCGGCGCAGGCTAAAACCAGGTCCACGGTGACCACGGCGGTGACCGGCAGCGATGGCGATGAGATGGTAAAGCTGCCCTGGTAGGTGCCGATGGGCAGACCGGTGGGGTTGGCGGTGATGGTGAGGGCAGCCGCTCCAGGAGGGGATGGGATCGTCAACGCCGCCGGCGAGGCTGTGAAGATGGGGGCTGAGTTGGGGCCGGCGCTGAGTGGATTGTTGGAGAAGGGCGTTACGGTCGCGGTGATCGAAGTTGCCGGAGCCAGGATTTGGCTGACGCCGACCTCGAATGTGGCGCCCGGTGCGGCGGTGCTGCCCGGAATGGTGGTGAGCACCTGCGCGGTGTTTGGCGTTACAACGAGAAACCCGACAGGGCCTGTCAGCAGGGTAACGACCACCGGAACCGTATCAGCCGCTGGCGCGCCATAGACGGCCGCTGGCGAGTAACTGATGGTGCACGAATAGGTTGCGTTGGCCGCCGGCAGAACCGCCGGGTTGTAACTGACGGTCAGCGGATTGGGTGTGTTGGAGGTGGTGGTCCCGCTGAGAGCCCCCGGAATCAGCCAGTTGCAATTGGCGGTGCCGGCGTTCGGAGTCACCGTCGCCGTCCAGTTGATGGCGGCCACCCCGGAGCTGATCATCAGCGTGGCGTTGGTAGCCGGGACGGTGACGCCGAACTCATACTCAAAGGTCACCGGGCCGCCGGTAATCGCGAGTGTTCCGATCTCCAGCGTCACCGGCACGTTGATGGGAGGCACACTCGGGCCGAGTTGGGTCAAGCTGTAGGCCAGGCTGCCGCCGTACGATCCCGCAGGCAGGGAGCTGGCAGTTACAGTGCCAGTCGAAGTGGCTGCCGGGGGAACGGTCGTGGTTGTGCCGCCGGTGCAGGCCAGCCAGTCACCGCCAAGGGGCAACGCTATCGATGGAGAGCAGGCGAAAGACACCGGGGCCGGACCAGCGCTGGAGGTCATTTGGATGGCGTCCGTAAAGGTGACTGGAGCCGCTCCCGTCGGCAGGTTGATGACCTGCGAAGTCGGGGAGGTCGTGAGGGACCCGGTCAAAGTGATGGTGGCGCTGGTCGAATTGGTGATTGCCGGCGTGATGCCGCTCGTGGTGGCAACAGCTACGGCCAGCGTGCAGTTAGCAAACAACCCGATACCGCTCGACGGGCTAACCGTGAAGCTGAGCGGCGTCGCCGCGGTCGAGAGGCTAATGGTTGAAGTAGCCGGGGCCACGGTGCAGGGGCCGGAGCTCATCGAGGCCGTCACCGTAGCTGGAAGAGTAGTCGGATTGGCCGGCATCGTGGAGAGCGCGGCGGTGGTGGTGCAGACGACGCTGGTGGTGTAGCCCGCCGGGTTGGGCGTGCACGTCGGCGTCGGCAGGAGGATGCTCGGCGGATTGGCCACCGTCAGGTTCACCGTGAACGTGGCGCTCAGCGGGCCACCTACTTCCGTGGCCGTAATGACGCCGGTCAACAAACCTGCGGACAGAGGCGGGATTGTCGACGGGTTGATGGCGAAGCTGAGGGGTACGGAGGCGTATGATGACGTGGTTACACTGGGCACGAGCCATGGCACGTTGGAGGAAAAGCTCAAGGGGTAGGGGACGCTGCCGAGCATGTTTACCACCGCCGGGAAGCTGGGCGTGGCCTGGTTCGTCTGGCCGATCGTGTAGGCCGCCGTGGCAATACAAGACCCGATGCCGCTAGCGGTCGAGCAGCTAGCGTCGTTTGAGTTGATTTGCAGCAACTGAGTACCCATGGTCAAGGTCACCGGGATGGTGACGGTTGGATTGGAGGTGGACGAGGACGGGGTGCTCACCGTAATCGTGCCGTTATAGGTGTTCGGCGTGGTGAGACTGGCCAGAACCGCCGGGTTCACAGTGATTACAAGCGGGAGGGGCGTGGTGGTCAGCGTGCCAGATTCAGGTGCTACACCCGCCGTGCCGCCGTTGAGCGCGATTTGCAGCCAGTTGGCTGGTCCGGTTTCAGAAGCCGCCGTCACGGTGACCGGAATTCCGGTCACACCGTTGGGTAAGGCGCTGACGCTCAACTGAGCCGAAACGCTGGCCGGATTTGTGGCGCTGCTGCCGGAGGCGTAAATAAACGCAGCGGACGGCGTGCTCACAACGCTGGGCAGACCGGTCACGTTGAGAGTGACCAGAGCCGTTACGATCGCCGGTTCGGTGTTCGGCGGTTGGCCCGTCGCCACAAAGTCTACGTACGCGTTGTACGTTCCTACCGGCAGCTCGGTCACATTGGCGTTCGGCGAGACGGTGAACTGGCATTCCGTGACCGGCGTGGGATTCGCGACAATAGGTTGGCAATTGACGGACGCTACGCTGAGCCACGGGCCGATGAAGCCGGTGGCTTGCGGATTGTAGTAAATGGTGGGAGCTGGCGGATACAAGGTCGGAGTGAGTATGGAGACCCCTCCGTTTGACGCCTGAACTGCCAAGGTCTGGAACCATGGCCCGGAACACGAAGGCGCGCCGGTCATGCACGATCTGGCCGACGTGGGAGCCGTATCGACGAGCTGGTTGAAGGTGAACGCCGTGGTGGCGTTGGCGAGGAACGCTTCCACCGCGGCCGTAACGCCACCCACGGTGGATGGCGGATCGATGGTCACCGTGGGGGCCGATGTGCAGCCGGAACCGGGGCCGGTCAGCCCGATCGTGCTGACGTAACCGGCCGCACCTGGGTGGACGATCGTCGCCACGGCGGTCGGCTCCTCCGCGCAGCCACTGCTGAAGCTGACGTTCGGCACGGTGGTGTACCCGAGGCCGCCGGTGTAGCCGAGGGACGGAATCAAAGTAAGGTACGCCAACACAGTTGGGAGGGTGGACAGTTGAGGGCTGGTGCACCACGAGGCGGGACAGCCCGGCAGGCAGTTTGGAGAATCCACGGTATAAATCAACGCAGGGCCGTCCAGCGGGTACACTGGCAGAACGGCATTTTGACACGACGGAGAGGGGCTGTCCGACGGGTTGATTGTCTCATGCGTTGCACTCGGAAGACCGGTCCCGGTGGCCGCTACATTGAATGTTACAACTGGTGGGCTGGAGAGGTCCGAAGGAGCGGCGATCAGGAAGTCGAGGTGGGAGCCGGTCAGGCAATGGCCGGTGGGGGCCCCACTCACGGGCGAACAATTACTGGCGCCTGTGTTGACCGGAGACGCCAGTCTAAATGCCCACGGAGGGTTCGTGCTCGCCGGCGTGATGCTCACCGGAACAGCCACAAAGGACGGCGTGCCGAATGTGGCACCGGCATTCAGCGGCGCGGTCTGGTTAGGGCCAAGTGTTTCCGCGATGACCTGCAAGTACACGGTGTTGCCGGCGTCTGTAACCAGGCCGTCGGCCGGCACGATATTGCCGGTGGGATTGAAGGGCAGAGGCACACTGTCCGGCTGAGGGACGGTTTCGAACTGCGTCACGACATTGTTGCCCACTTCCAGGCAGACGGGGATCTGGGCGGCCTGGGCCGGGTTATTGTTGGGCGTAACCGTAATGGTGGAGGCATAGAAGCCATTGGCCATGGGGATCGCCGCGGCGCCCGGCGAGATGGTAAGCGTAAATGCGGTGGTGGTCGCCGCGGCATTCGATGCCGGCAACGGACCGCTCGCCGGAAACGTGAGAACTCCGCCTGGAATCGGGGGGCTGGTGAGGGTGCAGGTCGGCACATCCAAAACCGGCTAGACGGTGGGGCCAGGGAAGGACTGGTGCACCATGAAGCCCGCGGCCACCTGCAGGGGGCCTACCACCGTTCCTACATTCACCGGCTGCAGCCCGCCGGATGCGGTGGCGGTGAATGTGCCCGGCGACATCAGGCCGAGATTTTTGGAGTCCAGCACCACATTGTTATAAGTGTTCAGCGGGTTGTTGCCCTGGCTGGAGCTGCCGATGCTGCTGGTCACGACTCCGGCATATCCACCCGGCACCGTGAACCATGCCATGGGAATGGCCGGACTATCGCCATGGCAGGCCGGGACCGAGAAGGCCGGGCCGGTGCCAGCCGCCGCAGAAGCCAGGCAGTTCGTGGCGGTATTGGAAATCCAGGGCGAATTGATGATCAGCGGGCCCGCGGTTTGGGCCCGCAAACCCGCTGTCAGACACAGCCCCACCACCAGGGCGAAACCACGCGCGGCGGCGTGCGGCCGATAGTGGACAAGCATCACTGGAACAGGCTCTGGAACTCCTGGCTGCCGATGAAGCCTTCGGGCGGCGCCGGACCCAGGATCTGGAGACGTGTCGGGTAGCCCGCGGCGCCCTGGAACAGCAGGCCCGCGCCGCCGCTATTTGCCACGCCCAGCCAGAATGCCAGCCCGCCGGGATCGGGATCGCGGTTCAGGATCACGAAGTACAGCAGGGTGATGTACAGGGTGTTGGTGTGGTCGCCCGTGGCCGAAGTCAGGTTGGCGAAGGTGCCGGTGCTCTGAAACTCGTTGTTGGGCGCGGCCACCGGCGTGGTAGTGGCCGGGTAGCCGATGAGGGTTTCGAAGCAGGTGGCGAGCGGCGTGCAAGCGCTCGCTTCCGCCTGGCTGGGCGCGCGGTTCAGGAGGTTCTGGTAGAGCGTGGCCGCGCTATAGCTGGGATTACTGGAAGTCAGCGAGGTGAAAAGGCCGGGGATGGTCTGGAGGCCCAGGCGGAAGGCGCTTACCCCCGGGGTGTACTGGGCGTACGTCGGCGGAGCGCCGGTGGCGGCCTGGTAGGCGGCCATCACGGCGAAGTCGCCATCGAAGGCTTCCGGGCTGGTCAGGAAATCGTCGGCCATCTGGCTCAGCGAGGCTGCGCCCGCCCCGGTCCAGAAGGTGTAGCCGCCGGGATCGGGGTCGCGGCCGAAAATGGATTGGTAGAGGGAGGTGACCTGGCGGTCCACCAGCGGCGCGCTGGAGCCGGGCTGAGTGACCGCAATCGTCAAAGGTAACCCCACCGACGGCGTGATGGTGATGGTAGCGGTGCGCGGCTGCGGCCCGCTGCATTCGGCCGAGCCGGCGCAGCCCGTAGTCGGATTGCTGAGGGCGTTGAAACTGCCGGTGACGGCGCCGCCGCCGAAGCCGCTGCTGCCCGAAGTGAGGATCAGCCAGCTTGCATTCGAAGCGGCGGTCCAGGTAGTGGCGTTGGTGCATCCCGCGCCCGGTGTGACCGTGAAGGAGCCGGACAGGGTTACGGGTGTGCTGCCGTCGCTGGGAACCGCGTTGGTGAGCGAAACCGTGCTCGACGGCGTAACCATGAAGGGACACCCGGTCTGCTGCACCACCAGCGAAAGCTCCACGGTGACGGGCGGTGTGCCGCTGGAATTCGCCGACGAAATGACGAAGTAGCCACTATAGGTTCCGACGGTCAGGCCGTACGGGTTGGCGGTGATGGTCAGGACGGACGGGGTGGTGACGACGCTCAGGTTGGTGGCGAAGATGTTCGCCGGGTTCTGGCTGGACGGCGTGACGGTGATGCCGATGGCGGGCGGCTGGTTCGACCCGGCCACCGTGTCGCCAATCTGGAACGCCGCCGAAACCGGCGTGGTGGAGCCCGCATTCACGGTCACGAACTGCTGCAGGTTGGGGGTCACCGAGAAGGCCGGACTGCTCAGGACCGCCAGCGTCACGGTGGTGGTGACGGCGGGCGCCGCGGAGCCGTACTGAGCGTCGGCGGCGAAGCTGAGGGTGCAAACGTGGGTCCCCACGCCCGCGGCGGTGGCGCCCGTCACGGTGTAGCCGATGGTCACCGGGGAGGAACCGGCGCGCGGGGTGATGCCGCTGAGCGCGCTATCGGTCAGCCAGGCGCAATCGCCCGAAATGGAGGAACCCCAGGCGATGGCCGCTGGGCCGGCGCTCACGTTTAGGGTGGCGGGCGCCGGGGTGGTCAGCCCGAGGAAATGGGTGAAGTCGATGGGACCGCCGCCGACCGCCAGTTGCCCCACGTTCACGGTCACCGGCAGGCTGGGTAGGCCCGGAATGTTGCCGGAAGCGTAGAGCACGCTGCCGGTGTACTGGCCGGCCGTAGAGGCCACGGCGCCCGAGGGTGTCACGGTGACGGTGGAAGTGAAGGGCGTGCTGCCGCCGTTGGCGCTCAGCCAGGTGGTGGTTCCCGAGGCCGTAACCGGTTCGGGGGCCAGCGGCGAATCGATCACCGAAACCGTCTGGTTCTGGGGGGCGGCCTGGGTGGGGATGTCGAAGATCAGGCTGGTGGGCGCCAGGGTGAACATCGGGTAGACCGTGAGGGTAACCGTGGTGGTCAACGCCGGAGCGGTGGAACCGTAAGACGCGGCTGCCGAGAAGGTGAGGACGCAGACATGCGCCCCGACGCCGGCGGTGGCCGCGCCCCCGGCGGTATAGCTGATGGGCACCGGGGAGGCGCCGCCGCGCGGAGTGGTGCCGCTGGGAGCGTTATCCGTCAGCCACAGGCAATCGCCGGACATGGAAGATCCCCAGGTGATCGCCGCCGGACCGGCACTGACGTTCAGGCTCTCGGTACCCGGCGTGGTCAGGCCAAGGACGTGGCTAAAGGTAATCGGGCCGCCCGAAACTGCCAGTTGGCCCACGTTCAGGGTCACCGGCAGGTTGGGGATGCCCGGCGCATTGCCGGATGTGTAGACCACCGCGCCGGCGTAGGCGCCCGCGGGCAGGTTTGCGCTGGTCACGGTGATGACGGAATTCAGCGGCGTGGTCCCGCCGGTGGCCGCCAGCCAGTTGCCCCCGGCGGGTGTGGCCACCGAGGGGGTCGCGGTGATGGTCTCGGCGGTCACCGGGTTATCGGTGAGCGAAACGGCCTGGCTGGCCACGGCGGCCTGGGTGGGAACATCGAAGATCACCGAAGAGGGGGTCAAGGTGAACCCCGGGAAGATCGTCAGGGTAATGCTGGTGAGGCTGCCGGAAACGGCGGTGTTCTGGTTGGCGGGCGTGCCCGAAACCACGATGGTGGGTGGTCCCAGGGTGCCGGGGTTCTGAGCCGCCACATTGATGGGCGTGAGCGTCAGAGTGGTGGAGCCGCCGGCGGGCAGGCTGGTGGCCACCAGCGACGGGCTCAGCCAAGTGGGCAGGCCGGAGACCGTCAGGCCATTGATGGCGACCCCGTTTACAGTGTCGGTTACCGTGCAGCTTATGCTAGCCGGAACGGTGGCGGTCTGGCCCACGGTGGCCGTAAAGACGCTGGCGCTGCAACTGGTAATGCTGATGCCGGTCACCTTGGAGAAGAACGCGGTGATGGATTCGGCGGCGCTCATGGTGACCGAGGTGGAGGCCACGGACGGATTGGCCACCGGACCGCTCCAGCCGCTGAAGGCGTACCCGCTATTGGGGAGGGCCACCACCTGTACCACGGTGCCCGGATTGTAAAACCCGCCGCTGGGGGGATTCACCGATCCGCCGGCGGCTGGAGAAGCCACGCTGGTGAGCGAATACTGGGTATTAAAGGAGGCGGTGTAGGTGGCAGGGGAAGACCCCACCGTGATGGTGTGGGAGGCGGCGCCGCCATCGCTCCATCCGGTGAACAGGTAGATGGTGCCCGCCGGCCCCGATTGCAAGGTGATAGCGGAGAGCGTGTGGGTGCCCATGGAAAGATCCAGCGTCACCGGGGCGGTTTGCGGGGGACCGCCATCCACGGTGAACTGCAAACCGGTGGGATTGGTGTCTACCGTCACCTCGGTGTAGACCGGAGCAATCACGGTCGGGTCGGTGGCGGTGGCCGCGCCCGATCCGCCGCCGGTCACGCTCACCATGTTGACCTGCGGAGAAGTTGCGTTATCGGCCACGCTGACGGTTACGGTGATGGGCGGATAGCTGGCGCCGGCCGCCAGCGAATCGCCGCGCGTGCACATGGTCGCGGCGCATCCCCAACCCGTCCCGCCCATGGACACCACGGTCAAGCCGGCGGGAGGCATTTCGGTCACCGTTACTGTGCCGCTGGCAGGTGCGGCGTTGGCGGCGTCAGTGACCGTTACGGTGTAGGTGGCGTTGGTCTGCCCCTGGCCGAAATTCCCGGCGTGCATCTTGGAGATACTCAGGGAGGCAGTGCCCAGGTTGCCGATAAAGGTAACGTCGTTGGAGGTGGAGTTCACCGAGTTGGTGGCGCCGTCGCTCGAAACCGTGGCCGTATTGGTGACCGATGAGGGGGCGTCGGCCGCCACGTTCACGATGAGGGTGATGGCGGCGTAACTGGCGCCGGCGGCCAGCGGATCGCTGCGCGTGCACGGGCCGGCGGGTTGGGTGCAGTTCCACCCACTGCCGGCGATCGAGACGGCTGTCAGGCTGGAAGGCAGCGTATCGGTGACCACGGCGGCCCCGCTGGTGGCGGCCGACCCGGCGTTGGTGACGGTGAGGGTATATCGAGCGCCGTTCTCGCCGGGGGTGAAATTGCTGGCGTGGGTGGAGGTGATGGTGAGGCTGGCGCCCTGGCCGACACCGAACAGGTAGGCGTCGTTGATGGCGTAGGCCGTGCCATCGGCGCCGATGGCCGTGGGCGTGTAAGCCTCGCCCACGCCGGAGGTCAGGCGCACCTTTTGAATGAACGAGTTACTGGGGAAATCCCAGCGGTAGACCAGGCCATCCTCACTGTTGGCGATGACCGAATCGGCAAACGGGTCAATGGCGCCGCTATTGATGCACCACTCGCGCACGCCGCCGGCCGCATTGGAGGGTCGGCCCCAGAATGGTGATCACTTCCAGCATCACCGTGGCGCCGGTGATAGGGTCGGTTTCGGTGGAGTTGGGATCGAGCACGGCAATTTTGTTCTGGCCGTTGCCGCCAGGGCCGACCCCGATGTAGTTGTTGTACTTGGTGAAGACCAGGTAAGATGAAGCGCCCTGGTAGGAGGGCACCAGGGTGGCCGGCACTACAGAGGCGGTGGTATCCCAACCGAACGCGCCCGGTGTCTTGGTTTGGGTGAGCGCGCGATCGAAATGCAATAGCCAGCCGCGGTCGTCATTCAGGCAGCAGGACGACTCGAGGACGCCGTAGTACACGTCGCCATCCGGCCCCACGGTGGGCGAAGCGGAGCTGTCGTCCAGCAGCATGGCGTCCAGGCCGGTGGGGGGTCCTTCAGGCGGACGCGGCGACGGGCGCGAGGGTGGTGCTGTTGACCGACACCAGGTAGCCGCCCGTGGAGTTGCCCTCCGACACGGCGAAATATAAGGTAGAGCCGTCGTTGCTGACGGCCGGGGCGCAGTTCATGGACACTTCGACGATGGACGGGTCGCCCTGGGCGGCGGCAGAGGCGCTGATCCAAGTTCCCGTGCCATCGGCGCCGATGCGCGCCAGGCCGCTGGTGAGGTTGGCCGGGTTCGTGCCGGTCACGTCGAAGCCGAAGTAGATGTTGCCGGCGGCGTCGGCCGTAATAGGCGTGGAAATCATCACCGTGGAAGCCAGGGCTGCGGAATTATTGGCATACACGGTATTGCCGTAAAAGGCGATCTGGCCGGAGGGACCGCTGGCCGAATCGGGCTGGTCGCGGTAATAGACCGTGCCTCCCGCCCCGGGGTAGTACACCCGGGTGCCCTGGCTGAGCACCGGGGCGTAGCTTGGAATCCAGTTATGCGGAGGCGGCGTGTAATCGGTGGGGAGGGTGTAGAGCAGCGCGCCATTGGAGCCGCTGTGGGCTTCCACGCGGTAGGTGTTGGACGAGCTGGTGCGCACCGGAACCAGCACCGTATTGGCAGCCGTCACCAGGGGCGATCCGTAGTGGATATAAAGGTTAGCCGAACTGCCCGCCAGGACGAGATCGACCGGTGTGCTCCATTTGATGGTCTCCAGCCGTTGCGCGCCGATAGTGGAAAGACCGGTGTGCTGCGGGTCGTGCCCGTAGCTGCTCCAGGGAACCGTCTGTGCGTGAAGTCCAGCCGCGAGACACAGGCAAGCCACAATCCGAGTCATAAGCCCTAATGAACCCCCCAAGGAACTCAGTGGTTGCGGGTTAACTTACTGCTCAGGCCGCAACAATTCGTAAGTTACAAAAGCGAAACGATTGGAATCCGGCGCCCAGGAATTGACGTTGATGGTGCCCTGGCCGCCGAAAATTTTCAGCACCGTCGCTGGCTGCGTTTTGCCCACTTTCCTGCCGGGCAGGGGCAGCATACGCAGCTCTACGTCCATCTTGCCGTTGTGGTCGGCGGTGCCTTTTGGAAACGAGAGGAATATCAGGCGCTTGCCGTCCGGCGAGGGATGCGGGAACCAGTCCTCCCACTCGTCGGAGGTGACCCGTTCGGCCCTGGCGTCACCGGGCCCCGCGCCATCGGCGGGCATGCGCCAGATATCGTAGTTGCCGGCGCGGTTGGAATTGAAGTAGATCCAGCGGCCGTCGGGCGAATAGTCGGGGCCGTCGTCATAGCCGGGGTTGGAGGTAAGCTGCTGCTCCGCGCCGCCTCCCACGGGGATGCGGAACAGGTCGTAATTGCCGGTCCGGTTGGCCACAATCGCCAGCCACTTGCCATCGGGCGACCAGCCATGGAAGTAACTCGGTGCGCGGGTGGTCATGGCGCGGCGGCCGGTGCCGTCGGCGGAGGCCTCATAGACCTGCGATCCGCCAGACCCTTGCGAGGAGGCTGAAAACGCCAGCATTTTGCCATCGCGGGTGAAGCCGTGGTCGTTGTTGCAGCGCAGGCCTTCGCCCACGTCCAGCTTCTCGGGCTGGCCGCTGCCATCCACCGCGAGGCGATACAGGTTGCCGCCGGAATTGGCCAGCAGGTACTTACCGTCTACAGTCCAGTTAGGCGCTTCCCAGATCTCGTCGGCCTGCATGAGCACTTTCTGCTGCTTGGTGCGCAGATTGAAGATCACGATGCGGCTGCGGTAGCGCGGTTGCGGCGGCCGCGCCTGGGAGCGCTGGTTAGCCGGGCCGGAGCCAGCGACGAGGCGAACGTTGGAAAATACCGCAGTTTCGAGAATGTTGGCGTCGTGCGAGCAGACCCCGATGCCGGCGTAGACCGGATCGTGCAGGGGCAGCGAAACCGGCAGAGTGGACGTCAGTTCTCCGCCCGGCTTGCCAGCTTCCAGGATGAACTGGTTGCCGCGCCGCTCCAGGCGAATCCGCACCGGGGCCGTCAGTGCCGAGCGCATTTCCTGGGTCTGCGCGCCGGCCTCCGTGCGGTATTGCAGGGCCGTGAGCCCGTCGCCATGCAGGGCCGCATCGGCATACGGCGAATCGGCGTTCAGATTCTGCCGCACCATGAGCATGGCTTTGCGGTGGGCCACTGCGCCCGTGCCCGCGAATTGCACATCCCCGGTAAGGGTCAGGTCGCCCGAAATTCTTTTCCACAAGAACTGGAACGCGTCGCCGGCGGACCACACGCTGGCGCCGCCGCCGGTCACGCGATACGCGCCGGAGATCGCGGAGAATTCGAGGGAGCCTGCTTTGGGGTTATCGCCGATATCGCCATGACCTTCAAGAAGCCCGCTACTCGCGGATTGCTGGGCCGCACCCGTCACCAGACTTAGGACGACCGCCGCCAGGGCAAAACCCGAACTGGTAGGCACGGGTCGATTTTATCTCAAGTCGGGCCGTTTGGAGCTTCCTTTGACGCGGCGAATGCGGCGCCGTCCAGGAGGCGCGCGGGCCGCTCGCGGCAATTTTTTGGCGTGCGCCATGGAAATGCCGCGCTCCCACCGCCCCACCTCTTGATTTCAAAAAGCTTACCCATCGGTCCCCTGCCTGCATAAGATCTGCTGCATGTTGGACCCGGTGGCCGGACAACTCGAACATTATATGGACCTGCTGAGCGTGCGGCAGAAGCTGGTGGCATCGAACATAGCCAACGCCGATACGCCCGGATACCAGACGCAGGATATCGATTTTCAGCACGAATTCGAGAACACCCTGGGCGAGACGCCGAATATTGTGGGGGTGAACGGGCTGGCCGTCAAAAACGATGGCAACAACGTCAGCCTGGATCGCGAAACGCGCCTGCTTTCGGAGAACGCGCTGCGCTTCCAGATGGCTTCCAGCCTGCTGCGCGGCGAAATCGACCAGATTCGCTCGGCCATCAACGAAGGGAAAAGCTCGTGAGCCTGTTTGCGGCCATATCGGTGGGGGCTTCCGGGATGGCGGCCCAGCGTGCCCGCGCGGAGGTACTTGTGGAAAATCTCGCCAATGCGGAGACCACCCGCACTCCGGAAGGCGGGCCGTACCAGCGCAAGGATGTGGTATTCGAAAGCTCCGGAGTGACGTCTCCCTTCAGTTCGGTGTTCGATTCCCAGGTGGATGCGGTCAATGGCGTTGGAGTTTCCGACATCGTCACCGACACCAGCGAGCCGGAGCGCCGCTACATGCCCGGGCACCCCGATGCCGACGCCAACGGGTATGTAGCTTTCCCGAACGTCAATCCGGCTGAGGACATGGTAGACCTGATGGACACCTCGCGCAGCTATGAAGCCAATGTGGCGGCGATTGGGGCGGTGAAGGACATGATCCAGCGGTCACTGGACTTATTACATTGAGGTAGACTGTGCCAGCTCCTATTGCACCCATTTCGGCGCCTGTCCTGGCGGAACCCGTGAGCCTGGGGGCCCAGCCTTCTTCCGGGGGCAGCTTCCAGGAGGCCTTTGCCAACGCGGTGCAGAGCGTGGAATCCTTCGGACAGAACGCCAATGCCTCGGTGGGGCGGCTGCTCTCCGGCGAGGGCGAGGAACTCCACACCACCGCCCTGGCCGTCCAGCAGGCGGAACTCTCCTTCGACCTGTTTATGCAGATGCGCAATAAGGTGGTTAGCGCCTACCAGGAAATCATGCGCATGCAAATGTGAGAAGGACCCTCATGTTTTTGGTCCATCCCGCCGATCTAAGTAATCGAGGCGCTTTCGGGCCCACGGCATGAAGAAGATCCTGGCCAATTTATCCGTCCGGCAGAGGCTGAGCATCGTAGCGGTAGCGGTGTTGGTAGGCGCGTCGCTGTATGCGGTGGTCAGAAACCAGCGGGAAGCCGATTTCAAGCCCCTGTTCACCGGTCTGGCGCCGGAAGACGCGGCTGCGATTGTCCAGAAGGTCCGCGAAAGCGGCGTGGAATACCGGATTCCGGAAACCGGCGGCATGGTGCTGGTGCCTTCCGCCAAACTGGCCGAGCTGCGCCTGAGCATGGCGGCGGTGGGGCTGCCCAAAACCGGGCGCGTCGGGTTCGAACTGTTCGACAAGAGCAACCTGGGCGCCACTGAATTCACCGAACATATCAACTACCGCCGGGCTCTGGAGGGCGAGCTGGAGCGCTCGGTGATGTCGCTGGCCGAGGTGGAGCAGGCCCGCGTTCACATCACCTTCCCCAAGGATTCGGTGTTCCTGGATGCCCAGCAGCCGGCCAAAGCCAGCGTGCTGGTGAAGATCAAGCCGGGCGCCCGGCTGGCGCCCCAGAACGTCCTGGCTATCAACCACCTGGTGGCTAGCGCGGTGGAAGGGCTGGCCCCCGAAGCCGTTTCCGTGCTCGATATGAACGGAAACCTGCTGGGGACGCCCAAGCCGCCAGAATCGCCGGATAGCCCGGGACCCTCCGAGGCGGCGCTGGACTATCGCCACAAAATCGAGGCCGACCTGCTGGCCAAGATCAACTCCACGCTCGAGCCGTTGCTGGGCGCCAACAAATTTCGCGCCGGCGTCTCAGTGGAGTGCGATTTCACGGGCGGCGATCAAAGTGAGGAAATCTACGATCCGGCACGTTCGGTGATGACCAGCTCGCAGCGCACCGAGGACAGCGCCGCCCCGGCCTCCGCCAATGGAGTGCCGGGAACAGCGTCAAGCCTGCCGCGCCCAGCCACCCGGCCGGGTACCAGCTCCACCCGTACGTCGCGCGTTACCGAGAACATCCTTTATCAATCCAGCCGCACGGTGAAGAAGACCCACCTGCCGGCCGGCACCGTGCGCAAAATGTCGGTAGCGGTTCTGGTGGATCAGGACCTCAGCTGGGAGCGGGACAAGAACGGGTACCACAGGGTGCTGGCGGCGCCCCCGCCGGAGAAACTCAAGGTGATCCACGACCTGGTGGCCGGAGTGACCGGGTTCAGTGCCGACCGGGGCGACCAGGTGGTGGTGGAATCGCTGGCATTCGAATCCACTTTGACCCTGGAGCCGCCGGCGCTGCCGCCGGCTCCCGCCGGGCCGGGCCAACCCGGCAATCTGCCCGGGCTACCGATGAAATGGAACCGCCAGACGCAAATCATCGCCGGCGCGGCCGGCTTGGTGGTGCTGGCGCTGATCGTCGGAATCGCGGTCTTCCTCAAGCGCCGCAAGCAAGCTGCGGCCGCGTCGGTCAGCATTCCCACCGCTTTGACGGCTGGAGAATCCGGTCCATCCGGCCTTCCGGCGGTGGAGGGCGCTGCCTCCATCGAGAAGAAGATCGAATCGCAATTAGCCGAACGCGAGGCCCTGCAACAGCAGGCCGAAGCCAAAGCGCTGGAGTCGCTCAGACTGGCTCCTGTAATTACCAAGCAGGCGGAAGTCCTCGCCAAACATTTGCGCGAAAAGATCAGTAAGGACCCCGAGCTGGCCGCACAGGTCCTGCGCACCTGGATCCGCGAGGAGGAGAATTCGTAGCGGCAGTCAACCACGCCCATGATCCTCAACACCACCAAGACGGACGACGCCGAACAACTTCCACCGCTGCGCAAGGCTGCCATGCTGCTGATTGTCCTCGGCGAGCAGGCCAGCGCCGAGATCCTGCAGCAACTCTCGGAGGAGGATGTACAGAAGGTCAGCCGCGAGGTGGCCAAGATCACGTCGATTTCGGCCGAGCAGGCCGATACCATCCTGAACGAATTCCACAACCTCTCGGCGGCCGGTGACTATGTGGCTCGGGGCGGCATCGACTTTGCCCGGAAGCTCTTGATGCGGGCCTTTCCGCCGGACACTGCCAAGCGGCTCCTGGACCGGCTGGCCAAGGCCCTCGGCGCCGAGGCGGCTTCCTTCGACGCCATCCAGAAGGCCGACCCCCAACAGCTCGCCAAGTTTATTCACAACGAACATCCGCAGACCATTGCGCTGGTGCTCTCGCACCTGAATTCCTCCCAGGCAGCCGCACTGCTCACCTCGCTGCCGGCTGGGCTGCGCGCCGATGTCTCCCAGAGAATGGCCAGCCTGGATCAGATCTCCCCGGAAATCATCCTCAAGATCGCTGGCGTGATCGGGCAGAAACTGAAGGCCTTAGGCGAATTCAGCCGGGAATCCTACGGCGGCGTCCGGGCGGTTGCCGAAATGCTGAACCGGCTCGACTCTACGTCCGGCCGCGAAATCCTGGACTACATCGAGCAGCAGGATACCAACCTGGCCCAGACCATCCGCCATTTGATGTTCGTCTTCGAAGACCTCCTGCTCATCGACCCGCTGGGTCTTAAGGAAGTGCTGGCGAAGGTGGATCGCAAGCTGCTGACCGTGGCATTGAAAGGTACCAGCGAGCAGTTGCGCAACCAGATCCTCGGCTGCATGTCGCAGCGCGGCGCCGAGATGTTGAAGGAAGATATGGATGCGCTGGGGCCGGTGAAGATCAAAGAAGTGGATGCGGCGCAGCAGCAGATTATCGCCGTGGTGCGGCAACTCGAATCCGAGGGCGTAGTCAGCCTGAAGGGCACGGTCGGCGAACAGTATGTCGTCTAAGGTGCTGCTGCCGGAAGACCACCCGCTGGTGGCACCCATGGTCTTCCGGCAAGTCTCACGAGTCCAGTCGGGGAAATCCGGTCCGCAGGCGGTCGCGCCCGAGCCGGGGCCGGATTACGCGGCCCAGATCGCCCAGCTCCAGCGGCAGGCGGAGCAGAAGGCGCGAGATGCCCACGCGGCCGGAGTCAAGGAGGGCGAGAGCGCCGGCCGTACACGGGCCGCGGCCGAACTCCAGCCGGTGATCGAGCGCCTTTCGCGGGCCATCGACGAGATTGCCGGGCTGCGCCCGCGCCTGCGGCGGGAAGCCGAAAACGACATGGTCAAGCTGTCGCTGGCGATCGCCCGCCGGATTCTGCGGCGCGAGTTGGCGGTGGATCCGGATGCCCTGCACGGGCTGGTTTTGGCGGCTCTCGAAAAACTGCAGGGCCAGGAGATCTGCCGCGTCAAAGTGCATCCCTCGCTGGCCGCTTCGGTGACCGCCTGCGTGCGCAAGGGTTTGGCCGGTGCGGCGGTGGAAGTGTTGCCGGATCCCTCGTCGCAGCCGGGGACGGTGGTATTTGAGACCGGCCGCGGCAACCTGGATGCCTCGGTCGAGTCGCAATTTCAGGAAATCGAGCGCGGCCTGACCGACCGCCTGCGGGGGACCTCATGAACGACCGGCTCTCGTTAGAACCTTATCTGGCGGCAGTGGAGCGCACCGACCCCCTGCGCTGGACCGGGCAAGTGACCGAAGTGACCGGCCTGCTGGTGGAATCGCGGGGACCGAGCGTGGCCATCGGAGACTTCTGCGAAATTCAGGCCTCCGGCGGGCGCCGCATCCGCACACAGGCCATCGGTTTTCGCAACGGCCGGGTGCTTTCGATGCCGCTCGAAGAAACCGACGGACTGCAACTGGGCGATCCCGTCTGCGCGCGCAGCCAGGAGGCCCGCGTGGAGGTGGGGCCTGGGCTGCTGGGCCGGGTGATCGACGGATTCGGCAAGCCCCTCGACGGCGGCCCGGCCATCGAGGCCAAAGGAGCCTACTCGTTGGCCGGAATCGCCGGCAACCCTCTGGACCGCGAGCACATTACCCAGCCGCTGGTCACCGGCATCCGCGCCATCGATTCGCTGTTGCCCTGCGGCAAAGGGCAGCGCATCGGCATTTTCGGAGGTAGCGGAGTCGGGAAGAGCACTCTACTCGGCTCCATGTCGCGGAACAACTCCGCCGATGTCACGGTGATCGGTATGATCGGCGAGCGCAACCGCGAGGTGCGCGGCTTTCTGGAAAACGAGCTGGGTCCCGAGGGCCGCCGCCGGTCGGTGGTGGTTTGCGCCACCAGCGAACGGCCCGCGCCCCTGCGCGTCCGGGCGTGCTTCGTGGCGCTGGCGGTGGCCGAATATTTTCGCGACCAGGGCGCCAGCGTGCTGCTGGTTATGGACTCGGTCACCCGCCTGGCCATGGCGCAGCGCGAAATCGGCTTGGCGGCCGGCGAACCGCCCAGCCAGAAAGGCTACACGCCCTCGGTATTCAACCTGCTGCCGCGGGTGCTGGAGCGGGCCGGCAATTTTAAGAAGGGTTCCATCACCGGTTTCTTCACGGTGCTGGTGGATGGCGACGATTTCAACGAACCAATCTGCGACGCTGTGCGCGGCATCCTGGACGGGCACATCATTCTCTCGCGCCAACTGGCGGGGCAGGGACACTATCCCGCCATCGACATTCTGCATTCCGTCAGCCGGCTGGTCTCGGCGATTGCCACGCCGGAACAAAAAGAGGCCGGCCGCAAGCTGCGGGCGGCCTTGTCGGCCTACCGCGACGCCGAGGATCTCATCCAATTGGGCGCCTATGTATCCGGCAGCAACCCGGCCCTGGACGCCAGCATCCGGCTGCGCCCGGAGTTGCTCGATTTTCTACGGCAGGACCACACCGTCCACTGCCCGCTGAATGAGACCCTGTCGCGCCTGAAGGACCTTTCCGCACGGCTGGACAGCGCGGCCTCCGGGGGGAACGCCAAGGTGCCAGCCGTCCGGCCCCAGGGGAAGTCATGACTATGCTCCGCGGCCAACCAAGACCCGTGGCAGACGGGTTGCCCCGCTGCCAAGGGCGTTTGGGCCGCCCTTCGCGCCGGGATGGGTGGGCGCGGCATCCGACCGCGAGGGTCCACGGCTGGGTTCCCGGAGAGGTCTGCGGACCGGAGTCGTGGGGCCCCACCCTGGGCCGCGTTTGGGTCGTGCGGCAATCCGGACCACCACAAAGGCTGCGGGTTCGACTACTCCGGCAAGATCTATGCACCAGCGCCGTGGCCGTGGGCCCAACTTCCTCTGCCCGGGGACCCACGCCGGCGGTGCCGGGCTGGCCTCGGGCCGCGGTTGGAAGGCCGGCGGCTGGAGCATGCGCACAGGCTCTCGGCGCCGGGCTTCTACGAAGGTGGGCCGGGCAGTGGCTTCGCCGAAGTCGAGGCCGGTGGCTGGCCCCATGTGACGTATGACCACTTTCACTTTCCGTTTGGACAAAGTTCTCGCCTGGCGGCGCACCCAACTGGAACTCGCAGAGGTCGAATTCCGTCGCGAGGCTGCGGCGCGGGCCGCGTTGGACCGCGCACTGGCCGAACTGGAGGCGCGCGGCATCCGGACCGAGGCCGAGGTGCGCGACTGGCCCGCGCTGGCGGGGCGCGATCTCTCGGCCCTCAGCGGGTTTCGCCTCTACGTGGAGAGGCGGGCCAAGGAATTGGCCGCCCAGCGCAAAGCGCAAACAAAGAAGTTGGCCGAGCGCCAGCAGACCATGCTGGAGGCGCGCCGCCGCTGCCGGCTTCTGGAGCGGCTCCGCGAGCGCCGGCTCGCCGAGTGGCAGTCCGAGAACGCCCGGGAGTTGGAGCAGGTGGCGGCTGAATCCTACCTGGCGCGATTCGCCCGCCAATCCTCCATAATGGATGAATGAGCCCTCAGACTACCCTCGAAACTGCTCTGCCCGCCGTCCCGTTGACCGTGGAGGGGTCGAGCGTGCTGCACCAGATGATGCGCTTCCGCCGTCCGGCCTGGCGGGGCCTCTCGGCCGCGGACCGCACCGGGATACTGGACGAGGCCATCGCCACCCTTGCCTCCATGGAGCGGGCCGATGACGGCCGCCAAAGCGCCATCTATTCCCTTCTGGGACACAAAGGCGACCTGCTATTCCTGCACTTCCGGCGCAGTTTTGAAGAGCTGAGCCAGGCGCAGGCCGGTCTCGCGCGGCTGCGCCTGAGCGACTATCTGGAGCCTACCGGCTCGTACCTGTCGATCATCGAGTTGGGGCTTTACGGATCTACCGCCAAGGTCTACGGCGATCTGGCTGCCAAAGGTGTGGAGCCCCATTCGGCGGAATGGAAGCAGGAGATCGAGGCCGTGCTGGAACGGCAGCGGCAGGCTATGGCGCCGCGGCTCTGGCCGCAGGTTCCCGAGGCGAAGTACCTGTGCTTCTATCCTATGGACCGGCGGCGCGGCGAAACCGCCAACTGGTACACCGAACCGATGGCCGATCGCCAGCACATGATGCACGAACACGGCTTGGTGGGACGGCGCTATGCCGGGGAGGTGCGCCAGATCATCAGCGGCTCGATCGGTTTCGACGATTGGGAATGGGGCGTGGACCTATTCGCCGACGACCCGCTGGTTTTCAAGAGGCTGATCTACGAAATGCGCTTCGACCGGGTTAGCGCGGTGTATGCCCTGTTCGGCTCGTTCTACGTTGGGGTGCGGGCGCGGGCTGCGGATTTGAGTGCCCTTCTGGGCCAGGATTAGATTAAGTTGGAGAGCGGTTGCCGCCCGGCCGCCGCTGCGTCCGGCATTCCGCACGCCGGGGTCCCGCTGCGCACGCGGCCCTGGCGGACCCACGGCGTGGCGTATCTGGGGTTAAGCAGCCGGGCGCACGGATTGCTGGCTGCCGCAGCCGGCCGGCGACTACCGTTCCTCGCCCGAGTGGGCCAGGCTTTCAATCCGCGCTGGAAACAGCGGGGGGCGCACGGATTCGTGCCGCCAGCCGAGGAGAAACTCCAGCGCGCCACCGCACACACGGCCCTGGCAGGGACCCATGCCGCAGCGGGTGTGCAGCTTGGCCTCGCGCCATCCCGAGCAGGCGCGGATGCGCGCGTAACTCACGTCTTCGCAGCGGCACACCAGGGTGTCGGCTGAAGGCAGGGCGCGCAGTTCGTCGCGCAGCGCGAAGGCCTTTTCCAGGGCGGTTGCGAAGCGCCGGTGCTGCTGGCGAAGCGCAAAACGGGAGGACGCCTCACGGGTCCGCCCGGCTGCGGCGTAACCCGCGATTTCTCCCTCCACCAGGGCCAGATCGAGGCCGCCGATTCCGGTGGCTTCGCCGGCACAGAAAATGCCGTGCACGGTGGTCTGCTGATCCTCGTCCACCGCCACGCCGGAGGCCCCGATGCGGCAGCCCAACATCTCGGCCAGTTCCGTCGCCGGGACCAGGCCGAAGCCGCATGCCAGGTAATCGCAAGGCTCCGTCCAGGTCCTGGCGCCGCGGCGCAGGGTTACGGATTCCACGCGTCCGGCGCCCCCGGCCGAGACCGGCCAGCAGGAGGTCAGATAGCGGGTGCCCCACAGCCTGGCGCGTAGTTCGAACGCCTGAAGAAGCTTGGCGGGATGCGCCGCCAGTGATGTGCCGAATCGCGCCAGCGCCCCGCGTCCGGCCTGCTCGGCGATCAACACCACGTGCGCTCCGTGCCCGCGGAGGTAGCGGGCCACCGCTAGCAGGAGCGGTCCGCTGCCCGCCACCACGATGCGCTTTCCGGCGACCGGCAGGCCCGATTTGGCCAGCGCCTGGAGTCCGCCCGCACCCACGACGTTGGGCAACGTCCAACCGGGGAAGGGCAGGAAGCGCTCGCGGGCGCCGGTAGCCAGGATCAACGTGCGGTAGCCGATTTCGAAATCCGCAGCGAGGGTTTCGACGGTCAGGCGTCCGGCCGCCGGGGCGGCCACGACCCGCGCGCCGCAAATCACCTGGTAGCCCGCCAGCCAGAGCTGCGGTTCGGTGCCGGCACGCCAGATCTGACCGCCAGGGGTGGGGTTATCGTCGAGCACAGCCACCGCAGCGCCCGATTCGGCGGCGCGGCGAGCGGCGGCCAGACCGGCCGGTCCGGCGCCCACCACCAGGATCTCGAAGTGCCGGACGGTCACCGACGCACCGCCCATGCCGCCGAATGGCAGCAGCTTCCCGATCCGGCATCCGCTCTAGTCACCGGTGCGTACCTCCATCCCTGCCACGCAGCACTGTGGTTCGGTGCCGGCACGCCCGATTTGACCGCCCGATTCGGCGGCGCGGCGAGCGGCGGCCAGACCGGCCGGTCCGGCGCCCACCACCAGGACCTCGAAGTGCCGGACGGTCACCGTCGCACCGCCCATGCCACCGAATGGCAGCGGGTTCCCGATTCGGTATCCGCTCTAGTCACCGGCGCGTACCTCCATCTCTGCTGCGCAGCACTGTGGTTCGGTGCCGGCACGCCCGATCTGACCGCCCGATTCGGCGGCGCGGCGAGCGGCGGCCAGACCGGCCGGTCCGGCGCCCACCACCAGGACCTCGAAGTGCCGGACGGTCACCGTCGCACCGCCCATGCCGCCGAATGGCAGCGGGTTCCCGATTCGGTATCCGCTCTAGTCACCGGCGCGTACCTCCATCCCTGCCACGCAGCACTGTGGTTCGGTGCCGGCACGCCCGATCGGACCGCCCGATTCGGCGGCGCGGCGAGCGGCGGCCAGACCGGCCGGTCCGGCGCCCACCACCACGATCTCGAAGTGCCGGACGGTCACCGTCGCACCGCCCATGCCACCGAATGGCAGCGGGTTCCCGATTCGGTATCCGCTCTAGTCACCGGCGCGTACCTCCATCCCTGCCACGCAGCATTGTGGTTCGGTGCCGGCACGCCCGATCGGACCGCCCGATTCGGGGGCGCGGCGAGCGGCGGCCAGACCGGCCGGTCCGGCGCCCACCACCACGATCTCGAAGTGCCGGACGGTCACCGTCGCACCGCCCATGCCGCCGAATGGCAGCGGGTTCCCGATTCGGTATCCGCTCTAGTCACCGGCGCGTACCTCCATCCCTGCCACGCAGCACTGTGGTTCGGTGCCGGCACGCCCGATCGGACCGCCCGATTCGGCGGCGCGGCGAGCGGCGGCCAGACCGGCCGGTCCGGCGCCCACCACCACGATCTCGAAGTGCCGGACGGTCACCGTCGCACCGCCCATGCCACCGAATGGCAGCGGGTTCCCGATTCGGTATCCGCTCTAGTCACCGGCGCGTACCTCCATCCCTGCCACGCAGCATTGTGGTTCGGTGCCGGCACGCCCGATCGGACCGCCCGATTCGGGGGCGCGGCGAGCGGCGGCCAGACCGGCCGGTCCGGCGCCCACCACCACGATCTCGAAGTGCCGGACGGTCACCGTCGCGCCGCCCATGCCGCTGATTGGCAGCGGGTTCCCGATTCGGTATCCGCTCTAGTCACCGGTGCGCACCTCCATCCCTTCGGCGCAGGGGATCTGGCAGCTCCGCTGATGCGGCCGGCCGCCGATGGTCACGCGGCACTCGAAACAGATCCCCATTCCGCAGAGTGGGCCGCGCGCCTCGCCGGTGGCGGACCGCCGGTACGCCCATTCGCCCGCCAGCGCCACTGCCGCCGAAACCATCGACCCTGCGGGAGCCTCCACCGTCTTCCCGTTCACCAGCAGTTTCAATGCGCCTCCTGGGGTGCCCTGTCGGCAGCGCGGCCCGGAAGATACGGCTCAATTGCGATCGGCGCCGTGCGGCCGGCGATCTGGTCGGCGACCAGCCTGCCGGTGGCCAAGGAGGTGGTGATGCCCAGCCCTTCGTGGCCGGTAGCCAGGTAGAGGCGTGGATCGGAGGGGCACGGGCCGATCAGCGGCAGCTTATCGGGAGTGGCCGCGCGGAAACCGGTCCAGGTGCGGATGGCGGTCAACTGCCCGATTTCCGGCATGTACTCCTGCGCGCGCCGCAGCATGCGGCGCAGCATGTGCGGTTCCACGTCACGGCCCTCGGAGCCGAACTGCCGCGACGAACCCAGCAGCACCTGGCCGGTCCGCCGCGGCTGGGCGTTGAAGGCAACCGAATCGGCGGTAGTGGAATGGGCGCTCTTCAAATAGCCGAGTTCCACCAGCACTGCGCGGACGAAGCCGGGGTAGCGGTCGGTAATCAGCAGGTGGCCTTTGCGCTTACGGACCTCAATGCCCGGCGTCAACGAGGGCGCCCAGGCGCCGGCGGCGTTCACCGTGACGCCGGCCGAGAGGAAGGTGCCATCGCGCAGCTTGATACCGCGCCCGCTCAGCTCGATGGCCGGCTGCCGCACCACCGCCGCCCCCGATTTTTCCAGGAAATAGCGGGCCGCGCAAGGCGGATAGACCACCGCATCGTCGGGCACGAACAGGCCGCCTGCCAAGCCGGCGCGGAGGTGCGGCTCGGCCTTGGCGAGATCGCCGGCCAGGAGCACCTCGGCGCGCACTCCGGCGGCCTGGTATACCGCCTGCTTGCGGCGGACGTCGGCCATTTCCTCGTCATCGGCGGCGACCCAGATGGTGCCGCAGGGCAGGTATTCCACGGTCTCGGGCAGCTCGGTCCGCAAGGCGATCCACATGCTTCGCGAGAGCAGGGTGAGGGCGATCTGGGCCGGCGAATCGTCCATCACCACCAGGTGGCCCATGCCCTCCGCGGTGGCGCCACCGCCTACCGGACCGGGATCCACGACCACGACTTTCAATCCCGCGGCGGCACATTCAGCGGCGCAGGCCGCGCCCACGATGCCGCCTCCGGCAATGGCTACGTCGAAGCTGCCTAGGCCGAGGCTGGTTGGCATGCGCCGCGGATTCCGTAACAGAACGGGTCGTTTTGGTCGAGGATCAGCGTCGCCTCGGCGTTCACGTAGGCCGAGCCGGTGATCTCAGGATAAATCTGGCCATCGACCACCGCCACGGCGCCTTCGAAGACGCTGCCCACGATGCTCTCCTGCCGCCATACCTGGCCCTCGCGCAGTTTGCCATCGGCGTAGAGGCAGGCGAGTTTGGCGCTGGTTCCGGTGCCGCAAGGGGAACGGTCGTAGGCTTTGCCGGGGCAGAGCACGAAGTTTTTGCTGTCGGCGCCGGCCACAGTGGAGGGGCCGAACAGCTCGATGTGGTCGATCGGGCGGCCGTCGACGCCGGCGATACCGTGGGCTTCCAGACCCTCGCGGATGCGCCAGGTAAAATCGGTCAGCTCTTCCAGGCGGTCCAGGCGCAGGACTTGGCCATGGTGGCTTACCAGGAAGAACCAGTTGCCGCCCCAGGCGATATCGCCGTGGATTATGCCGATGCCGGGCGCCTCTACGGGAACCTGGGCGGCGCTGCGGTAACTGGGCACGTTGCGGATGGTGACGCGGTTCGGCCCCACCAGGCGCGCTTCCACCACGCCGCAGACGGTATCGAGGCGGACCGGGCGGGAAGCGGACTCCTCGCCGATACGCCCCATGTGCGCCAGCGTCACCACCAGCCCGATGGTGCCGTGGCCGCACATGTTCAGGTAGCCGACATTATTAAAGAAGATGACGCCGGCGTCGCAGGTGGGGTCCGAGGGTTCGCACAGCAGCGCGCCGACGATGGCGTCATTGCCGCGGGGTTCGTTGACCACGGCCGAGCGGATGGGGTCAAACTCGCGGCGGAAGCGCTCCAGGCGCTCGGACATCGAGCCGCCACCCAGATCCGGGCCTCCCTCCACCACCACGCGGGTGGGTTCGCCGCCGGTGTGCGAATCGATGATGTGGATCTTGCGCGCGCTCATCGGGCCGCGGCCAAAGCAGGACGGGTGTCGAGGGCGTGCCGGATGATGGCCAGGATCTCCTGGCGCTCGGCGCCGATTACCGGCAGACGCGGCGGACGCACCATTTCCGATCCGTGCCCGGTTTCCGCCATGGCCAGCTTGATGTATTGCACCAACTTCACCTTGGTGTCCAGGTGCAACAGCGGCGTGTACCAGCGGTACAGTTCGCGCGCCTGCTCCCAATGCCCGCCCGTGGCCAGGTCCCACAATTCGCGGTTTTCGTGGGGGAAGGCGTTCACCAGGCCGGAGACCCAGCCCTGGACCCCCAGCAGGATGCTCTCCAGCACCAGGTCGTCGACGCCCGCGAACAGAATGAAGCGGTGGCCCACGATGTTGACCAGGTCGGTTACGCGGCGGACGTTTTCGGAGGATTCCTTGATGGCCACGATGTTATCCACGTCGGCCAGGCGGGCGAAGGCTTCGGGCGGCACATCCACCCCGTAAGAGACGGGGTTGTTGTAGATCATGATGGGCAGGCCGGTGGAATGGGCGATGGTGCGGAAATGCTGCAGGCTTTCGCGCTCGTCCGATTTGTAGACCATGCCCGGAAGCACCATGAGGCCATCCAGGCCGATTTTTTCGGCGTCCCGGGCATAGCGGCAGCCCAGCGCGGTGGTGTATTCGGCTACTCCCGTGAGCACCGGGATGCGCCCCGCGGCGGCGCGTTTCAACTCGCGCAGCACGGCCAGCTTCTCTTCGTAGTCCAGGGCGGTGTTTTCACCCACGGTGCCCAGAAGGACCACTCCGTGAATGCCGGCCTGGATCATGGTTTCCAGGTGGTGGGCGGTGGCTTCGAGGTTTAGAGACTGATCGTCGTGAAACTGCGTGGTAATGGCGGGAAAAACGCCTCTCCAGTCGACGTGCATAGTGGTGGCCTCCGGTGGGTCGCGTTCGTAAGCAGCAACCTATTAATTTATCGCAGATCCGGGGGGTGGGGCCATGCGGAGGCTGGGGCCGGGGCCGGCGGCGTGTGGTGGCGCGTGGCGGCGCGATGGCTACGTATCGCGTCCCAGGGCCACTACCACGTAACGGGCGATGCCATCCCCAACATTGCGCTGGCCGTGCTCGTCGTTGGACGCGGCGTACGCTACCGATCCCGGGCCGAGCCGCGTGGACACGCCATTCACGGTGAATTCGATGGTGCCTTCCACTATGATGACCATTTCCTCGTGAACGTGGTGGTGAGGCGGATGGGGCGCCGCGCCGGGGGCGAGGTCGGTTTCGTGGAGCTCGATCGCGAAGCCCGAATGAGTCAGGCCGTTCATGATGGCGCGCGATGCGTTTTGGCCGTTGTGCTTGACGGGCAGATCCTCGAAACGGAATCCCTTGGAGGGCAGCTTGGCGGCCGGAGCGGGCGTTTGGGCGCCGGCGCCCGAGGCGGCCAGCGCCGGAAGCAGGAATGCAAGATCGCGCCGTGAGAAGTTCATAGTTGGGAGTATACATCCGCGCGGCAGCCCGCGGCCCTTCGCCCACTGCGGTATATTTTGATGAATGAAACTCATTTGGTGGCTTGTCCCGTTCGCTCTCGCGGCGCCTCTCTTTGCCCAGCCCGTGGCCGCGCCTCCGCTGGCGCCCCGGCGGGACCCCTCGCAGGCGGTCGACGAAGCTTACACGGCCAAAATCCACGAGTACACAACCGAAACGTTTTTCAATTCGCCGCTCACCGATTATCTGCCGGCCTCCAAAACCGTGCCCACGCCCAAAGCCGTCCTGGGCGACATCGCCGGCGCGCCGGGAATGCTGCCGTATTCCACGGAGGTCTACACCTACATGCGCATGCTGGAAAAAGCCAGCCCGCGGGTGAAGGTTTTCAGCATCGGCAGGACCGAAGAAGGCCGCGAGATGATCGCCGTGGCGGTGGCCTCCGAGCGCCTGCTGCAGCATCTCGACGAGAACCGCGCGCGCCTGGCCAAGCTGGCCGACCCGCGCACCATCCAGATGGACGATGCGGAGGCCGATAAACTGGTGGCCGCTTCCGACGCCCGTCTACTACATCACCGGAACGATCCACTCCACTGAAACCGGCGCGCCCACGGCGCTGATGGAACTGGCCTACCGGCTGGCGGTGGACGATAGCGCGTATATCCGCAACATCCGCGACCACGTGATCACGCTGATCACTCCCATCGTGGAAGTGGACGGGCGCGACCGCATGGTGGACCTCTACCGCTGGCACCTGGCCAACCCCGGCAAGCAGTGGCCGCAGTTGATCTACTGGGGCCACTACGTGACGCACGACAACAATCGCGACGCCATGGGCCTGACGCTGGCGCTGACCCGCAACGTACTGAACACGTTCGTGGGATGGAAGGCGCAGGTGATTCACGACCTGCACGAATCGGTGCCGTACCTGTACGACAACACGGTGGGCGACGGCCCGTATAACGCGTGGATCGACCCGATTCTGGCGGACGAGTGGGAAATGATGGGCTGGGACAACGTTTCGCGAGATGACCAAGTTCGGCATGCCGGGCGTGTTCACGCACGGCACGTTCGACACCTGGTCGCCCAGCTACCTGATGTTCATGGCCGCGACGCACAACGGCATCAGCCGGCTGTACGAGACCTTCGGCAATGGCGGCGCGGATACCGAAGAGCGCACCCTGCGCCCGAGCGAGTACGCGCGCACGTGGTTCAAACAGAATCCGCCGCTGCCCAAGGCCAAATGGTCGCAGCGCGACAACAACAATTACGAAGAGACCGGGCTGCTGACGGCGCTCAACTTATTTCGCCGCCAACAAGAAGCTGGTCCTGCACAATTTTTACCTGAAGGCCAAGCGCTCCATTGAGAAGCCCCGCATGGAGGGTCCGGCCGCCTATGTATTCACGGCTGACGATCCGCGGCCGGGCGCGCAGGCCGAACTGCTGCGGCTGTTGCAGGCGCAGGGGTGCGAAATCTCGCGCGCGACCGCGGCGTTCACCGTGCTCATGCCCGCTAAAAGGGCGCCTGCGCGCGGAGGACGGGGCGGGCGCGGCGCGGCTACCGAAAGCGCCACCGATGGGGCCGCCAGCGGTTCCACCGACGGGGCCGCCCGCAGAGCCGAGGAAAAACCCAAGGCCGAGCCGCGCAGCTTCCCGGCCGGCACCTACGTTCTGCGCATGGATCAGCCTTACAGCCGCATTGCCGACACGCTGCTGGACTACCAATACTGGGCGCCCAACGATCCGCAAAAGAGCGTCTACGACGACACCGGGTGGACTTTCGGCGAGTTGAGCAACGTGCAGGTGGCGCGGGTCACCGACGTGAAAGTGCTGGATGTGGCGATGACGCGCGTGGAAGGTTCGGTGAAAGC
The DNA here is from genome assembly GCA_963803725.1 of Bryobacterales bacterium. Classification (GTDB taxonomy): domain Bacteria; phylum Acidobacteriota; class Terriglobia; order Bryobacterales; family Bryobacteraceae; genus JOPF133. Next base: position 7,094 of record CAWDOH010000061.1, on the reverse strand, counting down.
GCCGGGCGGCGTGGAGAACACCGGCAGCATCTTCCTGATCAACCACAACGCCGACCACGCCCTGGTCACGCTGCGCTACCGCTTCCCGCAGGCCTCCTTCGAAGCCGCTGAGGAGCCGTTCGAAGCGGCCGGGCGGAAATTCAACCGCGGCTCGTTCATCGTGCGCGACGTGTCGTCCGCCGACCTGGCCAAAGCCGGCCAGGAACTGGGCATCGAAGCGTATGCCGTGGATGCGGCGCCACAGGTGAAGACGCATCCGCTGCGCGCCGCGCGCGTCGCCCTGATGCACACCTGGACCAGCACGCAGCACGAGGGCTGGTGGCGGATGGAATTCGACCGCCTCAAAGTGCCCTACGATTACATCAGCGTTCAGACAGTGGCCGCGCGCGGCGATCTGCGCTCGCGGTACGATGCGATTGTCTTTCCGCCCGCCGGCCGCGGCAATCCGCAGGCCATCATCAGCGGCATGCCGATGTACGGAAATCCGCTGCCCTGGAAGGTGACGCCGCTCACGCCCAACCTGGGAAAGACGGACCAGACCGACGACATGCGGCCGGGGATGGGCTGGATGGGCCTGGAACACCTGCAGGAATTCGTGCGCCAGGGCGGCCTGCTGATTGTGTCCAACGACACCAGCAATTTCGCGGTCACCTTCGGCCTTACCCCAGGCGTCAGCATTACGGCGGCGCGCAACCTGAAAGTCACCGGCTCGGCGCTGCGCTCGAAAATGGTGGATGCCGCCAGCCCGATTGCCTATGGCTTCACCGACAACCTGGCGATTTTCGCTTCCACCCCGCCGGTCTTCAATGTGAGCAACATGGCCGGAGGCGGCGGTGGCGGAGGCCGGCGCGGCGGTGACGACCGCTCACGGCCTACCGGACGCGGCACGGCCGACGACCCCGATACTCCGCAGGGACGCGCGCCGGCCGAGATTCCCGAAGAGCCGCACGCGGAGACCTGGGAAGCGCTGCCGCTGACCGACGAGCAGCTTCGCAATCCGGTGAACGTGATTCCTCCGGCCGAGCGGCCGCGCGTGGTGTTGCGCTACGCCAACGCCAACGAGCTGCTGGTTTCCGGCCTGCTCGATAACGGCGGCGAGCTGGCGCAGCACGCGGCGGTAGTCGATTCGCCGTACGGGCAGGGCCACGTGGTGCTGTTCTCGAATAATCCGTTCTGGCGCGCCGAAACGCAGGGCAGTTACTTCCTGGTGTTCAACGCGATCTTGAACTTCGATAACCTGGGCGCGGGCAGAAAGCTGGCCAGTAAGTAAGGCCGCGGCCCAATGGCGCGGCATCGGGCGGCATGGTCAAAGGTTGCCCATGCCGCCATCGACCGAGATTTCGCTGCCGACCACGAACGCGGACTCGCCGGAGGCCAGGAAGACCACCGCGGAAGCGACTTCATCCGGGTTGCCGAATCGCCCGGCGGGAACCTGGCTCTGGATGGATTTGGCCACGGCCTCGAGATCGGCGTCGGACAGGCCCAGCTTGTTGTACAGCGGTGTGGAAATGGGACCCGGACTGACGGCGTTGACGCGCACGCCGCGAGGCAGCAGTTCGCCCGAAAGCGTGCGGGCAAACGAAAGCAGCGCCGCTTTGGTGGCTCCGTAAATGCTGGTGTTGGGCATGCCGATGTGGGCGTTGACGGACGTGTTGAGCACGACCGAAGCGGGGTTAGCGAAGATCGGCAAAAGGGCCTTGATGAGGAAAAAGGGGCCCTTCACGTTGACCGTGAAAGCGCGATCGAAACCGGCTTCGTCCCATTGCTCGACCGGCCGGAGGTCGGCGATGCCGGCGTTGACGAACAGGACGTCGAGTGCGCCGAAAGATGCATGGACGGTATCGGCAACCTGCTTCTGGGCGGCTGGGTCGCCGGCGTCCGAGGGAATGACCAACACCTCAGCGCCAAGTTGCTGGCGAGCCTTTTCGAGAGTCGCCGCGTCCCGGCCGGTTACCGCCACGCGAGCGCCTTCCTGCAGGAATTGGCGCGCGGTGGCGAGGCCGATGCCGCTGGTGCCGCCGGTAATCAAAGCACGCTTCCCCTTGAGTCTGTCCATGGTTTTCTCCTCTGTTGTGGACGTACCGCTGTGGTTTGGATTCTTCCGGTGGGAAAAACGGTGCACGGTGGGGCGGCTGCACGGGCCTGCGACGTCAGATGAACCCGGATGCGCTTACCCGGTGTAGTCCTCGGCCTGGTCATCCTTCAAGACGGTCACGGTAATGGGAGTGTCGATGGCCGCCACGATGAGGGTCTTCAGATTCTTGTCCGAATAAGGGAAGCCGTAAGAATTGCTGTTCTCATGCACGACCTGGGCGTACACGTTCCCCCGGGCGTCTTGAAATGGCTGAGAAGCTGCGAACAGACTGCTGTCATTGGGACCACCCGCGGTGAGGTACCCCTCATTGACGCCGATACAGAGATTTCGGAAGAGCGAGTTGGTGTAGACAACCGGGGCGTTGTTCCCGCTGTTGTCGTCCCGGTTCTGGTTGACTGTCTGCCCCTGATAAATGACGGTCCCACCGTCGCATCGATAAAGGTATTCCGTTGTAAACTGGCTCTTCAGTATCGAGAAAGTGTCGGAATCGGAAGATAGGCTGAGAATAGGATCTGTCGACCCTAACTCGCTAAACTTACGGCTGTTAAACGATCCAGTGAATAGCTTCTGGGGGGCTGTTTTAGGTGTATCGGTATAAATCTTCAGCGGCGCGCCCGCGAGGGAGTCCAGATATCCGTCGAACGGACGGAGCCACGGAAACTGGATGTTGGGAGCCACGATCTTGGTTTTCCCGCCGCCACAATCGATGACCGCAGCGTTAGAAGGCGATGTCAGGGCGCGGGTCTTCATTTGGCTGATAATATCAGTCACGGGATTCTTGTACCCCAACGAGAAGGCTCTGCCGGAGGTATCGTTGCCCTTGAGAGTCAGCGGGAGTGCGAAGATGTCCACGTTCGACAGGTTGATCCACACGCCATTATCGGTAGTCATGTTCCTGCTGAATTCGATCCAGCCATAGTACTGCTGGCTTTGAGGTTCGGGAGCCGGGGGAAACGACCCATAGCCGAAATACAGCCGGCTGGTGAGCAGTTGCTCTGCGGAGAATTCGCCGTTCGGATTCGTAGAAAGGAAATCTGCCAGCGTGGTCGATTTGCCTATCTCGATGCCGGTTAGCGCTTCGGGTGACGACGCGGTCAACAGCAGGTTAATGAGTTTTTCGTCGCCGGTCCGGTTGTTGGCGATTTGAAATGTAAATTTACCAGCCATTGATCATCCTCCGTTAGCGCTTCTACTTTGCTCTGCCGGATTGGGTAGTATATCACCCATCAATTCGGGCCGGAGTTTGGCCTGGTAATGATACACTGACGCCCATGAGGTTTGGCCGCGGACTGGTCGTGATGGGCGCCTTGTTGACTTTGTTGCCAGCCGAGAGTTCGGCCGGGAAGCCTCCAGCGAGCAGGTTCGTGACCGTAAACGGAGACTCGCCTGGAATACCTGGACTGGGGCGGCGACGGCCCGCCGCTCGTGTTCCTCGCGGGTCTCGGATCTACCGCGCACATCTTCAACGATCTTGCCCCGGAGTTCACGTCGAGTTACCACTGTCTTGGCCTCACCCGGCGTGGCTTCGGGAAGTCGGAGCAGACGACGGGCGGGTACGAACTCGACAACCTGACTCGGGACATTATTGCGTTCGGCTCTGCCCTGGGGCTGCGCGGTCTTACATTAGTGGGGCACTCTTACGGAGGTACCGAAGCCGTCCGTGCCGCCGAACTGTACCCGGAAATGATCCGGCGGGTGGTCCTTCTCGACACCGCCTACGATCCGATTCCAGCGGACGCTCCGGCCGCACAGGGTAAGTTGATTGCTGCGCTCACCCGGATGACCATGGCGGATCGTCTCTCTTCGCTGGATGCTGATCGCAATTATGGAAAGCGGCTCATGCGAAATGTCTGGTCGGATGCTGCGGAAGCCGATCTGCAAGAAACGGTAATCGTCAACGGCGACGGGTCAGTCCGCGGTCGTACGCCCGGCTGGATTTCGGCGGCGATCGCCAGCGAACGAGCGAAGAGTAAATGGCACATCACCAAAATATCAGTGCCGGCGCTATTGATCTTTGCCCACGATCCCTGGGCAGATCTCCTGCCGGGCCTGCCTCTGGATGAAGCGGCAACCGCTGAGATAAAAAGGGCCAGCGCCGAGATGGAGGAGGCGCGACGGTCGCAAATCGAGGCATTCCGCCGCGATTCGCCGCAAGCTAAGATCGTGGAACTGGATCATACCATCCATCAGTGCTTTATCCAGCGAAAAGACAGAGTCGTAGAAGAAATGCAAGAATTCTTGCGCTGACGTTCCCGGTCGCCAGGCGGTGTTGCGGGAAAATCAGGCGGAACCGCTTGATGCTCCTGCTCGCCATGCAGCATTGGGGGAAATCAGGCGTAGCCGTTGGCCGCCTCACTTCTTCACATACTTCTTCACATCCCTGGGCCCCACTTCGGCGCCGTAAACGTTGCCTTGCGCGTCGGCGGCTACGCCTTCGGCGGCGCTGGTGATGGCGGTGCCGTCCGAGGGGTCGGGGATGAAGGCGGTCACCGAGCCGTCGCGTGGCGCTACCGATGCGGATGCCGCGCTTCCAGCCGGGATTATGGCCGTATCCTTCTTTATCGGTGGATTCCGAATCGGCCACGTAGATCACGTCGTGCTTGTCGATGAAGATGCCGCTCGGCCGGCTGAACTGCTTCCACTCGGCCAGGAAATTGCCGTCCTGGTCGAAGATCTGGATGCGGTTGTTGGCGCGGTCGCCCACGAACAGGCGGCCCTGGGAATCGAACGCCAGCGTGTGCGGCACTTCGAACTCGCCGGGTCCGGAGCCGTGGCCGCCCCATTGCTTGATGAATTTGCCGTCCTTCGTAGAATTTCACGACGCGCGCATTGCCGCGGCCGGCGCTATGGCCGTCGGCGACGAAAATGTCGCCGTTGGGCGCGATGGCCACGGCGTTGGGCTGATTGAAGGTGTCCGGGCCGTCGCCGGCCACGCCCGCCTTGCCGAGCGTCATCAGCACCTTGCCTTTGGGGCTGAATTTGAAAACCTGCTGGCCTTTGCCTTCCCGCCCTGGCCGTCGGTGACCCACATGTTGCCGTCCTCGTCGAGAGTCATGCCGTGCGGGAAGACGAACATGCCTGCGCCGAAACTGCGCACCAGGTTGCCCGACGGATCGAACTCCAGGACGGGCGGCAGGTTCGATCCCGCGCAGGAGTTGACGCCGCATCGCTCGGCCACCCAGATATGGCCATCGGCTGCCACCGCCACGGCGCTCGACGACCCCATGGTTCTGCCCTCGGGAAGCCGGTACCAGCGCTCGGCGGTGCGATAGGGATTGGGCTGGGAATTGGGCGGCGCATCGGCCGCCGCGCACAGCCACACTACCGCGGCGAACACCGCCAGCATCCCTCGTCCCGCACGGCTCGCGATGGTCATGCCCAACCTTCCTTTCGTGCGTCTGATTGTACACCTTCAGACACGCGGATCGGCAACCTTCTCGAGAGCCAGTAGGCGCACCCGCAGTTGCCGCATTTCGTCCTCTCCTAACCGCTCTGTGCAGCCTGCCACCACGCGCTTGCCGCTGGCCAGCAGGCTGCGGCGAAACTCGCGGTCGGGCGCGACGCTGGCGATATCCCGCAGCGCGCGCAACAGCCGCAAACTTACCGCCACGTCGGATTTCGCGTACATGCGGATCTGCTCGAACGCGGATTCCAGCAGGTGGTCGAAGTCGGTCCACCGAATGCTCACGCGAAATACGCCCGGTGGGTCGTAGAGCAGTTCTTCAGGCGGCTCGCGCGAGGCGAAGCGGATGAGGATGCGGCTCAACTGGTCCACGCAGCTAATCGCCGTGCTCGGATCGTTGACCGCGGGCGAGATGGCTTTGAGGGCGATGTCCACAATCTGGAGCACGCCGAATTCGACGTCCTGCTGCAGGGTGCGAAAGGGGCCGAAATCGAATGCCGCGCGGATGTCATCGTCGGCATCGGGGGTCAGCCGGTCGGCTTTGGAGACTTCCACCAGCGGAATGCCGGCGGGCACAAACTGGCCGACGCGCCGGGCGACCTGGATCTTCACATGGTAAGTCTTGGCTAACTGCACCAGGCGGCCGGTGTCCACTACGCGGATGTAGCCGGAGACTTCGCTGGGCACGGCGGGCGTCCACTCGATGGCCTCCCGGGGCGGCTCCACCACACGCACCGGCCGGCGCGGCGCAGGCATCATCTCATCCACGATGGTTTCGGTTTCCGCCGCAATCCGGTCCACAATCTGGTTTACGCTGATGGCGTGCGAGATGTGGTAGATGAAGAACAGCAGCCACGCGACGCAGGCTACGGCAAGGACCATGGCGCCCAAGACGGTGGCCACCGGTTCGAAGGGCGCCGGCCGGGAGCGCGCGGAGGGCAGCGCGGCCATGCAGTAGGCGAAGGTGCCCAGGAAGATGCCCAGCGTCCACTGGGTGACGCGGTCTTTGGCGAAGCTGACGATGATGCGCGGGGAAAACTGCATGGAGGCCAGCGTCAGGGTCATCAGCAGGATGGCGAAGACGATGGAGACCACGGTCATGATGGAGGTGGCGATATCGGCGAGGATGCCTTGCGCCACCACCGGATCGGCGTGCGACGGAAACAGCGCCCGCGGCACCCAGGCGCTGAAGCCGGGGTAGGTGCTCTCGAGCCACGGCCAGAGCATCCCGGCGCACCCCAGCGTGAGGGCGATGGCCATCGGCCGCACCAGGAAGCCGCCACGCAGGTTGTATAGGATTTGGCGCAGGAGGATGGGCAGTCGTCTCTTCACTTGTATCCGCGATTTTACCGTTGTTCGCCGGGGAACCGCGGATTTCGCGCGGCGGCGTAGCGCAACGGAGCGGCCCGGTTCGCCGTGAGGGGTTGTGCTGGCGCTAGCGGTACGGCCTTTCTTCGCGGCGCGGCGGTGGCTGATCGAGCGGCTCGCCTGCTGAGCACCACTGCGGGGAAGGGGTCTGGCGGGCGCGGCGCGGGGTCAAAATTCCGGCAAATTTGCGAAAAATTATTTGACAACGCTGCCCCGCCGGTGATACCT
>CAWDOH010000060.1:0-17084 GCA_963803725.1 Bryobacterales bacterium | reverse complement strand
GGGCTCACTGGATTTTCCGAGGGAAAGAGCCAAGCTCCGGGACGGTCATCGACGAGGAGTTTCTTGTATTCCTTCAGGAGTACGGCCGTCTTCGACGTGAGCGGAACGACTCTGATCGACTTTCGGTTCTTGGGTTCGTTCACACTGAAGCGGTAAACTCGCCTTACGATGTGGATTCGGTCCGCTCCCGCGTCCTCCAACTTCAAACCCATAACCTCACTTGGCCGTAGACCCTCGGCTGTGTCCAACCGAAACATAAGCCTGTCCCGGATATCCAGCGACTTCTCAAGGCGCTCGATGTCTGCCGCCGTCAATGTCGGCTTGGGCTTTGGATCCTTGCACTGTGGAATCACGATGGTTCTCGCCGGGTTCACCTGGATTAAGCGGTCGGCGAGCGCCATTTCGAAAATCTCGCCCATGAAGGAATGAATGTGCTGCACCAAGCTGTACGAGCAACCGCTAGCAGCCTTTAACGTGAGCAGGTCCTGGAGGTCTCGACGGGTAATGAGATGGATGAGCTTCGGTCCCAAACCCGGTCTGATGTGGTTGTTGAGAATTCCCAGGGACGTCCCGGCTGTTGAGTCCCCGCGCCATCTAAGCTTTTTCACGTCGAGGTATGTCGAGTCAATGAACTCTGACAGCGTCATCATCGATGACGGACGGAGTTCCAGGCCGGCGTTGATCGGTTCCAGAATGCGGTCCCGCTCTGCCTCGGCGGCCTTTCGGCTCATTTTATTGCAAGGGCCGAGCCATTTGGTGGTCGTATTCTTCTCGCCGGGCTTGCGCCACTGGAGGCGCCACCACAGACGTCCGTCCTTGTGCCTTAGCTTCTTGAGCGAACCATTCTGACGTCTACGTTTTCTTGGCATTCGTCGGTCCCGTTGGTTTCGTTGTTCTTGACATACTCCTCAAGCGTCGTCTCGATTACTAGCCTTTTCCGGCCATTTCGTACTGACGGAAGCACGGGCATGCTCTTCACCTTACCATTGATGAGCTTCGAGACATGCCCCTTAGAACACTTGAGGCGATCCGCGACTGTCTTTAGATCCAGCAGTTTCATCTACAGCAACCTAGGAGCGGTCGGCAATCCGGCGCCCGTGCTCCACACCCCCCACAGCGAGCGCATTCGCGCATCCAAGTGTCCGATCCAGCCCGTCACGCAAAGCCTGTTCTAAGGAAGGACAATGCTCAATCCAGTTCCGGATCAATCCCTCGCGGATAAAACATCAATCCTCCCTACTATCCAAGGCAGTGACCATAAATCGTTTCAGGTGGACGCTATTCGCGCCTGCTGACCTTTCTCTTCTGTCTGGCTTTGCCAGACGGAGTCTGTCCATCCAGAGGTCCAATGTACCCGCTGGGCAGGCTCGCCTCTAGTTGTTTCTGCTTGTCATTCCATTCCGCAGGCGCCTTAAGCAGCCGCTGAGCGTTCCAGCCGATATATTTGCAGAATGCACGGGCAGCAATGCGCGCCGTGTGATCGGTTTTAGAAAAAGAGATCTTGTAAGCCGTCTCATCGTTTTGAGGAGCCGCCCTGAGTGCGACCCTGCAATCACTAGCATCCCAGAGAATCCAGACGCTCGTTACGTCTTCTTCGGCGAACTTCGCAACGGCAATAGCATTAAGAACAAACGAGCCGTCGGGCTTGACACCAAGGACTGGCTCTCTTGATCGGATCCTGGTTCTAGTAAATTTATCGAAAGCCATGGGCAAAGAACCTTGCAGTCCCTTCTCGCCTGTAATGATGGCATAGCCTGTGTAACCTGTCAAGGCCTATCGTGAACCGGTTGAGCCGGTTGAAACGACGAGAGTCTGAAGATGGACTGAAGATCCAACAGGAGACGATTGACCACGATCCTAGAGCCCGACTGCGCCGTTACGATCCAGTTACCGCTGCAGCGAAGACGGCGTTAACGAGCCGATCCGCTTGCCTCCCAGTTCGCGGAGAATGTGGTGCTGAATGCGATTCTCCGTCGTGCTGCGCGCCGATTCTATCAATTTCGCGGGACAGAATGGAAGATAGACTTCCTGTACGAACTCGCGTAGGAATGGCGGCCTGGGCGTTTTTCCAGTCGGGCCGTCGCCGTTTATTGCGTTCATGAATTCCTCCTGCCCTTGCTCTGCGGTCGCCTCTTGCCAACTCTATCGTAGTGAAATCGCCCGTTCGCGGTTCTTCGGGAGGATCACAGGTTCTTCACAATATTTCGACCAAGGTGCTTGTCGATATTTGTTTTCCGCCTCGTCCGGACGCCCCAAGCCTTTGACCCAGCCACGTCTTTCCGGGTACATCTGCACCTATACCGATTCCATTGGCCAGCCCACCCTTTCAGCAACTTCCTGGAGTTCTTTGCGTGCCATCGTGAGTTCCTCCAACGCTTTGGCGATCCTGACCAATTCGTCCGCCGACGGGGAGATATAGCCTCTCTCGATATCCGATAGCCGACTACAAGTCAAACGAGCGCGGGGCGCGAGCAATCGGGCTGGAATTCGTTGCATTATCCTTTTGGCCTTGAGATCTTGGGCGGTCATTGCAATAACAATATTGCACCTGAGCACCGGTGCCACGGAAGATCCTTTGACTTTTGGGGGACCACTCTCCGATGAAAAGCCGCCACTAAAGGCGACCAGCCTTCGGTGGTGTTCGTTGGTCGACGCCAAGCTTGCCAGCGCGCAGGCTCCGGTTGTAGCCCCGCCGCTAGGGCTAGGAAGTCCCGTGGTTTCAGCCAGATGACTACGGAAATCTCTCCTTGACGGCCGGTCTCCTTGCGTGACGGGCTAGGAGATGGCGCCGGCAAGGGGTCGGATGTTCCCGCGATTGTGATGTTGACCGTAGAAACCGCTCCGAACCGGAGCCGGGACATCATCTGTGATAGTCGTGTTTTGGCCTTGTTTTCAATGGCTTGCAAAACAGATTGAGTCAGCGGAACGCACACCTCACCCAGTACCATCGCCGGAGGCTGATGGACCTCTCCCTACGACACTGATGCCCCCACGTAAGACGGGGGACTTGCGAGGTGGCTAACATCCGGAACAAAATTGTTCTTATGCTGGCCAGAGTGGAAACGACAATCTCGCGCGATAACCTAGTCAAATGGGCTCTTGGGCACGGCAAGCATTCGATGAGCCGGCACAGCGCCACGCTTTTTGAAAGGCTGCGCACTATGGGCCAAGACCTGCGGGAAATTGGCTACTGGGCTGCTTTCGATGATTCGATAGTTAGCTTTATGATTAATGTGGAGGATCCCAAATTCCATGACTGGGTTTACGCGAACCGCGAATTGGTTTCTCAGGCTACCCAAAGGCACAAATCAGTAGATGAACTCGCGGAGGATCTGGACGACCAAGGTCGAGCGTTTATACAGAGGCTCGAAACTCTCATGGCAATGGATGAACTTACGTCGCTGGTCATGAATCTTCTTTTAGCATCACCAGTTTTAATAGACCCGAAGTGGCTGAGCGTAGCGAAAGATCCACCGGAATTCAACCGCAGACTCAACTCAGTTACCAATTCCATAAAACGATCAATGAAAATGCTCTACGGAGTGCCGAACCACCGACCGCCAGGCAAAACGGATCGTGATAAACAGATATGGCTCTTGAAACGACGAAGGCCCGACTTGAGTTTCGGCCAGATCGGAGTCAAGTTCAACATCAGTGGCAAGAATGCCGAACGCTCTTACAGCCTTCAGTCAAAAAGAGAAGTCACTCGTCTTGGGAGTTTACGCCGGGGCTTCAACCATCTTTGTGGATATTACGAAGGAACGAATCACACAGGGCATTCTCTGGGATTTAGATTTGGGCGGCTGCGCCTTCGTTTTCCTTCGGAATTTGAACAGGTTGACCTTAAGATTCCTGAGACTGCGGTTCCATTTGTTTGCGCAAAGAGTTCAAGCCCTGAACCTAATGGGGCAGTTCCCTTTGATTGCCCCCGACCAAAGGGAAATTCTTGTCCGGATTGCACTCTGCCCGTGCCGAGTTATCATCGATTATCTCAAATCGTCACCTTTTATGTTCTGGCCCAACCACCTGAGATTCCCCCTGCCGGGGCAGTCGTCCTGGACGTGCCGCATTGCGAGGGGGGGGGTGTCCTAAACCGGAAGCATCACCGGCGCCGGGCGCCGAGAAAGCGTCACTGGTGCCGGGCGCAGAACTGCTCCGCGATCTAGAGAAGGTGGCAGCGATTGTGAACCGCGTCGATCGGCTACTGGCGGGCACTACCTTAGAGTTGAATTGCAGCCAATTGGAAAACGTCCAACGCCAGATCGACCTTATTCAATACCAACTCCGCCGCGTAGACCGAAGAATCCGACAGGAGCAAGCAACCTAGCGGGAGTTTACAAGTTAGGGACGCGGCCTATGCCGCCTGCCCTTGGGCGTGCGATTTACAGCGCGCCCTATCCTCTGGAAGAATAAGGGCTTAAGCCAAGCGGCCTGCTGGTCGGACGGCGGTTTTCTTTTGCCGCAATTGGTATGACCTAATTGTTTGGCCAGCAATCTGCGTTCGTGGTATGGTTGCCGGGCCTGAGGGTGGCATCTCCCAGAAGGCCTATAATCATTGCCTAATACCTTGCTTTTGCTGCTTTGTCGCAACGCCGGAACATTTCCTTGTGGATTTGTTTTGCGAATTATGGTATGACCTAAGCATGCCGAGCCTCACCCCCAAGATTATCGGCGGCCACACCTATTACTACGCCCGCTATTGCCAGCGCGTCGACGGCAAGCCCAAAATCGTCCGCCAAGTCTACCTCGGCAAAATCGACGACCTCGTCGCCGCCGCCGAGCGCTCCCAACAGCCGCCCCAGCCCCTCGAAACCGAGGTCGCCGCTTTCGGAGATGTCGCCGCTCTTCTCGACGTTGCTCAGCGATTGGATCTTGTCCAGTTGCTCGATTCCATCCTTCCTCCCAAACGCCACCAGGGCATCTCTCTCGGCCAGTACTTGCTCCTGGCTGCCATCAATCGCGCGGTCTCCCCCACCAGCAAAGGGGGCCGCACGCGAACATCCAGGACGAATTCACTGCGCTCCCCATATCGCACGAGCCGAAGAGACAGCGCGGCTGGAAACGCGACAGGAAATGCACGAGACGTGGCGGCCTCCGCGACGATGACGAACGGCTGACTTGCACCAACTTGTCGGGGAAAGAGAGGCAGCTCATGCGAAAAAAGGCGTCTCCGGGGGTGTGCGGATAACCTGTTGTAAACCGGAAGAACCGGAAGTGAATCTAAAAGACTTACATGTCCCGGTTTGCTGTGCGGAAAACTGAAGTTATCCGCACAGCACCGGATTTTTAACCCACCAATTTTCAGCAGTTTGCGTGCTGATGAATTTCGCGCACTGCGCATTGCGAGCGCCGTCGAGACTCCCCGGCCGGTGCGCCGGAAGGCCCCAAATCGCCTCTATAGCTTCCGGTTTTTTGAATTTTGCAAGGTTTTTTTGACAGAAATCTTGGACGTCTCGGTTTCAGGCGTATTCCGCAACCCTTGGCCATGAGGCCAATGCTGCTCTACCCTCAATCGTTCGGCCGTCTCGAACATCTGGTGAAGTGCGTGCGCATCTGGCTGGCCGTCAACTGGCTGGCCGTCAACTCGGCCCCGCAGAGCCAGCCGCACGGCATTCGCCGTCCCGGAGGGCGTCCACGCTTCGCCCCCGGGCTTCTCGCTGGTTCATTCTGGACCGCCAGCTCGCGGCCGGCGCCGACGAGTGTTGAGGGTAGGCGCACGCCGTCGGAGATGGCCGGCCTGTTCGGGCAGCTGGTGAAGTGCGCGCGCATCTGGATCCCGGTCAGCTTGGCACCGCAACCCCAACCGCACGGCATCTGCGGCCCTCGCGGGCGCCCTATGAAGTTGAATGTCGGGTCCCTCTGCCACTTCATGCCACGAACCCAACTCCGACACTTGCGGCAGTTCCCCGACACGCATCGAGGGCAGAACGGCAGAGCAGGGTGGTCGGCGTTTCGTTCGGGAGGAACGTCCGCTCGACAGCACAGACAGACACCCGTGTGCGCCCTCTCATTCCGCTTCATGCGTGCAGCCCCTCAATCGTGGGCTGTAGTGGGGCTTCGGAAGTGCTTACCCTCCTCGATGGACATGAGCGGCGCGCCGCAACGCACGCACGGCGTGCGCTAGAGAGCCGCAGTCCGCCGTAATTGCCCGAGGGAGTTTTCAACTCTTTCAGTTTGCGGCGCGCCCACGCCTGAATCAAGTGCGGCAGTCGCGGAAGCGCGCCCGGATCTCGCGTGAGCTTGCCGCATCTGCCGCAGGGCATCGTGGAGTCAACCGACGGCTGCCGCTCGAAAGCACGCATGCCCTCGCGTCCGGCGCTGGTGAAGGCCGCGGCATGCGTTGCTCGTGCGACTGCCCCCGCACACACTGCGGCCATTGACGTCGACGGCGCGTTCACCGGCGGTGAATTTCCAGAACGCGAGGGCCGGAACCTGTCAGCAGGCCAGTTTCCGGAAAGCCCGTGTTTCGTCCAGAAAGCCGAAAGATTGTCCGAGGCTCGCTCACATGCTCAGGTGTCCAACAACCCACATGGTGAACCCAGTCACTGCAGCGATCAAGACCGCTCGTCGCGCTCCTCGCGCTCGGCCTGCTCCACCTCGTCCGAAGGCTGCCGCTAATATGGCGAACACAATCAGGGACTCAGCAAGCCCTTCAACCTTGTCACGCACTTTCCAGTAAGACGGATCAGCCCGATGAAACGTCAGCGATATCGCGTACGACCAAAATATGGCGATGTTCAATGAACAAGCGAGGAGGCCCAAAAGCAGCAAGAGCGTTCGCCATCTTGGTGCTTGGCTTGTGCTGGTGTTCGTGTTCGCGGGCTGAAGAGGCACGCCGTCAATAACTTTTAGAGGTTTTCGCCAGATTCCTGGAGGTGTTCGCCTCCATATTGCCCAAGCAACCCCGAGAGCAACGTGAGGCGCGATGACCAGCGACCAAGGTATCGCCAAGACAAGCAAATCCCCAGCGTCCATTGCAGCCCCACGATAACACAGCACCCCATAAGGAACCCGAGGCTCGGCGATGTGGTAAGCATTACGCCTAAAAGACGGATGCGGCCCATTTGCCGTCCTCCGGGCTATTGTGCTCGATAAGTGGGCTTTGTGGACTTCATTCCACAGAGAGCTTTGCGCGACGATCGAGCGGCGGGAGGGCGCGACCGCGGGCCAGATCGCCGTTTTGCACCGCAGTCGGTATCGAATCGATTTCCGCGATTGGCGGGCGAAATCGGGAGCGCTCCTTTAAGTTGGCTTCTCCTGCCGCTTTTCGTACTTATCAGCGATTTCCTTGCGCCCGGCTTCTGCAATCTTCTTAATTTCCATGAGCGCCCTGCGCGCACGGACGCCCGCGGCGTGATTGCGGACTTCAAATTTCTCGTAATCCTCTTCGAAGTTCTGAAGGGCTGCTGAAATTTGGCCACCGATCTTAGACATGGGCACTTTTCCTTTCTTGTTCACCGTCAAACACCGGAGCGCTGCCCACTATGGTATTTCTTTAACGGCGACGAAGTCCGTTCGACGCCCAAACGACCGTCGCGCGCAGATCGCGGTGCCCGCCGGCCGCGACAACACGGGAGGGCGCGTCGCTCTCGCCGCCACCGAATCCCGCGGCGGGAAGCGTCACACTCCGTGAGCCGCCGGCCCGGCGCGCATGCCACGCGTCGCCCGGCGACCGATCGAGCGGCGCGAGGTGGCGACCGGCGCGCTGCCGCGCCCGGAACGAAGAATGGCGGGCGCTCAGCCCGGAGATCCGCAAAAGCCAGGTTTACGGTGATCCCCCTAGCCTCGCAACGTTCGTGACCCCATCTGGACGTGCTTGGACAGATGCTACTTCGAGCAAATCAGGCTGCCGACTACCTGGTCGCCAGGGCACGAGGATCTCTCGGCCATTGTGCCCGCAAGGGAAAGAAAGAGCGTCGAGTCGATCATTGTGAGCGACCCGGCCGCTATCGGTAGCGGCTCAGGCGTTTGGGATGGTTGACCCGTTTCCTTGCTAATGCAGGGTGCCATAAGGCTCTGGCCGGGCTCGACGCTGGCAGTCGTCGAAGTCGTTGCGTTGAAATGCAGTGCCCCGGCGAGCGATGTATCGCCGCTGTACCGGGCGGTCACCTTCGCGCCGTCCTCCATCAGCGTCAGCGTGCCGGTTGCGCCGCCCGCGCTGGACCAGTCCAGGCCGTTGACGTGGTTGAAGGTCTCGACTTGGGTGCTGCACGAGTACCGGCCGGCCGACAGCCGCGTCACGGGCGCCGGCCGCGCGCTGGCGGTGACGACCGCCCCGCCCTGCCGGTGTTCACAAGCGACCCAGAAACTCGCCCGCGGCTCCGACCGGGATCCTCCGCACGCCCCGGCGTCTGATCGCAGATCGCCCGTCAAAGTGAGGAAGACCACGTCGGCATCGTAGGTCAGTGCACCAGCGGTGACGCTCATGTTCGCCGGGTAGAACATCCACTTCCCCACCCCCAGCACGCACATGAATTTGAAGCCGGGGATTACCTGGCCCATTTGGGTGATGGTCGCCACTGTGCCCGCCGTCGCGGAAAAGCTGAGTGACTGGGTGAGGCCGTTTTGGTCGACGTACGTCGTGGTCACGGTGGTCCCGCTCTGCACCAAAGTCAGTCGAGCGCCGTCCTCGAACCCTTCAACGTTCAAGAACTCGTTCCCCGACGGACTGTGGTTCCCCTGGGCGCATCTCGTATACGTCCCGGTAGGAAAGCCCAAATCGCCTCTATAGCTTCCGGTTTTTTGAATTTTGCAAGGTTTTTTTGACAGAAATCTTGGACGTCTCGGTTTCAGGCGTATTCCGCAACCCTTGGCCATGAGGCCAATGCTGCTCTACCCTCAATCGTTCGGCCGTCTCGAACATCTGGTGAAGTGCGTGCGCATCTGGCTGGCCGTCAACTCGGCCCCGCAGAGCCAGCCGCACGGCATTCGCCGTCCCGTCGGGCGTCCACGCTTCGCCTGCTGTCTTCTGTCTGGTTCATTCTGGTCCGGCAGCCCGCGGTCGGCGACGACGAGTGCTGCGGGTTGGAGCACGCCGTCGGAGATGGCCGGCCTGTTCGGGCAGATGGTGAAGTGCGCGCGCATCTGGATCCCGGTCAGTTTGGCACCGCAACCCCAACCACACGGCATCTGCGGCCCTCGCGGACGCCCTATGAGGTTGAATGTCGGGTCCCTCCGCCACTTCTCTACACGAACCCAACTCCGACACTTGCGGCACTTCCCCGACACACATCGAGAGCAGAACGGCAGGGCTGGGCGGTCGGATCGCCGTTCAGGAACAACGTCCGCTCCGCAGCACAGACAGACTCCCCTGCTTGGCCTCTCTTGACGCGTCATGCGCGCAGCCCCTCAATCGTTGGCCGCAGGGTGCGTTCGGAAATGCTTAGCCTTCTCGATGGACATGAGCGGCGCGCCGCAACGCCCGCACCGACTGCGCCAGAGAGCCGCCGTCCGCCGCGATTGCCCGAGGAGTTCTTCAACTCTTTCATTTTGCGGCTGGCCCTCGCCTGAATCAAATGCGGCCGTCGCGGAAATGCGCGGCGGTGAAGGCCGCGGGGGGCGTTGCGCGTGCGAACCCCCTGGCACACGCCGCGGCTCTTGACGTCCACGGCGCGTTCACCGGCGGTGAATTTCCAGAACGAGAGGACTGGAACCTGTCGGCAGGCAGTTTCCAGAAAGCCCGTGTTTCGTCCAGAAAGCCGAAAGATTGTCCGAGGCTCGCTCACATGCTCAGGTGTCCAACAACCCACATGGTGAACCCAGTCACTGCAGCGATCAAGACCGCTCGTCGCGCTCCTCGCGCTCGGCCTGCTCCACCTTGTCCGAAGGCTGCCGCTAATATGGCGAACACAATCAGGGACTCAGCAAGCCCTTCAACCTTGTCACGCACTTTCCAGTAAGACGGATCAGCCCGATGAAACGTCAGCGATATCGCGTACGACCAAAATATGGCGATGTTCAATGAACAAGCGAGGAGGCCCGAAAGCAGCAAGAGCGTTCGCCATCTTGGTGCTTGGCTTGTGCTGGTGTTCGTGTTCGCGGGCTGAAGAGGCACGCCGTCAATAACTTTTAGAGGTTTTCGCCAGATTCCTGGAGGTGTTCGCCTCCATATTGCCCAAGCAACCCCGAGAGCAACGTGAGGCGCGATGACCAGCGACCAAGGTATCGCCAAGACAAGCAAATCCCCAGCGTCCATTGCAGCCCCACGATAACACAGCACCCCATAAGGAACCCGAGGCTCGGCGATGTGGTAAGCATTACGCCTAAAAGACGGATGCGGCCCATTTGCCGTCCTCCGGGCTATTGTGCTCGATAAGTGGGCTTTGTGGACTTCATTCCACAGAGAGCTTTGCGCGACGATCGAGCGGCGGGAGGGCGCGACCGCGGGCCAGATCGCCGTTTTGCACCGCAGTCGGTATCGAATCGATTTCCGCGATTGGCGGGCGAAATCGGGAGCGCTCCTTTAAGTTGGCTTCTCCTGCCGCTTTTCGTACTTATCAGCGATTTCCTTGCGCCCGGCTTCTGCAATCTTCTTAATTTCCATGAGCGCCCTGCGCGCACGGACGCCCGCGGCGTGATTGCGGACTTCAAATTTCTCGTAATCCTCTTCGAAGTTCTGAAGGGCTGCTGAAATTTGGCCACCGATCTTAGACATGGGCACTTTTCCTTTCTTGTTCACCGTCAAACACCGGAGCGCTGCCCACTATGGTATTTCTTTAACGGCGACGAAGTCCGTTCGACGCCCAAACGACCGTCGCGCGCAGATCGCGGTGCCCGCCGGCCGCGACAACACGGGAGGGCGCGTCGCTCTCGCCGCCACCGAATCCCGCGGCGGGAAGCGTCACACTCCGTGAGCCGCCGGCCCGGCGCGCATGCCACGCGTCGCCCGGCGACCGATCGAGCGGCGCGAGGTGGCGACCGGCGCGCTGCCGCGCCCGGAACGAAGAATGGCGGGCGCTCAGCCCGGAGATCCGCAAAAGCCAGGTTTACGGTGATCCCCCTAGCGGGAGTTTACAAGTTAGGGACGCGGCCTATGCCGCCTGCCCTTGGGCGTGCGATTTACAGCGCGCCCTATCCTCTGGAAGAATAAGGGCTTAAGCCAAGCGGCCTGCTGGTCGGACGGCGGTTTTCTTTTGCCGCAATTGGTATGACCTAATTGTTTGGCCAGCAATCTGCGTTCGTGGTATGGTTGCCGGGCCTGAGGGTGGCATCTCCCAGAAGGCCTATAATCATTGCCTAATACCTTGCTTTTGCTGCTTTTTCGCAACGCCGGAACATTTCCTTGTGGATTTGTTTTGCGAATTATGGTATGACCTAAGCATGCCGAGCCTCACCCCCAAGATTATCGGCGGCCACACCTATTACTACGCCCGCTATTGCCAGCGCGTCGACGGCAAGCCCAAAATCGTCCGCCAAGTCTACCTCGGCAAAATCGACGACCTCGTCGCCGCCGCCGAGCGCTCCCAACAGCCGCCCAGCCCCTCGAAACCGAGGTCGCCGCTTTCGGAGATGTCGCCGCTCTTCTCGACGTTGCTCAGCGATTGGATCTTGTCCAGTTGCTCGATTCCATCCTTCCTCCCAAACGCCACCAGGGCATCTCTCTCGGCCAGTACTTGCTCCTGGCTGCCATCAATCGCGCGGTCTCCCCCACCAGCAAAGTGGGCTTTGCTGACTGGTACCGCCAAACGGTCCTGACTCGTCTGCTGCCTGCCGATCCGGCCGCGCTGTCGTCCCAGGGCTTCTGGAACCATATGGATTTGGTCACCGCCGATCACGTCCTCGAATGCGAAAAACAAATCACCCAGCGCCTCATCCAGCGGTTTCAACTGGATCTCCGCGCTCTGGTCTACGACGGCACCAATTTCTTCACCTACATCAATACCCGTACCTCGGCCGAACTTCCGCAGCGCGGGCATAATAAGCAGAAGCGCGGGGATCTGCGCCAGGTCAGCCTCGGCCTGCTGGTCAGCGCCGATTTTCACATCCCCTTGTTCCACAAGGTCTACGCCGGCAATGTCAACGACAGTACCGAGTTCCGCTCCATCACCGAGGAACTCTCTACCCATTACCGTCAACTGGCCCAATCCTGCGATCACATTACCCTGGTCTTTGACAAGGGCAACAATAGCGAGGAGGCCTTTGCGTCTCTGCAAGACACTCCCTTTCATTTCGTAGGTTCTCTGGTCCCCTCGCAGCATGCCGAGTTACTCGCCGTCTCCCGCAAACAATTCCGGACACTCTCCCAGGTGGGCCTGGAAGGGGTGGAAGCCTATCGCACGGAGAAGAAAGTCTTCGGTCAAACGCGTACTATCGTGCTGACTTTCAATCAGAATCTGTACGACGGACAACTCCAGGGGCTCACTACCCACCTGAGCAAGGCGAGGCGCAAACTGCGCGACCTGCAAACCCAGTTGCAACGCCGCCGCGGGGGCAAGGTGAAGGGCGGCAAAGCCCCCACCCTGGATTCGGTGAAAAAGCAGATCCATACGATCTGCTCCGCTCAGTTCGTAGAGAAGATCTTGAAAGCCGAGGTGCAGCAACTCGGCAAAGGTCTGGACCTGACCTTCCGTACCGATCAGGCGGCTCTGGACCGGCTATGCCGCGTCCAGTTCGGCAAGACCATTTTGTTTACCGGCAATGCCGACTGGTCGGAGGAGCAGATCGTGTTGGCCTACCGCTCGCAGTACCACATCGAGGATGCCTTCAAGCAGATGAAGAACCCCCATTTTCTGGGATGAGCCCGATGTTTCACTGGACCGACTCGAAAATCCAAGTGCACGCGTTCTACTGTGTGCTGGCCTTGCTGCTCACCAGCTTGCTCCAACGCCAACTGGCGGGAAAAGGCGAGCCGCTCAGCATCAATCGCCTGCTGGAAGAACTCGGAGACATCCGAGAAACCCTGGTAGTCTATCCGCGTCGCCAAGGCCAGCGACAGGCTTCCACCGCCGCCTGTCTTACCCGCATGACTGCACTCCAGCAACGCCTCTTCTCCCTCCTCGCCCTCCAGAGATTCGTCCCTGTGACCCGTTAGGTCATACCAGCCACTACGTGCAAAGCCTTCCCCAGGAATGGCTTACCCCGAAATCTCCCGATATCTTGTAAACTCCCGCTAGCCTCGCAACGTTCGTGACCCCATCTGGACGTGCTTGGACAGATGCTACTTCGAGCAAATCAGGCTGCCGACTACCTGGTCGCCAGGGCACGAGGATCTCTCGGCCATTGTGCCCGCAAGGGAAAGAAAGAGCGTCGAGTCAATCATTGTGAGCGACCCGGCCGCTATCGGTAGCGGCTCAGGCGTTTGGGATGGTTGACCCGTTTCCTTGCTAATGCAGGGTGCCATAAGGCTCTGGCCGGGCTCGACGCTGGCAGTCGTCGAAGTCGTTGCGTTGAAATGCAGTGCCCCGGCGAGCGATGTATCGCCGCTGTACCGGGCGGTCACCTTCGCGCCGTCCTCCATCAGCGTCAGCGTGCCGGTTGCGCCGCCCGCGCTGGACCAGTCCAGGCCGTTGACGTGGTTGAAGGTCTCGACTTGGGTGCTGCACGAGTACCGGCCGGCCGACAGCCGCGTCACGGGCGCCGGCCGCGCGCTGGCGGTGACGACCGCCCCGCCCTGCCGGTGTTCACAAGCGACCCAGAAACTCGCCCGCGGCTCCGACCGGGATCCTCCGCACGCCCCGGCGTCTGATCGCAGATCGCCCGTCAAAGTGAGGAAGACCACGTCGGCATCGTAGGTCAGTGCACCAGCGGTGACGCTCATGTTCGCCGGGTAGAACATCCACTTCCCCACCCCCAGCACGCACATGAATTTGAAGCCGGGGATTACCTGGCCCATTTGGGTGATGGTCGCCACTGTGCCCGCCGTCGCGGAAAAGCTGAGTGACTGGGTGAGGCCGTTTTGGTCGACGTACGTCGTGGTCACGGTGGTCCCGCTCTGCACCAAAGTCAGTCGAGCGCCGTCCTCGAACCCTTCAACGTTCAAGAACTCGTTCCCCGACGGACTGTGGTTCCCCTGGGCGCATCTCGTATACGTCCCGGTAGGAAAGTCGGCGGCGCCGAGGCGATCCGCCTGGCAGCCCATGACAAGGGCAAGCAATGTGACGAAACACGTTTTCATGGCCGTTATCCCGACCCAACCATTATGATCATAATTAAACAGTGATGCGATGGCTTTGCTCAGCGTTCGCACGGCGATGCGCTCCTGAAGCAGTTTCGCCTGCTCCGGAGTGAGGTTCAGCTCGCCGATGCCGATCAGCTCGAATTGTGGCTGGCCGCGATAGCTACCGATATTCGACCATATCGTTCCGATTTCAGGTGCCAGCTAACCGGGGGCCGAACGGTCCAACAGGCTTTACGGGTGCAACTCGGGCCTAGATTGAAACGGCAAAAAGGGTCCGGCCGATGATCGTCTGCGGACTTAATTGGCTGTTCTCAAGCGGCTTGCTTGTCGCTTTTTGCCCGCTCCTCCGGGTCACCACTCCGCCACGGAGCCGTCTTCGTGAAACACGCGCGCCATCGGCCTGGTGCCGCCAAAAGGAAATTTGGCCAGAGCTGGCTTCGCTCAGCTCGAATCCCAGGCCGGGCCTGTCGCGCAGAGGGAAGCGGCCGTCCACCATGCGCATGGCGGGGAAGCCGAACCATTCCTCCCAGATCTTGTCCTGCGGCTGAGGGCTGCACCTGGCCGCAGATTTCCTGCACCAGGAAATTGGGCATGGCGGCGTCCACGTGGAGGGTGGCCAGGCCGCCGATGGGGCCTTCGCAAGCGTGCGGCGCCATGGAAATGCCGGAAATGCCGGCCAGCGCCGCCACCTTCCACAGCCCGGTGATGCCGCCCACGTGGTTGATATCGGTCTGCAGAATGTCGACCGCGCCCATTTCGATCAGCTCGCGGCAGCCGTAGGACGCCACCAGCCGTTCGCCGGTGGCGATCGGCGTGGTGGAGTGGCGCGCGATGTTGGCCATGGCTGCCACATTCTCCGGCGGGCAGGGCTCTTCCATGAACAGCAGGTTGAGCGGCTCCACTTCCTTCACCAGAATCCGCGCCACGCTGGGGCTGGTCTTGGCGTGGAAGTCGACCGCGATATCGATGTCCGGTCCCAGGCCTTCGCGCAGGATCTCGCAGCGATGCCACGGCGCGGCGAATCTTGGCGTTCGTTTCGATCCACTCGTAATAGCCGGGAATGCCGGACTTGAAGCAGGAGACGCCCTGCGCCACGCGCCGTCTGCGCGCAAGCGGGCCAACTCCTCCCGCGTGGCTGGCGTTGGCGTGGTAGTAGCCGCGCACGCCGCGCGCATCCAACGGGCCGCCCAGCAGCTTGTAGACGGGCATGCCCAGCACTTTGCCGCGAATATCCCACAGCGCCTGGTCGATGCCGGAAATGGCGGAGCCCATCACCGGGCCGGCGCGATAGAAGCTGTGCACGTACATCGATTGCCAGAGGTGCTCCACCTGCATGGGGTCGGCGCCGATCAGGAAGTCGCGGAAATCCTTGATGCAGGCCATGACCGCGCCGGCTTTGCCTTCGAGCGTGCCCTCGCCCCAGCCCACCACGCCCTGCTTGGTTTCGAGCTTGACGAAAACGTAGGGCCGGTCGGAGTCGTGCGTGAGGGAGACGCCGAAAACCTTCAGCCCGGTGATGGTGACGCCGGAGTGCAGGCCCGGCAAAGCGTCCTGGCCGGCGGGCGGCCGCCATGGCGCAGCCGCACAGATCCTGGGGCCGGCGCCGGGCTCGTGTAGCCCAAGGCCAATCCGGATCCGCCCATCGGCGAGAAATCCTCTACGCAGCATGATATTTCTCCAGAGCGGCGTCATTCACGGTTATGCCCAGGCCCGGGCCGGCGGGCAGCGCGGCGAAGCCGTCCGTCACGTGTTCAAGATCGCCGCGCCACGATTGCGGCCCGCATGGCGCGGTCCTCCGCGGCCTCCGGCAGTGGAATCTGCTGGATGAAGAAATTGGGCAGCGCGGCGGCCAGGTGCAGGGCGGCGGCGGTGGCGATGGGACCGCCCTCGTGGCGCGGAGCAACAGCCACGTAGTATGTCTCGGCCAGCGCGGCGATCCGGCGTGATTGCGTGATCCCGAAATGCAGAATGATCCGGCCGGGCGACGTCCAGGCAACTCGCGCGCAGCAGGTCCTGAAACACAGCCGCGGCCCGGATTTCCCGGCCGAAACCGAGCGGCGTCACGGTTTCATCAGCGATCTTACGCATCGTCTCCGGCGGGCCGCTGCGCACGGCTCGTCGAACCACAGCGGATGAAACGCCTGGATGGTGGCCGCCACACTGGCCGCGTCTCCGGGAGTGAGCAGCCCGGCGCCTTCCAGCACGAAATCGTTCGCCTGCGATTGCACCATCGCCGCCAGCCTGCGCAGTTCCAATTGATAGGCTTGTCCCTGGTTCCGTGCGGCGGGGTCGGGTACGCGCACTCCCACGGTGCCGTATCCGGCCTCCACCGCCTGCTTGAGCGCCGCGGTTCTTTCGGCACCGCTTGTTCCAGCAATTGAAGTGAAGACCCTCGCCTTATTACGCGTGGGGCCGCCCAGAAGGCGGTAAACGGGGGCCTTGCAAGCCTTACGCGGTTATATCGAGAAGCGCCATGTCCACAGCCCCCGCCAGCGGTGAATCTACCGGGCCGATGGCGTACGATGTGGCCGGTCGGCCCAGCCACAAACGGCGCGTGGCCGCCACATCCGCGTCGGACGCTTGAGCACATTCGCCGTAGCCAACCACTCCCGAGCGGGTCTTCACACGCACCACTGACCAGGACCGGCCGGAGACAGGTTCGCGCACGGGGTAAACGCGAAAGTCGGCCACCTCAAGCCCCGCAGCTGCAGCGGGAGCCGTCGCGACCTGCGCCGTTATCAAGGATTCCAGCCTAGCTCGGCGCCGGGCCACTACCGCCATGCTCATTAGTCCGCTCCTCCTCTAGAAAGACTATACCGGATCGCGGACACGCAAATGCCGCAACAAACGTCCGGCGGCTGCCGTTCACTCCTTGGCTGTGGATGCACAAGGTCAAGGACTTCGCGTTCGGAGGGTTGGCTTCCGATAATACGAAATATCATTGACCAGATTTTCGGGAGCAGCGCCG
>CAWDOH010000059.1:0-83666 GCA_963803725.1 Bryobacterales bacterium | reverse complement strand
TGATGGTTGCCGCGGATGATCCATTCGTCCGCTTCATTCGATCCCGGAATGCGCGCGATCACATCGTGCAGCGTCTTCAGGTCCCAATTGGAAGCCAGCTTCAAATGCACCTTGGTGGCGCCCGGCCCCAGGTGATAGGTGATGGGCAGCGCGCCGCGCCACGCCGCGGGCGCCACCGGTCCCTTCATGGCCGCCAGCAGCGGCTCGGCGTCGCCGTAGGAAATCGGCAGCACCGGAATCTTCGTCAGCGTCACGGCCTGGCTGATGGGCAGCCGCTTGGCGTCTTTAGTGGCGCCCACGCCCGGTGTCAGCGGGTCGCCCGGATACACTGGCATATCCATCACGCTGCCGCGCTGGACGCCATCGCGATTGCGCAGCCCGCCCGCCGGAAACACGTCGCCATCGAAGTAGCCGTCTTCATGAGGGTCGGAATAGATCAGGCAGCCCACCGCCCCGTGCTCCGCGGCCACCTTCGGCTTGATGCCTCGCCAGGAGCCGCCGTAGCGCGCGATGACGATGGCGCCCTTCACCGAAATTCCCAGCCGGTCCAGCATCTCGTAATCGTCGGGGATGCCGAAATTCACATACACCAGCGGCGCCGTGACGTCGCCATCGATGGAGTAGGCGTTATAACTCGGAAGCTGCTCGGCGTGCTGTCCGGAGGTCGGGTCCACCGCTTCGGTCGGCTCGGCCAGCTTGGCCGTGAAATGCGTCGGCTCGACCATTTCGACCAGGCGTCCCTTGGGGGTAGGAAAGAGCACGTCGAAGGTTTCGATGTGCGCGTCGAGTCCAAACTCTTTCAGTTTCCCGAGTAGCCATTCGGCATTCTCGGCATCGTATGGCGAGCCGACATGATGGGGCCGCGCGGACAGCCGCTGCATATAGGCGCGCAGATTGGCCGTATCGGGGATCGCGCGGAACTTGGCCTCCCAATTGCGCTCGCTGCTCGTGGAGGCCGCCGAGTATCCCGGCAGGACGCCCGGATCGGCCGGAAAGGCGCTGGGCAATCCCAGAAATCCGCACAGGAAACAGATAGCCAGTTTTCGCATGGTTTAGGCTATTTTACCGCGCCCCGGCCACGGCATTTCGACCGCTCCGCGCCGGGTTGCGCGACAGGAAAGTGAAGGAATTACGGAAACCCCGCCGTTGCCGAGCAGGGTGACGCCATGAGCGTGCTCGAGGCACAAGAGCTGCTGGGCCTCGACCCCCGGCGCATCCGCGTCCACAACGGCGTGGACGAAGTTTAGTCGGATGCGGGCCGCAGGACGCTCCCTGGCCGTCGCGGCTCCGATTGGCCGGAATCCTCTCGGCGTTGCCCCCGCTTCCCCGGGGCGCCGAAAAAATTCCCTGACACATGACGGTCCTCGCCCGCGTTTGTCGCTTTTGGTTGTGGGAGGGGAACAAATGAATCGGAAAGCCGTTCGAACGGCCATCTTCATCTGCGCGGGTCTCGCCCAATTGGCCTGCGCCGGAACCATCGTGGAGTCGAGCGGAGACTCGGAGGCATCCGTGCCCTTGGGTTATTACGCGCCTTATGGCACGGCTACCGTTTATGCCGTGGCGTGGAGCCAGAGCACTTCCTATACGGGCGTCGAAGTGCTGGCCAACCTGTTCAATAGCGGCGGCGGCGGAACGGTGGATTACGCGCTGGTAACTGCCATCGGCGAGGGCACATCCTTCGCGCAGGACGGGATTATCGAAGGATCGGTAACTACTCCGGCCAATCCGGCGGATGTCGAGTTATTCCAGTTACCCGTCCTCGGCCCGGGCACTTATTACCTGGTTCTCAGCAGTCCCACCGAGGGGTCCGGCTGGCAGTATAACTACCCCTTTCAATCGAACTTCACCACCGCTCCAGGCGTCTCCTTCCTCGGCAGCCAGCAGGCGCAGTTCACCGACATCGACAATACCTACGCGCCGGCTTCGACCTTCTCGGGAATCTCCTACCCGGTGGAATTCGATGTAACCGGAACCGCCGGCGCCGCGGCCCCTGAACCGGACCTGGCCGCCGGAATCGGACTGGCGCTGGTGGGCTTTTCCATCGTGCTGCGCAAGGCCCGTGCGCGCAGGGTGAATTCCGCGCAGTAAGGGACTCGCCGCGCCCTGATTTTGGCGGGCGCGGGAGCCATCGCATACTTGTTGCCCATCCTCCCGAACACCCCGGGCGCCGCCGCCACGTGGAGATTCACCGGCGTCGCCATCACCTGCCACGAGGCGGACGCCTCAATTGGCAGAAACGCCGGTGACGCCGATGTGGCGCTCTGGGGAGAGATCGAGACCACCCCCGGCTGAAACCCAGGACACCACCCAAACCGTGACGGTGGCCGAGTCGTAGGCCAGCAGGAGGCGTCCTTATTGCAGCCATCGTGGATGCCGCACAAATAGGATGCGCCCGTGTGGGGCTGGGTGCGGGTGCGGGCCCGCGGTGTCCCGTTGCTTCCACCCTGGCCAGTTGCCCGTTCACGGCCCCGAGGAACGTTTGCGCCGGATTCACCCCTTGGATGCAAACAGCGGCACGGCGATGGCGCTCAGGACCTTGTAGAGTCACCGGCAGCCAGCGGTTCGGATCGTCGAAGGGGTCGCATTTCCGGAATAGCGGCGAATGCACGTCCGTACGGGGCCTTCAGGATACCCATGACGAAACTCCCAAACGCGGCCACGCCGCTCAGGATCGGAGAAATCTGCGCAAATCTGCGTGACCGTCGCCAGCCGGCCGGGAATAGGCTGCCACCGCGCCAACCTCCGGCGCTGCCCTTGCTTCTGCGCGAGCACGCCTGCAATGGCGATCGAAGTCAGCATGGGGCGCAAATTCTATCACGCGCCCACAACTGGCCCACGAATTGCCGTTGATGCACTGCGAAGACTTGCGTTTAAATCGGATCTATCGCCGATAGATCCCGAGTCAGAAGGGAGAGTTTTATGACAAATACAGGAGCGGAGACGGGGGCGCCCGCGCGCCATGATCTGGTATACCCAGGCCGCTACACGACCTCTATCGAAGGCCCCTTCGTTGTCTTTCTCATCGGCTTTCGCATCAACCGCCTGCTGGCGATCAATAAGTGGCTTCCGGTCGCCAAAGCCATGGGCCCCATGCTCAGGGAGTTATACGCTAACCCGTCCCTTGGCTTCCTCGCGGCTCATTCGTCGGTCTACTGGCGCGGCATCATGGTCACTCAGTTCTGGCGTTCGTTCGACCATCTCGTCGCCTATGCCCAGTCGCGCGATGCCGCACACCTTCCCGCATGGAAAGCCTTCAACCAAAGCGTCGGCGCTGATGGCACGGTCGGAATTTGGCACGAAACCTACCAGGTTGCCAACGGTCAGTACGAGACCGTGTACGCCAACATGCCCCGCTTCGGCCTCGCCGTTGCCGGCACCCATGAACCCGCTACGGGGCACCTCCGCGATGCCCGCTCTCGCATGCAAGCATCCCTCCGGGCGCCTGACTCCTCCCACGACGGCTAACAGGCGCCTCCCTACGGCTGCAATTCCGGCTCGTACGCCGAAAGCTGCGGCGGACGCTCATCCGGTTCCAGCAGCAGCGGCGTGCGGCCAGGGTAGCCGGCGATCAGCTTGAGGTCCTCCTGCGGTCCCAGGTCGCGCGCCCAGATTACCCGCTGGCTGTCGATAGCCGCGCCGTTATACACCCATTCGTCCTGAAAGATATGCTGCGGTGCATAGCGCACGAAAACCAGCAGCCGGCCGGGCATCTGGTCCAGCGCGTCTTTGACGAAAATCCGCCGCTCGGGATTGCCGTGGTTAATCACGTCCCACGTTTCGTACGGGCGCAGAGCGTGGGAAACCGCCGAGTTCTCAAACAGGTGTACGCCGTACCATAGTCCGAAGTGCACCACCCACAGCAACACCAGGATGCCCGCGGCCTCCGCTCCCGCCGCCTGTCCGCGCACCGTGAAGCGGCTCAGCCTTTCCAGGCCCCCCACGCTCACCAGCACGAACAGGCAGGTGCACGCCGCCAGGTAGTGGACTTGAAACGCCGGGAAAAAGTTCACCCCCAAGGCGAACAACGCCAGCGTGCCCAGCACCCACGCGAAGCGGTACTCCCGCACCGTCACCACGTAAACCAGCAGCGCCAGGTAGAGCGGCGGCAGGAAGAAGAACCGGTAGAAGCGGATGCGGTATTCGAGCCGTTCGAAGTAGCTTGCCGGCGTATCGGCCGCGGGGCCGTGAAACGACAACTGCATCCTGTAATCCATGGCCTGCTGCGGCGTCAGCTCGCGGTGCGGTACCGGATTCGGTTCGAAGGTCAGCGAGGAAGGCACGCCGTATTGGTACATGCTGAGCGCTTCGGGCAGGGTAGTCCAGCGGCCGGTCACAGCCTTGTCCTGCGCCAGCGTCAGGACCACCGCGGGCAGCGCCGCCAGCGCCGCCGCAGCGCCCAGCCGCATCAGCCGCCGGGCCACTTTGGGGTCGCGCGCTTCCTTCACGCGGCGCGCCAGCGGCGCAAAATACAGCACCACCGCCAGCACCAGGAAGATGGATTCGTACGGACGGATCAGCAGGTGAATGCCCAGCCCCGCCCCCAGAAGCGCCGCATCGCGCAGCCGGCCGCTCGCGCGCAGCCGCGGCAGCGCGCCGAACACCAGGCAGCCGGCCGCCGCCGCAAACGCCCCGCCCCAATAGCTGTTCATCCACTGGCTCAGCGGTCCGAGCTCGAACACCGCCAGGGCCCCGCCCGCCAGCGCCCATCCCGGGGTGGTCCAGGCGCGCAGCATCCAATAGCACAGTGCGCAAAACGCCGCCGTGGCCAGCAGCACCCCCGCCCACGGATGCCCGAACAGGCTCCAGCCGATCGCCAGAATCAGCCCTTGGCCCAGCGGGTAGATTGAGCTATAGGTGGGCCGCTGCAGCACGAAGAAGGTTTCGAAAAACTGGCTCAACGCCAGCGGCGGATTGGCCAGCCGCCAGTGCCGCAGCGTATCGGCTACCAGCAAGTGGCCGAACTCGTCGTAAATATCCGGGGTGGGCGCCGGATGGTTCGGTAGCAGCACCAGCCGCAGCGCTACCGGCAGCGCCGCCAGCAGCAGCATGCACCACAAAGTCCGCGGGGCCAGCCGCGCCGCCGCCGGCTCCAGCCACGGCCGCCACAACACGGCCATCGCGGCCAGCGCGCCCGCCAACAGCAGTTCGAGCAAAAACATTGCGAAGTTCCATTGTGGCAGACCGCGCCGGCCAGGCCGCCCACTCCGCAATCCCAACGCTACAATAGAGCGACGGGATTCCATGGGACCAACGCACGCAGTGATGCAGCCGGACCCCCGGTACACAGTGGAAGATCAGGAACGCATGACCCGCGCCCGCCGCTACTTTGCGTGGCAAAGCCAGTTGGCCGGCCGCGAGTTGGGCCGCCGCGTGGTCGAGATTGGCTGCGGGCTGGGCAATTTCACCGAGACCCTGCTGGACCGCGAGCTGGTGGTGGCCCTGGACGCCGAACCCGCCTGCATCGAGAGGCTGCGCCAGCGCTATCCCGGCCGTGCCAACCTGCACGCCATCGCCTGCGAAGCGCCCAGCCCGTGCTTCGCTGAGCTGCGCCGTTTTCAGCCCGATTCCTGCGTCTGCCTGAACGTCCTGGAGCACATTGCCGACGATGTCGCCACGCTGCGGGCCATGGCCGCGATTTTGCCGACCGGCGGCCGCATCGTTCTGCTGGTGCCGGCCTTCCCTTCGCTCTACGGTCCCATCGACCGCGACCTGGGCCATTACCGCCGCTACCGGCGCGGCAGCCTGCGCCTCGCGGCCGAAACTGCGGGCCTGGCCGTCAAGAAGCTGCACTACTTAAACAGCGCCGGCTTCTTCGCCTGGTGGGCCAACTCGCACATCTTCCGCCGCCACGAGCAATCCCCGCGGCAGATCGCCTTCTTCGACGATTTCGTGGTGCCGGTGATGTCGCGGGTGGAAGACCGGGTCCGCCCGCCGTTCGGTCAGTCGCTGTTCGCCGTGCTGGAACGCCACTGAGGCGCCGGCAATCTCAGCGGCGACCCCGTAAAGTTTTCTCCGCATCCTTCCGTACGCTCCGCGTCGCAGCGGCCCCGCGGAGAAACCGCCTCGCGGCGGCCACCTGGTGGAGCGTTCCCGTTTGGTTGCGGCTATGGCGCACCGTTCTCTCGGCGTCCTGGCGGTAAGGACGCGCCCAGGGACCCATCCGGTGGCCCGCGGCCTGGAGCGCGCGTTCCGCAGGCCCTCGGCCAGCACTTCCGCCCCCCCGCCGCAGCGGCCCACGGGGAATCCGGTCTCTCAACGCGCCAGGATTTCGCGCAGCTTCTTGCCCAGCACTTCGCGGCTAAAGGGCTTGGGCAGGAAATCCACGCCCGAATCGAGCACCCCGTGGTGCACCACGGTGTTCTCGGTGTAGCCCGACAGAAACAGCACTTTCAGGCCGGGGCGCAGCAGGATCAATGCATCCGCCAGTTGCCGCCCGCTCATCCCGGGCATCACCACATCGGTGAGCAGCAGGGAAAGCTCGCCCGTATGCGACCCGCTGAGTTCCAAGGCACCCTCACCGCTTTCCGCGGTCAGCACGGAGTATCCCAACTGCTGGAGCATCTTCAGGGTCAGCTCGCGAACCGCCTTTTCGTCCTCCACCAGCAGGACGGTTTCCTGGCCGGCGGCCTTGAGCGGTTCCGCGCCTGCCGAGTCCACCACCTCGCTCACCGGTTCAGAGACCCTCGGAAAATACAGTTTGAACGTCGTGCCGCGGCCGGGTTCGCTGTACACCCAGATATCGCCGCCGGCCTGCTTCACGATGCCATAGACGGTCGCCAATCCCAATCCCGTACCCCGGCCTTTCTCCTTGGTGGTGAAGAACGGCTCGAAGATGCGGCGGCGGGTTTCCGCATCCATCCCGATCCCCGTGTCGCTTACAGCCACCATCACGAAATCGCCGGGCGCCACGCCCAGATGCGTGCGCACGTAGTGTTCGTCCAGATGGACGTTGGCGGTCTCAATGGTGAGGCGGCCGCCCTCCGGCATGGCGTCACGGGCGTTGACCACCAGGTTTACGATGGCCTGGTCCACGTGGCCCGGATCGGCCCGGATATTGCCGATTTCCGATCCCAGGCTGAGCTGCAGATGCACGTCCTCACCGATGAGCCGGCGCAGCATCTTGTCGGTCTGGGCAATTGCCATGTTGATCTGGATGACTCGCGGCTTGCTAATCTGGCGGCGGCTGAAGGCCAGCAACTGATTGGTGATGGCGCCCGCGCGGTCGGCGGCCTTGAGAATTTCCTCGGCATAGCCGCGCAACGGATCGAGGGGGGACAGCTCGTCCAGGATCATGCGGTTGTAGCCCGCGATCACCGTGAGCATGTTATTGAAGTCGTGAGCCACGCCGCCCGCCAGGCGCCCCACGGCTTCCATTTTCTGCGCGTGCAGCAACTGCTCCTCCAGCCGTTTGCGCTGGCTGATGTCGCTGACGAAGGCTATCGCGAAAACTCCCTCCTCGGTTTCGATGTAACTCAGGCTCACCTCGACTGGAAATTCGTGACCGTCGCGGTGGCGGCCGGCGAGGTCGATACCTAAACCCATGGGGCGGACGTGCGGGCGATCGAAGTAATCGTCGCGCTCGCGGGTGTGCACGCGGCGCTTGGATTCGGGAAGAAGGATTTCGATCCGGAAACCCAGAAGTTCCTCGCGATTGTATCCGAACATCTCTTCGCAGCGGCGATTCGCTAACACGATCCGGCCCGCTTTATCGATGCTGATGATGGCTTGAGTAGCCGATTCCAACAGCGCAATCACCATTTTTTCGCTTTTCCTGAACAGTTCCGCGAGATCTTTGTGCACGTTGCCGCTGTCCTGTAAGTCACTCATCGCGAAAGACCCTCCGCGTGTGTCCCCATTGTCCTCTATGAAGTCGAGGTTTTCAAGAAGTGTCTGGAGTATCACAGTCTTTCAGCAGAAACGCGGCTCAGCCTCCTGGCGGCTTTCGCCAGAACGGCGCCGCGACCCGGTTGCGAGGCGCGCGGGTCCGGGTGTAAATTGACTATCGGGTGATGTCGTTCACGCATGAGAGTGTCGGGCCTGGATCCAATTCCGCGATCGGCTTGAATTGCCGGTCCGCGGAAATGTGACCGATTGGCCCGTCCGCAGGCGCCTCACGCTGTAGACACGCCGCCGGCCGCCGGAGTGAAGGACCGCACCGCGGCCAAAGGGGAAATGATTGTGACCAAGGCACCAGGGGCCGTTCCCAGGCGGCTCGGGTTTAGCAGATATGGATTCCGGCACAGGATACGATTCGTCCAACCGAGCGGTTTGATGGCGGCGCTGTTGCTGCCGGGGGCACTGGCGCTGGCTCAACAACCATCGCCGCCGGCCAGCGCGCTAGTTCCGGTAGTACCGGAACTCAAGCACCAGACGCCGCTTCCGATTCTCCTTCCGTCGCACCTGCCGCCCCTGCTGGGCCCGGCGGTCTTCGCGAGCGCGGAGGGTACCGCTACCACATACACGATCCATCTGGAATCCGACCCCGATTGCCATCAGGCGGACGTCTGTTTCGTGGGTGTGTTGAAGGCCCAGAAAGGCGGGGCGCTATCGTATCCGGATGCGGTGATGATCGACAAAGTGATCCAGGGCCGTTACCAGCCCGCCGCCTGTGGAACCACGTGCACACCGCCGGCGATTGAGTGGAAGATGAACGGTGTGCTCTACACCGCGCAGTTGACTCTGCGCGCGCGCACCGCCCGGGACCAGCGCTCGGAGATGCTGCAAGTAGCCGACAGCGCCACCCGTAGCGGCGCGCGGTAGGGTGGGCCCGGATTCACCGCGGAGCACAGGCATCGATTGATGTCGATGTTCTCGGGGCGAGGAAACTCCTGAGAGTCCAGAGGGGGGCCGCGGGGCCCATTCGACGCGGCGACGCGGAGACGCGGAGCAAACGCGGAGAAGACCCAAGGTAAGGAAAGGTCGCAGAGGGAGCGGAGTTTTCCGCGGAGCACACGTATCGACTGATGTCGATGTTCTCGGGGGCGAGGAAAGTGCCGACAGGCCAGCGGCGGGGCCCATTCGACGCGGAGACGCGGAGACGCGGAGCAAACGCGGAGAAGACCCAAGGTAAGGACAGGTCGCAGAGGGAGCGGAGTTTCCGCGGAGCACACGTATCGACTGATGTCGATGCTCTCGGGGGCGAGGAAACTGCCGACGGGCCAACGGCGGGGCCCATTCGACGCGGAGACGCGGAGACGCGGAGCAAACGCGGAGAAGACCCAAGGTAAGGACAGGTCTCAGAGGGAGCGGAGTTTCCGCGGAGCACACGTATCGACTGATGTCGATGTTCTCGGGGGCGAGGAAACTGCCGACGGGCCAACGGCGGGGCCCATTCGACGCGGAGACGCGGAGACGCGGAGCAAACGCGGAGAAGACCCAAGGTAAGGACAGGTCTCAGAGGGAGCGGAGTTTCCGCGGAGCACACGTATCGACTGATGTCGATGTTCTCGGGGGCGAGGAAACTGCCGACGGGCCAACGGCGGGGCCCATTCGACGCGGAGACGCGGAGACGCGGAGCAAACGCGGAGAAGACCCAAGGTAAAGACAGGTCTCAGAGGGAGCGGAGTTTTCGGAGAGACGCGGAGGCTGCGGAGAAAGCGCGGAGAAGAATTCGAGATGTTTCCCCGCGCACTCCAGGCCCAGAGGGCACCCCCCGCGGTGAAGGGGTCCCCCGCAACCTACCCCAACCCCGCGTCGCGCAGGAATCGCGCGGATTCCTCGGGCGGCGTGGGGTTGATGTAAAATCCGGTGCCCCACTCGAAGCCGGCCACTTTGGTCAGCTTCGGGATGATCTCCAGGTGCCAGTGGAAATACGGGAGTGCCTCGTCCTGCACGGGCGCGCTGTGCACAATGAAGTTGTAGGCCGGGCGCTCCAGCACGCGATCGATTTTCCGCATGGTGGTGCGCAACACCCACGCCATGTTCTGCAGCGTGGGTGCATCGGAATCCTCGAAATGCGACTGGTGGCGCTTGGGCAGAATCCACGTCTCAAAAGGAAAGCGCGGCGCGTAGGGCTCAATCACCGTGAAGCGGTCCGACTCCGTCACCAGGCGCAGCCCGGCGGTGGACTCCTGGCGAATGATGTCGCAGAAAATGCACCGCTCCTTCAGATCGTAAAAGAGCTTGGCGCCATCCACTTCTTCCTTGACCCTCTTGGGGATCACCGGCAGCGCAATCAACTGGCAGTGCGGATGTTCCAGCGACGCGCCGGCCGCTTCGCCGAAGTTCTTGAACAACAGGATGTAGCGGAAACGCCGGTCCTTCTTCAGATCGTTCACGCGGTCTTTGAAGGCCCACAGCACCTCTTCGATCTGCTTCTCCTGCAACTCCCCGAAAGTGACCGCGTGCTGCGGCGTTTCAATGATCACCTCGTGGGCGCCGATGCCGTTCATGCGGTCGTACATGCCCTCGCCCTGGCGGTTCAACTCGCCCTCGATGCCCAGCACGGGAAACTTGTTGGGCACCACGCGGACACGCCAGCCCGGTTCGTCGCGGCCGCCGCTGCTGCGGTAGGCGAGCACTTCGGGCGGAGTCTTGTGCTCGTTGCCATAGTCGAAGGGACAGACGCCGGCGGTGGCGGGCGGCACGGGCTGGCGGATGAAATCGGTGGGGCGTTTGGCGCGATCAGTAGCAATGATCACCCATCGTCCAGTGATGGGATCCTTACGCAATTCGGGCAAAAAGAACAGAACCTCCGGAATCGGCAGCGGGCATTGACAAGACGATTATAGCGTGGTGACAGGCCCTTGACAGCCCTCACCTGGCGGCAGAGACTGAAACCGTAACGGTACCGGGCCGGTAAAATGCGTTTCCCCCGCACTAGCGCGCTGCTATTCATGGGCTTTGGGCTGTGCCTTTCGGCCGGCGGCCAGGACCGCGCCCGGTGGATGCCGGAAGCGCGCTTCGGCGTGATGACCCACTACCTGGCGGACTGGCAGGCGCAGGTGCACCACCTCGATATGTCCGTGGAACGGTGGAACCAGCTTGTGGACGGATTCGATGTGGAGCGCATGGCGCGGCAGCTCGCCTCCGTAGGCGCAGGCTACTACCAGATCAGCATCGGCCAGAACTCAGGATATTACCTGGCGCCCAATGCGGCCTACGACCGCCTCACCGGGATCCGCCCCAGTAAGTGCTCGCGCCGCGACTTGGTGGCCGACCTCTACGAGGCTCTCCACAAGCGCGGCATCCGTCTGATGGTCTACCTGCCCTCGGGAGCGCCCGGCCAGGATAAGGCCGCCGATGCGGCGCTCGAATGGCGCAACGGGCCCTACCCCAATCGCGAATTCCAGGGCAAGTGGGAACAGGTGATCCGCGAATGGTCGGAGCGCTGGGGGCGCAAAGTCTCCGGATGGTGGTTCGACGGCTGCTATTTTCCGAACACCATGTACCGCTCGCTTGACCCGCCCAATTTCGCCAGCTTCGCCGCGGCCGCCCGCGCCGGCAACCCCGATGCGGCGGTGGCCTTCAACCCCGGGGTGGTGTACCGCATGCTCTCGTTGACCCCGCATGAAGATTTCACCGCCGGGGAAATCGACAAACCCGAGTTGGTGACCATCCGCCGCGGTTCCGGCGGCAAGATCGATGGCGTCCAGATCCACATGCTCAGCTTCCTGGGGCAGACTTGGGGAAAGGGCACGCCGCGGTTCACCACCGAGCAGGTGATTGCCTACACCAAGAAAGTTCGCGACGCAGGGGGAGCCGTCACCTGGGATGTGCCCGTGGAAATGGACGGCACGATTGCGCCGGCCTTTCTGGATCAACTGGCGGCGTTGAACAAGGCGCTCTCGGGACAGTGAAGGAGGGAACGGCTGCTCTGCTGTCACGCACCGCCCCCGCTGGCCCGAAGCAGCACGTCTGGCGACCGGGCGTGCGCTCTATGGGTGGGTCGTCAGAATCAGCGTTCATCTGCGTTTATCAGCGGCCAACATCCCCGGCAGCGCCGCGAGGAAGTGGAATGTCGGCCGCTGATGAACGCAGATAAACGCTGATAAGGCCAACGCATGGCTACAGCCAGGTGGCGCTCGGGGGCAAAATCTAGCAGACTTCCACGGTGTAAGCCGTATCGCCGGGAATCCAGGACACCGCCAGGGTCTGTCCCGCCCGGAGGAAAACGCCCAAGGGCTGGATCAGTTCGGGATCCGCGCCGGAGTTGGTGTAAAGGGCCTTGCCCGATACGTGGTTCCAACGCACCAGGGCACCTTTACCATTGCGGTTCGCCAGGCAGCGTACTGCCATCAGGGCGGCCATCCAGATGGGGGCCGATTCGCATCCGGTAGTGATTTCCGTGTTCATCGGATTTCGTGCTTATTGAACAAGGGTAACGGAAACCCTTCCTGGATATAGGATGCCACATCAATTCCGCATTTTTCTATTCCTCCGAAGTACTGGTGGCAGAATGGCTTATCAGTACCAGAAGGTTCCATTACCACTACCACCAGGTGGCTAATGGTCTACTTGACAAGGGCGTCCCGCAGCCATTCCAGGCGGGCTGGCTTGGTCAGGGTCACGCTCACCAGGTCGAAGCGGGTCTTGTCCCAGTCCACACCGGCGCGCCGGGCATAGTCGCGGGCGGCTCTCCGCAGGCGGCCTTCCTTCTCCGCATCCACGGCGCGGTCCGGCTCGCCGAATTCGCCCGAGGCACGGGTCTTGACCTCGACAAAAACCAGCGTGTCGCCCTGCCAAACCACCAGGTCGATTTCGCCGGTTCCGGACAGGGTCCGGTAATTCCGGGCCACCACCGTACAACCATGGCCCCGCAAATAGCGGTGTGCCAAGTCTTCACCCCACCGGCCGTGGTTATTGCCGAGCCGCCGCCTCCGCAGAGCGTCTGCCGCCCGGTAAAGCCAACTCATCATTTCAGCACTTCGAACTCAAATTCCATGACTTTGCCGCGCACCACGTAACAGAGATAGTACTCCCAGAAACGCCGGTAGCGCGGGAAGCGGTTCACCAGAAATTCAAAACCAAGCCACTTCCATAAGGCCAGTAGCTTCAGGCGTATGGAAATCTCACGAAATCGCACTGGCGAATAATAGCCGAAACCCCCGTGCTTTTCCCCGAAGTACCGGAAACTGAAGCTGGTAAGGTGGCTCTTGTGGGTCGGGTCGCAGAACGAGCTGAAATCCGTGTAATGCGGCGTTTCGATGCGCACCGTGCCGCCCGCCCGCACCAGCCTGTGGAATTCCTCCATAGTGCGGATCACATCGTCCACGTGCTCGATCACGTGAATGGCGGTGAGGCGGTCGAAGGAGCTGTCGGCGAAGGGATAGGGAAAACGGTCCAGGTCGGCCAGCACATCGGCGCGGCTGGCGGGATTGCGGTCCAGGCCGATGGCGCCGGGCTGTTTGTGAATCCCGCAGCCTACGTCCAATATTCTCATGCGCTTCCGGCCGCCGTTTGCAGGCATTCCTCCAGCGTTTCCACCGCGAAATCGCACTGCGTCCGGCTGACCGTCAGGGGCGGGCACAGCCGCAGGGTGTTCTCCCCGGCGCCCAGAATCAGCAGGCCGCGCTCGAACGCCAGTTCCACCACGCGGTCGCGAAGCTCCGGAGCCCTCTCCCGGGACGCCTGGTCGCGCACCAGCTCCACCCCGATCATCAGCCCCAGCCCGCGCACGTCGCCCACAGTCGGGAATCGCGC
The DNA here is from genome assembly GCA_963803725.1 of Bryobacterales bacterium. Taxonomy (GTDB): domain Bacteria; phylum Acidobacteriota; class Terriglobia; order Bryobacterales; family Bryobacteraceae; genus JOPF133. The sequence continues at coordinate 70,025 of CAWDOH010000059.1, read as the reverse complement.
CGGCCACTCGCGCAGCCGTTCCATCAGGTGCGCCCCCATGCGCGCCGCGTTTTCCACCAGCCCGGTTTCCAGCAGCTCGATGGTCGCCAGGGCGGCGGCGCAGGCCACCGGGTTGCCGCCGAAGGTGGAAGCGTGCGCGCCCGGACCCCACTGCATCAGCTCCGCCCGCGCCACCGTCGCGCCCAGCGGCAGGCCGCTGGCGATCCCCTTGGCCACTGCCAGGATGTCCGGCACGGCGTCAAAATGCTCGCATGCCCACATCCGCCCGGTGCGCCCCATGCCTGACTGGATCTCGTCGAAAATCAGCAGGATACCATTTTGCCAGGCCACCCGCTCCAGCTCCTCGAAGAACTTGCGCGGCGGCACGATGTAGCCCCCTTCGCCCTGCACCGGTTCCACCACGATGGCGGCGGTTTCCGAAGCTGGAGCGATGGTTTTCAGCAGCGTCTTTTCAATGAACTGGACGCACTCCACCGCGCAGCCGTCGGGCTCCTTTCCGAACGGGCAGCGGTAACAATAAGGATAGGGCGCGTGGACCACGCCGGGCACCAGCGGCCCGAAACCCTCGCGCTGGGCCGCTTTGCGCGCCGTCAGCGAGAGAGCCCCCATGGTCCGGCCATGGAAGCCGCCGAAAAACGCGATCAGCTTCTCGCGGCGGGTGGCGTAGCGCGCCAGCTTGATAGCGCCCTCGATGGCCTCGGCGCCCGAATTGCCGAACGAAACGCGGCGCGGAACGCCGCCCGGGGCTATGCGGGCCAGAGTTTCGGCCAGCGCCACCAGCTCTTCGTAGTAAAAATCGGTGCCCGACATGTGGATCAGCCGGGCGGCCTGGCGCTGAATCGCCTCCACCACGCGCGGGTGGCAGTGGCCGGTGGCCACCACCGCGATGCCCGCATTGAAATCCAGAAACCGGTTGCCATCCACATCCTGGATCACCGCGCCTTCGCCGCGCTCCACCACCAGCGGGTAGCCCCTGGTGTACGACGGCGATACCACCTGGCGGTCGCGTTCGATCACCGCGCGCGCGCGCGACCCCGGCAGCGGACCATGGATGCTGGGCAGATCCGGATGCACCTCGGCCGAAATCTTAGCCATGGGAATTCTCCTCTTCGGTTTTCGAAACGTTGTTGATCTGCGCGCCGGCACAACGGCGCGCGCCGCGTGGGAACGGGCGAGGCTAGTCGGAGCCGAAGAGGGCCGGCCGGGAGGTAGATGGCGTGTACGCCATGGCTCTATCTTAGCGCCCGGCGGGCTGGAGTGCACCAGCCTATGGCGTGTGGCGTGGCCTGCGTTGGGCACAGCCCCTCCCGCCAGCTATAGGATCAGTTCGCGAAGGACACAAACAGTTTGCGACAAGCCCTGTCTCTCCAACACCGCGAGGTATTCGGAGACAGTCTTCGGCGGATTCTTCAAACTCTCCAGGTGATCGCGCGCCCCGTGGGCCACCACGCCGGGCGCCAGCTCCAACAGTTTCAGGACGAACTCATCCGGATGCTGGGCCTCGATACCGTACGGCTTTAGCGCAGCGGAAGGGAAGTCTCTCAGGTTGCAGGTGACGATCACGTCGGCGCGGCCTCGAATGGCGGCCGCCAGGACGTGGCGGTCATCCGGATCGGGTAGGCGCAATCCGTCGATCAGCTCCTCATATCCAGTAACCAGCGCACCGGCGGCGTGTTGGTCCATAAGCATGCGGGTCCGTTCGAGCTTCTCGCGCGACAAGTCCGGTCGACGCCGCAGCAGCGCCCCGATCCACTCCTCGTGTACGGCGGCAGACCACCTGGCGCGAAAAAGCCCCGTCAGGGCAAGGTGCATCAGGAGATTTCGAAGCTCTGAGGGGTAAAGGACGCTGGCGTCATAGAACGCGGTGAACCCGGACACCCGGTCTAAATCTGGTCTAAATCCCAAGTTCCTGATCGTAGGCGGCCAACTCGGCCAGTGCCGCTCGCCGCGCGGCATCCGCCTGGCGCTTATACCTCGTGAGGGAATCGAACCGAATCCGGCGGTGAGTGCCAACGCGGCGGTATTTGATCTCGCCCTCGTCCAGGAGTTGGATCAGCGACGGCCGCGAGATATTCAACATGTCCGCCGCCTCCTGTGTGGTCAGTTCCGCATGTACTGGAATCAGCGTAACGGCATTCCCGCGAGCCATTTCTTCCAGAATGCGCACGAGTAACCGCGCGGCCGATGCCGGCAGGCGAACCGTTTCCCGAGTGGGGTCCCCCACAATCCGAAATTGTACAGGATCGTCGTCGCGGAGACGGGCCGCCAGCGCACGGCTGGTTTCCTTCGCCAGAACCGCATCTGCCTCGGACGGAATCGCCGTGGGTGTAGCCGCGTGAGTCATCTTGATCGCCCCTCAATAGCATGCTAGCGCATCAGGCGAAGCATCCGCAACTGATCGAAGCAATCGCAATCGTAAAGCAAGGTCCGGTCAGAAGGCATGGACAGCTTCGCCCAGGATACGATTGCGGAGCAGCGGTTTGAGTGTCTTGCGGTTCACTGCGTCGGCGGCTCCATGGAGGATTTCGTTGATATAAAGCTGCAAGCCCGCGTACTCGAAGATCCCCATGGGGCGGTCACGATCGAGTTCCACGAGCACGTCGATGTCGCTGCCAGTTTGGGCTTCCCCCCGCGCCACCGATCCAAAAACCGAAGCATGCGAGACGCCGAACCGCCGCAGGTCGTGCTCGTGAGCGCGCAGCGTTTCCAGGGCTGAGTCCAGAGTGGGGACCATTTCAATCACGAGTCTAACAAACCGCCCGCGGCGCCACGCCCTCGCCTACTTCGAACACACCGCCGTCAGAAACCGCCCGTCGGCGCTTTCGTGTTCCCTCAGAATTTGCAGGCCGCCCTGCTCGCGCACCAGCCAGCGGAAGGCATCCGCCGTGTAGGAGTATTGGAAATTCAGGCCGATGCGCTCGCCGCGCTCCATGGGCATGGCCTTTCCCACCACCGTCACCGAAATGTCGCGGTCGGCGCGGAAATAGCGGGTGTTCAGGTGCAGCCCCGCGTGGCGGTCGTCGTGCTTGGCGTTGATGCGCAATTCGCCGTCGGATTCGGAAATTCCCACCGACCCCAGCAGCCCCCATAGAAACCGCCGGGCCGCCGGATGGTCGCGGCGCACCATGGTCTTGGTCTCGTCGAAAAGCTCGCCATCCACCAGCAGCAGGTCGCCCGGCTTCATGCACTGGGCCACGTAGCGGATCTGCGCCAGAGGGTCGAAGGCCCCCATGGTGTTGCCGGAAAACACCAGCACGCGGGGCGCCTCGGCGGCATCCGCCGCGTACACCATGTGCACCGGGCTGGAGATATCGGCCTTGATCCCCACGACTTCGAAATCGTCGTCGTCGGCCGCCGCGCAGGCCCGCTCCAGCATGGCTTGGCTGGCATCCACCGGGAAGTAGGCGCATTCCCGGCCGGCGTTTTTGAGGGCATCCATGAGCATGCGGTCGCGGGTGCCGTCGCCGGCCCCGAAGCTGATCACCGGAATCTGGCCCTTGAAGTGGCGCGTCAGTGCCTCGGCATAGCCGGTCATCCGCCCCCAGGTCTCGGCCAGCCCGCCGTAGAGTTCCGGGTTGGCGGCCAGTGACTCCCACTCCGCCACCGACCGCGGAAACCAGTAGAAGAACTTCTCCGGCAGGTCGCGCGCCTCCATCGCCTCGGTGAACTCCTGGGCGATATCCATTTCTGTCAGAACGACTTCCACTCTCATAAGGAATCCCCATTATAGGCGCTAAGCGGCCTATCCTGGCCCTTCCGGCGGGCCAATTTTGCGGTTTCGCGCAGGCGGCCTGCCGCCCGGCGGGCGCCGGCCTGAAACCGATCGCCGGTGTGTCTCATCTAAGACTTTGGAACTCCAGGCGAACTCTCGGTCCGGTCTTTTCCTCGGACCCCGGAAATCCGGCCCATTCCGTTCAGTTCCGCCCGGCCAAGGGAACGCCTGCACCGGCTCAATGAACTGGCACATCATCAATCATCGCGATTACATCGACGGCCCCTTTGAGACCTACGAGGCCGCGCTGAAAGAGGCGTACGCGCTAGGTAAGGAGACGCGCATCGAACCGCGTGTCCGCCGGCGCGCCCAGGGATTTTTCGTCTACCGCCCGCCTTACGACCGGCAGGAGCATTGGCAGGCCGAGTACTGGATTTGTACCAAAGAGGCCGCCATTGCGCAAGGCATTCCCGAAGACATCTTCGTGCAGCCGTTGATGGAAAGCTGGAGCTGAAGCGCCCCCGGTCCCCCGGGAACCTCCCGCAGGCCCGCGGTTTCTAAGCCAGGGTGACACTGTTTCAGGACTTGACTTACGCCGCGCGCGCCCTGGCCCGCCGGCCCGGTTTCACCCTGGCCGCAGGTCTCTCGCTGGCCCTGGGGATCGGCGCCACCACCGCGGTCTTCACGGTGCTCAACGCCGTGGCACTGCGCCCGCTGCCCTACCCGCAGGGCGACCGGCTGGTGTGGATGACGCAACTGGTGGGCCGTACCGCCGACGACATCACCATCACCTCCGATTTTCTCGAATGGCGGCAGCAGAACCGCTCCTTTACCGATCTGGCGGCCTACTGGTACGTCTCCCGCAACCTGTCCGGGGCGAGGGAGCCGGCCGAGGTCCAGACCGCGCGGGTGTCGGCGTCGCTGCTGCCGCTTTTGGGCGTGCAACCGGCCCTGGGCCGCAACTTCCTGAAGTGGGAGGACTATAAAGGCCGCGACGCGGTGGCGCTGGTGAGCGACGGGTTGTGGCGGCGGCAGTTCGCGGGCGATCCCAAAATCATTGGCCGGCCGATTACGCTGGATGACCGCCAGTACACGGTGGTGGGCGTGCTGCCGCGCGACTTCGCCTTTCCCGGCGCCGACGCGGTGGATGCAATCACGCCGCTGGCCAAAGACGAAGCCGCCGAGCTGGACCGCACCACCGGGTCGTTTGTGCGCAATGTGGTAGGGCGGCTGCGGCCGGGGGTTTCCTTGGAGCGCGCGCGGACGGAGATTACCGCCATCCAGAGCCATTTGCCGTGGGCCTTGTCGCCGTTCAAGCCGGCCATCCTCATCCAGATGATGCCGTTGCGCGAACGCCTGTTCGGCAACGCCGCCAGAGCCGGGTTGGTGCTGGTGGCAGCGGCCGGCTTCCTGCTGCTGATCGCCTGCGCCAACGTCAGCCACCTGCTGCTGGTGCGGCTGATGGAGCGGGACCGCGAGCTGGCCATCCGCACGGTGCTGGGCGGGTCGCGCCGGCGCCTGATAGCCCAACTTCTTACCGAAAGCGGCCTGCTGGGCGCGCTGGCCTCGGGCTTCGGCATTCTGATCGCTTACGCCGCGCGCTACCCCTTGCTGGCGTGGACTCCCTACCGCGTGGCGGGCTTCCAAAGCCTGCCCTTTGATAGCCGCGTGCTGGGGTTCGCCGTGACCATCGGCATCCTCACCACGCTGCTCTTCGGCCTGGCGCCGGCTCTTCGCGCCACCGAGATCCGGCTGGCCGAGGCCATCAAGGTCGGCGCCGGCCCAGTCGTCGGCGGCCGAGGGGCCATGCGCGTTTTGTCGCTGATCGCGGCTGGAGAAATCGCCACCCTATGCATCCTGGCAACCGGCGCGGGTCTGACGATCCAAAGCTTCTGGAAGATGCGCTATGTCAACCTGGGCTTCCAACCCGACCGGCTGGTGGCGGCCACGATGAATCTGTCGAGCGCCCGCTACCGCGACCGGGCGCGGCAACTGGCCTTCGTCGAGCAGCTTCTGGGGCGGGCGCGGGCCATCCCCGGGGTGGAGGCGGCCACGGTCACGCAAGCCACGGAATTGCCGCCGGGCTTTTGGCACGCCACCAATGACTTCGTCATCGAGGGCAGGCCGCCCGGGCCGCGGGGGCAACTGCCGTTTGCCCGCTTTCCGGTGGTGACGCCGGAGTACTTCGGCATGATGGGCATCCCTCTGGCGCGGGGCCGGCTGCTGGCGGACTCCGACGCCGAAAATACCGCGCTGGCGGTGGTGGTGAACCAGGAGCTGGTGCGGCGCTACTTCGCCGGGGAAAATCCGCTGGGGCAGCATGTTCGCCCGGGGCCACGGGGCACCCCGGTGTACGAGATTGTGGGGGTGGTGGGCAACGTGAAGGGTTCCGGACTGGCAGCGGCGCCCGAGCCGGCCATGTACCTCTCCTACCGCCAATCGCAGGGAATCACGGAGCTGGGCGTCTTGCTCAAGTGCGCGCTGGACCCGGCGATGGTGGGCAAAGAACTGCGCCGCGCGGTGGCCGTGATCGACCCCAGCCAGCCAGTGGCCACCGTGGAAGCCCTGAACGACCGGCTGACCGAATCGGTGGCCAAACCGCGCTTCACCACTGTGATGCTGGGATTTTTCGCCGGCCTGGCGGCCTTGCTGGGAATCCTCGGGGTCTACGGAGTGATGAGCTGCCGGGCAGCCTGGCAGGCCCGCGAACTGGCCGTGCGGCAGGCGCTGGGCGCGCAGCGCGGCGATGTGATCGGCCATGTGCTGCGGCAGGGCGCTCTGTGGATCGCTCCGGGAATAGCCGCCGGGTGGCTGGGTTCGCTGGCGCTTGGCCACCTGCTGGCCAGCCTGCTCTACGAAGTGCGCCCGAACGACCCGTGGACACTGGCGGGAGTGGCGGTCAGCGTAGCGCTGGTGGCCCTGGCCGCCTGCTGGATTCCGGCGCTGCGCGCCAGCCGCGGCGATCTGCTGGCGGCGCTGCGCCAGGAATGAGCCGCTCATCTAATCTGTGACCCCGTTGCCGCTCAATCAGTTAGCGGCTCCTCACGCGGCCGTTTTGGGGCTCGAAGTTTATAGCCGAGTTGGTTGGCCGCAGCTTGCAGGCGATGAATGCGCGCGGGTTGGCAGCGTTCTTCGCAGGCCGCGGCCGGCGGCCCTGCTAACGACCGCCCGCGCGTTCGCGGCTCCACTGGTCCAGCTCGTCGGTCTTCCGGAGGTCGAATTCGAGCCAGGGAATCATGTCCCCGCACCGATGATCGAGGTGCATGGTTTTGCCGGCTGTCAACGACACCAGGAAGCTGGGAAGCTGTACCGCGGCAGCACCCCGATAGACCTTCAACGCGCAAACCTGGCTGCCGAAAAGTGGCTGCACATCCAGGCGGAAGACGCCTCCATCCGAAAGACGCGCCGGCATTTCACAATCGAGCTGGCTGCCCATCTTTCCGGTCACGATCACGGCCGGCCCGCCCAACACTTGGATCCGGTTGAAGTTGTACGGCCGGTCGCCGCCTGCTCCTATTGGGGAATGTGCTGTAACCAGAATCAACCCCATTGCCGCGGAGTTGGTGCTGGCGGGCACCAGTATCTTCGACTTTTCGCCGAAAGAACCCATTACCATAGGGCCGGATGGCGCGCTCTGGTTCGGGGAGCATTCGGGCAACAGTCGGAATTACACAAGAGCTAACTGCTCTTCAGTAGGCTCCGCTCAACAGTACCAGGGTTCAGTCAGGTAGGGGATCGTCGCGCGTGCGGGTAGGAGCGTTTCGGGAAACTCGCCCGCCTGGGCCAGGTCCCAGATGCGCCGGAAGATTTCGGAACGGCCGGCCTGGCGAAGTTCCTGGCGCTTGACAGTCTCCTGAATCGCCGCCGCCAGCGCATCCATTTCGGGGTCCGGATTGCGCCAGGGGTAGACCAGCGCCCGCGAATCGAACGGTTCTACCAGACCGCGTATATCCGGCAGTTGGAGCATCAGGGAACCCTCGGGAATCAGCAGACGGATGGCAAGCTGGATCGGCGCCACCTGTTCGACGACCTCCAACTGCGCAAGGTCCCGCAGAAAGCGGACGTAGCTCTGGCGCGTGGTCCACGGGGTGAACGGGAGGAAGGTGGGCGCCAGGGTCAATCGGGCGGCGCGCATGATTCCGAGAGCTTCTACAAAATCGGCGCGTGTATGCCCCTTAGCCAGGCTCGCGAGGACCGCATCGTCCAACGACTCGACGGCGCTGGTGACGAACAGGCATCCCGTACGCGCCAGGCAGGGTAGCAAATCGCGGTGGCGCAGCAGGTGCTCAATCTTGATGGTCACGTCGTATGTGAGGCGGGGCCATTCACGCGCAAGCGCCTCGACGATCGCCATGGCGTGGGCGGGGCCGTTGAAGAAGTCCGGATCGCCGAAAGTGATGTGCTCAGCGCCCGCGGCCACTTGCCGCCGGATGTCCTCCAGGACGACCTCGCGCTGCACGATTCGAAACTGGCCCCCGTAGACCGGCACGATGGGGCAGTGGCGGCACAGGTGTTTGCAGCCGCGGCTGGCCTCGGTATACCCCACGCGCCGTGTGGCGCCATCCACCACCAGGTGGGCATAGGCACCCAGGGGAGGCAGGCCGGAGCGATCAGGTGGCAGAAAACGCAGCTTTTCGAGCGAAACCAGCGGCGGGCCGGCGGCTTCCCCAGTGCGGCCGGCCCCGAGGTCGCGCGCCAGGGCGGCCAGTCCGGCTTCGAACTCCCCGCCGAGCACGGCGCGTATGCCCACGCGCCGCAGAATAGGCTCGTTCAGCGGGGCATACAGGCCGTAGGCGCAGAGGTACGCTTGCGGGTTCACGGCCTGCACCTGCTCGATCAGCTTGAGAAACAGGCGTGTGGCCGTGTGCATGGGGAGATAGAACGCGATGAGATCGGCCTGCGCCAAGGCCTCCCGGGGAGGCCGGCTACAGGAGAGGTCCGCCATCGTCACCTCGTGCCCGGCCGCACGGAGCCACGCCGCGGGCGAGGCCAGCCCAAACGGTTGCCGCCCCAATTCGTAAGTTGAAACCAAAACCACGCGCACTGCTTTCATTATGTGCTTTCCGAGGCAGAGGGAAGGGAAGTGAGGGGAAAGATTCGTTCGGTAGTTGGAATGTCTGAAGTTCCAGAGCGGCCGGTTCACCGATATCCGAGGCGGCGGAGGGTTCTTTCACTCCACCGATGTCGCTGTCCCGCTTCCGAGCTTGCCTTTCACAACGTAGTCGCGGTGATCGATCGTCAGAAGTTTCTGGCCGTAGAACCTGACCTGCACCTTCGTCTCGTCCCTCTGCGGTAGCCAGAAGCCGTCTATCTTCTGGTATTCTCGGACGAAGTCGGCGCGCTTGATCCAAAACGATAAATTGGCTGCGGGGCGCCCTTCGATGCGGACGACGGCATAATCGTCGACGTCGATCCAAATCTTACCTTCAAACAGATACTTGTCGATCCTTCGGGGAATCGCTTGTGCCACAAAGCAATGGTACGGCCCCACCTGTTGTTCACCCACCAGTTGTAGCGAATAGTTGGCGGGGCTGATCGCGCTGTCACGATGTTTTTTAGCGGCGGCCGCTGCGATCTCACTCTCGATCAGCGGATTGAGCGCCAAGTGACGAATGATTCCCGATCCCTTCTCGGATGTAACGGTAAAGGTCTTCCTGTCGGGAGCCTGGTATTCCATCCGCCCGGTCTCCTCTGCGTGCATCTTTCCGCTCACATCGCTTACTGCAAAGGATTGGGTGGCCATGTACTGCACCAACTCGTCAGTCCGCTGGCTGTTGTGGGCAACCAGTTCCGCGAACAGTCCCTGTTTCTTCACACCCGGACGTAAGGGCGGGGATAGTCTTCGTACTGTAAGACCTCCGGTCCGCCATATTCGTGAATGACAGATGCTTTCATAGGTGCGGTGTTCAGAGATCGGATCAGATGTGGAGGCGCGACTCCCAATCAGCCGGTACTTTTCCTGCCGGTCCGGGAGTTGGCTGCGTTACCGGATGCGCGTGCGGGGGAGCCAATTCAACGCCGCGAATCATCCGCTGTTTTTCGTAGTCGAAAAACCAGTTCTCACCGGGCTCGAAACTCGCGATCACGGAGTGGCCCGTGGCGGCGGCGTGCCTGGAGGCGTGCTGATTCGGAGAACTATCGCAGCATCCGATATGCCCGCACTCCGCACACCTGCGAAGGTGTAGCCACCATTCGCCCGCTGCCAGACACTCAACACATCCATCGCCGCTGGGTTTCGACTTTGGATTTACATTTCGAATTCCGGCCATGTGCTTCTCCGCCTCTCAATCCCTCCGCGCCCACCCGCAATATATTTCAGGGAAGTAGTTAACCACTAGTATGGCAAACTGCAATTCATCATTTTAAAAATGGAACCACGAGTAGTATGAAGACGCCCATATAGGCGGCGAGTCAAGCCCTGGAGCGGGAAAGTCGCGCACCTGCTACGCGCATGCTCCCGTTCCCCCTGACCATCCGCATTACGTCTCAGGAATGCTCCGGTTCCTCGGGCTTTCCGCCATCTCTTCGGTACCCTGGGCAGGAGAGCACCGGAAGCCGCGGATACTTCGGAAAGCGTGGGTCACTGGTGGAGAGCAGGCACCGGTAAAAGATCGATCCCCGGTCCGAGCGCGTCGTCTTGGCGTGGGCGCAAGTGGCGCAGAGGCCGGCCGGGTTGCCGCTGCTGGCGTCTTGATCGCTGCTCTGGGGACCTGCGTCCCTGTGGTAGTGTAGTAAAAATAGATCGTCGAGCATTCTTCTGCATCCAGCTTACCCGAAAGGATGTTTATGACTTCCGTTGAACGGGCCCGGCGTTTTCTGCAAACCAAAGCTTGCGCCATCGCGCTTACGGTCGTCCCGCTCGCATGCGTGTCCGGAGTTGTTGCGCCCGCCAGCGCCTCGACCCTCGATTTCACCCCGTCAACCTGCACGGCAAGCCCCTCCGGAGGCGGCAGTTTCGTGGGAACTCCCACCTGCACCACAACCCAGTTGCCCACGGGAGCCGACGGCGTTGCCGGCCTCAAACTCTATGGCGACGCGTCCATGCAGGCCAGCTTTAATACCTACCTGACGATCGACCTCAGCACCCAAGGCACTGCCTCAGGCACGGGCGGCGTAATTCCCGTCGCTTACGACTTCACCTTGACCAACACCTCGTCAAGCGTTATGGATTGGGACGTATATTTCGACGTCGCCGGCACCATCACCGACGCCAGTGGCAGCGCCTCCGGAACGTCTACCGGCGGAACCATTACGGGCGGCTTCTCGGTGGACACAACCAATATTGGCCCGGCATTTTTCTACGTGTTGCACGTGGAAGCTACCGACGAAGCTGCCAACGGCGGCGACATCTTCACCCTCGATGTCCCCCAAAATTCCATAGACGTGGATCCCGCCCAGGCCCCCGAACCCTTCTCATGGACCATGGTTGGACTGGCCCTCGCTCCCCTGGCCTGGTGGAAGCGGCGCAGCACCAACCAGCCGTAACGTGGGTGGCTCCGGCCTCAGGTTACTGGCCGCTCTCCCTCAACTGCCCCACGACCCCTCCAGCGGCGCCGCCCGCTCCACTCGAACCATCGCGGAAATGCTGGCGGGCACCGGCTTTTCCGTTCGGGTTGTCGCAACCACGGCCACCGAATTCGCCCAACCATCCGCCACCCGGCTTTTCCTGGCTGAAATGGGTATTGCCGCGGACCCTCATCCCGGAACCAAATCGCACCCCAGGCCCGAACTGACTTTCCAACATCGTCAGGTGGACTACCGTCTGCTCGACGTAGGCCCCCGCGACATGCACTCCTGGCAGAAGGTCCACAACCACCAGTTCGACCTCATGTTCGATGACGAATTGCATTCGTTCCGCCCTCATATCCTTCTCTGCTATGGAGGGCTGGCTGTCGACTCCGCCCGCTACCAACGCGCCCGCCGGCAAGGCGTAAGACTCGTCTTCGCGCTGCACAACCAAGGCTACCTCTCGAACGCCGATTTTTTCCGTCCCTTCGATGCCGTTCTGACTCCCAGCCAGTACCTTTCCGGCGTGTACCTCGCCGCTCTGGGGATTCCATCCACTCCCTTGCCCATCCCTCTGGAACTCGAAGACGTAGTCGCAGAGCAACGCGATCCCATCTTTACCGCCATGATCAACCCCTCGCGGGAAAAGGGCCTCATGTTCGTCGTGCGGCTCGCCGAAGAGATCAGCCTCCAGCGGCCGGACCTCGCTATACTCTTCGTCGAGTCGCGTGGCTCGGCCGGCCACCTTGTCCAGACCGGTCTCGCCGCCGGATTTGACCTCCGCCGCCATGAAAATCTCATGTTCTCTCCGCCGGTAGCGCAGCCAAAAGAGATCTACGCCGCCACCCGTGTTCTGCTGGTGCCGTCTCTTTGGAATGAGCCGGCCGGACGTGTAGCGGCTGAGGCTCTGCTCAATGGCATTCCGCCCCTGGTCAGCGACCGCGGAGGTCTCCCCGAAATCTGCAACGGAGCCGGCTTTGTACTGCCGATTCCGGCTGCCATCACTCCCCGCGATACCCGCCCGGCCGATCCTGGTGCGGTTCAGCCCTGGATCGATCTCATCGCCCGCCTTGAGGACGACCAGGAGTTCTACCTGGCCCAATCCGAGCGCGCCCGCCAGGCCGGCCAAATCTATCGCCCGGACCAACTCATTCCGCGGTACGCCGGCTTCTTCGAATCCGTAGCCAACACCCAGGGACCTTATCGAGCCTGAGCCGCGTGCAGGCGTTCCAGCATTTGTCGAACTACCGCTAAATCGGGCTTCAGGCGCAATACGGTTTCCAAATGGGCGGTCCCCTCCTCCATGCGGCCGGCCTTTAGCAGCGCAAGCGCCAGGTTGTACTGTGCCTGCAAGTCGTCGGGGTTGATCCGCACAGCCGCCTCGAAGTGATTGATCGCCTCCGGCAATCCGCCCGGAACACCCAATAGCGCCAGTCCCAGGTTCAGGTGGGCTTCCGCATAATCAGGGTTGAGGCGAAGAGCCGCTTCGTACTCGGCAATCTCATCCGGCGACCGGCCGGGCATCTTGGCCAGCGCGGTACCCAGGTTGTTGTGGAGTTCCGCCAGATCGGGCGCCAGAGCCAACGCCGCTCCCAGATGGTCCACCGCCTCAGGCAGCCGGCCGGGGACCTGCATCAGCGCATTGGCCAGATTATTGTGCGCGTATACGAAATCCGGCTTGATGCGCAGCGCGGCTTCATATTCGTCGATCGCCTCGGGCAAACGCCCGGGAATTCTCGCCAGCACGCTTCCCAGGTTGTTGTGAATCGCCGCCGCGTCGGAGTGACCTCGCAGGGCCGCTTCCAGGTGCGCAATCGCTTCCGGCAGCCGGTCCGGCATCTGCTCCAGCGCGTTCCCCAGGTTGTTGTGGGCTTCGGCGTAGTCCGGCCTGATCCGCAATGCGGCTTCAAACTCGGCAATCGCCTCTGGCATTCCGCCGGGAGTTTTCACCAGGATGCTTCCCAGGTTGTTGTGCGCCATCCAGGACTGAGGATTGCGCGGCAACGTGGTGCGATAGAGAGTTTCGGCGTCCCGGTACATATGCGTCTGATTCCAGGTCAACATACCCAACACCGCCAGCAGGGCGCCTGTTGGCAGAGTAGCCATCCATCGGCTTCCGGTGGGGATCCGGCCGGCCGCAACCGTTAAGCCGTAAGCCGCCGGCACAAGAATTCCCAGGCTCGCCAGGTATTGGAAGTGATCCGCGACGTAAGAGAAGATAAAAGGATACACATTGAAGAATCCCAGGGCTGGAAACAGCGTTCCACCGAAATAGAGGAAGGCAGCCAGAGGTCCCCGCTGTCTCCTTGCCAGGAGGGCCAGCGCGCCCGCCAGCGCCAGAACTCCCAGAGGAAAGAGATACTGCCACCACTGCGCCGGGTCAATGGTCCAACGCGGATAAGTGAATGTAAGGTTGGCAGGCCAAATCAGTTTGCCGAGATAAAAGAAGATCACGCGGCCCGCCAACAAGGTTCTTTGCAGGAGGCTCAAGGCAAACTCCGGGCCTTCCGCGGCGATGAAGCTCCGTTCTATCCAGGCGGTAAACAGTCCTAAGCCGGCGCCCAGCAGGAAGAACGGCGCCAATGGCTGAACGTCCCGCTTCCACTCAAGGCGCTTTCGCTGCCACCAGAAGATCAGCAAGAGGGCTGCCGGCAGGGTGCACGTCACCGTCTTGCTCAACAGCGCCAGCACAAACAGCCCCAGCGCCTGGAAGTAGGCCACCCTCCGGCGTGTCCGGTCGAAGTTCAGATAGGTCAATGCCGCGGCCAGATAGAAGACCGCCGAGAGCGTGCTTTTCTGTTCGGAGATCCACGCCACCGCCTCCACCGAGACCGGATGCAGAGCGAACAGGAAGGCGGCCAGCCATGCGCCCGGCAAACCAAGCCGGCGCAGAATCAACACCAGCAGGCACGCCGCCAGAACATGCAGACACAGGTTGGTGAGGTGGTAGCCCAGAACCGCGTCCCCCCACAACCGGTGCTCCACCCAGAACGCGCTGTGCAGCACCGGATAATATTGCTGGGTGGCGCCCGGCTCGCTCCAGATGCGCGCCAGGCCGTGAAGAGACTGAAGTTCCGGTTTGGTGACATGGGCATCGTCATCCCACAGGAGTTCGCCGTTCAGAGCCGGCCAGTAGGCGAACAGCGTGGCGCAAAAAAGCAGCCCCGCGATCGCCAGGTCCGTCAGGAGCCTGGAGCGATGTGGAACGGCTGCGGCAGTACGCTTTTTCGCCACGGGGTAATGTTCGATTGTATCGGTTGCGGCGCCGTCTCACCGGTGGATAATCAGAGGGGGCCCGGTGGGCCGCCGACTTCGCGTTTCAGGTGCCCCAATGAATCGTCGCGAACTGCTGAAATCGTCCCTTCTGGCGGCCACCGCTGCCGCTACTCCGCCTGCGCCGGCGCAGCAAACCATCCGCGTGCCGCAGCCCACCGCGCACAACTGGCCGGAGGCTGCGCGCGAGACCTCCGGCGGCCGCATGCCCAACGTGCTGTGGATCTGCGCCGACCAGCAGCGCTTCGATACCATCGCCGGCCTCAACAACACCCACATCCTCACACCCAACCTGCGGCGGTTCATGGACGACTCGGTGACCTTCACCCACGCGTTTGTGCAGAACCCGGTGTGCTCGCCCTCGCGCGGAAGTTTCCTCACCGGCCGCTACCCGCACACCACCGGGCTGCGCGCCAACGGGCAGCGCATCCGCCCGAGCGAGCAACTGGTCCCCCGCACGTTGGCGGATCACGGCTACACCTGCGGCCTCGCCGGAAAGCTGCACCTCTCGCCTTGCGCCGGCGGGCGAAACGAAAACCGCATCGACGACGGCTATCAGGTGTTCTGGTGGAGTCACGATCTGAGCGATCAGTGGCCCGGCAAAAACATGTGGCGCGTGTGGCTGAAGGATCGCGGCGTGAAGTGGCCCGATCCGCCGCCCAAGACCGAAGCCTGGGGCGTGCCCGTCGATCCCATATACACGCAAACCGCCTGGTGCTCGGACATGGCCATCGACTTCATTCGCCAGCAGCGCCAATTCAACCCGTGGCTGTTTTCGGTGAACA
Source organism: Bryobacterales bacterium (assembly GCA_963803725.1). Lineage (GTDB taxonomy): Bacteria > Acidobacteriota > Terriglobia > Bryobacterales > Bryobacteraceae > JOPF133. Next base: position 54,749 of record CAWDOH010000059.1, on the reverse strand, counting down.
TCTTCCAGCCGCACCATCCCTTCTGGCCCACTAAGGATTACCTGGCCCACTACGACCCTGCCAAGCTGCCGTCCCCCAGGTACCAGGAGGGCGAACTGGATGCCAAGCCGGTGTTCCAACGCGTCGACCACCAGGCGGCCTACGGCGGCACGGCCGTGTCGTTTGCCAAGACCGACGACCTGACGCACCGCCAGATTACCGCGGCCTACTACGCCATGATCGAGCAGGTGGACACCGAAGTCGGCCGCATGCTGAAGGTCCTCGAAAATACCGGCCAGGCCGACAACACCATCGTGATCTACATGAGCGACCACGGCGAGATGCTCGGCGATCACGGCATCTACCTCAAGGGTCCGTATTTTTACGACTGCATGATTCGCGTGCCCCTGATGATCCGCTGGCCCGGCCGGTACAAGGCCGGGCTTCGCAGCGACGCGCTGGTGGAAATGGTGGACCTGGCCCCGACCCTGCTGGAGGCAGCGGGCGTGCCGGTTCCGGCGGGCATGCAGGGTCGTTCGCTGACTCCTGTGCTGACGGGCGCCGCCACCGAGCATCGCGATTCCATCTACTCCGAGCATTTTGACTCCTCCTTCCTGTACGACCCGCCGCCGATGGGAGCCTGCGTCCGCACCGAGCGGTACAAGCTGTCCTACTTCCAGCATCTCGCCAGCGGCGAGTTATACGACCTCGAAAAGGACCCGGGCGAGGTGGAGAATCTGTGGGCCTCGCCCGGGGCCAAAGGCGTCCGCCAGGAGATGATGGAGAAACTCATGGGGCGAATGATCGACACCGTGGACCCGCTGCCGGAACGTAAGACGCTCTGGTAGAGGCCGGGTTCGCGCGTGGTACCACTTCCCAGATCACCGTTGGGGATCAGGCGATGCAGGGGCTCCGGATTCGCCGCGATCGCCGCTGTTTGCACCCTTCAGGCTCTTTACCCAACGCTCTTGATCTATGTGATAGTCCGAGACGCCTTCAGGCCTGCGAGCGGCGACGGGTTGACAATCTTCGGTCATCCCGGTGTGGCAGGCGTGGAGACTCTCGCTCCTGATTCTCTACGCCGGTACAAATCGCCTGCGCGACCGGTTGCCCTGGTGCCTGCGGCCAAGGCTGCATACGTCTCGATTGGCCAAGCTGACGTGATTACGATTCGGGCCTGAGCGCGGCCACTGGGAGGCTGTGTTCGTTCGCATTCTGGTCAGATATTCGGGCCTTCTCGGAAACGGACTCCGGGCCGATGTCGGGTCCCAGGGGCTGCCGCCAAGAGCGCCCCGCGGAGATGGATCGCCCCGATACCCCGCTGCTCTTCGCGTTGGGCTTACCCTAACGCCTGCGCCGTTCCCGAGGGCGCCCCGCGGTGAATTCGCGGCCGCTCTCCGCCACCGGGCCGATTTTCCCCTTGACATCCGGCCACATTCGTACTAATTAATTAGTATGCGCAGGGCGAGCACAACCCTCACCGGCCAGGAGCTGGAAATCATGAAGATCGTCTGGCAGCGCGAGAAGGGCGTCACGGTCCGGGACGTCTACGAAGCGCTGCTGGAACACCGCAAGGTGGCCTACACCACGGTGATGACCATGATGAACATCCTGGAGCAGAAGAAGTATCTGAAGAAAACCCAATCGGACCGCGCTTACCTGTACCGCCCGTCGCGGCCGCAGCGCCAGGTGATTGGCGACATGGTCCGCGAATTCGTCAACCGCGTCTTCAACGGCTCGGCCGAGCCGCTGCTGGTGCACCTGGTGGAAGAGCACAACCTGACGCGCGAAGACCTGGAAGAGATCGCGCGGCTGCGGAGGAAGTCGTGAATTACCAGTTGCTGTGGAACAACCTGCTGCTCTACAGTTTGCAGATCGGCCTGCTGGTCGGGGTGGCGGCGCTGGTGCCGGCGGCGCTGCGGCTGCGCGTGCCGCAGGCCCGGCTGGCGTACTGGCACATTCTGCTGGCGGCCTGCCTGTTGCTGCCGCTGATCCGTCCCTTGCGCCGCGAGCTGGTGGTGGGGGATGTGCAGATATCGTCGCACATCCTCTCCGAACAGCCCGGTCCCACCGAGCCGCGCAGCCTGCCGTGGAGCGAGATCGCCCTGCTGCTGCTGGCCGCCGGCACCGCCGGGCGCCTGGCGTGGCTGGGCACGGGCATCTGGAAATTGCGCCGCTATCGCCGGCACGCCCGCCCGGTGGACTTGGCCACACCTTGGCCCACGCGCGCCCGCCTGCTGGTTTCCGAGGACGCCACCAGCCCGGTGACCTTCGGATGGCGCCGCCCGGTGGTCCTGCTGCCGGCGCGTTTTCCGGAGTTCACGGCGCGCGTGCAACAGGCCATTCTGTGCCACGAACTGCTGCACGTGGCGCGGCGCGACTGGCTGTTCGCCATCGCCGAAGAGCTGGTGCGTGCGGTCTTCTGGTTTCACCCGGCCATCTGGTGGCTGCTGGGCGAGATTCAACTGGCGCGTGAGCAGGCGGTGGACCGCGAGGCCATCCGCCTCACCGAAGCACGCGACGAGTATGTGGATGCGCTGCTGGCCATCGCCGGCGCCGAGCGCGTGGGGCAAGTGAGCTGCGACCTGGCACCGGCCCCGCTGTTCCTGCGTAAACGTCATCTGAAACACCGGGTGGTTTCCCTGTTCAAGGAGGTTGGAATGTCGAAGACGCGATTGATTTCGGCGCTCGCCGGCTGCCTGCTGATGCTGGCCGCGGCGTGCTGGATGGTAACCGGCGCACTGCCCCTGGCGGCCGCGCCTCAAGTGGCCAACGACGCCGCCGGCGTCACCGTGGATACGGGCGGCGCCGAGCTGCTGCACCGGCCCCCGGTGATGTATCCGGAAGCTGCGCGCAAGGCCGGGATTTCGGGGACCGTGGCGGTGCAGGTGACGCTGGATACATCCGGCAACGTCACCGACGCGCATGCCATATCGGGGCCGCAGGAACTGCGCAAGGCCGCCATTCAATCGGTTCTGGACTGGCACTTCGCGCACGATGCAGCCGGTTCCACGCGGCAGGTGGCGATTAGCTTCGAGGCCGCGGAAGCCGCGCCGGTCCCCGACAAGCCAAGCAAGACACCGGCGGCGGGCGCGCCGATTCTCGGCGAAAACACAACCCTGGAGCACATCAACATCCTGGGCGTGGACGACACGGTGCGTGCCGACCTGCTCTCGCACCTGCCGGTGCACGAGGGCGACGCGTTCACCAATGACTCGCTCGCCAAACTGCAAACGGCGGTCAAGGCGTTCGATGAGCATATGACGGTCTCCACCTATGTGAATGGCGCCAAGGTCAGCGTGGCCATTCAGGCGCCGGGCGTGCGCATCAAGGTGGGCGGGAACACGCAGCAGCAAATGCTGGTGAGCCAGCCGCACCCGATGTATCCGCCGGACGCCAAGGCGGCCCGCATCCAGGGGCAGGTGGAATTGCAGGCCGTGATCGGCCCGGATGGCAAGGTGGAGAACCTGACGGTGCTGCACGGGCACCCGATGCTGGTGCAAGCAGCGCTCGACGCGGTAAAGCAGTGGGTCTACAAGCCGACGCTGCTGAATGGCGATCCGGTGGAGGTGCAGACCGTCATCGACGTGAACTTCACGCTGTCGCAGTAGCGGAGCCGGAGGGCGCGCGGGCCTTCCGGGCCCGCCGCAACTCCGCGGTGGCGGCGCGGTGACATTTCAGGCACAGGGTGCGCATGTTGGAAAGGCCGCATTCGCCGCCGCCCCGGACCACTGGCATGACGTGATCGGCGTCCCACAGGCTGCGCCGCGTGCCCCAGTCTTTTTCGAACTGGCGGCGCGCGGCGTAGTCCAGTTTGCGCTTGTTTTTCCGCAGGGCCTCGGTATCCACACCGCATGCGGCGCACACCCCGCGATCGCGATCGAAGACCTTTTGGCGCAGGTAGCCGGGGTCGGTGCGCAGCTTCCATTCTTCCACGCAGGCATCGCCGCAAAAGGTGTAGCGGCCCGCGGGAACGGCTTGGCCGCACCAGCGGCATTGGCCGTGGCCGGCCTTGCGGGGCCGCGGGACCCAACCGCCGGGCTTGGCGCGACGGGTGCTCATGGCGTCAGGACCGCGCGAGGGGACCATGCGACGCGGAGCATCCACTGCCTTGACGCGGAGACACGGAGGCGCGGAGGAAGGGCGAGAGAGGTCGAAAGGTCTTCTCCGCGAATTTCTCCGCGCCTCCGTGTCTCCGCGTCAGGTTCTTGGGGTCGGTTGGAGATGTCTCTGGAGAGCCGCGGCGACGCGAGGTCGCGGAACGGGCGGAGTTTTTCGAGAAGGTGCTCATGGCTCACACGCGCAGCTCGTAGCCCAGGCCGCGCATGCCTTCGATGATGCGGGTGCGGATCTCGCCGACTTCGGCGGAGGAGAGCGTGCGCTCGGGCGATCCCGCCGTCAGCCGGAAAGAGACGCTCTTCTGTCCCTCGGCCAGCGGCGGACCGGCGTACTGGCGCACGAACAGGATGGACTCCACCAGCGGCCCGGTGAAGGCGCGGAGCTTCCCTTCCAGATCTCCGGCGTATTCGCACAGGCCGGCGATTACCGAAAGATCGAAGGCGCTCGAAGGGTAGCGGCGGATGGGCCGGTACTGTACTTCGATGGCCACCGCCAGCCGCTGGACCAGCCGCAGGTCCAGGTCCAGCACCGCCGCGCGGCCGGTTTCGATGAGCGACGGATGCAGCTCGAAGAGGCGGCCCACGGTTTCGCCGCGCCAGACGATGGCCGCGGACCGCGCCGGATGCTCGTACGCGTGGGCCTCAGCGGGGCGCGCCGAAGCTTCCGGCATCAGGCACTCGGCGGCGCGCTTCAGCTCGAAGAGGCCGGCTGAGCCATCGCCGGAGCGGTCGTAGATGGCCGCCACGAGGTGCGGGATTTCCTCAGGCAGCCCCTCGGCGCGCTTGTGGATTTCCAGTCCGATTTCGAAGATGCGGAAGGCCTCGCGATGCTTGGCGTTTTCGAGTGACGTTCCTCCAGATGCCGGGCAGCAGCGACTGCCGCATGAGCGCCTGGTCGGACGCAATCGGGTTGGCCACGCGCACGTGCGCCGCGGGGTCCATGCCGAACGCCCGCAGGGCCTCCTCGCTCAGGAACGAATAATTGTAGACCTCCGTGAATCCCAGGTCCACGAAAATATTGCGCACGTGGTGCTGAAATTCCGCTCGGGATTGGCGGGCGGGACCGCGGCCGCCACCAGCGGGGCGCGCGGGGTGATGGAATCGTAGCCCACCATGCGGCCCACTTCCTCCACCAGGTCGTCCTTGATGGAGATATCTTTGGTGGCGCGCCACGAAGGCACGGTCACCAGGAACACGTCGGCGCCGCACTGGGTGACGCGAACAAAGCTGCCCTTGGTCACCGGCAGCGCCTCGGCTTTGCGCTCGGTGACGCCGAATGCCAGGCTCTCCAGGATGCGCCGCACTTCCGCGGGCGGGATGAGACGGCCCAGTTTGCGCTCCAGCCAGTCGAGCGGCAGTTCGATCGGCGCGGGCGGCGGCATCTCGCGCTGCGGGTCGGCCACACCGCCCACCATGCGCGATGCCGGGCGAAACCTCGCGCAGAAGCTCGATAGCGCGGGCAATCCCGCGCACGGTGTTGGCGGGGTCCTGCGCCTTTTCGAAGCGCATGGAAGCGTCCGTGCGCAGCTTGATGCGCGGCGGAAGTTTTGCGAATGGAGGAGGCCTGGAAATTGGCGCTCTCCAGCACCACGCGCGTGGTGGCCGGGCCGATGGAGCTTTCCATGCCGCCGATCACGCCGGCCAGCGCGATGGCGCCGCCCGCGTCGGCAATCACCAGGTTGGCGGGATGCAGGGTGTACCACTCATCGTTCAACGCGTGGAAGTGTTCGCCGGCGGGCGGCCGCGCGGACGAAGATCGTGTCGCCGCGCAGCTTATCGGCATCGAAGGCGTGCATGGGCTGGGCCAGCTCGGCCATCACGAAGTTCGTCATGTCGACGATGTTGTTGATGGGGTTCAGCCCGATGGCCGTGAGCCGGTATTGCAGCCATGCCGGCGAGGGCGCCACGGTGACGTTTTCGAAGACCAGCGCGCAGTACCGCGGGCAGAGATCCAGGTCTTCGATTTCCACGCCGATGGCCGGTGCGCCGGTGGGCAGCAGTTCGAGCCGGGCCGGATCCTTGAGCCGTTTGCCCAGAATGGCGGCCACCTCGCGCGCCATGCCGTGGTGGCCCCACAGGTCGGGGCGGTGGGTGATGGATTTGTTGTCGATCTCGATGATGCTGTCGGGCAGGCAGCCGGGAACGGGGGAGCCTGGGAGCACCCGGGTGTCGAGTTCCAGGATGCCGCTGTGATCCTTATTAATACCCAGCTCGGCGGCGCTGGCAAGCATGCCGTCGCTTTCCACACCGTGGATGGTTTTGCGGCCCACCGGGACGTACACCGTCACCACGCCGGGCCGGCAATTGGGCGCGCCGCAGACCACCGTCTTATGGCCAAGGTTCCCGAGCATCCACCACCGCCTTGACGTTGTGGCCGCCGAGCGGCTCTACTTCCACCACGAGCGCCACGCGAGCCTCGGCCAGCAGGGCGCCCACCGGCTCGACGCCCTCGCACTCGGCGGTCTTCATGGTGATGAGCCGCTCCAGCGGGGCCGGGGCGTAGTCCAGATTCTCCACCAGTCCGTCGATCCAGTTATAGGAAAACTTCAAGGTCTCCTCAATAGCTTTCGCTGCCGGTCTTTTTGGGGGATTCCCCCAAAAAGGACCAGGGAACTTCTTTAGAATCAGTAAATATTTGGGGGATTCCCCCCAAACTGCCTTAGAACTGCTCCAAAAACCGCAGGTCGCCGCCTTGCAGATGGCGAATATCGTCGATGCCGTAGCGCATCATCGCCAGGCGCGTCAGCCCCAGGCCGAAGGCGAAGCCGTTCCACTCTTCGGGATCGATGCCGCTCATGCGCAGCACCTTGGGATTGACCAGTCCGCACGGCAGCAATTCCACCCAGCCGCTTTGCTTGCACACCGGGCAGCCCACGCCGCCGCAGATCAGGCACTGGATATCCAGCTCAAACCCCGGCTCGACGAACGGAAAGTAGCCCGGCCGCAGCCGCACCGTCACCTCCCGGCCGAAGATGGCAGCCAGCAGCGTCTTCATGAAATACAGCAGGTGGGCCACCGAGACTTCGCGATCCACCATCATGCCTTCGAGCTGATAAAACGTGTGCTCGTGGGAGGCGTCCACGCTCTCGTTGCGAAACACGCGGCCGGGCGCGATCATACGCAGCGGCGGACCCAGCCGCTCCATGCCGCGCACCTGTACGGGCGAAGTGTGGGTGCGCAGCAGGTTGCCGCCATCCAGCCAGAAGGTGTCCTGCATGTCGCGCGCGGGGTGATCGGGCGGAATGTTCAGGGCGTCGAAGTTGTGATATTCGGTTTCCACTTCGGGACCATCCAGCACGGCAAACCCGAGCGACGCGAACAGCCCTTCGAGTTCGCGCTGGATGCGGGTGATGGGGTGCAGGTGGCCGCGGCGCGGTCCGGGAGCGGGCAGCGTGATATCCAGCCATTCGCTATCCAGGCGGGCGCGGAGGGCGGCTTCGGCAAACTGCTTCTGGCGCGTTTCGAGGGCCGTCTCCAGGGCCTGGCGGGCGGCGTTCAGCAGCTTACCGATGCGGGCCCGCTCTTCGGGTGCCAGTTTGCCCATCTCCTTGCTGAACTGGGTGAAGCCGCTCTTGCGCCCCAGGGCCTCCACGCGCACGGCCTCCAACTCCGCGGCGTTCTGGGCGGCGGCGATGCCCGCCAGCGAACGGGACTCCAGTTCCTGTATCGATTGGTCCAGCATGTGAGGAAGTTTCATTGTAGCAAGGGGGGTGGAACTTCCACTTCGGCCGCGGTGTCAAAGGGGTATGAAGTTGGCGTGCTCCGTGCTACTGGTGTGCCTGGCCGCCGCGCAGACGGAGGACTATCCTCGCGAGCGCGAAAATGCCTTGCAGCGCACCACTCCGTCCAAGCGGCTCTTTCCGGAAGATGTTCCGTGCGGCGGCTATCTCTGGAAATCGGAGCACAAGGCCGAGCTGCACATGGTGGCGATCTATTATTTCTTCGGCAGCACGGATTACGGTAAGGGCAAGATGGGCCTGTACCCGCAAAGCCTGTACCACGCGGTAGTCAACGAACAGCGCGATCCGCCCACCGCGCAGGTCATCATTGACACGCAATCCAGAGGACCGTGGAATGGCGGCTCGGTGAAAGAAGTGAGAATTCAGATGACCGCCAAAGAATATCAGTCCGCCCGGCAGTGCTTTCCGGGCAATTGAAACCGCCGCGCTCGCGGGTAAGATCGCGGCGTAAGATAGAGCCATGGCGCTCGAATTCACCACGTCTTACCTAGCCGATTCCCTGGCCATATTCCGCCAATACAAAAAGCACGCCGAGCGGGCCCTGGAGCAGGTTCCGGATGAGCACCTGTGTACGGCGCTGGACGGCGAATCGAACTCGATTGCGGTGATCATGAAGCACATCGCCGGTAACATGCGGTCGCGATGGACGGATTTCCTCACCAGCGATGGCGAGAAGCCCGACCGCAACCGGGATGCCGAATTTGAAGACCCTCCGGCCACGCGCGCGGCGCTGATGGAAACGTGGGAGGACGGATGGGCGCGCCTGTTTGCGGCACTGGAGCCGCTGGCGGAGGCCGACCTGGGGCGAACGGTCTACATTCGCCGCGAAGCCCATTCGGTGATGCAGGCCATCAACCGGCAGGTGGGTCACGTCGGCATGCACATCGGCCAGATTGTGCTGCTCGCCAAACATTTCGCCAGCCGGAACGAAAGCTGGCGGCCGCTGACCATCCCCAGAGGCAAATCGGCGGAGTTCAACCAGCGGGTGGCGGCAGGCGAGACCAGCCAGCGTTAGCGCTTCCGAAACGCGGCCGGGCCATCCCGCCGGGAATCGACTCCCGGCCGCCTGCTGGAGTCTCTTCTCTGCCTCAATCATCTCCCGGATCGGAGCCAGGCCTTGTTGTATTCATCCAGGTTCCTGACCGCGAGATGTTGTGCGGCTGCGCGACAGACGCTCCCTGACGGTCGCTGCTCTGACCGGGGCCACGGGTGTGAGCGAGAGTGGCCGCTAATGGGGGCGAATTTCGCGGTCATAGCACTAGCGAGGTCTTCGACCTCAAACCGGCGAGGCATGTGGACGCGGCCTTCGTAGATCTCTCGCCAAGCCGCCAAGCCGCAAAGAACGCAAAGCGAGAGGGGCTAGGATGGGAATTACAAATACTGCGGATCGGTCCCGGCCCTTACCTCATCGCGCCGATTCGGCGGTATCCGCGACCCCAACGCCTCTGGCGAGGGGCAGGGCTTCCTCGGCAGCCCGAGTTCCGGGGCCTGTACCAGTGAGGGCCGAACAGGCTGTCAGTGCACCTGAACATCCGGCTCGACCGACATTCCCGGCCGCAGCTGGTGCTGTGGATCCTGCCCCTTTTCGAACACGATCTTGACGGGGATCCGCTGCACCACCTTGACATAGTTCCCCGTGGCATTCTCCGGCGGCAGCAGACTGTAGCGGGCCCCGGTGGCCCCGGCAATGTTCAGCACATGGCCGTTGTAGGTGCGGCCGTACGTGTCCACGGAGATCTTTACCGGCTGTCCCGGCCGCATGTACTTCAACTGGGTCTCCTTGAAGTCGGCCGTCACCCAGATGTTGTCGCTATCCAACGGGACAATCGTCATCAATTGCTGGCCGGGGGCCACGTTCTGCCCGGGTTGGACCGATCTTTGCCCCACGATGCCGCTGACCGGCGCCACGATGTTGGTGTACTGAAGGTTCAGTTGCGCCTGCTGCAAAACCGCGGTGGCTCGTTGTGTTTCCGCCTGCGCCGCGCGGGCGCGGGACTGTTGCACGGAAATCTGCTGCGGCCGCGTGTGGGCAGAACTCAATTGGGCGTCGGCCTGGGTGATCCGGGTGCGGGCTTGATTAATCGCCTGTTCTTTTGCGGCGGCGGCGGCTCGCGCCGATTCCACGGCGGCGGCCGTGGCTCTCTGACTGTCCACGGCCTGGGTGTATTGCCGCTGCGGAATCTCGTCCTTCTCCGCCAGTGGCTTGTACCGGCTCACGTCATCCTGCGCCTTCAGGTCGTTGGCTTCCGCCTGCCTCAAGGCGGCCTGCGCGGCATCGAAATCGTGTTGGGCAGCCACCAGGCCGGCTTGGGCATTGTCGATCCCCGCCTGTGCCGTGGAGAGCTGGCTCGAAGTATCGACGTCGGTGATGGGGACATTGATCGAGATCGATGCCGCGCTGGCCTGGTCATTGGCCAGATTCGCTTTGGAGTTGGCTACGGCGACTTCATAATCCTTGGGGTCAAGCTGCACCAACACGGTACCGGCCTCGACATACTGGTTGTCGTCGACGGTGACGCGGTTGACATAGCCGCTGACTCGCGCGCTGACAGGATAGATGTAACCGTCGATCTGGGCATCGTCAGTGGATTCCCAGGCTTCGAGGTGGCGGTAGAACGGCACGCCCGCGAATATGATGATGGCGAGAATCACCACCAGCCAAAGAAGCCGCCAAAATGCCTTGCGGCGGCGCGTGGGACGCCGGCCAGGCCCCACTCCTGTGGCGCCTGGCTTTGGTTCGGCGCGCTTGGTTGTTTCCTGCTCTTGGGTCACCGTGTTAGCCATAAGTTATTCCCCTCATCCAAACGGCGGACTGCGGTTTCGTCAGGTCCGCCCCTTTTCGTACTTCGCCACCGCATCCTGAATGATCTCGACGGCCAGGTCGTCGCCCATACCGGAGTTCACCATCAGGTGGAAGCGGTGCCTCGCGGGCCATTCGACATCGAAATATTGTTTGATAAAGTCCGCCCGGTCACGGTCCACGGTCTCCGCTAACTCCGTGGCCTGGTCCTCACCGATGCCCGTTTCCTGAAGCCGGCGAACTCTCTCCTGAAAGGGAGCGTAGATAAACACGTGAAACGCATCGGTGCGGGTTCCGAGGTAGTATGCCGAGCCTCGCCCGACGATCACGCAATTGCCGTCGGCGGCGATCTCCGGCAGGAGCTTCCGCACCACGTCGCGGACGCAGTCCGTATCCACCATCTTCAACCGCGGGGCGTTCAGGCTGCCCTCGAAACTGCCGTGCAGGAAGGCTTTGAAGAGACGGTAGTAGACCGGATCCTTGCGCTCTTCGTGCTCTTCCACCGCGCGGCAGTCGCAATCCAGCCGCCGCGCGATTTCCTGCGTCAGCGCCTGGTCCCAAAGCTTCCAGCCCAGGCGCGAGGCAAGTTTCCCGGCGATCACGCCGCCTCCGCTTCCGTATTCGCGCTCCAGGGTAACCACCCGGATTGCCATAAGCACCTCACCAACTCTCGCGTACCGCTCCGGCGGGCTATCCAGCCGCCACTTCTCCTCCCGCACCCGGTTCATTCTTCTTCAAGGCAAACGACAACAGGAACATGATTCCAGCTACAGTACTGAGAACCCAGAACGTATCGATATAGGCCAGAGTGGTGGCCTGGCCGATCAGAAGCTGATACAGGCGCGCGTATGCCTGGCTGGCGGCACTGGCGGCGTTCAGGCCGGAGACCTCCAGGTGTGCGGCCAGAGCCTGGGCCGCTCGGGCAAAAGCCGGCTGACCCACGGTGACGTGCGCCACCAGGTAATTCTGGTGGACTTGCGCGCGGCGCGCCAGGAGAGTGGTCACCATGGAGGTCCCGATGCTGGATCCGATGTTGCGCATAAAATTCACCAACCCGGCCACGCTGTTGCTCTTCTCTGGCGGCATGCCCACGTAAGAGGCCAGGTTGATCGGCACGAACAGAAAGCCCAGGCCGAAGACCTGTGCCAGCCGCAGCACGCTGGCCGACTTGAAACTGATATCGAGGTCCAGATTCTGGGTGGAATAGTACATGGCGAGGGAAAGGGTCAGCCATCCAAAGGCGATCAGGTAGCGAGCTTGAACCCTGGCCACCAGTATTCCCGCAATCGGCATGAGGAACAGCAACAGCACGCCTCCTCCTGAAAGCACCAGCCCCGCCGATTCCGCCGTGTAACCCAACAACGTTTGCAGAAACAATGGCATCATGACCAAGCTTGAAAACAACATGATACCGAGGACAAACATCATGAAGTTGGCGCCCAGAAAGTTCAAGTTCTTAAAGAGGTGAACGTCGACAATGGGTTTCTTTTGAAACCATTCCCATATGACGAGCGAAATCAGGCCGGTGGCCGCCAGGATGGCCAGCGTAAGAATGAAGTGCGATCCGAACCAGTCGTCCTCCTGGCCTTTATCGAGCATCACTTGCAGCGATCCCACGCCCAGCGTGAGCAGGCCTACTCCGATGTAGTCCAACTTCACTCCGGCCCCGGGCGCCAGCTTGACCCAAGGCGGATCCTGCACCAGGCGAAACACCAGAAACAGCGCCAGGAGTCCCACCGGCAGGTTGATGAAGAAGATCCAGCGCCAGGTGTAATTGTCCGTGATCCATCCTCCCAGGGTGGGGCCGATGGTTGGCGCGATGATCGTGGTAATGCCATAAAGCGCGAATGCCAAACCACGTTTCTCCGGCGGAAACGTGTCGGCCAGAATAGCCTGCGCCATGGGCTGCAATCCGCCGCCGCCCGCGCCCTGCATAACGCGAAACAGAATGATCGTCCCCAGGCTGGGCGCGATCCCGCACAGCATGGAGCTCGCGGTGAAGACGGCCAGGCAGATCATGAAGAATCGCTTGCGTCCGAAAACCCCCGCGAACCAACCGCTGATGGGAAGCACGATGGCATTGGAGACCAGGTAGGAGGTGAGTATCCAGGTGCTCTCGTCCGTACTCGCTCCCAGGCTACCCGCCATGTACGGCAGCGCCACGTTAGCGATGCTGGTATCCAGGACCTCCATGAAGGCCGCCAGCGCGACGACCACACCGATCAGCCACGGGTTGACATCCGGTTTCCAGGGTTCCGGTGGCGGAGCGGGAGGGGCGCCGCCACCGCCGGCGCCGCCGGGTTGGGAATCGGGAGGTCTTTCACCGTTGGCCATGGTGGAGCGGTCCTTATTAGTTGTTTATCCCCGCTGAAACGATTCGTACCATGGCCGTGATGCTCGGTGCGCAGTGATCGCTCCCCCGCATACGTGACAAAACTCACGTTGCCGCGCCAGACCGCGGCTCAAGGACACCGGGCGCAGCCGGGGCAGCGGGTGTTCACTGGGCCAGAATGGAGCACCCGTTTCGTCGAAGGCTGGAATCCGCGCGACCCCGTCGACTAGGTCATCGTGGCGTCCGTTCTGGCGTCCACAGGATGGTTGGCCTGCTGGCTCCCGGCGCGCCGCGCCACCGCCATTGAGCCGATGGCCGCAACTCCGACACGATTGAGCCGCACTCTGGAGGTGGACGATCTCCCGAAGCGGCTCGGAAAGCGCATCCGCGAAACCCGCACCCAGCGCGGTTTTGCATCGCAAGAAGCGTCGGTCCAAAACGCCGGAGGGCGCGCCGACCCGCCGCCGAATGCCGCGGCCAAAATCGCTGCGTCGGCCAAGAGAGCGCAGCATGAGGGATCCGGGCGAGCAGCCAGCGAAGGCCGCGGTGAGAAACCGCCGCGTGCCGCGGGTTACCGCCCGGCGCGCCCCCACTTGGCGGTGATGATCGAGTGGCCGGAGGTGGCGTCCGTCCCGGAGGGGATCGGCAGGGAACGCTCAGGGACACCCCGCACGAGCCGGCGAGACACATCGAGGGGGACCATTATCAAGCAATATCGGAAGCAACTTCGCGCTGGTGGCGGGCTTGGACCCCTCTTCCCGAGTCGCGCGTAATTCGCTCGGAATCGCGAGTGCGTGTGCGTAGCGCTGCCTCGCCCACCGAGATTACCGATCGTATTTTCGCTTTCATTTTCGTGTGATAAACTCGCGGCGAGGTCAACCAATGGTGCAAAATCTCTTCAGCGGCGTTGCCATCGCCGCGGCATTCGTTTCAGCCCTGGGCGCGCAGTCAAAACCGATCTTCTCCGAGCGCTTCGAGTCGGGCAAACTCGACCCCGCGATTTGGGACGTCCGGACAAACGGCGCGGCGACAATTGCGGTTGAGCCGGTGGAAGGGGCTCCCGCCAAATATGCGCTGCACGCTCACTATCCCGAAATGACGCGCGGAGCCTACGCGATGGCCATAGCGACCCATCTGCCCGATTCGCTGAAGACGCATGTTTTCGGCCGGGCGTACATGAAGATTACTGGAACCATACCCCCGAGCCACAATCCGTTGATCATTACCGGCGAACCGGGTTGGCAACTCTCGAAATTCTACGAAATCGGCCTGTCGCGCGGCTTCTGGATGCCGTCTTTCCAGGAAAACAAATCAGCCGCGGGTCAGGGAAGAGGCGAGATCACGTACCGCTCTGAAGTGCCTCCTCCTACCGACAAATGGTTTCTTCTGGAGTGGGAAATCAACGACGATCCAGCGAGTATGACTCTTTGGGTGAATGGCGAACCCGTTCCCAACAAAATGGGAACAGAAACCGTTGATACGGTGACCTACAAGTGGCCGAAGGACTCAACAACCAATTCGAACCTTGTCGGCGGTTTCAAGGAATTTGGATTCGGCGTGCGTGCCTGGCAAAATCCGATGACTGGCTTCGATGTTTATTACGACGATATTGCTCTCGGTACAACCCGGATCGGAAAAGAATAGCTCAGGCGCGCGTGCCATCTGACCCGATTGCAAGGCGACAACTTATAGAGGGTGTCTCCGATAAGGCTATATTATCCGGCGCCCTTCGGCCCGGCCCGGGAGCCGTACCAAGTGCAGGCCAACGCCAACGGCGCAGCCGAGTTCCCCCCGGTTCGATAAGGCTAAGGGGCCGCGGAACAATAATCTGAACAGATGCTTCGACGCACCCTACCGCTCCTTGCGGTCGCGGCTCCGCCAGACCGCGCTCTGAGCCGCGCGCGCCAGCAAGCGGTTGGATTTGAATGCACAGAATATTTCTCCGCGGCCCCTAAGCAGTTATTGACCCTCGCCCCGGGCGCCACGTCCGGGCTGTGGCTTGGGCATGGGCTTCCGCGGCAGCATCCCGGATCGCGAGGCAGTATTGTAGACGAACCATGCTTCAATGGCCGCTGCCTGCTCGAGGTCGTTGGGCTGCAGCCGGTCGTAAAGGTCCATGTTCGAGTGGTGCGTCCGGGTGCCGTATTCGAGCGGATCCTGGATGAACTGAAACGCCGGCAGGCCCACGTTGTCAAAGGAGACGTGGTCGGTGCTGCCTGTGGCGCGGATGGTCACTGTGGAGGCGCCCAAGTCGTGGAACGGCTCCAGCCACGCGCGGAAGATTGGCTCGACCATGTTATTGTCCTGTAAGTAGACGCCGCGAATCCGGCCGGCCCCGTTGTCCAGGTTGTAATAGGCCGATAACTGGCTCCATTCGGGCTTGGGTTTCATATCCGCCGGATCGGCGAAATGCTCCTTCACATAAGCACGCGACCCCAGGATGCCCTGTTCCTCACCGGTCCACAAGGCCAGGCGCACGGTGCGTTGCATCTTCAGATCCAGTGATTTGAGGATCCGCATTACCTCAAGCGCCACTGCCGCCCCGGCTCCATTGTCGGTCGCGCCCGTGCCGCCGGTCCAGGAATCGAAGTGCCCACCCACCATCACGAAGCCCGACTTTGGGTTCGTTCCTGGAAATTCCGCCGTGATGTTGAACGAGTCGCCTGGCGCGGTGAACTTGGTGGCGATATCGAATTCCAGGGTGACCGGGATCTTGTTTTCCAGGAGCCGCGCGATGCGATTGTAGTGCTCGTTGGTGACGATCACCGAAGGCGGCGGCAGTTGATCGTCGGTGGTGGTGGCCGATGCGGCGCCGGCGCCCATCACCGTGCCGCCGTCCGGCCCATTGCCTGGCGAAATGACCACCAGCACGCCCTCATCCCGCAGGAACTTATTCAGTTGTGCCCGGAAGCCGCGTCCGGCCGCGCCGCCACCCCGTCCGCCGGCCGCGCCGCGCCCGCCGCGGCCCTGGCCAGGACCGCCGGCGCCTGCCGAACCGCGTGGAGCAGGAACGATCGGCCCGCGCGTAAAACCAAGCGGAAGGATATTGGGGTTGCCGGAGACCGGATCCGGCGCCTCGGCGGCTTGCGCCAGTTCCGCATCCGTCAGCCGGTGCAGGTAGGGTTCCGAAACCATTTCCGAGGGATGCGGCTGCATGGAGAGCACAATCTTTCCTTTTAGTTTGCCCTTCCATTGGTCGAGATCCTCAGGCCGGGTCATCACGGCGAGAATCGCTTCCCCGCTGACCGGTCCATTGGTGCCGGGCGACCAGGGTTGCGCGAAACCGATCAGCGGCTGAAAACCGGGTTCTTTCATCTCGGCCAGAAACCGGGTGCAACTCCAGCCGCGTCCGAATGGCCCCCAGGCTTCCAGCCTGGCATTCGAAAGACCCCATTCGTTGAGCCGCTTGATCGTCCAATCGGCCGCCGCCTTGATGTTGGGCGACCCGGTAAGCCGCGGCCCGTAGACGTCAGTCAAATAAAAGGCCGTATCCATGATTCTGGAGTTCTGCCCAAAGGCCTCATGGCGAATCTGCTGCACCACCGCGAGGTCAATTTTTTCGGGAGCGGCAACCTGTGCCGAAAGGTAGGCGCACAACAGGGCCAGGATTCCAACCAGCGATCTCCGCATGACGGAGAGGTTACCACGTTCGCACGACCAATTTCACAGGCCCATTGGGACAGTGGGACCTACGCGGTTTGGTCGATTATTGTTGACACGATCACACTGAATTCCGTTCTCTACCAGGATTGGCAAGCGGCAGAAAGGCGTGCGATGCCCGCGGTTTTCAGATATCATCCGAGTGCCATGAAGAAATGGATAACCGCGACATTACTCATTGCCGGTGCGGTGGCCGCGCAGCAAACTCACAATGAATATGAGCCTCCGAACGCGGTGGGCGCTGGTCAGAAGTTGCTCGCGCAATTTACGGGGGACTGGGACGTCGTCAAGACGTTCTTCCCGGCGACCGGAAAGCCGATTGTGACGAAAGGCACGTGTAAGCAGTACATGGTCCAGGACGGCAAGTTTCTGGTGTCGGATTTCACCTTCGTCAATCCCGACGGAACGAAGAGCACAGGCACCGGAATCTCCGGCTTCGATTCCAAAACGAATCGCTTCACCACGGTGTGGTACGACTCGCGGCAGACGACGATGTCGATTCGCCAGAGCGACGGCACGTTCGATGGCAAGAACATCGTCCTGTGGGCGACGCCCCTCGATCCCGATCGTCCTGGGCGGAAGACCGTCGCGCGCGCACACCTTGAGGAAGACGGGCGCCTTCTCCTCCACCGCCATTTTGCGATTGATGACAAAGGGCAGGAGCGGATGATGATCGAGCTGCGTATGACACGGAAGTAGTTTCGCGACTGGGCATTTCATCGTGAGACGGGTCGGGGGCGCGCCGGGACCAGCCTGAAGGATTGACTTTGGAGGCGCTGCGGCCGTCTGCCAATGTCCTCGCGAGTGCCGAGTGAACCCTACCCGCCAGAGATCCAGGTTTTGACCTCGCGTGAATCGTTGCCGGGACGCCTGCGCCGAAGCCCGCGGGGCGCCGCAGGATCGTCGAACCCGGAACGCCGACCCACGGCGTGCGACGCTGTCGAGCCGCGAACTTGACGCCGCGGGAGGCATTTGCGGGCATCTCTACGCGCTTTCTCCGGGTGGCGCGTATTCCGGAGTGGGCGGATGGAAGCGGTGAGGCCGCATTGCGGCGACTGGGCTCATGAACGCTTCAGGAATCTCAAGTAAAAGGCCACGAACACCAGAACGATTCCGACGTTCACCATCAGCCGCTGCCAGAACCGGTTCCTGAAGAACAGGACATCTACGCCGACCACAACGGCTACTAGCGTGAGCACGTAAAGCCCGAGGGCCGCCTGCCTTCCCACGCTTCTTTTCTACCACATGCGGCGGCGCGCGTCGTTGGGCCCGGTCCGAGGTAGCGCGTAAACCGCCAGATTACTGCAAGGGCTTGGTTGGGGCTGGGAACCAGACGAAACCCTTGTTCGGAGAGTTACACGCATTCAAGGTCCGCGAGTTGGCACCAGAAACTATTATGCAGAGATCTTGATTACCTGTCGATTGGAGGCCGTTTCGTTCGACTGATTGATAAGGACCGAACCCAGATTTTCAAAGGACATCTTCATGAAAAATCTCTTTGAGGTAGCCACCTTGGACGAAATGAAAAACCGCCTCACCCGGCTAAGCGCGGAGAGCCAACGGCAATGGGGCAAAATGAACGCATCGCAAATGCTGGCGCATTGTTCCGGGTTTATGGAGATGGCTGCGGGACAAACGTCTCCACCGCGGACCTGGTTCGGATACATCTTCGGCCGCCTGGCAAAACGAAGTGTTTTGAGCGATGCGCCGATTCGTCGCAACATGCCAACGGATAGAAGCCTGATGGTGAACGGCGAACGAGACTTCGCGTCTGAGCGGCAGCGTCTTGCGCTGTACATGGATCGTTTCACGGCGGGCGGCCCCGAACAATTCACGAGGCATCCGCACAGCTTTTTCGGGCCGATGACCCCGGAGGAATGGGCGATCATGGCCTACAAGCACCTGGATCATCACTTTCGGCAATTTGGCGTTTGAGGCAACGAGCATCGGACGACATCCGGCGACTTCATTCGGGGAGAAGCTCCCTTTTACGCCGATGTGGTCGCGCCGGCTCTGGTTGTATTGTCGGTCACCCGGAGAATGGTCCGAAGCGCCGTTCCAGAATCCCGCTCTCCCCATGCATCACCGTGATGGCGCTGCCGGTAGGCACCGGCGTCGACAGTTTGCCGACCGACCGAACCCAAGCTCGGGCGGCGTTTGCCGTTTCTTGGCCGTCAGTGCACGCCAGACGGGCCGGGTGGACAAGTCAGTGCCACCCCAGCGACAGCGGCCAACAAACGTGCCGTATGCGCGGGTGGTCGGCATCTTGGCGGCGGCCGCAGTGCCACAACCGGCACAAGGGCGCCAGATCGGCGTTGCCAGCCTGGCTGGGCTAATTGCACGACACATCGCCCGTGTTCCGGCCGAATTACGCGCCGCCCGGAAACTGGTCGAAGGTGTCGGCGCCGGGTCCAAAAATTGAAAAAAGCGCAAGTTGGCACCGGCGACTCGCCCTCTCGACCGGCGATCTCTCCCATGGTGCGCAGGCTTTTTTGATACGCTTTTGATCGCAGCGTCACCTAACTAACTGACGGTGGATTTTTTGCGGTTGCCCGGACACGCCGGGGCTCAACATCTACGACCCAACAGCGGAATCACAAACCTGTGACAGGAGAATCTCATGGCAAGAAGACGGAGAAGGCCTGAGGGCGGGTCTCACTGGCCCACGATCGAAGAGCAATTGGAGGAATCCAGAGTGGTCCGCGGTAGCGCGTTGGAGAAGCTCATTCTGGAAAACCAGGACTTTGACATGCTGCGGCCGGAGGAGGCTCAGGACCGGCTTCCGTTGCCCGAATGGATTCGGGTGCACTGGCGTAAACAACATCCTGAGGTCGAGTACAAACCGGGCGATCCCACAGGCGGTTATCCCCTGGCATTGCGTGATCTCTATAACTGGATGATTCGGCATCAGGACCTCAAGCGCGAAGAACCCGGCCAGGAGGGAGGTCATCATGCCCATTAATGTGCGTATCTCGGGCGTCAATCCGGGTGATCCGCGGGAAGAGTCGGACATACGATTCAATTACAATGATCAGAGCCAGATTATTGCGGCTTCCACGAAGCTGGGCGGCGACCAGCCGATGCACTTCTCAAGCGACGGCGGAATCGTCTGGTCGCAATCGAGCCTGCCTCCCGTGGCCGGCGATGTGCGCCAGGGCGATCCAACGATCGATTGGACCAGCGACGGCACAGCCTGGTCGATCACAATTGGCATCAGCCTCTCCACCCTGATTTTGCGATGCTTCAAATCCAATGACGGAGGCGCTACCTGGACCTTCGATTCGACCTTGCCCGGCGGCCAAACCGATATGGATAAGGAAGCTCTATGGGTGGATCATCATCCTGTTTCTCCATTTCGCGACAACATGTACTGCATCTGGCACAATGGCGCCCCGTGCTTTATGGCCCGCCGGCAGGGCTCCGGCGGAGCCTGGCAGGCCCCGCTGCAGATCAGCGGCGCCGAAACCACCGGGACGGCCATCGGCGGCGATATCAAAACCAACAGCCACGGCGATGTGTTCGCATTTTGGCCGGACACCGGTAGTCAGAACCTGTTCGTCGCTAAATCCACCGACGGAGGCGTTTCCTTCGGGGTTCCGGTGTCGATCGCCACCACGTTCGGCTCCTTCGACTTGGGAGTGCCCGCGCAGGACGACCGGAGGGTACTCATCTATCTTTCCGGCGGCGCCTACCGCACCGCATCGCAGAATCTGGTGTATGCGTGCTGGGTGGATCTGGCCGGCGGCCCAGGCTGCAATGCCTTCTTCGACGAACCGGGCAACAACGTGTTGTCGACCTGCAAGAGCCGTATCTGGTTTTCCCGCTCCACCGATGGCGGCGCCACCTGGGATCCCGCTCGAAAGCTCAACGATCAGAATTCGCTGAATGACCAGATTTTCCCCCGCCTTGCCGTAGACGAAACCACGGGGGTGCTGGTGGTGGTTTACTATGACACCATCGCGGATCCGGGCCGCGTGAAGACAGACCTGTGGATGCAATCGTCCTCCGATCACGGCGCCACCTGGACGAAGGCGTCGCCGGTCACCACCGCGGAAACCAATGAGACCTCCGCCAGCGCGGAACTCAACTTCCAGTACGGAGATTACATCGGGCTGACTGGCCATGCGGGCCGCTTCTTTGCGTGCTGGACCGATCGCCGCAGCGGTGGGACGGAGGAGATCTGGGGCGCGCCGCTGACCATCACCGATCTGGCGATTGCCATTGCCGACAAGGGAAATTTCGGCCACGTCTGCGTCGGCGCCTTCGCGGATGGACTTCTGGTCATTAACAACAACGGATCTAACCCGCTGTGGATCTTCAACATCACATCATCCTCCGGGGACTTCGAGCCGCCCGGGGTGTCCTTCTATCCGCTGCTCATAAATCCCGGCGAGTCCATCGACCTGGTAATTCGTTTTCAGCCGACCACGATTGGGGCCAAATCCGCGATTCTGACGATTTTCAGCAACGCTCAACCGCCGCATAAGATCCGTGTGTCGGGCGATGCTACGGCACCGCGGTTGAGCCTCATGATCGCCAACAGGGGCAACCTTGGGAAGGCTTGCGAGGGCGGCTTTGTGGACGGGTGGCTGATCCTCAACAACAGTGGGAGATGCATGCTGTCGATCACGGACATCATCTCTTCTTCAACTGAGTTCAAAGCCCCACAGGTGCTGTCGTATCCGCTGAGTATTGCGCCCGGCGGCTCCCTCCCGGTGCCCATCCGCTTCGAGCCATCGAGCGCCGGCATCCAATCTGGCGTCATTACCGTGTTCAGCAACGATCCAGCCGGATCGCACAGCATCAAGGTATTCGGCGATGCGCCTACAGGTAAGCTGGTGGTCAGCGGCTCGACGCATTTTGGCGGAGTGAAAGCCTGCTGTGTCGTGGAGCGAACCATCTCCGTCTGTAACGCGGGGGATTGCAGCCTGAGAGTGGACAGCGTGGCTTTCAAACATAAGAGCAAGTATTGGAAGCTGATCAGCAATCCCTTCCCGGCGACTCTACGCCCCGGTTCGTGCCTGAGCGTGACGATCCGGTACCGGGCCGCGCAGAGAATTGCGCGTCCTTGCGAGCTGGAGATTATCAGCAACGACCCGTCCACGCCCGTCAAAGTTTTGGAACTGACGGCGTACACCATCTGGAGCGACTGCCAATGCAAACAGGGCTGCAAAGGCTGCTGCGAGAAGTGCCATCACGAATGTTGTTGTGAGCAGCACCAGGTCTGCTGCGATGACGACGAGGATGACGGTGGCGACGAAGAGTAGCAACTGCGCTCGGGTGCACTGAAGTTCACCGGACCACAACGCCAGATGGTGGTAGGACAGATTTTTCTGCGCCGCTTGCTCGGCCAGAGCGGCGTAGAATTGCGCCATGTCGCCGAGTCCATCCATTGCATCAGACTCTCCGGCCGTTCAGATTGCAGCGACATCGGCCACCTCCTGGTACACCGCCAGGGAGCGCTGTTCCACCGCCGGGGGACGAAGCCACGGCCTACCCCCGGCCCGGCGTCAACCCCACCGGCGGCGACATGGCTGGCCCGGCCTTCCCTGGACCCGTGCTCGCCGCTGCCCCTCAATGACCTCATAATGCGCCGGATCGATGACCAGCACGCCGCGGCTGGCGGACAACCGATGCTCCGCGATTCACCGTGATATCGCGATAGGTCTCGATACGCCCTCCCGCCACCGGTTCCCGCACCACCACCGTTTTGCCGGCTACCGCCGCGGCGGCCTTGATGACCATGCTCTCTTTCAGTTGGTGTATTGCGGCTATCTCTTTCCACGGATACCACACAAACGCATCGATCTTTTGGTCCTTCTTGGTGACGGGCCGGTTGGTGACCGGTTTGTGTTGCAGGCCGGGATAGCGGGTACAATAGCTGGCGTGGCGGCGGTAGATTTTGAGATCGTTGGTTCCGAGGGGGATCGCCGTGCCTGGGATTCTGGCACAGTGGCGGGGTAGATCGGCTACATATGCCTGTTACATGCGGGGAGTTCCTGTAACCTATTGATTCTAATTGGCTCCTCAGGTAGGATTCGGATCAGAGTATGGCATTGACATGATTGGAAGTTATTGGTTTTATTGCGATGTATCCAACGCATTTGTACAAAAATGCCCTCTTTGTACAACGCATTTGTCACATGCAACAGTTTTATCTTGGAGGGCGGGACCTCATCGTAGCGGCGGTCTTCTAATCCGCTGCATCCCCGATTTGGCAACTTTCCCGATCTCCCCCCTCTACCGATCCTGGTGGGCCAACGCCCGTTTGCCGAACGGCGAGTTGGCGTCGAGGGCGCCCAATGCGGGAAAAGAACGGCATGTATAGTGATGACCCTGATGACCCTGATGACCGCGCGACCGGAGCGGTAGAGCGCAGCCCTGAAAAGGCTGGCGTCGGCGGTTCGATTCCGTCCCTGGCCACCACATTCTAAACAACTTAATAGCAGCCAGGAACATCAGGTTTTAGTCAAGGGAACAATAAGGGAACATTCAAATCGTTCCCTGAAGTTGTTCCCGCTTCTTGCCTTCCATCAAGCCCCACATCTGCCTTGAGGTGCCGCCCGTACTCGCACCTGAGGTTAGCGGCGACGCGGACTGGGAGTTGCAGGGTAGTACTCTTGACGAACATCTCGCCGATACTATTACGCGAGATTCGGAACGGGCAGTAGCTCGGGACGCGTGGAGCGCTGATATATACGGCGTAACGGCGCAGTGATTCGGCTAGTGACGAAATCAGGTGGCGGTAAAGTCACGATCGCCATAGACGGATATTCTGTGCCCACGAAGCCAACAGTCACAGGCCATATGGGGCGCAAACGAGATGAAGCCGATTACGAGCGTAGCGCCGGAGATCCCGCAGACTGGACAGGCCAGTCGCGAGGCCGCGGATCAAGACGAAGGACGGAGAGGTGTACTGAGTTTCTTATATCGGATGATCTAGTCGTCACGAACTTTCATTGTATTGCAACTTCAAGTGATGCAGCGAATACTTGGGTTGACTTTGGTTATGATCGGAAGAATGCGAAATTCGAAACATTCAAGGTTTCAAAGCTGGAGGTTACCAATTATGAAGAAGGTTTTGATTATGCGGTGCTGAGAGTTGCCGGCGCACCAGGAAAGAAATATGGGCACATTAATGTGCCTGGAGGAATCCCCAATGCGTTTGTCGGAAGCCCTACGGCTTTGTTACTAATCGAGCATCCTGGTGGTGGTCCCAAAATGGTGTCGATCATCGAGTGCCAAGTATCAGCGGACAGCATTGCCGGCGTGGACGCAACTCGTATGTCTGATATTGGGCATCACTGCGACACACTCGCGGGTAGCTCTGGCTCGCCGGTTTTTGCTTCAGCCTCCCATCAGCTTCGGGGGTTACACCATCTGGGCTTCGAAGATACCGAACGGAAGGGGCCATTACAGAATCAATCAGTGTACATTGGATATCTGGTTAGTGATATGGAGGCGCAATCGTCGCCGGTGCTCTCTGAGATTCACAAGGCCGGTCAATGAAGGACACGGTTCAAGGCAGGAGATAAGGTTGAACTGACTGTCGGTGATATTCTCGGCTCAGTTCTGGAAGTGAGCTGAGCACTTTTTCGCGTAAGGCGAGGTGCTCGCCCCAATGCTGTCCGGTGCGAGTCAAGCAGAGGGCGTGGTATCCAGTGATGGTTGGGAACATGGGTCTTTGCTGCCGATTTCGGAGATGATCAAATGCTCCCGCAGCGTCCTCGAATTCAGATCGAGGCGTCGGTGGAGTCCGGCTTCGTGGTCACGTGCTGGAACGACGCTATCGGCCGGGCACTAGGTACAAACCGCCTAACGTTGTGCGTGAACAAGCTGATTGAACTCGCCATACCGCGTGGAGCCATCCCTTGCCAGCAGATGGCCGCCTGCTGGCCCGTTCCAGCACCCGGGAAGCCTTGATCCGTCAACTCCGCCGATACCTGCATGCAGTCTGCCGCTGAGGCCGGCATCGCCAAACGCATCGTCCCTCACCAGTTTCGTCACACCTATGCCAGCGAGATGCTTCGTTCCGGCGTAGAGTTTATTTCCGTCATGAAGTTACTCGGTCACGCTTCCCCCGAGATGACCATGTTGTACCTCGACATCGCCTTGACTGATTTGCAGCGCGAGTTCCATGCGGCCCGCTCGCAACCCGTCATCTCGCACCTCAGCCGAAGACGCAGGTCGCCTCTGGCGGCGCCGGCTTGGAAGGAGTAGTGGACTCCTTACTGACCACTCAACACCTGGTAGAGATGTTCCGGCGCTCCTTGGCAGAAGTCGCTCCGCGCCGCTGTCTTGCGCGCCTCTCCAACCGTCTCACCAAGATCCTCGCAATAGCACGCAAACTCGGCACACCCGAATAATGGGCAGAGATTGGCCGGATATGTGGGCTTTGTGGACTTCATTCCACAGAAAGCTTTGCGCCCCACGTGGCGCCCGGCCGCGATCCAGCCGCGGGAGGCGGCGACCGCCGCGGGCTTGAATCGGGCACTGCGTAATCCGGTTTGCCAGGTGGCCGCGAGGTCGTGTTGAGCGTTCAGTAACATGGGGGGACATGCCGATAACAACCTTACGGATACGGATAGCAATAACAAATGCCAACATTGCAAAAAGGGGGCATTCCGGAGACACTGCTCACCTGGGGGCGATCGGCAATTCGCACCCAGGAGGCTCAGAGCAATGTTAAGACTCACTATAACTACCAGGGCATTCGTGGCGGTCTTGTTACCGGCATGTCTCGCGGCATCCCCCAACACCCGCAGTTGCCAGGCCAATACCACTTATTCAGGCGAGGCCTTCGGTGCATCAGTCAATGTGCTAGGCATAGTCAACACAACCATTTCGGATACGGGCCCTCTTCCCGCGAACGGCGGTTCATTATCAACCCAGTTGGCCGGCATTGACCTGCCAGGCCTGCTGAATCTGGGCCTTCTTACCGAAAGCACTACGGGCGGGTCTAACAGAACCTCTTCCCAATCGTCGGTGGCCAACGTGAATTTAGCCGTAGCTGGAATCGGCATTACCGCCTCGGTACTGACGTCCAACGCAACCGCCCTGGCCTGTGGCAGCGCCAGCCCTTCGGTAGCCGGCGGGTCGAATATCGCCGCCCTGACGGTGAACGGGAACTCGATTATAGTTACGGGAGCGCCCAACCAGACCGTTCCTTTGCTCATCGGCTCCTTAATCATCAACGAGCAGATCAGCTCGGTTACCAGTTCTTCCTGCGGGGCCAGCGCCAACGTCGTCGTCAATGCCCTTCATCTGAAGGTCGCTGATATCGCCGACGTTGTGATTTCCTCCTCACAAGCAGGTGTGACTTGTAATCCGGCGCTGCAGTGAAGCGATTAGTTGCGTCAGCCTCGGCCCTCGTTGGCTGCGATGGGAGACCGCCGCACGCCGTGGGTCGGCCGTCCCGCGCGCATCCACGTGGCGCCCGTCGACGATGGTCGTCCGCTGGGACCCAGTCGCCACGTGGAGAACGCGGGAGGGCGCGTCGCGCTCGCCGCCGGCGAATCCTCACGCTGGGAAAGTGCCGCACGCCGTGGGTCGCTGTCGCGCATGCGGCGCCCCAGTGCGCCCCCGCGCGGGCCCGGCGCCGGTGATTCGCCGTCAGGCCAGGCAATTCGGCATTTGGATCGCTTGTCCATCGGCATAGAAGAAGGTCCTGTTGAACGCACGGGCGCCGAGGAAAAGCTGCTCTCCGCGATCCGGGACACTCAGGTCGGTTTCTTGACCTCGGTTTCCTTGGGAGCCGCGTTAGACCGCGCCTGCAACGCCATGCCGACTAGTGTTGCGATCAGGATTGCGGGATACAGTTGCCCGATGAGCGCTTCTGCCGTGGCCAGCGATCGCGCAATGCGGTGGACCGGATTCGCGTCGCCGTAGGTTACGGTTGTAAGAGTTTCAAAGCTGAAATAGATCAAACGGGAGGGTTCGCCTGTGGCAACTCCGGCGGCCAGCGGCGTTTGGAAGTGGATGGCGCCCGGAATCATTTCCAGCAGCAGCTTGTAACCGAACGCCCAAGTCACGCCGATCAGCAGGTAGGCGGCAATGCCACCCATGATCCGGTGAACGGAAACGGGGCCGGGAAGAAGAAATGTCTGCTTCAGCGTCATGACCACGAGAATGGCCATACAAAACACCTTCAGGGCAGTGTCCCAGGCCCGGGGGTTGAACGAGGGGTTGAATTCGACGATCACGTCCGCCGTGAATTCCAGGACCGTCAGGGCGATGATGAGAGACATCAGCATCCGCTTGTTAACTGTCGCGATTGCGCCCGAGAGGAGCATAAGCGCGAAAGTGAGGTCTATTGCAATTCGCCCAGGTCGCGACTCGCCGACCATCGGAACGACGATAGTCATAAGCATCAGAAATGCGAGGAAAAAGCTTAGATGTCGATCCTCACGCCAGAAGCCAGGCAACCGTATATCAGCCATGTAATTTTCTCCTTGGGCATTTGCCCCGTTGCCGCGAAGCGCAGGGCAACCTAAGACGTTTGCCCCGCCCGGTCCCGCTTCGTCCTTTTCACCTAATCATGCTCCGACCCCCTGACCTGTTCGGTGGGCATCGGCGTGCCAGGAAGTAAACGCAGTAAGCGGGGAAAGACAAACGCCACAATAAAGTATGCGATTGTGACAGCG
Organism: Bryobacterales bacterium; assembly: GCA_963803725.1. Taxonomy (GTDB): domain Bacteria; phylum Acidobacteriota; class Terriglobia; order Bryobacterales; family Bryobacteraceae; genus JOPF133. The sequence continues at coordinate 27,477 of CAWDOH010000059.1, read as the reverse complement.
AGTGCGAGCAGCAACAGACCCGCCGCGCAGGCCATGCCGATTGCCGTGACGAGCCAGACGGTCGCAGCGGTCGTCAGTCCCTGGACCCGGTCCTCACGTACAAAGATAAGACCCGCTCCGATAAAGCCTATACCGGTGACAATCTGCGCAGCAACGCGGGATGGGTCGAGAACGACAAGCCCGTTCGCAAGAACATTCATGAAGCCGTACTTTGAAATCAGCAGAAAAAGGGCCGCGGCAGTTCCGACGACCGTATAGGTACGCAGTCCCGCACTCTTATGGCGAATTTCACGTTCCAGCCCGATCGCCGCGGAAAGCAAAAATGCACTGCCAAGTTCTAGAAACTGCTTGACGCCCTGCCCGTCCATCTCGGAGATCAGCATGGGAACAGTGTAGCCCTCGCGAACAATCGAAGGCGGAGTGAGATCATGAAGCGCTCGTCCCCACGCAACGTCAAGTCGCTGCTCGTTGTCCAGGGTTCCTGAAGGCGCTGCTTGGCCCCACGCCCGTAACGAGGCTGCCCTCCGTCGCACCCAGAACTCTAGCTGACAGCAGTGCGGGCGGATGATGCGGCGTCGTTCCCGGATCTCGAAGAACCGTTGAACCTAAATCCGGCGGTTGCGGCCCCGCGGAGCGGGCAGCGGCCATGCGCTGCAACCAGTTGCAGATAAACCGCTTGTGACCCGGAAGGTGATCTGCGCCGCAGTTGGAAATTGGTGGCCCCAATGGCCCTACGAGGCGGGCGGCTGGCTAACTGCCGGATTTAGGTTGAAGCAGACTTCCGCGGCCCGGAGAATCATCGGCTACACCATTCAGCGGCACTAGGCCATACAGCATTCCCACGGCTCCTGTCCTGTTCGCGGCGTAAGAAGCGGGAGCACGCCGTGGGTCGCCGTCCTGGCGCGCATCCGCGGGGCGCCCGCCGATTATCGAGCGGCGGGAGGGGGCGACCCCTCGCGGGCCGGCCGTCGCTTCCTCCGGCCGCGGGCCTCTTTCAATGGTGAAGGTCTGTTACGGTTTGCTTTACTCGGCCGTCGTTTTGGCCGCGCACGGATCGCGTCGACTGACTCGGCTCGATGCAATAGATCCAGGATTAATCCGCATTTGTCGTGATCGGACTGCTCGGATTCGTCAATCTGCTCCAGGACTTCAAACTCGGCCAAATCGATGTCTAACGAATCAGGCTGAGACCACCCGGCCACGAGCTGGTCATCGGCTACGTTCATCGTCGTCAGTAGATCCTTTTCGCTCACCCTGACACCCCGGAAGAAATAAGCCGACTCTTCAGCGCAGCCCTGGGGTATTCGGCGATGGCCTTCAGAAGGGTTCGTGCGGTCGCCCATTCCGATACGTGTTCAGAATTCCCGCCGAGACGGAAGCTGGTCTTGACAAAACTCACCTTCGGCAGGAACTTGCCGGATGTAGCCTTCCGAAATCGCCCAGCCAACGCTTTCAGAATCTCGTTGATGGTTTCTTCTGGCATGCGCTTGCCGGGATGGAATTCTTCGTATTGCCGGTTCGCATCGCGGGTGACAAGGTCGCGCTTGCTTTCCACCCATTCCTCCGGAGTCCGGATATAATCGATCCCAGCAGCCTTCGACCTTCCTCCTCCAACCGCTGCAATTCTGCCTGAAAGAGCGGTTTGGCTTTGGGTGGCATCCAGCGCGAACTATCGGCAAGAGGGAACGAAAACTGCTCCCGCAAAGAAGATGTGCCTTTCCGCCGCGCGTCCAGATCCCTGCTGGTCAGATCATCCGGAACCGAGACTTTATATTGCACCTGGCGTGAGACTACGCGGACCTCACGGAAACTGGGTATTCCGAACCACTCGGCCTTAACGGGGAGGTCCAGAGATGGGATCCGGCTGCCCTTGTCGATCATGACCAAGTCCCCCTTCTCGAATAGTTGGACAAGTTGGGCAGCAGTGGGTCTGGTTTTGGAATCTTGAGCTGTTCGCGAATCCGCTCTTCAAGGGCCGCGACAGCCCGTTCGGACCCGGACTCTGGAGAGACCGCAGATGTGGGCAGTTTGGTGGTTGGAGAAGGTGTTGCCGATGCCGTCGCCCGACAGCGGGCGGTGTTAACCACTGCGTTGGCCGGAATAGGTGGCAAGAAAGCAGGGGCCGGAAGCACGGACAAAGTTCGCTCCCCTTACGAACCTGTGCGGCACCGGCCCTTACCATCAGCGCAAAGGAGCACTGAAAGTAATGTCCCGCTCGCGCACCTACCAACCAAGGATGGCGCGACGCGCCCGCCGGCGAATGCCGCTTCCGTCATCGTTTGACCGTACTCTTCATCCCAAGGGCATCCTGAGAATCTAATGCGTTACTCTTGGTAGTCATGACGAAGAGTCGCGTTCTGTTCCTCTCCCTCATGATCTTGTTGCCGCCCACCGGCTCCGCGCAAAGTGGCGGTCAAGACGTGCCCACACCGACCGATGTGAAGCCGGGAAGCATCACCTGCGAGGAGTGTCCTTACCCGTATCCGAGCTCTTACCTGCCCTTGAGGCTCTACGGACAGGATGTCCGCATGGCCTACATGGACGTGGCACCCCAGGGCCATCCCAACGGTCATACGGTCGTGCTGCTCCACGGCAACAACTTCGCTGGTTTCTACTTCGGCGTCGTCATCAACGCCCTACGCAAGGAAGGCTTCCGGGTCATTGTGCCCGACCAGATCGGCTACGGACGCTCCTCCAAACCCATCATTCCCTACTACCTAGCCGACATGGCGCGGAACACACGTACCATCCTCAAGAGCCTGAATATCACGAAGGCAATGATCGTGGGCCACTCGATGGGAGGAATGCTCGCCGCACGATTCGCGACTCAGTATCCCGAAGTCACCGAACGGCTCGTCTTGTTCAATCCCATCGGGCTTACAGACACCCGCTTCGACAAGCCGGTTGGCGACCCCGAAGAAGCCTACAAACGTACGCTCGCCTCTACTTATCAGACGATCCGTGCCAGCCTGATGCGCTACGTCGCACACAAGCCTTCGGCGTGGAACTCTCAGTTCGAGTCATACGTCCGTATCCGTTATGCGTGGACGCTTAGCGCGGACTGGCCCCGCCTGGCCCGCGTGCAGTCGCTCATCAGCAATCTGATCTATCTCGACCCTGTGGTCTACGACTGGGCTCACATCCAAGCGCCGACCCTGGTCTATGGAGGCGCTGAAGACATGCTAGCCGGGACGCCGGCGGCCTTCCAGGAGGGGATGAAGCGCATTGCGGCCACCATTCCGAATGGTAAAGCTCGCCTGGAACTGCTGCCGGGCCTCGGACACGTGCCCTTTATCGAGAACCCCGAACGCTCGTTGCCCCCCCTGGTGCAATTCCTCAAGGAGGGACTGACAAGGTAGCCCCACACAATGGGGTATCCCCATCGGGCATGACCTCGATGGGAATAGCCGGGATCGTACCGTCAAGCGCGCACTCACATTCACACCGTGGGATCCCAACCAGGACGCGTGGGACGAAATCACCCTTGAGGAGATCGTTCGCCGTCTTCAGGCCATGCCCCGGAGTAATGGACCGCGAGGGAGCCTCAAGCATCCGGTAAAGGTGCCCTCCCTGATTGGTCTCCGGGACATTCGTTATCTGCACCGCTCTCATGGTTTCGACCATATTTCGAGGGCTCCCATCCACTCGATTCGAGCGGGCGCGGCGCGCTCGCCGGCTGATTCGGCGGGCGCGAAAGCGTCGTGTGCTTGGAGGTCGCTGTCCCGGCGCGCACCCCACGAGGCACCCGGCGACGATCGAGCGGCGGGAGGTGGCGGCGAACTCCGTGGCTCGAAAGCATCAAGCGCCGCGATTCGCTGTCCCGGCGCGCAGCCCCATGTGGCGCCGGCGACGATCGGGCGGCTGACGGCGGTGGCCGTCGCGGGCCGGATCACCGCTTCATCGGCCAGCGAAACGCGTGGGGGCGCGGCGCGCTCGCCGGCTGATTCAGCGGGCGCGAGAGCTTCGCGTGCTTGGAGGTCGCTGTCCCGGCGCGCACGCCACGTGGCGCAAGGCGACAATCGAGCGGCTGACGGCGGCGACCGTCGCGGGCCGGATCGCCGCGGCCATCCGCCGACCAGGAAGGGCGCGGGAGGGCGCGTCGCGCATTCCGCCGGCGAAGTCCGCGACGGCGAAACGTTGCACCCCGTCGGTCGCCGTCCCGCCGCGCTCCCCACCGGGTGCCCGGCGACATCAAACGGCGGCCCGCGGCGACGGTCGCGCGACAGATCGCCGCGTCCGTCGGCCGGGTACATGCGGGGGCGTCGGCGGCGAAGTGATGCGTCTGCCAGGCCACGGCTTAACAGTAATGGCCATCACCACGACGGCGATAGCCCCGAGATTCCTCCGCGCAATAAGGATCAACCCTGAAAGTATCCGTGTCCAACCGGCTCCATCTCTCAGTTTTCGATTGATCCACGCAGTCGCAATCTGTTTTCTTACCTTAGAGCTGCCGCGAGCGATCCGGATCACAGTAGTCCGACGGCAGCCGGACCAGCGCCGCAATCGCCGCCGTTTACACCATCTCACGGACCTTGTCCGCCACGATCGCTTCGAGGATCTTCCGCCGGTCGGGCGTGCCCCTGGCGAGCGATTCGATGAAGTGGGCGGTCTGCTTGGCAGTTACTTTGGGCGGCATGGGCGGTTCATTGGGGTCGACCACCGCTTCGATCAGCACCGGCCCGGGAGTCTGCAGTGCGCGCTCAAGGGTCGCGCCGCATTCGCCCGGTTCTTCGATGGAAAAACCGACCCCGCCGCACGCCTGCGCGAAGCTGCTGAAGTTGATCGGCGTCAGATCGCACGCATACTCCGGGTTGCCGAGAAATACCATCTGCTCCCAACGGATCTGACCGAGGCTGTTATTCTTCATGATCACAATCTTAATCGGCAGTTTATATCGCACAGCAGTCACAAACTCGGCCATCAGAATGCTGAAACCGCCATCCCCCACGATGCCCACGCACAGCCGGTCCGGGTACGCCACCTGCGACGCGATCGTGTAGGGCAGACCGCAGGCCATGGTCGCCAGATTGCCCGAGATGGTGTGCATCTGGCCGCGTTTTACAGGCACATGCCGCGCCCACCACGTGGCGATGGTTCCCGAATCGCAGATGACAATCGCGTTCGCCGGCAGACGCCTGCCCAGCTCCGCGGCCACCATCTGCGGCTTCATCGGCTTGGTGGCGTAGCTTTCCTGCTGCTCCATGAGCTTCTTCCAATCGCGCATTTCCGACTGGATCAGCGAAAGAAACGTCCGGTACTGGTTGCCACGCAACAGCGGAAGCAGGGCCTCGAGCGTGGCGCGGCAATCCCCCACCAGGCCCGCCTCCACGGGATAGCGCAACCCGATACGCGCCGGGTTGGAATCGATCTGGACTCCGCGTGCCTGGCCGGGCTTGGGCATGAATTCGATGTAGGGGAAGGAACTGCCGGCAATCAGGAGAGCGTCGCATTGTTCCATCCCATCCTGCGACGGCTTGGTGCCGAGCAAGCCGATGGACGCGGTCGTATAAGGGCTGTCATCCGGCAACGCCGCTTTGCCCAATAGCGCCTTGATCACCGGAGCGCCCAGTCTCTCGGCTACCTGCTCCAGTGCTTCGCCCGCACCGAGCGCGCCCCGGCCAGCCAGAATCGCGATTCGCTTGCCGGCATTGAGGATGTCCGCCGCTTGGCGCAGGTCGTCGTCGCACGGAATGCGGGCGCTGTGCGTGGAGACCTCCGACACGTGCTCCGATAGGTTCCGCGGAGTGCGGCCGTTCCCGTTATTGGTCACTTCTGACTCCTGGAAATCCACCGGAATGCATAAGTGAGCCTCACCACGATACGCCAGCGCGGTCCGGCACGCTAACGCGGCTATGTTCTCCAGGTGCGCCGCGCCCATGGAGCGGGCGTTATACACGCAGACATCCGTGAAAAGCTGGTCGAGTTCGACATCCTGCTGTGTATGTGTATACCGGAAAGAGTTGCTGAAGGCGGCGCTCGACTTCAAAGAGCCGCTGTGCTTTACCGAACACCGCGAGACCGAAGGCGAAGCGTTTTACCGGGAAGCGAGCGAGCACCGCTGGGAAGGCGTCATCGCCAAGGATGGCAACAGCGTCTATGTCTCCGAGAGATCGCGCCAGTGGCTCAAATTCAAATGCGTCAATGAGCAGGAGTTCGTGATCGGCGGCTATACCGATCCGCGGGGCCAGCGTGTTGGCTTCGGCGCGCTGCTGGTCGGCTACTATGAGCGAGGCAAGTTGAAATATGCCGGCAAAGTCGGTACCGGCTATGATACCGCCACACTGCGCCGATTGAGAAAGCAGCTTGCAAGCCTGGAAACCGGCTCGAAGCCGTTTGAAGACGCCGGACTACCCCGTTCCGCCGTCCACTGGGTGAAGCCGAAATTGGCAGCCCAGATCGGTTTTACAGAATGGACGGGCGATGGCAAACTGCGGCACCCGCGTTTCCTGGGGCTCCGCGACGACAAACTGGCAGAAGAGGTCATACGAGAGCAATGAGCGTCAAACCAGCAGAGATCCTCCGCGTCGACAATCATGAGGTGAACATCACGCGCCCTGAAAAGGTTCTGTTTCCGGAGGACGGAATCACCAAAGGCGACTTGATCCGCTACTACCAGCGGGTCAGTCCGTGGATGTTGCCTCACCTCCAAGGTCGCCCGTTAGCTTTGCAGCGTTATCCCGACGGGATCGACAAGCCCAGCTTTTTTCAGAAAGCAGCGGCCCCGTATTATCCCGCCTGGATCAGGAAGGTCACCGTTCAGAAAGAGGGCGGGACGGTCAGGCACGTCGTTTGCGATGATGTGGCGACACTGGTGTATCTGGCGAATCAAGCCTGCATCACGCTTCATACCTGGCTCAGCCGGGTTGACAAGCTGCAGTTTCCGGATCAGATGGTTTTCGATTTTGACCCTTCGACCGGCGACTTCGCCGCTGTCATCGATGCCGTCCTGTTCCTGAAGGGCCTGCTGGACGATCTGGAATTGCCCGCATATGTCAAGGCGACGGGTTCGCGAGGCCTGCACGTCGCAGTGCCTCTCAATCGCGAGCAGGACTTCGATGCCGTTCGCGCTTTCGCCAGAGCGGTGGCGGAGATCATCGTTGCCAGTGATCCTTCCAGATACACCATAGAGCAATACAAAAGTAAACGCCGCGGCCGGGTATTCATCGATATCAACCGCAACGCCTACGCGCAGACAGCCGTCGCCGTTTATGCTGTGCGCGCACGGAACAGGGCGCCTGTTTCGGTTCCGCTGGCGTGGGGCGAATTGCGGAAGAAGGGTCTGCGTCCGGACGGACTCACCATGCGGACCGTATTCGAGCGTCTGGATAAAGGCGACGATCCATGGAAAGACTTTTGGCGGCACGCCGCATCGCTGGATCAGGCGAGCCGGCAACTGGAGCAATTACATCGCGCTTGAGGCATATCGAAAACAGCGAAAGTACTCAATCCAGTAAAGGTCGCCCTCTAGCCGCTTACCTTCAATCCGGACGGCAAAGCTCACTTTACCCGCCGCGGGGGCCACTTCCCGGTGGCCGTTCCTTGGTCTACAGACGGGAGTGGCGCAGGTTGTCGGGGTGCAACCCGTCGGCCGTCAACCGAAAGACCGGCAAAACCAGCGGCGCCCGCGCGGGCGAATTGGGTCCCCACCGGCGTAAATCCTCCTCCATGCCGCCATGCCGCGGAAATCCCCCTCCGGGTCCCGCCGCTCGTAGTGCCCCTCCGGACGGCCCAATGCCGGGAAATTGGAACCCTTGGGCCAACTTGCCGCAATAATGATAGGAAGACAGAAGAGCAAGATGCGAGCGGCGAGATATGGGCTGCGGCGGTGGGTGTCGTTTAGCCGGCCGGAGCAAGGCGCCAGGTTAGAGAATTTCCAATTCAACGAGAGGTGGAAGAACCTATGAAGACAATGATTGCATTGAGTTTACTGACGGCGGCGGGCTTGCTTGCACAGCCTCCCGGTCCGCCCCCCGGACGGGGATTTGGGCCGGGACGCGGCTTCTTCGGCGGTCCGCGCGGCGAGAATATGGGCCACCCGGTGACCGGCGCGCCCTATTCGGCCGTGGAGACTGTCACCGAATCGCAGGTTCTGCCGGACGGTAACACGATCCAGCATACCCGGACCAGCAACGTGTCGCGCGACAGCCAGGGGCGCGTACGCATTGAAACCACCGAGCTGCGCCACGGCCCCAACGCCCAAAATGGCACCCCGGTGACGCATATCATGATTTCCGATCCGGTAGCGCATGTGATGCGGGAAATCGACCCCCAGAGCAAGACCGTTCATGAAATGACCATGCATGGACCGCCGTCCGGCCAGGGACGCGGTGCCCGCCCGCAGTTTAACCGCCAGGCCCGTACCGCCGATCCCAACACGAAGGACGAAGACCTGGGCACGCAGGTGGTTAGCGGCGAATCGGCCACTGGAAAGCGCATCACCCACACGGTTCCGGCCGGCTCCGAAGGCAACGCCAGGGCGATGCAGTCGGTGCGCGAAACCTGGATGTCGCCGGACTTGAAGGTTCCGGTGATGACTAAGGTCACCGATCCGCGCCGAGGCACGGTTGTGACGCAGTTGACCAACATCAATCGCGCCGAACCGGATCCCACGCTGTTCCAGGCTCCCGCGGGTTACACCGTCCATTCAGGGCCGGGCCGCGGCGGTCCGCGCAATTCAAATCAGAATCGGAACCAAAACCAGAATTAGTCCCGGGCAAGTTTCCGCGCAGGGGTACCGGCGAGTGCCCCTGCGCCTCCCTCCGTATCCCTGGAATTCCTGCCTCCCCATCCCCCTCAAAGCTTGGCTCTTGAACAACTTCCGGGTCTTCTTCTGGCCATGCGAATACTTCCTGCCGGGCCTGCCTCCCGAATATTCCGCTAAGGCGCCCGCCGCGCTCCGTTCGGCGTCATCTTTTTGGGGGATGGCCTTTTGGCCGGCCATAGCTCGCATTGGCCCCAACTCATGGCCGGGCCGGAGCGCCGATCGGGGATCGATTCGGTGCGCCCACGCGCTCGCCTCAACCCGAATCCGAGCCGCGGCCATAGGGCGCGGGGATCTCGCGGTCACACTCCTAATCGCCCGCGACGGGGGCTTCAGCGCCGTTGTACATGGTCCGCAGCACGCTGGCGAAGTTGTCTTGCGCCTGGTTCAGGAATTCCAGGCCCTTGGCGGCCACCTGCCGCTGCTCCGTCAGCCGCGTTTCGAAATTACCGATCTCGCGCTGGTAATCCGCAATCTGGGCGGTCAATTGGCCAATGTACTCGCGGTCCGCGGTGAGTTGGGCTTCCAGCGACGAGCGATACGAGCCGTCCTGCTGGCTGGAGTGTTGCACGGCGGACAACTCCGCGGTAAGGCTGGAGATGCGGCCGTTCAGGGTCTCCTGCTCCCGGGAATGGGCCGCCAACTGCTGCTGGTTGGCCTCGGCGGCGGCCGAAAGCTCAGCCATCAGGCTGGCAATGCGGGTTTGCTGGCTTTCCTGCTCCTTCGAACCGGCTTCCCATTCGGCGGCCTTCTGGGCAAGCGCTGCCACCTGGGCCGCGAGTTCCTGGGCTTGCTGCTCAGCCGCGGCGCGCTGCTGGGATTCCTGCTGGGCCTGTGCCTTGGCCTGTTCCGACAGAAGTTGGGCCTTGTCCAGTTCGTCGCGGGTTTGCCGAAGCGCGTCGTCGCGGTCAACCACCAGTTTCCGCAAGTCCTCCAGGTTCACTCCGGGCGCGCCGGAAGCGGCGGCCGGGTCCGGCCCTGCGCCGGAAAGCTCATTCCGCAGTGCGGCCAGGTGTTCGCCGGTAGGCTTGAAGCGGTTCCTTCGATTGATCAGCAGAAGACCTGCCGTTACCCCCACTATGGTGCCGAAAGCGGTGGATAGAAAAAACCCGACCAGCATGATTTCCATATATACAGTTTTCCTTTGCGTGCGGGCGGCGAGGGCCACTCTTCCACGTATGTTCCATTCTGAAAGGTTCCAGCGGAGCTTTCAAACTCTCAAAGGTTAACCAGGAATTGCTAACCGCCGGCGGTCTGCGGACCGGGCCATCGTGCGAGGCCGCCGCCGGTTGCCTTCCCGGGCTGGGCGGCAGGCGCCGCTTGCCGGCCCGGACACCCTCGTGCAGTTTTCAACGGAAGGCTCCACAGCGCGTCGGGTCAGATGGCCGGGTGCAGCGTGGCCTCGCCCCTGTGCCAGTTGCAGGGGCACAGTTCGTCCGTCTGCAGGGCGTCCAGCACACGCAGCACCTCCTGCGGATTGCGGCCCACCGAGAGATCGTTCACCGAAACGAAGCGGATGAGGTTGTGCGGATCCACCACAAACGTGGCGCGCTGGGCCACTCCTTCGGCGGGATCCAGGATGCCCAGGTGCTGGCAGATCTCGCGTTTTACATCCGCCAGCATGGGGAAGGGCAGATCTCTCAGATCGGGGTGGTTCTGGCGCCATGCCAGGTGTACGAATTCGGAATCCGTGCTGGCGCCGAGCACCTGCGCATCGCGATCCTGGAACTCACCGTTGAGCTTGCCGAAGGCCGCGATCTCGGTCGGACAGACAAACGTAAAATCCTTCGGCCAGAAAAAGTACACCTTCCACTTACCGGGATACTCATTGTCCGAGATAGTCTGGAATGCCTTTCCCTTCTCTATGCTGACGGCCGCTTGAACGGAAAAAACCGGAAACTTACTGCCGACTCCTAACATTGATCTCTCCCATTACTGCGCAATTCGGTCGACCTTAGCCGCGAGAACGAAATCGCTCTCCGTCAAGCCATCGATCTTATGGGTCCAGATATGCACATCCACCTTACCCCAGGAGAGGTACAGGTCGGGATGATGCCCTTCCTGTTCCGCTATGGCGCCCGCCTGGTTGACGAAATCGAGGGCGGCGCGGAAATCCGGAAACGCGAAGCTCCTTACCAGGTGGTGTCCACGGACCACCTGCCAGCCCGGGACTTGTCGCGCCAACCGCTCGAGTTCGGCACCTTCCAAGGGCGGAACGCCGCCCCGGCAAGGTACGCAATGCTGCTCGGCCAAACCCATCGATTATCTCCTCGGCCGGATTCGGCATTCTATTACCTCCGGCCCCACTCGAACCATAGCAAATCTGGAGTCGGGGCGCACAAATGGCGACGGCAGCGGCAGTGGGGGGCGGCCACCAGGTCGGCAGTCGGCACACAGTAGCACCGCGATTCGGCGACCCTGCGGAAACTCCGCACCCTCTGCGAACTTTCCTTACCTTGGGTCTTCTCCGCGCTTCCTCCGCGTCTCCGGGACCAGAGGGCACCCTCCGCGTCGAATGGGCCCCGCCGCTGGCCTGTCGGGAGTTTCCTCGCCCTGAGAGCATCGACAGCAGTCGATACGTGTGCTCTGCTGTGGGCCGCGGGTGAACCTAGCCGGGTGCGCGACATCCCATGGGCGCAGTGTGATTTACGGCGGTAGGAATACCGCCTGTCGCGGCCGTGTGTGGCCGCGCGACTGCCCCGCGGCAGATCTTAAAATGCCCCCTCAGCTCGCTTGCCGGATCGTCAACCCGGTCACTTGCCGCACCCACCGGCCGTTTCGTTTTTCGCCGGGCACCACCAGCTCAAATGGGCCGTCTCCGGCGGAGAGCGGCTTGCCATCCCGCTGCGTCACCAGGTACACGGGTTTGTCCATGAACGTGGGGTCCAATTCCGCCCAGCCGAATACCGCCCGATAGCCGTCGGCGGCGCCCACTACCAGGTAATATCCCGCCGCCGTGCGGTGGTACTCCTCGCCGGCGGGCAGGTCCACCCGCGCAAGCACGTCCTTCAGCAGCACTCCCTCAAAAGTAACCGGCACCCCGTGCTCCGCGACCTTGACGGTATGTTGGGGAAAGCTGCCCATGTCCGCCATAGTCAGCTCAACTGACTTACCGCCGACGCCGGTTATGGTGATGGTGGCGGGACCGATATCCGGAGGGAAAGCCTTGGGCAGCCGGATTCCCTGTGCCTGCAGTGAGGCAGCGGCCAGCAGGACCACGCCAAGTAAAGCCGTGGGGTTCATAGTTGCATCCTGGTGGCCATTGTAGACCTTCCGTCAGCCAACAGGAACCCGAACCGGAGCCGCCAATCAAACGGCCGGGCGCCGTCAGACTTTTTCGGCCTGCTCGGCCTGCTCGGCGTGGTGCCGCACGTCGATGCCCTTCACCAGGAACACCACGTCTTCCGCGATGTTGGTGGCGTGGTCGCCGATGCGCTCCAGGTTGCGCGCGACGAAAATCAGATCCACCGCCGCCGGCACCACTCCGGGGTCTCTCTGCATAGTGGCCAGCAGCTCGGCGTAGACCGCGTCGCGCAGGCGGTCCACGTCGTCGTCAGCCAGCAGCACCGAGCGCGCCATGCGGCTCATCCGAATTCACAAATGCGTCCAGGCACTTCAGCAGCATGGATTGCACCAGCGAGGCCATCTTGGGAATGTCCGTCATGGGCTTCACCAGCGGATGGTGCATCAGCGAAAGCGCCCGTTCAGCCACGTGCTGGGCCAGGTCGCCGATACGCTCCAGGTCATTGTTGATTTTCAGCGCGGAGGTGAGGAAACGCAGGTCCCGGGCCACCGGTTGGCGCAACGCCAGCAGGCGCGTAGCCATGCCGTCGATCTCCATTTCCATGTGATTGATGCGCGGTTCGTCGCGAATCACCTGTTCGGCCAGTTCCCGGTCTTGATCCACCAGGGCCCGCACGCTGCGATGGATGGCGGATTCCACCAGCCCGCCCATCTCCAATAGCTTCTGGTTCAATTCTTCCAATTCGACTGTAAAGTGGCGCATGGCAGTGGCTCCTTTCCCGTGAAGCGGGGACGTTGTTGGGGGCGGCGGCGGGCGGTCATGGCTGGGTCTACCCGAATCTTCCCGTAATGTAGTCTTCCGTTTCCTGCTTCGCAGGGTTCTTGAAAATCTTGTCGGTTTTATCGTACTCGATCAGGCGGCCCAATAGGAAGAACCCGGTGTTATCGGCTACTCGGGCAGCCTGCTGCATGTTGTGGGTCACGATCACCATCGTGCACTGATCTTTCAGATTGAACATCAGCTCTTCGATCTTGGCGGTGGCGATTGGGTCGAGCGCCGAGCAGGGTTCATCCATAAGCAAAACCTCCGGATCGACCGCCAGGGCGCGCGCGATGCACAACCGCTGCTGCTGGCCGCCCGATAGCGCATAGGCCGATTCGTTGAGCTTGTCCTTGACCTCCTCCCAAAGCGCCGCCCGCCGCAGCGACTGCTCCACCCGGTCGCGCATCTCGCTGCGCGCGGCCATGCCGTTAATCTTCAGGCCATAGGCGATATTGTCGGCGATCGACTTGGGGAACGGATTGGGACGCTGAAAGACCATCCCCACGCGCCGGCGCAGGCTGGTGATGTCCACGCCTTGCACGTCTTCGTTGTCCAGCAGGATCTGGCCCTCCATGCGCGCGTTGCGGATGGTTTCATTGATCCGGTTGAGAGTGCGCAGGAAGGTGGACTTGCCGCATCCGGAAGGGCCGATCAAGGCCGTAATTCGGTTGACCTCCATATCCAGCGAAATATCGTGCAATGCCTGAAACGACCCGTAGAAGAAGTTTACGTTGGATGCCCGCAGCTTGGGAGTGGCTTCGGCAGTTGGTCTAGGCAAGGATGTGTCTCCCCTATTCGAGATCTGGGCGGACGCTGGGGATTTCGGTACGGTGCTCATGGAAACCTCATTTCTAGCCTCGTGGAACGGACACGCCTCGCGCCAATACCAGGCGGGCCGCGACATTGGCGATCAACACGAGCGCAATCAAAACCAGTCCGGCAGCCCAAGCCTGGCGGTGCCAGTCGTCGTATGGAGACATCGCCCGTTGGTAGATCATGACCGGCAGCGAGGCGGTGGGCTGGGTAAGACCGCCCCAGAACTGATTGCCGAGTGAGGTAAAGAGCAGTGGCGCGCTTTCCCCGGCAATCCGCGCGACACCCAGAATCATGCCGGTTAGGATGCCTTTGCTGCCCGCCGGAACCGCCACGGTGGCGATCATTTTCCATTTGCTGGCGCCCAGGGCCAAGGCGCCCTCGCGCAGTGAGTTGGGAACCTCGCGCAGAAACTGCTCCGTCTGGCGGGTGACGATGGGGATCAGCATGACGGCCAGAGCGATGGCGCCGGCCAAGGCTGTGAACTGCCTCATGGGGACCACCACCAGCGCCCAGGCGACGATACCCACCACGATGGAAGGCACGCCGTTCAGCAGGTCGGCCACGTAGCGCACCACCGAGGCGAAAGCCTTGTTCTCGAACTCGGAGAGATACACGCCGGCCAGAAATCCCACCGGAAGCCCGATCAGCGCCGCCAGCCCTACAATCTCCACGCTGCCGACGATGGCGTTGGCCATGCCTCCGCCCAGTTCGCCCGGCGAAAGCGGCAGCTTGACGAAGAAATTCCAATCCAGCGATTTGCTGCCGTTATATACCAGGTATCCGAGAATCACAAACAGCGCGGCCACCGTAATCACCGTGCAGACCGCGGTGAGCGACAGCATCACCGCGTTGACCGTCTTCCGCCATAGGAGGCGCGGTTTCATGACCGTTTGGAACCCTTTCGCGTGGTGGCCACGATCATCAGGCGGGCGAACCCGTTAATCACGATGGTCAGGCAGAACAACACCAGCCCCAGTTCAATCAGCGCCGCCGAATAGATCTTGCCGCTGGCTTCCGTAAACTCGTTGGCGATTACGGCGGCGATGGTGGCGCCGGGCGCCAGCAGGGAGGCGTGAATGTCGGCGGCGTTGCCGATCACCATGGTGACCGCCATAGTCTCGCCCAAGGCGCGGGCCAGCCCCAGGAAAATGGACCCGAAAATCCCCAGCTTGGCATACGGCACCACCACTTTCCAGGTGGTCTCCCATTGCGTGGCGCCCAGCGCGAGCGAAGCTTCCCGCTGCTCGCGAGGTACGGCCAGCAGGGACTCACGCGAAACCGAAATGATAAAGGGGAAGGTCATGATGGACAACACCAGGGCGGCCGGAAGGTAACCGACTCCATAGGATCTTCCGTGGAAGAATGGCAGGAATCCCAAGGTGGCATTTAAGAACGGGCCGATGTACTCGCGCATCAGCGGCACAATCGTGAACAGCGCCATCAGGCCATAGATCACGCTGGGAACGGCGGCAAGCAGTTCCACCAGAAAGGTGAGGCCGCTGGAGATGCCGGCGGGCGCCAGCTCCGAAAGGAAGATGGCGGCGCCCAGGCCCAAGGGAACGGAAATCAGCAACGCCACGAACGCAGTCACCACGGTTCCATACAGGAAAGGCAGCGCCCCGTACTGGTCGGTGACCGGGTTCCAGTCGCTGGAGAACAGGAATTTCCAGCCCAGGCTGATGCGGGACGGGGCGGAACCCTGCCACAACTCCAAAACAATCAGGCCGGCGAGCAAAAGGATACAGCCGGCGAAAACCAGAGTCACCAGACGGGCGATGAGGTCGCCCGTCTGGCTGGGGGATCGAACCGCTGTTGCCCGGACTGCTACGGGGGTAGCCATGCGACGGCTTCTGCGATCGGTCTACTTCACCATCGCGAGTTGCTTTAGCTCCTTGTCGACGACTTCCTTCGGCAGCGGCGCGTAATCCAGAGCCGCCACTTCCTTCTGGCCGTCAGTCAGCATCCACTGCAGAAACTCTTTCACCACTTTTGCCTTGGCCGGATCGGGGAATTTGCTGGGGATCAGCATGTAGGTGAACGTGGAAATCGGATAAGCGTCCTTGCCGGGGGCGTCGGTAATGGAGACCCGAAAATCCGGCGGCATCTTGGCTGAAGCCGCCGCGGCCGTTACCGATTCGTTGGTCGCTTTGATCCAGTTCCCCGCGGCGTTCTTTACCTCCGCATAGGGCATCTTGTTCTGCACGGCAAAGGTCAGTTCGATGTATCCGATCGAATCCGGAGTCTGTCTCACCAGCCCGGTGACGCCGGGGTTCTGGTTGCCGTTCAAGCCCTCAACAGGCCACTTCACCTTGGTGTCGGATCCTACCTTCGCCTTGAATTCGGGGCTCACCTTACACAGGTAGTCGGTAAAAACGAAATTGGTGCCGCTCGCATCGCTGCGGTGCACGGGAACAATCTCGTCGTTGGGGAATTTCACGCCCGGATTATCGGCCATCAAAGCCCTGTCGTTCCACTTCTTGATGGTGCCCAGGAAAATGCCCGCGATCACCTGCGGGGAGAACTTCAGCGTTGTGTTCACTCCCGGAATGTTGTACGTGAGAACCACCGCGCCCAGCACGGTGGGGAAGTGGAACGCTTTCACCTTGAGGGCGCCGATTTGCGCGTCCTTCATGGGCATATCGGAGGCCGCGAAATCCACGGTGCCTTCAGTGAGCTGCTTAATGCCGGCGCCGGATCCCTGAGGGGCGTAGTTGATCTCCACGCCGGAGTGCATGTTGTGCCACTCGCCGAACCACTTCTGGTAGATCGGACTGGGGAAAGACGCCCCAGCCGCATTCAGTCTCTGCGCATAGCCGGCTGGAATCGTGGCCGCCAGGACCGCGATTGCCGGAAGAAGAACTTCCAATCTCTTCATACAGTGTGTTTACCTCAATTTTCGCACTCGATTGTTACAAAACGGTTACCAAAGGAGGAAGCTTTTGGGTGCCCGGCTTTCAGCCCCGCGGCAAGCCGGGCACCCATTACTGAAAGCCGCCCCCACGGACCACCTCACTTACGCTCGTCGCCCTGTTCCGAGCCGCCGCGATCCGAGCCGCGACCGTCAGGGAGCGTCTCTCGCGCAACCGCACAACTTCTCATTGTCAGATCCCTAGTGCCAGCTCGGCGCGCTGCCGGGTAGGGTGTAGCGTACGTCGAGGAAGAGTGTGCTGTTATGCGCATCCTTCGGCTGCCCCGCCAGCACCGCCCAGGGATACCGGTTGATCCACGAATACTGGAAAATCGTCTGCAAAGCGCCCCATTTCGGATCCTTCCACAGCGTCTGGATCCAGCCGAAAGTGGGATCCTGCATGAGCCGGTTGTTGGTGGCCGCAGACCCTGGGAATCCATAGCCCACGAACTTGCCGGTGGTGTCCACGATCGCATCCTGGCCCCCGTAGTAGATGCCGAAGTAGCCGAACAGCAAACTGTTCTTGTGGGTGAACTCAAAGCCGTCGAGCGTCCCCCAGGCATGGATCGGGGAAATACTGCCGTCAGGGCGGATGGCCAGGTCTGGAATGGTGCCGAACAGATAACGCCCTTCGCCATCGCTCCAGAAGGTATTGATGATCGGATGGAAGCCCTTCGCGATCTCGAAATTCATGTTCACCGAGCCGCCCGCCGCGGGCGAAGTGTAATGGTTATTGGTCACTGAGTTATAGGTCTTGAACTCGCTGTACACTCCGGCGATTTCGATGTGCTGGTGCAGGGGCCCGGTCTTCGGGTCAAAGTAATGGATGACGCCATCTTTATCTGGTGCCGGTGTGGCGGCTGGATCGTCGACCAGCGCCAGTGCAAGCGGTATCGCCCTCGTGCTCGTCGGCGCCTGGTCGCGTCGAGTGGTCTGGTGCGCGCCTGTGCCTGACGGACCGCTGGGACGAGGCCTATCGGCAATTTATCGCCGCTGAGATCTGGACGGCATGCCGATGCGCTGCTCGAGCGCGTTCCAGCAAGCGTACTTCGATGTGGCCCAGACGCATGATTGAGTTCTGGTGGATGGCCAGGCGTTGTTCCACTCGCTCGGGCCGCACGGTCTGCTGGACGACACCTTGTTTAACGATATCATGCATCCGTCGTTACGAGGCCACATCGCCCTGGCGAACGGGATCCTTGAGGCTCTACGAGCGGGGGTCATTTGGATGGCCGCGCGGCCTGGCGGCGCCGACGATCGACCCGGCGCGATGTGCGGCCCACTTCGGGCTTCACCCCAGTGACTGGACGGAGGTGTGCCGGTGGGGAGAAATGTTCTACAGCGCGGCTGGCAATCTGCTTACGACCCGAGCCAGTGTCGTGCCAGGCAACGGGCCTACGAGGATGCTCTTCGACGAATCAGCGCGGGTGATCCGCCCGAGTCGCTCGGGCTGCCCAACGTGGGGTACCACTGGCCTTGCCGGCCAGGGCGGCGACGCGAACCGTGCCGGGCCAGCCGGAATCTCGGCCCGGCCGCTGATCATGATTCCAGGTTCTCTGGTTTCGGCTCGACCGACCAGACGATCTTGAATGCCCCGGAGCTGTTGCCATCGGATCTGAGGCTAAAGGGCTCGGATTCGTTGTCGAGGTCGGCATCGGTCTCGCGTCCCGAGGCGGCGGCCGTGGCGCTCTTGATGGCATTATCGAGCCGCGTGAGGTCGATCGGCTTGGTCAAATGGTCGAAAAACCCGGCCTCGCGGCTCTGCCGCAGGTCTTCTTCGGCGCCGAAACCGCTCATGGCGATGGCGGCCATTCGCCCGAACGCCTTGATCTCCCGCATGAGCTGGAGTCCGTCGCCATCGGGCAGCTCGATGTCGGAGATCAGCAACTCGAAAGGTGCCTCCGCCTTGTTGATCGCGGCCAGCGCGGCGGCAAAACAGTCGGCCGTCACGACCTGGTGGCCGCGTTTGCGAAGCACGGTCGCGAGGTAACGGAGCGTGTCTTTGTTGTCCTCGACCAGCAAGATCCGCAGGTTGTTGTGGAGGGCCGCGGGCGATATCGACTCGGACGTTTTGGCATGTTTCCTGGGAGTTGTCGGCCGTGCGGCCTGGGGGACCACCTTGAGTTCCAGCCGGAAGGTCGAGCCATGCCCGCGGCCCGGGCTTCTCGCAGTGAGCCGGCCGCCCAGGGCTTCGGCAAGCGATCGGCTGATCGCCAGCCCGAGCCCGAGCCCTCCCGATCGGCCTCGAACATCGGCGTCTCCCTGCTCGAACGGGTCGAACATCCGCGGCAACACCTGGGGATCAATCCCGATGCCGGTGTCTTCAAACTCGATCGCGACCCAACCCGCGTCACCCTCTCCCGGGCTATCGGGCGTGCCGGGGGGGTTGATCGTGCGGATCGTGAGTGTCCCGCCGGCCGGCGTGAACTTGGCGGCATTGCGGATCAGGTTCCAGACAACTTGCATGATCCGCGCGTGGTCGGCGGTCACATGATGATACGGAGCCTTGAGCTCGGTCAGACGTGCAGACCGGCGATGAGCGTTTCGTCGCGGCAGATTTCCATGGCGCGGCGGATCAGTTTATGAATATCGACGATCTCGAGTCGAGCCGTAGTCGCCCGCGGACAATCCGTGAGAGGTCGAGCAAGTCGTCGATCAGCCGCGCCTCCAGCTCGATGTTGCGGCGGATCATTTCGAGAGTCTGGAGCAGAGGTGCCTCGGGCTTCGATTCCAGGAGCGACCCGACGGCGATCAGCACGGGAGTCAAAGGCGTACGCAGCTCGTGGCTGAGAACGGCGAGGAATCGGTCCTTGGCACGCGAGGCCGCCTCGGCCAGCTCCTTGGCGTCGAGCAGTTCGGCCTCGGTACGTTTGCGGTCGGTGATGTCTTCGACGATGAACGAGCAAAGCGCCCGTCCGGAACCCAGCGATGCCATCGGCGAGAGCGTGGCCGCGACCCACGCCGGGCTACTCGCGCATTGTGCATTGTACTCGAACCGGACCGGCCGGCCGGTTTTCCGGCACTCGCGGAACCTTTCAATCCAGGTCTTCAGCATTTCGGGCGGGGCTCAACTGCCGGGCGGTCTTTCCTTCCAGCTTGCCGGTCGCGAGGCCGAAGAACTTGTCGGTCAACGCATTGGCCGACACGAAACGGGCGTCGCGTTCGGACACCTCGACGACGCCCATGGCCATCTGCGACGAGTCGTAAAAGCTTCGCAGCACCGATTCTTTTTCCCGAAGCGCCGCTTCCACGTTTTTGAGGGGCGTCACGTCGGTCACCATGAGCAAGAGCCCGCCGGTTCCAGCGTCTTCCTGACGATGTGAGAGGCCGCCGGGAAGCTGTCGGGCTCGACGCGCTGCGAGGTAATGATGGCATGCCGCACCGCGCCATCAGCGCCACGTAGCCGGACTTCGTGCCAGGCAAATGGGTCCGGCTGATCCTCCGACCCGCTCCACGACGCGTCGTCATCCACCAGAAACTCGCCGAGAGGCCGACCGATCATTTGCGGCGGAGGCATCCCCAGAATCTCTCCCAGCCGAGGATTGGCATAGCTCGTCCTCCCGTTGCCGTTGATGACCCAGATGCCCTGGCCGGCCGTTTCGATCAGGCGGCGGTAGCGCCCTTCGCTGCGGCGAAACTCCTGGTCCTTGATCTCGGCCCGGTGGCGAGAGAGATGGAGCCACTTGAATAAGACCGACATTGCGACCGACGGCATGCCGAACCGGATGAGCCGCGAGCTCAGGGTCGCCCAATCCCCCGGCGCATCATTGGCGAAGACAATCGCAACGAGGCCCATCGCCGTGGCAAACAGGCCCGGGCCAAGGCCGCCGAGCCAGGCCGATATGCCGACCACGACCACGAGCATCAATCTCATGGGAGGTGTATCGCCGGTGAGTGGAGTGACCCACCAGGGAGAAAGGCCGGCCAGCACCACCCCCGCCGCGGCGATCAGGTAACTCATCACGGGGTGGCGGTTGATCATGGACATTCTGGCCCCTTCTCGACCAGGTCATACCCCTGCTGCCGGCAGGTTCCGGTACACGCTTTTCGGGAGAACTCTCGATTTCAGATAGGCGACTCTATTCTACCAAGCAGACTCGCCGCTGTCCCATGTGAGAATCGCTGCTTCTGGCAATTCGTCCCGGCAAATGACCGGTGGGGACGATCTCTCTGATTCGCTTGACAGGTGCCACGGGCAGTGTGGGATGAGAGCCCGGCAACGAGCGAAATGGCGCCGAGGTACGGCGGACTTCAAGACTTCAGTTCGTCGTCCGGCGGCCTGATGCGAACCCGCCCTGGCTCGGCCGTGACGACCGCGCCGCGTTCCAGTTCGGGGCCGTACCGGCTCAGGGCATTGAGGATCGCGTTGCCTTGTTTTCGTGCTGATGTGTTGACGATCCGCAAGAGGTCGCTGTGTCGTATGCCCTGGACAATGACCAATTCTCCGAAATCCTTGTCGAGCGTTACGAGAATCCGTCCGTCAATATGGGCACGGGCCAGGATTTCTGCGTCCCCTGGATCATCGCTCCACTCACCGGCCCAAACGACATCATGACCTGCGGACCGAAGCTCGTCGGCCGCCTTTCCCCAAACACCGGTGTCGAGAAGCAGTCTCACGGTATGAATTCCATTGCCGGGACCTCGATCCGCTCATGCCCGACGTGCCGGCGAGCATAGATCAAACAAGCTCTGATGTCCTCCGGTTCAAGCCAGGGATATCCTTCCAGGATTGTCTCCATCGAGTCGCCTTCACCGAGCATACCCAGCACATGCTCGACGGCTAGCCGCCGGCCTCGGATGATCGGCTTACCTCCGAAAATTGCTGGATTGACTGTAATTCGAGTCAATAAGTCACGCTCAGTCATGACGTGCTCCTTTCTCGCCGGCAACAAAACGAATCTCTGATTACCAAGGCTCGCCGACTGCATTCTAACCGCCCGGCGGGGTTGACCGCTAACAAATCGCCGTTGGCTTGTGCGGGGCTTGTTCGTACCTTCATTCCGCAAAGTCAAGGGTGTTGGGCTCAATGGCCGCTCGCCGCGGAAAAGCCTCGTGTCCCCGGCGTCTTTATTGTAAAATCAAACGAGTGATGAACATTCGGGCGCACCCGGCGACGGTGGAAGGCTAACAGCGGCTTGAAGCCTGGCTCATAGTGTGCGCCCGTGATCGTCAATGAGCGCCATCAGGAGGGCCGCAGCGGAGGGAATGCGGCATGTTGTGGAACGATCGACTCCCGCGCCACAAACGCCACACCGGGCCGTTGCCGCTCCTGGTTTGCCTGGCGGCACTGGCCCTGGCAGTCGGTCGCGCGGCAGGCTCCGAACCTTGGCCCGACGGTGGGGAGGCCGAGCCCAAAACCGATACCGCCGCGGTCGAGTTTTTCGAAAAGAACGTCCGGCCGATTCTGGCGGCGCGCTGCCAGGGTTGTCACGGACCGGCCAAACAGAAAGGCGGGCTGCGGCTCGACGCCCGCTCGGCCCTGATCGCTGGCGGGTCGACCGGCCCGGCAATTGTGCCGGGAAACCCCAAGGATAGCCTTCTGGTCGATGCGATCAATTACGGCGACACCTACCACATGCCGCCCAAATCGAAGCTTCCCGACGCTGAGATTGCCACTTTGACCGAGTGGGTCAAGCGGGGCGCGCCATGGGGCGTTGAAACGCGAACTGATCGTGCGGCCACTGCCGCCAGGCGTGCCCCGAAATCCGACCATCTTTCCAGGGAAGAATTTCACGAACGCGCCCGATTCTGGAGCTTCCAGCCGATCCGGCCGGTTGCCCCCCCTACCCCAGCCGCCGGCCGCCGTGACTGGGCACGCAACCCGATCGATCAATTCATTCTGGCGACGCTCGCGAACCACGGACTTGCGCCGCGCCCGAGGCAGACAGGCGAACGTTGATCCGTCGGCTCAGCTTCGACCTGACCGGCTTGCCCCCCACGCCCAAGGACGTCGCTTCGTTCCTGGCCGATCCCGCCGTCGATGCTTACGAACGGCTGGTCGACCGCCTGCTCGCCAGCCCGCTCTCGGCGAACGGTGGGCCCGCCACTGGCTCGACCTGGTCCGCTACGCCGAGACCGCCGGCCACGAGTTCGACTACGACATCGTGAACGCGTTTCGCTACCGCGATTACGTCATTCGCGCCTTCAACACCGACCTGCCTTACAACCGGTTCCTGACCGAGCAAATCGCCGGAGACCTGCTCGAGTCGCCGCGCCGGCACCCGATTGAGGGCTTCAACGAGTCGGTCCTGGGGACCGGGTTTTACTTCCTCGGGGAGGGAACTCATTCCCCCGTTGACGTTCGCGAAGAGCAAATGCGGCGGATCGACAACCAGATCGATGTGATCTCCAAGACGTTTCTGGGCCTCACGCTGGCGTGTGCCCGCTGCCACGACCACAAGTTCGACCCAATAACCAACAAAGATTACTACGCCCTTGCCGGCTTCCTCCGCAGCTCGCGGCATCAGCAGGCGTTTATTGATCGTCCCGAACGGATCGGTCGGGATATAGAGCGGCTGCGACAGCTCACGAAAACGATCGCCGCCGCTGGCGGAGGGCGGGGTTGCCGCGCCACCGGCCGAGTCGAAGCCCGAAACGCTCGGGCCGTCAAGGAGCGAAAGCGACGAGCTCGTGTTCGACGATTTCAACCGCGATGGCTTTGACGGCTGGCATGTGACCGGCGACGCCTTTGGCGATCGCCCGACCCGGGTGGGCGATCTTCGACTCGAAACGGCCGGCGGGGCCGCGTCTGGTCCCGCTGGCGTCCGGCCAGGCGCACAGCGGCGTGTTTTCGGACCGGCTGCGCGGCGTGTTGCGGTCACGCAGCTTCACGATCGAGTCGCGCTACATTCACTGGCATGTCGCGGGGCGAGGCGGCCGAATCAACGTCGTCGTCGACGGCTTCGAGAAGATCCGCGACCCGATCTACGGTGCCCTGACGCGGAAGATCAATGTGGGGGACCAGCCTCGCTGGATGACGCAAGACCTGGGCATGTGGCTGGGCCACTCAGCCTATCTTGAAATCAGCGACGGCGGGACCGTCGACTTCGACGGGGCCAATGCACGGATCGACGACGGCGATGGACAAATCGCGGTCGACGAGATCCGGATGTCGAATCGGCCAGCGCCGGTTCTCTCACAAACCAACGTCGCGAACGGTGCGGGAGGGGCGCCGCGGCCGCGATCGACCTCGCCGCCGTGATCGCCGATCTGAAGAGGGCTGGACGTGTCCCGCTCGCCGATCGGCTGACGGCGGCCATCGCCCTGGGCGTGCTCTTGACACTCGGCTCCTCGAACCCACCTTGGGCCTGGCGATCGCCGATGGAACCGGCGAGGACGAGCATATCCACATTCGAGGCAGTCATAAAAACCTGGGGGACCTCGTTCCGCGCCGGTTCCTGGAAGTCCTGGGCGGCTCGGATTGGTCGACTCACGACGCCGCCAGTGGGCGACTCGAGCTGGCGCGACGGATGGTCGATCCGGCGGCCAACCCCCTGACGCCCGCGTACTGGTCAACCGCCTCTGGAAGCACCATTTCGGTGACGGGATCGTCAAGACGACCGACGACTTCGGCGCGATGGGGCAAAAGCCCAGCCATCCCGAGCTGCTCGACTGGCTGGCCGCCGAACTTGTTGGCCGCGGCTGGTCGATGAAAGCGCTGCACCGGCTCATGGTCATGTCGAGCACCTACCGGATGGTAGCATCCCCCAGGGTGATGCCGAGCGGGTCGACCCGACCAACGCCTATCTCCACCGGATGAACGTGCGCAGGCTGGAGGCCGAGGCGATCAGGGATTCGTTGCTGGCGGTGTCCGGACGGCTGGAGCCGTCGATGTTTGGGCCGAGCGTCCCGGTCCACCTGACGGCCTTCATGGAAGGCCGGGGCCGTCCCGGACATTCGGGCCCGCTCGACGGCGACGGTCGTCGAAGTGTGTATCTCAATGTCAGGCGCAATTTCCTCGGTCCGATGTTTCTGGCCTTCGACATGCCGGTGCCGTTTTCGACCATGGGACGCCGCAACGTGTCGAACGTGCCCGCCCAGGCCCTGACGCTCATGAACGATCCCATGGTCGTCGACCAGGCACGGCTCTGGGTCAAGGGAGTGATCGGTGGTCCCGACCGGCCGGCCCGTGCCCGGCTCGACCAGCTTTACGAGACCGCGTTCGGTCGCCGGCCGACTGACGACGAGGTTCGCCAGTGCCTGGCGTTTCTCGACAGTCAGCAGCAGGCCCGGCGCCAGGGTGTGAACCGGGATGGCGAGGCGGAGCTCTCGCCTGGACCGATCTGTGCCATGTGCTGATCAATATGAAAGAGTTTATCTTTGTGGATTGAACCGCATCGAGGTCTTTCAGCGGCTCTGGAGCACGGGGTAACGATGCACTGCCGACGCTTTGTCGAACCAGGACTGAACCGACGTGACATGCTGCTGCGATCGGGCGGTGGTTTTGGCGCACTGGCCGTCGCCTCGCTGTTGCGGCACGCCGGCATTCGGCGCCTTGGTCGGCGATGTGCCGGCCGAATCGGTCCCGCACCCATTTGACAGGCTCAAACCCGCTGGCGCCGAAGCCGCCGCATTTCCGCGCAAGGCACGGAGCGTCATCTTCCTGTTCATGGACGGCGGGCCGTCGCAGATGGACACCTTCGACCCCAAGCCTCGGCTCGACCGCGAACATGGCCAGCCGATCAAGGTCAAGACGCACCCGACGCAGTTCAACAATATCGGCAACGTGCTCGGCCTGCCCCTGGAAATTCGGCAACTACGGCGAGAGCGGCATTCCGGTCAGCGACCTGTTTCCGCATGTCGGCCAGTGCGTCGACGATCTGGCGATCATCCGGTCGATGGTGTCGAATTTCTCCGAGCACACCAACGCCAACTACTTCATGCACACCGGCAGCGGCTTGCAGGGCCGGCCCAGCCATGGGGCGTGGGTCAGTTATGGCCTGGGCAGCGAGTGCCAGGACTTGCCCGGATTCGTGGTCTTGAACGGCGGCTTGATCCCGCCGGGCGGGATCGACTGCTTCAATAGCGGCTTCTTGCCGGCGTCGTTCCAGGGATCGATCTTCAAGCCGGCGGCCGCGCCGGTGGCGAACATCACGCCGACCGAACCGACGCCCGAGCAACAGCGCAAGAAGCTCGATCTGCTGCGCACACTCGACCAGGGAGTGGTGGGACGCATGGGCCGTCACGACAGCCTGGAAGCGGCGATCGCCAACTACGAGCTGGCCTTCCGCATGCAGTCGGCGGTGCCCGAGCTGATGAGCCTGAGCGGCGAAGTCGGCGGCGACCCAGCAGCTCTACGGCCTTGACGATCCCTATCCGCCCACGCAGATCTTCGCCCGGGAATGCCTGATCGCCCGCCGCCTGGTCGAGCGGGGCGTACGGTTCATCGAGCTGCTCTGCCCCAACGTCGGCGCCGACCGCTGGGACCAGCACTGCGACCTGAAAGCGCGGCCACCAGAACAACGCCCGCGCCGTCGACAAGCCGATCGCCGGGCTGCTCAACGACCTGAAGGCACGCGGCCTGCTCGACAGCACGCTCGTCGTCTGGGGCGGCGAGTTCGGCCGCACGCCGATGGCCCAGGGCTCCGACGGCCGCGATCACAATCCCTATGGGTTTACCATGTGGCTGGCCGGCGGCGGAATCAAGGGAGGCACCATTTACGGCGCCACCGACGACTACGGTTATCACGCCGTCGAAAACAAGGTCGAGGTCCACGACCTGCACGCGACGATCCTGCATCTCCTGGGCATCGATCACAAGAGATCTAACCTACCGCTTCGGCGGCCGCGACATGCGGCTGACGGACGTGCATGGCGAGGTGGTCAAGGGGATTTTGGCGTGAATGGATTTAGAACAGCGGTCGTCCGCGACGGGAGATGAGCAACCCGGGCGTGGCTGCTGTCGCGGCGGTGACCTCGGCTTCGCTGACCCACGTTTCGTCCTGATTCAAGCGGCGAAGCTTGCGCAGGGTCCGGAGATGGCGAAGACCGGTGTTCGTGATGTTGGGGCAATAAGAGAGGTCGAGATCACGAAGCTCGGTGAGGCCAGCGATGTGCTCCAGTCCGGAAGCAAGAACCAAGGTCAAGAGCATCATCAGCCGCACGGTGACGGCAAGGCTGCGGCGAGACTTTCGCGGTGAGGGATCTTGTGCGGACACGGCGTGTGGCTCTTCCTCGTCGAGCCATTTTGCGACTGCTTCCCATGCAAACCAAAACCCGTCTTCGCCCAGCGCGGGCCGTCCGCGGGTGGCCGTTGGCGTCACTCAGCTCTCCCGCTGGCTAACGTAATAAAAAGTCAAGGCCGAGTGGAGATCTGACGGGGCCCGCATGCTGCCGGAACTCCTCACTCAACCGCCCGCACGTGCTGGACCTGGTTACGATTCAACCAGAAAAGCAAGGCTTCTTGCTCCTCGGTGATCTCAACCTCGGTCATGTTGGCCGAGTCAAGCGGCGACACCAGATAAAAAACCCCCTCGTCCAGCCACTTGGCGACTTCCTCCCGCGGAACCAAAACTCGTTTTCCCCGAGCGATGGCACTCCCTGGCTGGCCGTCGGGGTCATGAAGTAAACCAGTTGAACCTTAGCCTTGTCGAGATCGGCAGCGGCTTGACCTCGGGCTGATCGACGGAGAAAAGAAGGATTTGCGACATGGTATTCTTTCATCACGGCAAAATTCGCGGCTGACACGCTGGCTCTCGAAGATTCAGGTATTCTACTCGGTGCAGCGGTCGCGCAACGATGGGAAACATCGGATCGACCAAACCAAGTTGGGCCGCGTGCTGGCGATCGGTGCCGGGGGACAACGGTGCACTCTTGACCAAAATCAGTCGCTCCGCCGCCATCTGCCAGGCCATCCACGCGGCGATTGTGTTCGGAGGTCAGCGTCCAGCTCGCCAGCGGGTTATTCTCGCTGGAATGCTCCATTTG
>CAWDOH010000058.1:0-192986 GCA_963803725.1 Bryobacterales bacterium | reverse complement strand
TGAGAAGCGTGGTCCCAAGTTCCGTGCGCCATCTGGTGGCTACAACCTGAGGCAGCACACCAGGTTGATTCCCTTCAAAAGAGTACCTTGATTTGCGCGACTTGGCCTCTACCCGAGCCGAAAGGATAACAGGCGTGTCCCAGCGCGGGCGCTCCCAACCGCTCGTCGAGCGGAAGATGGCGGCGGGCAAAGGCAAGCGGGGCCGAAAAAGGAAAGGGATGTGCTTGGACATCGACCCATACTGGAAGCAAACGCAGCAGGTATTGATATCGGTGCGAGGGAAATCTTTATAGCGGTGCCACCGGACCGGGACGAGAAACCGGTGCGGGTATTCTCAACCTTCACCGAAGATTTGGAAAAGATGGCGCAGTGGCTGGTGAGTTGTGGGATCACCACGGTGGCGATGGAATCCACTGGGGTGTACTGGATTCCGCTCTACGACGCGGTGGAGCAACACGGGATAAAAGCCTGTTTGGTGGACGCACGCGGCATGAAGAACGTGCCTGGGCGGCCCCGGCAATCCATTACAGGAGGTAAGCCACAGAGCCAGGGCAAAGGGAAAAAAGGCGGCACCAAGCCGGCCAAGCGCTGCGAACGGCCGCCACCACGGCGCACCACAGCAACAGCGCTATCGGCGCATATTACCGTCGGCTCGCCGCCAGGAAGGGCTCCGATGTGGCGGTCTTTGCCACGGCCCGAAAGCTGGCAACCCTCATCTATCGGATGCTCCGCTGGGGCCAAGCTTATGTCGATGAAGGGGCCGCGGCCTACGAAAAACGCTACCAATCCGCGCGCATTCATCGCCTGCAAGCTGCGGCCAACCAACTCGGCTATAAACTTCAGCCACAAACGGCCGCGTGAGGAGCCGCTAACTGATTGAGCGGCAATGGGGTCACAGATGAGCATGAAAAGCGAGCTGCAACGAGGATTCTGTTCTCGTTTCGTTCATGAAAGTCAAGCGGCCCTCTCCAGGCCGATTTCGTGGATGAGGTTGTCGAGGGCCTGCTTGACCGCGACGTAGAGTTGATCCAGCACGGTGGTTCGTTGGAGTGGGAGCACGTGGTCGCTGGAACATGGGTGGATCGCTCCAGCGGTGAGTGGCGCGTACAGTTTTTCGAACAGTTTCAGGTAGACGACGCTGAGGCGATATCCCTGGCCGGTGAGCTGGTAGCGGCGGGATCGGGGGATCTTTTGGACCAGTTCCTTGGCGCGCAGTTTGGAAAGATCGTAACGCAGCGAGTTCAGCTTGTATTTTTCAGGGCTGCAGCCCAGGATCTGAAGAACCCGAGGGTAGAGGTCCGCGGTGGTGAACTGGCCGGCCAATACATGGCTAAAACATCACTAAAGCATGCATCGGAGCCAGTTGCCTGGCATTGTCCAACTTTAGGCCCGGAGTCCTTTTCTTGCCGTTGATGGTGGGTTGTCTCAGCTGATGCAGTTCGCCTCGATCCAGGAAGGTTTGCAGGAGGTCCTGTTGGGCGTTGCGGAAATTGGTGGTGATTCCGGAGAACCGCTCCCGCACCGCGGACAGATTCTCCACGCCCTTGAGAAGTCCGCGAAAGTCAGTGACATTGTTGCTTCCTACCTCGACTCGGTCGGCTCCGCCGTACTCGGTGTTTCAGCCGCGCACGTAGTTTTTCAGGATGCTGTTTTTATACAGGGCCCGCAGGATCGGTTGGCCCAGGTGCAGGTCCTCCAAAGTGGATTGCAACCGGCCATTGTGCCGCCGGTTAATAGGCTGGCCAAAGACCACCGCCACCTGGTCGGGGCTGCCGATTCGGCGGTTGGCGTCCAATAGCCGGTCGTGGAGCGCATCCAGGACGGCCCGCTCCCGGAAGATCGGGTTGTCGCAGAACTCCACCTGCTTGCAGTAAAACCGATGTTCGCAGCCCTGTTCCCCGCGTTCCTGCGCGCTGAAAAAGGGGACTAGCCGGCGGAGCCACTTTCTGCCGCAGGCAAGCAGATCCTGGGCAGTAAAGCTATCGGCGATCCTCTGCAACCCGTTGGGGTCGCAACAGGCCACAAAGCAATTATCCCGTTGTTGAAATGTAATTCCATCCTGGCGCAGCCGATTGGCGATCCAGTCGTGCTGGTTCAGAGCAAAGCCGCGCGGCGAAAGGAAAATACGGACAGATGCGGACAAACATCGGGCCGAAATCGCGATCTTGCAGATAATAGTTGTATTGGTTGACCCAGCGTAACGCGGTTTCCAGGTGGGTGCTCTTACCGGCGTTGCCGATAGCGGTCAGAATCAAAGCCGGTTCCCGAGCTTTGATGACACCCACAATCTGATCGGGCTGCGCCGAGGCGAAATACGGCTCCATGAATTGATCGCGACGTTTCTCGGGATCGTCCAGGAGGGAAATCCGCTGCTGCTCGCAAATTCTCGCATCCAGTTCTCGTAATCCGCCGAGATCCTCACCAGGTCCTTCCTTATGGACCGGGAAGAGGCCCCGGTTTTGACTGAAAAATCCCATGGCCCGCCCTCCATCCAAAAGGCCGGGATGCGGGCGTCCAACAAAATGCGGTCGAAACACGCATCGTGCATGACAATGCTATCTTGGTGGTGTTCGTAAAAGGCGTTCATCGCTAGCTCCATGCTCATCACCTGGAAGTCTACATGATGAACGCCTCCTATGCACGTCCAGGGATACCAAGGGCGACCCCCTTGACTAGCTTGCCCTACCTTCAGTCCTTCCCCGCCGCCCTGAACGCCCGCCCGTCCTTCATCACCTCACTACCTTCCGCACATCCGCACATCCGCCGATCCGACGCACGACCGCCGATCCGAGCCGCAACTGCAGAGAGCAGTCCTCCGCCTGCGCCTGCAGTAACCGCCACCCCTACCTTCACTTCTTCGCCGCCGCCTTAAACACCCGCCCGTCCTTCATCACCTCAACCACCTTCCGCACGTTGCGCACATCCGCGGTCGGATCGGCGCTCAGCACCACCAGGTCCGCCGCCATGCCCGGCGCAATCGACCCTCGCTGGCCCGCCTGCCCCACCGCCATCGCGCTCACCTGCGTCGCCGCCTGGATGGCGGCCTCCGGCGTGAAGCCGCACTGCTCCACCAGCAGCGCCATCTCATCCACCACCGCCGCGCCCGCATCCGGCTGCCTGCCCGCCAGTCCCCCACTATCGGTCCCCGCATCCACCAGCACTCCCGCAGTGTGCGCCGCGCGCGTCACCGCATACACCCACGGCAGCAGGCCCTTCCCCATCCCGGCGGCCGAGTGTTCCCCTTCCTGCTGGAACACCCGCAGCGTAGCGTCCAGGATCGTGCCGTGCTCCTTCATCTGCTCCAGCAGCGCCGTAATCCGAGGGTTGTCCGGCCGTATATGCACGAAGTCGCCCTGCGCCCGCGAGCGGTAATCCGCCGGCACATGCGGCGCCGCCTCCCACACCAGGTACGCCGTGTGCGAGATGGTGTTGGCGCCCGCCGCCACCGCGTCGCTGGGCTTGGCCGGAAACACCGTGGCATGCGTCCACACCAGCAGGCCCTGCCGATGCGCCTCCGCCGCGATGGCCGCTACCAGTGTGGCCGGCAGGTTGGCATACAGCTTTACGCCGGTGGCGCCGGTGCCTTTGGCCTCCGCCACCGCCATGCGGATATCGGTCGTTTCATCCACTGCCCGCATCCACGGCGCGCTGCCCAGGACGACGCCGCGCGACGTGTCCGGCACCCGCGGGTCTTCGTAGAAGAAGGTCGGCCCGGCCATCAGCGCGCTGTAGTAGACGTTCGGCCAGCCCGGCGCATCCAGGCTCGCCTCCCGCGCCAGGTACCCCAGCACGCGCGCATCGCCTGCCATGTCGCGCAGCCCGGTCACGCCGTCCAGCAGCAGCCGGCTCAGCAGTTCGCGGTACCGCGTCAGGTCCCCGCTCCCGCTGGCGATGTGTACATGCGCATCGATCAGCCCGGGGATAATCCACTTCCCCGTCAGGTCCTCAACCCGCGCCTCCTTCGGTACTGCCTGGTTCCCGGGGTTGACCGACACGATCCGTCCGCTCCGGATCAGTACCGTGGCGTCCGCCACCGGCGCCGCGCCCGTCCCGTCGATCACCGTAGCGTGCGCCAGCGCCACCGTCTCTACCGCCGGCTGCGCGCTCGCCACTCCCGCCGCAAGCACCACACCGCAAACCATCGCCAGTCTGTTCATAAGTCAATTCGATTAGCGTATCAGGCTGCCCGGCACTTCAGCCACCGGGCAATGGTAGACTGGCGAGATCCATGCGCACTCTGCTCCTGCTTCTGTTAGCCACCGGCGGCGTCTGGGCCGCCGACGAATTTACGGTTTACGAGCTGCTCCCGCCTTCCACCCACTCTTTCGACATCATCTACGACGTCACCACTACGCGCGAGGGCGCGCCCTATTTCTTCAACCCCATCCGCCCGGGATCGGTGGCCACCAAAGAGCGGGTCATCGACAGCGCCACCGGCCAGCCGCTGGAATTTGACACCGTGGATGGCCGCGCCGCCAAAGCCTCCGGTTTCGTCAGCCCGCGCACTGCCGACGATGCCCAGTTCCTGCGCGTTAAATTCGCGCGGCCCGTGCCCAAGGGCGCAGAAACGCGCATCCGCATTTACAAGACCTACACCGACGCACCCTCCTACTACGAAACCGCCGGCGGCTTCATCTTCGACCGCCCGCTGGGCATCAAGCGCAACGTGGTGGTGCTGCCCAAAGGCTATGAGCTGATCGGATCGGCCTCGCCCGGTATCGTCTCCACCGACCCCGATGGCCGCCTGCACATCAGCTTCCTGAACGACCGCGACGACCAGCTTCCCGTCCGCATCGTGGGGAGGAAACTGCCGTGAACCGCCTGCTGCTGCTCCCTTCGCTGCTCCTGCCGCTGATCCTGCCCGTGCCGGCCGCGGCACAGTTCCATCGCGCCGAACAGGATCGCGAAATCCGCTACTGGCTGCTCGACCCCGCCGGCCATCAGTTCCGCATCTCGCATGATTTCACCGTCACGCGGCCGGGACAGAAATCCGTCCACAGCTTCGTGCGCGCCGGCAGCACCGTGGCGCCCGATTCCAAAATGTTCAACCTGGATACCGGCGAGCCGCTGCCCACCCACACCGTCAGCGGCAAGTCGGTGAATGCCCTCGGCTACTACCCCACGCCCACCGATCCCAATTCCATCGTAGTCCAGGGCGACCTGCCGAAGCCCGTCGCCCAAGACGAATCGGTGCGCATCCGCGTGGAAGAGACCTACACCGATCCGGTGGGCTACATCCTCGACCACGGCGAGCTGGTGTGGACCCGCACCTTGGGCCGCCCGCTGAATTTCGTCACCCTCCCCGAAGGGTGGATGCTCGCGAGCGTCAACACGCCGGCCGTGATCACTCTCGACCCCCAGGGCCGCGTGACCCTGCGCTTCACCAACCTCCGCAACGATGAGCTGGCCGTCACCATTCGCGCGCACCAGCGGCCGTAACGCATCCTGCGCCACCCCGCCGCCAGATGAACGCCTGCTAACATTAAACTCCGTTCAGCCTCCGCAACGGGACCGCCGCGTGCAGCGTTTGATGGCATAGGAGGTTCTACGGAGATGAAATCAAAACTGTTGGCCGGTACCTTGTTGAGCCTGGGCGTGCTGCTCAGCGCCTGCGCCGGCGGCGGCATGTATTACAACGCGTATGGCCCGCCGGCCCCGCGCTACGCGGTAGTGGGAGCGGCTCCCGGTCCGGGTTACGTTTGGACCAGTGGATATTGGAATCGCTCCGGCGGCAACTGGGCCTGGGCGGAAGGCCGCTGGCAGCGCCCGCCGCACCGCAATGCGGCCTGGGTAGCTCCGGAGTGGCGCCACGAAGGCCGCGGTTACCGCTTCCATCGCGGCTACTGGCGGTAAGCGCGCCTGGCTCGCGGCCTCGCCGCGCAGGCCGGGTTTCGATCGGACTCGGCGGTGCAGCGGCATCCAGCTCCCTGCATCGCCTCATCCGCCAATTTGCTCTCGTGAGCGAATGCCCAAAGCCCCATGCAGGCGGCAGTCTGAACCGGCGGCCGCCCGGTCAAAGCGAGCTGGCGGTATTTCCCGATCAGATAATCGTCCGCAACTGGCGCTCCCCGTAGAACGGCTGCCGCAAAGGTGCCGTCCGCGATTTTGCCTTCGCCCCTGGTCAGCAGGATATCCGCCACCGCATAGGCAACCGGTTTTCGGGAGTCCACCACGAGGTGCGGATGAGCGCCGCTATACACGCCCTCGCTGCAATCGTCCCATCCGTCGCACGCCGTGCGCAACACCCCGTTGTCTCTGCGCAGCCACAAGACCCGGCGGTCTCCGGTGCGCCACATTCCCAGCGGCCGAGGGCCATCGAAGCCGCCCGCGAAGGCGAAGTAGTAGACCAGGATGTCTCCGCGGCTGAGGTCCCCTTTGAGCACGTTCTCCACTGTGACCCGCAGTTGGCGGAGTTGCAGGGGAGTACTCGGGTCCGCGTGCTCAGGCACCCGGTGCAGGATTTGTGTATCGGACACGAGGATTCCCGCCACCACGATGGGCGCGGAATCCCGAGGATTGCCCTGGCGGTCACACCGATCGATCAAATGCGGCGGCAGGAAGCCAGTGGCCAGCCACATCAGGCAGCAGGCTACCGGCAGCAGCGTGAGGGAAGCGGCCAACGGGGCGATACGCCATTGCTTCGACACCGCCCCATTAGACACCGTACTGCGCGTGCAGGTTCCACGGCCGTCCGAGTGGGCCGCTGACCGGGTCTGGTCGCGGCGACGCGGTGGCGCGGAGGAAGGAATCTCTGCCCGCCAGCGTGCCGCGGCAGACCGTACTTGCCCGCCTATCCCAGAAATCCCAGGTTCGTGGTGCTGAAGTTCGGCAGGTTCGGAAACACCGTCGGCAGTGCCGAGGCCGGAATGCCGAACCACGAGCACAGCGTGGCGCCGTATTGGTCGATGGCAGTGGTGGGAATCCAGCGGCCGCGCACGTCGGTGTCGTCAGGGCCGCCCAATTCAAAGGTCGGGAACTTGCCGTAGATCTGCCCGCCCTGCACCGCTCCGCCCACCACCAGGTGATGGCCGCCCCATCCGTGATCGCTGCCATCCCCCGAGGTCGGCTGGAAGGTGCGGTTGAATTCCGACTCCGTAAAAGTGGTGACGTTCTGCGCCACTCCCAGCTCCTGGGTGGCGTCGTAGAAGGCCGCCACCGCCTGGCTCACTTGCGGATACAGCGAGTTCTGGGTCCCCAGTTCGCCAGTGTGGGTGTCGAAACCGCCCAGCGAGCAGAAGAAGATCTGCCGCCGCATGCCCAGGCTCGACTGCACCGAGATGATCTGGGCCACCTGCTGGAGCTGCTCGCCCAGCGAGGTCTTGGGGAACTGAGTAGTCAACGTGGGGGCCTTGCTAAGGGCGTTGTCGAGCGCCGTGGCGTCGGTGATGCTGTTGGCCAAGGTGGTATTGGCCGCCTGCACCAGCGAGACACCGCTATTGGCTGTGAGCAGTTCGTTGAGCGCCGTCCAGCGCGCTTGCGACGCCGCCGAAGTGCCGAAGCCGGCCAGCTTCAGCGATCCGCCGGGCGCGATGGCCACCGGCTGCGTCTTCAATCCGGTGCCCTCCAGGGCGTTGCCGGCCACCGAGAAGAAAGTCGGGAAGCTTGAGGAATTGATGCCTTGGGCGGCGATGTAATCGGCCGCGCGCCCGGCCCAGCCGGAGGTGCTGCTGCCCTGCGCCACGGAGGTCTGCCACTGCGCCTGCTGGTCGGAATGCGAAAACAGATTCATGGGCACGGGCGTCAATTGCGCCTGGTATTGCGCGCGCGTGACGGGCTGCACCAGCGACCCCACGTTGGCCACCACCGCCAGTTCTTTGCTCGAAAACAAGCTGGCCAATTCCGGCAGCAGTGCGTGAAAGCCGTAGGGGGCTCCGGTTATACTTTGCACCTGCACCAGAGCGCTGACCGGCAGCCCCAGGGTGGCGCGAGCCGACTGATACGCCTGGTAATCGGCGTCATCCAGCGGAATGATGGTGTTGTTGGAATCATTCCCGCCAAAAAGGAAGATGCATACCAGCGCCCGGTAATCCGGCCCGCTTTGCGCCAAAGTGGGCAGCAGCCCAAACGGCCGCAGCGCCATGGTCCCCACCGACGCTGCTCCAATCCTGATAAATCCTCGACGGCTGAACATGGTATTTTCCCCAATTTTCCCCTATTGCATGATTTGATATTCGCCGGAGGTCAGGACGACATACAGCGCCGCCTGGGCCTGCGCCGCCGGCAGGGTCACTGCGGAAGCCGCGCTGGTGGCCGCTTGAGCGAGTCCGCTGGACATTCCACTGTGCAGAAAGACGTAACTGATGTAATCCACCAGGCCGCTTACGTTGTTCTGATACTGTTCGAACGGCGTTAAGCTGACCGTGGTGCTCTTGTCCAGCGTGCCGTAGAGGGCCGCGTTCACGATGTCCGCCCGCTCGGAGGCGGTCTGGGTGGAGTAGATTCCAAACTCCGGGGCGGTCTGTCCGCTTTCCAGAGTGTAGAGCGGGGAGAAGTAACTGAACACCGTGGGCGGGTAGAAAAGCTCCTGCCCCATCAGGGTCGCATCGTTATACGGGGTACTGGACGCGCCCAGGGTGGCGTTCAATCCGCGCAGCAGATTGGCCATGAAGAGCACCGGCTCGCGCATATGTCCGAAATTGGGGTTCGCCGTGGCGCTGGGGTCGTCGGCGGCCCGCGCTTCGGGGTCCGTCAGGATAGCAGTAATCACCGCCTGCAAATTGCCCTCCACGCCCGTGCTGTCATTCTGAAAGACACTCGACACGCGCTGGATGTAGGCCGGACTGGGATTGCTGGTCACCAGGTGTTCGATCAACTGCCGGCTGACGAACGGCGCCATGGTCTTCTGCGCCATCAGCGCGTCCAGCACCGATTGCAGATCCTCTGCGGCGGTCCCCCCGGCGGGGATGACAATTCCCGAGACGATGGTTTTGGAAGTGGTGTCGTGCTCCGCCTCCACGGCGAACATCTGGCCGGTGTAATAGGCCGGGTTATTGGTCTTCGCGGTGGCCCCCGGCGCGGTGGGATAAGTCCATCCGGTGAAGGCTTTGGCCTGGTTGGTGACTACGCTCTGATCGTAAGTCGGCACCGGGTTATAATTGGAATCCAGGACCGGGCTGCCGTCGGGATTAAGTTGAGTCAAACCCAGGGTGAATAACTGCATCAGCTCGCGGGAATAGTTCTCGTTGGCCGCCGTGCCCTTGGAGGCATTACCTTTATTGTTATTGGCCATGTTGAGGTAATTGCCCATGGCCGGACTCAGGCTCAGCGCCTCAATCAGGTCGCGGTAATTGCCGAAGGCGTTGTCGCGGAAGAGCCGCCAATACGGCGGGAAGGCATAGGCGGGCTTGGTGGAAACGGCCGAAACCACCCAGATCTCCGACAAGGCGAAAGCCACCCGCTGCCGCAGTTGATCCTGGCCGCTTACCGCGTTCTGGAAGAACGCGAGCTGCACCGGAGCGAGGTTATTGTTGCTGTTTCCGTTGGCTGCCAGAATGGGCTGGTCCGGCAGGTCGGAAGTATTCAGCGCAAACTGTGCCGCCAGCCACTTAGTAATCCCCATCTGCTGCAATTGGGCGATAGAAGCCGGCGTCGGTCCCCAGGTAGCCTGATCGAGAAACCGCGCGGCGGCGCGTGCGGTCATCACCGTGGCGGTAGTCTGTGAAAACGCATACGGAACGAGAAGCAAGATAGCGAACTTCGTGGAACCCTTCATAGAACCCTCGGAAAGTGCACGCTGGAATGAACCCCGGCGGGCGGAGGAAAGTTGCGGCAGGATTTTCAATTACGGCCCGAAACCGCGATTCATATCCCACAGCGGGTAGTGCGGCAGCGCGCCGGCAGGATCGCGCACAAAGGCTTCGGTCTGCGCAACCATGTCGCGCATGCGCTGGCGCTGCGCCGGGCCCACACCGCGGCGGCCGAGATGGGGCGTCTGGCCCGCCGCCCGCACGGTGCCGGGCGCGGGAACCAATCCCTCGGCGACCAGCGGGCGGTCTCCACGATACGCTTCGAACAATCCGTGCAACGCCTCCCGGAGGTTGCCGAGCTGCTGTTTGCCGAACCGCGCGCCCCAACGCGTCTCTAAGTCCCCCACCAGCCGGTGGTAGATCTGTTGTGCCAGCAGGCCGCGCGGCGACAGGCGGATCACCTTTCCGCGGCTGGCTGCCGGATCGGGTTCCACCACCAGGTACGGCTTGATCTGCCAACCAACGTCGGTGGTCTCCGGCGACCCGCCAGTGAGGCGCGGAATCTCCGCGGCGCGTAGGGGGCCTTCCTCCAGCACACGGAGCGTGTTGGCGCAGAGCGGCAGCGGCGCCCGCGATTCGGCATCGAACTCGATGCGGAAGGCGAGCAGCAACTGGGAGAGCAGCGCCGAAAGCGGCAAACGCGCGGCCATGCGCTCTGCTCGGGCTGGAAACCGCTCGCCGGCCTCCCAATACGGAAGCCCCTGCGGCAATTCGACGTCCAGTTGCCCGGCGATGTGCTCGAGAGAATTTCGCAGGCGGCCGATCTCGTTCTTGCCAAAGCGCTCTTCCCAGCGGCGCTCGATCGCCTCCGGCAGTGGCGGCCAGATTTCGCTCGCCTGTCGGCCTTTGGTAGTGAGCTGCACCAGCCAGCCGGAGCGAATGCCGCGCCCGCTACCCCAGCCGTCGCGCAGGGTCCGGCCGGACAGGCGGTGTGCGCGCACGGGAATGGGCCGCTGGTCGCCGGGATCCGGCAGCAGGACGACGAATGTCCATCTTTCGAGACAGCCCAGCATAAAGTGGGCGCCCTTTTCCGGCGCCAGCGCCTGCGCGGCCAAGTCGCGCACAGACACGCCGCGCTCGCCGACGAAGCGCATCAGGTTCGCCCAGGCCATCAGGGACAACAACGCGCCCGCGTAGCCGGCCTCGGTCATGCGCCGCTCGAATTCGTTATCCAGCTCGACGGTGAAGGCCACCAGCACCTGCGACAGCAAGGCTGGAAGCGGGCGCACCGAGGCAACCGCGCCGGAATTCCCCACCGCACCTCCCTCATTGGTGCCCATAAGCCACAGTCTAGCCCGTGAGATGTGGGGGCGTGCGACCGCGAGGTGCGCTCCCTCACGGCCGCGGCTTGGATTCGGAGCGCGGCTTAGCGCGCGGTGGCGCCGTATTCGCCATCGCCTCCTTCAACTCTTCCCACGCTGCGACCGAAAGTCTGACAGCGTATGATAGTTCACCTCTCCCAGGCCAGACAGCCACATCAGTCCCGGCCCGTAAGCCATCAGCGTTCATCAGCGTTGATCAGCGGCTAATACTTTTCGCTCCGCCAAAGTACTGAAGCCGCTGATGAACGCAGATAAACGCTGATAGAACCAAAAGCGGAACATTTCCAATACTCCGAACACCAAATGCCGCTCGGGGAGGTGCGCTCCCTCACGGCCGCGGCTCGGATTCGGGCCGGACTAACTGGCCCGCGACTCACCGGCCGCGGCCGGGCCGAACACGCGGGCGAAGATGCGGTCCACGTTGCGGAGCTGGCGCTCCAGAGAGAAGGCTTCGGTGATCTGGGCGTCGTCCAGCACGGCGCGGATTTCGGGATCGGCTTCCACGGCGGCGCGGAAATCCGACTCCTCTTCCCAGGCCCGCATGGCATGGGCCTGCACGATACGGTAGGCCTGCTCGCGCAGCATGCCGGCGGCGGCCAGGTCCAGCAGTAACTGGCCGGAGAAGACCAGCCCTTGGGTCATCTCCAGGTTGCGCCGCATGCGCTCGGGATAGACCAGTAACTTGCCGACCAGCTTGGTGGTCTTATCCAGCAGATAGTCGGCCAGGATGGTGGAATCCGGCAGAATCACGCGCTCCACCGAGGAGTGCGAGATATCGCGCTCATGCCACAGCGCGATATCTTCAAAAGCCGCCTGCACGTTGGAGCGCACCACCCGCGCCAGGCCGCAAATCTGCTCGCAGGTTACCGGGTTGCGTTTGTGCGGCATGGCCGAGCTGCCCTTCTGGCCGCGCGCGAAATACTCCTCCGCCTCGCGCACCTCGGTGCGCTGCAAGTGGCGGACTTCGAGCGCAATCTTTTCGCACAAGGCGGTGGCCAGCGCCAGTACCGCGACGAACTGCGCGTGGCGGTCGCGCTGGATCACCTGGGAAGTGACCGGCGCGGGCTTTAGCCCGAGGCGCGCGCAGATCAGCTCCTCCACCTCCGGGCCGATGTGCGCGAAGGTGCCCACGGCGCCCGAAGTCTTGCCGACGCGCAGGCCCTCGGCGGCCTCGCGCAGGCGCGCCAGGTTGCGGCCGGCCTCTTCGTACCAGATGGCCAGCTTGAGGCCGAAGGTGATGGGCTCGGCATGCACGCCATGGGTGCGGCCGATCTGCACGGTGTGCTGGAACTCGCGCGCGCGCCGGCCGAGCACTTCGCGCAGGTCCTCCAGGCCGCGCGATCAGAATCGCGGCCGCCTGCCGCAGTTGCAGCGCCTGCGCGGTATCCACCACGTCGTTCGACGTCAGCCCGTAGTGCAGCCAGCGCGAAGCCTCGGCGTGGCCGGCGCGGGCCATGGTTTCGGCCACCGCGGTGGTGAAAGCGATCACGTCGTGCTTCACCTCGCGCTCGATTTCGTGGATGCGGGCCACCTCAAAGCCGGCATGCGCGCGCAGCAGGCGCGGCGGCTTCGGCGGGCACCACGCCCAATTCGGCCAGCGCTTCGGAGGCGGCCAGCTCCACTTCCAGCCACTGCTGAAACTTGTTCTGGTCGCTCCAGATCCGGCCCATTTCGGGCCGCGTATATCGAGGAATCATGGGAGATCAAAATTGAAAAACTTCCGACGGATGATGCTGCGCGGCGATCGCCAGGCTGGCGCGCAGGCCGCGCTGTTCGAGCGCCTGGCTGGCCATCAGCCGCACGATTTCGGGGTGATTGTTGTGTTCGCTTAAATGGCCCAGCACCAGGTGCGCAGTGCAGGAATCCAAATCCTCCAGCAGGTAGTCGGACATCACCAGGTTCGACAGGTGGCCCACGCGGCTCATCACCCGCTGTTTCACCGCCCAGGGGTAAGGGCCGACTTTGAGCATGTCGAGATCATGATTGGCCTCCAGCAGCAGCAGGTCGGCGCGGCGCAAATGATACTTCACCGATACCGGGATGTAGCCCAGGTCGGTGGCAACGCCGATGCGGACGCCCTGCGCTTCGAAGCGGAAGCCCACCGGGTCGCGGGCATCGTGCGGGATGCTGAAGCTCTGCACTTCGATATCGCCGACGGGAAAGCCGGCGCCGGCCTGAAAGGTTTCGAGGCGCGCGGGCGGGGCTTCGTGCCACTCGATGGAGGGCGCCGTCAGGTGGGTCATATAGATAGTGGCGCGGACATTCTTGTTACGCGCCAGCACGGGCAGGCCGGACACGTGGTCGGTGTGCTCGTGGGTGATCAGAATGGCGTCGATGCGGGCGAGGTCTTCGCCGATGGCGGCCAGCCGCCGGGCGATTTCGCGCATGCTCAGGCCGGCATCCACCAGAATGCGCGTGTTTTCGGTGGCAAGTAACGCGGCGTTACCCGAACTGCCGCTGGCCAGCACGCAGAACTTGACGATCTGGGCCCCCTTGATTCTTCAGAATACACCCGATGTGCGGGAAACTGAATGCGGGCTCCACATGGAGGCGGGCCGGGGAAGGCCTCATCGGGCAGGGCTGAGAGACCGAGAAACAGCGGAGAGATGGCTGTGTTCGATGGCCAACGCGCTTGCGGCAGCCGGAGATTGCGATTTCGGCTCCGAAAGCGGGGCCATTCGTCTATAATGCTGGTAGCGGGAACTGGAGAGCGGTTCTCCAGCCCCCGCCACGGACCGTACTTGTGACGGCTACGCCGCCACAAGATCAGTACCGTGATTCGCCCAAGGAAAGCGTGGACGACTTTTACCAGCACTTGGACCATAAGCTGGTCCTCCTTTCCGCTTCGATTGGAGAGCCCGGCCGTGTACCGGGCTTTCCTCAGTGAAGCATCCAGAGAAGACGCCGCTTCTCCAATCTCCACGAAAAGGAACGCTCGTTGTAACTGCATTACACCGGAATCGGGACTCGCCGACGGCGAACCCTGCCGAATTCCGGGCAGGTGCTGGCCATTGGGCGCACCGTGGCTGCAATTCCCACCCGCGCACGCGGCTAACTGCCTTAATTTCAGCGCGGATACCGGCGGCACGGGACGTGCATTCGACTTATCCATGAGGTGGATCTCGCTGTTGATACTGATTTCGGTGGCTGCGGTAAGCGCCCCCAAGGCGCTTGCGGCCGAGGATGCCCGCGATGCCGTGGAGGCTGCGCGCCTCTTGGACGAGGGGCAGGCCATGCTGCGCGCCGGGCGCTACGGCGCGGCTTCGGTGACCTTCCGGACGCTGCTGTACGTGTATCCCGAGAGCACCCTGGCCGGGCAGGCCCGCGTGGCGCTGCACCAATCCGAAGATCTGGAGGCGCAGGAGCCAGTGGTGCGCTCGGTGCGGTTCCAGATGCCGCGCGGCGTCACGTTCGAAGACATTCGGGCCTGTTTCGTGGCCCGTGAAGTGGCGCTGGCGGTGGAGCAGCCCTACGAGCCTCGCGACGTAGAGCGTGCCCGCGTGGCGCTGCAGGATCTGCTGGCCGCTAAGGGCCGGCCGGTGGTGGTGAAGGCCGCGGTACATACGGTCGGCCACGGCCCGGGCCGCCAATCGGTGGAAGTGCTCTTCACCTCCGCGAAGAAGTAGTGCTACCGTGGCTTCATGAAAGCCGCCCGGTTTCATCAGCACGGCGACCCCGGCGTGTTGGTCTACGAGGACGTCCCGGAGCCGCGCATCCAGGCTAACCAGGTGCTGGTACGGGTGCGCGCCTGCGCCCTCAACCACCTGGATCTGTTTGTGCGCGCCGGCATCCCCGGCATGAAATTCGCTCTGCCGCACATTTTGGGCAGCGACATCGCTGGCGAAATCGTCGCGGTGGGCGAACTGTGCGAACGGGTGAAGCCCGGTTGGCGCGTGGTGCTTTCTCCGGGGCTGAGCTGCCGGCAGTGCGAGCAGTGCCTCTCCGGCCGCGATAATTTCTGCCGCCGCTACACGCTGTTCGGTTATGGGGTGGATGGCGGCGACACCGAACTGCTGGCCGCTCCCGAATACAGCGTCATTCCCATTCCCGACTCGCTGAGCTTCGAGGCAGCCGCCGCGGTGCCGCTGGTGTTCCTCACCGCCTGGCACATGCTCATGAATCGCGCGCGGTTGCAGCCTGGCGAAGACGTGCTGGTGCTGGCCGCTTCGAGCGGAGTGGGATCGACCGCCATCCAGATTGCGCGCCTGTTCCAGTGCCGTGTGATCGCGACCGCCGGCAGCGAAGAGAATCTGGCCAAGGCCGGGGAACTGGGCGCCGATTACGTCCTGGATCACTACCGCCAGGATATTGGCGCAGAGGTGAAGCGCATTACCGGCAAGCGCGGCGTGGATGTGGTGGTAGAGCATGTGGGCGCCGCCACCTGGCCCAAGAGCCTGGAATCGCTCGCGCCCGGCGGGCGGCTGGTAACCTGCGGCGCGACCACCGGCGCGGACGTGCGTCTGGATCTGCGCTACCTGTTTGCCAAACAGTGGAGCCTGCTCGGCTCGTTCATGGGGAGCATGGGGGAGCTGCACCAGGTGTTGAAGTTCGTTTTCCGCGGCCAGCTCAAACCGGTAATCGACCGCGTGTATCCGCTCGCAGAGATCCGCGCGGCGCACGAACGGCTGGAGAACAAAGAGCAGTTCGGCAAGGTGGTGCTCAAGGTCGGGTAGGCGGCGAATGGTTCGCGATGGCTGCCGACGTGGCGAGCCCGCGGGGGTGCTGGAGCCGGGCACGTACGGGGTGGCTCTGAACGATTTGCCGGTGGGGCCGGGGCCAAACTGTAGTGCCGGAGATTGCCGCCATGGGCCGCGAGTGGCGGCGGTGGGCGACGTGGGGAATGCCGTGGAGGTGGGTCGCTGGGACCGGCGGCCAGCAAAGGCGGCATCGAAATGTTCACCCGCATGGCGGCCCTGGAACTGGGCAAGTGCGGCGTGGCGCCGGGCGCCATCGAAATGGAGCGTATAAATCTCTGACCGCGAGATGTCGTGCAGTTGGCGGGAGGGACGCTCCCTGAGATGCCGTGAAATAATCTAACACGCGCAAGCTAAAGCGAAGCTAAAGCTAGCTAAAGCTTCGCTAAAGCGTGCGCTACCACTGCAAGGGTGAGGCATACT
This sequence comes from Bryobacterales bacterium, assembly GCA_963803725.1. GTDB lineage: Bacteria > Acidobacteriota > Terriglobia > Bryobacterales > Bryobacteraceae > JOPF133. Next base: position 176,801 of record CAWDOH010000058.1, on the reverse strand, counting down.
TGGGTTTGCCCCGGTTCGATTTCTTCGCCAAGCCGCCCGCGTGCACCCGATCTGGCCTTACTCCTCGGGATCGTGAGATCGTTTGCGGGTGATTTCGGGGTGAATTTCGTGATGCTCCAGCTGGCCGCCTGCGCCGTTTTCGGAAGCCGCCGGTTCTTCTCCCGGCCGCGACGCCACGCGCGAGGCGTTGGGGTCCAGCGGGCGCCGGTCGAAAAACTGCACCCGGCAGTAGCAGCAGTGGTACAGATTGCCGCCCGCCAGCCGCTCGACCCAATTCATCACTCCCCCCTGCATGGGGTCGATTTTGTCCGGCACCTTTAGTTTCACCACGCGGAACGTGCCGCACCTCGGACACCGGCATGTAGTGCCGAAATGATAGGTATGACTCCGAGGAATCAGTACTTCGCGCTCGCAATGCCGGCATTCGTAGATAGCCAGGTAACTAAACCGTTCCAAGAAGGTCCGGTGCACCCGGCGTAGCTTGCCGCCGCATTGTCCGCACTTCCTCACTGCACGCCATTGTATCTCGCAATTGCATTCGGGCCCAAGCCGCGGGACAATAAAGGATACACCCGTAACATTCAAACCACTTATATGCTGGACCGGATCACGGTGCATGGCGCGCGCCAGCACAATCTGAAGAATATCGATGTCGAGATTCCCCGCAACACCCTTACGGTGATCACCGGGCTGAGCGGCTCCGGGAAATCCTCGCTGGCCTTCGACACGATTTACGCCGAAGGCCAGCGGCGCTATGTGGAGACGCTTTCGACCTACGCGCGCCAGTTTCTGGACCAGATGGAGCGGCCCGACGTCGATTCCATCGACGGCCTGAGCCCGGCCATTTCCATCGAGCAGAAGACCACCAGCCGCAGCCCGCGCTCCACGGTGGGGACCATCACCGAAATTTACGATTACCTGCGGCTGCTGTACTCCTCCATCGGCATCCCGCATTGCCCGGTCTGCGGCAACGAAATTTCGCGCCAGACCACCGAGCAGATCCTGCAGCACGTGCTGGCGCTGCAAGCCGGACGACCGCATCATGGTGATGGCGCCGATCGTGCGCGGCCGCAAGGGCGAGTACAAGAAGGACCTGGAAAAGCTGGCGCGCGCAGGGCTTCGTGCGCGCCCGCATCGATGGCGTGCTGCGGTCGCTCGACGAAGATATCCCGCTCGACAAGCGCAAGAACCACACCATCGAAGTGGTGGTGGACCGGCTGCTGGTGAAGCCGGGCATCGAGAAGCGGCTGGAAGCCTCCATCGAAACGGCCACCAAGCTGGCCAACGGCCTGGTGCTGATCGCGGTGGTGAACGGCGAGGAACGGCTGTATTCGCAGAAGCTGGCCTGCACGGAATGCGGCGCCAGCGTGCCGCAACTGGAGCCGCGCTCGTTCTCCTTCAACAGCCCGTATGGCGCGTGCGAAGACCTGCCACGGGCTGGGCAGCACAGTGGAGCTTCGACCCGGCGAAGGTGATCGTGGATCCCTCGAAGCCGCTGCTCGAAGGCGGGCTCGGACCGGGCGCCGGCTCCTGGGATGATGCAGCAACGCGTTCAGGAACTCGCCAAGCCACGCGCGCATCAATCTGAAGAAGCCGTTCGAGGATCTGCCGCTGCAAAACGCGCGAGCTGCTGCTCGCGGGGGCAACGGGTTTCGCGGCATCCTGGCATCCTCGACGAGCTTTACGCGAATCCGCCGGAGGGCTACCGCGAATGGCTCACCGAGTACATGTCGCCGTGCCCTGCCCGGCCTGCCAGGGCAAGCGGCTGCGTCCGGCCAGCCTGGCGGTGCGGGTGAAGAATTTCTCCATTGCCGAGTTCACCGCGCTGCCGATTGTCGCGCGCGCTGATGACGGTGCGCAACTGGGAGCTGACCGAGCGCGAGCCGCAGATCGCCGGCCGCGTGGTGGATGAAATCCGCCGCCGGCTGGAATTTCTCTCAGCGGTGGGGCTGGACTATCTGAGCCTGGACCGCTCGGCGGCCACGCTTTCCGGCGGCGAAGCGCAGCGCATCCGCCTGGCCACGCAGATCGGCTCGAAGCTGCGCGGCGTGCTGTACGTGCTGGATGAGCCCTCCATCGGCCTGCATCCGCGCGACAACGACCGGCTGCTCGAAACGCTGACGCAGCTGCGCGACATGGGCAACACGGTGCTGGTGGTGGAGCACGACGCGGAGACCATCGAGCGCGCCGATTACGTGATCGACCTGGGCCCGGGCGCCGGCCGCCTGGGCGGCGAACTGGTGGCGTCCGGCGACTCCGGCGCAGATCGCGCGCAATCGCGGCGTCGCTGACCGGCCAGTATCTCGTCGGGCGCGCTGTCCATCGCCGTGCCGGCCGAGCGCCGCGCGCCCGGCGACGAAGAAGCTGACCATCCGCGGCGCACGCGAGCACAATCTGAAGGACATCGACGTGGAGTTTCCGCTGGGGCTGCTGACGGTGGTGACGGGCGTCTCGGGCAGCGGCAAATCCACGCTGGTGAACGACATTCTCTACCGCGCGCTGGCGCAGCGAGATTTACGGCTCGCACGAAGAGCCGGGCGCGCACGAGTCGATTCGAAGGCATCGCAGCATCATCGACAAGGTGATCCGCATCGACCAGGACGCCCATCGGCCGCACGCCGCGCTCCAATCCGGCCACTTACACCGGCCTGTTCACGCCATTCGCGATCTCTACGCCATGCTGCCGGAATCGCGCGAGCGCGGCTACAAGCCGGGCCGCTTCAGCTTCAACGTGAAGGGCGGCCGCTGCGAGGCCTGCCAGGGCGACGGACTCAAGCGCATCGAGATGAACTTCCTGCCGGATGTTTACGTGACCTGCGACGTGTGCCGCGGGCGGCGCTACAACCGCGAAACCCTGCAGGTGAAATTCAAGGGCTACTCCATCGCCGACCTGCTGGACGCCACGGTGGAAGAGGCGCTGCCGCTGATGGAGAACCTTCCGCAGATCCGCGCCAAGCTGCAGACGCTGCTCGATGTGGGGCTGGGCTACGTGCACCTGGGCCAATCGTCGACCACGCTTTCGGGCGGCGAAGCGCAGCGCATCAAGCTGGCGCAAGGAGCTGAGCAAGCGCCAGACCGGCCGCACGTTTTATCTGCTGGACGAGCCGACCACCGGGCTGCACTTCGACGATGTGCGCAAGCTGCTCGACGTGCTGCAGCGGCTGGTGGAGCTGGGCAACACGGTGGTGGTGATCGAGCACAATCTGGACGTGATCAAGACCGCCGACTGGATCATCGACCTGGGTCCGGATGGCGGCGAATACGGCGGCCGGGTGGTGGCCTGCGGGACGCCCGAGCAGGTGAGCCGGTCGAAGAAGAGCTACACGGCGGAGGCGCTGCGGAGGGCGTTATGAGAAGAGGAAGATTGGACGCGGAGACGCGGAGACGCAGAGCGAACCCAGGAGTAGAGTTCTTCTCCGCGTGTTTCTCCGCGCCTCCGCGCCTCCGCGTCAAGGTTTTCTCCCTGTGACTCAATACTCCAAGTCTCCCCTCGATTTTTCCGGTCTGCGGACCGTGCGCCTCGCCGAGCGCGGCGGCAAGGTCAAGGCCGCCGATTTTGCGGTGCCTTACCACCCGGGCGCGGGCATTGCCGGGTGGCTGGATTCGCTGCCGCATATCCTGGCGGGCGATTCTTTCCGCGCGGTGGTGGAGGCCGTTGCGGCGGCGCGCGCCCGGCGGAGGGCCATCATCTGGGGGCTGGGCGGGCACGTCATCAAGTGCGGCCTGGCGCCGGTGCTGATCGACCTGATGCGGCGCGGCTATGCCAGCGCTTTCGCGCTGAACGGATCGTCCTCCATTCACGATTTCGAAATCGCACTGGCCGGGCACACCAGCGAAGACGTGGAAGCCGTCCTGCCCGATGGCCGCTTCGGTTCGGCCGAAGAGACCGGGCGCGACATGAACCGCGCCATCGCCGAAGGGGACCGCGACGGGGTGGGCATTGGGGAAGCGCTGGGACAATGGCTGGATGCCCACGGAGACGAATTGGCCGCTCCGCAGGCCAGCCTGCTGGTGCAGGCCTAGCGCCATCGCGTACCGGTGACCGTCCACGTGGCCATCGGCACCGATACGCCGCATACCCATCCGGCCGCCGACCCGGCCGCCATCGGCAGCGCGTCGCACCGCGATTTCCGGCTGTTCGCGGCCTGCGCGATGGACCTGGACGATGGCGGAGTCTATTTGAACGTGGGGTCCGCGGTGGTGCTGCCGGAGGTTTTCCTGAAAGCCGTCTCGGCCGTGCGCAACCTGGGCCATCCGCTGGCCGGGTTCACCACCGCCAATTTCGATTTCCTGCAGCACTACCGCCCGCGCGTGAACGTGGTGGAGCGGCCGCATGCCGGCGAGCCCTCGGGCGGCCGCGGCTACGCCATCACCGGGCACCACGAGATCATGATTCCGCTGCTGGCCGCCGCGCTGATCGAGAGGGATCGGTGACCCCCGAGCCGCCGGAGCCGGGCGAAACGGGGGCCGCAACGCCGGCTTCCGCACCGCCGGAGAACGGCGGGACCGCCACGACGCCTCCGCCTCACTCGGCGCCGGAGAGCGGCGAAACGGGCGCGGCGCTTCCGTCTCCGCCCGCGCCGCGGAGCGACGAAATGACCGCAGTTCCTCCACCTTCCTCCGCGGCGAAGAGCGGTCGCCCGGCCCCGCTCCTGCCTTCCGCCGCACCGGAAAGCGGCGAAACGGGCGCCGCAACGCCGCTACGGTCCGGCACGCCGGCGAGCGGCGAAACGGTCGCGGCGCCTCCATCTTCGCCGGCACCGGAGACCGGCGCGCCTGCCTCTTCCCCCGCGGCGGAGAGCGACGAAACGGGCGCCGCTCAGCCGCCTTCCGCGCCAAAGGCTGGCGGGACCGCCACGACTCCTCCCCCGCCGCCCTCCGAGCCGCCGGATTCTGTGGCACCGCCGAGCGACGAACCGGACGCGCAGCCGCCTTCCGCGCCAGAGACTGGCGGGACCGCCGCCACTGCTCCGTCTGCCTCCGCGCCGGAGAGCGGCGAGACGGCCCCGCCATTGCCGCCACCCCCGCCCGAGCGCGAGCCGTTCTGGGGCTACTCGGACGTGTTCCTCTTCGTGGGCCTGGCGGTCCCCTCGATGTTGCTGGGCTGGGCCATCGTCCAGGGCGTCCTGCGCCTATTCCACATCCACCCGGCGGTACACGCGGCGGAACTGGTGTCCGAACAGGTGCTGGGTTACCTGGTGCTCTTCCTGGCGCTGCAGTTGATGTTCCGGTTGGAATACAGCCGGCCGTTCTGGCGCTCGCTCGGCTGGGTGCCGCTACGCGCGCCGTTCATGTGGCTGGTGATCGCCGGGTTCGCCACCGCCGTGGGAGTGGCCTTCGCCACGTACGTTGTGCGGGTGCCCTCGACGAGCAACCCCATGACCGATCTGCTGGGCGACCGCGCCTCCATCCTGCTGCTGGCGGTCTTCGGAATTACCGTCGGGCCGCTGTGCGAGGAACTGGTCTTCCGCGGATTCCTGCAGCCGCTGCTGGTGCGCAGCTTCGGTCCGGTGGCCGGCATCCTGGGCGCCGCCATCCCGTTCGGCCTGCTGCACATTCCCGAGTACGGCAATTCGTGGCGGCACGGCGTGGTGATCGGCCTGGCGGGCGCGGCATTCGGCTGGGTGCGCCACGTGACCGGGTCCACCAAAGCCTCCACGGTCATGCACGCATCTTATAATGCTCTTTTCTTTCTCGTGCTGATCGCGCAAGGGAGGTACCTGCCGCACACATGATCGAGACCATCCAGTGGAAGGACGGCGCCGTGGTGATGATCGACCAGACGCGGCTGCCGCTCGAAGAGACGTTTGTTACCTGCCGGACGTATCAGGAAGTGGCCACGGCGATTCGCAACATGGTGATTCGCGGCGCTCCGGCCATCGGGGTAGCCGCCGCCATGGGCGTGGCGCTGGGCGTGGCGGGCGCGGCCGAGGCCGGACTGGACGAGCAAATGGAAACCATCTGCGACACCCTGGCCCGCACCCGCCCCACGGCGGTGAATCTGTTCTGGGGCATCGACCGCATGAAGCGGCTGTACGCCGGCCTGCGCGGCCGTCCCATCGAGGAGATCCGCCGCCGGATGGTGGAAGAAGCCCAACTGGTCCGCGAGGAGGATATCGCCATCAACCGCGCCATGGGCCGGCACGGTGCGCCGCTGGTGCCCGACGGCAAAACAGTGCTCACCCACTGCAACGCCGGCGCGCTGGCCACCGCCGGATACGGGACGGCGCTGGGAGTGATCCGGGCGGCCATCGAAAGCGGCAAGCACGTGGACGTTTTCGCCGATGAGACGCGGCCTTTCCTGCAAGGCGCGCGGCTGACGGTCTGGGAACTGCAACAGGACGGCATCCCTACGACGCTGATCACCGATAACATGGCCGGCCATTTCATGAAGAGCGGCAGGATCGGCTGCGTGGTGGTGGGCGCCGACCGGATCGCCGCCAACGGCGATGTGGCCAACAAGGTGGGGACGTATTCGGTGGCCGTGCTGGCGCACGAAAACGGGGTGCCGATGTTTGTGGCGGCGCCGATTTCGACGCTCGACCTGACGCTGGCTTCGGGCGACCTGATTCCCATCGAAGAGCGCTCCCCCGCCGAGGTCACGCACATGTTCGGGCACGCTGTGGCTCCGCCCGGAACGGCGGCCCAGAACCCGGCTTTCGATGTGACGCCCGCGCGGTACATCACCGCCATCATCACCGAGCGCGGCGTGGCCCGCGCGCCTTTCGAAACCTCGCTTCGGCAACTGGCCAAAGGGGAACCAGGATAATTCGCATGACAAACCGTCTGACCGTGATCATCGCTCTCGCCGCCGCGGCGCTTGTTCCCGCAGGGCTTCCCGCGCAAGGCGCGCGCCGTGCGCCGGGCTTCTGCCTGCCGGATTCCAAAATGGAACTCCACGACCTGGCCGACTACCGCGGCAAGCCCGTGATCCTGGAATTTATGCAGACCACCTGCCCGCACTGCCAGCGGCTGGCGGACATTTTGGAAAACCTGCACCAGAAGTATGGCGACCGGGTGGGCATACTGTCGGTGGCCAATCCGCCGGACAACCAGACCAAGGTGGCGCAGTTCATCGCCGAGCATAAGGTGGCTTACCCGATCGTTTTCGATTGCGGCCAGGCGGCCTTTTCGTATCTGCGGGTGCAGACCTTCAACCTGCCGCAGGTCTTCCTGATCGACCAGCAGGGGATGATTCGCAACCAGTTCAGCTACGGCCCCGGCACGCTGGAAATTTTCGAAGGCAACGGCCTGGCGGCCGAGGTGGACCGGCTGCTGCCGCATGGGGGCGGACCGAAGAAGTGAAGGCCCGGCGACCCGGCGCCCACGTGGCTACTGGCCTTCCGGGCTCTGGCAATCGCCGTTCTTGAAGGTGACGGTGATGGTGTTGTCGTGGCTGAATGGATCGGTCCCGATCAGCAGTTCGGTGATCCAGACGTGTTCGTATTCCGTGTTGAACAGCGAAATGGTGCCCATGTTTGAGGCCATCCGGTTCAGTTCTTTGCCGCGCATGGCGTCGGGGACTAAATCCGCCAGGAAGGCGTACATTTGCCGTTTCATCGCCGTGGAGTTGGCGGGGTTTTCTTTGGTGGGCATGAGGGCTGGGACTTGCAGCTTGCATACCTGCTGGCTGGGGCCGTAATCCACCACCAGGTCGAATCCGGCGGGCAGGTGGAAGGTTTGGCGGTTGAGCGGTTGGCCGTATTTGGCGCGCAGGGCGGGGGAATCGAGCTGCGCGGCGGCCGGCAGCGTGAAGGCCAGGCACGCGATGAGGAGGCGGGCGGGACGCTGTTTCCAGGTCATGCTCCACTATACCCGGATCGGGGTTGCGGGGGCAGTTGGGAACCTGGCTGCGAAGCAGGGCAAGCTGAAGCTTTGCCCCACACTTGGGGTCACCGGATTGTTACCCAGATTTGACAATGGCCCCCCGATCCCGGTACGCTAAGTATTTTGTACAAGACTAGTTGGAGACGTGTGTCAATGAGTACCGAGTTCCCTTCCAAGAATGGCGTTGCCCGCAAGTGGCATCTGATCGACGCGCAGGACGTGGTGCTGGGCAAGCTTGCGAGCAAAGCGGCTATGTTGTTGATGGGCAAGAACAAGCCCATTTTCACGCCGTTCCTGGATACCGGCGATCATGTGATCGTCATCAATGCCAGTAAAGTCCGGCTGACCGGCCGGAAAGAACAGGATAAAATTTACCGCCATTTCACCGGGTATCCCGGCGGATTGGTCGAGACCAACATTCAGCGGGTCCGTGCGAAGCGCCCCACCCGCATGGTGGAAGAAGCCATTCAAGGCATGCTCCCCAAGACCAAGCTTGGCAAGCAGATGTACCGGAAACTGAAGGTGTACGCGGGCGACCGGCATCCGCACGCGGCCCAGCAGCCGGCCGTTTTGGCCATAAAATAGCGGAGTAAAAGTTTAGTGGCAGCGACGATTGTTCAATATTTGGGTACGGGCCGCCGGAAACGTTCGGTAGCTCGGGTTTTCCTACGGCCCGGCAAGGGCGAAATTCAGGTGAACCACCGCTCTTTCGAGAATTATTTTCCCACCGAGAGTGCGCGGGCCATGGTAAGACAGCCCTTGGCGGCTACCGAGACCGTAGATAAGTTTGACATTCTGATCCTCGCGGACGGCGGAGGATGGGCCGGACAGGCAGGCGCCGCCCGCCTGGGCGTTTCCCGGGCTCTGGTGGAGTTTAATGCGGAACTCCGGCCACGGCTCAAGAAGTTGGGGTATCTGACCCGCGACCCGCGTGCACACGAACGGAAGAAGTACGGCCAGAAGGGCGCACGCAAACGGTTCCAGTTCTCCAAACGTTAATTATCAGGGGGCCGGGTGTCCGGCCTCCGCAGAAGCAGCACGCCTTCTGCTCCACCGGCTGGCGCAAATTCCGCTTTGGGCCGCCCGGCGGCGGAGCATTGGTGAAGGCTGGGAACGGGAAGTTCGCTTCCCACAAGGATGAGGAGGTAGTTTGCCCGCAATATCCATGAAGGAATTGCTCGAAGCCGGCGTTCACTTCGGGCACCAGACCAAGCGCTGGAATCCGAAGATGAAAGAATACATCTTCGGCGAACGTAACGGAATTTACATCATCGATCTGCAGAAGACCCTGAAAATGTTCAAGGACGCCGCCCGTTTCGTAGGCGAAATGGCGGCCCAGGGCAAGAACGTGCTGTTTGTGGGTACCAAGCGTCAGGCGCAGGAGGCCATCGCCGAAGAGGCCACGCGCAGCCAGATGTTCTACGTCAACCAGCGTTGGCTGGGCGGCCTGCTGACCAACATGCTCACGGTACAGAAGTCCATCAAGCGGCTGAAGGATCTGGAGGCCATGGCGTCGGTCGAGGGCGGCTACGCCGGGCGTCCCAAGAAGGAAGTCATCCGGCTGGAGCGAGAGCGCAAGCACCTGGATCAGAACCTGGCGGGAATCAAGGATATGCCGGGTTTGCCGGATGTCCTGTTCGTGATCGATTCGAACAAGGAAGCCATCGCCGTGAAAGAAGCTCGCCGTCTGGGCATCCCGGTGGTGGCCATCGTAGACACCAATTGCGATCCGGACGAAGTGGATTACGTGATTCCGGGCAATGACGACGCCCTGCGCGCCATCCGCCTGTTTGCCAGCAAGATTGCCGACGCGGTGATCGAAGGCCGCGCGCTGGCCACCGAGCAGGATTTCACCGCCGATAAGATTGTGCAGGACGAGACTCCGGCCGAAGAAGGCATGGCGGCTTATACGGAGTATGTGGATCCCAAGTACGCCGAGAAGATCATGGCGGAGAGCCTGAGCATGGAGGAAGAGCCGCAAACGCAGCCGCGCAAGGGACCCGCCTCAGAAACGGCCGAGCCTGCGCCTGAGCCGGTGGTTACCGAAAGCGCCCATTGAGAGGGGTATTGGCCGCTGATGAGCGCCGATGATTCTTGGTTTTCATCAGCGTGTACCAGCGTTCATCAGCGGCTAATACCCGCTTTTCCAGTAAACGAGCAAAGAGTGAAGCTATGGCGGACATTACCGCAGCACTAGTGAAAGACCTGCGTGACCGCACCGGTGCGGGAATGATGGAGTGCAAGAAGGCCCTGGTGGCTACCAGCGGCGACATCGGGGAAGCCGAAGTGTGGCTGCGCAAGCACGGGATCGCGTCGGCTGCCAAGAAGGCCTCGCGCGCCACCCGCCAGGGATTGATCGGCAGCTACATCCACGCGGGCGGCCAGCTTGGCGTCATGGTGGAAGTGAACTGCGAGTCGGATTTCGTGGCCCGAACCGACGATTTCAAGGAACTGGTCCACGACGTGGCGATGCACATCGCGGCGGCCGATCCGAAGTACCTGCGGCGCGAAGAAGTGCCGCCCGAGGTGCTGGAGAAGGAGAAGGAAATCGCCCGCGAGCGCGCCCGCAACGAGGGCAAGCCGGAAAAAATTCTGGACCGCATCGTGGAAGGCCGCCTGGCCAAGTACTTCGAGGAAGTCTGCCTGCTGGAACAGCCGTTTGTGAAGGAAGCCACCCTCACCATTGAACAACTGGTGAAGACTAAAATCGCCAAACTGGGCGAGAACATCGCCGTGGCGCGCTTCATCCGCTTCAAAGTCGGCGACGTGGCTGCGGCGGAAGCCGGCGGCGAAGTGGCCAGCGCGTAAATGCCCGGCTTCAAACGCATCCTGCTCAAACTTTCTGGCGAGGTGCTGGCGGGCGGAGCGCCCTTTGGTATCAGCGCCGAACGGGTGACGAGCCTCGCCCGCGAGGTGGCCGATGTAGCCGCGGCGGGCGTGCAGATCGGAATCGTGGTAGGCGGCGGCAACATTTTCCGCGGGGTCGCCGCGGCGGCCCACAACATGGACCGCGTCACCGCCGACCACATGGGCATGCTGGCCACGGTGATCAATTCCCTGGCCCTTTCCGACGCCCTGGAGCAGATCGGCATTCCCACCCGCGTGATGAGCGCCATCGAGATGCACGAGGTGGCCGAGCCGTATATCCGCCGCCGCGCCATCCGCCACTTGGAGAAGGGCCGCATCGCGATTTTCGCCGCCGGAACCTCCAACCCCTACTTTTCCACCGACACGGCAGCCACCCTGCGCGCTCTGGAGATCAAGGCCGAAGTGATCGCCAAGGCCACCCGCGTGGATGGGGTGTACGATAAGGACCCGCTCAAGTTCCCGGATGCGGTGAAATATCCGGAAATCACCTACCTGGAAGTGCTGGCCAAGGCCCTGGGTGTGATGGATGCCACCGCCATCGCCATGTGCCGGGACAACCAGTTACCGATCGTTGTTTTCAATTTGACTACAACAGGAAATATAATGCGAATGTCGATGGGAGAGCCAATCGGCACGGTAATTCATTAGAGCCGGTTCCTGGAACTCCGGGAGCCTGGCACCGAGAGCGCCATTATGAAGACAGAACCGCACGCAGCACCCGCGGCCCCGCATTCGAGTCCGCCAAAGAAGTGGACGCCAACATGAAATCGCGCATGGAGAAGGCGGTTTCGGATTTGCAGCACGAAATGGCTACGATCCGCACCGGCCGCGCCTCCCTGGGCCTGCTGGACAACATCCGGGTGGACTATTACAGCACTCCCACCCCGCTGAACCAGTTGGCCAACCTGCACGTCCCCGAGCCGTCGATGATCACCATTCAGCCGTGGGACGTTTCGCAGATCGGAGCGATCGAGAAGGCCATCCGCACCTCCGATCTTGGCCTGAACCCCTCCAATGACGGAAAACTCATCCGTCTGCCGATCCCGCCGCTGACCGAGGAGCGCCGCAAGGAGATGGTCAAACGGCTGCACGCTGCGGCCGAGCACCACCGCGTCTCGATCCGCAACATTCGCCGCGACGGCAATGAAGCCGTAAAGAAGCTGCTGAAGGACAAGAAAATCACCGAGGACGAAGAGAAGAAGGCCCTCGATGAGGTCCAGAAGCTGACCGACGGCTACATGGGCAAGGTCGACCAGGCCTCGCGGACCAAAGAAAAAGAAATCATGGAGATCCGGTAGTTCCCGGCAGGCAGGGGCGAGAACCGCGCGGTACAATCCCATCGTCACACGCCGCCGTCACCCGGTGGCGCGGGGAGGGGTGGATGGTCTCGATGCGCATAGGGATCGCGCTGGCTCTGGCCGCAGGGCTGGCGGGGGCCCAGACGTTTGAGGTTGCGTCGGTCAAAGTGTCCGGGCCGCAGAGCAAGCGCGACGCGGGAGGAGGCCCCGGAACTTCCGACCCGGGCCAGTTCCACGCGAATGCGTCGCCCCTGCTCCTTCTGATCCTGATGGCTTACCACGTGGACTCTTTTCAGGTCTCCAGCAAAACGCCGCTCGACCGCGACTTGTTCGATCTGACGGCCAAAGTGCCGCCGGGCGCAACCCGCGACCAGTTCCGCCTGATGCTGCAGAACCTGCTGGCGGAGCGGTTCCACCTCAAGCTGCACAAGGAGTCGCGCGAGTTCCCGGCTTATGAGCTGACGGTGGCGAAATCGGGGCCGAAGTTCCAGAAGTCGGCCCAAGAGGCGGTAGCGCAAACCGAATTCGTGCGCCCCAAGGTTTCCGCCGACGGCTTTGTGCAGTTGGCGCCCAACCGCTCCGACCTCGCAACCGTCCAGTCGGTGAGCGGCGGCTATATCGTAGTCCGGATGACGGCGCGGCACCAGCCGATGTCTACTCTGGCGCGAGTGCTGCGGTCGCAACAGGACCAGCGGCCGATCGTCGACGCGACCGGGTTGGCCGGGGAGTACGATTTTCAGCTTGAATACACCAGGGAAATACCGGGTGCCGCTCCCACCACCAACCCACAGGCGCCGGTTGCGCCCGATATGTTCACCGCGTTAACCCAGCAACTCGGCTTGAAGCTTGTGCCGAAGAAATTACCGTTCGAAGTGCTGGTGATCGAAGCGTTCGACAAGACGCCGGTGGAAAACTAGCCCGCGGTACAATCTGGGCGGAGGGCGCCTTTGGGACTCTTGCGGGTTGGAATCGCGCTCTGGTTGGCCGCGGCGGCGGCGCAGGCTCAGACAGGCACCGCGCCTGCCCCGGCGTTCGAGGTGGCTTCAGTCAAGCTTTCCGGCCCCAACAGCGGGCGGCATGCCCGTGGTGGGCCGGGCACTTCCGATCCGGGCCAATACCATTTCGACCACGCTTCCCCGCTCGCTCTCATCGCGGTGGCGTACCACGTCGAGCGCTTCCAGGTTTCCAGTAAAACGCCTCTGGATAAAGACTTTTTCGACGTGGCAGCCAAGGTGCCGGCGGGCGCAACCCGGGAGCAGTTCCGCCTGATGCTGCAAAACCTGCTGGCGGAGCGGTTTCATCTGAAGCTGCACGAGGAGTTGCGCGAGAGCCCGGCCTTCGAACTGACCGTGGCGAAGGGCGGGCCGAAGCTCAGGGTGTCTGCCCTCGATCCCTCCGCGGAACACTTCGCCGGCCGGCCTGAGTTTTCAGCCGAAGGCTTCCCGGAAGTGCCACCCGGGCAGGCGGGAACGGCCTCCACGTATACCATTGCGGGCGGGTTTATGGTGATCCGCACAACCGGGCGATCGCAAACCGCCGCCAGCCTGGCCGGGATACTCCAGGCGGGAATCGCAGCAGTTCCAGGCCCGAACGACGAGACGCCGGTGCTTGACCGTACCGGTCTGTCCGGGACCTACGACTTCCAGATCGAGTACAGTCTGGAATTTTCCGAGGCGACGAACGGCGAGCCGAAGGTGGCTCCGGTTCCCGACCTGTTCACCGCGCTGCCCCGGCAGCTCGGCCTTCAGCTTGTGCGCAAGAAGCTGCCGTTCGAGTTTCTGGTGATCGGATCCTTCGACAAAACTCCGGTGGAAAACTAGTTTTCCGTGGGGGTTTTTTCCACGTGGTCGATTACCAGCATATCGACCGGTCCCTTTTTAGGCTCCAGCTTCAGCCCGAGTTGCTCCTGGAGCGCGTTGGCCAGCGTGGCCGCTTCGCCGCCTTCTGGCATTCTGACGGGGCCCGCGTCTCCGCCGCCAATGGCCCCACCGCCGCCACCGTCCCCCACCCTGGCCCCGGGGCCCATCCCCGGCGGGGGCATGGGCATTCCGCGCCCCCCCATCCCTTCGGGAGCGAAATCCAGGGTGATGTCGTAGGTCTTGGTCAGGCCGGTCTGGTCGGTCACCGGCCGGTCGTACTGGCGTGCCAGAAGGTCCACCAGGCGGGAAATGGGCACGGCGGTCCCCTGCATGCGCATGCGTCCCGGCATCATCATCATCATCATGTTGCCGGGGCGGCGCATCGCAGCGGGGAGTTCGGGCATGCCGTCCTTACCGATCTTCGGCGGGGGCGGCGGACCCGGAGGAGGCCCATCCGGCCCGCCCGCGCCGGGTTGCTGCCCGGGAGCTTCGGCCGGTTGCGCGTCAGACTCCTTCAGCTTCGACCCGCCCTTGGCCACCACCAGGGCGTACATGGACATATCTTTGGTTTCGTGGTGCAAGGTCAGGCCGAAGCGCTCTTTCAGCAGGTTCTGCATCATCACCCTGGCGTCGTCTTTGGTGGCGCCGGCGGGGATCTTGGCGATGATGTCGAAGCGCTGCGAATCGATATAGTCCGGCCCCGTGATCTGGTAGCTCTTCACGTCGAAGGCGTCGGCCATCAGGTCCCGCACGTTCATGTTGGTGATGTTGATCTGGCCGGGAGATGTGGTGCCGGGGCCGCCGCGCATCCCCATCATCATGCGGCCCGGCTCCATGGGCGCGGCCGGCTTGATTGAGGCGACCACAAATGTGGGACCCTCGGCCTTTTGTGCCCACGCGGCGGCACAGCATGCCAGAACGGCCAGGCCGCACACCGGAATTCTTCGAAACATGGCTTTTTCCATCCTCCACCGGAATTGTAATGCTGATGGAATGGTAACGCCGCCGGGCGGGATTTTGTGACGCGGCAGAGGGGGCCGCTGGCAAGCCGGGCGTCGGGCCGAGAGGGGACGGCGTGCCGACTGAGGCCGTGTCCGGCAGACCACGGACTGCTCCCACCGAAGCACCTCGGCCGACGGGTCGGGCGGCGTGTCCGCTCGCGATGGTTGCTCGCAAGCCAGTGCTTTCGCGCCGGCTGGGCTGCGAGACGTCATCCGGGGCTGGGTAGCAGGCGCGGTGGAGTAGAACCGCCCGGCGTCGGCGCGGGGGGGTCCAAGGGCGAGGTCCTACCACCGCCCGCCGGTGGCTCGGCCCCGAAAACTGCCCGCCCGGGCACAATTTCGGCATTTCAGACCTTTTATGTTGCCTTTGCCGGCCCGGCCGTGAAACAATCGCCCTTCATGGGCATCAACCTGGGTCTGGACATCGGCGCCATCAGTCTGAAGCTGGCCGCCCTGGGTGGCGTGGGCGACCTGCCCCGGCTCCGCGCGCTCGCCTCCGCCCAGCCGCAGTTTCGGCTCTCGACTCTCGGCGGCCGGCCGCTGCTGCTCTCCGACTACCGGCGGATTGGCGGCAGCCCGATGCAATCCGCCTACGACCTGCTGCACGACGTCTACGCGGCCATCCCCGAGGAGTGCGTCGAGGGCCTGCGCGTCACCGGATCGGGCAGCCGCGCCATTGCCAAGGTGCTGGGGCTGTTCTTCGAGAACGAGTTCAAGGCCATCGCCCGTGCCGTGGCCGCGCTCTACCCTCAGGTCCGCACGGTGTTTGAGATCGGCGGCGAAAGCTCCAAATACATCCGCCTGTCGGAGGCCGGCATTGTGGATTATGACCGCTCCGGCGAGTGCGCCGCCGGCACCGGCTCGTTTCTCGATCAGCAGGCCCTCCGCCTGCAGTATTCGGTGGAAGAGGTGGGGGCGGTGGTGGCGTCGGCCGGTTGCGCGGCGCGCATTGCCGGGCGCTGCTCGGTGTTCGCCAAGAGCGATATGATCCACGCGCAGCAGAAGGGCTACTCGCCCGCCGAGATCCTGCGCGGGCTGTGCGACGCCGTGGCGCGCAATTACAAAAGCTCCATCGTCAAAGGGCGGCCGGTGGAAGCGCCGGTGGCGCTGATTGGCGCGGTTTCGCAAAATACCGGCGTGACCGCCGCGCTGCGGGAGGCGTTTCACCTGGCTGAAGTCGATTTGTTCGTGCCCGCCGGAGTATGCCTGGTGCGGCGCCATCGGCGCGGCCATGCTGGAAGCCGAGGACCCGCGCAAGCGCTCCATCCTGGAGATTCATCGCCTGCGCCAGCACGAGGGCGAAGCCGCGTGGAGGATACCCACCCGCTCTCCACCGACAACGTGGTGCAGTTGCGCGACCGCGTGCGGCGTCTACGCCGCGCCGCCCGGCGGCGCGCCGATCCCGGCCTACCTGGGCCTCGATATCGGCTCGGTTTCCACCAACGTGGTGGCCACTCGACGAATCCGGCGCGGTGATGCACGATGTGTACCTGCGCACCGCCGGGCGGCCCATCGAAGCCGTGCAGCAGGGGCTTGCGGAAGTGCGAGCGCTTGTGGGGCCGGCGGCTAGAAATACGCGGCGTGGGCACCACCGGCTCGGGCCGCGAGCTGATCGCCGAATTCGTGGGCGCCGACGTGGTCAACGACGAAATCACCGCGCACAAAACCGGCGCCATCCACGTCAGCAAAACCCTGGGCGGCGAGCCGGTGGACACCATCTTCGAAATCGGCGGGCAGGATTCCAAGTTCATCTCCATCGAGAACGGCGTGGTGGTGGATTTCGCCATGAACGAGGCCTGCGCGGCAGGCACCGGCTCGTTCCTCGAAGAGCAGGCCGAAAAGCTGGGCATCGCATCAAGGGCGAATTCGCCGCGCTGGCGCTGGCCGCGCCTCCGCCCTACGCGCCTCGGCGAGCGCTGTACGGTCTTCATGGAGCGCGATGTCACCGGCTGGCTGCACAAGGGCGAGACCATCCCCAACCTGGTGGCGGGCCTGGCTTACTCCATCGCCCTGAATTACCTGAACCGCGTGGTGCGCGGCCGTAAGATCGGCAAGGCCATCTACTTCCAGGGCGGCACCGCTTATAACGACGCAGTAACCGCCGCCTTCGCCCAACTGCTGGGCAAGAAGATCACGGTGCCGCCCTACAACGGCGTGATGGGCGCGATAGGCATGGCGCTGATCGCCCGCCAGTGGCGCAAAGCTACCGGCGCCGCCACCCGCTTCCGCGGATACGACCTCGACAAGCTCACACTCACCAGCCGCGATTTCGTCTGCAAGGCCTGCTCGAATTACTGCGACATGAAGGAGTTTGTGATCGAGGGCCAGAAGAGTTACTGGGGCGATAAGTGCTCGGATAAGTTCCGCAAACCGTCGGCTACCGGCCGTAAGCCGGTAATCGAGGACCTGTTAGCCTATCGTGAGCAGTTACTGGAAAAGCTGGCGGCCGAGGTTGCCCCGGCGGCGGGCAAATACGCATCGGCTTGCCGCGCGCCATGTCGATGATCGAGCGCCTGCCCTTCTGGCGGCGGTATTTCGCCGAACTGGGCATGGGCACGGTGCTCTCGCCGGTGACCGATCCGCGGATTTCCGCGGCCGGAATCGACCTGGCCGTGGCCCAGCCCTGTTATCCGGTGCAGGTGGCGCACGGCCACGTGCAGGCGCTGATCGAAGCGGGCGTGGATTATATTCTGGTGCCCGAACATGGCCGATGCGGAAGCCACCGGCGCGTGCCGCGTCGCACTACTGCCCCTGGAACCAGACCCTGCCGTGGGTGCTGCGCGCGGCGCCCGGGCTGGAAGCGCACAGCCACCGGTTCCTGATCCCCACGCTGCATTTTCAACTCGGACCCGAGCAGGTGAAGAAGCGCTCTGGCCGAGACCATGCGCCGCCTGGGCGTGACCCGCCGCGCCAGCGACCGCGCCGTGGACGCTGCCTATCGCCGAGCAGCGCGAGTTTCAGGAGCGCCTGCGGGAAGCCGGCCGCCGCGCGCTGGCCGCCCTGGAGCAGACCGGCGAGCCGGGCCTGGTGCTGGCCGGCCGCGCCTACAACATCTACGACCGCGGCGTGAACTGCGACATTCCCCGCAAACTGCGCCACCGCTACGGCGCCAACGTCATTCCGCTCGATTTCCTGGTGACCGGCGCCGAGGCGGAAGCCGGCGCCGAGAGTAACATGTTCTGGATCCTCCGGCCGCAAGATCCTGGAGGCCGCGCGAGTGGCCGGCAGCCGCGCCAACCTACACCTGGTCTACATCACCAACTTCAAATGCGGCCCCGATTCCTACATCAAGCACTTCGCCCGCGAGGCCGCCGGAGGCCGCTGCTGGTGCTGCAGTTCGACGGGCACGGCAATGACGCGGGCTATATGACCCGCTGCGAAGCCTATCTCGACAGCAAGGGAATTCTGCGATGTTACCAGCCGACCGCGACCATCCACTAGCCGGCAAGCGCATTTACATTCCGCCAATGGCGGACGGCAGCGCGCGGGCCTTCGCGGCGGCCTTCCGCGCCATCGGCCTGGACGCCGAACCCACGCCGCCCTCCGACCACCGCACCCGCGAGTTAGGCGCGCAGCTACACCTCGGGAGACGAATGCTACCCCGCCAAGGTGACAGTGGGCGATTTCATGAAGCTGCTGGAAGCGCCCGGCGCCGACCCCCAGCGCGTGGCGCTCTTCATGCCCACCGCCGAAGGCCCCTGCCGCTTCGGCCAGTATGCGCCCTACCTGCGCCACGTGCTGGACCACAACGGCTACCGCGACGTGGAGATTCTTTCGCCCACCAGCCACAACGCATACGCCGGACTGGGCTACGCTGGCGAAGCCCTTCGTGCGCACCGGCTGGCGCGCGCTGCTATCGCGCCGACCTGCTGCAGCAAACTGCTGCTGATGTACCGGCCCTATGAAGCCGTGCCGCGGCGATGCCGCAGGCGGTCTACGAAGCGTCGCTTGACCGACCTCTGCCGCACGCTGGAAGCAGACCCCCGTGGAGCCCGGCGTGCAGTTGCAGCGCCCTGCGCGAGGCCCTGGTGCGCGCGCGCGGCCGCTTCCGGAAGCTGCGCGCCCTGCCGTCGCCGCAGACGCCGGCGCCTTGCCGGTGATCGGCATCGTGGGCGAGATCTTTTGCCGGCTGAACACCTTTTCGAACGAAAACCTGGTGGAGTGCCTGGAGCAGTACGGCGCCGAAGCCTGGCTTTCCGACATCGTCGAATGGATCTGGTACACCAACTCCGAGCAGCTTCCGCAAGCTCGAACTGCGCGGCCGCCTGTGGACCGCCGAGGCGCTGGGCGCATGGGTCCGCCAGCGCGTGCAGAAGCACGACGAGCACGTGCTGATGGAGCCGTTCGCCGAAGATTTTCGCGGCCGCGAGGAGCCGGACATTTACGAGATCCTGGAATGCGCGCGCCCCTATCTGCCGCGCGAGGGCGCCTTCGGCGAGATGGTGCTGAACGTGGGCAAGGCGGTCTACCTGGCCCGCAAAGGCGCCGCCGGCATCATCGACATCAGCCCCTTCACCTGCATGAACGGCATTGTCTGCGAAGCCATCTACCCGCGCGTCAGCCGCGACCTGGGCGGCATCCCCATCCGCAATTTCTATTTCGACGGCACGCAATCCGATTTGGACCGCGATTTGGGAGTGTATATGGAGCTGGCGCGGAGTTACCGGGCGGCAGCGGGAGAAGTGGGCAACCGTCAAGCCGGATCGCTTTCGGATAGCTGGCGACCTGGGAGTTGACGCTGCGGCAAGCAGACTTCCTGGCCCAGCGATTGCTAAAGTAAATGGTCACTGTTATTTGAAAGGCAGTCCACGGATATGGCTCTCACCAAGCACCAATCGCGTTTTGAACTCCAGTCTGGAGCGGAAGATCATGAGCGCCGACGAAGCTGCGGCGCTGATTCGGTCCGGCCAACAGGTCGGCATGAGCGGCTTTACCGGGTCTGGTTATCCCAAGGCCGTACCAATCGCACTGGCCCGCCGCATTGCGGACGCCAATTTGCGGGGCCAGAAGTTTCAGGTCAGCGTCTTCACCGGTGCTTCCACCGGTCCCGAGCTCGATGGAGCGCTGGCGATGGCGGGGGGCATCCATCTGCGTCTTCCCTATCAATCGGACCCCGAAACGCGCAAGCGTATCAACGCGGGCGAAATGGACTACATGGATATTCACCTAAGCCATGTCGCCCAGTTCGTTGAGTATGGATTTCTGGGCAAGCTCGATCTGGCGCTGATCGAGGTCACTGCTGTGCTGGAGGACGGACGAGTCGTGCCGAGTTCGTCGATCGGCAATAACAAGACTTGGATTGATCAGGCGGAGCGCGTGATCCTGGAGGTGAACTCGTGGCAGCCGGCCGCGCTGGAGGGCATGCATGACATCTACTACGGTCTCGAGCCGCCACCGAATCGCGCGCCAATTCCCCTGGTGCGTCCCGGCCAGCGCATCGGCACCCCTTACCTCCAGGTTCCTCCCGAAAAGGTCGTGGCCATCGTGCTCACGGATTCTCCCGACCGCAATAGCGCCTTCAAAGCGCCCGATCCAGCTTCCAGGCGCATCGCTGGCCACATCCTGGAATTTCTCACGTGGGAAGTGCAGAAGGGCCGTATGCCTGCGAATCTGCTCCCGCTGCAATCCGGCGTCGGCAACATTGCCAACGCGGTCTTGTTCGGGCTTGAGGAAGGCCCGTTCGAAGGGCTGACCGCTTATACGGAAGTCATTCAAGACGGCATGGTTCGTCTGCTGAAGTCAGGCAAGGTAACGTCGGCCTCGGCCACCGCATTCTCCCTTAGTCCCGAGATGTTGACGGAAGTGAATGCCGATATGTCGAGCTATCGGGACCGCATTATTCTGCGCCCGCAGGAAATCTCCAACCATCCCGAGATCATTCGCCGCCTCGGCGTAATCGCCATGAACGGGATGATCGAGGCCGACATATACGGCAACGTGAACTCCACGCATGTGATGGGATCGCGCATCCAGAACGGCATCGGTGGCTCCGGTGACTTCGCGCGCAACGGATACCTCTCGATCTTTATGGCTCCCTCAACCGCGCAGAGCGGGACCATTTCGACCATCGTGCCCATGGTCTCGCACGTGGACCACACCGAGCATGACGTACAGGCCATTGTGACGGAGTACGGGTTGGCCGATCTGCGCGGGCTATCGCCGCGTCAACGGGCGCATCTTATCATCGAGAAGTGCTCCAATCCAGACTACAAGCCTTTGTTGCTCGACTATCTGGGCCGATCGGAGCGGCTGTCGTATGGGAAACATACGCCACACCTGCTGACGGAATCGCTAAGCTGGCATAGCCGTTATCTGCGAAGCGGACAAATGCGTCCTCGGGGGGACTGAGGAACCACCGCCAGTCACAAGGCAAACGGGGGAGTCTCGGACAGCCCGAATCATGAGGGCGTTTGCCGAGCTGGGCTTGCGAAATCTTTTGCCGGCTGAACACCTTTTCCAACGAGAATCTGGTGGAGTGCCTGGAGCAGTACGGCGCCGAGGGCTGGCTTTCCGACATCGTCGAGTGGATCTGGTACACCATCTCCGAGCAGTTCCGCCAGCCGGAACTGCGTGGCCGGATGTGGACCGCCGAGGCGCTGGGCGCATGGGTCCGCCAGCGCGTCCAGAAGCACGACGAGCATGTGCCGATGGAGCCGTTCGCCGAAGATTTTCGCGGCCGCGAGGAGCCGGACATCCTGGAGGTGCTGGAGTGCGCCCGCCCGTATCTGCCGCGCGAGGGCGCCTTCGGAGAGATTGGTGCCGAACGTCGGCAAGGCGGTCTACCGGGCCCGCAAAGGCGCCGCCGGCATTATCGAGATCAGCCCCTTTACCTGCATGAACGGGATTGTCTCGGAAGCCATTTACCCGCGCGTCAGCCGCGACCTGGGCGGCATCCCCATCCGGAATTTCTATTTTCGACGGGTCGCAATCGGATTTGGACCGCGATTTGGGAGTGTATAGGGAGCTGGCGCGGAGTTACCCGACGGCGGCCGGGGCTGCAATTGGCGTAGGATAATCCTATGCCACTGGTGAGCCTGATCGCCGAGGGAGTCGGCCCGTTCCAATCGCTGGAACTCGATCTCTCCGATGGAAAAGGCAACCCGCACCTGGGGCCGCACATTCTGGCGGGGGTGAACGGGTCTGGGAAGTCGACGGTGCTGCGGACGATCGCGTGGGTGCTGGATGGGGTTAATGGCGGGTTTCCATATGAGGACTGGGGCGAGATGCTTCGAGGGTATGGTGAATCCCGTGCGAGGCTCACTATCCGGCCTCCACGCCAAGCGCCATACCTACGCGCGTGCGCTAAGGATACAGGGGGCCACGCCTCCCACGACTTGGCATTTTGGCTTGCACCCTATGACACCAGGCGCGGCCCAGATGACCGGCCGGTCAACAGTGTGTATGGCGGTGGCAATCTGAGACATTTGAGCGACTCGTTGCCGGGCACCGCCTGGATTGAGTCCGCCTGGAAGGGGCCTCCTGGCGTCCGGTTCAGTTACGCCGCCTACTCCCCTTCCAGGTCCCTGCGCCGTCTGCCAGACCCGAATCTCTCTCTTCCAGCCAGCGATGCCTTCAAAGACTCTTTGGCCTTCGAATCTACCGTCCAAAATGAAGCGATTCAATCGTGGTTGCTCGGTCTCTTGAGCAGGCGGGCGATTGCCATGTCGCGGAACCAGGCGGGAGACCAGTACGCTCAGTCTTTGGAGCGGTTCGAGAACGCACTTCGGCTGATTTATGGCGACATCTCAGTCGACGCCGAGATTGATCCCCGGTTCGAGCTACGCCTTCGGATGGGGGGACGCAGCCTTAATTTCTCGCAGCTTCCCGAAGGCGTTCGGAGTACGGTCGGCTGGCTAGCCGACTTCATGATGCGGCAGGATAGGATCGACTGGAAGGCCCCGTGGTTCGGCGGACATCGGCCGGGAGTGCTCCTCCTGGATGAGGTGGATGTGCATTTGCATCCCCGATGGCAGCGAAGCTTGCTTCCCGCGATGCGCGAGGCTTTGCCCGACGTCCAGATCATCGCGACGTCTCATTCCCCATTCGTCATCTCTTCGTGTCCGGGATCGAGGGTCCACGTTCTGGAACTGGATGCAGAGGGCCACGCCCGCGCACGGCCTCCGGTCGATGCTCCCATCGGTGAATCGGTGACGACGACCCTGAAAGAGATTTTCGGCGTGGACAGCCGCTTCGACATCCTCACAGAGCGCGAATTGAAGAGGTGGGATGAACTCAAGGAGCGCGAAGTGACCGGAGTGTTGTCCCCCGAAGAGCGCGACCGCCTGAAAGAACTCACTCTTACGCTGAGCGAACGCAGTGAGGAACTGCGCGCCCTGGTCGCATCGCCGCTCACCATGCCGAAAACGGTTCTTGACGATCTGATCGGGCCCGATCGTCCCACCGCGGCGCGAACCAAACGCCCCAAGAAACGCGCCTGATCGCTGCACATGGTTCGAACGCCCCGTAATATTCCAGTGCCAACGGCGCTGGCCTCGAACGCCGCAAAGTGGACGCGTCGTTACCAGGCTGTCCTGGCGAGCGGCACGCGCGGCGATTGGGCCACGCCGGGCGCAAAACGGATGCTCTGCGCAGCGCTTCGCGAGCTTGCCCACGGCAAGTGCGTCTTCTGCGAGAGTCCCCTCGAAGTCAGCGGCTATCTGGAAGTGGAACATTACCACGCCAAGACCGTGCGTTCACACCTGGCATTCGACTGGGAGAATCTGTTGCCTTCGTGCCGCCTGTGCAATAACGCCAAGGGAGATCAAGATCACGGTGGCGCGCTCCTGAAGCCGGACATGGAGGACCCGGAACCGTACTTCTGGATTGATCCGGATTCAGGGCGCCTCAGACCGCGCATGAACCTCGATGCCGAAGGCAAGCGCCGCGCACTGGAGACGATTCGGATATGCGATCTCCAGCGCCCGGCGCTATGCACCAAACGCGCGGACATGCTCAGCCGCGTCGGACGCTGGCTGCGACTGGTGCTGGATAAAGGTCTGAGTGGTGCGCTACTGGAGGAATGGGAGTGCCTCTCCCGCCCCTCAATGGAGTACAAACTCGTGATCCGGTTTGTCCTGGATCGCAACGGACAAACGCAACTAAGCGCTCACGATAGATCCCGCTTTACCTCGCGGGCCCCTACAGCTTGAACTCCGCCCGCACCACCTCGTCTTCGAGCGAATGCTTCAGCTTGAAGCCGAGCTTCTCGCAGATGCGCATCACGTCGCGGTTGTCGGGCAGGATGTCGGCTACCAGCTTGTCGAGCTTCTCGGACGCGCCGACAATCAGCAACCGGGCCAGCAGCTCTTTGCCCAGGCCTTTGCCCTGCCACTTGTCGCTCACCACCACGGCCGCTTCGCCCTCCGGAGCGCCGTGCACCTTGGTCAGGCGGCTCACGCCCAGGATTTCGTTTTCGCCTGTCTCCGGGTTGTGCCACACGGCTACCAGGGCCATTTCGCGGTCGTAGTCGATGAAGCAGGTGCGCATCAGGCGTTCGTGGCCGACGCGCTGCTCCAGGTTCATGAGGTGGAAATAGCGCAAATACACGCTGCGCTCGGACAGCGTCTCGTGGAATTTCACCATGGCCGGCTCATCTTCGGGGCGGATCGGCCGGATGGTCACGGTCTTGCCGTCCTTCATGGTCCAGGGCGCCACGTAGCGCGTGGGATAGGGGCGGATGGCCGTAGTGGGCGTCTGTTCCAGCGTAACTTCCGGCCCGTGCACCACCACGCGGGCGTCCAGCGCGATCAGGCCGTCCGGAGACGCCAGCAGCGGGTTGATGTCGATTTCCTTGATCCAGCGTCTGCTCGGCCACCAGCGCGCTGAAGCGCACCATGCAGCATCTCCAGCGCTGCCATGTCTACCGGTTTCCGGCCGCGCACGCCTTTCAGAGCCTTGTAGATTTTGGTCTGCTCCATCATGCGGCGCGCCAGGGTGGTGTTGAGCGGCGGAAGCGCCAGGGCGCGGTCCTTGAACACCTCGACGAGCTGGCCACCCGTTCCGAACAGCAGCACGGGGCCGAACTGCGGATCCAGGCTGGACCCCACGATCAGCTCGTAGGCATCTTTCAGCCGGATCATGGGCTGCACCGTAACGCCTTGAAAATGCTGCGCCCCCACCTTGGCGGTGACGGACTCCTGGATGGCCCGGAAGGCGCGGCCGACGGCCTCCGCGCCGGTCAGGTTCAACTGCACGCCGCCCACGTCGGTCTTGTGGGTGATGGTCTCCGAGTAGCAGCTTGAGCACCACCGGGTAGCCGATCCGCCCGGCTGCTGCTACGGCATCGGCCTCGGTGGCCGCAATCAGCGTCTGCGCTACCGGAATCCCGTACGCCCGCAGGACTTCCTTGGATTCGAACTCGGTGAGGATGGTGCGCCCCTCGCCGCGAACCTTATCGACGAGCCGCTTCCACCAGTTTGCGGTCCGGCGTCCAGTCCGGGGAATCTTCCAGGAGGGCCGGGGTCTCGTACAGGCCGCGCAAGTTGTAGCTGTACTGCCACATATAGTTGAAGGCGCGCGCGGCGGTATCGGGATAAGGGAAGGTGGGGATATTGGCGCGGTTGAGGATCTCCTCGCCCGCCGCCACATCCACGCCGCCCATCCAGCTCGCCAGCATCGGCTTGCCTTCCTGAGCGGGCGCAGCGGCTTGAGCTGTTCGGCGATGAGCGGTGGGGTCGGTCATGGCCTGCGGGGTCAGAATCACCAGCATGCCGTCGGAATGTGGGTCTTTGGCCGCAATTTCCACCGCCTTGGCATAACGTTCCGGCGAGGCATCGCCGATGATATCCACGGGATTGTTGTGGCTCCAGGTGGGAGGCAGCACGGCGTTGTATGCTTCCATGGCTTCGGGGGAGATTTCGGCCAGCTCGCCGCCGCCGCACGATCAGGGCATCGGTGGCCAGCACGCCGGGACCGCCGGCGTTGGTGACGATGGTCAGCCGCGGCCCCTTGGGACGGGGCTGCTTGGAAAGGACTTCGGCCATGTAGAACAGTTCGGCGATATTATTGACGCGCAGCACGCCGCTGCGCCGGAAAGCGGCTTCCAGGACTTCGTCGCTGCCGGTGAGGGAACCGGTGTGCGAGGCGGCGGCTTTGGCGGCGGCGGCCGAACGGCCCGGCTTGATGACGATGATCGGCTTGGTGAGCGCCACTTCGCGCGCCGCCGAAAGGAACGACGCGTGCGTTGCCGATCGACTCCATGTAGATCACGATGGACTTGGTCTTCGGATCGTCGCCCAGATAGTCAATCAGGTCGCCCCAGCCCACGTCGACCATCGACCCGATGGACACGAACGCGCTGAAGCCGACCATCTCTTTGAGGCTCCAATCGAGGACCGCCGTGCAGAGGGCGCCGCTACTGGCTGATGAAACCCACCGGCCCCGGCCGCGCGATGGCCGTGGCGAATGTGGCGTTGAGGCCCGAAAGGGGGCTCATTACGCCCAGGCAGTTGGGTCCTATCACCCGGATACCGGCCTTCTGCGCTTCCGCTAACACCTGACGTTCCAGCGCCGCGCCTGCGGGGCCGATTTCCTTGAACCCGGCGGAAATCACAATGGCGCCCTGCACGCCGTTCTCGCCGCACTCTTTGATGAGGCCGGGAACGGTGGGTGGCGGCGTCACGATGACTGCCAGGTCCACGTCCCCGGGAACATCCGAAATCGACTTGTACGCCCTCACGCCCAAAACGCTGGGGCGCTTGGGATTCACCGGATAAACCGTGCCCCCAAACGGGCTGGTCACCAGGTTCCACAACAGCGTGCGGCCGACGCTGCCGGGGTTCTCCGTGGCTCCGATCACCGCCACGCTTTTGGGGCGGAAGAAGACGTCCAGAGGCTGGCTGCCAGGCTGGCGGTGAACTTTCTTTTGGGCGGGTTTAATTGCTTGCATGTTCTTCGCGATCTTTCCCGGGTCCGAACGCGGCGCCGTTGAGAGCGTCTACTACGTCTCGGATATCCAGTCCGTTCTTGCGCGCTACGGTTTCGATATCGCAGTCGTCGCACGAGGAGCGAAAGCCCAATTCGTCAAAAATGGCGATGGTTTCGGGATGACTCTGCTTCACATCGCGGATGGTCATATCGCGGCGGATCAACTGATCGAATCGAAACATAAATTGGCGGCCTCGAACGGCTCCTTCAGTGCACCCGGTCTTCCAAAGGGCCGGCGCTTGTTATCAGTGGCTTGGGAAGCGGCAAACGGCGGGGTGGGTGATATCACCCAGCCGACGGCGATTCGGCGGGCGGCCAAGCCCTCTCCTTAGTGGTGATGCCCCGCGTGCCCGTGTTCGTGCTGGTGCACTGGAATGGCGCAGCCGGTTTCCGAGATCGGGCAACTGATGTGCTCGAACTGCACGGTGGTGTGGGAGATGTGGAAGCGATCGGCCAGCACGGTGTTGAGCGCGCGCAGGATGCAGTCGCTGGAAGAGGGCGGCACGTCGGCGATCAGGACGTGGCAGCTCAGTGCATGGGTGCTGGATCCGAGGCTCCAGATGTGCAGGTCGTGGACGTCGAGCACGCCTTCCACCAGCCGCATCCGGTCCGCCACGTCGCCCAGCCGGATGCCGCGCGGCAAACCCTCCAGCAGGATGTTCAAGGATTCGCGGATGATGTCCCAGGCGGTCCACACGATCAGCGAGCCGATCAGAATAGATAAGACCGGGTCGACGCGCTGCCAGCCGGTGTAGTACATGATCACGCCGCCGGCCACGATAGCGCCCGATCCCAGGGCATCGCCCAGCATGTGGACGAAGGCGCTGCGCACGTTGAGGTCTGAGCGGCTGGCCGCCCGCAGGGCCCACATGATGCCGCCGTTGAGCAGCACGCCCAGCCCGGCCACGCCAATCATCAGGCCCTCGGAAACGCTCTCCGGGCGCTGCAGGCGCATCACGCTCTCGTAGAAGATCCAGGCCGCCAGCGCCACCAGCGTGAGGGCATTGACGAAAGCGGCCAGCACGCCGGCCCGCTGATAGCCGTAAGTCTTGACCTCATCGGCAGGGCGGGATTGCAGAAGGAAGGCGATCCAGGCCAGCAGCAGGGCCAGCGCGTCGGTGAAATTGTGCCCGGCGTCGGAGAGCAGGGCGAGCGAATGGGCCTGCAGGCCCGCCACCACTTCCACCGCGGCGAAAATCCAGGTGGCCACCACGGACCAGCGGAGAGTTCCACCCGTCGCGGCGTGATGGCTGTGGGCGTGCGAATGCAACGCGATTCCTCATACTCAGTGTACCTAAATGCACCGGCCCGCGCGTTGCGGGCGTTACCCCTTCGCGCCGTACGCAAGTCTGGCCGGTTTGGGTGCCGCGAAGGTGCGGTCGACGCGCGGACGCAGGCCCTCGCTCCCGCGGGTTGGCGCGCTTGCCAGCCGGGTTTTCGGATGTCCGGGTGACGATATTACTCCTCGCGGAGGGCGGCCATGGGGTCCAGGCGGGAGGCGCGGCGGGCCGGCAGATAACCGGTCAAAGCGGCGACAGCAGCCAGTGCGGCGGCAGCCAGGGCCAGCATCGGCGGGTCGTTGGGCTGCACACCGTAGAGCAAGCCGGTGATCAGGCGCGTCATGGTCATGCACAGGAGCAGGCCCAGGGCGAGGCCGGCGGCGATCAGCACCGCTACCTCACGGAGGACCATGGCCAGCAGGCGAGCCGGCGGGGCCCCGAGTGCCATGCGGATGCCGATTTCGTTGCGGCGGCGGGCGATGTTGTAGGACATCACGCCGTAGAGGCCGATGCCAGCGAGCAGCAGCGCCAGGGCGCCGAAAAAACCCGAGAGCAGCGCCAGCAGCCGCTCGCGCGCAAGCGATTGGCCGATTTTCGCGGCGAGGGTGGTGAACTCGATGGAGACGCCCCGGTTCACCTGGGGGATGGCGGATTTCACGGGCGGAATGAGGGCTGTGGGGTCGCCTGCGGCCGCGCGGATTGCAATGGCGGCTTGCGGATACGCCGCGGCATCCTGGCTCCAGGCGGTGTAGACGGCGGGCGCGATTTCTTCACGCAGCGAGCCGTATTTGGCGTCTCCCACCACGCCCACGATTTCGACCGGGTCGCTGAGCCGATCGCCCTTCAGGAGGCGGAAACGGTGCCCCACGGGACTGTCCGCGCCGAAGTAGCGGCGGGCGAGGGTCTGGTTCACGATGGCGACCGGGGGCGAGGTGGGAGTGTCGCCGGAGTCGAAATCGCGGCCAACCAGGAGCGGGGTGCCGAGGGTTTGGAAGTAGGCGGCGCTGACCAGGTTGCGGGAAACAGTGAGGGGCGCGGCGGATGTGGCGCGGCCTTCGAAGGCCAACTCTTCGGTGGAATT
This sequence comes from Bryobacterales bacterium, assembly GCA_963803725.1. Taxonomy (GTDB): domain Bacteria; phylum Acidobacteriota; class Terriglobia; order Bryobacterales; family Bryobacteraceae; genus JOPF133. Next base: position 147,662 of record CAWDOH010000058.1, on the reverse strand, counting down.
GCAACCGCAAATCGGAGTTTGGTCGGAGATGGCGGCGGCGCGAACGCCGGGAATGGAGCGAATGCGGGCGAGCATCTCGCGGAACGCAGCGGCGCGCTCTTCGGGCGGGTACTGGCCGTTGCGCAAATCGACATCCGTGAGCAGAACGCGGCCGGGATCGAAGCCTGGGTTGAGCCGCGCCAGCCGCCAGAAGGTGGAGAGCAGCAAGCCAGCGCCGGCCACCAACAGCACGGATAAGGCGATCTGGGCGGCGACCAGCGCCTTGCCGAGGCCGAATCGCGAGCCTTCGAGGACGCCGCGCGAGTTGGCTTTCATGGCAGCCTGCGGCGATACGCTGGCGCCGCGCCACGCCGGCGCCATGCCGAAGAGCAATCCCGCGAGGACGGCCACAGCGGCGGTGAAAGACAGGACGCGCAGGTCAGGCGCCAAGTCCAGGGGAACGTTCAGGTAAGCGGCCAGCCGGCGGGTGGCCCATTGAGCGAAGACCACGCCCAAGGCCGCGCCCGAGCAGGCCAGCAGGAGGCTTTCGGTGAGCAACTGGCGGACGAGGCGGCCGCGCCCGGAGCCCAGAGCCAGACGGATGGCGATTTCCCGCCGTCGCGCCGCCCCACGCGCCAGGAGCAGGTTGGCGACGTTGGCGCAGGCGATCAGCAGAACCATGCCCACGATGGCCATCAGGATGAACAGCGGCTGGCGGTACTGCGGGCGAAGATACGAGAGGCCCGTGGGGATGGGGCGGGTAGCGAGGGTGCGCTGGAGATAGCGCGCCTGGTCCTGGGGGCGCCAGTGGCGCGGGAGCGTGGCGCGGAACACCGCCGGTGCGACGGTCTTCAGGCGCGCGGCGGCCCGGCTGGGGGAGATGCCGGCTTGGGGACGTCCGATGATGCGCAGCCAGAGAAACAGATTGTTGTTGTCTCCGGGGACGGCGTTGGTCTCCAGATGGCTGGTTTCGCCGTGGATGATTCTCTCGGCGCAGAGGGGGACCAGAACGTCGACCGAAGTGCCCACGTCGATGCCGGTGAAGCGGGGCTCGGCCACGCCCACAATGGGAATGGGGTGAGCGTCGAGGGTGATGGTCCGGCCAAGCACGTCGCGGCCGCCGTAGGCCGTTTGCCAGAAGGCGTAGCTGAGGACCGCCGCGCCGGGGCAGCCGCGTTGGTCATCGGCGGGCACCAGGGTGCGGCCCAGCACGGCGTGGACGCGCAGGGTGTCGAAATAGCCGCCGGAGACGAATTGCCCATCGGCGTAGCGGGCTTCGCCGCCGTCGGCGAGATTGAGGGGCCAGCGGCCATAGGCGAACAGGGCGGAGAAGACATCCTGGCGGTCGCGGATCTGCTCCCACATCGGGTTGCTGAAGAATTGCAACGGGGCCATGTGGACCTGCAGCAACTCCTCGGGATAGGAGACCGGCAGGGATCGCAGCAGGAGAGCGTCGATCAGGCTGAAGATAGCGGTGTTGGCGCCGATGCCCAGGGCCAGGGAGAGCAGGACCACGGCAGCGAAGCCGGGGCTCTTGCGGAGCATGCGGACGGCATAGCGAAGGTCCTGCGAGAGGGCGTCGAACATGCAGGCTGCCATTGTACCGGATGGGCGGGTACTCGCGGCTCAGTCGTGGCGCAGAGGGTCGCCATGCCACCCCTTGTCGCAGGGTGGCCGGTTTGGCGGCGCCGTGCCGTGAAGCCGGGGCTCTTGCGGAGCATGCGGACGGCATAGCGAAGGTCCTCCGAGAGGGCGTCGAACATGCAGGCTGCCATTGTACCGGATGGGCGGGTACTCGCGGCTCAGTCGTGGCGCAGAGGGTCGCCGTGCCACCCCTTGTCGCAGGGTGGCCGGTTTGGCGGCGCCGTGCCGTGAAGCCGGGCTCTTGCGGAGCATGCGGACGGCATAGCGAAGGTCCTGCGAGAGGGCGTCGAGCATGCAGGCTGCCGTTGTACCGGACGGGCGTGGCGAGTGGTCGTGGCTCGGATTCGACGTTGAGGCGCGCGCGGCAGCGGGCGGGCGAACCAGATCACGCGGCCGGAGACCTAGTGGCCCAAAGTAGCCGGCTTAGCCGCGCCGTAGAAGAGGCCGTTGAACAGCAGCTTGTAAGTGCCTTCAGGCTCGCCGCGGAAGGTTACTTCCGGGCCGAGGACGAAGACTTTGCCTTCGCCCTGGGTGGCTTCCACCACGGCGGTCGCGCCATCCAGCAACTGCTGGCCGAGGGCCCAGCCGCTATCCAGGGTCTCCTGGCCGGAGAACCAGGCCACCGGATTTTCGCCTTTGGCCTTGGCTTCGGGCGACAGGCGGAATACGGGGTTGTTGTCGAAGAACACGTCCGCGGTTTCGGGCATGCCGTAAGCCAGGGGATTGGTGTTGTCGATCTTGGCGCGCATGAGCGAGCCGGGGATGTAGAACTTGTCGCGCGATAGACCGGCCAGCGAGTTGGAGAGCGGAACGCCCAGCAGGGTGGCCATGCTGGTGGAACTGCCCACGGTGATCACGGCGCCGCCGGATTCCACAAATTTGCGGATCTGCGGGATGGTTTTATCTTCGGTGATGCGGCCCAGCCAGCCGCGGTACTCCTCGGGCACATCCTGGGGATTGACGGCGCCGCCGCGACCGCCGCGGCCACCACCGCCGCCTCCCCTTCCACCGCCGCCGCCGCGCATGGCGCCATCGGGAAAGACCAGCACGTCGAAGCGGCTTTTCAGGTTGCCGGCGTCGAGCGTCTGGGGGTACACCACTTCGAAGGGGAACTCGTACTGCTCGAAGATCCAGCGGGTCCAGCCCGAGGGCATCAGGCCGCCATACTGGTCGTAGAGCCCGATGCGCACGCGCGGGATGCGGAAGGCTTCGCCCGAGGGCGCCTGGGCCACGGCGTAGACGGCCACGCCCAGATCGCCAGCGCCTTTGCGCAGCACGGGCAGGGCGGCGGCGGAGGCCGGAACCCAGATGGCGCCGGGTCCCAGATCGACACCGCCGGCCTGGGCCGGTGCTTTCAACCAGTAGACCTGGGCATCGGCGTTGAGCAGGCGGTTGACCAGGGTGAAGGAATAGTTGCTGCGATGGCTGATGAGGTAGCCCGCCGGATTCGAGGGGCCGGTGATGGCTCGCGGCATGGGCTTCTGCAAGCCTTTGAGCCTGGTAAACGGCCCATCGAAGGCATCGAGGACGCGATCGTAGGCAATGCCCATTTGCATGGCCAGGGTCCAGCCGGCGATGTCATAGGGAGGGATGGGCGGGCCGCCGGGAAACAGGTCGTCGCGGGGGTGGTCCTGGGGTTCGAACATATCGCGCACCATGGGCCGGAAGGCCTGCGCGGTTTTGACCACGTAAGAGCCGGCGGGGTAGCGCTTGCCGGCCACTTCGAAGGCCGCCGAGGCCTGCAGCACGGTGATGCCGTTTTTGAGCAGCGCGTTGATGAAGCGCGTGGCGGTGGGGAAATCGGGCTGATCCGAGGGCATGATGTAGCCGCGCGGATCGCGCATTTTGGGATCGTGCAGGACGGTTTCGTAGAGCGCCGCCGAGACGCCGCGCGCGCCGAAACCGCCGCCGCCCGGGGTGTCGCCTCCACCGGCCGCGGCCTGCTGCTGGCGGCCTCCACGGCCACCGGACGTCTGGCCCGCGGCGGCGCGTAAGGCATCGATACGCTTCGGCGTGATGGTCCAATAATCCTTGCTGCCGCGCTCGATGGAGTTCATGCCCATGCGCCAGATGTTGTAGAGCAGCGGCTCGCGGTTGCGGGCGGCGTAGTCCAGCATGGCGCGGTTGGTTTCCATGAGGTAGTCGATGGTCTGGTGGAAGTGCCACGGCTGCGGCGCGATGGGCAGGGGCAGGTCGCTGATGTACAACTGCTTCTCGGGAATCAGCGGGATGGACATGGGGGTTGGGCTGCCGATGATTTCGGTGAGCAGCGCGATGGTGTTGTGGTAGGTGGCGGTGTTGCGCATGCCCCCGTTCCACCAGCCGTCGTAGTTAGCCTGGGTGCGCATGCCGCTGCCGCCCTTGCCCTCCGCCACCAGGCGCTCATGGAGAGCGGTTCCCACGGCCTGGATTCCGAGGGTCACCAGCGGGTCCAGGTTGTGGTTCACGGGGTCGCGCAGCGGCGGAATGAAGATCACCTCGCCGGCCGGGCCGGACTGGTGGTGGTTGTACATGAGCTGCGGATTCCACTCGATGAAAAGCTGCCGGTTCATGTTGGCGGTTTCGGACATGTTGGAGGTGAGCGAATCGCGATTGTCGTCGTGCCCGATGTACTTGTTGTAGAGGCGCGGCAGGCCGTTCATGGTGCGGCGGGTCTCGTCCTTTTCGCGCATGTACCAGTTGGCCACCAGCTCCAGGCCGTCGGGATTGGCCGGCACGCACAGCAGAATGTCGTCCCTCAGCAGGCGCAGGGTCTCTTCATCGTTGCGGCTGAGCATCTGGTAGACCATCTCCAGAAGCTGCTGCGAGCCGGCGGTTTCGGTGGCGTGCAAGCCGCCATCGATCCACACCACCGCTTTGCCTTCACGCGCCAGGGCATGCGCCTGGTCGGAGGAGATGCCCTCGGCCACCGCCAGCCTCTGCGAAATGTCCTTGTAGCGGGCGACGTTCTTCAGGTTTTCGGGCGCGGTGATGATGGCCATCCACTGATGGCGCCCTTCGGAGGTCATGCCGATATCGGTCAGCTTCATGCGGTCGGACTCGGAGGCCAGTTTCTTCCAGTAGGCTTCCAACTGGGAGTAGTTGACCAGGCGGTAATCGTCGCCGATATTGAAGCCGAACTCCTCTTTTGGGGTGGTGATGTGGCGGGCGGTCTGGGCGGAAAGGCCCAACGCGGCCGCGAGCATGGCGCAGAGATAGGTTTTCATGAATCCTCGTTTTACTGCAGGAACTCGCCGAACCACTTTACTTCCTGGTAATACCGGTGCACCATGTCCCAGACTGGCCATCCGCCGTGATAGTTGCCGGGATAGCGAATGAACTTGGCGGGCACGTGGCGCTTCTGCAGCGCCATGTACATCTGCTCATCCTCTTCGATGGGCACGCGCATGTCAGCCTCGCCGTGCACGAACAGGGTGGGGGTTTTGACGTTGGCCGCATAGGTGATGGGCGAAAGCGAGCGCATCAGTTGATTGCTCTCGCTCTGCCAGGGCGAGCCGAAGAATTCGCTTTCCTTGGTGCGCGGAATGTCGGACGTGCCGTAGTCGCTGAGCCAGTTGGAAATGCCCGCGCCGGTCATGGCGGCAGCGAAGCGGGTGGTCTGGGTGATCATCCAGTTGGTCATGAAGCCGCCGTAGGAGTAGCCCGTCACCGCCAGGCGCTTGGAGTTGATGGGGTAGTGGGCCAGCGTGTAATCCACGCCGGCCATGATGTCTTCGTAATCCAGCTTGCCCCAGCCGCCCCAGGTGGCCCAGAGAAACTTTTCGCCGTAGCCGGTGCTGCCGCGAGGATTGGTGTAGAGCACCGCGTAGCCGTTGGCGGCCAGCCATTGGAACTCAAAATCCCAGGCGCTGCCATAGGCGCCGTGGGGACCGCCGTGAATCACCAGCACCAGCGGATAGGGCGCCTGGCCGCCGGGCGGCAGCATGACCCAGCCCTCCACCTGTGTGCCATCCTTGCTGGGAAAGTGGATGGGCTCGGCGCGGGCTACGGCCACATCGCCGATCCAGGCGTCGTTAAAGGCGCTGAGGCGCTTTTCGCCGCTGCCATCGGGGCGCGCGGCGAAGGCTTCGGCGGGATGCGCCGCCTCGCCGGCGGTATACGCCATACGGTCGAAGGCCGCCGAGAAGGAGAATCCGCCCAGGTTGCGGGCGCCGTGGGTCAACTGCTCCACCGAACCCCCCGCCGCGGGCATGCGGTGCATCTGGGTATCGCCGCCTTTAGCCGCCGCGAAGTAGAGGTACTTGCCATCGGGGGAGAAAAGCGGCGCGTCGGGAATCAGGTCCCACCCGGCGGTGAGGTTGGTCATGGCGCCGCCCGAGGCCGGCATGCTGTAGAGGTCCACGGCCGCGCCGTGGGTCTGCTTGGCCTGAATCACCTGCGTGAGGCTCTGGCGGCGGCGGAAGACGAGCGTGCGGCCATCGGGCGACCAGGCGGGCGAATCGTACTCGAAGCCGTCGTCGGTGAGGCGGTGCGCCTGGCCTTCCAGGTCGATGGTCCAGAGGTCGGGGCGCTCATAGGAGTACTCGTCGCGCTGGTGCGAATCGGCGGCGAACGCCAGGGCGGCGGAATCGGGGCGCCAGGCCGCTCCGCGGGCGTCGAAGCCGAGGTGCGTTAACTGGCGCGGCGCGCCGCCATCGCGCGGCACGATGTAGAGTTCGGTGGGCGGAGTGGCCACCGGGTCGCGCGGATCGGGCAGGTAGCCGCGGCCATCGGCGCGAATGTCCATCCAGTCGTAGATGCGGCCCTTGAAGCGCTGCTCCAGTTGGCGCTCGAGCGGCGTGGCATCGTGGGACGGACGGGGCGGCGGGGTGCGCTTCAGGAAGGCGATCCAGCGGTTGTCGGGGCTGAAGATGGGCGCGCCGCCCACGCCGGGAATCTGAAAGGCCTCGCCCGCGGCGTGGTCCATGTGGAGGAACCAGATGTCGCCTTCGCCGCCTCCCCCGCGGCCAGAAGCAGCGGGCGCCGCGGCTTCCCCGGCTCCCGGCGCGCGCCGCGTGGAGCGGAACGATAGCAATTTGCCATCCGGAGACCACTTGGGCGCCGAGGCGCTGAAGGCGGGGGTGGTCAGCCGCGTGGCCGGAGCCGAGCCATCGGCCGGGGCAATCCACAGCTCGCTGTGATGCCCGTTTTCGGCCTCCACGATGGTATTGCGGACGAAGACTACCCAGCGGCCATCGGGCGAGAGGGCCGGCGTGCCCGCGGTTTCGACCTTGTAATAATCGGTGAGCTGGACCGGACGGCCGGCGGCCAAAGCCGCGGCCAGAGGGAAAAACAGCATCCACGTAGCCAGTTTTTGCATTGGCGCGATTATACCGGAAAGGGCAGGGTGCGGGCAGGGTCCGGTAGTCTGCTGTCGCCGCAAAATGAAAATGTCCTATTCTGCAAAGTAGAAATGTCCTATCCGGTTTTTCGCGGCGACCTGCCATTCCCCTCTCGCCGCATTGTATAGCATCGCTGCCAGCCGTCAAGGCTGCCCTTCGGCGCATTGCCCTGCGGCCTTGACGGCGCCAGGCCGCGATGCGGGGCCGGTCCAGTGATCAGGGGAATGGCAGGACTGTTCTGGCACGCGTTCCGTCACTTGGCCGGTAAAGTACTTCGCGAAAAAGCGGACATTTCTACTTTGCGCCGGGCAGGGTCCGGTAGTCTGCCATCTTTGTGTGGCTGACTGCTTGGCGGCCTGGCGCGGCCCGCTCGTCCGAGGCCGCGGCCAGGAAATCGCAGACCACCCAGTATCCCCAGCTTTGCGAGCCGCTTTTGGGGCTGCCTCCCACTCGACGTATGTCCCGCTGCTCGCGGATGGACCAACGGTGCGTGAACGGGAAGTCCCTCGTCCTTTGCTGGCCGGGATTTCACGACAGGTATCGCGCCGCCGGCGCTGGATGCGGTCGATCACATGGCAGCTTCGGAATGGCTGGGGGCGTCCTGTACGCATCGGAAACCTACGGTCGCGGACCGGTCATAGCTCGGGGCCATGAGCAGCAGCTTTCCGTGCTGGTCATTGCGGTAGGCCTGCGGAAAATACCAGATGGACCCTTGAGGCTGGTAATAACTGCCGCCGCGCAGAATCGCAGCGCGCGTGCGATCGTCCTGGTATTCGTCCGTCATCTGCCACACGTTGCCGATGAGGTCCACGACGCCGAACGGGCTCGCGCCGGCAGGGTGCGCGTCTACGTCGGCGGGGCCGGAGAGCGCGCGTCCGGTCTGCGGCGACGGAACCACGGCTGGGTTCCAAGCGTCGCCCCACGGATAGAGACGGGAGTCATGTCCCTGCGCGGCGTATTGCCATTCCCACTCGTGCGGCAGGCGCTTGCCGGCCCAGGCGGCGTAAGCGCGGGCGTCGTCCAGCGACACCCAGGTGACGGGCTTGCGCGCCCAACCAACCGGATAGGTCCCATCCTTCCAGTCCTTGAGGAAATGCAAGCCGTCCTTCGGATGGTAGTGTGTGGCGTCGAGAAACGCCTTGAATTGCTCGTTGGTGACGGGGTACTTATCCATGTAGAACGCGGGGATGTCCATGGTGTGCTCGTGGAAGCGGCGCGGGTCGGGTCTTCCCACGGATACTGCACATCGACGCCGGTATCGTCGCCACCCTCGATTTCGATACCGGCCACTCTAAACAGGTAATTGTGCGCGGGGGGGATCGCGGCCATACCGTCGGGCGCAGCGGCGGCCGGTTCGGTCCTCGGTATGTCCACGAGGCGCTGCTGGAGCACAGTCCATTCGGCGGAGTAGGCGGCAAGTTCCCTGGCGGTGAGGCCGCGCATCGTCTCCATCAGTTTCGACTGTGCGGCGTCGGGCTGGTTGCGGGTGGCCAGGATGGCGCCGTAGCCGTGCGGCTCGATGTGGAACGAAAGCGCGTCGTCGCTGCCTTCGCGTTCGGGCTTGAGTTCGCGGCCGTGGTAGAGATCGAAGTACCGCATGCCTTCGCGGTGCGGCAGGTTCATCTGGCGGCCGAGGCTTTCGTACTCATTGCGATTGACGATGGTCCATGCCGTGTCGTCTCCGCGCGGCCACCGGCTGGCGAATATGCCGTACTGGCGCATGGGGTACAGCGGCTCCCAATCGGCGCTGGTCAGGAACGGGGCAATGGCGCGCTCGATGGTCGCAACGCGGCGGGTGGCCTCGGCGTCGCGCGGCGTGATGCCGTTCCAGATTCCCCAGATGTTTTCCCAGCTCTCCCAGCCTTCGCCATTGAAAAAGGCAAATTGGAGGTCGTTCACCTTGCTGCGGTTCCAGCGGTCGGAGATATTGACCATGTGCCGCGGTTCGAGCCAGCGGTAGCGGTCCACGCCGGGAACAAAGTCGAACTGTCCGCCGTACTGGCCCCAGGTCATCACGTTCCAGGCAAGTGCTTCATCGGATGGACCGCCCTCCGGCTGAAACACGAGGCGGTGGCCAATTTTGTCGGCGGCCAGGGAAAACGCCAGCGGAACCCCGTCCTGCGTGTCGCCGTTGATGCCATCGGCGCCGATCTCCTTCATCAGTTCGGCGATCGCGTCGGGCCACGGCTGGCCGGGCGGGTTTGTGCCCTGGTCCCACATCATCATGGGAAACAGCACGCGCACGCCGCGCCGGTGGAAGTCGGCGACCATCTGCCGCACGCCGGCAATGCCGCCGGGCATCGAGCGGACCATCTCGAGCTGGTTGCGCGTGTCGATGCCCATGTTGGGGTAGGTGGCCCAGATGAGCACGGCGTCGATCCCCCCATAGCGCTGCCGGAGGTCGTCGAGATAGCGGTCGGCCGTGTACTTCCCGGCGGCGGGATCGTAGAAATACCGGTCGTGAACCATCATCTGGGGCTGGATGAAGCTGGATTGCGTCCACTGGAATTCGGGCAGCCCGTATCGTCCGCCGTCGTAACCAATGCGGATTTTGCGCTCCATGCGCCAGTGCTGGATGTCGCTCAGCCACTGGGAGTGCATCTGCCCGGTGCAGACGGTGGAGGGGCCGGTCCACGCGCCTTTCAGGGTGAGGCACGGCGGCGCTGGAATGAGTTGCCTGACTGGCGCGAACTGCGTGTCCTGCGCAAAGGCCGTCAGCGCCAAGGCGAGAACGGACAGAGTTCCGCGAGCGGAGGGTTGCATATAGGACCTCATTCTATGACAACGTTCGCCGTAATCTGAAGGTCGATTCCGGTCGAATCGCGCATTGCCGGAAGTCGGCCACGCTGTTGCGCGGAGGCACGGCGGATTAGACCGTTATTTGAGGCGCAGGGCGACCCTGAGGCCAACCGCATTCATCAACCTGGTCAAGTCGTCCACGGCACGTTGGTATTGCCGAGTTGGGCGCGTTTCTGGTGTCGCAGCTTGACATCCGCAGAGAATGGCCGGAGAGGCCCGGCGAGAGGGGCGCGTATAGTTGGAAACCGCGGTCTGGGGGTCGTGGCAGGCGAGGGCGGAGTTCCCCCTCGGTCCGGCCGGCAGAAAGCGCACGCGCGGGGAAATTCTCAGTTGTCTTCTCCGCGATTCCTCCGCGTCTCCGCGTCGAATGGGCCCCGCCGCAAGCGGCATCCGGCCCGCCCGGCCTGCGGTGTAACCTGAGGAATGCTCGCGGACACCTTGGCCGACCTTCGCTACGCGCTGCGGCAGTTGCGGAAATCGCCGGCGTTCACGGCGGCGGCGGTGGCCACCCTGGCGCTGGGGATCGGCGCGAATGCGGCCATCTATTCGGTAATCGATGCGGCGCTTTTCCGGCCGCTGCCGTACCGCGACCCTGGCCGGCTGGTGATGCTGTGGGCCGGCGATCCGGGCGAGGCGTCCTTCTATTCCTTCTCGTACCCCGGCTTTCAGTTCTTCCGCGAGCGCGCGCGCGATTTCGCCGAACTGGCGGCGTACGACGACGAGAGCGTCAGCTTCGCCGACCGCAGCGAACCGGAGCGCCTGGAAGGCGGGCGGGTTTCGGCGAATTTCTTCTCCGTGCTGGGCGTGCGGCCGGCTCTGGGGCGCGGCTTTCTGCCGGAAGAGGACGCCCACGGCGCCCGCCCGGTGGTGCTTTTGAGCGACCGCTTTTGGCGCAGCCGCTATCGCGCCGACCCGCGCGTGCTGGGCCGCGCCGTGCGCATCGATGCCGAGGAATTCACGATTGTGGGCGTGCTGCCGCGCGGGTTTCAGTTTCGCAACGCGCCGGTGGATGTGTGGCGCAGCCGGATTGTGGATACGCGCACGTTCGCGCCGGAGAGCGTCCGCCAGGGATCCAGTTACCTGACGGTGATCGGGCGCCTGCGCGGAGATGTGCCGTTGCCGCAGGTGCAGGCACGCTTCGCGGCCATCGGCGCCAGCTACCGGAACGACCACCGCGGCAACAGCGACGCGGACAACCGGATTTACGCGGACCTTCTGGAGCAGCAGATTTTCGCCGGAGTCCGCCGCCCGCTGCTGGTTTTGTGGGGCGCGGTGGGATGCCTGCTGCTGATTGCCTGCGCGAATGTAGCCAACCTGGTAATGGCGCGGGCTTCGGCGCGGCAGCGCGAAATGGCGGTGCGCTCGGCGCTGGGCGCGGGCCGGCTGCGGATTGCGCGCCAGTTGATCACCGAAGGCGTGCTGCTGTCGCTGGCGGGCGGGCTGGCGGCGGTCCCGGTAGCGGCGTGGAGCATGCCTCTGCTGGTAGCGGGAATCCGGCGGAGCATGCCGGCGCTGCCCGCGGCGCACCTCGATTGGCGGGTGATGGCCGGGACGTTTGCGGTAGCCGCGGCCATCGGGACTGGCTTCGGGCTGACGCCGCTGCTGCTGCTGTGGCGCGGTGAACTGGAAAGCGCGCTGCACGCCGGGGGGCGCGCCCATTCCGCCTCGGGGTGGAGCATTCATTTCCGCGAAGCGCTGGTGGCCGGACAAGTGGCCCTCTGCCTGGTGCTGCTGACGGCCGCTGCGCTGCTGGGGCGCAGCTTCCTGCGCATGAGCGCCACGCCCACCGGCCTGCGCGTGGAGCACACCATCCAGATTCCGCTGGACCTGATGCCCGGCCGCTACCAATCCTGGGAGGCGCGCGGCCGGTTCTACGACGAGGTGCTGCGCCGCACCAGCGCGCTGGCGGGCGTGGATTCGGCGGCCATCACTTCGCGCATCGACCTGGTGCAGCACGGGCTGGGGTACCTGGTGGGGATCGAAGGCGGGCAAGATCTGGAGCACGGCAATCCGGGCGCAAACGGGCGCAGCGTGAGCCCCGCGTACTTCCGCACGCTGGGAATTCCGCTGCTGCGCGGACGCTCCTTCGACGAGCGCGATTCGGTGGCGGCGGCGCGCGTGATGATCGTCAACGAGACGTTCGCCCGCCGGTTTTTTCCGGGCCAGGACCCCATCGGCAGGCACGTCACCTATTCCACCGATCGCATCCGCTGCGAAGTGGTCGGGTTGGTGCGCGACGTGCGGCTGGTGACGCAGGCCGAATCCGAGCCGACCATTTACCTGCCGCTGGCCCAGCGGCCGTGGCTGGTGGCGCGGCTGCTGGTGCGGACGGAGGGGCGCGGTGATGCGGCCGCCGCGGTGGTGCCGGCCATCCGCAGGGAGATTCAGGCGGTGGACGCCGACCAGGCAGTGGCCGAAGTGGGGTCGCTGGACGAGATGATCGCCAACAACCTGGGACAGCCGCGCACCACCATGTTTGCGGTGATCGCGTTTGCCGGGCTGGCGCTGGTGCTGGGCGCGATCGGCATCTACGGCGTCACCATGTACACGGTGGCCCAGCGGACCCGCGAGATCGGCATTCGCATGGCGTTGGGGGCCGACGCGGCGGGCGTGCGCGCGCTGGTGTTCCGCCAGAGCTTGCGCGTGCTGGCGGCGGGGGTGGCTATCGGCGTGCCAGCCGCCGCGGCGGCCAGCCGCGTGTACGCGAACCTGCTGTTTGGAATGGAGGCGGCGGACGCGGCGACGCTCGGGGCGGTGGCGGCGGTGCTCGCAGTGGTGGCCGTGGCGGCGAGCTGCTTGCCGGCGGTGCAGGCAGCGGGCATCGATCCGCTGGTGAGTTTGCGGGCGGAGTGAAGCGGCCTTACTCCTCGTGCACCACCTCAGCCGGAACCAGGCTCGCCGCTACGCGCGCGGGGTAGAGCGCCGCCAGCAGAGTGACCAGCCAGACCGCGGCCAGGGCGGCGGCGAGCAGGGCGCCGGGCGGGTGAAACTGGATGGTCCAGCCGAAGCTCTGGCGGTTCACTACGAAGATCAGCAGCAGCGAGAGCGCGAAGCCCAGGGCGAGGCCGAGGATGGCGGCGAGCAGGCCCAGGAAGCCGGCTTCGGTGAGGATCATGCCGCGAATCTGGGCGGGCGAAGCACCCAGGTAGCGCAGCAGGCCGATTTCGCGGCGGCGGTCGAGCACCAGGGCAAGCAGCGAATTGGCCGCGCCCAGCATGGCTACGATCAGGGCGACGGCTTCAAGCGCCCAGGTGATGGCGAACGTCCGGTCGAAGACTTCGATAGCAGCGCGGCGCAACTCGCTGTTGGGCGCGACGGCGACGCCCATCCCGGCGGTGCGGAGCTGGATCTGGCGGCGCACCGCATCCACGGCCGCGCCGGGGGCCAGGTAGACCGCGGCGTTGGTGGCGGGCTGCCCGGGCAGGTAGCGCTGGAGGGTGGCATTATCCACCACCACGTAGCCCTGGCTGCTGGAATATTCGTAGTAGATGCCGGCCACGGTCAGGGTAACTACGTGCGCGCCGATAGGGATGGTGAGGCGCTCGCCGGCGCGGATGTGGTGCTGGTTGGCGAACGGTTCGCTGACAATGGCGCGGTCGGGGCCGCTGCCATCGGCCAGCGAGCGCAGGATGGCGTCGCGGTTCTCGCCGCGGAGAAAGCGCAGGCGGCCGTAGCGGCGGATCACGTCCAGGTTGCCGGCGCCGAGAGTGGCGCGCTCGCCGTGGTAGTGGAGGTCGAGCGCGTGGAAGAGGTCCACCGCGGCGATGCCGGGGATGCCGCTGAGAATGGCGCCAATCCCGGCGGGCAGCGGCGGGTTGATTCCGGCGCCGGCGGGGGCGGCCGCGCGCAGGTACAGATCGGCGCGGAGCTGCACATCCAGCCACAGGGCCACGGTCTCCCGGAAGCTTCCGACCATGATTCCGACGCTGGCCATCATAGCGATGGCGGTGGCCAAAGACGCGACCACGACGGACGTGCGCGCCAGCGAGGATTCCAGGCTGCGCGCGGCAAGCAGGCCCTCGACACTGCGCCTGGTGAGCGCGCGCGTAGCGCGGTTGACGGCCAGGACGGTGGCGGGCGTGGCGGTGGCTGCGGCGGCCACGGCGAGCAACGCGGCCACGTACCCGCCGGCGGGATATCCATCGAGGGGCGCGGCCTGGGAGGCGGCCCAAGCCGCGGCGGCGAATCCAGCCGACCAGGCCAGGCCGCGTTTCCAGCGCAGGCGCGCGCGGTGCTCGTGGGCGCCGCGGCTCATGGCCTCGGTGGGCGGGACGGCGATGGCCTCGCGCGCTGGGGCGAACGCGGACACCAGGGCCACCACCGCGCCGGTGGCCTGGGCGAGGCAGGCTTCCGCCCAGGTGAGCGCGACCGGGGCCGGGCGGCTGGTAGTGTAGAGCGCGTTGACCGTGCCGGCGATCAGGCGCACCGTACCGCCCGCCAGCAGTCGGCCGAGGGCCAAGCCGGCGGCGCCGCCCACCAGGCCGAAGAGCAGGGCCTCGGCCAGGAACAGCCATAGCACCATCCAGCGCGCCGCACCCGCCGCGCGCAAGATGCCGATTTCGGCGCGGCGGCGCACCACGCTGATGGCGATGGTGTTGTAAATAAGGAAGGCGCCCACCAACAGGGAAATGTAGCTGAGCACGCGCAGGTTCCAGCGGAAGGCGCGCAGCATACGCTGGTTTTCTTCGTTGCGGGCGCCGGGTTTGGTGACCAGGTACGCGGCGGGCAGGGCGCGGCGCACGGCGGATTGGAGGGCCGCGAAATCCTGGCCGGGCGCGGCGGCCACCTCGATGCGGTCGAGCGTGCCGTAGCGGTTGAGGGCCTGCTGGGCGTCGGCGATATCCAGGGCCACGAATTCCGCGGACCCCGCGGCGGTAACTTGCGCCACTTCGCAGCGCAGCGGGCGGCCGGCCAGATCGAGGGTAAGGGCGCTGCTGGGCACTGCGCGCGTGGGCAGGCTGCGGGCGAGAGCTTCCGAAATGGCCACCTTGGGCACACCGCCGGGAGCGCCCGCGAGGTTCAGCAGGTCGAGACCGTAGAGCGTCACCGATCCGGCGCCGGCAATTTCAGCCTGCGTTTCGATTACGGGAGAGAAACGTGCATCCACGGGGAGGGCGGCAAGGACGCCGATCCAGCGCTCGTCCACCCCGCCATTGCCGGTGATTTCGAGGTCGGTGTTCCCAGCGAGGGTCTGCATGGAGGAGCGGAAGGACCCGGTGGCGGCGTCGCCCGCGAGATCGACGGCCACCACTACGCCGACGCCGAGCGCGACCGAGAGCACGGTGAGGAGGGTGCGCGGCAGATCGCGCCAGAGCGGGCGCAGAACCAGGCTGCGGAAGAGCTTCATGCGCGTTCGACGGCCACGATGCGGCCGTCTTTGAGGCTCACGCGCACGTTCGCGATGGCCGCCGCTTCGGCGCTATGGGTGGCCAGCAGGACGGCCGCGCCGAAGCGGGCAGCGCTTTCGCGCAGCAGGGCCAGCACCTGGTCTCCGCTGGCGGTGTCCAGGTTGCCGGTGGGCTCGTCGGCGATCAGCAGGTCGGGCGAATGCACCAGCGCGCGGGCCACCGCCACGCGCTGCATCTGGCCGCCGGAAAGCTGGTAGGGGAGGCTGGCGGCTTTGTCTTCCAGGCCCACCCAGCGCAGGCGGTCGAGCGCGGCGGCGGCCGAACGAGGCGTGCGCGCCAGCAACAGTGGGAGTTCGACGTTCTCCAGAACGGTGAGCGTGGGCAGCAGTTGAAAGAATTGAAACACGAAACCCACGCGCGTGCGGCGGAGCGCGGTGAGCTGCGCTTCGGAGAGCGAGGCGGTGGAGAGACCCTCGATGCGGACTTCGCCGGTGGTCGGAAAGTCCATTGCGCCGGCGAGATTCAGTAGGGTGGTTTTGCCGCATCCACTGCGCCCCACCAGCGCGGTGATGGAGCCGGCGGCGGCGGTGAGGGAGACGTCGTGAAGAACCTCGACCGGCTGGCCTCCATTGCGGTACACCTTGGAGACCGCGCGAAGCTCCAGGCGCGGAGGGGGCATGTGACTTCATTGTACGGCGGGGCCTGGTTCACCGCGGAGACGCTGTCTTCCCCCGTTCCCCCGGCCCAGCGGGCGCTCCTTTGTACATAGGCGCTAAGATAAGGCCGTCGGCAAAACGACCTCGCCTGCGCGCGAGTGGTTTACCGTGTGCTCTCCGGAAACTTCCGGGAAGTCCTTTATTTTCAGCGGGAGCAAATGGCGAAAATGTCGGCCAAGCGTCCCCTCGTTTTTCTTCTCCGCGCTTTCTCCGCGTCTCCGCGTCTCCGCGTCTCCGCGTCGAATGGGCCCGCGCCCGCCGCTGGCCTGTCGGGAGTTTCCTCGCTCCAAGAACATCGACATCAGTCGATACGTGTGCTCCGCGGTGAATCGGTCTTCCCGCTCACAGTGTTAAATTAGTAATTCGTTCCATGAAGGTTAGGATTCGGTTTGCCCGGGGGGCCAGGGTGGGGAGAAAGCGCCGCAAGAATCGGCGCCTCGCCCTGGTTGTAGGCGCCCTGCTGACACCTGCCACGGTTATGGCGTGTGTGCTGGCGTTTTGGCGCCTGGCGGCGGACCTCAACTGGACCAATACCTTTGCCATTTCTTCAGGCCTGTTTTCGCATTGGCAGGTGTGGATCGTCACCGCGGCCCTGCTGCACTTCTGCTCGCGTGCGTTAAATCGCTATGGCAAGGGCGGCGACGCGCCCGCCTCCTGAAGGCAGCCAGGATTCTTCTGTTATTCTAGCTCTTAGGGGTTAGCAGACAGCCGTGCCACCAGCCAGGTACCCGTATCGAACCCGATCGTCATTTTACGGATACTTCCCGACCGGCGTAAAGTGGCTTCTGATCAGCAATACGGCCATCTTCCTGCTTTACTATCTGGGCGGCGGCATATTGCAGCTCAACATGCGGGCGCTCTTTGCGCTCTATGCCGAAGGCGCCGTGCGGACCCTGTTCGTCTGGCAGATCTTCACCTACATGTTTTTGCACGGCGGGATCTGGCACCTGCTGTTCAACATGCTCACGCTGTGGATGTTCGGCATGCAGATCGAGCAGGATTGGGGAACTCGCCAGTTTCTGAAGTATTACTTCCTGTGCGGCATGGTGGCGGGCCTGTGCGTGCTCGCCGTAAACATGGCGATGGGCGACTGGGGACAGCAGACCATCGGCGCCTCGGGCGCGATTTTCGGCGTCATGGTGGCCTTCGGCGTTCTGTATCCGGACCAGAAGGTGCTCGTCGGCTTCCTGTTCCCCCTGAAGGCCAAGTACATGGTGATGATCTATGCCGCCATTGAATTGCTGCTCACTTTCGGAGAAACCAACTCCGGCGTCAGCACCGTTGCGCACCTGGGCGGCATGGCCTTCGGCTGGGTGTATTTGAAGGGGCGCTGGAACAAGCTGCGGCTGCCCGATTGGCGGGGTGCTTACCGCCAGTGGAAACTGCAGCGCGCCAAGAAGAAGTTCCAGGTTTACATGCGCAAACACGGCAACGGTCCGTGGGTCAACTGATATCCAGAGTTCCGGCAAACGTTTCGGAATCCGCCGCGGCCCGCAACGGTGCTCCGGCGGGTTGCGTCATCTGGTATAGTTACCTCAGAAGTAAAGCCTATGCGACTCCGCCAACAATCCTTAACGTGCGCCATCGCACTTTTCGCGCTGGCAGGAATCTCGGCCGCGCAGGATCAGGGTCCGGTCATTAACCCGGGCAACACCGTCGCCAAACCGAAAAATCCGCCGCCCGATTCGACTGGCTCTACCAGCACCGATCTGCCCAAGATTCCGTCGCAGTACAAGAAAGATAAAGTCGACGTCGGCAATCTGCCGAGCTTCAAGACCAACGTCGACGTGGTGTCGCTGGACGTGGCGGTGCTCGACAACAAGGGCCGCTTCATTCCCGGCATTCAGCCTTCCTACTTCCGCGTGCTCGAAGACAATGTGCCGCAGCAGATCAAGTCCGTGACGGCGGGCGAAGCGCCCATGACCGTAGCCCTGGTGATCGAGTTCAGCAACCGGTTCCAGCAATATTGGGGGCCGGTCTGGTATCAGACCTTGCAGCTTGCCTGGGGCTTCGCCAATTCGCTGAAGCCTCAGGATTACGTAGCGGTGGTAGCCTACGACATCAAGCCCGAGATCCTCTCCGATTTCACCACCGACCGCGAGAAGACCCACGAGGCCCTGAGCCGGCTGACCATCGCCGCGTGGAACGAGGCCAATCTGTTCGACGCGGTCACCGACACCGCCGAACGGATGCAGGATATCGAGGGGCGCAAAGCCATCCTGCTGATTTCCACCGGCATCGACACCTTCAGCAAGATCACCTACGACCAATGCCGCAAAAAGCTGCAGGACGCCGGAGTGCCGATCTATACGATCGGTCTGATGCAGGCGCTGCGCATCATTATGGAGAGCCGCATGAGCCCCATGTCCAACCTGGATTTTCTGCAGGCGGATAACGAGATGCGCACTTTCGCCAGGGAAACCGGCGGGCAGTCTTACTTCCCGCGCTTCCAGGGCGAAGACCCGCAGATCTTCCAGGACATCCACAGGGCCCTCGCCAGCCGCTACGTGATCAGTTACGAACCCTCCAATAAGAAGCATGACGGCACTTACCGGAAGATCAAGGTGGAACTGGTCAATCCGGCTACTAACGAGCCGGTGCCGGTGAAAGACGAAAAGGGCAAGCCCATCAAGTACGCCATCGTTACCAAGGCCGGTTACAAGGCGCCGCGGGAAGTCGAGTAGCGCTAGCGCCCGCGCCCATGCCTCTGCCGGCGACCCTGCGCGCGCTCCGCTATCGTAACTTTCAGCTTTTCTTCGGCGGCCAATTCATCTCGCTGATCGGCACCTGGATGCAGAACGTGGCCCAGGCGTGGCTGGTCTACCGCATCACCGGGTCCGCCGTCTTGCTGGGAGCGGTCGGCTTCGCCAGCCAGATTCCGGTATTCCTGTTTTCACCGGCGGGAGGGATCGTCGCAGACCGCTACCCGAGGCAGCGGGTAGTCATCGCCACGCAGACCGCTTCCATGCTGCTGGCCCTGGCCCTGGCGGCCCTGACGCTTACGAATACGGTGCGGATCTGGCACGTGTTTGTGCTGTCAGCATTGCTCGGCGTGGTGAACGCGTTCGACATTCCCGCGCGGCAGTCGTTCATCGTGGAGATGGTGGACAGGGTCGACCTGATGAACGCCATCGCCCTGAACTCCTCTATGTTCAATGCCTCGCGCGTGCTGGGGCCGGCCGTTGCGGGCATCCTGGTGGCCAGCATCGGCGAGGGCTGGTGCTTCTTCGCCAACGGGGCGAGCTACATTGCGGTGATCGCCGGGCTGATGATGATGCACGTGGAGCCGCACGTTCCCGTGGCGCGCACGGGATCTACGCTGGCGCACGTGGCGGAGGGCTTCCGGTTTGTGCTCGACAACCCCGCGGTGCATGCGCTGCTGATGCTCCTGGGCGTGGTAAGCCTGACGGGCATGCCCTACACGGTGCTGATGCCCATCTTCGCCGACCGCATCCTGCACGGCGGCGCGGCCGGCCTGGGCTGGCTGATGGGCGCTTCGGGAGTGGGCGCGCTGGCAGGTGCGCTGCTGCTGGCCAGCCGCGAGAATCTGAAGGGCCTGTCGCGCTGGGTGGCGATTTCGGCCAGCGGCTTCGGCGCCGGGCTGGTGGTGTTCGCCTTCTCACGGAATATGCAGCTCTCCGAGGTGCTGCTGGTTCTCATCGGCTTCGCCATGATGATCGAGATGGGATCGTCCAACACGCTGATTCAGAGCATGGTGCCGGACCGCCTGCGAGGCCGTGTGATGTCGGTCTACTCGATGATGTTCATGGGCATGGCGCCCATCGGCTCGCTGCTGGCAGGCGCGGCCGCCAATCGCTTCGGATCTCCCATGACCGTGGCGGGCGGCGGCGTAGTCTGCGTGGCCGCGACGGGCGTTTTCTGGTTTTGGCTGCCCCAGATTCGCACGCACGCCCGGCGCCTGATTGTGGCGCAGCAGATGGAAGCCGGAAATCCGCCCCAGGAAATGACCGGCGGCAGCGTGGAGATGGAACCCGCCCAGGAGTGACCGGCCGCCGCCGCCCGCCTGTCCGCGCCGATTTCCCATTCCGGCCTTCTCCGCCTTTCCCTCCGTGTCTCCGCGTCTCCGCGTCGGCCCTTCCGCAACTCTGAACCTCCGCCTCCTCGGCACCCTCGATTTCCTGGCCTTCTCCGCCTTTCCCTCCGTGACTCCACGTCTCCGCGTCGGCTCCCCTGCCATTCCGAACCTCCGCCTCCTTTGCCCCCTCGACTTCCTGGCCTTCTCCGCCTTTCCCTCCCTATCTCCGCGTCTCCGCGTCGGCCTTCCGCTATTCTGAACCTCCGCCTCCTTTGCCCGCTCGACTTCCTGGCCTTCTCCGCGTTTCCCTCCGTGTCTCCGCGTCGGCGCTTCCGCCTTTCCGAACCTCCGCCTCCTTTGCCCCCTCGATTTCCTGGTCTTCTCCGCATTTCCCTCCGTGTCTCCGCGACTCCGCGTCGGCCCTTCCGCCTTTCCGAACCTCCGCCTCCTTCTCGCCCTCGATTTCCTGGTCTTCTCCGCATTTCCCTCCGTGTCTCCGCGACTCCGCGTCGGCCCTTCCGCCTTTCCGAACCTCCGCCTCCTTCTCGCCCTCGATTTCCTGGCCTTCTCCGCCTTTCCCTCCGTGTCTCCGCGTCTCCGCGTCGGCCCCTCCGCTATTCTGAACCTCCGCCTCCTTTGCGCCCTCGACTTCCTGGCCTTCTCCGCGTTTTCCTCCGTGACTCCGCGCCTCCGCGTCGGCCCCTCCGCTATTCTGAACCTCCGCCTCCTTTGCGCCCTCGATTTCCTGGCCTTCTCCGCGTTTTCCTCCGTGACTCCGCGCCTCCGCGTCGGCGCTTCCGCAACTCTGAGTCTCCACCTCCTTCTCGCCCTCGACTTCCTGGCCTTCTCCGCCTTTTCCTCCGTGACTCCGCGTCTCCGCGTCGGCGCTTCCGCCATTCTGAACCTCCGCCTCCTTTGCGCCCTCGATTTCCTGGCCTTCTCCGCCTTTCCCTCCGTGTCTCCGCGACTCCGCGTCGGCGCTTCCGCCTTTCCGAACCTCCGCCTCCTTTGCCCCCTCGACTTCCTGGTCTTCTCCGCCTTTCCCTCCGTGTCTCCGCGCCTCCGCGTCGGCCTTCCGCTATTCTGAACCTATGGACCACTCGCTCGAAAAGCAGTTCGGGGAATTCTCGGCAGCCAAACTGGAGGAGCTTACCCACCGCATCGACACCTGCCTGGTCATGCTCGATGACCAGCAGATCTGGTCGCGCGGCGGCGGAAACGAAAACGCCATCGGCAACCTGGTGCTGCACCTTTGCGGCAACGTGCGGCAGTGGATCGTGTCGGGCGTGGGCGGGGCGGCGGATGTCCGCCAGCGCGACGGCGAATTTGCCGCCCATGGCGGCCTGACCGCGGCGGAGCTGGCAGCCCGCTTACACGCCACCGTGGACGAGGCCACTCAGGTCATCCGTTCGCGGACGCCGGAGCGGCTCAGCCGCAGATTCGCCGTGCAGGGATACGATGTGAGCGAACTCGAAGCCATCTACCATGTGGTGGAGCATTTTTCGATGCACACCGGCCAAGTCCTGTTCGCCACCAAGATACTGACCGGCAAGGATCTTGGATTCTATCGCCACCTCCAGGGCGCGTCCCAGTACAATCCCCCCACACCCTAGAACTGTCGCTCGTTCTGGAAACCCAGATCCGATATACAATTGACCCCATGGCACGGAGTTCAGTGATGGCGGCGTGCCTGGGCGCCGCGCTTTTCCTGTGTCCGGCTTCCTCAGCCTTCCAGGGACCCCTCGCCGACAGCAGCCCCGTAATCAGTATTCGGCGGAGCCTGCCTCCCACGCTGCCCACCGACCAGCCCATCGTGCGCGTGGATTCCACTCTGGTGACCATTCCGGCGCGCATCACCACGCTCGCCGGCGTTCCCATCACCAACCTGAACAAGGAAAACTTCCGGCTCTTCGAAGACGACGTCGAGCAAACCATCGTGCACTTCGGGATGGAGGACTCTCCGGTTTCCATCGGACTGCTGTTCGACGTCAGCGGCAGCATGAGCAACAAGATCGGGAAATCCTGCGAAGCGGTGAAAGAATTCTTCAAGACGGCCAACCCGCAGGACGAATTCTTCTTGATCAAGTTCAACGAGCGGGCCAAAGTGGCTGTGCCCTTCACCCCCGATACCGACTTGGTCTATCGGGCGATCGAGCGCGCCTCGCCCTTTGGGCAGACCTCCCTGCTGGACGCCATCGGTCTGGCCTTGAAGCAGATGAGGAAGGCTCACAATCCGCACAAGGCATTGGTGATCGTGTCCGACGGCGGGGACAACTGGAGCCATCACACAATCCGGGAGATCAAGAACGCGCTCATGGAATCGGACGTTCAGGTCTTCGCCATGGGCATTTTTGACTGGGATTATCTCACCAAGCACGCCGCCGAAGAGCGCCGCGGCCCCCGGCTCCTGGATGAGTTGGCCCAGGAATCTGGCGGCCGCCATTTCCCTGTGGAAAATCTCGACGATTTGCCGGCGATCAGCGCCAAGATCAGCCGCGAGATACGCAATCAGTATGAACTGGGCTATTACCCCAGTAATCCATCGCGCGACGGGAAGTACCGCCGGGTGAAGCTTTCCCTAAAGGTGGCAGGGCCGCTGGATGGCGTCCGCATGCACGCCGATTATCGCCGCGGCTACTACGCCCCCGCCAGGTAGGGCATGCTTGAGCTTGCCCGCCGGCGGGGCCGGTTTGAACGAAAGTGTCACCCGCCACCGGCCCTGCGCCGGCTATAAACTCGAGTCACAAACGGCCGCGTGGGAGTCGCTAACTGATTGAGCGGCAATGGGGTCACAGATGAGCTTGCCCTGCTCGATTTCCTCACGGACGCTCGCGGTTCAGGGACCAGTTTCGAGCCGCCCGCGTCAGCCAGCGGTGCCGGTCCCGCACCCACCACCATGCCGGTTGCCGCAGTTGCGCACAGCCACGGAAACCACTCATTCAAGAGACCACTGAAGGAATAAGGAGGGCAAAGGGGCCGCCCTCCGGGCCTTAAAAAAACTCCCTACAACAACCGGAAGTTGACTTCGATGGTGGCCTGCACAGTGACGGGCTGGCCGTTCTTATACCCAGGTTTGAACTTCCATTTCCTCACAGCTTCGATAGCCTTTTCGTCCAGACCAAGGCCCAGGCTGCGCACCACGCGGATGTTGACCGCTTTCCCGCTGGGGTCGACTTCGATGTACAGCAGAACCGTGCCTTGATACTTGGCCTTCCGGGCTTCCTCGGAGTATTCCGGCTCCACTTTCGAAAGCAGCACGGGCGCCGAAACGCCCCCGCCGACGCGGAACGCACCACCGCCTACGCCGCCGCCCGATCCGGGGCCGAAACCGCCGCCATCGCCGGAACCGACACCGCCGCCCTTACCCGATCCGATACCGCCGCCCGATCCCGGTCCATTCGAAGGAGGCCCCAGTTTGCCCAGAGGATCTCCGTACTGCGACATGTTCACCTGGGGCAGGTTCACATCGGGAGGAGCGATGATGCTCGGCTCCATGGTGAGCTTGGCGTTCAGGTTGTTGACCACCGCCATCGGCGGCGTGAACTGGCGCAACGAAGCCTTCGGAAGCCGTCCTTTGCTGGCTGGCAAAGGCGACCGGTCTCCGCCACCGCCGCCACCGCCCATAGCCTGCTTCTTGGGCGCGGCCTTCGGCTGGAAGTCATTGATATCGGGAGGCAAAACCAGGTTGATGACGGATTTCGCAGCCTGCTGCACCGGCTTCGTCATGCCCAACCACGCAACCAGCGCCACAACCAGAATCTGGAAGCCTGTGGACATCATGAAGGACTTGCCCTGGCGCCCGTAAAGGCCCCAGATCTCCTTCACCGCAACGGGTTTGGACGTCACCTCAAGGGGCGGCAGCTTGGGAGGGTTAATGAATTCTTTGACGTTTTGGACGAAAGAGCGGTACCACGGCTCCTCTACCTCATTAACCAGAAGCCGGGAAAGATGATCGTCTGCGGACGTAAACGAATTGTTCGGTTGCGACAGGTCAGCCATTTTATTCCACCAGCTCTCCGGGGAGAACCGTTGTCTACGATTTATGGGACGAATCCGGCGACGACGTCGTTACAGGTTTTGGAAAATCTGTACCCAGAGACCTTAAGTCCGCAGTCTAACATAAATTCGATCAACGATGCTTGTAAAACAACAACATAAGGCACAGTACCGGGCACCGTACCGCGGCCCGCTTCCAAAATTGGAATTTTCGCCACAGGCGGCACGAAACCGCCGGTGAGTGGCGTCTGAAATGGCGGCACCAAGACGGATCCGCCGTCATCCCTCATAAAGACTTGTCCACCGGATCGTCAACCTGCTTTACTGTTTCATAGGACGACTTTTGCCTGCCCCGGGGGATTGGGAGCATGAGTCCGAAGAGGGTGTATGGATCATCAGGAATTGGGGGGCGACGGGCGGCTGAGCCTCACGCAGCGTCTTGCCCAGGGCAGAATCCCTGCGGGGGAGGCTCTGCGTTACGGCTTGCGGCTGGCCGAGTTGCTGCGCACGGCGCACAATGACGGGCGCGTACACGGCTTCCTCACACCATCGGCGGTGTGGCTGCACGGCTTGGCGGTGGAACTGGCGCCCCCGGCAGATGGCAAGCGTACCCTGACGCCCTACACGGCCCCGGAACTGCTTCTCGCCAAGCCGCCGGATGCCCGCGCCGATGTTTTTTCGTTTGGCGCCATTCTTTACGAAATGCTAACCGGCCGGCGGCCGTTTGCCGGCGACACCCCGGCGGAGCTCGCCGATGCGCTGACAAACGCCCAACCGGAACCCACCGGTAGCGCGTCGGCGGACAGAATGCTCGCCGGATGCCTGGCCAAGGCCCCGGCGGCTCGCTGGCAACAGATGCAAAAGGTGATTCTGGAATTGAAGCTGCTCACTTGGGTCGCCCGCAAGGCCGAGCGCGCCCGGCGGCGCCGAATCCCTTCCTCTCACCCGGTGGTGCCGCCCGAAACCACCTCGCCGCGACCCCCGCTCCGGCTCCCGCATCGCCCTCCGCCGATTTCTCTGGCGTCCGCGGCGAAATGCAGCAGTCCGAAAATCGCCTGGCCGCCCGCCTCCAATTAGGCGAAAAGGCCATGGCCGTTCTCAACCGCGCCGTGATGGACGCCCTAACGGCACTCCGCAGCCAGATAGCCGGCCTCACCAGCCAGGTGGCCGCCATGCAGGATAACCCCAATCCCGAGGTGCCGGAAGGGGCTGCGCCAGCCGTCTCGAAAGCCTCGCTGGCCCGCATCGAACAGAAATTGCAGGCATTTAGCGCACGCATGGAAGCGATCGAGAAAGGCATCGGAGTGCTCCGGGACCGGGTGGCGCGCAGCGAACAGGACGTTCATACCGCCCGCCAGCAGGTGACCGGGATCGATTCGCGGATGGCCCAGGATCTGGTCTGTTTCGAGCAGAGCCTCCAAAAACAGGCCCGCGCAGTCGATTCCGCCCGCACCGCCATGGCCCAGACCGACAACCTGGTGGAGCGCCTGATGGAGGCCCTGGAGTCCTTGCAAGCCACAGTACTACAACGGTCGGAGGAGTGGACCGCGGCCACTGTAAATTAGGACATCCCGGCGATCCTTCCATCCGGCCGCAGCTTCAGCCGCTGCCCCCGCCATTCCACTTCGTCGCCGAAGAGGCCGCCCAGCCAGACCGCGAAGCCGAACAGATCCCGCAAAGGGATCAACCAGAAGTCGTGCCATACCTGCCGGTCGCCCAGGACGCCCGCGCCGGTCACCACCCCCGCAATCATCCGCAGCCCCAGCGCCGCCGCGCCCGCCGGCCACGCGCCCGCCGCGAAGGCCACCATTGCCCACAAGGTCGCATGCGTCACCACGTATCCGAAATAGCCCGAGGGGCGCGAGACCCGAATCGTCCGCGACCAGCGCAACTGGTGCCGCCAGGTGTGGCGCCAGGAGCCGCCTCCCAAATCGGTTTCCACCACCTCGCGGCTCAATTCGATGCGCCGACCCAGTTGGCTGATGTGCCGGCCAAGCTGGTAGTCGTCGGCCAGGTAGCTTTCAATGGCATGGAAACCGCCGATGGCGCGCAGGTCTTCGGCGCGGAACGCCATAGTCGAGCCGAGGGCGAATTCCGCCACGCCGAGCAAACGCGCCACCAGCACGCTAGGGGCAAATTCAGTGGCGATGCCCAGCGCTTCGGCGCGGGCGGCCCAGGATTC
Organism: Bryobacterales bacterium; assembly: GCA_963803725.1. Taxonomy (GTDB): domain Bacteria; phylum Acidobacteriota; class Terriglobia; order Bryobacterales; family Bryobacteraceae; genus JOPF133. The sequence continues at coordinate 121,641 of CAWDOH010000058.1, read as the reverse complement.
CGCATGCGCCCGATACAGGCAGGTCACCAGGCCGATGGCGGGATCGTCCAGGGGAGCCGCCACCGCGCGCAGGTAGCCCGGCGCAACCCGGATGTCGGCGTCATTCACCAGCAGCAGGGAGTGGCGCGCGTGGCGGGCCAGTTCGGCCAGCACCCCAGCCTTGGCGTTGGGAGCCTGGGTGGCCACCGTGTACACCGAGATGGGGACAGCGGGAAACTCGCGCTGCAGCCTCTGGATGTCCGGCAAAGCGGAATCTTCCGGATCGCTCACGCCGAAGAGGATTTCGAATTCCGGGTGGTCCTGGCGGGCGTGGGACGCAATCGCCTCGTAGAAACGCGGGTCGCGCCCGTGTACCGGCTTCAGGATGGAAATGCCCCGCGGCGCGGCGCCGGCCTGCGGCTTTTTCCGGGTCAACCAGGCTAGCGCCGCCCAAGCCGCCAGCAGGAAGTACGCTGCGGCCGCCCACGCCGGCAGCGCGAGTAAGGTCATCGCGTGGATCACCGGGAAACCGGATCCGGGCCGTTTGCTTTCCAGCCGGGACTTGCGGCGGCGGAGCCTTGGGTGGGGTGAGCTGGAGGCACCGCCGTCATGGACGGCAAATCCGCCGCGTGGCCTACTACCCGCCGGAGAAAATCCCGGTTCCCGCCGGGCCGTCGCCCAAACCGGTTCACCTCGCCGGCTCCGCGGACTTCCTGTGGGCAGATGAGGACCTGCCGCAGTGTGTGAGTAGCGATCCTCCGGCGGAGCCGGATTTCGGTTGCTGGCCCCTTGAACGGGCCTGCACGCAACTGCGTGCCGTCTCCGGGCGCGGCGCAATGCACGTTACCGGATACATCAAACTTCTACCGCCTCCCCCGGGAGAGCCGGGGGATCTCCCGGCCGATTAGCGAGCGGGGCCTGAAACCAGGCGCCGCCCAATAACTTGGGCAAAAGGTCGCCGCCACGCTAGGCATCCGGCGAATCAGTCGCCGGAACCCGCTGTAGCGGGCGCGGTTTTGGCCGCCGCCTGATGATCGGACACGAATTTCCGGCGTTTGGCGCGCAGGGCCATGTACTCGCGGGCTTCCTTGGTCAGGCGCCGCCGCTCGTCGCCGTCGAAAATGGCCTTGCGGACGATCCGCCAGATCACCCGCGGGCGGAAGAAGTACTCGCCGTAGAAGCGCTCCACCCACTCCACCAGCTCCGCCCGGTCCAGGCCGGGGTAGATGATATTGGGAAGCTGATGCCCCACTTCATCGGTCATCGAATCGATGGTGATGAGGTTGTTCTTCTTGACGTACTCGTAGAATTCGGTGCCCGGATAGGGATGCGCGATGGACACCTGGATGGTCTCGGTGTCCAGCCGCTTGGCGAAATCGATGGTCTTGCGGATGCTCTCGCGGGTCTCGCCCGGCAGCCCGATGATGTAATCGCCGTGGATTATCAGCCCCAGCTTCTTGCAGTTGGCCGTGAAGCGCTGCGCCATTTCGATGGTGGCGCCCTTCTTGATGTTCTTCAGAATCTGCTGGTCGCCCGATTCGTACCCCACGATCAGCAGCCGGCAGCCGGCGTCCTTCATGGCCTTCAGGGTGTCGTAATCGGTAGTGACGCGCGAGGTGCACGACCAGGTGAAATTGAGCGGCTTCAGCTTCTTGCACAGCTCGATGGTGCGCTCTTTGCGGTAATTGAAGGTATCGTCGTCGAAGAAGATCTCTTTGACGTGCGGGAAATTGCTCCAGCGCGTACCGAACTTCGTTGGCCACGTCGTCGGCCGAGCGCAGCCGCCAGCGGTGGCCCGAATGGGTCTGCGGCCACAGGCAGAAGGTACACAGCGCCGGGCAGCCGCGCGAGGTGTACATCGAGATGAACGGATTGAGCAGGAAGGGAACGTTGTAGCGCGGATATCCAGGTCGCGCTTGTACATCTTGGTGACCCAGGGCAGCTCGTCCAGATTTTCGATCGCCGGGCCTTCCGGATTGTGCACCACCTGCCCGTTCTTGCGGAAACTCACTCCGGGCAGCTCTTCGAGCGGCTTGCCTTTGGCGTAATCGGCAATCTGGTAATCGAACTCGCGCCGCACGATGAAATCGATGGCCTTGTTGGTGCGCAGGGTCTTTTCCGGCTCCACGGTGACCGGCGGCCCCACAAACGCCACCTTCAGCCGCGGGTTGGAATCCTTCATCATCTCGGCCATCTTCACGTCCACGTGGAAGCCGGGCGTGGAGGTGTAGAGCACCAGCAACTCGAACTGGCTGCCCATTTCGACGGTCTGCTCGATGGAGATTTTATGCGGCGGAGCGTCCACCACTTTGCTGTCCGGAAGCATGCCCGCCGGATAGCAGAGCCACACCGGATACCAATACGATTCGATTTCGCGCGAGGCAGGCCAGCGCGAGCTGGCGCCTCCATCGAAACCCTCAAAGGAGGGCGGATTCAAAAACAGAGTTCTCATTGCTGCGGGTTGCCCTCACTGGCCGTGCTGCGCTTCTGGTCATCGAGCGAAATCTTGCTGTAATTCACCGTCAGCTCGACTCTGCCGAACCCCAATGCCTCGCCCGAACTTTGCATCTGGCGGGGCGTCGAAATGCCGTCTTTGATGTCGTACTCGCGAACAAATTGTACGTTGCGGGCCCACAAGCGGGAAGGATTTTTCACCAGTCGCCCGGATTCCCGCACGCCCATATACGTGGAGGCATCGATCCACAGGCTGCCCTTGAACAGACCCTCGCGCTTGTGGCGCGGCGTCACCTGAAAAAGGTAGATCTCGCGGCCGTCCAACTGGCCCCTCCCCTTGAACTTGAACTTATAATTCACCGGGGTGACCGCCAGAGCGGCCTGCTGGCTTTGCGCCTCCCGCTCAGCCGCCAGGTAATGCTCGATCACGTGATTCTTGATTACGCCGTCGCCTTCGAAGTGAAGCACTTCATAAGTGATGCGCCCCAGAGCCGAAATGCGTCGCAATGCTTGCAGCCGGCCGTGCTTTTTCAGCTTGGGTACGGAGGCTTGGATATCCAGTTCCATGGAAGCGCTTTGCATCGCCTCACTTTGCGTGCGCGTGGCGGCCTCATAGCGCTCCACGATGGTCTCCGGAGATTCCGGCGCCTCTTCCGCAGCGCGGCTTCGGCCCACCAGACAAGCCGCGGCCACCATCAACAGTAAAGGAACACGAACCCTCAAATGCCCAACCCCGCTTGTGAATATCCCAACACCCCAGTTTACCAGACCTCGAACCTGGCAACCCCGCAAAAGCTCTTGAGCCTTTTGGGCTAGTGGGCCGTCCCCCTTACCGCCGAAACCACTGCCCAAAGCCGCAACGGTGGGGCACAGTTTAGTTTGCCCTGCTTCGATTTCTTCACGGCTTTTGAAAGAGCGTTGTCAATTCCCGGCTGGGACAAGCCACCGGCGATGGCAGCCGCAGCAGCCCGCTGCTCAGTCCCTTACCGGACGCCGGCGCTCATTCGGCCGGGTCGGGCGTCAGCTTTTCTACCTCGATGGCTCCCTGGCGGTCGAGAATCTTGCGCGCCTCCGTGGCGCGGTCGCCGGAGACATCATGGACCGTCACCAGCGAGCCGCCGCGCGTAACCCCTTCGGCGTAGAACTGGGCCTCCTCCTTCGACAGCCCCTGGTCGTGCAGCAGTCCGATGACCCCGCCGGCCGCCGCTCCCACGCCGAGTCCGCCGATGGCGCCCGCCAGGGGGCCGATGGCAATCAGCGGCCCGATTCCGGGCAACACCACCGCAATAGCCCCGGCGGCCAACCCCGCCACCCCGCCAATCCACGCATCTCGCGGCGCCTCCGAGAGGGTTCCGGTGGCCGCTACGGGGCCGACTGCCGGCGTCTGATGGCCGCGAGTGTCGCCGGTAAGCAAGCTGACTTCGCCCGGTAAGTAACCTGCCGCCAGAAGCGCGTTCCGGGCGGCTTCGCCTTCCGCACGAGTACGATAAAATCCGCTGATTTGAGTCTCCATGACGCTACTTTCGGCACGTTGGCCGCCAGTGTGCGCCATCAGCCGTTCGCCCCCCGCTGGTTTCAGAGCCGCGCGCGAAGCAAGCGGTTAGCGTGACAGCGCACCAGGCCCCTGCCCGTGTAAAATTTTGGGCACACCGGTCTATCCGGCCTGGTCCCATTCGTCGTTAACACGGAGGAATCACCAATGCCAAACGCTTTTGTACACGTGGAATTGAATACTACCGATCTGCCCAAAGCCAAAGACTTCTACAGCCACCTCTTCGACTGGACGCTGGAAGATGTTCCGATGGGAAACGACACTTACACCCTCATCAAGGTCGGCCAGGGAACCGGCGGCGGCATGCTGAAACACCCCATGCCGGGCGCTCCCTCGGCCTGGCTGGCTTACATCGGGGTCGATGACGTCCGCGCATCCACCGAAAAGGCTAAGACCTTAGGCGCTAAGCTCCTGGTGGATGTCACCGAGGTGCCGGGCATGGGTCACTTCAGCATCCTGATGGATCCGACGGGCGCTGCGTTCGCGCTGTGGCAGCCGAAGATGTAGCGCACCGGGCGCGGCCGGGAACTCGGGGCGGGGCTGGTCCCCGCCCTATCCGGCCTTGCTCTTCCGCGTGCGCTTTTTGGGCGCGGCTTCGAGCGGCGCTTCCTGCTGCTCGTCCGCCTGCTCCTCGGCCTCGGCACTGGCATTGGCCGCGGTAGCCGTCGCCACCTGCGCGGGCTTGCGCTTCTCCGCCAGGCTCCTCTTCAGCGCTTCCATGATGTCGATCACCGGGGCCACGTGCTCGCTGGGCGCGGCCACCACTTTGCGCCCTTCGATTTTGGCCTCGATCATCTTCTGCAGATTGTCGCGGTACCCGTCGTGGTATTTCTGCGGCTCGAAATCGGCCTCCAGCGACGAAATCAGCATCTTCGCCATGGCCAGCTCTTTTTCCTTCACCAGGCTCGTATCGGTGCGAAATTCATCCACCTGCCGGATTTCATCCTGATAATACATGGTGTGGGAAAGAATTCCCTTGGCGCCCGGCCGCAGCACGATGATGTGCTCGCGGTTGTGCATGGCCACCTTGGCCAGCGCGTAATAGGACGATTCGCGCAGGGCCTGGAACAGCAGCGCGTACGGCTTCTCCCCGCCTTCATCGGGCGCCACGTAGTAGGAGCTTTCCAGGTAGATCGGGTCCACCTGCTCCGCCTTGACGAATTCCAGGATCTCCATCACCTTGGCGGTTTTGGGCGCGACCTTTTTGATGTCTTCGTCGTCGATCTCCACGTAGTGGTCTTTTTCGTACTCGTAGCCCTTCACCAGTTCGGTGCGCGGTATCGGCTTGTCCTCCGCCTGGCAGTAGGTCACCTGGCGAATGCGCGAGTGGTCTTCTTTGTGCAGCAGATTGAAGCTGATGGTTTCGCTACGCGCGGCGCTGAACAGCCGCACCGGAAACGAAACCAAGCCGAACGTGAGGTGGCCTTTCCAGACGCTCGATGCCATAATTCACCCTCGGGGCAAGGGATCCCCTCACCCAATCCGGCTTTCAACATACTACAATGCCCGATAGGATGTAAACCGAAAGGGACAAAGGGACTTATGCCGCTTGAGGAGTACGCCGCCAAACGCCGCTTCGCCAATACTCCCGAACCCCCTTCCGGAACTGCTCCCAGCAACCAGGGGTCCAATTACTTCTGTGTGCAGCGGCACGATGCCACGCGTCTGCACTACGATTTCCGCCTGGAAATCGACGGCGTCCTGAAATCCTGGGCCGTGCCCAAGGGTCCGACGCTCGACCCCGGGGTGAAGCACCTGGCCGCCCAGGTGGAAGACCATCCGGTGGATTACGGCAGCTTCGAAGGCAATATCCCGACGGGCAACTACGGCGCCGGCAGCGTGATGTTGTGGGACCGCGGCTGGTTTGAGCTGATCGGCGAGGCCTCGGGCGCCGACCAGATTGCCCGCGGCGACCTGAAGTTCCGCCTGCATGGCGAAAAGCTGAATGGCGATTTCGCGGTGGTCCACATGAAGGGCCGCGGCAAAGGCAACGAATGGCTGCTGCTGAAGAAGCGCGATGCCTTCGCCGTACCGGGCTGGGACGTGGAGGCGCACGCCTACAGCGTGCTTTCCGGCCGCACCCAGGAAGAGATTGCCCGCAACCTGCCCGCGCGCGAAGCCAAACGCAAGACCGCCGGCGCGGCCGACCGCGTATGGGAGAGCCGCCCAGCCAGACGCGCTGCGAAACCCGCCAGTGCGGCGGCGCCGGCCACGGCCAAAAAAAAAGCTCTGAGCACAACCTGGGTAAGCTGAAGGGCGCCCGTGAGGCGGCCATGCCGGATTCGATTGAGCCGATGACGGCCACCCTGGTGACGCAGCCGCCGCGCGGCCCGGATTGGCTTTTCGAAATCAAGTGGGATGGCGTGCGCGCCATCGCCTTCGCGGACCACGAAGAGCTGCGCCTGCAAGGCCGCAGCGGCCTGCGCTGCGAACGCCAGTATCCCGAGCTGGCCGTGATCCCGCACCAGCTCGCCGCCCAGCAGGCGGTTTTGGATGGCGAAATCGCGGTGCTGGATGCCAAGGGAGTGGCGCGCTTCCACCTCATCCAGCCGCGCATCGCCAACGCCGACCCCAACGCGGTGGCTCACCTGGCGCGCTCTACCCCGGTGGTGTACTTCGCCTTCGACCTGCTCTACCTCGATGGCTACGATTTGCGCCAGGTGCCGCTGGCCCAGCGCCGCGAGTTGCTGGAAGCGCTGGTCACCCCGGGAGGCGTGCTGCGCATTTCTACTGCCTTCCCCGGTGCGGGCGAAGATCTGCTGGCCGCCGCGCGCGAGAACGGCCTGGAAGGCATCGTGGCCAAGCACGCCGGCAGCACGTACGAACCGCGCCGCAGCCGCGAGTGGATGAAAATCAAAATCGTCAGCGAGCAGGAATTCGTGATTGGCGGCTACACCGCGCCCAAAGGCGACCGCTCGTATTTCGGCGCCCTGGTGCTAGGCGTCTACGACGAGGGCGAGCTGCGATGGGTGGGCAACGTGGGCACGGGATTCGACCAGAAGATGCTCGCGGCCCTCCACGCGCGGCTGAAGCCGCTGGTCACCGAGCGCTGTCCCTTTGCCGAGCGGCCCACGCCCGATCGCGGCATGACCTGGGTGCGGCCGGAACTGGTCTGCCAGGTGAAGTACACCGAATGGACCCAGGACAACCGGCTGCGTGCCCCCGTGTTTCTGGGCTTGCGCAACGATGTCGGGTCCCGGCAGGTGAGCCGCGAAGCGCCCGAACCGGCGCCCCCGGCTTCCGAGGACCCCGCCCCTCCAGCCGAAGCGTCGGCAGGCGCGGCGCGCGCTCCCGATCCGCTGCCCCAGCCGGCCCAGCCGTTCCTGGCGGACGTCAAAGAAGCCACCTGCCGCATCGGCCCGCACACCCTGAAATTCACTAACCTCAAGAAGGTCTTCTACCCCGACGACGGCTACACCAAGCGCGATGTGCTGAACTACTACGACGCGGTGGCCGGCTTGATTCTGCCGCACCTGAAAGACCGGCCGCTCTCGCTCAAGCGCTACCCTAACGGCATTAAGGAGCAGTTCTTTTTCCAGAAGGACGCGCCCGAAAGCTTCGCCGATTGGCTGCGCACCGAGTGGATCGATTCGGAGCACAACGGCCGGCCCATCCGCTACGTGTTCGCCGAAGATCGCGCCAGCCTGCTCTACCTGGTCAACCTGGGGTGCATCGACCAGAACCCGGCCGAGAGCCGCATGGCCACGCTGGACAATCCCGACTATGTGCTGATCGACCTGGACCCGCAGGAGTGCCCCTTCGAGATGATTGTGGACGCCGCCCTGCTGGTGAAGCGCATCCTGGACCGCATCGGCCTCACGGGATACCCCAAGACCACCGGCGGCGATGGCATGCACGTGTATATCCCGCTGGAGCCGATTTACAGCTTCGAAGAGGCGCGCAACTTCGCCGAGCTGATTTCGCGGCTGGTGGTGGCCGAGCGCCGCGACCTGTTTACCACTCCGCGGTCGGTGGCCAAGCGTCAGAAGAACCGCGTATACTTCGACTATCTGCAAATCGGAAAGTCCAAGACCATCGCCGCGCCCTATGTGTTGCGGGCATATCCGGGCGCGCCGGTGGCCACGCCGCTGGAGTGGAGCGAGGTGCGCCACGGCCTGCTTCCAAGCCAGTTCACCATCGCCAACGCGCTGGAGCGCTTCGCGGCCAAGGGCGACCTGTTTGCCGGCGTGCTCAACCGCCCGCAGCGCTTGGATGACGCCCTCGAGAAACTGGAGCAGTTATTCAAATGACCAACCCTCTTACCAGGCGGGCATGGCTGGCGGCCAGTTGTGGGGCATGCTTTAGCTTGCCCTGCTGCGCGATAGCCGCAAAGCAGGCGCGAAGCGCCAGTCTCATACCTTTGTTCAACAGTAAGTCGCTCGATGGATGGAGTCAGATCGAGAACAACGCCACCTCGCTTGCAACCACCAGTATTACCGATCCGCAAGCCTTCGCCGCTAAGTTAGCCCATGGGACGGATGCGGTCTCGGTATATCTGCGCAGGTGCTTGCAGGATTCAATAAAGGCCAGCCTGGCCACCTATTCCCCGTCGGCGGAAAACGCCAAAGCGGTCCTCTCCGCCTTAGTCAAAGACCTGAATTCCCTGATCTCCGGACCACCGATCTATGACCGAGCACGGTTCCATAACATCGTTCTCCGGCCCGAGACAGCGCAGTTACTCAAACGCCATCCCAGCGCTCAGCAACTCGCGCGGCTGAATAAGTTACTGCTGGAAGACGCATACCCCGGCGAGTTAGCGCCCAGCGCAACCACCGGCTGGGTGGTGAAGGATGGCGTCATGGCCAGCACCGGCTCCGGCCGCGGCGTGATCTACACCGCCAAGGACTACGGCCGCTTCCGGCTGATGTTCACCATGCGGCACGTCTCCGGCAATCCCGACCACCAGGCCTGCGTGCTGATCTTCTGCACCCGCCCGCGGGGCGACGAGAAGCCCCTCGACGCGCTGGGAGGAATCCAGTTCCAGGTCCCCAATGGCGGCCACTGGGACTACCGGCCGGGGATGAATAACAATGGCGGCGCAGAATTTACCACCGTCACCAAGACCCACTTCGACGTACACGAGTGGAGCCGCGTGGAGCTACTGGCCGACGCCTCCACCGGGACCGCGCGCATGGCAGTCGCGCACCCGCCTGGGAGCACGGCGGTCGAAGTGCTCGATTTCAAGGACCCCGCCGCGGGCAAAGTCGGGCCCCTCGCCTGGCAGATGCACAACGCCGGCTTGTTCGATGAGTATAAGGATGTAACGATCGAGTTAGATCCCCGTAACGACCGACTAATCACCGCGAAGTAAGACGGATGCGGACATTCCACGAAGTCTTGTTCTCTATATACTTTGCCTTACTTTGCCTTGCTGGTGGTAGATGAGGAAACTGCGAAAGTGGGATCCACCTTTCTCGGATGGCTCGGATGGCTCGGATACCCGCTGACCCGGTGCTATCGACTTCTGGCCTATTTGCTTCATCGTGCCAGCTTCGACCCCGGGATTTACATTCATACTATCGCCTTGTGGTGGCTGCTGGCTGCGATCGTGTTCGTCTGCATGCGCCTATTAGGGCGGATCAGGCCTCTAAGAACGTTCCTTGTTCGCGCGGCCGGATTTATCGCGGTTGTCGGCTTCCCTTTGAGTTGGCTGAACCTTTGCGGCCTGAGGGGCTGTTCTGTTGCGACCGCCAGATGGCTATCGCTTGAGGTGGTGGTGATGGCCGCCTGTGTCCTGTTCTACCTGCTTCGACAGCGGCGAACAAGCGCAGCGTTGAGTGTTTGCGTTGTGTTATTGCATTTCGGGCTTTGGCCCTGGGTCACCCTAAATCCGGCGGTTGCGGCCCCGCGGAGCGGGCAGCGGCCATGCGCTGCAACCAGTTGCAGATAAACCGCTTGTGACCCGGAAGGTGATCTGCGCCGCAGTTGGAAATTGGTGGCCCCAATGGCCCTACGAGGCGGGGCGGCTGGCTAACTGCCGGATTTAGGGTCACTGGCTAGGCAGCAAGGCTGCTCGAATCCTACCCCCTGCGGTTGCGCGGCTATTCAGGCATCGCCCTGTTGCTTGGTGTCTGCACCAGCTTGGTATTGGGGCTATTATGTCAAGCTGTCAGCCCGGTTCTGTCCGCCTGTTAGAACGCCGCAGCATTGACCGATCTCTCTGGCTGGAGACCTCACTCCCACCGCTTCACCTGCGGCCATATCTCGCTCAGCGGCCGCTTGAGGCCGCGGCAATAGAAAATATCGAAGTGCTCATACGGCATCGAATAAGGATGGTAGACGCTCGCAACCTTGTGCACCTCGGCGAAGCGCGACTCCAACTCCCGCTGCTCTCCATCCATCACGATGACGCTTTCGCCCGTGTAACTGCGCGGACCCCAGAGGAAGTAGCTCTGGTGGCCGCTGATGGCCGGCGGTAAGCCATACCGTGGGCCGAACAGGTCTACGGCTCCGGCCTGCCCGTAATTCTGCGCGAAGATGGCGGTCTTGGCGCGCACATCCGGCGGCAGGCCGTTGTACACACCTGCAACCGCGGCGACCATTTCCGGCCAGCCAAATTGGTCGGCATAGATCTGCGGCAAGGGGCCCAGCTTACTGGTTTCGATTCTCGGCTGCTGCAGATGCAGCGCCCCGGTGTAGCGGATATAGGTCTCGGCCGGCAGAACCGGAATCGCGATGGGCGCGAGTAGCGCTCCGCCGAGTACCATCACCGCGGGATATGCGAACCTGAGCCAGCTGTGCCGCGCGCCTTCCAGCCACGCCTCCCACATCACGCCGCCCGCCGCGAACAGAAGCGGGAACGCTGGAAACAGATAGTAAATGCGCGGGCTCACCATGACAATCACGCCCGCCGTGAAAACCCACGCCCAGCCCAGCGCGCGAAACGCTTTGCCCCGCCGGGAGAAGAAAAACCACAGGCCGGCGAGCCAGATCGGCAGGCTGAGGGGCAGCATGGCCAGTGTTTCCTGCGCCAGGAACGCCAGCGGACCGAGCGGCACATCCCGCCCGCTGCGGCGAATATTGGCCTGTAACTCCAGGAACGGGAAATGGTGCTGCAGATTCCACAGCAGGTTCGGCAGGAACAGGAGGAACGCCACGGCGCCGCCGATCCAGAGCCAGCGGCTCCGCAGCGCGCCGCGCTGGGGCGTCAGCAGGAGGCCGAGAACAATGCCGGCTCCGAAAATCGCCATCGAGTACTTATTTTCGAGGCCCAGTCCCGCCAGTATGCCGAACCAGATCCAGAGCTTCGGATCGCCAGTCTTCACGATGCGGATGGCGAGCCACGCGCAGCCCATCCAGAAGAGCGGCTCAAAGGCGTTCATGGTGAGCAGGTTATCCATACCCACGATGCCCGGCGCCACCAGCACGGCGAGGCCCGCCAGACCCTGGGCAAAGCGCTTCCCGCCGATCTCGCGGGCGATCACCGCCGTCAGGGCCACCTCGGCCGCACCCGCCAGCGCCGGCAGCAAGCGGATTGCCGGCAGCGATTCGCCAAGAGTCATCCGCACCATCCAGGCGATCACCGCGATCAGCGGCGGCTGATCGACGTACCCCCAGGCCAGGTGCCGGCTGCATGCGAGGTAATACAGCTCATCCACGAAGTAGCCGTAGTGCCGCCCGGTGTAGAGGTGGATAACGAGCTTGCAAGCTGCGAGGCACAGGACCACGGCCGTGGCAGGGAACGCGAATCGCCGGACGCTCACATTTTTAGTACGTGCCGTCTACCCGCCCTGTTCCGTACTAATGCCCCGCACCCACCCCAGGTTAAACGGCAGCTCCTTCATGGGCCCCTGCCATTGCAGCTCGCGGTCGATATCCGGGTGCATCCGGTAGGCCTTCTTCACGTCCGCCACTTGGGCGCCGGTCACCGTGATCTTCGCCCGGTCCCACTGGCCCAGCCCGATTTGCCCGCAGTACTTTACGTAACCCAGCCACTCCGGGTCAATCCCCATCGTCTCGGCGGCGATGCGGTCGGCCGACACAATATCCGTGGAGGCCAGCGCGATGCGCGACGGGACCGGCGTTCCCGAATTCGGCCCGTTGCCCTCCATGCCCTCGAAGCCGTCGATCACCGAAGCGCCCCAGTTCAGCCGTTGCGCGGTGACCATCATATTGTAATGCGTCTGCCGCAGCCCCACGTGGAACTTACGCTTCTCGTTCCAGTGCGGCGTTTCGCCGGGCGCCTGGTGCAGCGGCGCTCCCAGCACCATGTTCTTGATCCCCAGCGACGCGATTACCGTGTTGTGGGTCTTCAGCATGGCCGCCGAGATGACGAAAGCCTCGGGGTCCAGCAGCCGGGCGGCCAGGCGGCACGGCACGATGTGCAAGTCCTGGTCCAGCAGCGCAATTCGCTCAAATTCGGCCTCTTTGTTGAGGTCGATCAGTTCCAACTGCTGCTTGCGGTACTCCGAAATGAGCGCGGGGTATTTGAAATTGTCGTAGCCGCGTTGGGTGTCGCCCGCTGAGGATTCGGCGATCTTCACCGGCCCGCGGAAGCTCTCGGCCAGGTAATCCAGAATCCCGCGCATGGCGTCGGGGTGGCTGGCCGCCAGTTGGTTTTCGGTGTTGACGAAGTTGGGCTTGATGACCACGTACTTCTTGCCCTTCATCCTGGCGCGCAGGTCCTGGTCGATGGCCTTCAACGCCAGGTAGACGTTCCGGCGCCGCTCCGGGCCCTGCTGAAGGGCCACCGTCGACCGCCGCTCGACAGCCGGAAAATCCTCGGCATTGGAACCGTTCCCCATCCTGCGTTGCGGTTGCGCCGCCGCATTCCGGCGCAGCAGCGCCGCCGCGCCGGCTAACTGGAACAGCGTCCTTCGTTGAACCCCTTTCGCCATCCTGACCTCCGTAAACTTCAGCCTGCCGCGGGTTACTCTGAAATACCGCCCCACGTCTCCGTGAATTAAGATATTATCATCTTTTGGACTGACAGGAGGTCCAGATGACCCGCTCCGCCTCACGCCGCAACTTCCTGGCCGCCGGATTGACACTTCCCGCCGCCGCCTCGGCATCGCGCTACACGGATTCCCCGCAGCAGCAAACCGAACCGCAGATTCGGCCGCCCGCCGCCCCGGCTTTCCACTACCGCATCCTGGGCAAGACCGGCCTGAAAGTGACCACCGTCGGCTTCGGTTGCATGATCACTTCCGATGGCAGCGTGGTGGAACGCGCCGCCGACCTCGGCATCACCTATTTCGATACCGCGCGCGGCTACCAGCACGGCAACAACGAGCGCATGGTGGGCGCGGCGCTCAAAAACAAGCGCAAGGAGATCACTCTATCCACGAAGACCGATGCCTCGACCAGGGCCGAAGCCCTGGCGGACCTCGACACCAGCCTCAAGGAACTGGGAACCGATCATGTGGATATCTGGTACCTCCACGCCAAGAGCCGCGCCGAAGAGATCACCGACGACTTGATCGACGCGCAGCAGACCGCCAGGAAAGCCGGCAAGATCCGTTTCGCCGGCGTCAGCACCCACAGCAACCAGCCCACCCTGATCCCGTTTCTGGCGCAGCACGAGAAGATTGACGTGATTCTGAGCGCCTACAACTTCACCATGCGGCCGGACGTCACCGCGGCGATTGAAGCCGCCGCCAAGGCCGGTAAAGGCGTGGTGGCCATGAAAATCATGGCCGGCGGCGCGGGCGGCGGGCGCGGGCGTGGAGCGCCAAATCCCAACGCCGAAAAATTCAAACGGCCCGGCTCCATGGCCGCCGTGCTGCGCTGGGTGACCCGTAATCCCTTCGTGGGCACCACCGTTCCCAGCATGACCGATATGGACCAGTTGGACGAGAACATCCGCGCCGGGTACGACTACTTCTCGCCGGCCGACGCCAATCTGCTGGCCCTGCACCGCGAATTTCTGCGCCCCTTCTACTGCAACATGTGCGGCCAATGCGACGGCCAGTGCCGCTACGGTCTGCCGGTGCAGGACGTATTGCGCTTCGTCACTTATGCCGATGGCTACGGGCAATTTGCGCTGGGCCGCGAGCGCTTCCAGGAATTGTCCGCCGGGCATGCCTCGGTGCGTTGCGCCGATTGCCCCGGGTGCACGGTCGCCTGCCCGCAAGGTGTCCGGGTGGCCGAGCGCCTCATCCGCGCGCAGGAGTTGTTCGGGTGCTGAAGTTGTCCGGCGTGCTGGCGGTCCTGGCCCTGGTGTCCATAGCGTCCGCCGCTCCCACCTGCGCGTTAGTGCCGGGCTGGACCCAGGCCGGCCCCGCGCGCGTCTACACCGCCGACAATCTGTACGAGTACATGGATGGTAACTCCGAAGGTTATTTCCTCTATAACTTCCAGGAGATGCGCGGGGTCACCTGCAAGCAAGGCGAAGTCACCTTCGTCATCGACATCTCTGATATGGGGACTTCCGATTTCGCCTTCGGTATGTTTACCTCGACGCGCGACCTGCGCCAGCCGCAGTACCCGGTCGGCATGGGCGGCCAGATCGTTCCTCGGCGGTTGATTTTCGCCAAGGGCAAGTACTACCTCGAAATCGCCGCCAACCCGGAGGGCGACTACACCGCGGCCCTGAAGCTATGGGCCGCGGCGTTGGATGGCTCGGTAGAGGGCGCCACCCAGCCGCCGGCCGCCATCGAATGGTTCCCCGCCGAAGGCCAGCAATCGCTGCGCCTGGTTCCGGAAAGCGTGCTGGGCCTGCGGATTCTGCGCCGCGGCTTCGTGGGCCAGTACGATTTCGGCAAGGCCTTTGTAGTCTTCGAAGACACCCCGCAATCGGCGGCCGAGGTGATGCAAAAGCTCCGCGCGCATTTCGGCGAAACAGCTCCGGCGTCACTCGCCGACGAAGCCTTCCAGGCAACCGACCCATATCTCGGCCGCTTGTGCATTTTCCGCAAGGGCCGCAATATCGGAGGATACGCCGTCACCCCTGCCGCCCGCGATCCGCTGGCTCCGGCGAAAACGCTGTCCGCCAAAATGCCATAAGCCGCTTTGTGGGGCATGCTTTAGCTTGCCCGCCGGCGGGGCCGGTTTGAACGAAAGGGTGACCCGCCGCCGGCCGCGGCGCATTCATCGCCTGCAAACTGCGGCCAACCAACTCGGCTATAAACTTGAGCCACAAACGCATGAGAAGCCGCTAACTAATTGAGCCGCAATGGGGTCACAGATAGCTTGCCCGGGGCTTGCTTTAGCTTGCCCCGCTTCGATTTCTTCATAACTTCCAAGAGAGCCTTGCCAATTCTTGCCCGCAACACCACCTTAGTTCGTAGCGCCGCAGGCGGAAGTGCCGGTCTCCCCCTTAGTCCCTGCTTCCAGTAACTCGCGAATGATCGTATTCTGAATCGAGTTAGCTTCCAAATAATCCACTCCTTCCACGGTAACTCCGTAGTCCGAGTTATCCTCGAAGCGCACAAACCCCTTAGACTTCAGATACCACAAGGTGAAGTTCAGATACTCGCGCGGGAAGCCCATCCGGTGCTCCAAGTCCAGCACCGAAACGCCGGGCTTCTGTTCGTTGAGCCGCCGCCGGTGGTACAGCAGCGACAAAATGCCGAGCCGCCGGTTCTTCTCCCCGTCGACGCCGTCCACAAACTCTTTCAGCTCGAAAATCGGCAGGGTATGGGTCTCGGCCCACACGAAGCTCCGGTCGTAATCGCCGCGCCGTGCCGGATCGGAAAGCACGTGGTAGGCCCGCCGCAGAAGCTGAAAGCGGTCCGGATCGCCGGTGCGCGGATTGTCCGGATGAAAGCGCGCCACCATGATCCGGTAGACCCGGTGAATCGTCTCCGGGTCGGCATTGCGGCTGATCTGGAGCACCTCGTAGTAATCCGTGATGGGCGGCGGCTTAGGCTCAAAATGAGCGTGATCGCGGTCCTGTTCCTTCTCCTGCTTACCCTCGTCCTGCGGCTGCCCCTGCTCCTGCTCCTGCGCCGACGCCTCTTCCTTAGGCGCTTCGGCGGTCTGCGGCCCATCCTGAGGCGGTTCGGCCCCAGCCGTTGCGCCCGCTTCCGGGGCGCTCTCGGTTCCGTCGGGCACGCCGGTTTCCGGCGGGGGCGCGTTCTCCCCGGTCCACGCCGGTTCCGGCGCCGCGGCAGCCGCGGAACCCGCTTCCGTCCCGAAGCCCATCGCTCTTCCCGGCCCGTGCGGAACCGAAGTTTCCGGAGGGTCCATCACTCCCGTGAACATCGATGCGGGTGGCTCCTGTTGGTATTGGGCCGACCATCTGCCCAACGCGTTCTTCATCCGTTGCCGGACTCCACCGGTTCCTGCCGTTGCTTCCGTGCAAAAGGCCATATCGTTTTTCCTGGATTCCGCTGCTTTGAGGATGCAACAGATGAGGCTCTTTTGAAAGTCCTCGCTGTACCTCCTAACTTGGCGAATTTTCCTATTACTTTTGGATGAAATTCCACCTCTCGTGTACAAATCGCAAGATACTCCGGCGGATTCACCGTTCGGCGTTACGGTACGCGCCTTAGATTTCACTCGCTTGGGACTAGGACTTTTTCGAAGTTTCCAGCGCCTCGCGAGGCGCCGGGGATCGCCGCGCCGGCCCGGCCGGGAGGCATGCTAGGATTACCGCATGGCTCGCAAAGTCTCGGATATAGACTCGAAGAGCGAGGACGCTGCGTTGAAATGCTGAACCTCAGGCTCCAGGCCCGCGACCGCGTGATTCGGTTCCCCCGCCCACTGCCGCACCCGTCTCAGCATCGAAACCGAGCCGCGGCCATAGGGAGCGCGATCTCGCGGTCACAGACCCAGGAGCGCCGGGAGCGCGGCAATTCCCATGGCGAAGGGTTGTATGAACACCTTAAATCGGAACATGAAACTCTCGATTCAGTGCCCGAAGTGCGAGGAGGTTTTCAAGGAGACAATCGCCCGGCTTAAGATGAGTCCTACACTCATTTGCCCCATCTGCGGGCCGGTCCAAGTCGAAGCCGGCGAACTCCGAAGGACTCTCCAACAGGTCGAGCGCATGCTTTCAGACCTGGAGCGCATCTCCGGAAACTGACCCACCACCCGCGCGGCGCCCGCTGCGTCCCCTCCTGATCACCCGCTACAATTGTATGTAGTCCACTTCTAGAAGGAATCTCCGTGACCGGTAACGAAATCCGACAGCGCTTTCTCGACTTCTTTGCTCGCCCGCGGCCACCGCGTCGTGCGCAGCACTTCGCTGGTTCCCGCCAACGACCCCACCCTGCTGTTCACCAACGCCGGGCATGAACCAGTTCAAAGACGTTTTTCTGGGCCTCGAAAAACGCGACTACACCCGCGCCACCTCGTCGCAGAAAGTGCGTTCGCGCCGGCGGCAAACACAACGACCTCGAAAACGTCGGCTACACCCGCCGCCACCACACGTTCTTCGAGATGCTGGGCAACTTCTCCTTCGGCGACTACTTCAAAGCCGAAGCCATCGAGTTCGCCTGGGACCTCGTCACCAAGGATTTCGGCCTCCCCAAAGACAAGCTCTACGTCACCGTTTTCCGCGAAGACGACGACGCCGAAGAGCCTCTGGCAGAAGGTCGCGGGCGTGCCCAAAGAGCCGCATCTTCCGCCTCGATGAAAAGGACAACTTCTGGCAGATGGGCGATACCGGCCCCTGCGGCCCCTGCTCCGAAATCCACTACGATTTCGGCCCGCGAAGCCGCCGAGCCCGGCCGCGAGCACGAGCAGTTTCCCGGACGATGGCGGCGGCCGTTTCGTCGAAATCTGGAACCTGGTCTTCATGCAGTTCGACCGCGACGCCTCGGGCAGGCATGACGCCCTCTGCCGCGCCCTTCCATCGATACCGGCATGGGCCTCGAACGCGTCGCCGCCGTGCTGCAGGGCAAGCTTTCGAACTACGATACCGACCTCATCCGCCCGATCATCGATCGCGCGGCCGAGCTGTTGCGGCGTCGACTACGGCGCCGATGCCCGCGTCGATACGGCCCTGCGCATCAACGCCGACCACGCCCGCGCCACCGCGTTTCTGATCCACGATGGCGTCCTGCCCTCCAATGAAGGCCGCGGCTACGTGCTGCGCAAAATCATGCGCCGCGCCATGCGCAACGCGCGCCTGATCGGCAAGCAGGATCCGTATCCTCTACAAACTCACCGGCTTCGTCGCCGAGCTGATGCGCCCCGCCTATCCGGAGATGATGGAGAGCGTGCAGCGCGTGGCGCGCGTAGTGAAAGACGAAGAGCATCGCTACGCCACCACCTTCCTGGTGGCCGAGAAGGTTTCAACGACGAGATTCGCAAGCCTGCGAGGGCCACACCATTCCCGGCGCCGTCTCCTTCAAGCTCTACGACACCTACGGCCTGGCGCTCGACGAGCAGGAAGACATGGCCCGCGAACACGGCCTCGCGATCGACCGCGCAGGCTTCGATCTGCGAAATGCAGCAGCAGCGCGAGCGCGCCCGCGCCAGCTGGAAGGGCGGCGAGAAGGGCGCCGTCGCTCCCGCGTACCAGAAGCTTGCTCGAACAAGGCCGCACCAAATTCCTGGGCTACAGCGACCTCGAAGCCACCTCGCGCGTGATCGGCCTGCTGGTCGACAAGCAGCCTGTCGAGCAGATCCCGGCGGGCGCGCGAGCCGAATTGGTCTTCGACCAGACGCCGTTCTACGCCGAAACCGGCGGCCAGGTCGGCGACCGCGGCGCGCTCTATTCGCGCCTCCGGCGAGACTGGTGGCGGATGTGGAAACCACCTTCCCCGGCGTTCCCGGCCTCACCGTGCATCGGATCCTCACCCACGCACCTCTGTCGGTGGGCGACATTCTGCGCGCCGAAGTGGCCGCGCCGGTGCGCGATTCCACGCGCCGCAATCACACCGCCACGCACCTGCTGCACGCCGCCTTGCGCCAGGTGCTGGGCACGCACGTCAAGCAGGCCGGCAGCGTGGTCGAGCCCGGCCGCCTGCGCTTCGATTTCACCCATTACGCCGCCCTCGACCGCGCCGAAATCGAAGAAGTCGAGCGGCTCATAACCAGCAGATCCTGCGCAATACCGGCGTCGAGACCGATCGTCATGCCGATCGACCAGGCCATCTCCACCGGCGCCATGGCGCTGTTCGGCGAAAAATACGGCGAGCAGGTGCGCGTGGTCACCGTCCCAGGCTTCAGCCGGGAGCTGTGCGGCGGCACGCACGTGCACCGCACCGGCGATATCGGCGTTTGCAAGATCGTCTATGAAAGCAGCATCTCCGCGGGCGTCCGCCGCATCGAAGCCATCACCGGCGAAGGCGCTCTGCGGCAATACCAGGAAACCTCCGACGCCGTCCGCCGCATCGCCAACCTGGTGCACGCGGCCGAACCGGAATTGATCGAGCACGTGGAGAAGCTGCTGGCCGCCGAGCACGCTCTCGCCAAGCAGGTGGATCAATTGAAGAGAAGCTGGCGCAATCGGCCGCCGGCGCTCTGGATGGCAAGGCCCGCACCCTGAACGGCTCGCGCGTGCTGGCCGCGCGCCTCGATGGGATGGACCGCCAACAGATGCGCACGCTGGCCGATTCGCTGCGCAACAAGTGGAAATCGGCCGTGGTGGTGCTGGCTTCAGCCGAAGAGGGCGGCGTGTCCATCGTTTCGGCCGTCACCAAAGATCTCACCGCCAAAGTGCACGCGGGCAAGCTGGCGGGCGCGGTGGCCCAGGCCGTGGGCGGCAAAGGCGGCGGCCGGCCCGATATGGCCGAAGGCGGCGGCAAAGATGCCGCGGCGCTCGATGGTGCGCTCGAAAACGTCTACCGCGACGTCGAGAGTAAACTGTGACCGAATCCTGCGATGCATTGGTGGTAGGCGCCGGGCCCACCGGCCTGGCCTGCGGCATCGAACTGCAGAATCGCGGCCTCAAGGCCATGCTGGTGGAGAAGGGCTGCGTGGTGAACTCGCTCTATCAACTACCCCACCAACATGACCTTCTTCACCACCCCCGAGCTGCTGGAAATCGGCAACATCCCGATGACCAGCCTGAACGAAAAGCCCAACCGGCACGAGGCGCTGAAGTATTACCGCCGTGTGGCCGAACATTTCAAGCTCGATATCCGGCAATACGAGCGCGTCGATCGCATCGCCGGCGTCGATAACGACTTCCACATCTTCACCACCGACCGCCTGGGATGCAGCCGCGAGTATGTGGCGCGGAAAGTCGTCCTGGCCACGGGTTACTACGATATCGCTAACCGCTTAAATGTTCCCGGTGAGGATTTGGATAAGGTACTGCATTATTACAAAGAACCCCATCCGTACTATAACCACGAGGTGGCGGTAATTGGCGCCAAAAACTCCGCCGCGATTGCCGCCTTGGAACTTTGGTGGACGGGCGCGCGAGTTACTCTGATTCATCGCGGCGCGGGCATCTCCGACCGCGTCAAGTATTGGATCCGCCCCAACATCGAGAACCGCATCAAGAATGGGGAGATCCCCTCTTACTTTCACTCGGAAGTTGTTGAAATACTGCCGGATTCCATCCGCCTGAAAACCCCTAAGGGCGAAGTCTCCCTGAAGAACGACTTTGTTTTCGCGCTCATCGGCTACCAGCCCGACCTGGAGTTCCTGAACGCCACCGGCATCGTGCTGGAGCCGAAAAGCCAGCGGCCGCGCACCAACCCGGAAACCCTGGAAAGTGACCGCGCCGGTATTTACCTGGCTGGGGTAATCGTAGCCGGCATGCATACTAACGAGATATTTATCGAAAACGGCCGCTTCCATGGGCGGCTGATCGCCGAATCCATCGCTGCGCACTTAAAGCCAAATCGCTGATCCGCCGCCATCGCCGGGTGTCCGCTGGTACTTCTGGTAGTTATGTTCTCCTCAGCACAGTGGCTTTTGCGGATGTGATCGTACTAACTGAAACCTCGCCCTGAGGTCGTGTATCTAATGTAGTCGAAGGGAGCGCGACTAAAATGCTTCAAAGTTTCTTTAACGCGTTGTTCAGTTGTTCTCACCAGCGCACCACCTTCCCCCTGACGCCCGGGCGAAGGACCACGGCTCCCAGCGCCACTCGACTGGGAACTTACGTTGTTTGTTTGGATTGCGGTAAAGAATTTGCCTACGACTGGCAGTCCATGAGGGTCGGCCAAGCGGTGCCCGCTACCGTCCGGCCGGAGGTACAGCCCAGCCTCCGGGCACTCCGCGGTTAAGTGTCCAGTTCCTCTAACAGGAAACCTGATCTTTCGCTTCGGTTGCAGTCGCAAGTGCGACTTACAATCTTCCGTAACCGGGCAGTTCCATTAGAAGTGCCAGTGGAGTTCTAGCCGCAGAGTCCTGGCTGGTAATATGGCGACCGCCGGCCGAAGGTTGAACTGCGGCCCGCTCAGGTCGCTTTCTTCAATCTTGTTTCCGTTGTTCAGGAGGTTCGAAACCACGGCGGCCATCTCCAGCCCTCCGAACCGCAGCACAATCTCGCGGCTCAGCCGCAGGTTCCAGTTCAGAACGTATTGCGCGCGGTTTCCGCCTTCGGGGCTGCCACGCAGCGTGGTGTCTACCAGAAACGGCCCCTGCGGCAGGCCCGTAACCAGCAACTCGCGGGCAAACGGAAGCCCGTCCATGTAATTGACGATATTGGTCAAGCGCCAGCCACCCCACCGCCGCGGCGCCAGCAGCGCTGCCTCGATCTTACCCAGGAACGCCCGGTCCATAAACGGATGCCCGGTGGCATGGATCAGGCTGTTAGGATCGCCATACAACGCGCCGATAACCCCGGGGTCATTTACCCACGCCGAGCTTCCGGGGTTGGTAGGTCCGAACGATTTTTCGGTAGTAAAGGATAACCGGACGTCGGCATACCGGTGATGCGTTCCGGCCGCAGCCGTTAACGCCTCCGTCAGTTCCCGCAAGCCGGCCGGATTCGTCAGAAGGTACTGGTCCTGCCCCAGAGTAGCCGGTTGCTGCGCGTACACCACCAGGCTCTGATCGTCGAAGGTCCCGGGAATGAAGTCCGGACCAGGGTCGTTGAGGATCACCGGGTAGTAATCGGCGGCGGTGACTCCCGTATCGACCGCCGCAATCCGGTCCTTTTCGTCGCGCCGAACCAGGTTGAGCGAAAAGTTGCTTCGGAACGGCAGCGCCAGCTCCGCGCCCAGATGGAATTCATCGGCATACGGGCGCTGCAGATGCGCATCGATGCTGGAATAAGCGCCTCCGAAGCGCTCCAATAGCTGCCCGTTCTGCCCGCTATAAACCAGGCCGCTCAGCGAATCAGGATCGCCGAAATCCAGGTATCGGCCCGCCAGGCTGTCCACCGTTCGCGCGTAGCCTCCTTCCAGCCTCAGTCGTGAAAAACGCGGCACGGGAACCGTAATTCCCACCCGCGGAGAGGGACTGATCCACGAAATTCCGCCCGGCGCTCCGCCGATTGCGCCATGCGCGACATCCAGCCCCAGGCCCAGCGCCAGCGTGATGCCGTGAATCCAGCGGATCGAATCGCCGGCCGAAGCCACCAGCGAATCGATGCGCTCCCGCGTATCCGTAGGGGTGTTCAAGCGCACCGCGTAGGCCGGTTGCCCCGCCGCCGAAATCAGATCCGTCCCGCCCATGGTCTGAAATCGATTGCGCGGCTCGGAGCTTTCCAGGGCAGTCGTCGCGGAAAAGCCGTGAGTCATGCCGCCCCAGCGCATTTCACCGCTTCGATATGCCCCATCGAGCTGGTGCCGCGTGCGCACGGCAAAATTCGAAAGCGGCGCATCCACCGGCGCCCAGTCCAGCAGATCGATTTGGCTCGGCGAATCGGCGCCGTTAATCGGCGAGGTGTCCAGGTGCGCCGTCGAATAGCCGTAGCGAACCTCCAAGGCGCCCGCGCTGCCGCCGAACTCGTGCGTCCAGCCAACCTGGACGAGATCGAAGTGATCGGTCTCGCGCAGGTTCTGAAACCCCTCCACTCCGTAAAAATCGGGCATCACCCGGTTGGCCAGAATGGCCTCCATGCCGGAAGGCCACCCGCCGTTCGAAAGGTCCAGCCGCGATCCGCTGTAGAGCGCGTCCAGGCGGTCGCGCCGGCTCAGCCGCACTTGCCCGCGCGTGTTGGCAAACAGCATCCGGCTGCCGATCGGCGCGTCCGCGGTGCGCTGGGGCGCGGTCTGGTAAGCCCACTGCCCGGTAGCCGTCGCCGAGAAATCCGCCCATCGGCCGATCGGGCCGCTCAGGTCCGCAGTGTCCCTGGTGAACCACAGGTACTCGTCCGGCCGCTCCACAATCCCGCGATCCGCGCGTGCAGGCAGGTTGTTGCCGGCGAATGCCGATCCGGTGTCGGCGGTGGCCAACCCGCCATGCCAGGAGTTCTCCGCCCCGGCGAGGAAAACGCCAACCGAGTAGTCATCCACTGGCGCGGCGATGCCGCCGCCGGAGTATGGTTCAACGACCACCACCGAATCTTCCGCTGCCGTATCGTCCAACATCACCGGCCTTCCGGGCTGGTACGAATCCGTCGCATCCAGCCCGTTCAGCCGGAAGCGGGTCTCAGTCCAGGAAACCGACTCGCCCGACACCAGCGGCAGCCGGATACTGCCCAGATTGGCGAAATCCAACGGGTAAGTGAACGCGCCAGGGACCTGCTCCAGGAGATACTGGCTGGCATGAAACGCCGCGGCAGGCACTTCGATCGCCCCCGCGGTGCGGTTTTGGCCCGCCCGCAAATCGCAGCGCGCGATGGCCAGCGGCCGGATGCGCACCCGGCAGGTGGCCGCAAGCGCGGGGGCGCGAACCGTATACTCGCCGTAAGGAAGCACCGCCGAAAAGTACCCCCGCGCGTCCGTCTCCAGCGGGGCCACCGAACCCAGCGTCCCTTCAATCTCGATGCGCGCACGGGCCGCCGGACCGCGTGCTTCTTCCACCGACCCTTCCAGCGCCCCCAGAGTCGACTGCGCCCAGCCCGCCCCCGTCCACCACGCGGCAGCGCCCAGCAGGACCCACCGGCGGATCGGGCAACGCATCATGCTACCAGCATGACGCAAGCCCGGACGGGCGGTCTGTTAGAATTCACGGGTAGTGTTTTTCGAAATCCTCGGCGAGCTTGCGAATGTGGAGACGTTCGCGGTTGGCAAGTCGATTCGCGAACTTCCACGCTTGCGCAAAGTCTATGGCAAAGGCCGGTGGCGCAAACGAAGAGGCTTCGCCGATGTGCGACTGCCGAATGGTAGGATACGGAAAGCGGAGCTTCACTGGTACGAAGCTTCGGGTATCGGCAGAAAGGAATTCAAGATCAAAGGCTTCGTGGATTAGCGATGCGTGCTCGTCGAATCAGAACGCAGGGCTTTGCCGTGTGCATCCGGAATGGCGGATTCGCCGCCTCGCTTGAAGTCCGAAAGCTGTATCCGGTTGTGGAGGACCCGGACGCTGAAGCCAACGGTCTCATCCGTGTAGTCGACGAATCGGGTGAAGACTATGTATATCCAGTCCGCCTGTTCAAGCGGCTCACCTTACCCAGCGAAGTCCAGCGGGCCTTGCGGCTGGCGTCGTGAGCCACCCTCCCGCCCCGCCCCCCCATTAACATCTGCATCCGCCGCCCGTCTCCGGACGTAAGGAGCCAGAAAGGGAGCATTCGCTGGAACAACCGGTTGGTGCCTCAAGCCCCACGTGCCTCACCGGTCGAGGGCCTCCTATGTCGAATGCCACCATACGGCTCGAATCGCTCACGCGGCGAAGGCGCAATGCCGGGCGGTGATTCACCGGACTTCAACCTGAAGGCAGTTCCCAGTATGGTTATAGGAAATCTCCGTCCGGTTGAGCCGGTAAGAATTCATTTCGGCTTGAAGATGGCTCTGGGCTGGCTCAAGCCGCACGGTGAAGAAGAACTGGTTGCAAGACGTTAGGGTGTGAATGTTCGCCCGCTGGGCGCGCGGGCATCGGCGATGTAAAAGTATAGTCAATGACGGAGACACTTCTGTGAATCCACTGGCGAATCTCATATGCTTCGTTCATACGTTCCGCAATCGGTTCGGCAAACATGACCTCCCACGCCTCTTCCGTCCTTGGCCCTTTGCGGACGTACGCGGTGCCATAGAGCAGGGTACCCAGGTGGTTCAACGCCAGGCGGTGGGAAGGATCGCGCGCCGGCAGTGCGAGGTAGGCATTGCGGGCCTCCATCGTGCGGCCCACAGCGGCGAGCAGGCCGGCCCGCTCCAATTGCAGGTCCGGTGCGTCGGGATCGGTCGTGAGGCGTTCCTCGAGGTCGCGTAGGGCGCGTTCGCGCTCGGTGTAGGGCGGCCAATCCTGGCTGGTTTTGTGGGCGTCCACAGGAACTTCAATTGTCACAGGGAGACACTTCGAACAGGAATCCACGGATGGAGCCGAGAGTGCCGGCGCCCGGCTACGCCCACGTCGACTCCGGTTACCTTAACCGCCAGCGCGGAGGTGAATCAATGGCTTTCGCCGATAGAGCATCCACTCGGGGCTTTGGCCAATTAACTCGTAATGAGCGCTCAGATACGGTCCGTAGATACGGTGCACGGTACCCTCGAGCGATCCGTCGGTGAAGTGGTGGGGAACCATCACCAGCGTGGCATTACCAATCATCCATTCGGGGGCGGGATGGTGCGCATCGTTGAAATTGGTATTGAACTGGAGGCCGGTGGTGCCGCCGCGGGCGGGCGGCATGGCGAGGGCGAACGAGAAAGGATTGGAAAAGTCCAGAGACATGACGGTGTCACCGGGCTGGCGGTACTGTTCGAGGAGGCCGATCCCGTCGTTCACGATGCGGACATAATCGAGGTCGAGGGAGGTGAAGTCAGCTAGACGCGCTGCATGGAAGCTGGCACGGGAGTCACCGGCGGCCCGAATCTTGTTCCGAACGCCCGCAACCAGGCCGGCGCCGTCCGCGCTGATGGGAATCAGGATGAATAGAGTACCCCACAGGGTAAGAGCACCACGGATCCAGCGGTAAGTGGGCTGCTTGGGGCGCGCGTTTACCAGGTGGAGGACCACGATAGCACCGATGGCGTCCAGGGGAAGCTGATTGTGCTGGAAATTGCTGAGCAAGAGGAAACTGCTGCTGAGGATTGTGGCCCCGCCGATCAAGACGACCTGCCGGGCTGTACCGCGCGACCCCTCTCGCCATAACAACGCCCCCGCCAGGAGAACGAAAATCACCAGAGGCCCGATGCTGTCGTAGCTCGCCTCCACAAGGTACCAGCGCCACCGGATGTGCTTGGCGGCGGCGACAATACGCAAGTCGTTGATCATCGGCATCAGCGTGCCGTGGCAGTAAAAGATGAAGGGGAGAAAGCCGGCGACGAACCCGAATGCCAATCCAATCCATCGTTGCCGGGTCTGTGTGCGGGCAGGAATCAGGAGAATTACCAGAGGACCCATCCAGAAAAAGTAAGTGATCTTGAGAAACAGACAAATGGCGGCGATGCATCCGGTCGAAAAGCCTCCGGCCAGTTCCCCAAAAGGGCGAAAAACGTTCGCGCCGGAGGGCGCTTTCCAGGATGACCAGCGCCACCATGCAGTAGCCGAAGCGGTTGTAGACCATAGCCGGGGTCGTCCGGACAATTGCCTCGCCGAGGGTGCACGGCGAAGCCGCCAGAAGTACCACAATGATGCAGAATAGAGCGCGAGCTACAGGAACAAGCCGCCGCGAGGAAAGCAAAAACGCCCAGAGACCGAGAATGGCGCTCACCAGTGCCTGCGCGTATCCAAAACCTGCCGGAGAACCATTCGCCAACCAAATGCCGAAGCTGGTTTCGAGATACATGAAAGGACCGTGGTCGCTGTAGAAATCGACGTTGGAGTGCTGGCCGTTTAACACTCGCCAGGCGCCGTCAAGAAAGACGAATCCATCATGACTGTAGGCGTACATACCGTTCATTCCAATATATGCACGCGTAAGACAGCAGCCGGCGAGAAAAACGGTCAGCATTATGCAGATGACCGGGTTGCGAAGTAGGGGCGATCCCCAGCAATCCACGATTCGCCCGCCAATCACGTCGGGCCATTCACTCTTGGATGTTGTCGCTGGAGCCGGCATGAAAAGTGTCGTCAGGCGTGGAGCATCTCAATGGGAGTTGTCGCCGGTCCTGAACTCTTTGGTGACCATCTCTCCACCGCATTTTAGTCTAACGTCTACCGTGGCCGGCGCCGGCGGGTCTGAAGACGTCTACCTTTGGGGAGTGGGCCAGTTTCGGGACGTTGACGGCGGTCTCCCAGTAGCCGGTAATCCACTCGCACCTAATTTTCATGGCGAGATATTACTTTCAAGCCGTTAATCAAGAACCAAGGTGTTTACCCTTGAGCCCGAACCGGGAAAGTCCGATCTAACCGAGCGGACTGTTGCCAGGCAGCGCCACATCCGGTGGAGCACGCCCTGACTCCTAAATGAAGAGAACACGCCTCCCAGGGTCGATGTCGGTGACTTGACCACTAATCTCCTTTCTGCGCTCGGATATAGTCACTACAACGGGCCAAGGGTGATTTCGGATAGTCATTTGCGGGTCCCTGGTTTGGTACGTCCGGTTTCCGGCCACAACCTCATGCTGCCGCCTGTCCAGCAGGACCATGTTGCGCAAGCTGGACAGGGGTCCCCGTTTTCGACTGACCGGAGGAAGTTGTCGCCAGCCCCCCAAACCAATACGCCTTCGAACGCGTCCACCAGGTCGGCAAATACCCGTGCCCTCTCTTTTTCCCGCCGAATATAGCGATTTACTCCGTCGAGGATGTTCGGCGATACGATCTCGGCGGGTTCCCCGCCCTTCCTGAACAGCATTCCGAGCGCAGGGTATTCGCCATCGTCCCGGTAAGGAAAGGTGTATTCAAAATGCTTGCTATAGCTGAGGCCGTAGCCGGTCACCAGTCTGGCCAGGGACTGCGGAGTGAAGTGGTTGACGTGCAAGCGATCGAAATAGTAGAGAAACTCACGGCGCTCGTGAGCCTCGTAGTGCAGCGAATCGGGAACTTCCACGTAAAGAACTCCGCCCTCAAACAAAAGGCTGCCGAGCAGATGGACCAGGCCGAGGTCAAGCGAGTGTTCAAGGACATGCGACGCGATGACGAGATCGTAGGGACCGCACCTCGCGCTCTCCTTCAGGTCGCCGATGGACAGGTTGTGCGGGCCATGCATTTTTGTGGTGTCGAAGGCGATCTGTGCGGCGGGTCCGGGATCGAATCCAAAGAAGGCAGATGATGGAAATTTGGTAGCTAACTCGATCAGCAAGCTGGCTCCCCCGCAGCCGAAGTCCAGCACTTTCCGTGGAGTGGCGAGAAATCCATCGAGCGTAGCGACGAGATGATCGCTCTGCACCTGGGAGATCGGCGAACGACCGGTTCCGGCCGAGATCTCCTGATGATAGGTATCATTGGCCACAGCCTTGTAATATTGGTCGTAGTCGCTCTGGCGACCGTTCGCCACGAAAAGGAAGTTGTCTCGTCCGCAATGCCGTATGTCAACATCTGTCGGCAATTGCATCTTCTTGTTGAACCGCAGCCGAGGCACCGATTCGGTCGCCAGGCGGCAAATTGGACAGCACGCATCTCGCATCGAGGCTTCTTCCGGCAAAATAAATTATAACTTACCGAGCCGCGTTCGCACTGCGCTTCGCTTCGCAACAAACGAGTTTCGCCCGATGTCTTGGCGCACGCCGCAGCCATGGACTCTGACGACCCACGCGGCGGCCTGCCCCTCGACGCGCCAGGCGACATCGCGGGGGCCGGCGCCCAGGGCCATTCGCACCCCGATTTCCTGGGTCCGCCTGCCGGTGGCTTGCGCGATCACCGCATAGATTCCCACCGACGCCATCAGCCAGCCGATGAGTCCGAAAACCGAGAACCGTGTTCCGAATACCACCAGGAACCAGCGGCTGCGTTCGATGGCGCCGGCCAGCGTCTGAACTTCCACCAGCGGCAGGTCCTGATCGAGCGCCTGCACCGTCGCGCGAACCGCTGTCGTCATCGACGCTTGGGTCGCCCGCGGATCGGACCAGCAGCGGCATCCACGATCCGCCCTCCTGACGTTCAGGAAGATAGGCGAGCGGCCTCGGCGCAGCCTCCTCCGGTTCCTGCACAATGTTGGCCGCGACCCCGACTACCGGGAGCCTGGGCCCCGGCTTACCATCGGAATAGGTTCGGAATCGTTTACCGATCGCTTGTTCGCGCGGCCAGAACTTCACCGCGAAATCGCGCGACACGATAGCAGCCTCCTTGCCCTTGGCGCCATCGCCGTCAGTGAAATCACGGCCTTCCTGGAGGGGCAGGTTGATGGTCGCGAAGTAGCCGGGGAGTTGGATTAGGAGCGCCGTGGCCGGGCGATTTTTCGGATTGACGGGCGGGCGGCCTTCGATCTCGATATCCCGCCCCATGGCGCCCATCTGCGGCGGGTCATTTACAATTGCCGCGTGGGTGACGCCGGGCAAGGTACGAAGCTGGGCGAGCAGCCGATTGAGGACCTGATACTTGTTTTCGGGATTTGACCGTTGTTGTGAGTTGATGGCGACCAGTCGCTCGCCGCCGGGAATCGAGAGCGGCCTGAAGAGCACCGCGTTGACCAGCGTAAACACCATGGTGTTCAGGCCAATGCCGAGACCAGGAGTGATGATGACAGCCGCCGAAAACCAGCGATGGGAAGCGATCATCCGTAGGGCATATCCCAAATCCCGCGTCAACGAGATTGGGACGAAATGCACAGGCGAATTGTCCCCGCTGTTGGCGGATTTGGGCCGCCAGGCAAACGGAACCCACCCTCCCGCCCCGCCCCCCCGTTAACATCTGCATCCGCCGCCCGTCTCCGGACGTAAGGAGCCAGAAAGGAAGCATTCGCGGGAACAACCGGTTGGCGCCGCGCGTCTCCTTATTGAACCGTGCCGAAGACTGCCCAATTCCGCCTCAGCGCGTCGTTCTGGGAATCCACCCGGATCGCGCTGGATTCCCTGCGCAAGAACAAGCTGCGCAGTTTCCTCACCCTGCTGGGCATCATCCTGGCCACCACCACGCTCATCGCCGTCATGGCCCTGATCCACGGCATGAACATCTACATTGCCGACAAAGTCTCCAACATGGGGTCCGACGGCTTCCGCATCGTGCGCATGGCCTGGTTCGGCCCCTGGGACCCCAAAAAGTTCTTCGAGATGCAGAAGCGCAACCCCGAGATCCGCCCCGATGAGTACGAGTTCCTCAAGGATAAGGCCACCCTGGTCAAAGACCTCGGCATGATGGTCTCGCGCAACGCCCGGGTCGCCTACAAAGGCGACTCGATGGAAGACGTCAATATCGAAGGCATCACCGACAACATTCCCACCATCAACAACGTGCAGGTGGATGCCGGCCGCGGCATCACCTATGAGGAGGTGCGCCGCCACGCCCCCGTCGTCTTCATTGGCAACGACATCCGCGCGCGCTTCTTCCCGGACCGGGACCCCATGGGCAAGATCATCGCCATCGAAGGCAATCCTTATGAAGTGGTGGGCTGCGCCAAGGCTCTGGGCAGCGTCTTCGGAAACTCCCAGGACAACTTCGTGATGATCCCCATCGAAAGCTACTTCAAGACCTACGGAGCGCACACCGGCATCCGCCTGATCGCCAAAGCCGTGGACCAGGAGCACCTGATGGAAGCCCAGGACGAATCCCGCGTGTTGCTGCGCTCCTATCGCCATCTCGGCCCGGCGGTGGACGACAACTTTTCGATTTTCGCCTCCGATACCATCGTCAGCCTCTGGGAGCGGCTCACCTCCACCATCGCCGCCATGGCGGTGGGCATCGTTTCGGTCTTCATGGTGGTGGGCGGTATCGTGATTATGAACATCATGCTGGCGGTGGTCACCGAACGCACGCGCGAGATCGGCATCCGCAAATCGCTGGGCGCGCGCCGCAGCGACATTCTCAATCAGTACCTGGTGGAGTCCTCGGTGCTTTCGGGCGTCGGAGGGCTGGCCGGGGTTCTGGTGGCCTGGGCGATTGCGTTGATCGTCCGCACGTTTACCTCGGTACCGATGGCGCTACCATGGTCGTCGATCATGATCGGCGTGGGTCTCTCGGCCACCGTCGGCCTCTTCTTCGGCATTTACCCGGCGCGCCGCGCCTCCAAACTCGACCCCATCGTGGCCCTGCGGGCGGAGCGCTGACCATGACCAAATTGGCCCTCATCAACGGCATCGTGCTGGCCTTCCAGACCATTCGCAGCCACAAACTGCGCGCCTTCCTCACCGTGCTGGGCGTGATTATCGGGACCGGCACGATCATCGGAGTCAGCGCCATCCTCACCGGCTTCGACGCCTCCATCACGTCCGTGCTGCGCAGCTTCGGCCCCAACTCCATCATCGTTTTCAAGTTCGGCGTCGGCCCGCGCACCCAGCATCTCAGCCCGGAGGAGCGCACCCGCAAGAACCTCACTTACCAGAACGCCGTGGATATCCGCGATCGCTGCAAATCCGTGGAAGACGTCTCCACCATGCTGTTCCCCAATGCCGACACGATCAATGCGCATTACAAGGGCAACGACATGTACGATGTCAATCTGTTTGGGGTCGAGGAAGCCTACCAGCGCGGCGGGCAAGTGGATATGCACCTGGGCCGCTTTTTCACCGACCAGGAAAGCCGCCGCCGGCTGCCCGTGGCGGTGATCGGCCAGGATCTGGAAAAGGGCCTCTACGCCAATCTCGATCCGATCGGCAAGCCGATCAACGTGGATGGCCACGAGTTCATGGTGATCGGCACCATGGTCCGCCCCGCCGCCTCGTTTTTCGGCGACACCGATACGCGCGTCCTGCTGCCCTACGGAACCATGCAGAAGATGTTTCCCAACGCGCGCGAGAACGCCATCGTGGTAACGGCCAAGGACGGGATGCTGAGCCAGGCGCAGGACGAGGTCCGCGTGTCGCTGCGCATCGACCGCCGCGTGCCGTACACCAAGCCGGACGATTTCGCGCTTTCCACCGCCGAGCAAATGGTCTCGGATTTCCGCCAGATTACCGCCATTACGTTTCTGGTGATGACGGTCCTCAGCTCCATCGGCCTGCTGGTCGGCGGCATCGGGGTGATGAACATCATGCTGGTGTCGGTAACCGAGCGTACCTATGAAATCGGCCTTCGAAAAGCGATTGGAGCGCGGCGGGCGGATATTCTGATCCAGTTCCTGCTCGAAGCGGCGGCGCTCACCGGGATGGGCGGCTTGGCCGGGATCGCCTTCGGGTGGCTGATTTCGATAATCAGCCGGCTGGTGTTTACGTCGATTCCCGCCAGCGTCCCGCTGTGGTCGGCGGTGCTGGGGATTGTGATGTCGGTGGGAGTGGGGCTGTTCTTCGGGATCTGGCCGGCGAATAAGGCGGCGCGGCTGGACCCGGTGGAAGCGCTGCGGTACGAATAGGCTTACTCGCGCGCGAGGCCGCGCCGCCGGAATGCCCAGGCCGCCAGCAGCAGAAACACCAGCGCCTGGTCCAGGCCGTAGACCAGGGCCGTCAGGTGATCCGTCCAAGGGGTCGGTTTGAGGTTGCTGGCAGTAATGGCGAGGAAGTTGGTTTCGGAAAGCAGGTTCATGGAAGGCAGCACATAGAACAGGCCGCTGTGGAGCCATTGCGGCAGGAACGCGGCGCCGATCGACGACGGGGATACCAGGTCGGCCAGCACGCCCGCGATCATCACGATGACAAACGCGAAGAGCGGATGCATCACCGTCACCAGGCAGATCGCCAGCGCCGCATAAATGCCGTACCGCACCATCGGATAAACCAATAAGACCCACGGATTAGTAACCAGCCGCTCGCCGCCGATAAATGCCAAAAGGTTGGTGATGGCGAACATAAAGACCACATACACCGCCATCAGTAACAGCACGCCGCAATACTTACCCAGCAGAAACTCCCAGCGCCGGACCGGCCGCGCCATCACCGCCATAATGGTGCCGGTCTTCATCTCCGAGGCCACCGCGTCCGCCGCCGACCAGGCCGCCAGCAGGCTGCCGAATCCGCTCACCAGCGACATGATGCCGGAGACTAAAGACAAGACCATCCCCTGCGCCTGCGAAGGGTTATCGGCAGCCATGGATTTGAAGGTCAGCAGGGGCGTCATCATCAGCATCACCACGCACACAAACACGGCGAAAAACAGGATGATCAGCCGGTTGCGGAGCAGGGCGAGGAAGGTGATCCATGCCAGGATGCGGATCTTCACTTGGCGCCTCCCACCAGGTTGAGGAAGACATCCTCCAGGGTGTCCTTGAGCGGATTCATACGCACCACATCGCAGCCGGCAGCCCACAGCAACTCGATCAGCTCGCGCTTACGGCCGGCTTCCACCAGCAGGCGGATGCCGTGAGGGCCGCGATCGACGGCGGCGCCATGCTCCACGGCGGCGCGTTCGGTTTCCTCGGGCAACTGGTCGACCACGATCTCCACACGGATGCCGGCGTGCAGGATCTCATCCAGGCGGCCCGCGCGCACCAGGCGGCCGCGATCGATGATGATCACGCGATCGCAGATCTGCTCCACCTCCGGCAGGATGTGGGAGCTGAGGAAGACGGTTTTGCCGGCCTCCTTCAGCGCGTGCACCAGGTCGAGCACCTCTTTGCGCCCGGCCGGGTCGAGGCCCGAAGTCGGCTCGTCGAAAACCACCAGTTGCGGGTCGCCGATGAGTGCCTGCGCAATACCCAGCCGCTGCACCATGCCGCGCGAATACCGCGCGATGCGCAGCGATTCGTAGCCCGCCAGGTTCACCTTTGCCAGCAACTCGGCGATGAGAGCCGCCGGGTTGGGAACCTGCCGGCCGGAGAGCGCCAGGTGCAAGGCCAGCAGCTTCGGCCCGGTGAGGAACCGGTAGAAGGCGAAGTTCTCGGGCAGGAAGCCGATTTGGGCTTTGGCGCGAATGTCGCCGGGCGGGTAATCGAGCACCCGCACCTGGCCCGCATTGGGGAAGAGGAAGCCCATCAGGATGCCGATGCTGGTGGTTTTGCCGGCGCCGTTCGGCCCCAGAAACCCGCAGACTTCCCCGGCCGCCACGGTGAACGAAACGTCACGGAGCGCCTCGATGCGCTCCTCGCCGAAGAGCCGCTTATAGACCTTGGTGACGTCCGCGAATTCGATAGCCGCCGTCACGGCCTGCCTCCTGCGGGGCTGTAGTTCTTAATCGCGAGCTGCTGGGCCAGCATGAAATCCAGGCCCATCTGGAACCCGGTTTGCACGAAGACCACCTTGCCGGCTGGATTGATCACGAACAGGGTGGGAATGGCATCCACCTGGTAGGCGTCGGACATGTGGTTGCCGGCGTCCAGCAGCACCGGAAACGGGATCTTCAGCGCGCGGGCTGCGCCCTCGGCGTCATCCTTCTGCGCATCCACGCTGATAGCCAGGATTTCGAAGTTCGAGCCGGCCTTGTGCTGCTCCTGGTAGAACTTCACGAGCACCGGGAGCTCCATGCGGCAGGGACCGCACCAGCTTGCCCAGAAGGTCGTCACCAGCGTCTTGCCGTGGTAGTCGGCGAGCGAGATCTTCTGCCCGTCCAGAGTTTCGAGTGCGAACGCGGGAGCGGGTTTGCCCACCAGCCGCGCAGGGGCCGCTTCCGCGCGGCCGCCCATTTCGATGGCTTTGGCCCGCCAGGTAATCCAGGCCGTGAACACCGCCAGCGCCGCGATGGCCAGAACGGAACGAAGTGGCGGCCGGGAATGCATTCCAGGCGATTATACCGTCAATCGCATCGGGCGTCCGGCCTGCCTGGCGGTTAGCGCTCCCGCGCGGCCAGCACTCTCTCGCAGCCAGCCCTCTCTCGCGGCCGACGCTCTCTCGTGGCCGGCCCTCCCGCGCGGCCGGCCCTCCCGCGCGGCCGACGCTCTCTCGCGGCCAGCGCTCCCGCGGCCAGCACTCCCGCGCGGCCGGCCCTCCCGCGCGGCCGGCCCTCCCGCGCGGCCGGCCCTCCCGCGCGGCCAGCACCCCCGCGCGGCCGGCCCTCCCGCGCGGCCAGCACTCTCTCGCGGCCAGCACTCCCGCGCGGCCGACGCTCTCTCACGGCCGGCGCTCCCGCGTGGCCGACGCTCTCTCACGGCCACCACTCTCTCGCGGTTAGCGCTCTCTTCGCGGCCAGCCCTCCCTCGCGGCCAGCACTCTCTCGCGGCCAGCGCTCTCTCGCGGCCAGCGCTCTCTCGCGGCCAGCACTCCCGCGTGGCCGGCGCTCTCTCGCGGCCGACGCTCTCTCGCGGCCAGCGCTCCCGCGGCCAGCACTCCCGCGTGGCCGACGCTCCCGCGTGGCCGGCGCTCTCTCGCGGCCAGCGCTCTCTCGCGGCCAGCGCTCTCTCGCGGCCAGCGCTCTCTCGCGGCCAGCGCTCTCTCGCGGCCGGCCCTCCCGCGCGGCCAGCACTCTCTCACGGCCAGCCCTCCCGCGCGGCCAGCACTCTCTCGTGGCCAGCGCTCTCTCGCGGCCAGCACTCTCTCGCGGCCGACGCTCTCTCGTGCCCACTCGCGGCCAGCGCTCTCTCGCGGCCAGCGCTCTCTCGCGGCCGGCGCTCTCTCGCGGTTAGCGCTCTCTTCGCGGCCAGCCCTCCCTCGCGGCCAGCACTCTCTCGCGGTTAGCGCTCTCTTCGCGGCCAGCGCTCTCTCGCGGCCAGCGCTCTCTCGTGGCCAGCCCTCTCTCGTAGCCAACCCTCCCGCGCGGCCAGCGTTCTCTCGCGGCCGGCGTTCTCTCGCGGCCAGCCCTCTCTCGCAGCCAGCCCTCTCTCGCGGCAAGCGCTCTCTTCGCGGCCAGCCCTCCCTCACCGCCAGCCCTCTCTCGTAGCCAACCCTCCCGCGTGGCCAGCACTCCCGCGCGGCCAGCGCTCCCGCGGGGCCAGCACTCCCTTCGCGGCCAGCCCCACCGAGCGGCCGGCGTTCTCTCGCGGCCGGCGCTCCCGCGCGGCCAGCACCCCCGCGTGGCCAGCCCTCTCTCGTGGCCAGCACTCCCGCGCGGCCAGCGCTCCCTGACGGTCGCGGCTCTGATTCATTTCGGAGCCGCGCGCATAAGTAGGCAAGTCGGTAAGCGGGGACAGCACGTTAGTTATTGCTGGTTTGCCAGGCTCTCCATGGCAGTCGCCAGCGCCTGAAGCCGCGGCTCGCTGCCCACGAACAGGTTTCGGGGGAACTTACGGTAGCTCAGGATCTCGTTGTAAATCGCGCCTTCCATGCTTTGGTTGAGCGCCAGTCCGGCCAGGTACTGCAACCGCAGGTTGCCGTCGCGGTTGATCTCCGCGCCGGCGGTCCACTGTTGTAAGTCGACGGCCTGGCCGCCGTAAGTGGCCAGCAGGCCGACCAGTGAGTTGAAGCCCACGTCGGTGAGCGACTGCGTGACGCGGGCAAACTCGGGCCGTTCGAGGCGCGCCTCGATGGCATCCAGGTCGATGCGCGTCGGCTCTACCTGCCCCATCACCACCGTGTCATACCCGCCGCCGTTCTCGTTGCCCCAGATGGTGCCGTTCGGGAACACATCGAAGAAAGTTGCGAATTCGCTCTTCACCGTGGGGGTATCGCTTTCATACAGCGGCACCCATTGGGTGACGATTCCGCCGGGCTTCAAATGCTGCTTCACCAGCTCGAAGTACTCCTTGGAGTACAACGTGGCGCTGCCCTTCACCCACGGATGGATCGGGTCGGAGGTGATGATGTCGAACTTCTCGTTCGTGGTGAGTACGAAGTGGCGCGCGTCGTCATAGACAATCTGCACGCGCGGATCGTGCAGCACGTTGTAATTCTCCTTGGCGAAGAAGCGCGTGGCCACCGGGGGAATCAGAGGCTCCATTTCGCAGATCACGATGCGCTTCACTTCGGGGTGCAAGACGAAAGTTCCCGCCGTCACTCCCGCGCCGAACCCCACCACCAGCACGGACTCCGGATTGGGGTGCACCAGCGCCGGCAGGTGGCCCAGCATGCGCTGCAGGCGCATGTCATACGGCTCGCTGGAAGCCTCCACCTTACCGCTGACGTGGAACTGCACGGCGCCATCGTCCCATTGGGAAATGGCGATGGAGGAATTGATGCCCTCGCCCGCAGTAGAGGATCTTAGAACGGTCCATGGAAGTGGCGATGCGGCGTCCGTAGGCGATCAGCATGGGCGGCACGCCCGAAACGCTGGAGGCCAGCCATCCGGCGATAGCCAGCGAGGCGGCCAGGCCGGTGGCTCCCAGAATGGTCCGCGAGGAGGCCACCACGGGGGTGAGCACGCAGGCAGCGGCAATCGCCGACAGCACAATCAGCACGCGCTCGCAGCCCTGCGTGCCGATCCAGGGGATCAGGATCAGGCTGAAGCTGAGCGCGCCCACGATCGCGCCGGCGGTATTGGCGGCATACACGCTGCCCACCAGGCGGGCGGGGTCCTCGCCGCGCTCCGCCGCGGCCGCCAGGGCCAGCGGAAAGCTGGCGCCCCACAGCAGCGCGGCCGGCAGAATGGCCCACAGGCAGCGCGCCATATCGATCTGGAAGGTGTACCAGGGACTCGTCGAAAGCAGCGGGTTCACGGGCCAGTAGGGCAGCGATTCAGCCAGCATCAGCGCGGTCCACGCCACCGCCAGCACCAGCAGCAACTGGCAGACGCCGAAAGCCACCGCGCGCCGCGCACCGTGCGGGCCAGCGCGGAACCGGCGGCGCTGCCAAACCCCAGGCCGATCAGGAACACCGCCAGAATGATCGAAAACGTGTAGACCGTGGCGCCCAGCATGCAGGCCCAGCAGGCGCGTCCAGACCACCTCGGCGCCCAGGGCGGTGGCGCCCGAAATTGCGATAGTGACATACACCGGCCAATGCCCGGTGGCAGCGGCCACGGGTTGCTCGTGGTCTTCGGCAGCGGCGCGCGAAGAGGTGCTCGCGGCCACCCGCAGGCTCACCAGCGCCGACCACGCAGTTCAGCGCCGCGGCTACGAAGGTGGCGGTGGTCATATCCGTCACGCGCAGCAGGTAGAAGCCCGCCAACAGGCAGCCGAACACGGCGCCCACGGTATTGCCGCCGTAGAGGTAGCCCATCCACGAAACGCCTTCGGGCGAGGTTTGAATCCAGCGGGCGGCCGCCGGCAGAGACGCTCCCATGAGGAAGGTGGGCGGCATCAGGCAGCAGGCGCACACCAGGGCGCGCAGCAGGATGGCCGGCATCCCGTGACCCACGGCCGCGGTGTACACGCCATCGACCAGCGGCATGCCGAAGAGCGCCAGGATGCCGCAGATGGCGATGCCGAATTCCACCAGGCCGTATACGCGCAAGGGGTGCTGTTTGCGGGCCCACTCGAAGCGCTGCAGCATGATGCTGCCCAGGCACAGGCCGCCCATGAAGGTGGCCAGGAGCACGCCCAGCGAGATGGCGCTCGACCCGATGACCAGTTGCAGCAACTGGTACCACACGATTTCGTAGATCAGGGCCGAGCATCCGCTGCCCGCAAACAGAAGCAACAACAAGGGGAAATAGCGCCGTGCGGCCGCCGCCGCGACCGCGTTGCGGGAATCCGCGCCTGGGGCAGAGCCGCGCTCACTACGCCCGTTTTGGCCGTCCGGCGCCGCGCCCGAAGCGCGCGGACTGGGAGGAGCCACCAAGGTCTGATTCTTACGATCTTGTTTCATTGAGGATTGGCCGATTTTATAACAAGGCGAGCATCAAATGCCGGACGTTACCGAAGGCCCCTGGTGAGCGGGCAGGGCGGCGTCACTTCGGCTCCGGCACTTTGGGTGTTCCATAGACCATTTTAAGCGCTTCCTGGTATTCGCCGAAGAGCGCCTGGATTCCTGCGAATTCGCGCTTGACCGCGGCGCGGTAATCGGCGTGGGTAGCGAAGTCCACCAGCAGGGCCGCCATGGCCTGCGCATCCACCACGAAGCCGTGATGCCCAATCTCGATGAGGGCGTCGGATTCCATCTCGTAGGTGTGGTTGGACGAGTGGGACGTCTGGGACTGGAAGCCCATGCCGGGGATGGCGCTCGAAACGCTGCCGGTCTCCTCGTAGCCTTGCGGCTTGCCGGGGGCCTCGGCCACGTTGGTGGCGCCAAAGTGCCGCATGTGGGCGAAACCGACCTCGTCCAGCGTGGCCACGGAAATGCCGTCGCGCAGGTTGCCGTAGTTGTCGATTTTCACCTTGGTGCCGGTGGAAAGGGCGGCCGCGCGGGCGGCGTTATCGACGAACTCGCGCACCTGCGCGAGGTAGACGGCGTCGGGGTAGCGGATGTAGAAATCGGCCACGGTGCGATCGGGAACCACGTTGGGGGCCGCGCCGCCTTCCATGATGATGCCCTGCACGCGTGCTTCCGGCCGCATGGTGCTGCGGACGCCGTCGATGTTGGTGAAGAGGTGGATCACGGCTTCCAGGGCATTGCGTCCGTTCCAGGGCGTCATCTGGTGGGTGGGCGCGCCCGAGAAGGTGTACTTGACGCCGTCGATGTTGAGGCAGCAGGTACCGAAGCCGGGCGCCGGCCGGGAGGTGGTCATGGTGGAATGGCTGCGCACGAGGATATCGGCGCCATCGAAAACGCCGGCTTTGAACATGTCGGTTTTGGCCACCGGCGGCATCATTTCTTCACCGGGCGTGCCGAAGACCACCACGCTTCCCGGCGTATGGGTGCGGTCCAGGAATTCCGCCAGCGCCACGGCCGCGGCCAAGCCGATGGGACCCTGGGCGCTGTGCTGGTCGCCGTGGAAAGGGCGCTGGGTGCCGCGCAGGGCGTCGTATTCGACGATGATGCCGAGGCACGGCGATTCGCGCTTGCCGAGGTAGCGGGCCACAAAGGCGGTGGGCAGGTTGGCCTGGCCGCTTTCGACCTCGAAGCCGTGATGCTTCAGGTAAGCGATTTCGAGCGCCACCGAACGCTTTTCCTGGAAACCGATTTCGGGATGGCGGGTGATATCGTCAGCCATGGCCAGCAGTTCGGTATCCATCAACTCTTTGGCGCGGGCGGTGACGCGGTCGCGAGCCGCATCGGGGGCCGAGAGCCGCGCCACCCAGCCGGGGACGTTGAGGGATTTTTCGAGCGTATCCATTTTCTTCAGGACATCCCGCGCGGCTTCGCGCTCGGTGGGGGTTTCCTGCGCGGCCAGCGCCGCAGGAAGCAAGAGAGCCAGGACGATCCGTTTCATAGGGGTTCAATAATTGTAGCGCCGCGGGGGAAAAGGCGACCCGGTGCGAAGCTCCGCATCGGAAGGCCGGCGCTTCGAGCAGAGGTTGGTGTGCGACCGGGAGTGGGTTGGCGCGCATTGAGTGCGGCCTGTCGGGGCGCGCGGATCGGAGGATTGCGCGGTCGCGCGGATGAGGTTCCGTCGGCCGGCTCGGGGGAAAGGCGACCGCACGTGAAGCGCCGCATCGGAAGGCCGGCGCTTCGAACGGAGGTGGGTGCGCGGCCGAGGGTGGGTTGGCGCGCATTGAGTCCGGCCTGTTGTGCGCGCGGATCGGAGGATTGCGCGGTCGCGCGGATGAGGTTCCGTCGGCCGGCTCGGGGGGAAAGGCGACCGCACGTGAAGCGCCGCATCGGAGGGCCGGGCTTCGAGCAGAGGTGGGTCTGCGGCCGGGAGTGGGTTGGCGCGCATTGAGTCCGGCCTGTTGTGCGCGCGGATCGGAGGATTGCGCGGCGGCGCGGATGGGTTCTGTCGGCCGGCTCGGGGGGAAAGGCGACCGCACGTGAAGCGCCGCATCGGAGGGCCGGGCTTCGAGCAGAGGTGGGTCTGCGGCCGGGAGTGGGTTGGCGCGCATTGAGTGCGGCCTGTCGGGGCGCGCGGAATGGAGGATGGCGCGGATGGGTTCCGTCGGCCGGCTCGGGGGGAAAGGCGACCGCGCGCGAAGCGCCGCATCGGAAGGCCGGGCTTCGAGTAGAGGTGGGTGCGCGGCCGAGGGTGGGTTGGCGCGCATTGAGTCCGGCCTGTTGTGCGCGCGGATCGGAGGGTAGCGCGACGGACCGACCGGGTTCCGTCGGTCGGCTCGGGGGAAAGGCGACCGCACGTGAAAGCGCCGCATCGGA
The DNA here is from genome assembly GCA_963803725.1 of Bryobacterales bacterium. Lineage (GTDB taxonomy): Bacteria > Acidobacteriota > Terriglobia > Bryobacterales > Bryobacteraceae > JOPF133. Next base: position 80,868 of record CAWDOH010000058.1, on the reverse strand, counting down.
AGGCCAGGCTTCGATGCAGAGGTGGGCGTGGCCGAGGGTGGGTTGGCGGAATGCGTTCGGCTTGTCGGGGCGCGCGGATCGGAGCGTGGCGCGAGGGCCCGGCGCGTTTCCACGGGCCGCCGCGGGGGGGAAAAGCGACCACGCCCGAAGCTCGTCGCAGGTTTGCGACCGCGAGGTCCGCTCCCTCCGGTCGCCGCTCGGTTTCGATGCTGAGCCGGGCCGGGCTGCCACGGCGCGGACAGGGCAGGGGACGGGTGTGAGACTGGACAGGGGAGGGTTTTCACGGCCTTATTCTGCCTTCGGGGCCGGTCCGGAGGGGCGTTCCGGGGGCTGAACGACGCCTTCGATGATCACCTGAGGCTCGGTGAGGGGTTTCGGGGGGTCGGGAATGAAGGGCCGGTCGCTGAAGATGAGGGCGGCCAGCTCGGGATCGATCTGGCCGGCCGGCTCGCGCTCCGGGGGACGCTCCATAAGTGGTTGCTCGGGTTCGGGTTGGTCTTCGATGGGTTCGTTCGGGAGTTGGTCGCGCTGGGCCTTGAGGCGGTCGAATTCCTCGATGGCGCGGCGGTAGAGGCGCTCGGCCTGGGCCTGGTAGCGGAGGAAGAGGCGCCAGACATCGGACTGGGTGACCATCTGGCGGAAGCCTTCGGCGAGGGCGTAGTGGCGGTTTTGGGAGCGGAGGACGTCGATATCGGCGATGAGGTCTTCGGACATGGGGCGGATGGGGGCCTCGGAGTTGCGGTCGACGGTGCGGTCCATGGCGCAGGTGAAGAGGCCGGCTTCGAGGGCGGCGATGCGGAGGAGGCCCTGCTGGGCGAGGGCAATGCGCTCGATGGCGAAGAGTTCCTGGGCGTTGACCGGCCGGTAGACCGAGATGAGGTCGGCCTTGAGGTTGGTGAGGGTGTCGAGGGGTTCGAGGCGGACGACAGTGTAAGAGGCAGCGGCGAAGCCGTGGCGGCGGGCGTTCTGCGAGGAGCGCGCCTTGCCCTCTGGGGAGCGGGGGCCGGTGGAGTGGGAGGCGTTGGCCCGGTTGGCAGCGAGCTGTTTTTCGGAGAGGCGCTTGGGGGGCGCGGAAGTGGGTTGGTCGGAGTTTTCGGTGTTTAGAGATTCGGGCATCGAGTATGTCCCTCAACCGAGGTGTAGCACGGGAGATGCGGGAGGCTACGGGGGGATTTTGGGAAGTGGCGTGGAATGAGCGGGTTGCGGGAGGGTGAAGTTTGTGAATGTAAACCGGCCGGTCCGCCGCGAGGGGATTTGGGCAGGCGATGATTCTTTTTCGGTAGGATCTCTTATTCGCGGGCGAGGTTATAGGAACGCGCCAACTGTGGACTCGACGCGGAGACGCGCAGAGGCGGAGAAAAACGCGGAGAACACCAAGAAATCGAGGGCGCAAAGGGGGCGGAGGGCGCGGAGCAAGCAGGTCCGGCGGACCGAGGGACTGTCTCTTTGCCATCGGTGTCACAACGGGCCATGTTGTAGGGGACGGGCTTTTCGACCTTCGCCCGCGAGGGAACGTCGAATTGGCTCACCTTGGCCGGACATGGGCGTTCTCCGGCCTTGTGACGCCGATAGCTCTACGCTGCGCGACAAGGGAGGAGTAATTCACTCGAACCCCTTCTTGGGGCCAGTTTCGGGTTTGGCGACCAATGGGACAGACCTTGGTCAAGAGTTCTGGATTCATAGCCTACGCTGTTCGACGATTCTTTGCGACCGTAGCCAGCGGCGTTCAAAAAGCCACGTCAACGGAAACTTGTCCAGATTCGCAGTGCCGCGGTTGCGAAGTGGCGCCAAGCAGGCGTCAGGCCGATCGGGAACATAATCTGGTGGCAGATGATCATAAACAGGCCACCTTGCACAGTAGCGCGGTGAATCCGTCTTTGAGACCAAAAATCGAAGCTGGCCAGAAACAAAACATAAAGAGTCAGAATTGCGGATGTCACCGGTCCCTTGTGAAAGATCGGAAACGGCCAGCGATTGACCGCCGCACCCAGCAAGGATATGGTTGCGATCAAAATCAGGCGTTTGTGCGTTGGACCATCGAAGCGCGCCCGCAGGGCCCAGATGATCAAGAAGCAAAAAACGGCTGTTGAGAAGAACGGAATTGAGTAGAAAGACTTCGGATCGATCTTGGAGCCAGGCGGCACGAAGCCTCTCGAAAGCGAGTCTGTTGCTACCAGAAAACCGAGGACCACCATCGAGGCCGCCAATCCCGCCCCCAATATCCCGATCCGCCTATGCAGATCCAAGCGTTTGCCGGATATCAGGAGGGTCTGAGCAATGAACAACAGAATCCACGCGGAGAAAACCACCGCGTGGATATGAACAAGCAGATTCGGCAAGTGGGCCTGGAAAACCCCTGCCAGATAATAGCTCTGGGCAAAGCCCAGGAGGACGGTGCCCAAGATGACCAGCGCCATCGTACAGAAGAAAATGTCCTCGTGGCGCGCCTTCTCGGTTTTCAAAGCGAGGTAATTGGATGCGAGTGTCGATGCTGCCATAGTCTTCGACCGGTATCACCGGAAGTTCCTTCATCTGGTTATGCGTAAGAGAATCGGCGGAGGTATCATAAAGTTCTCGGAATTTCACCTCCCAGGCAGAATTTGCGGCGATGGAACCCAGCGATAGCCCGCAAGACCAGCAGTCTTCCGAGGTAAGCAGGCTTCTTCGGGCCTGGAGCCAGGGAGACGAGACGGCCTTGGCCCGCCTGACACCGATGGTGTACAAGGAACTCCGGCGGGTTGCTCATCGCGAGATGAAAAAGGAATGGGCCGAGCAGACCCTGCAGACGACTGCCCTCGTAAATGAAGTGTATATTCGGCTGGTGGACACGCAGCGCATCCGTTGGGAAGACCGCGCTCACTTCTTTGCGATCTCGGCACAGATTATGCGAAGAATCCTCATCGACTATGCGCGACGGAATAACTTGAAGCGGGGACGGGGATTTCAGCACGTCTCCCTCGAAGAGGCGGACGCGCCAGCCATAACCGAAGATCCTGATCTTGTCGCGCTCGACGACGCACTCAACGCACTCCAACAGTTCGATCCCCGCAAAGCGAAAGTCGTGGAACTGCGGTTTTTTGGCGGATTGAGCGTGGAGGAGGCGGCCGAAGTGCTCAAGGTTTCGCCCATTACGGTTATCCGGGACTGGAACAACGCCAAGGCTTGGCTCTATCGCGAACTAGCGAAAGGGGCGGTCGGTGGACTCTAACCGGTGGCAGCAGATCGAGGCACTGCTGGAGGAGGTTGCCCATTTGCCTGCAGCGCAGCGGGCGTCGTTCCTTCACAACTCATGTCACGGCGACCATGCACTGGAGGAGGAGGTCTGGTCGTTGTTAGTCGCGCGGCAGAAGAGTGAAGGCTTTCTCGAGGACCCCGCGATTGCGGTAGCAGCGCGCGCCACGAGCACGCGTCCGCCAGGCGTTTCGATCCCGGCCGAATTTGTCCCGGGTAAAGCCGTTTCCCATTACGTGATCGTGGAGAAGATCGGGAGCGGCGGGATGGGCGTGGTCTACAAAGCTGAGGACACCCGTCTGCACCGGGTTCTAGCTCTCAAATTCCTTCCTCCCGAATTTGATGAAGCCGCCCTCCGCCGTTTCGGGCGCGAAGCGCAGGCAGCTTCAGCCCTGAATCATCCCAACATCTGCACAATTTATGACATCGGCGAGCAGGCAGGAAGTCCCTTCATCGCCATGGAGTATCTGGAAGGGGAAACTGTCAAGCGGAGCCTCAGCCGGGAATCGTTGCAAATCGAGAAGGTACTTGGGTTGAGCCTTGAGATTCTCGATGCCTTAGAGACCGCCCACGCGAAGGGCATTATCCATCGAGATATCAAGCCGGCGAACGTCTTTATCACCAGCCGCGGTCAGGCCAAAATCCTCGATTTCGGCATTGCCAAGATTTCCCGATCCAACAAGGGTCCCGGCGCCGAAGAGGCGGAAACGGAATACCAGTTGACAACACCGGGGCTGACCATGGGCACTGTTTCGTACATGTCGCCGGAGCAGGCGCGGGCCGAGCCATTGGACAGCAGAACCGACCTCTTCAGCTTTGGCGCGGTGCTTTATGAAATGGCCACAGGCCGGAAGGCGTTTGGAGGCGATACTGCGGCAATTGCTTTCGACTCGATATTGAATCGCTCGCCGGCTCCGCCAGCCCGGGTCCGTCCCGGCCTGCCAGCCGGCTTAGATGGCATCATCGAGAAATCACTTCAGAAGGATCGCAAACTGCGATACCAGACTGCCCTGGAGTTCCGCAAGGACCTGCTGGCTCTGTCACGAGTTTCCGAGCTGGTACACCCGGCTCCAGCCAAGACCACGTTGGTTCGAGCAGCAATCGTCGGAGCCGTTCTGGCGCTGGTTGTCGTGACGGCCTATCTGGTGCTGCGGCCCGCGCCGCGACCTGAGGTGTCGGGTTTTTCTCCCGTCACTAGCGATGGACTCGTAAAGGAAGGATCGGTCTGGAGGAGTATTGGTGGACCGCCCGCACCGCTGGCGACAGATGCGAGCCGGCTATACTTCACCGAAGGCCGAGGACCGTCCCAAGTGCTGGCCCAGGTATCGGTCTCCGGCGGTGAGACGGCGATTGTTCCGACATCTCTTGGCTTGCCTCAGCTTCTTGATTTTCGAGTGGACCGATCGGAAATTCTGGCAACCGATTTGGCGAACACCCCCGCGCCCGGACCTCTGTGGACCATCTCCTTACCGGCCGGTGCGGCTCGCCGCATTGGTGACATCCGTGCCGGGGATGCCGCGTGGTCACCAAACGGTTCGGAAATCGCATATGTTACCGGTGCGAGCCTGTTTCGTGCCGGCGGAGATGGAACAAACATAGAGCTGTTAGCGCACCTACCGGGCCTGGGCTGGAGGCCACGATGGTCCCCCGATGGAAGGGTGTTGCGCCTGACTATAGAGGATGACCTGACCGCCTCTTCCGCCCTGTGGGAGGTACGCTCGGACGGCACAAACCTCCACCCTTTACTTCCAGGTTGGAACCAACCTCCGGGGGAGTGCTGCGGTACCTGGACGCCGGACGGTCTGTTTTACATTTTTCAATCAACCAGAGCTGGGAAGACAGAGATCTGGACCTTGCGAGAACGCCGCGCGCTGTTGGGTTTCGTTGATCGGCGTCCAAATCTACCTACCCAGCTCACCTCCGGCCAGATGAGCTCGGTGTCTCCGGTGTTCAGCCCCGATGGCAAAACACTGTATGTGATCGGCGAACAGCTGCGCGGCGAGTTACAGCACTTCGACAAGCGCTCCATGCAGTTCGTTCCTTACGTAGGCGGGATTTCAGGAGAAATGTCCGACTTTTCCCATGGCGGCCAGTGGATTACCTATGTTGCTTACCCGGAAGGTAGCTTGTGGCGAAGCCGTCTCGATGGATCGGAGCGTCTTCAACTGACATTCCCACCTGTCAGAGCGGGGGCGCCACGGTGGTCGCCGGACGGCAAGACAATCGCTCTCCATGCCATTGTGCCGGGGCAGAAGGCCCAGACATGGATAGTGTCGGCGGATGGCGGCAGGATGGAACCGGTTACACCGGGGCGGTTTCTCGAAATTTCTCCTGGCTGGACTCCGGATGGCCGTTCGTTGATTTTCAGCTCCGCTCCGTCAATGTCCGCGCCAACCGACAATTCTGGTGTGTTTATTGTCGATCTGCACTCGCAGCAGTTACGGAGCGTGCCGGCGTCAGAGGGTCTTTTTGCGCCCGCGATGTCGCCCAACGGGCGCTACATCGTAGCAAACTCGTCACGAACCGGACATGCAATGCTCTTCGATTCCCGAACTGAATCCTGGTCGGAACTGTGGCCTGCGGCGAGCGTGTGGCGCTGGTCGGGAGATGGGAAGTATCTATATTTCCTCCGACACGGTAAGGACCCGGCGGTGATGCGAATGCACGTAAGCGATCGACGGGTCGAAGTAGCGGCTAGCCTCACCGGCGTTCGCCAGACTGGAATGCTCGCCGATGTTGAATTCACGCTCGATCCCGCGGAATCGCCCGTGATCCTTCGCGATGTGGGCATACAGGAAATTTACTCGCTCGCTTGGAACTCGCGATAGCTGTGCGAACCGCGCGCCCTGCTTAACGCGCGCTCGGGATGGCCGATGAACCGGATTTTCCGGTTGGCATGCCGGGCTTGAGCCGAGCCGGATTTCTGGCGAAAACGTGACCTGGGAAATGCGGCCCCCAGGTCACCCAGCGTTCGCCGATCCTCCTGCTTCGGTCGTGTTACCCTCTATCCGGGCGTTGATTGGGCTGCTACTGATCAGATCCTGCCTGACGGCGTAGCGTTTACAAATCCAAGTTGACGGATTGTCGCCGTTGCTGATCTTGATCGGCCGATCACACCCGAGGCTGCGTCAGATGAGGAGACGGGCGTTCTCGGCCAAGTCGGGCGGGCACAACCGCCGCCGCGGTTAGAATCAAACTCCATCCGCTTAATTTCGGAGGTGCGCCTCAATGAAGTGGAGGGCGTGGTCAAATCGACCAAAGAATCTGCAGCCGAAGTTTTCGAGGATCTCGCGGACGTTCGGATCGTCAAAATCGCGGGTGTTTCGATTCAGAAAACAACTCGCGGACGGTTTGGTCTGCTCAAGATGGCGAACAACTGAGGCCAGCACGATGGAATCCTGAACGGACATACCGAGGGCGATCTGTATTCCTCCAGCCTGGTGGAACACATCGGAGTCCAGCGGAATTACTTCCGCCGACTTCAGGATTCCGCCCATAGCGCGCTCTAATCCGGCCCGTTCGCTTTCGGCACTCCGGATCAGCAGCGCGGTGATCTCGTTGAAGCTGCTGGAGGCTTCCCGGTAAGGCTTCGACCTTCCGAGTTCCGAAAGCTGCTTCTTAAGCTCTGTACTCAGCCTCAACCGCTCATTTGCTTTGTGCATTATTGTGATGTGCGGTTCGGCGAGCGAAAATGCGGGAATCACAAGGCGGATGGAACCAGCGGCTGCGATATCTATCAATCGCTGGCAGCTTTCAAACTGCTCCTGCTGAAGCGCTTGTTCCAGCACGAAATTCGATTCAACATAAACATTCATTGCAAGGCGCTTGATTCGATGCGGGCGCTTCGCAAGGCTCCGAGTAACCCCGATTCGACTAACCAATGGAGCGAGGGATCCTGTTTAGCTCTCAATTGCCCGGACTGGGCCAAGTCGACTAGCCACGAAAAAAGGATCAGTTCCAAGGTTTGACTACCAGTTTTTTCCGGCGTCTGCTTGAACCGTTCAAAATATGGCCTCAACTCATGAGTCGCGTCCAAGGTGAACTGTGGCGGCTCTTCCTCCGGGGCCGGATCTTCCTGTCGCCAGAAATACATGTGCGCCGGCGTCGCGATCAAGAAGTAGGGTGCTTTTGGGAGAGTCCCGTGCGCCAGCAGGTTCCTGCGGAAGCGGGCAGCCCACTGGTCGGAGGTTCGATGAGTGCTTTTGACCTCGGCAAGCAGGACCGGCTGCCCAAGTTGATCGTACGCCACCAAATCGACCTCTCTTACTGGTAAGGGCATATGCTCCGCTATCCCTACAGTTTGACACTTCTGTGGCGGCAGCGTCTCGGCGGCGCCCCAGTCTGACGGCCATAGAGTAGACCGTCGAAGCGCTCGCCGGCGAGACTCCTCAGATACGCGTGGTGGAAAGTATGGCCGATTGCTCCTCACAACGGGCGCCGCCTAGCGACGGCGTGCGCCCGTCGCTGGGGCTGAGAGCGTTCTACGTGGATGCGTCCGCTGGCGACGAGGGTTCGGGTATCCGGTCCCTCGGGGGTCTCCTGTCGTCGTTCACTCGTGGATGCCGACGCCGACCGCCTTAGACGCCGTAAGCCTTCTGAATGGCTTTGGCCGCCTTGTTGAATTCGCTGGTCCAATCCCGGATCAGAGCCTCCCGCGTACCGGTATCGACATGGGACTTGTTGCCTGAACCAAACGGCCGGAGGGCCTGAAGATGAGGGTTCGGGTCCGGCAGGCCCCACTCCCGCCATTTGTTGTGGTCCGGGGAGATGGCTTCGTTCAGGTCCCGCGCCGGCCGGGACATTTCCTGGTTGTACGTATCCACATCCGGCTTGGCTTTGATTTTCTGAGCCGCAGCCAAGGCGCGCGCCACGGCGGCTTTGAGATTGGTTTTGAAGCTTGTTTCGAGTTCCTCCCGCCTGGTCAGGTTACCTCTATATGCTACGAGCTTGGCTTGGTTTCTGACCATCCATGCCTCGGAATCTTTGGTGACAGCATCGAGCGAAGTCTTCAGCACTTTGAGGCCGGTAATGTATTTTTCGATGGCGGCGTTCCGATTGGTCTTGGCTGGGACGTTGGTGGGCCTGCTTTGCTTCACCTGGTTGATGTAGTGTTCGAGGCTCCGAATCTCCACTTTTACAAGCTGTCTTAACTTAGTACTGGGCAATGCATATTGGCCGAGAATCCTCTCCATCTTCGCGATCGCCTCTTCGGTTCTGTGATTGGTACTCTTCTCGTCTTCGGAGACGAACACTTTATCGATGGCGTCCAGAGCTTTGAGATTCACGGTAATGGTTTGAAAACTCTTGTCCGCCCACTCCGCACTATTGTCGATGCCAAATTCGGCGCCGTGTTGCTTTAAGATATCCACGAAAACCTGCTTTGCAGAACCAAACGCAGCGAATCTGTCCACGGATGCCTCCTGCCTGAAGAGTTGGTGTTCCGCCTACCCAGCGGAGTTAGAGACGGGTAACCAGGGATAGTATATAGCAATAGGGCGGAGTCTGAGTCGTCGATCGGGCTTTACAGGGGCCAGCGCGGGAAGCCGGTCATTATACTTTCTGACGCTGAAAGCATCGCCGTTGTGCGGCTAGGGGCGTCGACGGAGAGCCGCTTGCCAAATTGGAAAGCGCCGGGGGTGCAGAGGAAATCGCCGAACTGGTGTTTCGGCAGGCGCGCAGCCTGGGAAATCCCCGGAGGACGGCGGATCTTTGTCCGCGACCACGAGCCACTGTGATTGGATGAGCACGCCGGCGCATTCCTCGCCTTGGTCGGGATTGGAGTGGCCGGTGGGACCCTATTCCTTACAGCGATTGCATTGTTCTTAGATGGAGGTGACTGGCGCCTAACCGACGGGGCGGCCGGTCATAGTTGCCTGGCCTTCACTGATGGCACAACCGGCGTGGCCGCAATTACACGAAATCTCCATGGTTCCCTTGGCGTCTTTGCAGTACTGGCTGCAATAGCTGGTATGTTCACCGACGGTGCAATTGCACGCCGGGTGGTCGCACTTCTTGGTTTTTTCGGCCATAAGTTGCTCCTGTACGGGAAGGCGAGCAGATTGGACTCCACGGGGAGAAAACGCACGTTGGGTGTGCGACCGCGAGATCTTGTGCGGTTGCGCGACGGACGCTCCCTGACGGTCGCGGCTCCGATCAGGATCGCGAGGTGCGCTAATCGGGACAAATTTCGCGGTCATGGCACGAATGCGCGGTTGTCAATTCCTGGTTGGGACGTGGCACTACCGCTGAAACAGGGAGATACCGGCGATGCCGGCGGCGCCGGCGTGCAGGCAACTGGCGGCATTGGCTTCGGTGATGCCGCCGAGGGCCAGGACGGGCATTCTGACGGAGCGGGCGGCTTGGTGCAATCGCTGCAGGCCTTGCGGTGGACCCCAGGGCGCTTTGGAGATCGGCTGGAAGACGGGGCTGAAGACGGCGAAATCGGCGCCCTCGGATTCGGCGCGGCGTATTTCTTCCAGGGTGTGGGCGGAGACGGCGATCTGGAAGCCGGGCGGGGCGATCGGGCGCAAATCGGAGGGCGCGATGGAGTTGGCGGGCAGGTGCACGCCATGAGCGCCGGCGGCCAGGGCGATATCGGCGCGCGAGTTGACCAGAATGCGCGTGGCGGCCGGGTTCGGGAGGGCCAGAATGGCGCGGGTGAGTTGGTACAAGTCGCGCGCCGGGAGGTCCTTCTCGCGGACCTGGAGGAAATCGACGCGCTGGCTGAGGGCGCGCTCGACGAACCGCAGGAGCGCCTCCGAGCCGCCGGCGGCCTGGCGGCTGGTGATGTAATAGCGGAGCATCAGAGCGGTTCGTAATAGCGCTCGCCGGCGCAGGCGCGGCACAGCACGCGTCCGGCGCGGGTCACTTCGCGCTGGAAGCTGATGCCTTCGCCGCACTCGGCGCAGAGCACACGCGGGGCGGTGTAGCCGGGCAAGTCCTGGGGGCCGATCGCCACGCGCACCCACTCGATGCGGAAGAGGTCCGCGTCGGGCATTTCGCGGTACGCGCGCATTTGCTGCTGGTTCTTGTTGGCGATTTCGGGGTAGAGTTGGCGGGCGAGGTCGCGGGAGGTTTCGAGGGCCGACACGCGGACGGCGCGGCCCTCGCGGAGGTCGCAGAAGGTGGCGGCGACTTTGCCGAAATCGCGAAATTTCAAGGCACGCTTGCCGAGCCGGCAGCCGGTGACGATGGGGATGGCGTCGGTGGCGCAGCGGTCGATTTCGACGAACGTGACGAGGCGTTTGCGATCGGCGCCGGCGGGGTCTTCCATTCCCAGCAGGCGGACGCCGCACAGGGCGAGGCGCAGGCCCAGGATCTGCCCGGCGCACAGATGCCCGTGGGCTTCGGCGGCCAGGCGCTCGTATTCTTCAAAGGTTTTGAGAGGCACGCTTAGAGGACCCGCAGTGCGGCGGGCGGAAATTCCACCTGCCAGCTTTTATTATCCTTCTGGCGGGCGAATTCCTCGCGGGCCACGTCGGCGGTGATGCCGTGGGCGAATTCCAGGCGGACGGTTCGGGACCGCTCGGCGGTACGGAGGAGAGGGGCGGGGACCCAGTTGGCGGCGGCCGGCTCGGCGCCGGAGTGGACCCGCAGCTTTTCGGCGCCGATGCCCACCCAGACGCGGTCGCCGCGGAAGTGGCCGCGGATATAAGGACCGGTGAGCGAGAAATGCTCGAACTCCAGGCGGCTGGTGTTGCGGCCGGGATCGAGGGCTGCGACGGTGGCTGGAAACAGGTTGGGAATCCCCAGGAGGCGGGCGACCTCGGCGGAATCCGGCTGGTCGAGCACTTCGAGCGGCGTGCCCCGCTGAGCGATGCGGCCGCCTTCGAGGACCAGGAGTTGGGCGGCGGCGGAGCAGCAGAGGTCGAGGTCGCGGGTGACTAACAGGATGGGCGATTGGGCCACGGAGCGGATCTGCGCGAGCAGCGGTTCCTGGATGCCGCAATCGTCGATCAGGAGAAGCTTGGGGTTGGCGATCACGGCGCGGGCGGCGGCGGCCTGGAGCCGCACTTCGGGCGCGGCATGGCGCGGGAGCAGATCGGCGGCGTCGGCGAGGGCGAAATGGTCCAGCATTTCGGCGACGCGGCGGTGACGCTCGAGGCGCGGCAGGTAGTCGGCGGCGAATTCCAGGTTCTGGCGGAGGGTGAGGTGGGGAAACAGGGCGTCGCGCTGGAAGATGTAGCCGCACTGGCGGAGGCGCGCGGGCACGTTGACGCGGGCGGGGGCGTCGAAGAGGATGGCGTCGTTGACCAGGATGCGGCCGGAATGGGGGGTGGCGAAGCCGGCCAGGAGGTCGAGGATAAGGGTGCGGCCGGACTCCGGGCGGCCATAGAGCGCGGTTACGCCCGGGGCGAGTTCGAACTCGACATCGAGCGAGAGGGACGGCGGAATTTTCTTACCCAGGCGCGCGCGGGTCATAGGGCGGCCGGCCTCCGGTCGAGGCGAGGCTCCAGGCAGAGGCCCAGGTAGTGGACGGCGAGGCCGGCGGCGGCGATGGCGGCCAAAGGGGCGGCGGGCAAGGGGCCGGGCGTGCGAACCAGGCGCGCGAGGGTGAGGATGGCGCCGCAATCGGTGGCCACCAGGGCGAAGGCGAAGGCGGCGGCGGCGAGAATCGGCCGGAGCGTAAGGGGCGCGGCGATGCGCGAGAAAATGCGCCACTCGGAAGCGCCGAGGCCGCGGGCGGCGTTGCCATACTCCGGGGGCAGGGCGTGGTAGGCCGCGGCGGCGGAGCGCATGAGGTACGGGAGGGTGAAGACGGTGGCCACCAGGGCGGCGATGGGCCATCGAAAGGGGCTGGCGAGGAGGCAGTAGGCGAGGAGGAGCGAGGGCGCGAGGGGCAGGGGCAGCCACGCCAGACGGGCGGCCGCGTGGCGCCGGGAGAGATAGGCCAGCCAGGGGCCGAACGCCAGGGCAATGGCTGTGGACAGGGCGGCGGCGCGGAGACTGAGCCAGAGCGGGGACCAATCGGGGGACATCGGGAGACTCAATTATAGCGGCTCATTATTCGCGAGGTGGGACGGGTTGCGGGTATGCCGACCGTGGATTCGACGCGGAGACGCGGAGACACGGAGAAAACGCGGAGAAGACCAAGAGATTGAGGAGTGCAAAGGAGGGGTGCCAAGCGTGGAATCGACGCGGGGGGTGCCCTCTAGGCCCGGAGACACGGAGAAAACGCGGAGAAGACCAGGAAACCGAGGGCGCAGAGTAAGGGTGCCAAGCGTGGATTCGACGCGGGGTGCCCTCTGGCCCGGAGACACGGAGAAAACGCGGAGAAGACCAGGAAACCGAGGGCGCAGAGGAGGGGTACCAAGCGTGGATTCGACGCGGGGGGTGCCCTCTGGGCCCGGAGACACGGAGAAGACGCGGAGAAGACCGGGAAACCGAGGGCGCAGAGGAGGGGTACCAAGCGTGGATTCGACGCGGGGGGTGCCCTCTGGGCCCGGAGACACGGAGGAAAACGCGGAAAAGACCAGGAAACCGAGGGCGCAGAGGAGGGGTACCAAGCGTGGATTCGACGCGGGGGGTGCCCTCTGGGCCCGGAGACACGGAGAAGACGCGGAGAAGACCGGGAAACCGAGGGCGCAGAGGAGGGGTACCAAGCGTGGATTCGACGCGGGGGGTGCCCTCTGGGCCCGGAGACACGGAGGAAAACGCGGAGAAGACCGGGAAACCGAGGGCGCAGAGGAGGGGTACCAAGCGTGGATTCGACGCGGGGGGTGCCCTCTGGCCCGGAGACACGGAGGAAAACGCGGAGAAGACCGGGAAACCGAGGGCGCAGAGGAGGGGTACCAAGCGTGGATTCGACGCGGGGGGTGCCCTCTGGGCCGGAGACACGGAGAAAACGCGGAGAAGACCAGGAAAGCGAGGGCGCAGAGGAGGGGTGCCAAGCGTGGATTCGACGCGGGGGGTGCCCTCTGGGCCCGGAGACACGGAGAAAACGCGGAGAAGATTAGGAAAGCGAGGGCGCGAAGGAGGCGGAGGGCGCGGAGGGCGCGAGAAGGGGGGCGGACGGGGGTCCGCCGGGGGGTTACGGGTGCGCGGGGGTTTCCGGCGAGTGGGTGGAGGCGTCGCCGGCGAGCAGGCGCCAGACGGCCTGCCAGCCGCCGGCGCGTTGAATTCCGGGGACGAAGAAACGATCGTGGAAGTCTTCGTCGGCGCCGAAGAAAGGACGCGACGGCGAACCGCTGAAGCGGACCGGGGCCGGCGCGATGGCGGCGGCGAAGGCGCACCAGATGGCAGCATCTTCCAGGCCGATCAGGCGGATTTCTTCGCCCGTCTGCGACTTCAGGTACGCCAGCGCGGTGAGGATGTCCTGGACACGGTTGGCATCGTCGGTCTGGTTGTAGGAGAGGAACCATGCGCCGGAGCGGTCGCGGTGGGTGCGGGCGGAACCGGTCTGGAAGACGTCCGCCAGCATGACTGGCTGGTGCACGGCGATCAGCGCGGCCACCATCGGGGTGCGGCGGGCGGCGTCCATGCCATCGGGGTGGATTACCAGGGTTGGCTCGCCCTTGCCCGGGAACCAGCGCACCGGCACGCGATCGCCCCGGCCGGGCCGCGAAAGCAGCAGGCGGTCGCCTTCGGCGCCGGCGATCACCTGGGCGGGCCATTCCGCGCCCAACACCAGGCGGAGGCGCGTGCGGATGTCTTCGGTATCGGCGGCTTCTTCGTTCTGGCGCTGGGAGGCTTCGCGCCATTGGCGGAAGAGGGAATCGTAGGCGAGCGCCGTTTCGGGGAGGTTCTGCACTTTCAGATCGGCATCCGCGAGGGGCGGTACGGGAATCTCCGGGCCGTCGTAGGCGATGCCCAGCAGTGCCCGATCGAAGAACCGGTAGACGACCGCGCGGCTGGCGGCGTTGTAATTATGGCCGGCGTTGAAGTGCCGGTTGTGCACCTGGCCGGGGGCGCCGTACAGGGCATAGACACGCTGGATGGCGGGGAACTCCTCGTTCGGGGTGTGGTGGGTCCAATCGCCGGTGCTGGAAACGAGCAGCATGGGGCGGGGAGCCATCATGGCGGCGATTTCCACGTTGAAGGTGTCGAGGCGGAGGTTGGGCGCCTCTTCACAAGGGTCGGCGCCCTGGGCGTAGGCGGAGACCATATTGACGGGCGCGTCGATGCGTACTCGGTCGTCGACGGCGGCCAGCAGGATGGTCTGGGTGCCACCGCCGGAAGCGCCGGTGACGGCCAGGCGGGCGGGGTCGACATCGGGGCGGGAGGCCAGGTAGTCGAGCGCGCGGATGGAATTCCAGAGCTGCAGGCCGAGGGGGTTGAAGGACCACAACTGCTCGCGCCAGCCGCCGAAATCGTGGGGCGTCTGGCGGGTGTCCTGGTAGCCTACCATGTCGTGGGCGAAGACGATGTAGCCCTGGCGGGCGAGGTTGAGTCCCAGAGCGGGGACGGAGTAGGAGGGGATGTTTTCGAGGCGCCCGCGCCGCCAGTGACCGTGCGGGGAAAGCACGGCGGGGTGTGTTCCGGTATCGCGCGCCGGGCGGTAGAGGTTGCCGGCCAGGAAATAGCCTGGCATGGTTTCCAGAAGGACGGTTTCGACGACTACGTCTCCCACGGTGAGCCGGTGAACGGTGGTGGCGAGGAGCGGGGTGCGATCGGGCATCGGAAGCAGCCCGGCGGCCGAGAGGATTTCCTGCCGCAGCGCCACGCGGCGCGCCTGCCATTCGGTCAGCGAGCCGTATTCGCGCATGAGGAAATGCGTCTCCGGGTAAACCGGAGCCAGGTTGCGGCGGTCGTGCAGGGGAATCTGGCAGGGTGCACTGACCACCGCGGCGAGCAGTGCAACCCAAACCACTGACAACCGCACGTTTCCCAGGATGCTTGGGGCCGCCCGCAGGTTACTGAGCGACTGTGAGATCGGCCACGAAGCGATCGCCGCGCAGAACCGGAGCGGTCTGGCTCACGGCGTATTGGGCGGCCAAGTCGAGGTCCTCGGGGTAGCCGCGCGCGATGAGTTCCCGCCCGGAGACACAGGCCGCCAGAGCCTCGGGCAAGCGGCCGCGAAAGCGCTCGAAGGCGGCTACCGCCAACTCGGCTTCGGGCGAGAGGCGCCCGGGAAGCTCGGCCAGCACGGCACCGGCGCCAAGCAGATCTTCGGCGGCGGGCCGCAGCGTGTCATCGGACCACTGCTCGCCGGCGGGAATCACCGCCACGGGCGGCCCCATCCGGCGGACCGCCGCGGCCACTGCACGGCAGTTGCGGAGGCAGGCGGTCCAGAGGTTCGGTCCGGCGCTCAGGCTCAGGGTGCTGCCGTTGGGCGAAGGCAGCACCAGGGCGGTGCCGGGCTGGATGGACAGGAGGGAGGCCGGGGAATACGTGTACCCGCCGGCGTGGCGCTTGCCCGCCAGGATCGCGCCGCGGGCCGCCGCGAACCCGGCCGCGGAGGGGTCGCGCCAGCGATAGGGCAGCACGGCCGCACCGCGCCCGGCCGCAATATCCACCGATGTGGAGAAGGAGAGGACATCCACAATCACCACCGCGCGGCTGGCCGCGGCGAGCGCGCGGATACCCGGCAGTCCCCATTCCAGGCGCAGATCGAATTCCGCCTGGCTGTCCGGCTGGTACATCCCACCAGTTTAGGGGAACGGCGGTGCGGCCTTTCGCGTCGGAAGAGCGTACCTTGGAGAATCAGCCGTATGAAGCAACTCCTTGCCGCGGTTGCGGTTGGTGTTCTCGCGCTGGCCGCCCAGGACCATTCCACGGAATCGAAACATCTGGCGGTAATGACCTCCACCAGTGTGCAGCCCATCAGGGTGGCGGCGGTGGAGATCGTGCGCGACATTCCTTACGACTCCATCGACCACCTGCAGGGAGCGGTGGAAATCAAGACGCCGGTGTGCATAACCGACCCGGGGAAGTTCTACGCCTGCCGCGGATTCGTGGTTCTGCCTGCCGACCGGGCCGATTTCCACGAGGATACCGGGCAGATCGAGGCCAGCGGCAACGTCCAGGTGACTCGGGAGCCATGAGCCGGAAACTGCGGTTCGACCAGGGCGGCCCAGGTCTTCGATCACGGGGTCCGCTCCCTTCGGTCGCGGCTCGGTTTCGATGCGGAGCGGGGGGGCGAGCCGAATCACGCGGTTTGGGGACGTGGGTGCCCGTTTCCCGGCCGTCTGCGTCCTGGCAACGGGCGTGCTATCCCTTCCCGCGTGCTTCTCCAGACTCGCGTTACGCCTTCGTTTCCAGGCTATTTGGGGCGTCCGGACTCGTGCCGAATTCTCACACCGGTGTGGCCGCCGGGCATCACCCGCAGGGGGAACTACGGCGACAAACGCTTGCTATACTTAGGGGTTAGAACCACAGAGGTAGCGGTCTCCAACTAAAATTGTCCATGAAGTGTATCTCTGCATTTTTACTTTGTGCGGCGACGTCTTTTGCCCAACTGGCCTCGTTTACGACTGGTCAGGCAGCCCGCCTGGTAATCGGGCAGACCACCTTTACCAGCCAGGACACCAACTCCAGCGACACGATTATGGGAGTTCCGGCGGGAGTCGCGTATGCGGCCAACACGCTGTTCGTGGCGGACTCCAACATTGTGGGCGCACTGCCATCCAATAACCGCCTGCTGGTCTATTCGAACCTTTCCTCCATGCTGCCCGCCCCCACCGCGGAATTGCAATACACCAGCAAATGCCCGGTGTGCGTGGGGCAGGCCAGCGTGGTGCTGGGGCAACCCAATTTCAGCAGCACGGTCCAGCCACTGACGTCCACCCAAAACAACCTGAATGCCCCGACGGCGGTGGCTTCCGATGGGGTCCACGTGGTGGTGGCCGATAGCAACAACAACCGCGTGCTGATCTGGAATCACATTCCCACGGTGAACGATCAGCCGGCCGACGTGGTAATCGGCCAACCGAATTTTACCAGCTACGGAGTGGCCGTTCCGCCGAGCGCCAAGACGCTGCGGGGCCCCCAGGGCGTGTGGATTCAAAACGGAAAGCTGTATATTGCCGACACGCAGAACAACCGCGTGCTGATTTATAACCAGATCCCCACCGCCAACAACGCGGCTGCCGATCTGGTGCTGGGCCAGCCGAATTTCACCAGCGCCATCACTCCCACATTTAGCAACGTGTGTTGTACGACCGGCGGAACGATCTCAGAGCCCGACGGGGCCAGCGCCACCAGTATGTTCGACCCGGTGTCGGTAACCACCGACGGCACGCGCCTGTTCGTGGCCGATCTCGGCTACAACCGTATCCTTATATGGAACTCTTTACCCACCGCGAACCAGGCTCCCGCCGACGTGGAAATCGGCCAGGTGGACATGGCCGGGGTTACACCGGATAACGGCTTTACCGTCCCCGCCGACCTTTCGGTTGGCGTGGCCAACACCAATAGCATTGAGTTTCCCGTGCTCTGCAACGTATCGGACGGCGTGGATGTCAATGGCAACGCCACCTATCCCGCCGTCTGCAACGCGACGCTGAGTTTCCCGCGCTTCGCGATGGCGATTGGCAATTCGCTGGCGGTGGCCGATAGCGGCAACGACCGGGTACTGATTTACAACACCATTCCCACTTCGAACGCGGCCTCGGCCGATACCATCATTGGAGAAATCCGCGACGACGTGGACCAGGCTACCGATGCCGTGGATTCGATGAGCACGCCGGGGCAGATGGCCTGGGATGGGACCAATCTCTACGTGACCGACACCTATAACCGCCGCGTGACGGTCTACACCCTGGCCAACACGACCCTGCCCTACCAGGCGGTGCGCAATGCCGCCAACCTGAACATCACAGCCACGGCGCAGGTGACCATAGGGGGCACGGTCGCCTCAGGCAACGTCATTACGGTTACCATCAACAACGTAAATTACAACTACACAGCGACGGCGACCGACACACTGGACGATATTGTGCTTGGCTTGACCGCGGCGATCCAGACCAGCAATGGCGGCGCCGGAGACCCCAACGTGCTGGCGACTGCCAACATCGCCACAGGGACGACCGACCCGGAGCAGGTGGTGCTGACGTCGTTTGTGGCGGGGGTTTTGGGGAACGACATCACCGTGACTGCAACGGTCAGTTCGGGGTCTACCGTGACAGCCTCGGCCAGTGGGGCCAATCTCAGCGGCGGTGGAGATGCCGCCAACCTGGCGCCGGGGACGGTAGCTACCATCATGGCGAACCCCGGCACGACGCTTACGGACCAGACGGCTACCGCCAATCCCGCACAGGGACCGCTACCCACCACGTTGGGCGGCGTGCAGGTATACTTCAACGGCATTCCGGCGCCTCTCTACATGGTTTCTCCGACCTCGGTCAATGCCCAGATCCCGTGGGAGATCAACGACACTACCAGCATCAATGCCTACGTGCGGGCGGTGCTGGGGAATGGGACCATTGCCACCACCACTCCGGCGGCCGTTACGATCGTGCCGGCCAACCCAGGCATCTACACGCAGCCGGGGACCAATCCGTCGCTGGGGCTGGTGTATCACGCTTCCAGCCACGCCACCGGCCTGGTGTCGGTGGATGGCAGCGTGAATCCGGGTGACATTGCCACCATCACCATCCGCGACCGGAATTACAATTACACCGTGGAGCCGGGCGATACGCTGGACACGATCCGCGACAACTTCATTGTGCTGCTAGAACAGGATCCGGAAGTGACCGCGACGGCGGCGGGACTTTTCGACCGCATCATACTGACTGCCCTGGTGGCCGGGCCGGCGGGCGATGGCATTCCCGTCCAGGCCACCGCCAGCGCCGGCGCCGACGTGGTGATGACGGCCTTCACGCAGCAGACCTGCTGCGCGGCGGTGGCGGGAGCGCTGGTGACCAACGAGAGCCCGGCGGTGCCTGACGAGTTTATCTATGTGGTGGCCACGGGGCTGGGACTGCCGGTGTTGACCGACGCCAATTCGCCCTACATCGTGACCGGCTTGCCCTACCCCGCCACCGCGCCGGTCACCTCGCCACCTGATACATCGGACACCTCAGTCAACTCGATTGCGTCGGGATCGACGGCCGACGTCCTCGAGGCCACTCTGATGCCCGGATCAGTAGGTACATTCATCATCCTTCTCCACTTGAATGGCAGCATCGCCGCCGACCAGACTACGTCCCTGACCATCGCGCAAGGTGAATACGTAAGCAACATAATTTATTTCCCAGTGCAATGAGGCAGCGGGGAACAGGGACCGGCGTCGAGGTCTCTGACGGCGGGGGGTCCTGAGAAGCCGTGAAGAAATCGAAGCAAGGCAATCTCATCTGTGACCCCATTGGCGCTCAATCAGTTAGCGGCTCCTCACGCGTTTGTGGCTCGAGTTTATAGCCGAGTTGGCAGGCCGCAGTTTGCAGGCGATGAATGCGCCGCGGCCGGCGGCGGGTCACACTTCGTTCAAACCGGCCCCACGGGCGGGCAAGCTCATCTGTGACCCCATTGCCGCTCAATCAGTTAGCGGCTCCTCACGCGTTTGTGCCTCAAGTCTATAGCCGAGTTGGCAGGCCGCAGTTTGCAGGCGATGAATGCGCCGCAGCCGGCGGCGGGTCACACTTTCGTTCAAACCGGCCTCGCCGGCGGGCAAGCTCATCTGTGACCCCATTGGCGCTCAATCAATTAGCGGCTCCTCACGCGTTTGTGCCTCAAGTCTATAGCCGAGTTGGCAGGCCGCGGTTTGCAGGTGATGAATGCGCCGCAGCCGGCGGCGGGTCACACTTTCGTTCAAACCGGCCTCGCCGGGCGGGCAAGCTAAAGCTCAGCTAAAGCTTACCCCACGCTAGGTGGCGTATGCGCCTTGGATTATTTCACAAAGTTAGCGGCGCTCCGGTCCGAAGATGCGGCGGGCGCGTGCCCGGATGGCCGGGGGAACGAGCGGCTCCCAATCTTCACCGGCGGCAATGCGGCGGCGCACCTCGCTGGCGGAAACGCCTTCATAGGCGTCGCCTAAGGGCAGGGGGTTGACGGAGTCGCACAGTTCGGGCGGAGCCACGTAATCACCGCCGCGGGCGGCGACCAGCAGGCCGAACTCGCACAGCATGCGGTGAATGGCGCGAGGCTCGCTGTAATCCCAGTTGACGATCCGCTCGGCGGCGTCCCGGCCGCAGAGGAAGCTGAGCCGCGCCGCGGAGCCGTAAGCCTCGCGGCACCCGGCGGCAATTTCGCGAAACAAACCGCCGGAGCCGGTGGCGATGGAGAAGCGCGGCTCGTCCGCCAGCGCATCCTGGAGCATGGCGACCCGGTCTGCAAACGAGGCTCCGTCGTAGGGTTTGTGGGGAAACCGGCGCGGCAGGACGAAAACCACCTCATCGACGGCACCCAGCGCCGTGAGGGCCAGCGCCATATGAGCCACGGTGATCGGATTGAAAGTGCCGGGCAGAATTCCGAGGTGAGAGGGCGTGCCCTGCGCTCTACGGAAGAACTCCATCGTTTGCCTTGCGGACGATGCGGGGAAAAGCGGAGTTCCCGATCCGATTGGGGGCAGTAACCCAGCGATCCCCGCAAACGCGGCTGGGGGCTGCGCCATTTTCCGCACCGGAGTCCAGAAACACAAAGAGCGCGAGACCCACCCCGCGCTCCTTGCCGATCCCGATTTTAGGCCGCGTTGGCCAGCAACTCGTTGAGGGTATCGCCAGTTTCGGTTTCGAATTCGTGGCGGTCGGCGGCTTCCTGGCAGCGGATACAGTACTTAGTCCACGGCACAGCATCGAGCCGCTTGGGCTTGATTTCCTCTTCACAATGCAGGCAGACTCCGTAGCTGCCATCGGAAAGGCGCGCCAGGGCGCCCCGCACGTTGCGCAGCAAGCTCGATTCCCGATCGAGGTTGCGGATCGCGAGTTCCCGCTCACCGGCCAGTTGCACTTCGTCAATGGCATCCGGTGTTTTTTCGATGGCGATGTCTTCGCGGTTACGGAGCCCGGCGGACAGTTCCGTCCGCTTGGCTTCCAGCATCGCCTTATATTTGTTGAGTTCGGTCTGGTTCATGGTCCATCTCCCTTCTGAGCTTGGTTTTTCTTTTTTTTTGTTTTCTTTAGCGCGTTCCTTCCGCAGCAATATAGACGATAAAATATGCCAAAGGTTTCACGCCTATCGATCCCTCGTAAGGGCTATCTTTTCCCCGTAACTGAGCCGATACCATCTGCACGAGATCACATCAGAGCACTTTCCTTGCCAAATGTCTAGTTGCCGGATCGCCATCGGCGTGCATCCCTCTTATCGGCTGGATGTTAACATTGCTTCTGGTCTCTGCCCCTAAAATTTCCGTGCGTTCGCGAATCCAAAGTCTCTACAGTGGGCTGTTTCTGCCCGCGGCTTGCATTTTTTTCTTCCTGGCCGGACATGCTTTTCTGCCACTCCTGGGAATCGAAGATGACGAGTCTCTCTTTGTAGACGCGATATTCCACCCGCGCGCGGAACTGTATTCGCTGAGACTCGGCCACTCCCACGTCCCGATCATGCTGATGACCTACCTGGGAGCCTTAAAATCTTTACTTTACGGCCCTATCTTGCGCTTGTTTGGAACGGGAATCCGGGTCCTGCGGGAGCCCATGCTGCTGGCAGGGGTAGCCAGTCTTTACCTCTTTTACTGCCTGCTCCGCAAGGTGGCCGGTGTGCGTGCCGCCTACATAGGATGCGGATTGCTCGCCGTGGATTCAATGTATCTGCTGACCATCTGTTTCGACTGGGGACCGGTGGCTTTACAGCACTTGCTGCTGATCGGCGGCGTGCTGCTGGTGGCCGGCTTCTTTCAGGACGGGAGCGGGCGGAAACTGGCCGCCGGCGGGTTTCTGGTGGGCCTGGCTCTATGGGATAAAGCACTTGCCGTCTGGGTGCTCAGCGGCCTGGGTATAGGCGGTATTTTGACATTCCCGCGTCAGATTTTTGCCGCCTGTACACGCCGCAACCTGGCGGTGGCCGCGGGTGGATTGCTTCTGGGCGCGCTGCCTTTGCTGATCTATAACGCCGGCCACCACTGGATTACGTTCTCGGGCAATTTCCGGCGGGATACCGCTCCCGGCGCGATCACCGGTAAGTTCAGTATGCTGGTAGATACTGGTCACGGTGACGGTCTCTTCGGTTGGATGACCGACGAAGACTGGCAAACACCGGCCCCGCACGCTCCTGAAGGGGCGTTGGCGACGGCCTCTGCCCGGATTTCGGCAATTGCCGGACACCCGCGGCGTCATCTGCTGGTTTACGCTTTTGTGCTGGCACTGCTGCTGGCGCCGCTGGCGCGCGGCACGGCCCTGCGGACCATCCTGTTCGCCCTGATTGCCATGGCGGTCGCCTGGATCCAGATGGCCATCACGGCCAATACCGGAGGGAGCGTACACCATACGATCCTGCTTTGGCCGCTACCGCAGGTGGTGATCGCGGTGTCGTTGGCGGCGTCGTCCCGCCGTCTCGGCCGTGCCGGAATACCGGCAGTGGCGGTGGTGCTGGCCGTCATGATGATCTCGGGCGCGCTGGTGATCAACGAATACTACACCGTGATGCTGCGGGACGGCGGCGCGCAGAGCTGGACCGACGCCATCTACCCG
This sequence comes from Bryobacterales bacterium, assembly GCA_963803725.1. GTDB lineage: Bacteria > Acidobacteriota > Terriglobia > Bryobacterales > Bryobacteraceae > JOPF133. The sequence goes on along the minus strand of CAWDOH010000058.1, from coordinate 58,135 downwards.
CTTTCGACCTATGTGAAAAACACGCCCGCGACGGTGGCGGTGGTGTGCCTGGACTGGGGGATTCTGGATCCGCTGCGCCTGCTGGAACACGGCAAGCTGGCGCTCGAGATGAGCCCCGATTCGCTGGCCCGGCCGGAGATGCCGGAAGGAGACCGCGCGTGGTTAACGTGGCGCATTTCCGACCCGGGCAACCTATTCATAGGCCACACGAAGGCTTACGAGTTCTTCCCGGGCGGCTCCGCAGCCTTGGCCCGGTTTGCCACCGAGGCCGGCTACAGCCGCGAGACGGTGGTCATCGGGGACAGTTACGGCCACCCGGTCTACGAGGTGTACCGGTTTCACAGGGCGAATCCGTAGGCGGGGGCTGCGGCGGGCGAAACGGCAAGGCACCGGCCGGGCGGAATGGCGCGGGCGCTGTGCCTGCGGCTTGGCGGCTTCGCGGAGGAGGCGGTGGCCCCCGCAGGGGCCGCTCCCTTTGGTCACGGCTCGGTTTCGATACTGCGCCGCGCGTTAGACGGGCGGGCAAACCGAATCACGCGGGCGCGGGTGGTCCTTGACCACGAGATACTGTGCTTTGGGCGAGGCCACGGCTCCCCCACGGCCGCGGCTCCGATCAGAGCCACGAGCGTCAGGAGCCGTGAAGAAATCGAAGCAGGGCAAACTCATCTCATCTGTGACCCCATTGCCGCTCAATCAGTTAGCGGCTCCTCACGCGGCCGTTTGTGGCTGAAGTTTATAGCCGAGTTGGTTGGCCGCAGCTTGCAGGCGATGAATGCGCGCGGATTGATAGCGTTTTTCGTAGGCCGCGGCCCCTTCATCGACATAAGCTTGGCCCCAGCGGAGCATCCGACAGATGAGGGTTGCCAGCTTTCGGGCCGTGGCAAAGACCGCCACATCGGAGCCCTTCCTGGCGGCGAGCCGACGGTAATATGCGCCGATAGCGCTGTTGCTGTGGTGCGCCGTGGTGGCGGCCGTTCGCAGCGCTTGGCCGGCTTTGGTGCCGCCTTTTTTTCCTTTGCCCTGGCTCTGTGGCTTACCTCCTGTAATGGATTGCCGGGGCGCCAGCCTCAGGTGCTTGACGAACTGCTTCTCGCTCGGGAAGCGGCTCAGGTCGGGGCCATGGTATCGATGGTGGTCCGGTCTACCCCCGCCATGCCGTGCAGCACCTGGCGCATGGGTTCCTGGCCCCGTCGCTTGATGGCTTTGGCTTTCTCCTTGTTCTTCACCGGCGGGAGCGGGTTGCGGTCCGCCTGCTCGCATCGCCACTCGGCCATCTGGCTCAGAATTTCGCGCCGATAATCGGCTATGCGCTGTTCGATCACATCGTACATCTCCAAGCCTTTTTCGAGGTTGAACAGATGGTCCGGGCGCCAGTTTCCGCTCAGTTCCCTGGCCATCGTGGCTTCGCTCTTCTGGCAGTGCAGATCGCGCAATTGGGCCAGCTTGACCGGGTCGCGCTCGCCAGCCACAATCGCCCGCAGGACGGCCATCCCGGTGGCACCGTCGACATCCGATACCGCACGGTGCACTCGCACGTTCATCTGGTCGAGGCACTTCTGCATGCGGCGCAGCCAATCCGAGCGTTCCGCCACCAAGACCGCCTCGCCGCGCACCAACGACCGCAAATGGCAGATCGCATCCTTGGGCCGGAAACAGTTCTGGAGCAGTCCGCAACTGTGCAACAACTGGATCCACTGGCAATCCTGGGCATCGGTTTTGCGCCCTGGCACCCGGTTCAGTTGCCGCGTATCGGTTAGGATCACCTCGACTCCGGCATTCTCAAGTACTTCGAATAACGGAATCCAGTACACACCGGTGCTCTCCAGAGCCACCGATACGACCCCCAATTCCCGGAACCATGCGGCGATCCCCAGCAGGTCCGGAGTAGTGGCTCCGAACACGCGCATTTCGGTCCCGCCGTCGCTGGTGGGCGCGCACACGAAGTGTTTCTTGCTTCCCACATCGATGCCCGCCACGAGCGGATGGATTCTGGGCAATCCCGCGCTGCCTGGCTGTTTGTTTTCTTAGTTTTGGAGTTCTTATTGTGCTTCCTGGTTGCTTCACCGGCCAGAGTGATTGGGAACGCAACAGCCCGCCTGGCGATTCGAGGATTCTCATCTAGGGGAGAGTCTTGGGACCTCGCCAATGTTCAAACGGCAGCGGAGCCATGCTAAAGCAGGGGCAAAGTATGCACCAGTGCTAAAAGGGCTGTAACTGCAGTTGCGTTCTCTTCCAGGTTAGCGCAGGGCCGGCGGCGGGTCACACTTTCGTTCAAACCGGCCCCGCCGGCGGCCCTGCTAAAGCTTGCCCCACGTGGCGGCTCTGGGAACGGTTTTGGGGCCGCGCGCGGAAGCATACTAGTGCGGCTGGGCGGCGATGGTTTCCAGTTGGGCGATGTGGTTCAAGTCGTGGCCGGCCATGGTTTCGACGATGGTTTGGAAAGTCATGTCGCCGCGTTCGGGGTGGGTGACGACTTTATTCCACAAGGCGGCGGGGGTGGCGGCGAGCAGGGCCAGGTTCCAGGAGCGCAGGGCGGCGAATGTATCGAGGGCCTGCTGCGCGCCGAGCGCCGGGTAGGGGACGGCCCAGGCTTCCTGGTCGAAGGGCTGGATCGTGTGGCGCGGTTCGGCGAGCGCCTGGCGCAGGCGGAAGGCGAAGGCCACTTCGCAATCGGCCAGGTGGCAGAGGATTTCGCGGGCGCGCCACTTTCCGGGGGCGGTGCTGCGCTCCAAACCCGCGGCGCCGAGCTGGTCTACGAAGCCGGCCAACCGCGTCGCGGTGGCGGCGATGGCCTGGCGCGGGTCGCGGCCGTCCAGAAATTTGGCGTATGGGTTGGTCATGGAGCTATTGTAACGGCGGGCGCCGGACCGCACTGGTAAATTCCATCGAAGCCGGCGAAGTAGCATTCGACGGCCAGGGAAGGCTCGGCGCCGTGCAGAACCAGGGCGGCGCGAAAGAGGTCCGCAACGATCGTATCGGGCGGCGCGCCACCGTACGCGCCGCAATCGTTGTGGCCGATTAAGAGGACCCGCGGGGCGCCGTGCAAACTCTGCGAGATGCGCACCATGCCGAGGACGAAATCGCGGACCGCATCGGAATCGGGCGAGGCCAGCGGCTTGGCCGCGCCCGGAATCTTCACCAGGTCGTAGGTGGCGATGCCTGCGCGCTTCAGGAACTTGCGGGTAACCAGATCGAAGCGGGCGTCGATACAGGCGATCACGCAGGCATCCGCGCGATAGTGATCGCGGGGCGAATCGAAATGGAAGACTTTGTCCATGAAATGACCTTTCGGATCTTTCGGATCTATGCGAAGACCGGGACAAGGTTGCGGCCGCGGCGGCGCAGGTGCGCGGCGCGCGATTCGATGTCGGCGAGAAACCTCGCCGGGTCGGCCGGCGCGATGGCGATTTCCGACGCCGGGCCGTAGCGTATCCTCACCTGATCGAGCGACAGCGCCATACTATACGGGCCGCTGCCCGGTCCGATGAAGGTGATGCTGCGATAGGGGATGAAGCGGCGCACCAGCCCCGCCCGAATCAGCAGCCCCCCGGCTGTGGTTTCGTAGGACTGCGGTGCGCAACAACCGAGCAGAATCAGCAGCGGCAGAGGGGCTACCCAATAGGCACCCTGGGCCGCCGGAATGAGCACACCGACGGTGACCGCTGCAACGATCCACCAGTCGATTTTAGCTTGGTGATGCATGGCATCCTCATGAAATTGGGCGGAGCGGTCCCATTCCGCGAAGCGGGGCGGGGCCGCCCCTCGACGTCACGCCTTGCGGCGGGCACGGATCTCGGCCAGCAGCCGGTCGATCTCGCCTTCCTTTTCCATGCGCGGCGAATCTGCTCTTCCACGTCGTCGGCCAGCAGTTCGGCCTTGCGCCTGGGCGGTAGCTTCGGTGTGCTGCACTTTGTCTTCATGCGGTCGAAGGCCGCGGACTTGAGAGTCGTCGCCCATGGCGCGGCCGGCTTCGGTGGCCTTGCCCATGGCGCGCGAGCGGCGGTGCTGCGCGATCAGCATATCGCTCTTGGCCTTGCGCCTCCACCAGCTTCTGCTGCAGCTTGAGCAGCGCGGTTTTCAGGTTCTCCACCTGCGTCTTCTGATCCTCCACCTGCTGGCGGAAGCTCTCGGCCATGGTTTTGTAGCTCATGGAGCGCTCCAGGGCGGCGCGCGCCAGGGCATCGTCGCCCTTATCCACCGCCAGCTCGGCGCGGCGCATCCATTGCTGCTCGCTTCTTCGTTCTCCTTCAGCTTGCTTCTCGAGCACGTGCTGGTCGGCGATCGAGATCGCCACCTGGGTCTTGACCTGGAGCAACTGGTTCTGCATGTCCAGGATCACTTGCTTGATCATTTTTTCCGGGTCTTCCGCCTTATCCACCAGGTCGTTGAGATTGGCCCGGATTAACGTTGAAACTCGTTCTAAAAGTGCCATTACTGATTCTCCATTTCTGATGTTAGGCGAGCGGGCCGGCCAGCGCGGTCCTGCCTCGCCGATCCGCTTACTGTCCGCGGCTCCTCTGGCCGCGCTCGTCGGCTTTCGCCTGCTCGCCGGCTTGGGCGACTTGTCGCCGATCATGCCGCACCTTGGCGAACAGATCCTGCAGCGGCATGCCCGAAAGCGTTTCGAACAGCGCCGGAACCTGCGCCGCCATTTTGGTGATGTCGCCCGTGATCTTGTTCATGCCCGGCGGAGTCGCCGTTGCCGGTGGAGACGATGGTGATCTTGTCCACGTTGGCCAGCGGCGCGGCCAGCGCCCTCACCATCTCCGGCATGCCGGTGATCAGCTTGTCGACGATCGCCGCCTGGTTGAATTGCTGGTAGGCCTCGGCCTTCACGTTCATGGCCTTGGCTTCCGCCTCGCCCTTCTTGAAGATGATCTCGGCTTCGGCTTCGCCTTGCGCGCGGATGGCGGAGGCGTTGCCTTCGGCTTCCATGGTCAGGCGCGATTTCTCGGCCTCCGCCAGGGTCTCGATGCGCTGGCGCTCGAACTCGGCCGGCCTTCAGCACGGTGGCGGTCAGCTCGCGGTCGCGGCGCTGAATTTCCGCCTCCTGCACCTTGACTTCGTGCTCCTTCTCCACCTGGTGAATGGTGACTTCTTCGGCGCGCACCTGCTGCTGCATGACGTTGGTCTGGATCTCGTAGGCCTTATCCGCCTGCGCCTGCTGCTTCTTGACGGTCTCCAGGTACTCGGCCTTCTTGATTTCCAGGTCGCGCTGCGCTTCGGCCTGCTTGGCCTGCGAGAGCGGTCTCGGCGAGCACGCGCTCCTGGTCGGCCTGGGCTTTGGCGACGGCGGCTTCGCGCGACGCCACGGCGCGCCGGATGGCGGTATCGCGATCGGCTTCGGCCGCGGCTACGTCGGCATCGCGCTTGATGCGCGCGATGTCCGGCCGGCCCATGTTGGTGATGTATTCGTTCTTGTCGCGAACTTCCTTGATGGTGAACGAGATCACTTCGAGGCCCATCTTGTTCATATCGTCGGCGCAGGTGGAGCGCATGCGCTCGCCCACCATTTCGGGCTGCTTGACGATCTCTTCGACCGTGAGCTGGCCGATGATGCCGCGCAGATGGCCTTCCATCACCAGCCGGATCAGGCCTTCGCGCTCGTCCGGCGGCTTGGTGAGGAACTGCTCCGCGGCGGTCAGAATCGATTCCGGATCGGACTTCACCTTGATCTGCGCCACGGCTTCCACCGTGACCGCTACGCCCTGACGGGTGTAGAGGTCCTGTTTCGGTGCGACGTCGAACGACATCAGCTCCAGCGACAGCCCACGGGCGCTTTCCACCATGGGGAAGATGACGGTGCCGCGGCCTTTGACCACTCGGGTGCCGCGAAAGCCGTAGACGATGAGGGCCTCATGCGGTCCCGCCTTGCGGAACAGCTTGGCGAACATGGCCATCAAGAACAGGATCGCCAGAACCATCAAGCCGGCGATCACGAATGTCGGGTTGGGATCTTGCATAAACTTTTTCGCTTTCTCCTTGGGCAAGGCAACGCCTCGCCGGCAATGCTACTGCTTAAGCTCCAACTCCTCCGCGGGGTCCTGCCACGGGCGGACATAGGCGATACCTTTTTCGTATCGCGTCACCATGACTTCGACGCCCTTGGGAATGGCGGCGCCGTCCTCGCTGCGCGCGCCCGAACGCGCCGCGTACCTTCCTGCGAATAAACCAACTCGCCGGTGCCGCCGGCGCGGATGGGGATGCTCAACCTGCCCAGCACGCCGACCATTTCGTAATCGGCCGGGTCGAGCGCCTGCTTCCCGCGCCATCAGCACCTTGGCGAGAAACCAGAACACCACCGACGCGGCCCCAATGCCGCTGAGCATGGCCACTCCCAGCGCCAGCACGAACCACACGTCGTAATAGTGCTCCAGCAGATAGCCCGTGCCGCCGAACCACGCCAGGAAGGCGGCGATGGTGCCGAAATTGAACCAGGACAGCCCGGCGCCCCGCGGCCCGCAGCCCGATTGCGCGGAGTGCGGTACGTGGAGGCCGTGTTCCAGGTGGAGGTGCGGCAAGTGCAGATGCGCGGTACCGGCCAGAAGCGCCAGCACGCTCAAGCCGAAGCCCACCAGGAAACAGAAGAGATAGAAGTCCGACCAAGTCATCAGTGTCTCCTCGTTCTGCTTTTCGGGGCCGAAGGGCTGGGCGCGGCGGGCCGCAAAACTTCCATCAGCCGCTCGGCCAGCCCTGGATTTTCCAAAATGGTTCCCAGCAGCACCAGGCACATCCGCGAATCCGCATGCCGCGCCACGGTGAGCAGGGCGCGATGCAAATCGGCATCGCGGCAGAAGCGCTCCGCGCCGCTCACCAGCCACAGGTCCAGCTTGTCTTCGAGCGCGCCGAGATCGGAAATCAGCTCGTTCTGGTAGCCCTCCGGATCGTCCACCAGGTAACCGGGATGCACCTTGAAAAAACGCGCCAGCAACATGCGCGTGGAATTGGTGAGGTGCGGCCGCGCACCGCTTTCAATCTGCGAAAGATAGCTCTGGCTGATGGATTTGCCGAGTTCTTTCGGCGATCAGGCGGGCCAACTCCTGCTGCGACAATTCGCGGTCCAAACCGCGCAGCGCGCCTTCCACCTCCCGCAGGTACCGGATTTTTTCGCCGAGCCTCATATCGCAATCTGCAATCATAGTATTGCAATCTGCAATGGCTGTCAAGAGGAGAATTTCGAGGCCCTGCAATGACTTCCGGAGGGAGCGAATTGTACTCGCACCGCACTCAGCCAATGGGCGGGTGAGGCTGCATACGGATTCGTGCGGGCATGGGTGAAATACCGGATTCGGCGGCGGTCCCGCGGGAAGCCCTGGCATCACCGGAGCGGGCGCCGATTGCGATACTGGAAAGGCTGGCAGGACGGAGCCTGGCGTAAGCGCGGCGATGGGCCGGATGGGAGGTGCGCGGCAGCGGCAGCGATGGGACCAAAGCACCTGAGAGGCGTGGTAACCGAGCGCCGCGATATCACCGGCGAGCTGTGGATTGTGCGCGTGCGGCCGGAGGAGCGGATCGCCTTTCTACCAGGGCAGTATGTGACCATCGGTTTGCCCGCGGAGGACCGGCTGATCGAGAGGCCGTATTCTGTGGCATCGTCGCCGGACGATCGGGAACTGGAGTTTTTCCTGGAGGTGGTGCGGGGCGGGAAACTGAGCCCGTATCTTTATGAAGTGCCGCCGGGGGGCGAAGTGTACATCCGGCCATTGGCCAAGGGGCGGTTTAATTTGGAGCGGCAGCCCGGGAGGCCGAATCATTTCCTGGTGGCGACGGTGACGGGCGTGGCTCCGTTCGTCAGCATGGTGCGGCACCTGGCCGGGCGGGAAGACGCGGCTGGCGCGCAGCCGTTCCGGATCGCCATTTTGCAGGCCGCGAGCATGGCGGCCGAATTCGGCTATCGCGAGGAACTGGCGGGTTACGGGCAGGCGCTAAGTTGGCTGGAATACGTCCCGACGATCAGCCGCCCGTGGCTCGACCCCGGGTGGCAGGGCGAGCGGGGACGCGCGGAAGACGTGGCGCGCAAATACCTGGATGCCTGGCAGTTCACACCGTCTTCAAGCACCGTGTACCTCTGCGGCAACCCGCATATGATCGGGAATATGGAGGGCGTTATGGAGCGAGCGGGGTTTCCGAAGGCGAGCGTGAAGAAAGAAAATTACTGGCCTGCGTAAAGGGGGCGCGGGGGCCGGGCGCCATGGATGCCCGATGTCTACCAGAGCAGCTTCAGCCCGAACTGGATCTGCCGGGAGGTGGTGGCGGTGCTGGTGATGACGCCGGCGGTAGGAGAGACTCCGGAGGGAGTGAATACGACCGCGTTGGGCGTATTGAAGTTCGGATGGTTCAAGACGTTGAAAAACTCCGCGCGGAACTGGAGATTCAGGCTTTCGCGGATCGGGGTGTCCTTCAGAACCGAGAGATCCCAGGTGGCGAGGCCGGGACCGATGAGCGTATCCCTGCCGAGGTTGCCGTAGAAGCCGCTGGTATTGGGCGGCGCGAGGAAAGCGGCTGGGTTGAACCACTGATTGGGATTGCCCAGAATCACCGGGCCGCTGAAGGCCGGGTTCACGAACGGGCGCACGGGATTGCGGGTGTCGCCGTTGTTCGACGGGTTGTAACTGAGCTGAGGCGTGAAGGGGAAACCACCCTGCAGGGTGACGATGGAATTGAGGGTCCAGCCGGCGGCGATGGCCTTGGCTGCGCCGGTACTGGCGGTCCGGAAATGCTTTTGCGGGCCGAAGGGCAACTGATAGCTGGCGTTGATTACTGCGACATTGCGGACGTCGAAGTTAGCGAGTCCTTTGTCGGCGCGAAGGTCGAAGGGGTTCGAGGCCAAGGCCGGCTCGCCGCCCGAGGTAGTGGAATTCAGGGAGTCGCCGTCGTCGAGGGTCTTGGACCAGGTATAGACTCCGCGCAAGGCAAGGCCGCGGCTGAAGCGGTGGTTGAGATCCACCTGTAGGGCGTTGTAAGAGCCGTCGCCTTCGGAGAAGTAAGTCCAGGTGTTGGCCAGGGGGGGATTAGCACGGGTGGAGGTCGGCACATAGTAAGTTCCGGCTGGGACGGGCGTACCGGCGATTCCAGCGGGAAAGTTACTGGAGTAAGTGGCCGGGCAGGGAGCGGCCGGGCAGATGACCGGAAAAGGCTCATTGGCGTCGATCCCGATCAGCTCATGGTAGCCGTGCGATCCCACGTATCCCAGGGTGAGGACGGTGTTGGCCGCCAGCGCCTGCTCCACGCGAAACGACCAGGAGACCAGGGTGGGCGTTCTCAGATCGGGCTGCACTCCGCCGGGGACCAGCTTGGCGGTGGAGGGGACCGGGGCCGACGGCGAGAGGGGTAGCGTGGAAACCACGGCATTCGGAAGGCTGTAAGTGGGGTTGAAGGGAGCGTTCTGATCGGTGCGGTAGCCCAAGGCATCCTCAAGTCGTTGTACATGCCGAACCCGGCGCGGATTACGGTGGTGTGCGGGTTATGGAACGGACTCCAGGCCAGCGCCCAGCCGCGGCTGCGGCAGGAACTTCGCATGGTTCACCGTGAAGGCCGAACTTCCAATGGTGGGCTGGCTGGAAATAATGCCGTTGGGGAAAGTATAAGTGGCGGCGCGTCCGTGGACCTCGTTCCACCCGTTGGTGAATTCGTCGCGGAAGCCCAGGGAGAGGGTGAAGTGGGAAGTTACGCGAATGGAGTCCTGGACATACCACGCGCCGAACCAGGAGCGCCAGCCGAGCGGCGTCGGCGTGGGGTCGTAGAGAAGGTCGCTAGCGGTGCCTTGCAGGAAGGTCTGCAAGCTGGTGAAGGTGGCCTGGCCGTATTGGCTGAGGGCCAGCTTCTCATTCGAGCGGAGCCGCTGGAACCACGCGCCGATTTCGATTTGATGACGGCCCTTGGTAAAAGATACACGGTCTTCGTAAGTGAAGAGATTCCGGGCGACGTGCAGGTTACTTCCGTTGTTACTGCCCGCGAGGCTGAGTTGGGCAGTGGGATTAGACGCCGCACTGCCGCCCACCACGATGGCGCCTACGGGATCTCCCGCCAGAAAGCCGCGCAGACCGGCCGCAGGAGTGCCGGGCGTGGGTTCGCCGGTGAAGAAATAACCGGCGCGCGAGAAGCCGGCGCGGATGGTGTTGAGCAGGTTGGCGGAGAAGATATGAGTCTCTTCGAGGCTGGCCACCTGCTCGCGGAGGCTGGTGACGTCGGTGCTGTAGAGGTTGGTGCTGGTGGGGGTGAAATCGGCGCTGTCGTCGACGGTGTAGATGGCGCTGAGGGAATCTTTGGAGGAAACGATCTGGTCAAGGCGCAAGGTTCCGAAATCATCGCGAATGGCTTGCAGGGGATTGTTGAAGGCCTCGGAGATGCCGCCGAAATCCGGGGCGCCGGGGGTGGGGGCGGGCCAGGCGTTGATCAGCGGCGAGACTCCCACGAAGGCCAGGCCGGAAGTGGGACAGGGACTCGGCACCGGGGTCACGAGGGCGCAGGGCAAGGAGCCGGCGCGCGCGTTGGAGTCGGGCACGAGGTCCACGCCGGTTTGGTGCAGATGCTGGCGGAAGCCTTCGTAATTGCCGAACAGGAAGGTTTTGTTTTTGCGGACGGGGCCGCCGAGCGAGGTCCCAAACTGGTTGCGCTCGAAACCGGGGACCGAGGCGCCATCGAAGAAATTGCGGGAGTCCATGGCGTTGTTGCGGAGGAATTCGAAGACGGAGCCGTGCAACTGGTTGCTGCCGGATTGGGTGACGATCAAGACCTGGGCCGCGGGACGCTTGCCGAACTCAGCGCTGTAGGAATCGGTGAGGACGTTGAATTCGCGCACCGCGTCCACGCCCAGAAGCACCTGGCTGGTGCCGCCCGGTTGCATGTTATTTTCGGCTGCGCCGGTGAATTCCACGCCATTTAACAGAAATAAATTCTGCTGCGGCCGGTTGCCTTCGACGGCGAAATTGTTCCCCGCTGTGGAATTCGATACGCCGATGCCGCCGGTTTTCTCCCAGGTGAAATTGACTACTCCGGGGTTGAGGGTAAGCAACTCGTCATAACTTCGCCCGTTGAGGGGAAGGTTCTTAATTTGCTGCTCACCCACCAGTCCGGAGATATTGGCGGTGGTGACGCCCACCAGCGGCGCGTCGGCGCTGACGGTGATTGCCTGGCTGGATTCGCCGACCGCCAGAGACAGGTCCACGATGGCGGTCTGGCCCACCACCAGATGCACTCCAGTGCGCAATTCCTCGTGGAAACCGGGCTTTTGGGCACGGATCTCATAGTTACCCACGGGGAGGGAGAAGAACTGGAAATGGCCCTGGGGGCCGGTGACGGTGCTGCGGGCCGCGCCGGTATCGACGTTCGTCGCGGTGACCGCGGCGGCGGCGATTAAGGCGCCCGATTGGTCGGTAACGTTGCCGGAAAGGATGGCGGTGACCTGCGCCCGAAGCGAGCCCGCACAGAGTAGGAGGAAGAGGCAGCAACCCAGTCGCATAGTTTGTCCTGTAAAGATTTCAGTGTATCGTAACCACGACAATGTGAGCGCCTTAGGCGAAGGGCTTCCGGGCCCGCTGCGGATGGTGCTAGCGTAAAAATGGAGCTGTGATGAGGAACCGCCGGCCGCCGGAAATCGAGAACCGTTTGGCGGCGCTCCGCCAGAGCCGGGGAGCTTCGGCAGCCTGGCTGGCCAAGGCCGCCGGCGTTAGCCGCCAGACGATTTATGCCATTGAGGCCGGCACATTTATTCCCAATACGGCCGTGGCGCTGCGGCTGGCGCGGGCGCTGGAGACGGGCGTGGAGGGACTGTTCACGCTGGGCGAAGACGCCTCCGCGCCGGACCTTCCTTCGGCAGAGGCGAAGTTGCTGCCGGGGTCGGGACCGCTGGAGCCGGGGCAGCCGGTGCAATTGTGCCGCGTGGAAGAGCGGCTGATGGCTTCGGCGCCATCGCCTGTTCCGTGGTATTTGCCGGCGGGCGACGCGCTGGTGACGGGCAACCCGGCTGAGGGGCGCAAGGCCAAGGTGCGGATTTACCATCCGGATAGCGATTTCCGGAACCGCATCCTGGTGGCGGGATGCGACCCGGGCATCTCGGTGCTGGCGCGGCATGTGCAGCCGTCGGGGGTGGAACTGGTGCTGGCGCATCGCAACAGCTCCCAGGCTCTCTTGCTGCTGAAACAGGGCGCGGTGCATATTGCCGGGACGCACCTGCGGGACGAGCGCAGCGGCGAATCGAACCTGCCGGAGATCGGGCGGATCTTCGGGAAGAACCGCGTGGCCGTGATTTCGTTCGCGGTATGGGAAGAAGGCATCCTCACGGCGCGAGGCAATCCGAAGGAAATCCGCGGAATGGAGGATCTTGCGCGCCCGGAGGTGCGCCTGATCAACCGGGAAGAAGGGTCGGGGAGCCGGCGGCTGCTGGACTCGCATCTGGACCGGCTGAGAATCGACCGGGCCGCGGTGGCGGGCTACCAGAACCTGGCTTCCGGACACCTGGCCGCTGCGTGGCAGGTGCGCATTGGCGCGGCGGATTGCTGTATTGCGACGCGGGCGGCGGCACGGCTGCTGGGCCTTGGTTTTTTGCCCCTGGCGAGCGAGCGGTACGACCTGGTGATCCGCCGGCAGCACCTGGACTTTCCACCCGTCCAGGCGTTGTTGGACACGCTCAACCGGTCGAGCTTCCGCCGCGAGCTGGAGAGCGCCGGGGGCTACGACACCAGGGCGGCAGGGCAGCGAATGCTCTGAGGTCCCCCGTCCTCTCGGGGGCCATCCGAGAAATTGTGCAAATTTCGCGGCGGGTACTCTATTGCTACGGCGTTCTACCGCCGATAAGTACCGGTAGTAGAGCAGATGTGCCTAACGCTTCAGCAAGAGGAATCGCGCTGCCTTCTCAGAATGGAAGGTCAGGTCACCCTGACGTCCGCGGGGGAGCTAAAACAGTTGCTGCTCGAATGGCGGGCGGCTCGAAAGGATCTGGAATTGGATCTGCAGAGTGTGGAGGAAATAGACATCCCGATCATGCAATTGCTGTGGGCCGCGACGCAGGAGGCCGGCCGCCTGGGCGTGCGCGTGGTGGCGCACTGGTCGGAGTCTGCCGCTGCGGCGGCGCGCGAGGCGGGCTTTGCTCAAGTGCCCGGGTTCCCACCGCAGGATTAGGTTATGGGCAAAGTGATTCTCACGGTGGACGATTCGGCGAGCGTCCGGCAGATGGTCAAGTTTACGCTTTCCGATGCAGGCTACACGGTGGTGGAGGCTTCGGATGGTCAGGATGCCCTCCGAAAGCTGACGGGGCCGGTGAACCTGGTGATCACGGACCTGAATATGCCGAATTTGGATGGCATCGGCCTCATCCGCAGACTGCGGGCCAACCCCGCGCATAAGGGCGTACCGATCATTATGCTGACGACGGAATCTCAGGAATCGCGCAAACTCGAAGGCAAAGCGGCCGGAGCTACCGGTTGGATTGTGAAGCCGTTCACCATGCAGCAAATCCTGGCGGTGGTGAAAAGGATGGTGGGGTGATCGACCAGTTTAAGCAGGGCTTCCAGGAAGAAGCCCGGGAATTACTCGGCGAACTGGAATCGGCCCTGCTGGAGCTGGACCAGAAGCGCGACGATCCGGAAGTGGTGGGGCGGGCGTTCCGCGCGCTGCACACCATCAAGGGATCGGGCGCGATGTTCGGTTTCGACGACATCGCCGCGTTCACTCACAATCTGGAGACGGTATTCGACCAGTTGCGCAAGGGTGAGTTGGCGGCCACCAAGGACCTGATCAACCTGGCTCTGGCTGCCGGTGACCAGATCAAGACCATGCTGGATGCCGCAGACGGCGGGGGACCCGCGGATCCGAACCGCTCGGCGCAGATTCTGGCCGGGTTGGACAGTTTGACTGGGTCGATGACTGCTCCGCAGAAGGTTGCGCCGGTTGCGCCGACCAGCCGCTCGGCCGCCGAGGGCGGCGTGTCTACCAGGTGGCTGATCCACTTCCGGCCCGGTCCGGAGGTGATTTTGAATGGGACCAATCCGCTGCTCCTTCTGCGTGAACTGAGGGAAGTCGGATCCCTTCGCGTGGAGATCGACACATCCGCGGTGCCACCGCTGGATGCGATCGATCCCGAGCGATGCTACGTCGCCTGGGACTTGATTCTGGATACCGCCGCAGGCAAGGAAGCGATCCGCGACATCTTCATCTTTATTGAAGACGAATGCGAAATCCGGATCGAGCCGGCACCGGAAGATGCGTCGGGCGCGGCGGCTGCCGCGACTGCTTCTGGTGTTCCGCAAACGGCCAAAGCTGCGCAGGCCGCCGCGGGGTTTGGCGCCACGGGGACGGGGGTCGCTTCCAGCATACGAGTGTCGGCCGAAAAGCTGGATCAACTGGTCAATCTGGTGGGCGAACTGGTGACCGTACAGGCCCGCCTGAGCGAGGTTTCGGCCCGCCGGGACGATCCTGACATTCAGGCCATTTCCGAGGACATCGACCGGCTTACGGCGGAGCTGCGCGAAAACTCGATGAGTATCCGGATGCTGCCTCTGCGCAACACCTTCGAGCGATTCCGCCGGCTGGTGCACGATCTGGGGATTGAGTTGAACAAACAGGTCGAACTGGTCATCGAGGGGGCCTCCACCGAGCTGGACAAGACGGTGATCGATCAACTGAACGACCCGCTGGTCCACCTGATCCGCAACAGCATGGACCACGGCATTGAGACCCCGGAGGCGCGACGGGCGGCGGGCAAATCCGCTACCGCCACCATCCGACTTTCGGCGCAGCACTCCGGCGCCCAGGTATTGATCCGCGTCGGTGACGACGGGGCCGGTTTGGATGCCGCGGCGGTGCGCGCACGGGCGATTGAGCAGGGGTTGATCGACCCCACGGCCCAACTCTCGGAATCCGCGCTATTCGCGCTGATCATGGCACCTGGTTTTTCCACAGCCCGGAAGGTCACGGATGTCTCCGGCCGCGGCGTCGGTATGGATGTGGTGCGGCGCAGCGTGGAAGCCTTGCGTGGCTCCATCGAAATCGCCAGCCAACCGGGAGTTGGCCTCGCCGTGACACTGCGCCTTCCGTTGACGCTGGCCATCATCGACGGCCTGCTGGTCCGGGTAGGCGCAACCCATTTCGTGCTGCCGCTGGCCAACAGCCTGGAATGCGTGGAACTGACCCGGCAGGATGTTCAGGATGCGCACGGCAATCACCTTGCGAGCGTGCGCGGCGAAACCATTCCTTACGTCCGGCTCAGCGAGCATTTTGTCATCGAAAGGCCGCCGCCGGAACGCGAACAGATCATGGTCGTCGATACGGACGAGGGGCATTACGGGCTGGTGGTGGACGAAGTTCTGGGAAATCATCACACCGTGATCAAGAACCTGGGCAGGTTATTTCGCGATGTTCCGATGGTGTCCGGCGCCACCATCCTCGGAAACGGTACCGTGGCGCTGATTGTCGATCCGCATCGCCTGGTGCAGAACGTAATCCAAGTGAGCCGGGGGAGCGGGCGCTCCGATGGCCGGAACCGGCGGACCCGGAGTAAGTCCAGCCGGCTGTAAAGATATCGCAACGAATCGAGAGAGGAAAAGACATCGATGTTACGCAATACAAAAGCACGAAACAATAAGCCGGCGAGTGCGGCACCCACGGACGGCGGTCGAGCGGTCCTCGAGTATCCCACGAAGGGCAGGCGCGGACCTGCCAGAGCCGGTATGCCGGCGGTCCCAGGCAGCGATTGGCCGGACGAGACGGCCGAATTCCTGGAATTGGCGGCCGACTATGCACAACGCCTGGCGGAGGGGGAGGCGCCCCAAAAGATCACCGGCCAGTACACCGGCGCCTCCAAGAAAATCGCGGACGGCTTCAATTCGCTGATCGATATGATGCACCTGCGGTCCGCCGATATCGAGGCGCTGCTGACAGCTTCCCTGGAAGGTAAGCTCGAGACGCGGATCGATACCCGTAAGTACGCCGGCGGCCACGGACAGATGATGCACTCCATCAACTCCATGCTGGATGCGATTCTGCTGCCGATCGGCGAGGGCAACCGCATCCTGGCGCAGATTTCGAACGGCAAAATCGATGAGCTGATCGCCCACACCTACAAGGGTGACCACGAGAAGATGAAGCAGGCCGTCAATAACGTGGCGGTAGTGATCCAGAACCTGCAGAAGGAGTTGATCCGGTTGACCGATGCCTCCAAAGAGGGGCAGCTTTCCGAACGTGGCAAGCCGGGACAGTTCCAAGGCGCATATGCCGGCATCGTGCAGGGTGTCAACGCCATGCTGGATGCGATTCTGCTGCCCATCGGCGAGGGCAACCGCATCCTGGCACAGATCTCCAACGGCAAGATCGATGAGCTGATCGCGCACACCTACAAGGGCGACCACGAGAAGATGAAGCAGGCCGTTAACAACGTGGGGATGGTGATCCAGAGCTTGCAGAAAGAGTTGATCCGGCTGACCGACGCCTCCAGGGAAGGGCAGCTTTCCGAACGTGGCAAGCCGGAACAGTTCCAGGGCGCGTATGCCGCCATTGTGCAGGGGGTGAATGCCATGCTGGATGCGATTCTTCTGCCCATCGGCGAAGGGAACCGCATCCTGGCGCAGATCTCCAACGGCAAGATCGACGAGCTGATCGCCCATACCTATAAGGGCGACCACGAGAAGATGAAGCAGGCCATTAACCAGGTCGGCGTAGCGATCCAGAACTTGCAGAAAGAATTGATTCGGTTGACCGACGCTTCCAGGGAAGGGCAGCTTTCCGAACGCGGCAAGCCGGAACAGTTCCAGGGCGCGTATGCCGGCATCGTGCAGGGAGTGAACGCCATGCTGGATGCGATTCTGCTGCCCATCGGCGAAGGAAACCGCATCCTCGCGCAGATCTCGAACGGCAAGATCGACGAGCTCATCGCCCAGACCTACAAGGGCGACCACGAGAAGATGAAGCAGGCCGTCAACCAGGTCGGCGCGGCGATCCAGAACCTGCAGAAGGAGTTGATCCGCCTAACCGACGCCTCCAAGGACGGGCGGCTCTCCGAGCGCGGCAAACCGGAACAGTTCCAGGGCGCGTATGCCGATGTGGTTCGCGGCTTCAATGCGACTCTCGACGCGGTAATCGGACCGTTGAACACGGCCGCCGACTACGTGGACCGCATTTCGAAAGGCGACCTCCCTCCGAAGATCACGGACCAGTACAAGGGCGATTTCAACGAGATCAAGAACAACCTCAATGCCCTGATTGCCGGGATGAGCGACGTGACACACGCGGCCACGGAGATCGCCCAGGGCAACCTGATGGTCACCCTTCGGGAGCGTTCCGCTCAGGATACGCTGATGCAGGCCCTCATCGCCATGGTGGCCGGTCTCGCCCGGACGGTGAGTGAAATTCGCGGTATTGCGGGCGAAGTGGCGTCCGCCAGCCAGGCCATCAGCACGTCTTCGGTTCAGGTTTCGAATGGCGCCAGTTCCCAGGCGGCGTCCGCCGAGGAGGCTTCGTCCTCCATGGAGGAAATGGTCTCCAATATCAAGCAGAATGCCGACAATGCCCAGCAAACCGAACGGATCGCGACGAAATCGGCGCAGGACGCGCAGGAGAGCGGCAAATGCGTGTCGGGTGCGGTATCGGCGATGAAGGAGATTGCCAGCAAGATCTCGATTATTGAGGAGATCGCTCGGCAGACCAACCTGTTGGCCTTGAATGCGGCCATCGAGGCGGCGCGCGCCGGTGAGCACGGCAAGGGGTTTGCCGTGGTGGCCGCGGAGGTCCGCAAACTGGCCGAGCGCAGCCAGAAGGCCGCGGGTGAGATCAATCAGCTCTCCGGCACGACCGTGAAGGCTTCGGAAAAGGCCGGGGAGATGCTGGAAAAGCTGGTTCCCGACATTCAGAAGACGGCGGAACTGGTGCAGGAAATCACCGCTGCCAGTAAGGAACAGGATACCGGAAGCGAGCAGATCAACAAGGCGCTGCAGCAACTGGAGAAGGTCATCCAGCAGAATGCGTCGGCGGCCGAAGAGATGGCTTCGACGACCGAGGAACTCACCGGGCAGGCGGATCAGCTTATCACTGCGCTAGGGTTCTTCCGGACGGGGGATGGCGAACGGGCGCCGGGCGTGCACACGGCCTCCAAGCCGGTTGCGTCGCTAGGAAAGCTGCGGGAAGCGGTGGCGCAAACCCCGGTCCGTTCCGCGCCGAAGGCCGGAAAATCGGGGGTCGCTCTGAAAATGAGGGACAACGGCGACCACCTGGATAAGGAGTTCGAGCGATTCTAGACGCAGGCGGCGCGGGTCCCGCGGCGGCCCGCGCCGCGCTGCGAATGGGCAAACTGCGACTTGGAAAAAGGAACACGAATTTTATGAGCGTTACTGAAATCACTGAAACGCGGCAATATCTCACATTCCGGCTGGGAGAGGAGGTCTTTGCCATTGACGTCGCTAAAGTCCGGGAGGTGCTCGATTTCACCACCATCACCAAGATCCCCCGCACGCCCGATTTCATGAGCGGCGTGATCAACCTGCGCGGCAATGTGGTGCCGGTGGTCGATTTGCGGCTGTGCTTTGAAATGTCGAAAACGGAGAAGACCGTCAACACCTGCATCGTGGTTGTAGAGATGCTGGTGGATGGCGAATCCAACGTCATCGGCGCGCTGGCCGATTCGGTTGAGGAGGTAATCGATCTGGAACCGGAACACATCCAGCCACCCCCCAG
Source organism: Bryobacterales bacterium (assembly GCA_963803725.1). Classification (GTDB taxonomy): domain Bacteria; phylum Acidobacteriota; class Terriglobia; order Bryobacterales; family Bryobacteraceae; genus JOPF133. The sequence goes on along the minus strand of CAWDOH010000058.1, from coordinate 39,475 downwards.
AATCGGGGTGAAGATCCGGACCGATTTCATCAAGGGCATGGGACGGCGCGACACGCAGTTGATCATGATCCTGGACATCGACCGGGTTTTCTCCACCGAAGAATGGTCGGCTTTCCACGGTTCGGAAGGTAAGCCCCCGGCTGAAGTGGGCGTCTGAAAGCCGGCGGGGCGCGTTTCCACGGGCCCCGCCTCGCGCAACCACGATGGACACGCACAAAGAAAATTTATCGACCGCCGATTTCGAGAGGCTCCGCTCGCTGATCCATGCAGAGTGCGGTATTCACTTGAGCGGCGAGAAAAAGACGATGCTCGAGATTCGCCTCCGGCGGCGCCTGCAGAACCTGCAATTGTCCTCTTGCGCCGATTACTGCAATTATCGTGTTCGCGCCCGGCGGCAAGGGTCAGGAACTGGTCCATCTGATCGATGCGGTCACCACCAACAAGACGGACTTCTTTCGCGAGCCGGACCATTTCGAGTTCCTGACGACTAAGGCGCTGCCGGACCTCGACGCGCGCACTGGCGCGGACAGGAGAAGTCTCGTCTGGAGTGCGGGGTGCTCTACCGGCGAGGAACCCTACACCCTGGCAATGGTCCTCAGCGAATATGCCAAGGGCCACGCCGGTTTTCGGTTCAGCGTGTTAGCCACCGACATCAGCACCGCGGTACTGGCCAAGGCTCGACTGGGTGTTTTCAAAGCCGAGGCCGTGAAGCCGGTGCACGAGAACCTGCGGAGGAAGTACCTGATGCGCAGCCGCGATCCCGGATCGGACCAGGTGCGCATCGTTCCGGAGCTGCGGGCGAAGGTGGAGTTCCGGCGGATGAATTTTATGGATGCGGGCCACGCCTTGCCGGAGCCGCCCGAGATTGTCTTCTGCCGGAACGTGATTATTTATTTCGACCGGCCCACCCAGCTTCGGGTCCTCGAAAGCCTAACACGGCAGCTCGCCCCGGGCGGATATTTCTTTTCGGGTCACTCCGAGTCTCTGCAAAATATGGGCTTGCCGCTGGTTGCCGTGGGGCCGGCGATTTACAGGAAGGCTGGATGATGGAAAACCTGCCGGGAATCAGCATCCAGCCGGGGCAGCTTTATCTGGCCCGCAGTCCGGCGATCCTGCGGACGATTCTGGGGTCGTGCGTGGGAGTGACCTTCTGGAGCGCCCGGCTCCAGGCTGGCGCCTTGTGCCATGGCGTCCTGCCGCGATGTCCTCCGCACACCACGGGTGAAGAAGGTCACCGCTATGTCGATTTCAGCATTCGGTACCTCGCGGAACAGTTTGACGCCCTGGGCGTGGCGCGGCAGGAACTGGACATCAAGGTTTTTGGCGGAGCGGACGTGCTCCCGGTTTCGATGGCCGCACCGTGCAGACCGACGGTCGGCGCCATGAATTGTGAAGTCGCGTTGGAGGCTCTGGCGGCGGAAGGACTTCGAGTGGTGGCCTCCGACCTGGGCGGAACTCGCGGCCGCACGCTCCGCTTCCATACTGGGACCGGCGAAGTGCTCTTACAGCGGTTGAGCCGGCTGCCCGGCGCGGGCCGGCGCGAAACCGGCATTGCGCCGGCCGCAAGAAGGAAGAGTCTATTCCTATGACTCCGGACCCAATCCGTGTTCTGGTGGTGGACGATTCCGCGCTGGTGCGGCAGACTTTGAGCCAGGTGCTCTCCACGGACCCCGGCATCGAGGTCATCGCCACGGCCAGCGATCCCTTTGTTGCAGCCGAGCGGATTGCCGAGCAGGTGCCGGATGTGATCACGCTCGATATCGAGATGCCGCGCATGGACGGGCTGACATTCCTGCGGAAGATCATGGCGCAGCACCCTATACCGGTGGTGATTTGTTCCTCGCTGGCCGAAGAGGGTGCCCAGAGCACTTTCAAAGCCCTGGAATATGGCGCCGTAGACATCATTGCCAAACCGCGGTTGGGAAGCAAGCGGTTTCTGGAAGAATCGCGAGTCATTTTGTGCCAGGCCGTTCGGGCCGCCGCCGCGGCTCGCTTGCAAGCAAACACTCCCAGCCGCGCCGTGGAGCCAAAGCTCACCGCCGATGCCATCCTTTCGCGTGGGACGGCCGCGATGCTGGAAACCACCGAGAAGGTCGTGGTCATCGGCGCCTCAACCGGGGGAACCGAGGCGCTGCGGCTGCTCCTCGAGTCCATGCCTCCGGATGCGCCCGGAATCGTGATCGTGCAGCACATGCCGGAAATGTTCACCCGCGCCTTCGCGCAGCGCCTGGACGGCCTTTGCCGGATCTCGGTGAAAGAGGCGGAAGCCAATGATACGGTGCTTCGCGGGCGCGCGTTGATTGCGCCCGGAAACCATCACACGCTGCTGAAACGAAGCGGCGCGCGGTACTACGTGGACATCAAGGACGGGCCGCTGGTTTCGCGGCATCGTCCCTCGGTGGACGTGCTGTTTCGTTCGGCGGCGCGTTACGCGGGACCCAACGCGGTGGCCGCCATCCTGACTGGAATGGGGGACGACGGCGCCAGCGGGATGCTCGAGATGAAGCAGGCGGGAGCGGTGACGATCGCCCAGGATGAAGCCACCTCGGTGGTGTTCGGGATGCCTAACGAGGCGATCAAGCGCGGCGCCGTGGATATTATTTTGCCTCTACCCCAGATTTCCGGTTCGATCCTGGTCCACGCGCGATGAAGCGCGCCGCGGCTGGCGCAGAGCACGGCGGGCCGACCCCGCCGTTTCCGCAGCCCGACGACGGAGCATTGAAGACGCACCGGACCGCGGTACTGTAGAGGTATGGCAGCGACCGAATCCACCATGCTCGGGCTGGGCACGCCGGCCCCGGACTTTGCTCTGCCGGATGCCGTGTCCGACCGCACCATCCGCCTCTCGGACTTTGCCGGAAAACAGGGATTGCTGGTCATGTTTTTGTGCCCGCACTGTCCCTATGTGAAGCACATCCAGCACGGGCTGGCGGCATTACTGAAAGAATACCGCTCCAGGCCGCTGGGCCTCGTGGCGATCTCTCCAAACGACGTGGCGCAATTCCCCGAAGACGCTCCGGAAGGGCTGCGGCAGTCGGCCCTCGACCTCGGCTTCGACTTCCCCTACTGCTACGACGAGAGCCAGGACGTGGCCAAAGCCTACCAGGCGGCCTGCACGCCGGACTTCTTCCTGTTCGATGACCGGCAGCGCCTGGTCTACCGCGGCCAGTTCGATGGCAGCCGTCCCAAGAACACCGAGCCGGTGACCGGCGCGGACCTCCGTGCGGCGGTCGACGCGGTGCTGGAAGGCAAGCCGGTAAGCACCGAACAGCGGCCCAGCATCGGGTGCAACATCAAGTGGAGGCCGGGGAACGAGCCGGAGTATTACCGGTAGGGATCCGCGGTAACCGCGGAGCACACGCACGAATCGTCCTCCAGCCGCGCCTTTGCCCCTGCGGCCAGCCTCCCGCAGTCGCCGGGCTGTGCCGGTCCTGTTACCGGGCGCGGAGCTGCCTGGCCCACCGGGCCATCCGACCGCAGGCGGCCATCCGCACCTCGGCTGGCTGCGTAGCTATAATCGGTCCCTTTTACCTGATTTATATGATACTATCAGCGTTATACCTGAGAGCCTGCCAGGTATAACCAGCAGACCGTGCCGTCCGATCCGCTTTCTCCTCTATGATGGCTTTTCGGACAGGTTGGGTTGGCGCAGTCATACTTCTGGCGGTTGCGGCGCAGGGGAGGCAGGACCCCTCGCCGGATTTGAGTCCCTCGCCCCGCTCTGGCAAAACCGTCCTGGTGCTGCACTCCTATTACAAAGGCTATCGTTGGACGGACGACGAGAATCGCGGCATTGAGTCCGTGCTATTGCCCAGGATCGGGGCGGCCAACCTGTACATCGAGTACATGGATACCAAGCGGTTTTACACCCGCCAGTCGCTGGAAGAGTTTCCGGAAATTTACCGGCGAAAGTTCCGCTGGCACCACTTCGATGCCATTGTAGCCACCGATAACAACGCCTTCGATTTCCTGCGGGCCCACCGGGACCAGCTTTTTCCCGGCACACCGGTAGTATTCTGCGGGGTCAATTACTTCCGCGACCAAGATCTCCAGGGCCACAGCCTCTTCACCGGGGTGAGCGAAGAGGCCGACGTTAAGGACACCCTGGATGTAGCTCTCAGTCTGCACCCGGCGACGCGCCACATCTATGTGGTGAACGAACTGACCGAAACCGGCCAGACCGTGCACGATGAGATTGTGCGGCTGATGCCGGGCTACCGGCAGCGTGTGGACTTCGCCTTCCTGGAAGACCTCGCCATGGCCGATCTGGAGAACCGCCTGCGGCACTTGCCGCCCGAAAGCCTGGTGTTCTACTCGTTCCTCTCGCGCGACCATACGGGCCGGTATTTTCAGTACGACGAGGCGGCTACCGCCATCACCCAGGCCAGCAATGCGCCGGTATATGGCGCGTGGGACTTCAATCTGGGCCTCGGAATTGTGGGCGGCAAACTGATCAGCGGGTTTTTCCAGGGCGAAACTGCCGGGCGCATGGCGCTTCGGGTGCTGGATGGCGAGAATCCCAACGCCTTGCCGGTGGTGCGGTTCAGCGCCGAACGGCCCAACCGCTACATGTTCGATTACCGGCAGCTCCGGCGCTGGGACATTCCGATCAACCGGCTTCCGGCGGGGAGCATCGTGGTGAACCGGCCGGTGTCTTTCTTCAGCCACTATTGGACCGTGCTGCTTTCGGGCGGCGCCTGCCTGCTGCTGATCGGAATCAATTCGCTGTTGTATCTGAACATCCGGCGGCGCCGGGCGGCCGAGCGCACGCTCTGGGAACAACAGGAGCATCTGGAAGACCTGGTCACCAGCCGCGCGGCGCAACTGGAAAACCTCAACAGCCGGCTGCGCCTGGATATCCGCAAACGCGAAGCCACCGAAAAGGCGCTGCGGCAATCGCAGGAACTGCTCAATAAGACCTTCACCAGCCTGCGCGACGCGCTGCTGATCGTGGCAGTCGAAAACCGCATCATCATGGACTGCAACCCGGCGGCCACCAAGCTGTTCGGCTTCACGCGCGAGGAGCTGGTGGGCCACTCCGTGCGGCTGCTGCATGTGGATGAGGCGGCATTCCTGGGCTTCCGCGAGACGGTTCTGGACGCCGTGCGGCGCAAAGGCTATCTGCGGCTGCCACACTTTTCCATGCGGCGCAAGAACGGCGAAGTGTTCGCCACGCAGCACAGCGTAATGCCGCTCTACAACGAATCGGGCGAGCTGACAAGCTGGGTAAGCGTGATCCGCGACATCACCGAAGAGAACCGCAAGGAGGAGAAGCTCGAACAGTACCGGCGCAAATTGCGCGCGCTGGCCGCCGAGCTGACCGTGGTGGAAGCGCGCGAGCGTCGGGCCATCGCGGCACAGCTTCACGAAAACCTGGGGCAGCTTCTGGCCACCGCCAAGATGAAGATCGCGCCTCTGCGGACCGCTGTGGGCGGTCCGGCCGAGGAGCGCGTCGCCGAAGTGCAGGGCCTGGTGGAAGAGGCGCTGCAGCAGACCCGCTCGCTGACTTACCAGTTGAGCCCTCCGATTCTGTATCAGCTTGGTCTGGAGGCGGGCCTCAAATGGTTGGCCGAGAACGCCGCGAAACAGTATGGGTTCCGCGTTCACTTCACCCGCCTGGGCGAATCCGCCACGCTCGAGGAAGAGACCAGCGTATTTCTCTTCTCGGCCGTGCGCGAGATGCTGGTGAACGTGGCCAAGCACGCCCAGGCGCATTCCGTGGAGCTGCGACTGCGCTGGTTTGAGGACTCCGTGGAAGTGCTGGTGCACGACGATGGCCGGGGATTTGCGAGCCACGTGGCAGCCGATGGCTCAGGCGTTTCCGAATCGCCCAATGGGTTCGGGTTGTTCAACATTCAGGAGCGCTCGGGCGACCTGGGCGGCCGGCTGCGGCTGCGCTCCGAACCGGGGAAAGGAACCGCGGTGAAGATCCGCCTGCCGCTGGGCGGTGCACGCGCGGTGGAAGTCGAACATGAGCATTCGTATTCTGTTGGCCGATGATCATCGCATCCTGCGGGACGGGCTACGCAGCCTCCTGGCGCAGGAACCCGACATGCAGGTGGTCGGCGAGGCTTCTGATGGCGAGCAGGTGGTGAAACTGGCGCGGGAATTGCAACCCGACATGGTGATTATGGACGTGGTGATGCCCGTGATCGACGGCGTGGAAGCCACCCGGCAGATCCGCATGGCGGTTCCCACGGCCAAAGTGATCGCCCTTTCGATGCACTCCGACCGCCGCTTCGTCAGCGAAATGGTGCGCGCCGGCGCGCTGGGCTACCTGGTGAAAGACAGCGCCTTCGAAGAGCTCAGCCAGGCGGTGCGCACGGTGATCGCCAACCGACCCTATTTCAGCGCCGTCATCACCGGACTGCTGGTGGAAGATTTCGTGCGCCAGGCCTCCGCGCCCGAGCGGCCGCCCACCGGCCCACTGGACCTGCTGACGGCGCGCGAAGGCGAGGTGCTGCGCCTCCTGGCCGAAGGCAAACGCGTGAAGGAGATCGCATTTCAGTTGAAGATCAGCGCCAAGACCGTGGAATCGCACCGCCAGAACATCATGGATAAGTTGGAGATTCACTCTACCATCGAACTGACGCGCTACGCCCTGCGGGAAGGGCTGACGTCGATCTAACGGCGGTCGCAGCAGGCCGCTCTTGGCCTTCCTGTGGACATTCGCCGTCAGAACTATCCCCACCGGGCTTACACCAGTCCGTAAGCGGCAAATCCAAGCGCCAACATAATCCAATGTACAGGCAGTGCTCCCGAGGGCGTTGTGTGTGATATTACTCACAGCTCATCATGCCTATTCTTGACATTAGGGTCGGATGCCCTTATCCTCCGATTAGCAATTACTAGCAGGCGTGAATGCCTCGGGGAGACATTTCCCGCCTGCCTAATTTTAGGGTGACACCGGGCAGCATGCCCGGAAAAAAGGGATAACAAAGCCAGAACGAAACCGTTCGCCGGGTGCGGCCGTTGCCGTATGCGATCCGCGACTCAACCATGGAGACTCGGATTGCGGCGTGGGCTTGTGTCCTTAAGACCGGAAAATGCGACGGCTGGAGATGGGTGATTGAGTAATTACAGCAGACCCTCTGTGAAATGGGGCCTTGGTCCAGCGCCGGCCATTTGTCCGGGGACGCGTCCGCAGAGAACCGCCGCCGCTGGACGAACATTGGTGTTACTAAGTTACTGCGGCATCTTGATTGCCCGAGCAAGAGCCGCACTTACAAATGTCTTGCGGGCCGAATGTAGTTAGTATATAATCAGCCGAACCGGAGTATAACATCCGGATGTTAGGAGGTTGTAAGTATGGCCGATACGACGAGCACAGCAGTACCTGCCAGTGTTCAGGCATTCAACAGCAAAGTGGCAGATCTAATCAAGGCAGCACAGCCATCCGATCTCGCCGACATTCTCAATCACCCGTCGTCCCTGCTCAGATCAGCAGCAGCTGACAACCAAAACCAGAATCAGGGCGGGAAACGTGCGGAGTAGTCCCAAGCAGAAGTAGTTACCCCAGATTAATTTTATCTGGCTCATGAGCGGGAGTGAGAGCCGGCCGGCGGTGCATCGCCGCGCGGCCGGCTCTTTCCCGACTGGGACGTAAATAGACGGAGCGTCATCGGAGACCCAGACCCTCGGCCCTTTGGTGAGTAAATTGGAGGTTTAGAATGACTGACATCGCACTCTTGTTCCCGCCGCAGTGGAGTCCGTTCCAGCCGCCGCTCTCGGTGCCGTCTCTGTCTGCATGGCTAAGACGTGACGGGTTTTCGGTCCGCGCCCTAGACGCTAATGTTGGATTTTATCATTGGCTTTATGGTGACGCGTGCATTTCCGAATGCAAACGGCTTCTTCCCGCCTCAGCGGGTTCTGCTTCTGAAAAAATGGCGTGGAGAGCGATCCTGGATGCCGCACCCGACCTCGCGGCGGATATCGCCGGCCTTCAGCAGGCCGCAGTGATCGAACGTGTTACCAGCGAAAGTGCCATCAGATCCCACTTCCTGGCGATTAACTCGATGGAGCTATTCCTTGATACAGTCTCGAGGATTGCAGGCACTTTCACGATTTCGCCATTCTCGTTCTCCACGGCAGCAGGAGACTGTAATGCAGTCGCCATCGAGAAGTTAGTGGATGACCCGCCGCCGATTCTCCAGATGTTCGTTGATGAGTACTTAGCGGCCCGGGTTGTGCCCATGCGCCCCAGATCCATTGGTCTTTCGTGCATCGGCCAGGAACAGCTATTCTTTTCGCTATTATTTGCGAAGAGGGCAAAACTGCTGCTGAACGTACCGATCTTCATTGGTGGGACGATATTCTCCCGAATCTTCGAGCGTGGTGCTCTTCCCGTTCATTGGTTTAGAAAATACTTCGACGTCGTTGTGCGAAACGAGGGCGAGAAGCCAGCGTCAGCGCTACTTGATAACCTGGTCAACAATCGCCGGATCGAGCAGGGCGTTCCAGGGGTCGCTTACATCGAAGGGCAACGCGTCATGGCGACGGCCCCGGCCTCGCCACTCAAACCCCACGAACTGCCAATACCGGATTTCGACGACCTTCCCCTCAGCGACTATATTACAGGGCATCTGAGCTTGCCCCTTCTCTCGTCACGCGGCTGCTATTGGGGAAAGTGCGAGTTCTGCCACCATGGGATGGTCTATGGCGACGCCTACGGGGCGTATGAGGCCGATGGCGTTTTGGCCACCGTAGAGAGCCACTCGCGGCGATATGGCGTCCAGCACTTTGCGTTCAATGACGAAGCTCTGCCGCCGAAAATAGCGCGCCAGATGGGCGCCATCTTTCCGGATGCAAGCACAACTTCGTGGGCATTCACCGGCCTCATTAAGTTCGAAAAGTTTTATAATGACAGCGACTTCAACAACTTGCGTCGCATTGGCTTCCGGTCTCTCTATGTTGGCCTTGAGTCGGCCTCCGAGCGCGTCCTGGATCTAATGCGAAAACCGAATAAGAAGGCGACAATTGTGCGTAACTTGACGGATGCGAGCAACGCCGGCGTGTGGATGCACTGCTTTCTATTTTTTGGATTCCCTGGCGAGACAGAGGCCGATGCCAAGGAGACATATGACTTTATTATGGAGAACGAAGACATAATCGGGTCGTTCGGATGTGGGACCTTTTCTCTTGAGCATAACGCCCCGATTTTCCGGCATCTTGAGGATTTCGTGGTGCAGCTCAAGCCGTCCGCGGAATCGAGCGTGAACGTGTATTATCAATACCAGGTATCCGGAGGAATTTCTCCCGAACGGGCGGACGAATTGGCAGCCAAACTGAACGAGGATGCGCGAAAGAAGCCGAAGTACTTCGCCTCCGCGTGGATTCCAAGAGAGCATCTGCTGTCGCTCCTTACGGCTATGACACCCGCACAACTCGTCGCCGCAGGGAAGAGATTGCGCCTGAATGGTGGGATTCCGGCCGCAGCTCTGACTCGGCATGTATTTTCTCTTATCGACACTGGAGAGCAGGGCGGTGAAATCGTCGCGATTAACAGGTCGAATCAGCGTGTGCTGCGCGTCGGGGGCGCGTCGGCGCAGTTGATCAGACTGCTGCACGAGGAAAACGCGCCTCTGGCAATTTTGCAGGAGCTGGCCCGGTGGTCTATGAGCGCCTCGTCGGTCCGCCGATTAAACTCGACTCGGATTCCGCCGCCGGCGAGAGAGCCGCCTAAGAAGTTGCGGTTTTCCCGGCCACCGGGCAATTGAATGTCGGGGGCCGAACGGGCCTTTTGGCCGGCAGGACAAGGAGGTCAAATCTGGTTGGGGAGGTGTAAGCATGGCCGATACAAGCGCCACGGTGCCAGCTAGCGTTCAGTCATTCAACGCCAGGGTTGCAGATTTGCTTAAGACAGTTGAGCCTGACGATCTGCTACAGATTCTTAGCCATCCGTCATCCCTGCTCAGGACATCTGATAACAATAACGGCACCCAAAACCAAAATCGGCGGGCGAGCGAGCAAGCGGCTTGAACTGCTGGCGACCCGCCCCGCCCATTGAAGGAGGCCCGCCTGGATCCAGTCCGACCGCTAAGTGATCGGTGCGCGCGCCGCCGGCTCTCCCAGCGAAGGAACCATGATGGGACCGATGATGCAGCAATTGCTCGCGGACCGCTTCCAGTTGAAGATTCATCGCGCGAGCCGCGCCGTGCCGGTCTATGATTTGGTTGCAGCCAAGGGCGGCTCCAAAGTCACGCCCTTCCAGGAAGGAAGCTGCACGCCCGTCGAATTCGGAAACGCGGTTCCGGGGACGACGCCTCCGAACGGCTGCCACACCTTGGCCGGCAGGGAGAATCGAAACCGGGACCAACATCGAGTTAACCGCGCAGGGAGTAAGCACCGGCAGCTTTGCGAGTTCCTCCTCCTGGTTATGGATCGCCCCGTCATCCACAAAACCGGCATCGCCGTCTCTATGATTTCCATCGGGTATTCGGCATGAGCCGGGACACACCCTTGCTCAGCCCGGAGGGCAGCCCATCTTTACGGTCTTGCAGAAACAATTCGGCCTGAAGCTGGGGCCGGCCAAAGGCCGCGGGATTACATAGTCATCGACCGTGTAGTCATCGACCGCGTGGAACGGCCGCCCGCAAACTGAAAATCGCCACGCGCCCAACCGGCCCGGCCGTTGCTTGCGGACAGAAGCTGGCCTCGAATGGCGCCCTACTTGTGGCCGAACTTACAGTGCCGCCCACATAATTTGGGTACACTGTAAAGACCCATGTTGCGGACACAAACCGAGTTGGCCTGTGATCTCGCCGCCGCCCGGGCACAGACTGATGCATTATTCCAATTGGTGCGGCCCGATTCGTTTTACCAGCGGCCCATTCCGGAGCGCCACCGCATGGTTTTTTATCTCGGACACCTGGAGGCGTTCGACTGGAACCTGATGGCGCGCGATGCTCTGGCCCGGCCTTCTTTCCACCCAACCTTCGACCGCCTGTTTGCCTTCGGCATCGATCCTCCGCCGGGCCAGTTGCCGTCCGATCAGCCCTCCGATTGGCCGTCGCTGGCGGAAATCGATCGCTACAATCATCGCACCCGCGATGAAATCGACGACCTGCTGGGCGAGGTGCCCGAGCAACTGCAGCATGCCGCCATCGAGCACCGGTTGATGCATGCCGAAACCTTTGCCTACATCCTGCATCAGTTGTCGTATGAACGCAAAGCCCCGCCGCCGATGGGCGCGCTGCCTGCCTTCAGAAACGCTTCGCGCGAGGCTCCGGAGTGGTGCCAGATCTCTCCGGGCACTGTCCGCGTCGGCAGGCGCCCCGAGGAAGGCTTCGGATGGGATAACGAGTTTCAAGCCCACACGATGGACGTGCCGGGCTTCTCGATCGGCCGGTACAAAGTGACCAACGGCGATTACCTGGAATATGTCCACGATGGAGCCGAGTCGCCGTTTTTCTGGGCTGAGCGCGATGGCCGCTGGTTTTATCGTGGTATGTTCGCCGAAACGCCCCTGCCGCTGGATTGGCCGGTATATGTCACCTGGGAGCAGGCCGATGGCTACGCGCGCTGGCGCGGTGCGCGATTGCCGGGCGAGCCGGAATGGCAGCGCGCCGCCATGGACGCTCAGCCCTCGGACAACCTGGACTTCCGCCATTGGGACCCGGTTCCCGTGACGGCCGGCGACCGTGGCGGCGCCGCGCCGGTGCAGATGTGCGGCAACGGTTGGGAGTGGACCGCCAGCGTGTTTGCGCCCTACCCTGGCTTTGAGCCGTTCCCGTTTTACCGCAACTACTCGGAGCCTTTTTTCGATGGCCGGCACTACGTGTTGAAGGGCGCCTCTCCGCGTACGGCAGCCTGTTTTCTGCGGCCCAGTTTCCGCAATTGGTTCCGTCCGGCCTACCCTTACGTCTACGCGACGTTCCGGCTGGTTCAATCCTGATGTACGCGCAAGCTCTCGATGGCGAATTCGCGCGCGAGGTTCGCGCCGGCCTCAAGCGCCCGGGGCAGAAGACGCTGCCTTGCCGCTATTTCTACGATGATGTCGGTTCGGCCCTGTTTGAGGCCATTACCCGCCTGCCGGAGTACGGGCTTTCGCGGGCCGATGCGCGCATTCTGGGATCCTGCGCCGGACAGCTTATGGAAGCGCTGCCCCGTGATGTGGTGGTGGCCGAACTGGGCAGCGGAACGGGCGCCAAAACACGCTTCGTGCTGGAGGAGTTGAGCCGCCGCGAAAAAGTACACTATTACCCCATCGACGTCTCCGAGCAGCCCCTCGCGCAGTGCGCCCAGGAGCTGTCTTCGATTGCCGTCGTGAGGCCGTTGCCGATGAGTTACCTCGAAGGCATGCGTGCGGTGGCCGAGCAACGCTCGCCCGGCCAGACACTGCTGGTCCTGTTTCTGGGCAGCACCATCGGCAATTTCGAGGCCGAGGCCGCTATCGACTTTCTGTACGCCATCCGCACGTGTCTGGACCCCGGCGACTCCCTGCTGCTGGGCACCGACCTGGTGAAGGACGAGCGCCGCATGCTGGCCGCCTACGACGACGCGGCCGGCGTCACCGCGGCATTCAACCTGAACCTGCTGGGGCGCATCAACCGCGAACTGGACGCCGATTTCGACTTGCGCCAGTTCGACCACCAGGCGCGCTACGCCGCCGGGGCGCAGCGCATTGAGATGCATCTGCGCTCGAAGGTGGACCAGACCGTGGCGATCCGCGGCGCCGACCTGATTTTGGATTTCACGCGCGGCCACACCATCCGCACGGAGGTCTGTCACAAATTCCTTCCCGAGCAAATCTGCGGCATGGCGCGCGCGGCGGGCTACCATCTGGCGGCGCAGTGGACGGACCAGGCGTGGCCGTTTGCCGAAAGCCTGCTATCGGCCGTGTAGGACATGACCGCCGACCGTGCTCTGATCCAGATTGTGGATGCCACGATGGCGGAGGCCGTTCGCCGCAGCGGCTCGTGGCTGGCCTGCCGCCCGGGATGCTTCGAGTGCTGCATCGGCCCGTTCCCCATTACCGGCGCGGATGCCGTGCGTCTGCGCGAGGGGTTGGCCGCCCTGGCCGCCACTGATCCCGACCGCGCCGCACGAGTCCGCGATCGCGCCCGCCAGTCCGTGGCGCGCATCTCCCGCGAGTTCCCCGACAATCCGCTGGCAACGGTGCTGGCTGTGGACGGAGCCGCCGGAGACGAACCTTGCCCCGCGCTCGATCCGGCCAACGGCACCTGCGATCTCTACGCCTTTCGCCCTGTTACCTGCCGCACGTTCGGCCCCGCGGTAAGCTGGGGCGGCGAAGCTGTGGCGCTGTGCGAACTCTGCTATCGCGGAGCCACCGACGAGGAAATCTCCGCCTGCCGCGTGGAGTTGGATTTCGATGACCTTGATGCAGGCGGAGAAACGATGGTGGCATGGGCGCTGGCCGATCCTTCAATTTCACCCGGAGAGGCTCCTGACGGGCAATAGCGTTTCTCCGTGTTTCCTCGGCGTTCTCCGCGTCTCTCTCCCCAAAATCCCAATGCCCTCCCCTGCGAATTGCCTGATGCGGCTTTGGGCTTAATGGTCACTCTCTCGAAACATCTCCAACCGACCCCAAAAAGCCTGACGCGGGGTGTGCCCTCCGGGCCCGGAGACGCGGACGAAATTCGCGGAGAAAACACCTCGAACTCTATTGGCCTTCCTCCGCGCCTCCGCATCTACCTGAGCTAAGGGGCCGCGGAACAATAATCTGAACAGATGTTTCGACGCACCCAGCCGCTCCTTGCGGTCGCGGCTCCGCCAGACCGCGCTCTGAGCCGCGCGCGCCAGCAAGCGGTTGGATTTGAATGCACAGAATATTTCTCCGCGGCCCCTAAGCAGGCTAATATAACATTTCACTAAAACATATCCATATGACCCTGTTTCGTGTTATGCGGTCCCACGGCACAAGCATCCCGACGTCCAGGCTCGTTCTTACCGATGAGGAGAAGACTCGCCTCGATCAACTTCGGCAGTCCAGAGCTACCGCTTTCCGCGATGTCCAACGCGCCCAAATCCTGTGGTGCTACCATGCTGACGAAACCGCGAGTCAAATCGCGCGATCTCTGAAGATGACCCGCAAGAGCGTTTCTGAAGTGGATCGATAAGGCCCTCCAGATCGGCGCCAATGTGGGCATTAAGGACACTCCGCATAAAACCGAGAGGCCGTCGCTACGACAGGAAAAACCAGCCAAGCCTTCCCGCGGAGCGGGTTTTTGCCGTCGTCAAAACCGGCAGAGATGCGGGCGTTTTATTGGGGTGGCCTTTAGGTGCCCGGGGCCCAGAGTTATCCAGCCACGTGACGGTCAGGCTATGGCCTTTCCCACCCGCCTGTACTTACCGTACTGCGCGTGCCTTCGGCGGCAGCTTTTGGGTGCCGGGCGGTTTGCGTTTGGGTGCGGGGGTCATCAGCCGCTTCACCGCTCGCACCAGGTGGACGCCTTCCCGCGCGCTCTTCATCAGGACGATATCGGCGCCCGTATTTTCCTCCGTCAGCCCCATCCCTTCGACGAAGCCCGACAGCATAATCACCCGCACGCCGGGCTTGGCCGCGCGAATGCGATGAATCAGCTCGGCGCCATCCATGTCCGGCATGCAATGGTCGGTGACCACCACATCGAAATTGCCCACTCCCAGGAGGTGTAAGGCTCGGTCGCCGTTCTCCGCAATTTCTACCAGGTGCCCAAATTCTTCGAGCAGCGCGCGGCGCACCAGCAGCCCATCGCGATTATCGTCAACCAATAGGATTTTATAGGAGTCCCGCGGAGTGATCTTCATTGCTAGAACGGATGGAGAGTAACAAGAATGCAATCGCTCTGTCAAAGGTTTTGCATCGTCTTGAAAAACTTCCAGATTGAGTGCTTGACAAATCGATGACAGGGGCAACGGGGTAAACACCCCTGCGATGTTCCGCGGTATCTCGTGCGCGCGGCCTTCATGCCGGGTGGCTTTCGAGTTCGCCGGCAATTTCATCAAGCACGCGAAAAGCTTCAGAAGCTGGATCGGCCGCGCGGGTGATCTGGCGCCCCATCACCAGGTAATCGGCGCCGGCGCGCAGGGCTTCGGCGGGCGTGGCAACGCGGCGCTGGTCCCCGCGATAGCTGCCCGCCGAGCGCACTCCCGGCGTGACCACGATGGCCCCCGGTCCTACAATCCGCCGCACCGCCGCGGCTTCGAGCGGCGACGTAATCACGCCCTGTACGCCCGCCTCCATGGCCTGCCGGGTGCGCACCGCCACCAACTCCGAGATCGCGCAGGAGTAGCCTAGCTCTGCCACATCGGCCGGGCCGAAGCTGGTGAGCACGGTCACCGCCAGAAGCTGCGGCCCGTCCGGTCCCTTGCCCTCCACGGCCGCTCGCATCACCGAGCCGACGGCATGCACCGTGAGGAATCGCACATTCGTGCGCGCCACCTGGGCGACTGCGCGCTTCACCGTCTCGGGAATGTCGTAGAGCTTGAGATCCAGGAACACGTCTTTGCCACGGTCCAGCAACTCGTTCACGATGGCCATGCCGGCGGCGGTGTAAAGCTCCATCCCCACCTTGTAAAACCCGACCTGCGCGCCCAGCCGGTCCACCAGGGCGCGCGCCTCTTCAGCGGTTTCCAGATCCAACGCAACAATCAGGGGGTTGTGTGTCATAGAAGGCGAATAGGCTTCCTTTCGCGGGTGGTGACCCGCCCGATGCGGTACGCGCCGGGGAGCGCGGCAATCAGGTTGGCCGCCTGGTTTTCGGGAAGCGCAATCAACAGGCCGCCCGAAGTTTGCGGGTCGTAGAGCAGCGATTCGGTTTCCGGGGAGACCACGCCCGCCAGTTCCACCGCACAGGAGGCGAATTCGCAAATTGTTCTTGAGGCCGCCGGGCAGCGCGCCGCGGGCGGCATATTCCAATGCCCCGGGAAGAAAGCGTGCCGCGGCCGACTTCGATCTCGATGGTCACCCCGCTGGCCACCGCCATCTCGCGCGCGTGGCCGATCAGGCCGAACCCGGTGACGTCGGTGCAGCCGTGAACTTCAAATTGCAGCATGGCTTCAGCGGCGCGGCGGTTCAATTCAGCATCTGGCGGATGGATGCGGCGACGTGCTCTTCGGCGGCCATGCCGCGCTTCAGGGCGGTCGCAATCACGCCCGTCCCGAACCGTTTGGTGAACACCAGCGCATCGCCGGGCACCGCGCCGGCATTGGGCTTCACGCGCGCCGGGTGGATGGTGCCGGTGACGGCATAGCCGAATTTAATCTCCTCGTCCGCCACGCTATGCCCACCCAGAATGGAACAGCCGGCTTCGTGCATTTTTTCCGCGCCGCCCGCCAGGATCTGCTGCAGATCCGCGGGGTCCCCTTTGGGGGGCCAGGCCAGAATGGCCAGCGCCGAAATGGGCCGCCCGCCCATGGCATACACGTCGCTCAGCGAGTTGGCCGCGGCAATCGCGCCGTAGGTGTACGGATCGTCCACAATGGGCGTGAAAAAGTCGACGGTCTGCACCAGGGCAAGCTCCGCCGTCAGCTTGTACACGCCGGCATCGTCGGCCGTGTCAAACCCGATCAGCACATTCTCGTCCGGCCAGCGCGGTACGCCGGCCAGCGCCTGGTCCAACAACTTTGGACTCAGCTTGGACGCTCAACCCGCGGCCTTCACGTGGGCCGTCAGCTTGCGAAGTTGGGTGGTATCAGCCATCGTCTTGGTGCGCCTTGGTGCGCCCGGACCCCCATAGTGCAGCCCGCTGGGGGCGCCCCGAGCCTGCATTCACTATAATAGCGGTGATGCGACGTACGTCTGTGTTTTCCGCTCTGCTGCTTTTCGGCCTGGCGCTCACCCTGGTTTCGCGCCAGCCTACCACTGACCCGCGCCTGAAGAAGGCGTATCGCCTGCCTGAACAACGCGGCTGGATTCAGGTGCACCTGGAGGGCACGCCAGGGCAGATCGGTTTTCAGCACGGATATCTGCTGGCGCCCGAGATCAAAGACAACTACCTGGCCATCTCTACCGAATTGACGCACGAAGAGAAGCGGAGCTGGGCGGCCTTCCGCAAGCTTTCCCAGGATATGTTCTGGCCCCACGTAGAGCAGCAATACCGAGACGAGCTGAACGGCATCGCGGAGGGGCTGAAGGCCCGCGGCGTCAATCTGGACGTATGGGACATCGTCACCATGAACGCCTGGCTGGAGCTGCCCTATTACGATAAGTGGCACGACCAGATCAACGCGCCGCATATCACCACTACCGGGGCATCCTCCGGAACGCCCCGCGGGCCCGGCGATCATTGCAGCGCCTTTGTGGCCACCGGCAGTTACACCAAGGACGGCCGGGTGGTGATCGGCCACAACAACTGGACCAGTTATTCCTCGGGCGAACGCTGGAACATCATGTTCGACATCGATCCCTCCAGCGGCAGCCGCATCCTGATGGATGGCGCCGCCGGCCTGATCCACAGCGGCGACGACTTCGGCCTGAACGCGGCTGGCATCATCATCACCGAAACCACCATCAGTGACTTCAGCGGCTTCGACCCCAACGGCATTCCCGAATTCGTGCGGGCGCGCAAGGCCATGCAATACTCCAACTCGATTGACGATTTCGCCCGCATCATGACCGAGGGCAACAATGGCGGCTACGCCAACAACTGGCTGGTGGCCGACCGCAAGAACAACGAAATCGCGAGCCTGGAACTGGGCCTCAAGAACGTGACCCTGCTGCGCAGTAAAGACGGTTTCTACGTGGGATCGAATTTCCCTGCCAACCCCAAGCTGATCAAAGAGGAGACCGATTTCGACCCCAACGACAAGAGCAAGAGCGAAAACGCCCGCCACATCCGCTGGCTGCAACTGATGGAGCAGAACAAGGGCCGAATTGACGTGGCCGCCGGACAGCGTTTTCTGGCCGACCACTTCGACACCTTCGAAGGGCGCGTCGACCCCAGCGAGCGTTCGCTCTGCGGGCACATCGAGATTTCTCCGCGCGGCATGGGCACCTGGCAGGCCCCTTACGCTCCCGCCGGCGCGGTGCAGAACAAGGTCACCGACGCCGCCGGCGCCGAGAAAATGTCGCTGACCGCGGCGCTCGGCCACGCCTGCGGGATTAGCTACAAGTCCCAGGAACACCTGGCCAAGCACCCTGAGTTCGCCTGGATGAAGGACATCCTGCACGACATGCCGGCGCGCGGCTGGGCACGCTTCACGGCCAAATAGCGGCCATGCGAGGTAACCGGTGGTCCGCTGGGGTCTGATTCTGGTTTGCGTCTCCGTGCTGGCAGCGGACGCCGGCCGCCTTACCATCGGCGACCCGCTGCCCGCGGTAAGCGGCGAAACCCTCTCGGGCAAGCGGTTGGAACATCCCACGGCGGATGCAGGCAGCACCCGCGTTCTGGTGTTTTCGTTCGCTAAGGCGGCCAGCGCGGATTCCAAACTGTGGAACCAGCAAATGGACAGGGACCTGGGTCCCTCCAGCCCCATCCTCCGTTTCCGGCTGATCTTTCTGGAATCCGTGCCGAGGCTTTTTCGCAGTATGGCCGTATCGGGCATTAAGGGCGGCATGCCGCAGGCGGTTTGGGATAGGACGCTTCTGGCGTACAAGAACGAAGACGCCTGGAAGAGCCGCCTGGCGGTATCCAACGACAAGCATTCTTACGTGGCCGTGCTGGATGGCGAGGGGCGCGTGCGGTGGATGAGCACGGGCGCGTTCAGCGAGACTGAGTACGCGGAATTGAAGAAGGTGTTGGCGCGGTAGGGTACGGTCCGGAGCGACAACGCCCTCGAATCAACTTGACCCCGCCTGCCCCCTTGCTGTAGCATTGCGCCCATGAACCGCCGAAGCCTGTTCCAGTTCGCCGCCGCGGCTGCCGTGGCGGCCTTCCAGGACGATGCCATCCCGCGCGTCTCCGCGGCGGCTGCCACCAACCGGGGGCGCAGCGCCGAAGACGTCGCCACCGACGAGGACTTCTGGAGCGAAGTTCGCGACGCTTTCACCATCGACCGCAACGTCATCAACCTCAACAATGGCTATTGCAGTCCCTCCCCGCGCTCCGTGCAGGACGCCATGCACCGCTATCTCGATTACAGCGACATGGGCCCGTATCACACCATGGTCGCGGTTCTGGAACGGCAGGTGGAAGTGGTGCGCACGCCGTCTCGCCGCCGCCGCCGGCTGCGACTCCAGAAGAAATCGCCATCACCCGCAATGCCAGCGAGTCGCTGGAAATCGCGCAGTATGGCATCGACCTCAAGCCGGGCGACGAAGTGCTCACCACCAACCAGGATTACCCGCGCATGCTCACCACCTTCCGGCAGCGCGAGCGGCGCGAGGGCATCGTGCTCAAAACGATCTCCTTCCCGGTGCCGACCATCAGGCATGGACGACCTTTACCAACGCTTCGAGCGCGCCGTCACGCCCAAAACCAAGCTCATCCTGGTGTGCCACATCACCAACCGCACCGGCCAGATTTTCCCGATCCGGCGCATCTGCGATATGGCCCATGCGCGCGGCATTCCCGTGATCTGTCGACGGCGCCCACGCCTTCAACCATTTCCCCTTCAAGATTTCCGACCTCGATTGCGATTATTACGGCATCAGCCTGCACAAGTGGACCTACGCGCCCATCGGCACCGGCTTCCTGTTACGTGAGGAAGTCGCGCATCGCCAGCACCTGGTCGCTGATGGCGTCCGGCGACAAGCAGGCCGGCGATATCCGCAAATTCGAGGAGATCGGCACGCACCCCGCCGCCAATCACAACGCCATCAGCGAGGCGCTGGTCTTCAACGAGAATATCGGCATCGACCGCAAGGCCGCCCGCCTGCGCTATCTGCGCGACCGCTGGGCGCACCGCCTGGCGGAGAATCCCAAGTGCAACATCCTACACAGCTCCGACCCCGCGCAATCCTGCGGCATCGGCTTCCTGGCCTTCCGCGGCATCGACCCAGGCAAAATTCAATCGCGCGTTGTGGAGCAAGTACGCCATCCTCACCTCCCCGATGGCGCACCAGGAGTACACCGGCCTGCGCATCACGCCCAACGTCTACACTTCGCTGCGCGAGATCGACACCTTCTGCGACAGGGTGGAGCAGGAACTGCGCGGGTAGCGGGAAACACCCGGCCGCTTACTGGTAAGGGCCCTCGCCATCCCAGGCAGGAAAGTCGTGGATGAGCTGCGTCTGCAGGTCGGCGCGCAGCCGGTCGAGGGCTTCCAGCAGTTTTTGGAAGCTGAAGGCGACGCGGTGATTGGGGCCGTAGACAGACACCGCCAAGTCGCATAACACCTGCAAACGCGCTTCGGTGGTGCGCAACTCGCGGGCCATCTCCTCGTGCTCCTCATGGGTCAGAGGCGACGAATTATCGGGCATTCCCAAAGGTCCAAGTCGAGGTCACGTGCAGAAACCGGCGTTCAGCGATCACTGCCTTGCAGTCTAACATGGCGGCAACGATGGCAGCCCGTCTGTGGCCGGGAGGAAAGTACCGCGCGGGTGGCAGGCCGCCGCCGGCCCGTCGTCTCCTCAGAATTTGTGGCAGCCCGCCGGGCAGACCTGCCGAAGCCCCGCGAACGCCAGCGTTAGGCCACTCGGATTCAATAGCTTACCGGGCACTCGAGCGCCTTTCGCCCGGGCTGCAAGTTGCCGTACTCCGCGCGAATCCTGAAACCCATCCCAGCATGGCATGGTCGTCCAGGAAGTTGAGGACGCCTGCAGGAGCGGGTCGACGTGAACGCCTTGGTTCCGCAATTCGAGATCGGCAAAGCTGAGTTGGGGTTGGGTGAGGCGGCTCATGCCTTCTTCTCCGGGCGCAGCAGTTGCAGATTCAACACTTCCTCGGGAGGAGTCAACTCGATGAACCTAAATCCGGCGGTTAGCCTTCCGCCCGCCTCGTAGGGTCATTAGCGCCACCAATTTCCAACTGCGGCGCAGATCACCTTCCTGGTGACAACCGGTTTACCTGCAACTGGTTGCAGCGCACGACCGCTGCCCGCTCCGCGGGGCCGCAACCGCCGGATTTAGGATGAAGGAGCCGCGCAGCTCGCCGTGTACCGGCAAATAGCGTATGTGCCGCCGGAGCTGCAGTTCCGCCAGCACTGATGCAAGCGTCTTGGCGCTCGCAGACGCGCTCCAAGGTGTCTTTCAGTTGGCTGTTTTTTGGGATCGACCGCTATGTTCAGAGCCGTCTGATCCAGCATTTGCAGCGCCGCAGCCAGCGGCCCTACCGGCCTCCGCAAAGGAGAGAGTTGGCCCGGGGCACCGGAGCGGTTGGGGCTGATCCATCTGGCGGGACGTGCCCCTGACTGAGGCGAGAGTTTTCAGCAGAGCCGGACATGGGAAATCTGCATCTCCGGTTCGACGAGGCGGAGGGGGCGCGCTCTTGCGTCGCCTCCTCTCCTACTCTACCGGCTAGGATTCCAGATTGAGGCGACCGCATAAGCAGGCGGGCGACCCGAATCACGCGGTCGGGCACCCAGTGAAACGTAAGCGGTGCGACCGCCGGCGGGTGGCGGTTAGCCGGGTTGGCGCCCATCCGCTTCGCGGGAAAGCGGTGGGTTGCCCGATGGGCGTTTTGGTGCGATTCGCCCGTCCAGAAGGGGCTGGATATGATATAGGGGATCAAAATCCGGTATCCTGATTCCACAGGAGATCCTCATGCACCGTCTGGTTTGCTGCCTGGCTGCGGTGGTTGCCGCGCATGCCGCTACGCCTCTGTTCCAAACATCCTTCGACAAACCGAACCAGGGCTGGACCGCCGTTCGCGGGGCGGCTACGCCGGATGCTTCGGTCACCCATAACAATAATCGGTCGCTGCGCGTGGAAGCAGTCAAGAAGGAGCCGGACGCCTGCGTCCGGTTTGCGCCGGTTTCGCTCACCATTGGGAAACGCTACGAGGTGAGCGGGTGGGTGCGGACCGAGGGGCTGACGGTGCGCGACCTGGACCGGTCGCCGATTGCGGTGGGGGCGGCGCTCACCATGGCGTCGATGCCCATCGACGTACATTCGGAGGCGCTGGGGGGCACCCGGCCGTGGACGCGGCTCTCACTGCGATTCGTGGCCAGCCGGGCGCAGGACCAGATCCTGTTTACGGTGGCCGAGGGCGGAGCGTTCGCTGGCGGCAAGGCGTGGGTGGAAGGTGTGAGCCTGGACGAAGTTTCGTCGCAGGATGAGTGGCCCACGCGCGAGGCGGTGCAGACCTTCGGCCCGGCCTACCGCTATCCGGCGGCGGGGTGGATTTATCTGCACATCGAAGGGCAGCCGTACGAGCGCGGCTACCAGCACGGGCACCTGATGGCGCGGGAGATTCCGGAATACCTGGCGCGGTGCGCGTCCGACCTGGGCGGCCCGGAGAACTGGAACGAGTACCGCACCACGGCGAACGCGCTGTTCCTGCGGGGATTCGACCGCGAAATCCTGGAGGAGATGCGGGGCATCGCGGATGGGGCGGCGGATGCGGGGGCGAAGTGGCAGAACCGCCGCATCGACCTGATGGATATTGTGGTGGCGAATGTCACGGTGGAGATGGGCGAGCTGCGCTCGGCGGTGGACGTGACGCCGACGGGTCTCGAAAGCTTCAGCTTCGATAAGCCGGCTTACGGCCAGACGCCGGGCAGCGCGCGGCGCGATTCGGTGATGGACCATTGCAGCGCTTTTGCGGCCACCGGTCCGGCGACGCGGGACGGCAAGATGGTGATCGGGCACGTGACCTGGTGGCCGCTGACCCTGGCGGAGGGCACCAACGTCCTGTTGGACATCAAGCCTGCTTCGGGCCACCGGCTGCTGATGCAGAGCTATGCGGGG
This sequence comes from Bryobacterales bacterium, assembly GCA_963803725.1. Taxonomy (GTDB): domain Bacteria; phylum Acidobacteriota; class Terriglobia; order Bryobacterales; family Bryobacteraceae; genus JOPF133. The sequence continues at coordinate 16,746 of CAWDOH010000058.1, read as the reverse complement.
GGCATTGAGAGCGGCACGGACTGGTACCAGAACGATGCGGGGGTGGTGCTGACCGAGACCACCATCCGTCAGACCCCGTTCAACGCCGAGGGCACCCCGGTGGCGTTCCGGCTCGGGAGGCGATCCAGTACGGCGGGAATATCGACGAAGTGGTGGCCAAGCTCGGCAACCGCAACAACGGCCTGTACACCAACGAGTGGCTGATCGGGGACGCCAAGAACAACGAGATCGCCATGTACGAACTGGGCACCAACCATACCAAGCTGTGGCGCAGCTCGAAGAACGAGTGGTTCGGGGGGACGCCGGGCTTCTATTGGGGCGACAACAATGCCAAAGACCTGGCGATCCGGCTGGAGTTGCTGCCGGATGCGCATTCAGCGCCGGAGTATGTACCGTACGTGCCGATGCCGCGCGACCTGGCGTGGCAGGATTTGTACCGGGGGCACCACGGGCAGATTGACGAGCAGTTTGCGTTCCTGGCGTTTCGGACGGCGCCGCTGGTCGCGGCCAGCACGATGGACGCCAAGGTGGCCACGGCGGACATGGCTTCGCGCATGATGGTGTGGGCTGAGATCGGCAGGCCCAACCAGACGGAATGGGTGCCGCGAGAGGGCGGGCGCGCCAGGAATTCGTATGCCCGCAACGATGGCCTGTATCCGGCGGGTTACTACCTGTTCAACGCGCAACCTTCGGACGCGCTGCGCACCGCGGTGCAGGCCAACGAACAGGCACGTTTGCAGACGCCTACCAAACCGGAGGGCAGTGCAGAGGCGCGGCCGGAAGGCAGGGGCGCGGGCCGGGCAGGAGGCCGCGGCGGGCGCGGGGCAGTGAATGCGGACCGGATGTGGAAGGGCTGGGTGCTGCCGGCTTCCGAGGCCGATACGTGGTTCGTGGCCGGGTCGGCGGCGTACGACCGGGCGTTGCAGTCGGACGATATCGAGAAGGCGGTGGCGGCGGAGCGGGCCACGTATCGCGGCCTGAAACTGAGCCCGGATAACGCGATCAACCGGCACCGCATGGAGGAGGCCAAGGGGTTCCTGTTCCTGGACGGTCTGCGGCACAAGATGGGCAACGAGGCGTTCCAGAAACTGATGACGGATTATTTCGCGGCCAATGCGGGCAAAACGGTGACGGCGCAGTCGTTCCTGGATAAAGCCGGGGTGACGTTCGAGTTTACCGAGCCGGGCGACGGTCCGGCATATCTGGCGTCGGATATTTCGCGGCGGCTGGCGACGGCGGCGATTGTTTACGGGACGGTGCGCGAGGCGGGAGCGAACCGCTACGCCGCCGAGCAGTTGCAGAACCGGTTCCAGGACCAGTACGAGAGCCGGGTGGAGATTTACAAGGATTTCGAAGCCACGCCGGAGATGCTGGAGCATAAGGACGTGGTGTTTGTGGGGCGTCCGGAAGCCAATTCGGCGCTGGCCGTGTGGGCATCGCGGCTGGGGCTGGACTTTGCCGGGGCGAGTTTCAAGCTGGATTCGGCCCAGCATGCCTCGGAACGGGAGGCGCTGGTGCTGGCGGCGAAGAATCCGCTGGACCCGGCGCACATGGTGCTGGTGATTGCCGGCAACGACGCATTGCGCACGGTGAAGGCGGCGAATGCGGGGGTTGGGGCTGCGGAGTACATGGTGCTGGACGACGGCAATCCGATGCGCTCCGGATTCCTGGAGCGGCAGTAGGCCGAGGAGGCCAGGTCTGTGAACGCCGAGGGCGCGCTCCCTATGGTCGCGGCTCGGATAGGGGGGTTGGAGCGCGGATTGCGGGTCGCGGCGAGCGCGTCAGCGGGTGGGCGCACCGAATCAGGCGGCCGGCGACCTAGCGTCGCCATCGAGTGATCCGGTGTAAGCCGCGGGGATTACAGCAGACCTACCAGGTAGACCGAACTGTACGCCAGGATGGCGCCGATGGCGGCTCCGGCCACCACGTCGCTGAGGAAATGCATGCCCAACAGGACGCGCGAGAGGGCGATGCTTAAAGCGCAGAAGAGCAATCCGGCGGCCAGTTCGGGGTAGAACTGGATGAGCGAAAGAGCCACGGCGAAACCGGTGATGGTATGGCCGGAGGGAAAGGAGAACTGGTCGGGAGGCAGCAGCGTAGCCCAGCAATGCGGTTCGAAGGCACTGGGGCGGCGCCGGCCGGTGGCCTTTTTGAGCTTCAGGAAGAGGCCGATGCCCAATCCGGCGGCCAGCCCCGCGGAGCCCACGGCGCGGAACCGTTGTTCACCACCAAACAGCAGAATCACCAGGCCCATCACGTACCACAGCCAGCCATCGCCGCCGTGGGTGGCGCAAATCATCCAGATGCGGATCCAGCGCGGCGCGGGCCAACGGTTGAGCCGCCGCATGAGCCGCTGATCGCGGTGGGTAATGTAAGTCAACATGGCGTGGGGGAGCGTCATGCAGCCTCCTGAGCGGGTCCGGCGGCTATTAAGGCAGCTCGGCGCGCGGTGCGGGAACGTAAGGAGTGCAGGTACCGCGCCGACCACGCCTGGGCGAAAACGGTTTCGCGAACCAGGTTGCCCAGCGTGACCAAGGGCACCGCCAGGAACAATGGCGCCAGCGACAGCGTGAACGGCAGTTCGCGCACCATGGCGCACGCGATGGAGTAGACGTCGCGGGTGAGCTTCCAATAGCTACCGGATTCGCCGAACACCCGGCCGTGGCCCGCGCGCAGGCCATCGAGGTACTCCTGCCGGGTGCGAGCGCCGGGCACTTCGGTGTACGCGCAGCCGACGGAGCCGATGGCGTGGGCGTCGCTGCCGCCCACTTCGCTTCTTGAGGCGAAGGCGGCCAGCGCGGCGGCGGTCCGGTTGGCCAGCGGGCGCATGTGGCCGTTGTGGGTTTCGATGGCTGGGAAGACCGATTCGAAGAGGACGAAATCCGCCGCCTCGCGGGGACCGGTCAGGCTGGAGAAGATGTGGTTGGCGCTGAAGAAGAGCTTGCGCTGATGGAGGTAGGCGGCGAGGGACGGGAAATCGTCGCGCCGGCGCTGCAGCTCGACGTGATCGCGCTCGGCGATGTCATAGACGCCGATGTGAAGGGCGGAGCCGCTGGGCAAGGTACAGGAGACTTCCTCGCTGAGGAAGAAATCGGGCCGCGAGCGAAGAGCCTCGACGGCGCCGATGGAATCATGGTCGGTAATCGTGACCAAGTCCATTCCCAGCCGCTTTAGACGATCATACACCGCCAGGGGATCGTTGTAACATTCGCGACACACTGCACGCACCAGGGGAACTCCGCACATTCCGGAGTGCCGCGAGTGGACATGCAGATCGCACCTCACACTACGGTTGTACGCCCAACACGGCTACAATTCGGTGACACCTGGGAAAAACATTCGTGAATCGTTTTGTTTAGACCGCACCGGGCAGTTGCGCATGCCACAATTTAACTCATGAAGAGGCTGGACCTGGTCTTCTTTGACGCGGGCGGGGGCCATCGCGCAGCCTCCAACGCCCTGTGCCAGGTGATGGAGCGGCGGGGCGCGGGGGACCGGATTCGACTAGTTAACCTTCAGGAGGTACTGGATGACCTCGACGTGTTCCGTAAAGCGACCGGGATCCGGCTGCAGGACCTTTACAACATCGTGCTGAAGAAGGGCTGGACGCTCGGATCGGGGCAGCTGTTAATTGGGATGCACGCGGTCCTCCGGGGGTTCCACCGGCCGGCGGTGCGCGCGCTGGAGGCGTTCTGGAGCAAGAACCGGCCCGACCTGGTAGTATCTCTGGTGCCCAACCTGAACCGCGCGATGGGGGACGCTCTGAGGGCGTTGGGCATTCCGCTGGTCACGATTCTGACCGACCTGGCGGACTATCCGCCGCATTTCTGGATGGAGCGGCAGGAGCAATACTTCATCTGCGGAACGGCCAAGGCGGTGGAGCAGGCGCTCGCGATGGGGCACAAGCCGGAGCGGGTGTTCCGGGTTTCGGGCATGATTCTGGACCCGCGGTTCTACGAACTGGAGCCGCTGGGCGCCCGGGAGCGGGCGGAGGCACGCGCCAAACGGGGGTTCGGCCCGGAAAAACCGGTGGGGCTGGTGCTATTCGGCGGCCAGGGCGCGTCGGTGATGCTGGAGATTGCGCGGCAGTTGCCTCATCGGCAGCTTCTGGCAATTTGCGGGCACAACCATAAGCTGGCGGCGCGTTTGCGCGGACTGCCGCACGAGGCACCGCTGTTTGTGGAGGGGTTTACCCGCGAGGTGCCACATTATATGCAGCTGGCGGATTACTTCATTGGCAAGCCGGGACCGGGGAGCATCAGCGAAGCCGTGGCCATGCGGCTGCCGGTGATTGTGGAGCGCAACCTCTGGACGCTGCCCCAGGAGCGCTATAACACCGAATGGGTGCGCGAGCAGGGAGTGGGGCTGGTGCTGCGCAACTTCCGCCAGATTGCCGGCGCCGTAGAGGAGTTGCTGGAGCCATCCGCCTACGAGCGGTTCCGCGCCGCAACCGGCCGGATTGAGAACCGCGCGGTGATGGAGATTCCGGAGATTTTGGAGAGGATCGTGGGGTAGCGGAGTGATCAGGCCCCCGGCGGCACGTTGAAAGCGAGGGAGCCGGGGATGGGGCGGAAGTCCGCATAGACGAACGGTCCTTCCGGAAGGCGCCAAACCGCCTGGGCGGCGGCCGGCACCGGGCGGCCATCGACCGTTTGCCAACCGGTAATGGGCGTGCTCCACGGGGTGCGGATCAGCTCTTTGGGCCGATCCGGATTGTAATAGAAGCGATCGGTGGTGCTGAATTCCGAAGGCGCGCCGTTTTCATCGACCACTATGCGGGCGGTCACTGTATGGCCGTGGTCGGTAAGGGTGAGACCGAAGGAACTGGCGCCGGCTGGGTCCCAGGTAACTTCCGGCGTCAAGAGCATGGACGGCGCGATGAGGACCGCAGCGCCGAGATAGGTCACCAGCTCTCCGAGGTCATATTCCACACCCTGGCCGTTTGCCAGTGTGAAAAGATCGAGAAGCCGGATGCGCATGCGGCCGCGGCCCTGCATGTAGGTATCGCGGCCGATGAGGGGATATGGAAAATGCGCGCGAGGGCCGGGCGGTGGTGGTGGTACTGCCACGCTTCGCAGGGCATCCAGGAGTCGCGCGGGCGAGTGCGAAACCAGCCCGGAACGACCAATCCCGAGGCCGGCCGACGACTCCCATGAACCGGAGGTAGCGCTGCGCCGGTTCGGGAAGGGCGGCAAACCGGGGCATGGCAACTGCGTCGGCCGGGCCGCGATCCACCGGAAGGCCGGCCGCGGCAACCTCTCGCAGAAATTTTGAACGCACGCCGCTCGCCGGAGCCTAGCGCGCCTGAAGCTGCTCGATATATTTGGCTACCGCGTAAACGCGCATGGCGCCGAAGCCGGTGTCGCGGGCGGAATCGCTGAAGATGGATCCCCAAACCGGCATGTCCTTGGTGCCGTGGGCGAGGTAGGGACCGCCAGCGGAGATGGTTTGCTGCACCTCCACGTAGGGGAACTGGCCGTGGTTGCGGCTGGCAAGCTGGGTAAGATCGGCAGGTATGGCCTTCAGGGCTTCGGCAGCCGGGCCGTGGCCTTTGCCAGCGACGCCATGACAGACGGCGCAGTATTCCTGGTAGAGGGCCTTCCCATCGACCGTGCTGGGGGCGTGGGCGGGAATCTCTTTGATTTTAGTCTGCGCGGCGGCCGTCAACGCGGCCAGCAGGGCAAGCGAACCCAATAAAGGATAAATGGATCTTGATAGTCGCTTCATGCCTTGATCATATCTCCATTTACGACCGCAGGGAAGCGATTTCTTTCATCGGGGGCGGTGCTGGAGCGGCAGTGCTACGCTATGGTCGTGCGGCAGCCAGGAATGGACAACCGCTCCCTCACGGTCTCGGCTCTGGGCAGTTTCGGAGCCGCGCCTCCGGGCAATAGTCTCGGAGCCGCGCGCGGAAGCTAGCGGTTAGCGGGACGGCACACTAGGGGTTCGAGATGGGCGGCAAATGGCTGGCAATTCCGGTGACGGCAGCGGCCCTGGGAGTGGCGATCGGGGCGCTCACGGTACACAGGCGTCCCGCGGCGGCGGCCGGCCAAAACCTCCCGGCGGCAGCTTCGGTGGCGCATCCGGAGATCATTTTGAATGGCAAAATCCGGCCGCAGCACATCGTGCGGGTAACGCCGGCGGCAAGTGGGCCGGTGGTGGCGCTCCCGGTGGTGGCGGGCCAGGAGGTATACCAGGGCGAGGTGCTGGCGCGGGTGGGGGAAGCGGGCACGGAGAGCGTCCGCGACGCGGCATTGCAGGCGGTGGAGCACGCAGAGGACGATGTATCGAAGGCCGAGGCGCAGGTGATTGCGGCGCGTCTGGAGACTGCCCGCGCGGCCAACTCCGCTCAAGCCGCGCAGATCGCAGTGGAGCGCGCGCAGCGGGTTTACGATCGCCAGAAGGCTCTGCACGACGCGGGGGCGACGCCGCGCCTGGTGTATGAGAAGGCTGAGAGCGATTACCAGTCCGCCCAGCAGGAATCCACCGCGGCAGAGGGGGCTGTGCGTACGGCGGCGAATGCGGTGGAAGCCGCTGATGCGGGACTGGAGAATGCCAGGAACGTGTTGGCTGCCCGCAAGACGGAATCGGAGACGGCGCAACTGGCGTTTGCCGCGGCCGAAGTGCGGTCGCCCATCGACGGGATTCTGGTTGCGTCGCACGCGGAACTGGGCAAAAGCCTGGAAGCGGACGCCATGTTCGAGATCGCCGCCGATCTGGAGGCACTGGAAGTGGCAGTGGAGGCGCAAGCGAATGTGTTGCAGCGCATCCGCCCCGGACAGGCGGCTATGGTGGAGATTGCGGAAGCGGGCGTCGCGGGCCTGGCGGGGACGGTTCGCGAGGTGAAAGGCAGCCAGGCGATCGTGGAGTTCCACAACTCGCTGGCGGCGGTCAAACCCGGCATGCAAGCGGGTGTGCGATTAAAGCTAGAATAGAGGTTTCGGATACGTTTATGGAATTTCTGTGCGGTAGTCTGCTGGAGCTGATTACTCAGACCTCCACGAATCTTCCTCCCGACGTGCGCGCTGCCATGTCCCTGGCGGCGGGTGCCGAAACGCCGGGGACGCAGTCCTCGCAGGCGCTCGATATCATCCTATCGAATATCGACATGGCGGTGAACGACGAAGGCCCGATCTGCCAGGATACCGGCATGCCCACGTTTGTGGTGCACACGCCGGTGGGGGTGAACCAGATTCGCATTCGCGGGGCGATCCTGGAAGCCGTGGCAGAGGCCACGCGGCGGGGCAAACTGCGGCCCAACTCGGTGGATTCGATCACCGGGAAGAACAGCGGCAACAATCTGGGCGAAGAAACGCCCGTAATTCACTTCGAACAGTGGGAGGAAGACGACATCGAAGTGAAGCTGATTTTGAAGGGCGGCGGGTGCGAAAACAAGAACATTCAATACTCGGTGCCGTGCAATCTGGACCACCTGGGCCGCGCTGACCGCAACCTGGAGGGCGTGCGCAAATGCCTTCTGCACGCGGTGTGGCAGGCGCAAGGGCAGGGCTGCGCGCCGGGAGCGCTGGGGGTGTGCATCGGCAGCGACCGGGCGCACGGATACGAACTGGCCAAGGCGCAACTGTTCCGGACGCTGGACGATGTCAATCCGAATCCCACGCTGGCCCAGTTGGAGTCCGAAATCATGGAGGAGGCGAACCGCCTGGGCGTGGGCGCCATGGGGTTCGGGGGAAAGGCTTCGCTGATCGGGTGCAAGATTACGGCGGCCAACCGCCTGCCGGCGAGTTTTTTCGTCTCGGTGGCTTACGACTGTTGGGCTTTTCGCAGGCTGGGCATGCGGCTGGACGCGGCTTCGGGCGCAATCATGCAGTGGCTGTACCGCGACCCGGCGCGACCAGTGGAGCGCATGGCGCGCGGCGAGGGCTTTCCGCTGACGGGCCGTGAAGTGGTGCTGACGCCGCCCTTGACCGAGGCGCAGATGCGCGCGCTGAAGGTGGGCGACGTGGTGCTGATCGATGGCGAGATGTTCACCGGCCGCGACAACGTACACGCGTATCTGATGAAGAACCCGCCGCCGGTGGATTTGCATGGCGCGGTGCTCTATCATTGCGGCCCGGTGATGCTGACAGGAGGGCGAGCAGTGGACGGTGAAGGCTGCCGGTCCGACCACCAGCATTCGGGAAGAGCCATACCAGGCCGAGGTGATTCGCGAAATATGGGGTGCGCGCAGTGATCGGCAAAGGCGGCATGGGCGCGAAGACGCTGGCGGCGCTCAAGGAGTGCGGCGCGGTCTATCTGAACGGCATTGGCGGAGCGGCGCAATACTACGCACGGACGGTGGAGCAGGTGCTGGGCGTGCAACTGCTGGAATTCGGAATTCCGGAAGCGATGTGGCATCTGCGGGTGAGGAACTTCGCGGCGATTGTGACTATGGACGCGCACGGAAATAGTCTGCATGCCGAGGTGGAGCAGGCAACTGGCGCGGCCCTGGGAGCATTGCAGAAGGCGTAAGGCGGATTTGCTACACTGAGAGTTCCCCGGCCAGGTAGCTCAGCTGGTAGAGCGCAGCCCTGAAAAGGCTGGCGTCGGCGGTTCGATTCCGTCCCTGGCCACCACATTCTAAACAACTTAATAGCAGCCAGGAACTCATTAGTTATCGTCCTGGGGAACAATACGGGAACATCCAAGATCCCATTTAAGCCTTCTTGTTCCCCGCTTCTCCTTCCATCAGCTTCCAAATCTCCCGAGCGGTGTTGCCGGTTCTAGCGATATGTCCCTTCGCCAGTTTCGCGTATCGCTCGGTCATCTTGATGTTCTGGTGGCCTAGGATCTTGGCGAGTTCGTAGAGGTCGCCACCGTTCATCATGTACCAGGACGCCATCGTGTGCCGCAGATCGTGAAAACGAAAGTCCCGAATGCCGGCAAGATTCAGCACGGTTTCAAAACTCCCTTCCACCCGCTGGCGTTTACCAGTTGCACCTCGCTTCGGCGGGAAGATGCGATCCTCTCCCATCACGGCGGGGAAGCGTTGGATCTCTGTAGCCAGTTCGTTGGGCATCGGCACGTACCGTACCTTGCCCCTCTTGAGCTTCGTGCGAACTGCGATCAACTCCTCACGGTATAAAACATCGCCCCACTTCAGAGCGAAAATCTCCGCGATCCGCAGACCCGTGGTGAGCGCAATCAGAACCAGCAGCCGCAGCCGGCAAAATGTCTGATTGATTCCCTTGCCGTGCTGACGATTCATCTTGCCATCCAGCGCCGTTTTCAAGCTCCCCAGTTCATCAGCGGATAGGTAACGCTCCCGTTGATCGTCCGGTCGCTTCACTTCCACCAGATCGGCCGGATTGCGATCAATGCCGGTGTCTGGCGCCCAGATCGTGGCGGCCTTCCCCATCATGTGGTGCATGACGTTGAAATGCCTCACGGCCGTACCGGCAGACAGACCGCGCTTGGCCGTGATACTCTGATACCAACGGTCAACGGCGCGGCCATCCACTTCACGAACAAACATGGTCCCCAACTCGTTCCGAATTCCCTCAAGCACACTGCGCTCCCGGCTAGCGGACTTTTTCTTACTGACGCACTGCTCCTCGTAACGATTAAGCAGTGCCGACATTCGAAAATTCACCTCCCGTTTAATATCCAGGTGCCGGTTTTCGTCGCGTGCCGACATCTTCTTTCGTTCGATTTTCTCTGCAAGCTCCTTCGGCCCGCGCACCCGAACACTCCGGTTGTGACCTCCCTCTCTCCAACGGACCTTCCAAACTCCCTTTCGTACCTTGTGAATCGACATTGCGATCTCCTAATCAATAGTCTTGAACGTGTGTTGCCCGATGTAGCGATCTAACTCACTGATATCGAACCGCAACGCTCGACCAACCTTGACCGAGGGGAGTTCCCGCAATCGAGCCTTCTTATAGACCGTGTCTATTTCCAACCCGAGGTAACGAGCCGTCTCCGCGACGTTCAGGAGCCGCTTACCGACCGTTCCATTTAATCGCATTTTGGACTCCGACGCCATAGGTAGTCTCCCGTAGCCTCCATTGGGACCACGTTTATACACGGTTTTAACCTCGCCTCATGGTGGTGCGCAATGGTGGCAGTGGTGGACACTGTGGTGGAACTCTTGGCGGGGGTGGTGGCGCGCAGCGTCGGCATTCTGGGGAGAGCAGTGGCCCTGATGGAGTTAAGGCAAATAGAATCAGCGCGATATGTTAGGGGGTTGGTGGGCCGAGGGTGCTTAGGTGCCGTTAGCGGTGGCGCACAATTCTGGTGCTGGTGGGGAGTGGTGCCAACCGGTGGCGGCGCGTGCTGACGGTGCTGATCGCTTAAAAAGAACCCGGCTTTTTGGGTCTCCGCATCCCAGGCAACCCTTTCGCGTTGAGAACCGCCTCGATATTCTGCTGGGTTTCGCAATCCTCGCCCAACTGGCCGGACCTCCAGCGATAGAAATCCGACTTGTCCACCCCCGCGTTGAAGTATATAATTGCGTCGGGAATATGATCCTTACGGAATCGTTCCCGGATTGCATCAAGGCCAGACTCGTCTAGCTTCCTTTTCTGATACTCAGCCAAGCGGTCCTTGTTGCGGCGTTCAAGATCTGGGTCTCTGGCGCGCCTGCGCCTTTTCGGCGTAACTCTCTTAGGCAATTCCGGTCCCGGAGGGACCCGGTCGATCTTCGATTCAGCCGGAGCAGAAGCTACCGGCGGCGGTCCCGGCTTGTCGGGTGCGTCCGTAGCCTCCTCCTTCCAGACACCATCGAGTACCAAGGAAAGCACGTTTGAGGTCGACCGTGGTGTCCAGGTTTTCTGTCGCACAATCTGTTCCGCGACCTCTTTAAGGCGGTCCAGAGAGAACCCGCCCAGGTAGCCAATGGCCCGAGCCTGGTCGCCTTCCCGTTCTGCCCAATATCGATCGATCCAACCCCCCAAATCGGCAACCTGGTCCTCACGTAGTCCGCTAAGAATGTGCGTGGTCCTGGTCCCATAGGGGTTCGCTGCGAGTTCTCCGATCAACTGCTTCGCAAACGCGAGATTTTCGTTGGCAACCGGCCACACGATCGCCCAGGCCTCCGATGGATTCCTTTCCAACAGTCTAAGGGCCAACTCAACCGGCTTCCGAATCTTTTCCAAAGGTGCATTGGCCGAGCCGGCGAGCAATTCGGCCGCGATTTCGCCAACTCCGGCGTCTCCCGCTTGCATCAGAATCGAGAGTATGCGAAAAAAGGCCGGCGAGCTCAACCTGTCGTCTTTCAGCCGAGTGCGCAGCAGTTTGGCAATCTCACTATCCCAAACGGGCTTCAATCTGTCGCCAATGAGAACGGCCCCTGCCCACCTGCTCTGCTTATCGATGAAGAGGCCGACCAATTCCCGGAATCGAGCTGGATGCCGCTGGTATGCGGTCCTCAGAATTGTCACCTGCACCTGGTCCTGCCTAGTGTGGACGCCAAGCACGCTGGGCATCCAGGCGTACCAGACGTCCGCACTCAGGCTATCAAGGCCAGGGGGATCCACCTGGGTCAGCACGCGCAAAGCCCAATTGCCACAGGTGACCTCATGCCAAGTCTCGCCTTTACCTATCCAAGTAGTGTTGGCGACACAATACCCGTTGAGATACATTTGCGCGGAGCGATTTATCTGGCTCTGCAAAGCCGGTTGGACCTTTCCCCAGCCTGGCAGCACTTCTTCATCTGGACACCAGGACGTGCCAGCAAGCCGGTCACAGATCGTAACGAAAGCCATAACGCTGCTGCTGTCGATAGTGCCAATCAAATTCGCCGGATCGGAAGCAGGTTCTGATGACTCGGCTGTGCGATCTTTTCGCTGCGGTTGGCGTTGGTATGACGCTTTCTGCTCATTCGCCTTTTCCGAACTCAGAGCGACGGGGGCTATGACTGGTTTCAGGATGCCGTCCAAAATAGGATTAGTCGCCGCCTTCGCAAGCACCCGCTCTATCAGAGCAGTATCGGACCGAGGGGCGCCAGAAAGCTTGTGACCAATCTGGCATGCGATGGCTTTCTCTGTGTCCAAGTTCGGCGGCGTATCTAACGAGGAGAGAAGAGAGGGAAGGTCGAGTCCCCGTAGGCGTTCGTACGACGCTTTCTGAGCCTTCGATGTGCTCGAACTTAGGTCGACTGCGGCTAGAACCGGCTTCAGGGCTGCGTCCAAGGCAGTATTAGTCGCGGCCTTCGCGAGCGTCCGCTCTATCAGTGCAATATCGAACCAGGGGACTCCATAGAGTGTTTGAGCAATCACATATGCGACGGTCCTAACTGCGTCACTGTTCGGAGCGGTATCTAACTCGTCGAGAAGAAGGGCGATGTCGCCAACCTCGACCAAACCGTAACTAACCAAGAATGGTGCGAACTTATGGGCCTCACGGACTCGACTTACCGCACGTGCAATAGCCGTCCGCGCCTCTCGGTTCGAGGCCAACTTCCTGCGCAACTCCAACTTCCCGAGTCCCCTTGGCGCATTCTCTACCAATATCTCAGCGATGTAATCACACACCCGAGCGTCATCGAAACAGTCAACAGCTGCACACACTACTCTCACGACCGCGCTACCAAAGAATATAACGTGGGCGAATGAGGCCGGCCGTAGGTGAATCCGTGCCCATTGCAGTGCCAAGATCATGTCAGTTGAGAATATCATCTTGGCGGCGTATCTGACCGAAAAAGTGTTGCGGCGTCCGAAGAAAGAATTGCCTTACCTACGTCGGGACGAAACGCTGCCAGCCAGGCGGCGGTCTCGCGGAGTTGTGGAACAACCTTGCGCGAAGCGTCCAATATCAGCTTGAGAATCTCATCCGTGGGCACCTCGTGGTCGAAAAGGTAACGAGCTGCGAGGAATTCCGCGTATGTCTCATTGGAGAAACCGAATCGGTCAGGCCCCACCAATCGAAACAGGCCGGTTTCGAGAGTCTCGCAGATTGCCGACTCGCTGACATCTCGCACGACTTCCCTTTTATAGCTCTCATTCCCCCCTAACAGATCGTCGATTCGGACATCTCCGTCCGGGGTCGGAAGCGGGCTCAGAGACGCAAAAATCGCTGTCCGGCGCGAGAACACGATGACCGCTGCAAGCCTGCCTGCCACTGCAAACCGAAGTCCTGTGGAGATCTGTTGTGGGCGCTTCGCACGACGCAGATCATGGCGGTATTCATCACACAGCGCGCGGCAGCCGTCGCGATATAAATCGGCTCTTCGTTCCGGAAGTGCTGTGCCTGTGCGAAACAATTCCAGGAGGAACCGTAAGGTGATTGGGCGGTTCGCAAATTGGCTTGCACCAAGACGTTCGACTTCCTTCAGGAACTCTTCTGCTCGACCAGGCGCGGCCGCCTCGGCGTACCGGAAAACATCTACCCTCCGTAGTGGTGCCAGCTCGAAGATTTGTACGTCTTGTTCGCCTGGCCACAGCTCTCGAAGCAAGCTCTCCAGATCAGTCGGCCACTCGGTGGTTCGACAGGCAATTCGGAGCGATAGCCGGTCGCGTGATTCGCTCGCGAATCGATTGCACAACAGCTTTACAAGGTTCGGTACGTATTTTAGGCATGTATCGAAGCCATCGAGAAAAAGTTGCAGTCGGCTTGTGCCCTTCTTCCACGACATGAATTCCTTCGATTCGAATATGCTCTTGCAGACAAGAGAATCGGTTCCACAGCTCGCCAAATCAACCTGGAGCACAAGGCTGCGGTTCGGCCGAGCATCGGCCTCAAGCCGCTTAGGCTCCTGCTTGAGCGTGGTGGTTTTGCTGATGCCGTTCGCCAGGAGACCGAGCACCGAAACTTCCGCCAGCGCTTCGAACGGAACCGCTGACATTCGTCTGATGATTGAGTGTGGCCCCTCGGGATCGACTAGGTATCCGTCTTCGGAAAGATCTGGAGCGGTACCACGGGGGACCCAGAACCGCCGGGAACAGACGGCATCCACTGGATCGGACAGACGTTCATGAAAATAGCTCCCCGTGGGCATCTCCCGCCTCGCGCCCGCCTGAACTGAAAGGCCGCCCGGGGCGGGAGCCTTTCGCCGGGTTCATGAGGCCCAGCTAGGCGGCCAACAACAATTCTACCCAAATATGTCTCCGAAGGGGGGCGGGCAAGCGACGCTGGTGGCCTAACCAACTCCGATCCTGCTCTGTCATCCGAGAGCGGCCAGCATTGCACGCCCAAGGCCAGCGGGCGGAGGGACTAGTGCGAAGCCGCACGCGAACATCCAGAGCGAATTCACTGCCTTTCCATTTCTCGCGAGACGGAGAGGCAGCGCGGCTGGAAACGAGACGGGAAATGCACGAGATGCGGCGGCCTCTGCGACGATGATGAGCGGCTGACTTGCAACAACTGTCGGGGAAAGAGAGCCAGCTCTGAGGCGAAAAAAGGCGTCTCCGGGGGTGTGCGGATAACCTGTTGTAAACCGGAAGAACCGGAAGTGGATCTAAAGGACTTACATATCCGGGATTGCTGTGCGGAAAACTGAAGTTATCCGCACAGCACCGGATTTTTAACCAGCCAATTTTCAGCAGTTTGCGCGCAGCGGAATTATGCGCAATTCGGATCGCGAGCGCTGTCGAGAGTCCCCGGCCGGCGCGCCGGAAGGTCCCCCAAACCCCTCTGTAGCTTCCGATTTTTTCCGGTTTGGAGGGGGTTCTTGACAGAAATCTTGGGACGTCTCGGCTTCAGGCGTATTCCGCAACCCTTGGCCATGAGGCCAACACTGTTCAGCCTCGATCCTTCGGCCGTCTCGAACATCTAGTGAAGTGCGTGCGCATCTGGCTGGCCGTCAGCTCGGCTCCGCAGCGCCAGCCGCACGGCATTCGCCGTCCAGGCGGGCGTCCACGCTTCGCCTGCTGTCTTCTGTCTGGTTCATTCTGGTCCGCCAGCCCGCGGTCGGCGACGACGAGTGCTGCGGGTTGGAGCACGCCGTCGGAGATGGCCGGCCTGTTCGGGCAGATGGTGAAGTGCGCGCGCATCTGGATCCCGGTCAGCTTGGCACCGCAACCCCAACCGCACGGCATCTGCGGCCCTCGCGGGCGCCCTATGAAGTTGAATGTCGGGTCCCTCTGCCACTTCATGCCACGAACCCAACTCCGACACTTGCGGCAGTTC
Organism: Bryobacterales bacterium; assembly: GCA_963803725.1. Lineage (GTDB taxonomy): Bacteria > Acidobacteriota > Terriglobia > Bryobacterales > Bryobacteraceae > JOPF133. The sequence goes on along the minus strand of CAWDOH010000058.1, from coordinate 1,680 downwards.
CCCGACACGCATCGAGGGCAGAACGGCAGAGCAGGGTGGTCGGCGTTTCGTTCGGGAGGAACGTCCGCTCGACAGCACAGACAGACACCCGTGTGCGCCCTCTCATTCCGCTTCATGCGTGCAGCCCCTCAATCGTGGGCTGTAGTGGGGCTTCGGAAGTGCTTACCCTCCTCGATGGACATGAGCGGCGCGCCGCAACGCACGCACGGCGTGCGCTAGAGAGCCGCAGTCCGCCGTAATTGCCCGAGGGAGTTTTCAACTCTTTCAGTTTGCGGCGCGCCCACGCCTGAATCAAGTGCGGCAGTCGCGGAAGCGCGCCCGGATCTCGCGTGAGCTTGCCGCATCTGCCGCAGGGCATCGTGGAGTCAACCGACGGCTGCCGCTCGAAAGCACGCATGCCCTCGCGTCCGGCGCTGGTGAAGGCCGCGGCATGCGTTGCTCGTGCGACTGCCCCCGCACACACTGCGGCCATTGACGTCGACGGCGCGTTCACCGGCGGTGAATTTCCAGAACGCGAGGGCCGGAACCTGTCAGCAGGCCAGTTTCCGGAAAGCCGCCTTTCGTCCAGAACGCCTTTTCTTGGATGTAGCAATCTCAAAGGGCTCGCCAGAATAACTTCCAGATGCGCCGTGATCCGACAACAATCCAACGTTCCGCCGGCTTCCGGGCGCTAAAATGATTTAGATATTCGATGCATTTGGCTCGCGGAACTCGATTGGGGCCGTACGAGATCGCCGCACCGGTGGGCGCGGGCGGCATGGGAGAGGTGTATAAGGCGCGCGACACCCGCCTAGATCGCACCGTTGCTATCAAGGTTTCGAACGATCAGTTCACGGAACGGTTCCAGCGCGAGGCGCGCGCCATCGCGGCACTGAACCACCCCAATATTTGCCAGCTCTACGACGTCGGGCCGAACTATCTGGTAATGGAGTTTGTCGAGGGCGTGCCTATTGCGCCGATCGACAGCGCCCGTAAGCTGATGGATGTGGCGGTGCAGATTGCCGACGGCTTGTGTGCTGCTCACGCTGGGGGAATCGTGCACCGCGACCTCAAGCCGGGTAATATTCTGGTTACGCGCGAGGGGCGGGTGAAGATCCTGGACTTCGGGCTGGCGAAAACGGTCGTGTCTGCGCGAGCAGCGGCAGATGCTGCCACCGAGACGATGGTCACCGATCCCGGCACGATAGTCGGCACGGTCGATTACATGTCGCCCGAGCATGCGCGTGGGGAACCGAATCTCACGCCTCAATCGGACCAGTTCTCCTTCGGCCTGGTGCTGTACGAGCTGGCATCGGGCAAGCGGGCCTTCCACCGCCGCAGTACTCCTGAGACGCTGACGGCGATCATCCGCGAGGATGCCGAGCCGCTGCTGGCCAGTGTGCCCATGCCGTTGCGCTGGGTGATCGAGCGGTTGTTGGCCAAAGAGCCGCCCGAGCGCTACGACTCGACGCGCGACCTGTATCGCGAGCTGAAACAGATCCGGGACCGGCTTTCGGAAACGACTTCAGCCAGCGCGGTCAGGGCCGCTGGCGGCGCGTCCACGCGGGCGGGTTCCGCGGCGAGGCGGCGGCTGCTCCTTCAGATCGGCCTCGCAGCGTCGCTCGGTGCGGGGCTGGCGGCGCTGCTGATCCGTCCGGCGCCTGCGGATTTGTCTGCGTATAAGTTCACGCCCATCGCACG
>CAWDOH010000057.1:0-21628 GCA_963803725.1 Bryobacterales bacterium | reverse complement strand
ACTACCCCGACGAGCCGCCCAAATTCGAGGAGCGTTTCCGCGGCGCCACGTGCTGCAGCGCGACGAGAACGGTCTGGAAAAGTGCGTGGCCTGCTTTCTGTGCGCCGCCGCCTGCCCGGCCGATTGCATCTACATCGAAGCCGCCGAAAATACCGAAAAGCTGCGCATCAGCGGCGGCGAGCGCTACGCCAAGGTCTATAACATCGACTACAACCGCTGCATCTTTTGCGGCTACTGCGTCGAAGCCTGCCCGACCGACGCCATCACCCACGGCCACGGATTCGAGATCGCCAGCTACAACACTTCGACCCTGATTAACCGGAAGGAGGACATGCTGGCGCCCATCCCGCCCGGCGCAAAGCCTCCCGTGATCGCCGACGCCGGCGCCGCGGCCGCGCACTAAGCAAGCGGGAGATCCGCTTCTGCCGGGGAGGCAGTAGAGGTTTGACGAATCTGGCAATGTGCCTTTCGCCGCGCCGGGAGGCGGGCGCGCGAATCGGCACGGTGCGGCGGCGCACGTGGTTTGGGTGGTTGCGATCAGACCCCTTTTGAGGGGCCCGCAACCGAAAAGCCTCTGGCCTGCCGGAGGATCGTTACTCAAGCGGGAGATCCCCGGTTCTGCCGGGAGGCAGTAGAGGTTTGACGAATTGGCGATGTGCCTTTCGCCGCGCCGGGAGGCGGGCACGAGAATCGGCACGGTGCGGCGGCGCACGTGGTTTTGGGTGGTTGCGATCAGGCCCCTTTTGAGGGGCCCGGAACCGAAAAAGCCTCTGGCCTGCCGGAGGATCGTTACTCAAGCGGGAGATCCCCGGTTCTGCCGGGAGGCAGTAGAGGTTTGACGAATCTGGCAATGTGCCTTTCGCCGCGCCAGGTGGGCGCGCGAGAATCGGCACGGTGCGGCGGCGCACGTGGTTTTGGGTGGTTGCGATCAGACCCCTTTTTGAGGGGCCCGCAACCGAAAAGCCTCTGGCCTGCCGGAGGATCGTTACTCAACCGGGAGATCTGCTTCTGCCGGGAGGCAGTAGAGGTTTGACGGATCTGGCAATGTGCCTTTCGCCGCGCCGGGAGGCGGGCACGCAAGGCGCTTTGCGACCTCCGCACACGCTCTTGCGGGGTGCAGGGCCCGCAACCGAAAGCCTCCGCCTCTGCCGCAGGATGGATACCCGGCGCCTACCGCGGGAACTCCGCGGGCGCCTGCACGGTTTGCCAGCCTTCTCCGCTGAGCGCCTTCAGGAACGCCACCAGCGCCTGCTTGTCCGCATCGGTGAGGTGCAGCGGGCGAATGTTGGGATCGAGATTGCGGTTGGGAATTCCGCCGCGGTTGTAGAACTCGACCACCTCTTCCAGGGTTTTCAAGCTGCCATCGTGCATGTAAGGCGCGGTGTGCTCGATCTCGCGGAGTGTGGGCACTTTGAACGCGCCCCAGTCGCGCGGGTCGTGGGACACCGCGAAGCGGCCCACGTCGGGAGCCGGCTTGTCGGTGCCGATGCCCTCATTGGCGTAGGCGTTATCAGTGAAGTTGGATCCCTGGTGGCAGCGCCCGCAATTGGCCTTGTCGAAGAAGACGGTCATGCCGCGACCTGCTCGGGGGACATCGCGGTGCGGTCGCCGCGCTTGTAGCGGTCGTAGGGAGCGTCGCCGGAGAGGATCGTGCGCTCGAAGCAGGCGATGGCCATGGCCACCCGGTCGATGGTGATTTCCGGGCCGCCGAAGGCTTGGGCGAACTGGTCGCGGTAACCGGCCACTGCCTGAATGCGCGCGACGATGGCCTGATGGGTGTTGCCCATCTCGGTGGGATCGGCCATGGGCGCCTTGGCCTGCTCTTCGAGCGAGCCGGCGCGTCCATCCCAGAACTGCGCCAGGGAGTAGGCGCGATTGATGATGGTAGGAGCGCTGCGGACGCCCTTCTGCCCGCGGATGCCAGTGGAAACCGGAGCGCCATCGGTGAAGGCGTACCGGGGATTGTGGCACGAGGCGCAGGCGATGGTGTCATCCGCCGAAAGCCGCCGGTCGAAGAACAGGTAGCGGCCCAATTCGGCCTTCGCGGCGGAGTAGGAATTGCCGGGCGGCCAGGGCATCGGCGGAAGCCCCAGCGGCGCTTCGGGAGGCTGGCCGGCTGCCCACAAGAGAACGGCCGGCAACACCACCGCGCCGGCCGTAAGGCGACTTCCCATCGTTAAGAAGCGGCGTGCCGCTACTTGCTGAGCCCGGACACGTAGACAGCGCGATAGGGGCCGACCGACGCTTCGGTTCCGTTCACTTCCACGATGTAGCCCATGTTTTCGGAGGCCACCGTCTTGGCGTCCACGCCGCCATCGCGGCGCGGATCGTGTTCCTCGGGCATCACCATGTAGAGAGTGCCTTCGCGTGTGAGCAGGCCAATGGGCTGCCCGTTTTGAACGCACTTCTGGCCGCAGGAGCGGTGCTTTTCGCCGTGCTTGCCAAGCTGTGCGTAGCACGAGAAGTCCACGATTTCGCCGACCAGGGTGATAGGCCGGCCGGATTCCGGTTTCTTGTCCACGCCGGCCGCGATCGTGGTGGCCGACCACGGTTCGCTGGGTTTGGTTCCGATGGTGGCCATGGGCTTGTCGTAGGTGCCATGCTCCACGGCCATTTCGGGATGTAGGATGGCGGATCGGCCGGAAGCCTTTTTCGGTGCATTCTGGGCGACCAGGGTGATGGCGGCCAGCGTTGTGGCCAGCGTCGCGAGTAGTACGGTATACGTGCGTCTCAAAGTGCCCCTCCGATCTGCAAGCGTAGCATAGGTTGGCGCGCGGCAGAGCAGTTTTGCGGCGAGGGCGGGGCGCGAAAATACGCACGGGGATTGAAGAACTCGACCGCGGCGCTGCCGGCTGCGGGGAGAGTGGCGGGCGCGAGAGCTGTTGCCTCAGGAGACCTGGCGCGAATGGGTTTCGGGCGCGCTGCCGGCTGCGGCCGGGCGCGAGGGACCTGTCGGCGGCCGGGTGGTTCGGTCGCGGCGCGAAGGCATGCCGGCTGCGGAGAGAGTCGCGCGGGGCGCGGGTCGGATGCGTCGGGGCTGCCGGCCGCGGAGAGCGGCGCGGGGCGCGGGTCGGATGCGTCGGGGCTGCCGGCCGCGGAGAGCGGCGCGGGGCGCGGGTCGGATGTGTCGGGGCTGCCGGCCGCGGAGAGCGGCGCGGGGCGCGGGTCGGATGCGTCGGGGCTGCCGGCCGCGGAGAGCGGCGCGGGGCGCGGGTCGGATGTGTCGGGGCTGCCGGCTGCGGAGAGCGGCGCGGGGCGCGGGTCGGATGTGTCGGGCTGACGGTCGCGGAGAGCGGCGCGGGGCGCGGGTCGGATGTGTCGGGGCTGGCGGCTGGGGAGAGCGGCGCGGGGCGCGGGTCGGATGTGTCGGGGCTGACGGTCGCGGAGAGCGGCGCGGGCGCGGGTCGGATGTGTCGGGCTGACGGCCGCGGAGAGCGGCGCGGGGCGCGGGTCGGATGTGTCGGGGCTGGCGGCTGCGGAGAGCGGCGCGGGGCGCGGGTCGGATGTGTCGGGGCTGGCGGCCGCGGAGAGCGGCGCGGGGCGCGGGTCGGATGTGTCGGGGCTGCCGGCCGCGGAGAGCGGCGCCGGGCGCGGGTCGGATGTGTCGGGCTGACGGTCGCGGAGAGCGGCGCGGGGCGCGGGTCGGATGTGTCGGGGCTGACGGTCGCGGAGAGCGGCGCGGGGCGCGGGTCGGATGCGTCGGGGCTGCCGGCCGCGGAGGGCGGCGCGGGGCGCGGGTCGGATGTGTCGGGGCTGGCGGCTGCGGAGAGTCGTGCGGGGCGCGGGTCGGATGTGTTGGGATGCTAGTCTAGTGCGTCAGAAGTCCTGTAACGTAGGTGCCGGAGGGGGGTGATCCGTCGATGAAAAGGAGGAGGTAACAGTTCAAGTGGCCTATTTTTGCCGAAGGAGCAGAGAGGGCGCAGACTGATGACGGCGATAGCGGATGATCGCTTCGGTCAGATACTCCAAGGCGTTGCGGCCCTGCATTCTGCAGGTTTGGGTCACAGTGAGGAGGCGCGCCGTGGCCGCCTCTCCTTGGGCGCTGCGATTGCCAAAGATGATCTTGCGCAATTGCACGGCAATACGTAAGGCTTGTTCCACGCAATTGTTGGTAGGCTCCACCCCGGGATGCTCGATGAAAGTGAACAGCCGGCCACAGTGCTGGAACAAGGCGGTGGCCATGTTGCGCACTTCTTTGTCGTCACTGTCCAGGTACTGCTCGGCGAGTGCAAACCAGCGCTTTTGCAGCGGAAGGGAGCGCAGGATCAACTGCTCCCGGTCGATTAAGCTGCCCTGGAACTTGCGCCAGAGGCGGAACAAGCGGGCATATAGCGCCAACGCGTCCCGGCAAAATCGCTGCGCGTCGGTGGTCTTGGCGAACTCCTGAATGCCCAGAATATTGCGTTTCAAGTGCGCCCAGCACAACTGAGACAACCCTTGGTGATATTTGAAATAGGCACTGAACCGGTCGCTGCACAGGATGCCCGCGAACACCGCCCCCAGCAGATGGATCAGCACGGCGGAACTGCGCGTCTTGTCCACCGTGTAGAAGACGAAGTCGCGGGCCACCAACGCCCATAAATATCGTTTCTCCCCGTTGTTGCGCCAGCCGGTTTCGTCGCTGTTCAATACGGTCTGTTTTTCAGTTGCTGTTCCAGTTCCTGGCAGGGCTGGGCCACTGCGGCGCTGGCTTGCTCCCAACACTTTTGGGTGCTGCCCAGACTCATGGAGATGCCCAGCACCTGTTCCAGAAACGCCTCCAACACCCGCCGCGGCATGCGGCAGTAGATCGTCAGGTAGGCGATCAGCGCCATCAGTTGCGGTCCGAAGTCCCCCTGCGCCTCTTCCGGCAGGGGTGCTCGCGTGCCTTTCCCACAGGCCGGACAGACCACCTTGGGACATTGATACTCGATGACATAAGGCTGGATGGGCGGTAACTCAGTCACTTGGTGGCGCTGCACTTCTCCCACCGTCTGCATCTGCTCGGGCTGCTGCGACAACGCGTGGCCACAATGCTTGCATTCCTCCGGCAGCACCGGACGCACTTCCTGGACCTGTTCGGGGGGAGCCAGCGGGCGGTGATGGCCGGGATGGCCCTTCTGCCCGCCCGGTTTGCGCTTGCTCTTTTTCCGGCGCCCGCGCTGCCGCGAATTCCCCGCCAGTCCATCGGAGGACGGGGGTTTGGAGGAGTTGGTGGAATTCTTTTGGCGGGCCGCCAGTTGGCGCTCCAGATCAGCGATCTGCTTTTCGGCTTCGCCAATCTGCTGTTCGCGCTCGGCGATCTGCTGCTCGCGTTCAGCGATCTGCTGCTCGCGCTCAGCTACCTTCCGCCGGAGATCTTCAACCTCTCGTCGGAGTCGCTCGTTTTCGCGCTGTAGCCCTTCCCGGTTGGGCTGAGGTGCATGGCCATGGCGCTTCGCCGATACCGTTTGCCCCCGAGTTCTGCGGCGGGCCGCCCTCGCACCCATCCACCATACCTTAGCCGATCATTTCGGAAAAGTCCAGCAAAATCGCCTGGGTACTTGAACTGTTACAGGAGGAGTCGGGTACAAGATGAGGACGGAGATCGCCACTGAGGGTACGTGGTAGGCGGACTGAAGCATCCAACGGGACGGGAATGGTTGAATTCGGGTTTGGTTCAGCCAGGACGAGTGCGGTCAGCGCGGAGGAGGGAGAGAGCTAGTGGCGAGGCGTCCGATGCGCGGTGGGGATAGACGAGGGTAACGTGCACTTCGTTAATCAAGGAGCAGCCACAGCGCCCGCGGTTGCCAGATGGCGCTCGAGACTCTGCAGGGCGGCCAGTTTCTTGGGGGCATAGCCACGGGCCATTAGGGCCTTCCAGGCTCGCTTGACCTTTTCCAGGATATCGTTGGCCGCAGCGGTCCACAGGTATTGCTTGGGGTTCCGATTGTGCTGGTCAATGTAGACCCGCATGGTCTGTTGCAGTTCCTTGACCGAATGAAAGACACCGCGCCGGATACACTTATCCGTCAGGTCGCGAAAGAAGCGCTCCACCTGATTCAGCCACGAGGAACTGGTGGGAGTGAAGTGCACCTGAAACCGCGGGTGCTTCTCCAGCCAGGCTTTGACTTCAGGGGTTTTGTGGGCCGAGTAGTTATCCATGATCAGGTGCAGCACTTGGTCTTTGGGAGTCCGGCCATCGATCAGCTTGAGAAAGCGAATCCAGTCCTTATGAGTATGGGTGGGCATGCATACGTCTATCACCGTCCCATCCTGCGTATTCATGGCCGTGAACAGCGTGGTCGTCCCGTGGCGCTTGTAATCGTGCGTCATCGTCCCGCAACGGCCCTTTTTCCAGGGCAGGCCGGGTTGCGTACGCTCCAAGGCCTGGATCTGGCACTTCTTGTCCAGCGACAATACCATCGCATTCGCGGGCGGGTGGAGATACAGTCCCACCACGTCTTCCAGTTTCTCGGCAAAGCGGGGATCGTTGCTGAGTTTGAAGCGACTCACCCGGTGCGGCTTCAAACCGTGCGCCCGCCAGATACGTCCCACCGAGGACGGGCTGACGCCGGCCACCGGAGCCAGCGTGCGCGTGCTCCAGTGGGTGGCGCCAGCAGGCGTCTCCCGCGTGGTCTTCGCGACGATCTCGGCGATTTTGGAATCCGGAATGACAGGCGGACGTCCGGAGCGGGGCGCATCTTCCAGCCCCTGGATACCTTTTTCCTCGAATCGGCCCAGCCACCGGGGGACGGTTGGCCGGGACACTCCCAGTTGGTCGGCAATTTCCCCAGCGGTATGTCCGGCCGAATACAGCACCAGCATCTTGGCCCGCTCCACCAGTCGCGCCGCCAGCGTGCGGCTGCGTGCAAAGCGCAGCAGATCATCCTCCTGCTCAGAAGTCAACCGAATTCGGTAAGCGCGCTGCATGTGGATGGACCGGGCTGAACACAGGGAACCGCTCCGGATCTACTGTAGCCTAACCGATCCCACACAAATTGTCCAGCAAAATCTTCGGGAAGCGCGTTACAGGACTTCTGACGCACTAGACTAGCTGCGGAGAGAGTCGCGCGGGTCGGGTCGGGTGCGTTGATGCCGTAGGCCGCGGGTGAAGCGGCGGCTGCCGGCGGGGCCTCTTCATTTGTCCTGATACAGGCGCATAAAACGGCAGGGGAACGGGCAGATGGAATGCAGGTCATGAAAGACCTTGGCACAGTAGATACGATTGGGTCCCATGCTCCGAAGGTAGAGGGTCGCGGCGGTCAGCATGCCCAGGCAGGGTGCTACGAAGTAGATCCAGATGCCCCGCCATATCCACGCGAACAGGGCTGAGGAGAAGCTGCGTGCCGGATTCACGCTGTAGCCGGAGATCGAAGAAGAGAGTGCGTAATAGAACACCGTGACCATCGCCACCAGCAGCGGGCTGAAGCGCGTGAGAAATCGATGATTGGTGGCGCACAGGACCACGCCCATCATCAGCACTGAGAGCAGGAATTCGCCGGCGAAGGCGGTGGAGCTTCCATGGCTGCCGGGCAGCGTGACCAGGTACTACACCGGAGGAGCGGCCAACCGCACACCGAGGATCAGGCTGGCGGCCAGCACTCCGGCGAGCGCGCCGGCGAAGTGAGCCGCGATGTAACAGGTGGTGTCCCAGCGGTGCATGCGGCCCAGCCAGAGGAAGGTCAGGCTGACCGCCGGATTGAAGTGCGCGCCGCTCCGCCGGCCGTACTGCGAGCGGATGATCAGAAACGTGGTGACGGCGATAGCCACTCCCATCAGCATCGACCGGAAGGTTTGCGAGAGATCCAGGGAGTACAGCGGCGAGTCGCGGCTGTAGAGCAGGGTGCCGCAGATACAGGTGCTGAGCATCAGTGCTGCGATTTCGGCGCCCTCCATCAGGTACTCTCTCCAGTGCGTATGGAGAGCGTCGGCGAGAGAAGCGGAGGGAGGGAGCGCGGTAATCCGGAACTGGCTTGGAGCGGACATGACGGCTACCCGGCTGTTCCCAGGATCGCAGGCGAGTGGTTCCCCACAGAGTTTCCGGTGGAAGTGTTTTCACTTCCGGCAGCCGCGATTTGTGCGGAAAAGAATACTTCCGGCTTGCGGGCGCGGTATGGCTGCGGTTAGGATGCGGACATCGATTCCACGATTCCGCGGGGCCGGCGCTCGGGCGCAGCGGCGTGGGACGGAAGCGACTGGGAGGTGACCATTGGATCCCGTTGACGATGCCACGTTGCACGATTCCGCAGCGGCCGGGCGCGCGAAAGCCGCCACGCCGGTGGCGCATCCGGCCTATTTCACCGCTTACCGCAGCGTGAAGATGACGCGCGACACCCAGGGCGTGCTGCTGGTGGAGTTCCATACCGAGGGCGGGCCGTTGATCTTCACGGCTCAGGATCACACTGAGCTTGTGGACGCGTTCTACCGCATTGCGCAGGACCGCGGGAACAAGATTGTGATTCTGACGGGAGCGGGCGGGGACTTTATTCCGGGGATCGACTTTTCCTCGTTCGGCAACGTGGCGGACCCGGAAGTCTGGAGCCAGGCACACGATGAAGGCGTGCAGATTCTGGAGAACCTGGCGAACATCCGGGTGCCGGTGATTGCGGCGGTGGAAGGACGCGCGTGGGTGCATTCCGAGTATGCGCTGCTGGCCAACGTGATTGTGGCGGGGGAAGGGGCGACCTTTAACGATCTGCCGCACTTTGCGGGCGGGATTGTGCCGGGCGACGGAATCTTCACCGCGTGGAGTTACCGCGCGGGAGCCGGGAGGGCGGAGGCCTTCCTGCTGAACCCGCAGCCCATCACGGCGCGCACGGCGCTGGAATGGGGAGTGGTGGCGGAGGTGGTGCCGAACGGCAAAGCGCTGGCGCGCGCGCGGGAGCTGGCCACTTTGTACCTGGCCGCTCCGGAGGTGACGCGGCGCAACACGCGCGTGCATTTCATCCAGCCGTTGAAGGAGCGGCTGGTGCGGGAAGTGGGCTACGGACTCTCGCTCGAAGGCGCGTCGGCAGCGGAACTGGTGAAGTCGATCGAGGCCGGTAAGAGCGGGCCGGAGGTTCCCTGACGGCTGCGAAACCGGCGGCGTCTGGTATTCTCTATATGCCATGCCCGAGGGCGCCTGGAAAGAGCTTGCGGAACGCAGACGGACGGTGAGCGCGCGATGAAAGTACTGGTAGTGGACGTCGGCGGCACGCACGTGAAGATTCTCGTCACCGGCCAGAAGGAACACCGCGAGGTTGAATCCGGCCCGAAGATGACGGCTCGACAGATGGTCTCCAAGGTCAAGAAGTTGGCGGGAGACTGGCAGTACGACGCATTGTCCATCGGGTATCCGGGGCCGGTGCTGGCGGGCCGGCCGGTGGCGGAGCCGCACAACCTGGGTGACGGCTGGGTGGGGTTCGACTTCCGGAAAGCATTCGGGCGGCCGGTGAAGATTGTCAACGACGCGGCCATGCAGGCGTTGGGAAGCTACAAGCGCGGCAAGATGCTTTTTCTGGGCCTGGGGACGGGCCTCGGATCCGCCGTTGTTCTGGACGGCGAGGTGGAGCCGTTGGAACTCGGACACCTTCCTTATAAGAAGGGCGTGTTTGAGGACTATGTGGGGGTGCGCGGCCTGGAGAAACACGGGCGGAAAAAGTGGCGGCGGTACGTGGCCGACGCGGTGGACCGGATTGTGGCGGCGATCCAACCGGACGAAGTGGTAATTGGGGGCGGCAACGTGAAAGAGCTGAAGGAGATGCCACCGAATTGCCGTCCGGGCGACAACGCCAACGCGTTCACGGGCGGATTCCGGCTTTGGGACAAAGAGCAGAAACCGAAGCCGAAGTGAGGGCCGCGGCGGGCCGGGGGCGCGCCTAGCGATGGAACCCTCCACCGGGCTTCCAATCCGGCAGGCGGTCCTGGTTGGCGATATCCTGACCCAGCAGAAATCCGTATTCGGCGGCTTGCGCAAGGGCGGTGAAGTCCCAATCGGCCTGGAACTCGTCGGAGGGCTGGTGATAGTGGCGGGCGGTGTAGTCTTCGGACATCTGCTTGCCGTAGCCCGGCGGTTTGCCGGCGAATTCGGTGGCGTGCTCGATGGAAAAAGCGGGGATGCCGGCCTGTGCGAAGGAGAAATGGTCGGAGCGGAAATAGTGGCCGGCGCCCGGCTCGGGATCGACCGAAATTTCCAGGTTCAGCCGTTTGGCGATTTCCTGCGCCAGGGGGTAGACGGTGGTGCGGTCGGCGCCGGTGATGACCACGTCCTTGGCGCGGCCGAAGGGGAAGAGCATGTCGTAGTTCAGGTCGATGGCGGTTTTCGCGGGCGGGACCAGGGGATGGGCGGCGTAGTATTGGGAGCCTTTCAGCCCGGCCTCTTCGGCGGTAACGGCCAGAAAGAGGGCCGAGCGGCGGGGCTTTTCGGGTAAGGCGGCCCAGGCGCGGGCGAGTTCCAGAAGGATGGCGCAGCCGGTGGCGTTGTCCAGGGCGCCGTTGTAGATGGGGTCGCCATTCACCGGGTTGCCAATGCCGAAGTGGTCCCAGTGAGCGCTGAAGATGACCGCCTCGCCCTTGAGCTTGGGGTCGCTGCCGGGGATGATGGCGGCCACGTTGCGGCTTTCCAGACCGCGGATTTTGGAGACCAGGTGGCCGCGGATGCGGATGCCGAGATCGATGGGCCGGAAATCGGGGCGGTCGCTGGCGGCGAGCAGTTGGTCCACGGTTTTGCCGGCGAGGGCCAGGAGCCTGCCGCCGGCCTCGCGGGAGAGCCAGCCCTGCATGGCTAGCGCGGGCTCGCCGGGGGCGAGTTTCACGAAGGCCGTTTCGCGGCCCCAGGAGCTGCGCACGACGTCCCAACCGTAGCTGGCGGTGGGAGTGGTGTGGATGATGAGGGCGGCTCGCGCGCCACGGCGGAGGGCCTCTTCGTACTTGTAGGTCCAGCGGCCGTAATAGGTGAGGGCGGGGCCATCGAAGAAGGCGGGGTCGGTGGAGGGCGGTTCGTTGGTGAAGAAAATCAACACCTTACCGGTGACGTCGAGGCCTTTGTAGTCGTCCCATTTCCATTCCGGAGCGCTGATGCCGTGGCCCACGAAGACGGCATCGGCCTCGAAGCGGTCGTCGGGTGTTTGGGAGGGGTTGAGGGCCACGAAGTCGTCGAGCCAGTTAAAGTCCACGGTTTGGCCGGCGAGGGAGGCGGAGAGCTGCGAAGCGGGTTGGGGATCGACGCCGGCCAGGGGCACGCTCTGGAAATAGCTGCCGCCGGCCGCGGGTTGGGCGCCGGCCAGGGCCAACTGAGTGGCGATGTATTCGGTGGCAAGCTGGCCGCCGCGCTGGCCGACGCCGCGGCCTTCGAGCAGGTCGCTGGAGAGGAAGCGGGTGTGTTCGCGGATGCGGGCGGCGGAGATGGCGGAGTCCTGGGCCTGGGCGGGCGCGGCGGCCATGGCGAGGCAGAGAAGAATTGAGCAAACCAAGCCAATTGCGGATGGGGGAGGGCCGGCTCTGAGGGAGGGGGAGGGGGAGGGCCCCATTCGACGCGGAGACGCGGAGAGGCGGAGGAAACGCGGAGGAGACCTAAGGGAAAGGGAAGGCCGCTGAGGGAGCGGAGTTTCCGGAGAGATGCGGAGAACGCCGGGGAGACGCGGAGAGCCGCTATCGAGCATCAGGAACCTCCGGCGGCCGCGGTTCCGGAGGCCGGAGTGACGGCGTGGGTTGGCGGAACGAAGCCAATTGCGGTGGGGGAGGGGCCCCTTCGATGCGGAGACGCGGAGAGGCGGAGGAAACGCGGAGAAGACCCAAGGTAAGGGAGGGTCGCAGAGGGAGCGGAGTTTCCGGAGAGGCACGGAGAACGCCGAGGAGAGACGGAGAGACGTTATTGAGCATCAGGAACCTCCTGCGGCCGCGGTTCCGGAGGCCGGAGTGACGGCGTGGGTTGGTGGAACGAAGCCAATTGCGGTAGGGGAGGGGCCCATTCGACGCGGAGACGCGGAGGAAACGCGGAGAAGACCCAAGGGCAAGGGAAGGTCGCTGAGGGAGCGGAGTTTCCGGAGAGGCATGGAGAATGCCGAGGAAACGCGGGGGCTGTTGAGTGTGAGGAACCTCCGGGGCGTGGGTTGGTGGAACGAAGCCAATTTGGAGGGCGGGGAACTGGGTGTGGCGCGGGGGGCCCGTCGCGTTCCGGGGGCGTGGATTGACGGAACGAAGCCAATATCGGATTGGTAGAGCCGGCGAGAGCGGGCGGGGTGCGGAGGGTTGGCGATTGAAGGTGGCGGCATGCAGGTGGGGGAGCATCCCGACCACAAGTGTAACCCACCGGTTCGGACGCCGGAAGCTAAGGGATTGATTCTACAGGTGGAATACGCTGTGAACAGGGAAATCGGCGGCACCGAATCCGGTTCCCGGCTGGTTTCATCCATAATTGATACAGGCATGTTTCGCGCGATCAGGGAGCAACTGGAGACGATTTTCCGGGAAGATCCGGCCGCTAAGAGCGCCCTGGAGATCGTTCTGTGCTACCCCGGTTTCCATGCCATTCTGGCCCATCGGATGGCGCACAAACTGTACGGATGGGGGGTGCCGCTGCTGCCGCGGTTCATTTCGCAGGTGAGCCGGTTTTTTACGGGGATCGAGATCCACCCGGGAGCCACCATCGGACGGCGCTTTTTCATCGACCATGGGTCTGGGGTGGTGATCGGTGAGACTTCCGAGATCGGCGATGACGTGCTGCTTTACCAGGGCGTCACGCTGGGGGGAACCGGCAACGAGCGGGGTAAGCGGCATCCGACCATCGGCAACTCGGTGGTGATCGGCAGCGGCGCCAAGGTTCTGGGGAACATCCGGATCGGGGACAACGTGAAGATCGGGGCCGGCTCAGTGGTGGTACACGCGGTGCCGGACAACTCGACGGTGGTGGGTGTGCCGGGGCGGGTGGTGCGGGTTCGCCCGGAAGGCGGACTGCTGGAGCACGGCCGGCTGCCTGATCCGGAAGGCCAGGCGATCGACGACCTGGCGCGGCGGGTGGCGGAACTGGAAGGCATGCTGCGCCAGTTGATCGCCGAACACGAGGTGGAACCGCGGAAGACGCAGGCGCGGTAGGGGCGGGGCTTTGCGACGGTTATGCGGGGTCACCATGTATCCGGTGGAAAGGTCACCTTTCGGATCGGCAGTTCCGCGTGAATTGCCTCGCGATGGAGCCAGTCAGGTCGCCCGCGGTGGCGACGCCAGAGAAGGGGCCCCAAAGCAGGGGTCTGGGTGGCGTCCGCCTTTGGTGTAGAGTGTTCGGGCGCTGATAGCATTGAGAAGAGAAGGCCATGAACCTGAACTTGGAAATTCCCGACGACCTTGCCCAGCGCCTCGTCGCCGCCGGCGAAGATTTGTCGCGGCGGGCGCTCGAAGGCTTTGGCCTGGAGGAATACAAGGCCGGGCGCCTGACCAAGGCGGAATTGCGGCGGTTGCTGGGTTTCACTACTCGCTATGAACTCGACGGCTTCCTGAAAGCACATGACGTCCTGATGAACTACACCATTGATGAGTTGCGCCGGCAAATCGCTACGCTGGAGCGGTTGGGATTCTAACGGGTGCGCCTGGTCATCGCCGACACCAGCCCAATCAATTATCTGTTGCTCATTGGGCATATCGACATCCTTCCAGCGCTGTTTGGCAGGGTGATCCTGCCTACCGCAGTATGCGACGAACTAAGGCATCCGAAAGCTCCGCTTGTGGTCAAGAATTGGATCGGGGTGCCGCCGGCCTGGGTGGACGTGCGCCAGACCAGCCATCTGCACGACGCATCTCTGGCCGGGCTCGATGCAGGTGAAGAAGCCGCCATTGCTCTTGCCGTTGAACTTCATGCCGATTTGCTGGTGATGGATGATGAGGAGGGCGTCATCGCGGCCCGTCGGAAAGGCCTGGACGTGGTCGGAACTTTGGGCGTTCTGAGCCGGGCGGCACAGCGTCACCTGCTCGATCTTCCAGAGGCCTTCGAGCGTGTGAAACGCACGAATTTCCGCTTCCGCCAGGAAATCATGGATCAATTCCTCGCCGAGCAGGCCGGTAGGGGATAGCCGCCAGTTCTTCACGACAATCGCTGTAGCCGGTTTCGGTTTTTCGCTAGCGCGTTTGGCGCTCTCAGTCTGGCAAGCTTCCCCGATCCGGATTTGGAGACAACGACGAACGACTTCTGCGGGTCGGGCGTCTCTCACCCGAACTGCCGTGGCGCTCTTGCCCTTGAAGCGAACGGCAAGGGGGCCCGTCACGAGGAGAAGCCGAATCTACGCTTCAGGTGGCCAAACATAATTCCGATGGGCGAGCGTCGAAGATCTACCGTGGCGGCGCGCAGCGCCCTGTGTCGGTCCCAGAGGTCCGTAGGGGAGGGCGTTCCGGGCCGTTGCAGCCAATGCCGACAACACTGCCAGGGCAGGGCTCTGCGTCACCGCGGAGGCTAAGCAGCGGGTCAGGCAGCACAATGGTGTCCATGTACAGTCCCACGGAACAAGCGATGTTCGTTAGATAACTTGGAAATACGTCACCGCCGAACACCGACTTCATACAGCCGAGATCCCGAAGATGGGTCTCAACAACCGGGCCGAAGATCTTCCGAAACTCCCGAATGCCTGAAGCGAAGTCGGGCAGATCCGAACGGAAGGCGCTGACCAGTTCGTCTTTGGATGCAACTTGGTCAGCCATCGTTTGGGGACTGACGCCATGCTGCCTCATTTGTGAAAACAGGTTCCCGGAGCTAGAGTCTAAAATGTCGAAATATTTACTTTGCACATCCCGCAGTGGCATCTTTTTCATCTTTCGGAGGGCCATGGCTCCCGCTATCGCGAGCGCACAAGCCCGGACCGAGCCGTCGACGGTGCTCGCATCGACCTTTCCATCGCTCGCAAGGCGCACGCGGGTTAACGCGGCAAAACAGTCTCTTCGTCCACGGGTGTTGCCCTGCCGGCTTCGATCTCCTCTTTGAGGAGCAGTACCAATTCGTGAAGCTCGTCTCGTTCCATTGGGCCTCCTGCTGGTAAGGACTCCTAAACGCCGGAAACGCCGTCAGTTGTCTGACATTATCCCGCGCCCTGATGGTAACAATCGTGTCCCCAGGAGGATCAATCTCAGTTGGACAAAAGGCCGCCAGGACCCGGAGAAGTGTCGCCGCGATTCCGTCCACGCTTTCACTTCATTGTAAGCGGACACCGCTGCCGGCCAGCGGGAGCTTGACGATCGCGGTTTAATCCCGAAACGTGCGTTGTGGCCGCCAATGCGCCCCCGCGGGCCGGGTGCCACGCGGGGACGGCTTGGTCTTTTTCCGTTGCGGTCCAGTGGGCCGGTGGATCGGGACCCGCTACTCCGAGCGCAGCGCTTCCATGGGATCGATGGCCAGGGCGCGGCGCAAGGGCAGGGCTGCCGCGAGGAAACCAACGGCTAAGATCAGGGCGCCGGCGCCTGCGTAGATCCAGAGGTCACCGGGGCTGACGCCGGTCAGGAGAGATTTCATCCACTCGGTGGCGTAGGATCCGAGGAGCGTCCCGGCGGCGAGGCCGGTGAGCACCTGCCAGGCGGTGCGGGCGAAAACGGCGCGGGCCACCTGGGCGGGACCGGCGCCGAGGGCCATGCGGACGCCGATTTCGTGGGAGCGCTGGGCGACCGCGCGCATCATCAGGCCGAACAATCCGACGGCGGTCAGCAGCAGGGCGATGGCGGCGAAGGAGCCAGCCAGGCGGATCAACATACGTTCGCGGCTGAGGTGCCAATCGACCAATTGCGAGAAGGTGTAGATGGATGGGGCCGGGGCGGAGGGCGCGGCCTGGCGGACGGCCTCGCGCAACCCGGCAACGGCCTGGGCGGCGGCGTTGGAACGCACGGCCAGGGAGAACTGCGGCGAGCTGTATTCGGTCATCAGGGAATAAATCAGGCGGGGCGGCGGCTCGCGCAGGGACTTGTAGCGGGCGTCCTCGGCCAGGCCCACGATGCGGCAGGTGTTCTGGGGGTCGATGGCCTTGCTGGCGGAGGGGTTGGCGGTGTACAGGGTGCGGCCGACGGGGTCCTGGCCGGGGAAGAAATACTGCGCTGCCGCCTCACTGACGACGCATGCCTGGGGGCCCTGCAAATCGGATTTCCGGAGGGCGCGGCCTTCGAGGATGCGGGTGCCCATGGCGGCGAAATAGCCGGGCGAGACGGGCTGCCCCCAGGCGTTGGCATCCTGGCGGACTTCGCCGCCGTTACCGACGGCGTAATATTCGGAAGCGCTCCAGCCGGTAAAGGGCGCCATGGTGAGGACGGTGGCGGCCGTGATGGTGGGGGCGCTTTCCAGATAATCGGTGGCGCGGCGGACGGCCTGGATGGTTTCGGCGGGGGTCAGTTTCAGAGCGCGCAAGTCCACGTCGGCGAGGGTTACGTGATCGGGGCGAAAGCCGGAATCGAGAAGCAGGAGGTGGAGGAAACTGTCGCCTAAGAGGAGCGAGCCGGCGACGAGGGTCACACTGGCGGCGACTTGGAACTGGACGATCCATCCGCCGGCGGCGCCGGAGAGGCCGCCCTGGGCGCGCTGTTTTAAATGAGGGCCGGGATCGACGCGGCTGGCGCGGAGGGCGGGCCACAGACCGGCGGCCAGGGCAGCGAGGAGGGTGAGGGCGGCGACGGCGGCGAGCACCAGGGGATTGGGCGTGACGGTGATACCGGGGCCCTCGCCCGCAGGGGTGACGAGCATCTGGACCAGTGAGCGGGCGAGGGACCAGCCGAGGGCGATGGCGGCCAGCAATCCGGCGAAGGCCAGGAGCAGAATTTCGGCCAGCACCTGGCGGAGGAGGCGGGCCTGGCCGGCGCCCAGCGCGCTGCGCACGGCGAATTCGCGAATGCGGCTGCTGATGCGGGCGAAGATCAGCAGAGCGGTGTTGGCGCAGCAGAGCAGCAGCAGGGCGCCGGAGAGCAACTCCAAAACCAGCAGCGGGCGCGCGTAGGCGTTGCGCAGGAAGGAACGGCCGCCGCTGCCATCTTCGACGCCGATTTTGAAGGCCGAGAAGAAGCCGTTGAGCATGCGGCCGGAGGGATCGCCTTCGGTGCGCACGCTGGATTGCAGGGCGGCGAGGTTGGCGCGGGCCGATTCGAGAGACTGGCCCGGTTTCAGACGGCCCATGACGGTGAGCCAGAAGGAGCCGGGCGCATGCATATGGGCGGCTTCGAAAGAGAGCGGCAGGATGGCCTCGACGCCTCCGCCCATGCCGGCGATGAGGTTCGGGAAGCCGGGGGGCAGAATGCCGATGACGGTGACGCGCTGGCCGTCGAGGGTGAGGGAGCGGCCGAGGAGGGAGCGGTCGGCATTCCAGTGGGTTTGCCAGTAGTCGTAGCCGAGCACGGCCTGGAAGCCGTTGGCGCCGCCATCGGGCTGGTCGTCCTGTTCGCCGAAGAGGCGTCCCAGGAAGGGGCGGACGCCGAGGACGCGGAAGCCGTTGCCGCTGAGGAGGGCGCCGCGGAGACGGCCGGCGCGACCGTTGTGCAGGAATGTAAAATCATGATCGCTCCAGGCAAGCAGGCCGGTGGCCACGCTTTGCTGGCGGCGCAACGCCTGGTAGAGCGGACCGGAGAGGCCGATCTCCTGCTCGCCGTTGCGGAAGGTGTAGCGGATGAGGCGGGCGGGTTCGGGGACGGGCAGGGTCTTAAGGACGACGGCGTAAGTGAGGGAAAAGATGGCCATATTGGCGCCGGCCCCGAGGGCGAAGGAGAGGACCACGGCGGCGGCCCATCCGGGACTGCGGGCCATCATGCGCAAGGCGTATCGAAGATCCGAGGGAAGCGACGGCATGGACGGAATTTTAGCATTGGGGTTTGGGGGGTGGGACGGGGCGCAGACCGCTTCGATGACCGGACGAGGAAACGTTCCGATGCTCAATGAACAAGTGGTCAACCAAGAACCCGTGGAACTGATTCCAGCGATGGTGCTGGGACTCGTTTAATGCCCGTCGTCAACGCCTTCTGTTTCCCGCCCACGGTTGACGGGCAGGTACCGCACAAACCTTCATCGACGGTTCTGGCCCAACGCGGTCCGGTGATTGGATTGTAAGTTGGGGGGTAAGCCGGTGCTAACTCCCGTATGAGGCTTCGGTCTCATTGACACCGGGCGCTTCGATTACATCGCTCGAGTTGAACGTTCTGGCGAGTTTGGGAATCCAGACTTCGACACGCGGGTCCGATTACAGGCAGCGCGGTGCGCCTGCTGAAGGCGATATCGACTTAGTCGAGATCACTTTCCTCCAAGCATGTCCAGGAGGTAGGATTCCGCGAGCGGAGTCTTGGAGACACTGCTCCACTGGAGGTAAAGATCCTGCGCCCGCAGGATGACGTTCTCGACCTCCGTGTATGACCATAGCCGAGAATTATCGTAATCGGCGCTGTTCCGATCCTGCTGGAGTGCCACAAAATCCTTTGCAACAGCGCCGAGCATATCGGCGGTCTTCCGATCGTCTGGTGACGGAGTATTTCCCAGGCGCTCTTTGAGTTTGCCGGGCAGAGCTAGTCTAGTGCGTCAGAAGTCCTGTAACGCGCTTCCCGAAGATTTTGCTGGACAATTTGTGTGGGATCGGTTAGGCTACAGTAGATCCGGAGCGGTTCCCTGTGTTCAGCCCGGCCCATCCACATGCAGCGCGCTTACCGAATTCGGTTGACTTCTGAGCAGGAGGATGATCTGCTGCGCTTTGCACGCAGCCGCACGCTGGCGGCGCGACTGGTGGAGCGGGCCAAGATGCTGGTGCTGTATTCGGCCGGACATACCGCTGGGGAAATTGCCGACCAACTGGGAGTGTCCCGGCCAACCGTCCCCCGGTGGCTGGGCCGATTCGAGGAAAAAGGTATCCAGGGGCTGGAAGATGCGCCCCGCTCCGGACGTCCGCCTGTCATTCCGGATTCCAAAATCGCCGAGATCGTCGCGAAGACCACGCGGGAGACGCCTGCTGGCGCCACCCACTGGAGCACGCGCACGCTGGCTCCGGTGGCCGGCGTCAGCCCGTCCTCGGTGGGACGTATCTGGCGGGCGCACGGTTTGAAGCCGCACCGGGTGAGTCGCTTCAAACTCAGCAACGATCCCCGCTTTGCCGAGAAACTGGAAGACGTGGTGGGACTGTATCTCCACCCGCCCGCGAATGCGATGGTATTGTCGCTGGACAAGAAGTGCCAGATCCAGGCCTTGGAGCGTACGCAACCCGGCCTGCCCTGGAAAAAGGGCCGTTGCGGGACGATGACGCACGATTACAAGCGCCACGGGACGACCACGCTGTTCACGGCCATGAATACGCAGGATGGGACGGTGATAGACGTATGCATGCCCACCCATACTCATAAGGACTGGATTCGCTTTCTCAAGCTGATCGATGGACGGACTCCCAAAGACCAAGTGCTGCACCTGATCATGGATAACTACTCGGCCCACAAAACCCCTGAAGTCAAAGCCTGGCTGGAGAAGCACCCGCGGTTTCAGGTGCACTTCACTCCCACCAGTTCCTCGTGGCTGAATCAGGTGGAGCGCTTCTTTCGCGACCTGACGGATAAGTGTATCCGACGCGGTGTCTTTCATTCGGTCAAGGAACTGCAACAGACCATGCGGGTCTACATTGACCAGCACAATCGGAACCCCAAGCAATACCTGTGGACCGCTGCGGCCAACGATATCCTGGAAAAGGTCAAGCGAGCCTGGAAGGCCCTAATGGCCCGTGGCTATGCCCCCAAGAAACTGGCCGCCCTGCAGGTCTCGAGCGCCATCTGGCAACCGCGGGCGCTGTGGCTGCTCCTTGATTAACGAAGTGCACGTTACCCTCGTCTATCCCCACCGCGCATCGGACGCCTCGCCACTAGCTCTCTCCCTCCTCCGCGCTGACCGCACTCGTCCTGGCTGAACCAAACCCGAATTCAACCATTCCCGTCCCGTTGGATGCTTCAGTCCGCCTACCACGTACCCTCAGTGGCGATCTCCGTCCTCATCTTGTACCCGACTCCTCCTGTAACAGTTCAAGTACCCAGGCGATTTTGCTGGACTTTTCCGAAATGATCGGCTAAGGTATGGTGGATGGGTGCGAGGGCGGCCCGCCGCAGAACTCGGGGGCAAACGGTATCGGCGAAGCGCCATGGCCATGCACCTCAGCCCAACCGGGAAGGGCTACAGCGCGAAAACGAGCGACTCCGACGAGAGGTTGAAGATCTCCGGCGGAAGGTAGCTGAGCGCGAGCAGCAGATCGCCGAGCGCGAACAGCAGATTGGCGAAGCCGAAAAGCAGATCGCTGATCTGGAGCGCCAACTGGCGGCCCGCCAAAAGAATTCCACCAACTCCTCCAAACCCCCGTCCTCCGATGGACTGGCGGGGAATTCGCGGCAGCGCGGGCGCCGGAAAAAGAGCAAGCGCAAACCGGGTGGGCAGAAGGGCCATCCCGGCCATCACCGCCCGCTGGCTCCCCCCGAACAGGTCCAGGAAGTGCGTCCGGTGCTGCCGGAGGAATGCAAGCATTGTGGCCACGCGTTGTCGCAGCAGCCCGAGCAGATGCAGACGGTGGGAGAAGTGCAGCGCCACCAAGTGACTGAGTTACCGCCCATCCAGCCTTATGTCATCGAGTATCAATGTCCCAAGGTGGTCTGTCCGGCCTGTGGGGAAGGCACGCGAGCACCCCTGCCGGAAGAGGCGCAGGGGGACTTCGGACCGCAACTGATGGCGCTGATCGCCTACCTGACGATCTACTGCCGCATGCCGCGGCGGGTGTTGGAGGCGTTTCTGGAACACCTGCTGGGCATCTCTATGAGTCTGGGCAGCACCCAAAAGTGTTGGGAGCAAGCCAGCGCCGCAGTGGCCCAGCCCTGCCAGGAACTGGAACAGCAACTGAAAAACGAGCCCGTATTGAACAGCGACGAAACCGGCTGGCGCAACAACGGGGAAAAACGATATTTATGGCGTTGGTGGCCCGCGACTTCGTCTTCTACACGGTGGACAAGACGCGCAGTTCCGCCGTCCTGATCCATCTGCTGGGGGCGGTGTTCGCGGGCATCCTGTGCAGCGACCGGTTCAGTGCCTATTTCAAATATCACCAAGGCTTGTCTCAGTTGTGCTGGGCGCACTTGAAACGCAATATTCTGGGCATTCAGGAGTTCGCCAAGACCACCGACGCGCAGCGATTTTGCCGGGACGCGTTGGCGCTATATGCCCGCTTGTTCCGCCCCTGGCGCAAGTTCCAGGGCAGCTTAATCGACCGGGAGCAGTTGATCCTGCGCTCCCTTCCGCTGCAAAAGCGCTGGTTTGCGCTCGCCGAGCAGTACCTGGACAGTGACGACAAAGAAGTGCGCAACATGGCCACCGCCTTGTTCCAACACTGTGGCCGGCTGTTCACTTTCATCGAGCGTCCCGGGGTGGAGCCTACCAACAATTGCGTGGAACAAGCCTTACGTATTGCCGTGCAATTGCGCAAGATCATCTTTGGCAATCGCAGCGCCCAAGGGGAGGTGGCCACGGCCCGCCTCCTCACCGTCACCCAAACCTGCAAAATGCGGGGCCGCAACGCCTTGGAGTATCTGACCGAAGCGATCATCCGCTATCGCCGTCATCAGTCTGCGCCCTCTCTGCTCCTTCGGCAAAAATAGGCCACTTGAACTGTTACCTCCTCCTTTTCATCGACGGATCACCCCCCTCCGGCACCTACGTTACAGGACTTCTGACGCACTAGACTAG
>CAWDOH010000056.1:0-88927 GCA_963803725.1 Bryobacterales bacterium | reverse complement strand
CGTCGTCCGTTGGCGCGCAACTCGGTTTATACTGGCCTTACCTGGGCGGAGGATAGGGCTCCGCAGGGATGCGACCCGAGCGCCGACCCAGCGGCCGGAATGGCGGGGCGGCGCAGCCGCCCCAAAGAAAACAGCCATTCTGGCGGGAACGCGCTAAATCCCAGGGGTTTGGGGACAGAGTCCCCAATTAGGGGCGCCCCCTTCCGATCTGGTAGGTCGTACATGTTCATGGAGTGGCTCCGGCGGTCGCGTCTTTGGTCCGCCAACTGCGCGGGCCGCACTTGAGCACGTGCCCATGATGCAGGATGCGGTCGAGCATGGCGGTGACTGCGGCTACATCGCCGAGTAGCTTCCCCCAGTCCTCGACGGGGCGGTTGGAAGTGAGTAGCGTGCTGGTGCGCTCGTAGCGCCGCATGATGATTTCCAGCAGATCCTCAGCCGCTGTCAGCGGTAACTTGCGCATGCCGAAGTCGTCGATGATGAGGAGCGGTACCGTAGCCACTGACTCCATGAATCTGTTTGCGCGTACCCTCGGCGACGGCCTCGGCCAGATCCTCCAGCAGCACGTGCGTCTCCCGGTACATCACGCGATAGTTCTGCTGGATGGCGGCTTGGCCGATGGCTTGCGCCAAGTGGCTTTTCCCCGTCCCACCTGGGCCCATAAATAGCGCGTCTTCCCGCTTGCCGATGAAGGCACAGGTTGCCAGGTCGAACACCAGACTGCGATTCATCTTGGGGTTGAAGTTGAAGTCGAAGTTGTCCAGCGACTTGTGCGGATCGCGGAAGGCGGCCTGCTTGCGCCGCCGATCCAGCAGCCTCTCACTGCGGCGAGTCAGTTCGTCACTCACCAGACAGGAGATCAGATCGATGGGCGCCATAGCTTCGGCCTGCGCTTGGCGCAGTCTGGTTTCCAGCACGGCGGCGGTGCCGCCGAGCCGGAGTTGTCGTAATGCACGTTGTAATTCAATCAGGTTCATGCCTGGTTCTCCTTGGTTTTGTTTTCGATGAAGTCGCGGTATAGCGTGAGCTGGCGGATGAGTGGATCAACCTGGCGCAAGCTCAGCGGCAGTTGGGGCTGGCGCTCCAGGTAGCGCCGCACGAAGTGGTAATCGCAAATGCCGACTTCCAGGGCGGCGGCGCAGGCATCCTCGACGGTGGCGGCGCCATACTTCTTGGCCAGCGACAGCACGCCCAGGATGCGGCGCACGGCGGTCTCGCCGTCTTTCTGATGCATGCCGCGGCAGAGCCCTCCGATCTGCGCGCCGGCCTGTGTCGGCGCGCGACAACAGTTGCAAGGTGGTCAGGGGAGTTTGCTTGGGCCGGTCTTCGTCTTTGATGCGATGACGGCCGCGCGTCTGGTGCAGATGCTCGCGCAGGAGTTGCCCGGTCTGCGGATCCAATAGGCGGACCTGGCGGCTATCCCATTGCACCTGGACGTGGCGGCCGATCCAGCCCGGCGGCGCGCCGTAGTAGGCCGCATCGACTTCCACGCAGCCATCCAGGTTCACCGTGCGCTTGCCGTATTGGTAATAGCGGAATGGCTCCACCGGCAGCGGCAGCAGCGCCGGCCGCTCTTCGGCGAACATAGCGGCCACCTGGCGTTTGGTGGTGCCGTGGATGCGCGTGTCGGCCCAGCGCGTTTCCCAGTGGTCCAGATAGGTTTGCCCCTCTTCCAGGCTTTCGAAGCGCAGTCCTTTCAGAGGGGTATTCTTAGCATGCCCGACGCCTCTTTCCACTTTTCCCTTGCGATCCGGATCGCGGACGCGGCAGGGCAGCGCCACGACATTGTAGTGTCGCAGCATGTCGCGATACAGAGGATTGACGGTGGGATCGTAGATGTCCGGCTTGAGCACTCCCTCGCGCAGATTGTCGAGCACCACGACGCGGGTCACTCCGCCCAGTCGGCGAAAGGCCTTCTCGTGCAGTTCGGCCCACGTCTGCGAACTGGAGCGGAACACCAGCAGGCGAACCGACTTGCGGCTGTAGCCGAGCGTCAGCACGAACAGCCGTGTGCGCCGGTATTTGCCGCGTTGCGGATCGCGGACCATGGGGCCGGCTGCCGTAATCGACCTGGAGTCTCTTCGCCGGGTGCGGTCTCGATTACCGCACGGGCTTCCGGCAACTGCTTCCCACGGAACTTACGGATGAATCGCTTGACGCTCTGATATGCACCGGTGAAACCGTAGCCGTCCACCAGATCCTGCCAGATTGCCTTGGCATTGCGACCTCGGGACAGACCCACTTCAATGGCCTCCCCATACGGTTCACAGGCGCTGGCCGACGGGCTGCGGCCGGGATTCGGTTCTGGTTTCGCCGGCGGTTCGCCTGTCGATTGCCCGGGCCGGAGTCGGAGGTCACCTCCTCGCCCGCACTGGCCGGTTTTGCCGGCGCGGGGTCGGGGGCCATCTCACCGGCCGGTTTGGAGCTCCGGGTCGGTGGTCACCTCCACCCCGGACTGGCCGGTTTTGGCGTAACGCCGGCCGCGGGCGGTCGCAGTTGCGACCCCGGTCCCCTTCAAATAAGCAGAGATCGTTTCGCGGCGAATGCCGGTTTCCCGCTGAATCCGCCGCAGCGACCATCCCAATCGCCCTAAGGCTATGATTTGCTGTTTCTTTTCTTCACTCAAGACATTGCTCATGGAGAACGGAGGATAGCGTCCTCACGTCCCAGTCAATGTCCTGGAATCACGGTTTCAACTGGCCGGTTTTGAGGTGACCCCGACTGGCCGGTTTTGGGTGTCCCCCGAGGGCCAGGCGATCACTCACTTTGTGGCAGGTGGCGACATCAACGGGGCAGCAATGGTGCTCCTTGTCGCTCTCAACGGCATGTTGGGCGTAACTGACGTTAGTGATCCGTTCCTATTAACTGGGGTCTGGGCCGGAATGCCTCTCCCAGCAGAGATTGCACTCCCAAAGCGAATCTATATCCGCACGCTGCAAGTTGTTCTCAGACGTCAGCTCGGCCGAGACACCGCATTCGAGCTTGCCGATCTGGAGCGTCTGGTAAATGAAGGCGCATCGGACCTAGAGTGTCAACTGTTGATCGCAGGCGCCGGCGCCATTCTCGCCACGCATCTGGGCGACAAAGAGCCTGAATTAGCTATCCGGTTTTTGCGCAGAAGTATCAAGGGGGTGTGGCTCTCATCCTGGACATTGACCTCAAGCCGCGCGAACAGCCATCCGTAGCGGACGAAGTGTCAATTCGATAGCAGGCTCCCATCGGTCACTGAGTGCAAAAGCTCGGAGCTGCACGATGTGTTGGCCCGTGTCCGGCTTCCAGCGCGCCCCACAGCGCTTCATCCGCATTTCAAACAGACTCTTACAGGTGGCCTCGACATTGCCAGTACCGAGCGCCAATCCAAGTCGGCGCGCACGGGCATAATTCATGCGATCCGTTTCGCAGCCATGGTTTTGTAGATAGGTGATCGCTTCATGGACCGGATGGTCTGTGCCTACACCTTCATCGCGTCCGGAGACGACCAGTTCCCTGAGAATGTCGGCTGCTGCGCTGCTGCGGTGGAGTAGGGCTTGCTTCCAGCCTCCCAGCCGTTCGCCGGCCGCAGCCGCCGAGTCCTCCAGCGCATGCGCTGCTGCGCTGAGCTTTTCCGTCGTGTGATAGAAATCTACAAAACACTCGAGGTCGTTTCCGAATTTGGGCCTGAAGCCGTCCTCCAGCAGATTCCACATCTCCGGGGCCCCGTCGCACAGCAGCTCAATTTTCAGGTCTGGACGCTTACTCCGTAGCGTCGCCACATCGGCCACCATGCGGTCGCGTAAGCCCACGATATCTCCCTCCGGCATGCATCCATAACGGATCGTATATCGGCCAACTCCGGTCTTGTCATGCAGCGTCACCGTGCCGCAATAGGCCATTCGGAAATTGCGTTCCACCGGCCTCTTAGCCGCTCCCTTTTTGGGCCGCTGTACGGGTCGCGGCCGCGGTTCTTCCATCGGCACACTGACCCGGTCTAGCGACACACTCACCGAGTATGCCTCCGCCGGCACTTCCAGGGCATCGATCAAAGCGTCCTCGATATCTTGGTGATCCGCTACCGCCAGTGCGCCCACCACGTGCGCCACTCGCTCGAAGCTGGCTCGTGAATATGGCAGCCGTTTAAACTCTTGCGCCGTCTTCTCCGCTTCCCGCGAGGTGCCTTGCTGTACGGCAAAGCTCATCGCGCGGTCTGCGGCAACCACCCGTCCCCCACCACTCCCGCGCGCAAGCTAACCGCGTCCACCACCCTGCCCCCAGGCTGTCCACCGCGCTCTCCCGATTGCCGGTACAACGATCGCTCCACCGATACCGAACCCACCATCGTGTGATAGGCCCCCTCACACCGTCCCACTCGCGTGTACCGAACCCCGCCGATCACCACTGCCGGAACATCGATGTCTAGACTCTTCAAGATTGCTCCGTGGGCCGCCAATTCTGTCCTGGAAGCCCCTTCCGCTATCGCCGCTTCCACCGCTGCATAATCCACCGCCTTCCCCCCACCCAGCCGATCTACAGTTCGCTGCAGCATAGCCAGGTGTTCGGCCATCGCCTTTCCCACTTCCACAAACTGATCCGGAACTTCAATCACCATCTTGGGCATCGCATCACTCCTCGTTTTGGACAGCCTTCGACAGCTTGTTCTATCAGATTTTCGGAGATTTGTCCAGCATGAGAGCCACACCCCGTAGACCCCACGATGCCTCGAACCTGCGGCCAGCTTGGTGAGCGCGGCACCCAGAGCTGCTTCTTTAGTCTTCGTTTTCAGCAAACGCACCCATACCGCAGGGTAGTCTGCAGCAGTCGACTCGCCCACGACGACGGCCGCCGTCTCAACTTGAGCTTCAAGGACAAAAGATCCGAGGTCCGCGGCGCACTCGACAGAGCCAAGCTGACCGAAAATGTCCTTTCGAAGACCCTCTAAGCTCGGCAGGCCGAGCCACGTCCGATTGGAGATCGCACCAACTTTGCCGCGGTCGCACAACCAGCGGAGGGCCCTCTCAAAAAACATCGAGTAAATATCGGCCGCCGTCGTTGGGTAGGTTTTCAGAAGATAATCGCCGCACAATGCCGGCCTATCGCCAAAAGGCGGATTCATCAACATCACATCGAACCGGTTTCGGCAGAGGTCGATGAATGCGAAGCCCCGCTCCGCATCATCGGCAAACAGCTTCCGGCGGAAATGTGTGCCGTTCTCAGCGGTCGCGGCAAAACGATGGAGCGCATCGAAGACCTGTTGTTCGGCGTAAGTCCAGAAGTCTGCAGTCACCCGCTCCATTTCGAAGATCGTTCGCTGCTTTGCGCTTGCGAATAGCAGAGGATTGCCCTGGCAGTCCATCGGGGCTTCTTCTGCCGACCATTGACGCCGGGCCTCTTCAACCATGTCGGCGATGTCTGTCTCGATTCGTAGCAGCGAGCCAGCATCGCCTGCAATCTTCATCCGCTCGAAAACGTTGAGAACGAGCTGGCCCAGGAGCTTCGGCTCAAGGCTCGTGCAGAACTCGTCGAGCAGATCAGCTTCGCCTGGCATTGGCTCCGCAACGACAATATTGGTCTTACGGATCGCCGGCCGTTCTGCCCGGAGCAATGCATTCCAGGCCCTCTGTGCCCGCATCCACAGAGCTAAGGAGCCGATCTGCGCTGCTCGTGGATCGATGTCGATCCCATAAAGATTGTGCCGCAGGATCAGCTCCGGCACAGCCCGCTTCAAGTCGTCCTTCTCCGAATACTCCTGCCGCAAAGAGCCAATGCTGGCGTCCCAAGCTTCCTCGTAAATCACTTCGAGGAGATCGAAGCAATAAAGCAGAAAGTGGCCGCTACCACAAGCGGGGTCAAGGACTCGAATCGCGCGCGGGTCCTTGGGTGCCCGGTATGGAATGGGCACTCTCGCGCGGAGAAGCTCCTCCTGCGTAAGCTCGGCGCGAACCTCAACCTGAGACGGCTCCTCGCCAGGTTGCAGAAAGTACTCGTTCAGTCGCCGGACCAAGTAACGGCAACGCTCTTTGAGCACCGTTTGCCCACGGCGCATTTCGTACCATATCCTGCCTAGTGTATTGGCGGCGAGAAACTCCACAAGATAGCGGGGCGTGAAGAACTGGTTCCTCACCGCCATCTCCCGGCTGTTACGTGGGGCGGCCGAATCAGCGCGCATCTGGCGCCGCTCGTCGTCGCTGTTGAAATACTGATAGACCCAGCCAATGGTCTCATCAGTCACCCAGATCGATTCCAGCCCAGGATTGTTGAGCAGCTCCAGCAATTTAAGGAGCCTTGGTCGGTCTGGCCAGAGTTGCCCAGCGAGGTCGGTCCGGACAAAGAGTACACCAACCTCGCGGCCGATCTCGTCGAACAGCGATTCGAGGTACAGGCGGTACCCCTTATCTGGCAGAGATTTCAGGCCGGGCCCGAGCAGCAGAAACTCATTGGTGAAACCGCTCGACTCCTCGCCGCTCGAAACAGAGGGTTTGATGATGCCCCGCGCCTCTAGCATTCGCAGAGCTACGAGGCGGTTTAAGAACGTGAACGCGCACTCGCGGAGGAAGTTGCCCACCGAATCGGCAGAAGATTCACCCTGCGCACGACGGTGCTCGATGGTGGCTACCAAGCGTTCGCGAAGGAAGCGTTCCTCGGCGCTTAGGTGCTTCCCTGCCTCCGCATGAATTGAGCCATCCGGCAAGATGTCGAAGGTGCCCTCCAGTTGACGCGCGTATTCAGTCTCCAGCAGCCGTCGGGCCTGCTGCGTTGTGCGCTCAAGGAGATTTTGGGTATCGCGATCCATAGCTGATCAGACCACCAAGATTTTCTTGCCCTCGGCGAGCAGCCGTTCGCATTCCTCGCGAACAGCGCGGAGGGCGGTGTCAAGCTGGTCTTCAGTCTCGATACCACCAGAGAAGTGCGGCGCCAGGGATATTTTGGCCAGACGGTTTCCATCAAGGATGCGCATCATCTCCTCGATGGCCTGCTGCAGCCGGGACTCGCATGCAAGACAATCAGAGCGGACTTCAGGTATGGTTGGCCTTGGTTTCGGGTCCTTCGTTATTCGCTGCTCAATGGGCGAAATGATTTTCGACCGCTGGCTGTCCTCCAGCCCATCCCAGGCCTGCATCTGAATCAGGCGTTGCTTTGCGGCAGCATACAAGGTAGCTCGCCGGTCCAACGCCTCGAGGTAGCGCCGCTCATATTCCTGACGAAGACGATGTGCCGATTGATCGATATTGGGGATCTCCTCATAGAACCTCTCCCTATTCAAGAGTTCCTCAAGCGATGCAGCATCCTTATGGAAAGACTCGACGAGATCTTCCTCCTTCGCTACAAAGCTCCACTGTGCACCAAGAACTTCTTTGGCCCTGCGCAGAATCATCAGATTGGCCTCGGTTAGCGCATTCCGGAGTTGAGTGGCCCGCGCGATTGCTTCTTTGATCTGTGCGTGAGCGGACAGAAATGTCTGGATTGCGTGGCTCTGCTTTCCGGAGCGAATGGCCGCCATCTGGCCGCGCGCTTGCTCAAGTGCATCTGAGCCCGGCAGCGAGTTCTGAACCAGGAGATTGGTCATCTCCTGGACTGCATCCTCGTTCTTGAGAACCGCCTCCCGAATGTGAGTAGCCTCGGAACCGGCTTCCAGTTCAGGAAGCTCCTTGCCGAAGACCTCTTGGAATGCCTCAGATGCGTGCACCAGGTCCGCCGGCTTGAGATCGTCCACCCTGGGCCGAAAGGCCGCTTGCCTGAAGAAGTTGTTGTTTTTAAAAGTATTCTGGGCTTGGATAGATTGTGCCGCTTCGATGGTCTGCCCTTTGGTCACCATTTCGATCTTGCCGGAGCGTAGAAGGCACGCAGCGAAGAGCCGAACGGCTTCAAAATCCCAGCCAAAGGGCTCTTCTGCGAACCTCTCGGCTAGGTATTTTCCGTTGGCTGGCTCCCCGTAGCTGGACCGGTTCTGGATCGTCCCGAAGACCTCACACAGCGGGCCGGAGTCGAGCTTGAACATTGTATGTCCGTTCTTGTCTTCGAGGAGCTTCAGGTTGGAAAACACCGGTGGCAGCCCGTTGAGGTTCTGGGCTGTCATCACCGATTGAAGGTCAGAGTCCGTGACCTTGTGCGCAGCTTCGCGGAAGCGGTGGAACACTTCAGGAACCGCACCCTTCAATAGCTTGGCCGCGAAGGCCCCAACCTCGTTGTCCTGGTCGGTTGGGCTTCGGTCGTTGCCACGATAGAAAACGGAGCCACCGAGCAGCGCATCCTTTAATAGCCGTCGGAGCTCATCCTCGCGGGAACCCATCCGTCTCTTCTCTTCTGCTACCAACCGCGCCTCCGGCCCGGTAGTGGCACCGGGCTCGCGACGCGCCAAAATCTCGCGGGACCGGTATATCTCGTTCATCTGCGTTTCTGCAGCCTTCGAGAGACGGGCCACCCAAAAGATCGTCTTGGTTTCGGACTGACTTCTCTCGCGGACTTCTTGGGCTCGCTTGTCAAAGTCTGCTTCAGATTCCGCCAGGAACAGATTGGTGGGTACATCGCCAGAGTCTTGCTCACGGTCGTGAAGAAGAAGGCCGGACCGAAAGGTCTTTGTATTCAGATACTGGAAGACGGGTTGCGGCTTCCAGAATTTGCCGATGGTTTCCGCATAGATGCGATTCACATCGCCACTGCGCGGCTGAAGTCCGGCCCTTTGACGTTCCCAATCATCCTCTGCCGGCGTTGGAATCCGGTAGCCATCGTCTCCATGCCGAATCTGATGAGCTTTCTCCAACGCCTCGAGTGCTTCACGCACTGACGTGAGCTGCGATTCGGCGTCCAGCTTCGGGTGCAGCAAAGCGGCGATATTCTCGGCTGTGCGGTGAACATTCTTAACGAATTGCAGCAGGCAAATCGCCTTAGCCACACGCTGCGCAACGGGGTGGTTAACGGCTGTCGCTATGTTGACGATCTTCTGGCGTATCTCACTTTCGATATTTCCCGCCACCAGGTCGTACATCTGGTCGATTCGAACCAACTGTCCCACTTCTTGCGACGCCAGCCCGACGCTCGGGTTGATCAGAAGCTGCTGAGCGAGCTTAATGATTGTGCGGTTGGCGCCGCCGACGTTCCTCAGTGTGCCACCTTGACTGCGAAGACCGGAGACAACATCAATCATGAGCCCGATCTGATACGGCAACATCGGGTAAAGATCGATGAAGCCCTGCGGGGAGAGCTGCGCGAGTTGAACATCGGCGGTCAACCGAGTGTGAGTCTCCAGGGCGCCCCGGTTCTGTTCGTACGTCGTGCGAAGAAGCGGTTCGGCGGTGGAATTCTTGGCGAGAACGCGTTTGCTCGCGACCTCCTTGATGTCCGACGGTTCCAGGTGAACCTCGATCGAGAAACGATCCCGCATGCGAGAGAACTCCACGCGGCCCCCTTTGAAGTCGTCGATCTTCGCATCCAGACGCTCCTGCGAAGTGGCGATCAGCCACATCTTTCCGCGGCCGACCTTGCCAAGGCTTTCGACAACGCTCTGCAGATCGAGCATCTTTTGGTCGTCGCGTGCGACGAACTGGCCGACCTCGTCGATAACGAACGCGAGGGTCTTGCCGGGACGGCGGCGCTGCATCAGCTCCTTTGCCCGTTCAGCGAGCAACCGCGGTGTCACATCAGCCCGACCGCGCGCGGACTTCAACCACAAGTCTGGCGCGGTGAAGGCCTTCGGCTTGATGAGATGCATGACGTGGCTGGCATACCCGAGGGACAGGGCAAACATGTTTTTGTGGTCTGCCCAATTCTTGCCGGAGAGTTCTTCGTACTTCTTCTCGAACTCGCCGAGGCTCCCATCGCCTTCGAGTGTAATTTCGAGCTCAGCCAGATCCAGGTCGCGGGAATAGCCCAGGCTCTCCAGGAACATCCGGTACATGATCTCGGTGAGCCGCTGGTTGGGGGACAGTATGCCGCGCTCGGTTGCAACATCGAAGATCACGGCGTGCGTCGGAATGAGTTCGTTGATGCCCGCAAGGAGTGTCTGGATCTTCTTGCTCTTGGTCCTTTCGCCGATTCGTTTGCCCGCATGATCGCCCTGAACCAGGCGGTTATCGAGGGCAAGCCCGAGCAATTTCGCAAAACTCGACTTACCTGAGCCAAAGAAGCCGGAGATCCACACACCGACACCCTCGTGCGGCTTGTTGGGCGTCTCTTTGTAGACTTCGAGAATCTGCTCGAACCATTTGCAGATGGAATCGGTCGCAACGTACTCCGAAATCTCGTCGGCGAGGACTTGGTCGTCAGTCTGATCAACCTTGATGACCTCCTCGATCCGACGATGTATGTTCTGGGCAAACAGCGACTCAATGGTGTTCGGCATGGCAACGGTTGGCATCATGGTCAAAAAATCTTCGGGCGATAATTATGTTCGGCATCCTTGATGCCCATGAATTTTAGTCCCGCAGCGCCATCCAGGACGCCCGGATAGAACAGCACCCCAGGGAGATGCACGTGACCCATCAGTTGCTCCAGGAGGGCCGAGGTTCTGTAGAACGGAAAAAGGGCACCAGCCCGGACCAGAAAGAAAATGTCTCTGGTTGGTTCGCCGTTCTTAGGGAGCATTCCGGCAACTAAATCAGGTAATGATACGCGGCGACTTAGAATCTCATGTACTGTGTCAATCACCCCGCCCACTCCGACCATCTTCTCTGCCCGGGCCAGTTCATCGACGGGCATTTCAGATTCAATGGCAGTCTGCAAACACTGAGCCAGACTAATGACCTGGATGCGTTTCGCGTGATTGGTTTCCAGCCGCGTACGCAACAAAGTCACCTGGCGTCGCAACTCGAATTCGTCTTCCGGCGAATATCGGAATATGGCGTACGGCATGTCGTGATAGGCGCTGAGCGCGATGCGGGGGTCCGCACTCGCCAGCGCGGGCTCCAAGTCATCCGTCAGACGATCAAGCCACTCAGGCATTCCAGGTTTTCTCCTTACTCACCTGCTCTGCATACTCTTCGAGAGAAGCGGCCGGGAGCTTCAGACTGATTAGGCTTCCCGCAGCTTCGATTCGGACTTTCTGGAATTGGTGTAATTCGTGAAACTCGTGCTCTACGTCGTCCGGGCTTAAGAGAAATAGCCTCCAGTCGGCGGAATCAAGCAGCGCCCTGCCGCCCCCCGAGGTGTCCGCGATCCCCTGCGCGATGTACAAGAAACTGGTGCCGGGAAGGTGACCGTGAGAAAAAGCGCGGCTGACGTTTCCATGAATCAACCCAAAGAGCTCGGCCGCCATCAAGAGGTCGCGCGCGAGACGAGTGGCCCCATACTCACTGATTTGCTTCGATTTCGAGAGCTTGCCTGCGGTCATCGTCTGTACGAAGTCGACAAGATCCTTCGTACGAAGCGCATAGACGCCTGAGCGATATGCCGGGTAAAGCCAATCAATGCCGAACTGATAGTAAAGGAGATCCCGGCGAGCCAAATGCCAGAGCAGGCAAGGCTTCCAGGTGTCGAGCGGGCATCCTGCTTGGGCCAGGAGAACCAGTGGGCGGATCGGGATATCGCGGAATCGGGTGGAGAGCGTCCGGGTGACCTCTCTCATCCACCGATCACTCTTGGCACTGAATGGATTCTCCTTCTCCAGCATAGTGAGGTTCTTGCCGAAGGATTCGTCGAGATTCCAGCGCTGGAACGCGATGAAGGTCTCGTCAATCAGAGGCCCCTTCCGGGTCAGCCGGGTCGAGACGATTGCCTCATTCGGAAGGTCCGCCGTCACTCCAGACCTCCGCCAAGCCGCATGTACGGGACGGCCAGTTTTCCTGGCTCGCCATGGGAAAAGCCCAGCGCGAGGCGGCTCACGGCAGCGTCGTCGAGAGGCTCGCGAGTCGGGACAAGGACTGCCTTACCTTCGTGAGAGCGTTTAAGCGACTCGACGGTTTGCACGTCTGGGCCTTGAACGAGCCCCAAATCCTGGAGCGCGGCCGCCACGCTCAACCCGGAAAGCTTGGAGACCGTCTCAAAGAAGATTCGCCAGGCCGCGTCGTTCGCAATCCACTGCGGCCACTCCTCCGAGAGACGAACCTCCACCTCGGGAGGGAGGCTCCAGAGCGACACGCATGATTTGGGGAGGGGGAACACTTTGGAGCTCCTCGCGCCGGCCACGGCGATCACGGCGCGAGCTTGGGCAAACCAGTGGGTGTACGGAAAGTTTCGCTTGAGGGCGGAGACTCCGACCGAACTGAGTAAACCCGTGGTATTCCACCATCCGGCACCCGATTTGTCCATCTCGCCGATGCGGGCGACAACCACGCGACATTTGAACAGATGTTCGGCCCGTAAGCTCATAAGCAGATTACATATTGTTTCACCTTTCAGGGTCCGAATGCGCCGCGAATTTGCGTGCCGGCAATCCCGGGATTGGAAGGCGGTCATCATCCCGCGCGGCCGAGGGCGGACGCGTCTCGGATTGCATCGCGCCGCACACCGTCTCGAGTGCCGGGGTTGTCGCGGGTCCGGAATCCTGACGCTATCCTGGAACGCTGGTTTAGAATAACCGAAGATGCCTTCTTTAGCTGGGCCTTCGTGCCTGTTCGCTGATCAACTCCGGCAGCGCTATTCGATGTACCAACAATCAGCCAAGTTGCCCAAGAGGCTCGCGATGAAGGCGTCTGCCCCTCTTTTGGTTTGTCCGCACGAACGCTGGAACTCTGCCAAAGTGAAACTGCTCATTGTCGGCCAAGAAACCCTGCACTGGAGGTACACCCCGAGTGAATTGGGCAAGTCGGGTGATCCCATCGAGAACTTCTGGGAGTTCAAGCAAGCGCAACAAGGTGTCAGCGCAATGTGGGATCTCTATCATTGGTACGCTCTGGGTAGGGCATATCCAAAACTGAACTCCCCGTTTTGGCGGGGCTTTCGAGCTATCGAGTCGGCGATCAGCGTTACCACGGATGCTGCACTTTGGACCAACGTCTTCAAGGTGAACGTCAATGGCTCAGTGTTGGAGAACTGCGGGGCAGAGGAGGTATCCGCGCTACGGCAGGTTCAGAGCGGACTCCTATCCGAGGAGATTGCCATTCTGAGGCCCGACGTTGTCGTCTTCCTTTCCGGACCACGCTATGATTCGTCAATTAAGTACGAGTTTCCAGACGTCGAGATCTTGCCGTTCCGCCGGGGCCTGCCGACATCCGCAGTCGGAGTGCTTCGAGCAGCGGGCCTTCCGGCTAGGGCAGTCAGAACATATCATCCCGAGTACCTTCAGCGATCCCGGCAACTGGGGCTGCTGTCGGAAATCAGCCAGTGGGCCACCGGTGTAGAGGTCCGTCATCCGGTCGGTTCTTTTCGGGGTCTGCAGGGTGCTTTTCCTGGTCGCACCACGCGCCACCGCGGGACGGCACCAGATCGGCGGCTTGGTCAGTTCTCCAACGACGTGGCCTCGACAATCGCTTGAAGCTCGCGGAAGATGTCGCCGAAATTCTGAGCTAAGTAACGGACCACGCGGGCATTGCCGAATAGCTTTGCGAGATATCCCCTTGCCAGCACGAGATTGAGTACCTCATTGCCATGCGATGCCTCGATGAGCTTCAGGTCCCGCTGGAGGGAATCCATCTCCTTTTCCATCTTCGCGATCTGCTCCGGCGTAAGTCCGTCTATGACTTTCCGCTTATCTGGATCGACCAGCATTTCCGCCGGCGTAGCCGCCAGAAGCGCCTTGGTATAGGGAACAGAAAGGTTGTTCGCGGCCACCAGGAGCTCGGCGACCTCCAGTTGTCGCATTGGTTTCATCTTCTTCAGGGCGGCGAAGACATTGGGCGAGATATTCCGGTTCTTTAGAACCTCCGCCGCTTCGCGGCCAATTCCCACTAGCAGATCGCGCTTCCTGCGTATGCTCGCAATATCCAGATTCAGTGCCTTCGCTATTCGATCCTCGGCGACATGGCCGTCCCTGATGGCATTTAGCACCATGAGGTGTTCTTGGACGGTTGCCAGCTTGCTGACGCGCTTGTTGTAAGTGTAGGACTCGTCGTCGGTCGACACCAGGCAACGAACGGATGTCTGGCCCAGGTCTTTGAGCACCTCCAGTCGAAGATGCCCGTCCAGCAGTATGTACATTTCGGCCTTGCGGTCCTGGGGAAAGACAATGATGGGCTCTATAATTCCGACCTCCCGGACGGACGCCAGGATCTGTTGGTACTTCTGCGAAGCCCTCACTCCCGCCTTCAGTTGCCTCAAAGGCAAGATCCTTCCAATCGGGAGAATCATGCCATTTGGGTCAAAACCGATCCGAACTTCTTTGGCCATATTCACCCTTTCTCTGCGGCCTGAATCCTCTCCGCAAGGTAGGCCGGCAACATTTCCATTTGTTCCGCCCTCATTAGCGTTACGAAATTCTCGTCTCGGAACAACTGTTTTAGGGCGGTGACGATGAAAAGCAGGCGATTCTCAGTCAACCGAGCTTTTCTCACAGTATCCTTCTGCCGGTCAGCTTCCTGGCGGTATACCCGAACCAGAGCCTCGGCGGTTGGCGCGCGCTCTTCCTTGGGCTTGGAACCTTGGTTAAGGCGCTTGCCCTTTGTTTTGCGCTGCTCGATGATCTTACGCACTGTTAGGAGCTTTCGCCCTCGCAGCGTTTTGTTCTCGTACGCGTCGCACAGCGCCTGTTGAATGCCGGCATCGTCCGAGTTTGAGATCTGCATGGCGACAGAGAGCGGTATTCGGCCCTTGTCAACCGCGGCGAGGAGCCGATCTTCACCGTGATCCAACAAATGTGCGATGCCAATGACATAGCTTTTGGCCAGGTCGATCTTCTTGGCAATCTCCGTGGTGTTGTAGCCTCGGGACTTGAGGTTATTAATCTCCCGCATCAATTCCAGCGGCGCGTGCGGGCGGCGCGCCAGGTTCTCTACGAGGCTCATCAGGAAGCAGTCTTCCTTTGTCGCTTCAGTCACTATGGCAGGGATCTCGGTTTGGCCGAGGGCGATGTACGCCTCGAGCCTGCCCTCGCCACATGCCAGGTCGTATAGTTTGCCGTCGGAGGGCTGCTCTCTCCGGGCGACCGTGATCGGCTTTTTCAATCCGATGTTCGAGATATTCGACACGATGTCCTGGAATGTTGCCCTATTGCGGCTGCGTGGATTGAGAATGTTGATCTGCGCGATGGGAATCATCTGAGCAGTCGGTGCGGCTTCTGTCATGCTGCCTCTCGGATTCTGGCGCATTGCGCCATGCCAAAGAAAAAGTCCAACGTATCGAACCAGTACGTGTCCAAGGCGGCCCCATTGTCCTGCGCAAGCAGGAGCTTCCCCGGAGTGATGTCAATGGCGGGAAGCAGGTAATAATCGAGGGGCGCCTTGTTCTCCTCGTCCATCCGCGCCGCGACGGTGATATCTGGCGCGAGTCCGGTGTCGAGGCGAATTGACCACCGTAAGGAACCGGACTCCGTTCGCCGACACCGCGCGACAACCAGGGATGCCGTGAACTCTCCGTTCACTGTGAGCAGGTCGGTCTTTGGGTCTTGAACGACGCTGCCACCGAGACACCGGACCCGTTCAACCATTTCGGTAATAACTTTGGGATGCAACTGGCGAAGCTGGCGGTTGACCTCAATGAACGCGTAGTCGCGGTCGGGCGTGTAGCCGATCAGTTGATAGGCCCTGACGAGGCTGCTGAATCGGCTTTTGTAAACGGAGCTGGACGGCATGTTATCCGTTTCGTCGATCAGCAAACCAGAAAGGCTTCCCTTTTCGGTCAGGAGCGTACGGAGTCGGTCCAAGAGTTCTTCATCTGCGAGCTTCTTGCTGCGCTCCAGAACGATCCTTTGGGCCCCGTCGAACAACTCCGCTGAAATGATGGGCTCGAACGCTCCGTTGGCTCTGATCCACATGTCGGCGGGGTTGAGCACACGTTTCTTTTTGAGCTTGAACGAAATCCGGTTATAAACATTGTTGCCGACATACTTTTCATTGATCAGCACTTGATGGACCGTGCCGCGCGTCCATGGCCGGCCGAGATCGGTCTGCACGCCGCGTCCGTTCAACGCCTTGGCAATCTCCGATTCAACTTTGCCTTCTTCCACGAACGCCAGGTACATCCACCGAACAATCTCGATTTCTTCAGGTGGGCCAGGAACAAGGATTACGCGATCGGTTTGGATGCTTTTGTGCTCGCCTCGGGCCAAGAAGCCTTTAGCCTGTCCGCTCTGGTCTCGGAGCATGCGGCGAAGCCCAAACCCAGGCGCACCGCCCTGATGAAAGCCCAATTCAACAAGCCGGCACTGGCCGTGAAACACCTTCACTGAAAGCTCCCGGCTATATTCGCCGGCCGAGAACCGCTTAAAACCTTTGAGCGTCGTGGAAATCGCGCTGCCATCGTTTTCGAATTGCTCGGCGCAGTACTGGACACCAACATTGGCCCGCCTGCAGATGTATTCGTAGTAGGCGCTCTCGTCGGCATCCTGAAAACGCCCCCAGCGGCTCACGTCATAGACGAGAATCACATCGAAGTCGGCGCGGCCGGCCTGGACGTCATCGATCAGGCGTTGCAACGCATCCCGGCCGGCCATTCGCAATCCGCTCTTACCGGCGTCCTCATACGTGCGGGTGATGGTGACACCGCGCTTTTCTGCCCACTGACGAATCACGTCCCTTTGGTTCTCCGTCGAGTACTGCTGGTGCTCGGTGGACATCCGGACGTATTCTGCCGCTCGGCCTCGACCGGGTTCGATACGCTGTGGATCTGAAGATGCCGGTCCGGTCTTGTCCATTACCTCTCCTCATAGATGCAGGAGAGGCAAACGACTGGGGTCTGTCGTCACGCTGCGCAGTTCTGCAACTAATCTCCCTTATACGTCAGTCCCAGTGGGATTGCCAGAGAGTTGTTCTTTTGCGCGTTTAGCTCACGCGTCAGGCGCAAGGCCACGAATTACAACCACATGAGTGGGTGCGGAGGTGTTCTTATCATCCGCCCTGCTCTTGGGGGCTAGCACCCATATGTTGGGAGCACAGTGTGTTACCAGAATCGCCGAGGTGTTCTTTACAAGATTGTTCTTTACGCAGGTAAGCAGCCGTTTCAGCTCGATAACCAGGGGGTCAACGGCGGTGCGATCTGGTTTCGCCTCTCGCTGGCCGGCCCGATATCGTTTCATGTACTCGGGGTTTTGTTCCAACCAGGTCTCTTGGCTGTCTTGACACAGCGCGCGGTAGAGAGGATCCTTCTTCAACTTCTTGCGGTGGTAATCGGCGCGGCGGCGACGTTGGCAGTCGCCGGAGCTGCAGACCATTTGGTGCGGATGGCTGCGCAATGGCTTAAATTGCTGGCCGCAGTACGGGCATGTCCTAATTTCGAGGTCTCGTGGGCGCACGATTGCATTACAACTGGAGCACTGCTGTCCAACCCGGCCCCACAAACCCGAAAATCTTCCAACTCTCGCGGGTATTAGTTGACAGGGGCGCGAACGCGCTCCTGATCACCAGATAGCGGGCAGGCCGCCAAGCGGGACTCGTTGTGGGTGCTGGATATCGGATCGAGCAACCACGACTGCCCGCCGTCGGCGGCACCGTCATCCGTCGTCCGCACCCGCCTCCTTTTCGCCAGGCTGCACCCGCGGGAGGCATAGCCATGCAAGCCGGCGACGAGCCGAGAGTGGACGATGTCCTGAGCGAGATCACAACCCTGCTGGCCGCGGCCTACCAGCGTCGCGCGCGGATCCGATTGATCCGGCCAGTCGCCGGGCCGCTGCCGTCAACGGAAGACCTTGATAACACGGGGGAACCGAGCCCTCATGAACTGACGTTGACACGTCGGAGAAAGGAGTCGCACCGATCATGAGGAAACGCGAGAGACTGCCGGAAATTGGACTGCTACCCAGACTGGGGCCGACCGAGTTGCAGGCCGTTCACAAGGAGATGTTTGGCATCGAGCACCCGATTGCAAACTGCCAGCATCTGCGGCGGAAGATTGCCTGGCACATCCAGGCGGCGAAGGAGGGCGGTCTTCCGGAGGCGGTCCGGTCAGTCGCCATCTTGATCGCCCGCGGGACAGAGCTGAGGACGCGGGTTTCAGAGAATGCACTGCGCCGCCGAGAATCCGATCCCGGCGGAGTTGTCCGTGACGACGAAAGTGGCTGGCCAGCCCCAGGATGCGCGACTGCCAATGCCGGGAAGCCTCATCGCGAAAAAATACAAGGGGCGAACCCTGGTGGTGAAGGTGCTGGACGATGGCTTCGAATACGAGGATCGGCACTACACCTCGCTCAGCACCATCGCCGGCGAGATCACCGGCACCCGGTGGAATGGCTTCGCCTTCTTCGGGCTCGGCAAGGAGAGCAAACATGGTCGCTGACCGGCGGAAGAAGGAAAACGGCAATGGCCCTGCTATGCCCACGGTCGTGCGGTGCGCAATCTACACCCGGAAGTCGACGGACGAAGGACTGGAGCAGTTCTTCAACACGCTCGACGCGCAGCGGGAGGCTTCCGAGGCATTCATCAACAGCCAGCGGCATGAGGGGTGGTTGCCGCTGCAGCAGAAATACGACGACGGCGGCTACACCGGCGCCAACATGGACCGGCCCGCGCTGAAGCGACTGCTGGCCGACGTCGAATCCGGCGTGGTGAACTGCGTGGTGGTCTACAAGGTCGACCGGCTGACACGCTCACTGCTTGATTTCTCCAGGATCATCGAGGTCCTCGACAAACAGGGCGTGACGTTTGTGTCGGTGACGCAACAGTTCAACACCACCAACTCGCTGGGCCGATTGACGCTGCACATCCTGCTGTCCTTCGCGCAGTTCGAACGCGAGATGATCTCGGAAAGAACGCACGACAAGATGAGCGCCGCGCGGCGCAAAGGAAAATGGGTCGGCGGCAATCCGGTGCTCGGTTATGACGTCGCGCCGCAAGGCGGCTCTCTGTTGGTGAATGAGGTAGAGGCACAGCGGGTGCGCGAGATCTTCGGGCTCTACCTTGAGTTCGGCTCGTTGATCCAGGTGGTAGAAGAACTGGACCGGCGCGGATGGCGCATGAAGGCCTGGACGACACGCGAAGGCCGGCAGGCGGGCGGGAAACCGATTGCCAAGAACAGTCTCTACAACATGCTGACGAACATAATCTACACCGGCAAAGTCGAGTACGGTGGCAAGGTCTACGAGGGAGAACACGAGCGCATTACCGACGACGACATCTGGAACCGGGTCCAGAGTACCTTGGGCCGCAATGGTCACCGTGGCGGCCGCAACATCGGCAACAAGCACGGCGCATTGCTGAAAGGCCTGGTGCGTTGCGCCAGTTGCGACGCCGGAATGATCCACACCTACGTCAACAAGAAGACCAAACTGTACCGCTACTACGTGTGCGTGAAGGCTCACCTGCGAGGATGGGCGCAGTGTCAGACACGATCGGTCTCGGCACCCGCCTTGGAGGACGCTGTGCTGGATCAACTTCGAGGCATCGGCCGCAACCCGACTGTGCTGCGTTCGGTGCTGCGAGAGATCGAAGAACGCCGCCAGCGAGATGCTTCGGCGATCCAGCGGAAGGTGGCGGAGACCGAGTTGGAGCTGAAGACCATCGCGCAGGAGATGAGCGTTGTAGCCCGTACGGCTGGCACCACGTCGTCCGCGACGGATCGCCTGGCCGAGCTACAGGATCGCACGACGTACCTCAACAACCGCATGCAGGAACTTCTCAGCCAGACGGCCCGCATCGAGGCCGAAGCCGCCGATCCCAAGGACGTGGAGGCGGCGCTTCAGGATTTCGATCCATTGTGGGAGCGATTGTCTACGTGGGAAAAGGAGCGATTCATCCGAACTCTGGTCGACCAAGTCCGCTATGACGGCAAAACCGGATCGGTGACGGTTGGGTTCCGATCCGGCGGTGCGCGCAATCTGTGCGACTGGGCGGCCGATCGATTCCGGGGGACACAAGAATGATTAACAGCGCAGCGGAAATCCAATTCCGTCTCCACGCGAGCAAGAGGCCAGAGAGCGGCAACTCGGCGGACGCACCATCCTCCCACAGGGGCCGTCTCCCGAGAGTCACCCAGGTGCTGGCTCTGGCGATACATTTCCAGGACATGATCCAACGGGGTGAGGCGCGCGACTACTCGGACCTGGCCCGGCTTGGCTGCGTCACGCGGGAACGGATGAGCCAGATCATGGAACTGATCTGGCTCGCGCCGGACATCCAGCAGGAGATCCTGGAGTTTCCGCCGAACAGGACGGGGCGATTCCCGGTCAGTGAAGTCGGGGCGCGGCGGGTGGCTGAAAAGTTGGGCTGGGCGGAGCAGAGGGCAGTCTGGCTGAACCTCAAGAAACAAAACCACTTTGAGTGAATCTGAATTTCCACAGTATTCCACAGGCAGTCTGCGGTCCAGAAGAGATTTCCGAACGGAATCAGGCCTTTGGTTTGTGCATGGTTTCGCGATTTATTCGCCGTGCTATTCTGAGGAAGTTCTCTGCGATTGTATCCAAAGCATAGGCTCTCAGCCCCTCCCGAGCCGTCTCGCGTCGGGAGTGAAGCACGTGGCCGATGAAACGCGACCATGCAACGGAGCCCCCGTGACTCTTTAGGAGGCTACGCGTGCCCGCATTCTTCGACTTACCTTCATTCTTCCGCCGCGTTTCGAATCCGCTGCTCCAGCGGTTCTTCACCGGCCCCCTTGCGTTCAAGGACTTCGATTGGGCGGTCGCCAGC
The DNA here is from genome assembly GCA_963803725.1 of Bryobacterales bacterium. Taxonomy (GTDB): domain Bacteria; phylum Acidobacteriota; class Terriglobia; order Bryobacterales; family Bryobacteraceae; genus JOPF133. Next base: position 68,312 of record CAWDOH010000056.1, on the reverse strand, counting down.
GCCAGGAAGATCGAGCCCATCCTGCAACGCTTCCTGCAACGCTTCCATGCAATGACACCTACAGAGCGCGGCGATGCCTTCCAGATCTTCCGCCGGGCCGAATCGCTGGCGAGTTCCATGGGGACGCAGGTTCTCATCGAGGCGAGTCGGGACAAGGGTTGTGATGTAGCCGGGAAGCTGGCGGCGATGAACAATGCATACGATCGCGCCTTTTGGATGTGCATGGAGCATCCGGACACTATTGACGGGGCAAGGACGCTGGCCCGCATCGAATCGCTTCCGAAGAGGATGTGGGAGTCGCGCCAAGGCCTTCCGGCGCGGCAACTTGAGGTGACGAACGCTATCAAGTCGGAACTCAGCCGGCAGATCATCGAGATGTTTCAGCCCGAACAGTTCCGTGGGGAACATTGCGTGGTGGAACATGTGCAGCGGGAGGGTGGTGTCGAGTGCTTCTTCGCCTATCCAGCCGATTACTCGGATGAGCGGGAAGGCTACGATCTGGAGGGACATTTCGAACGGACGAGCTGGAATCCGGCTTTCAGGATCCTCTTCGCTTACCACTCGGCCGACGGATCGCTCGAGACACACGCTCAAGGTGGCGCCAAGATCCGAAGTCGGCTGGCCCACATCTTCGCCCGCGCCGTGCTCGGGGTCGACCGAGATCTGAAACTCCCCGAACTCGACTGCTTCGACCTGGAGGTGTTGAAGGACCCCAACCTGACTTTCCCGACGAATGCAGCCGACTGCATTGGGCTCGTCCGGATTCAATCGCTGAGGCTGAGGTTTCACGGCAATGAGCCCGCGGTAATTGAGGTTTCGATTGACGCGCGCCGGAAGGAAGGATCAGTCCACGGGGTGATCGCCGATAAGTTCCGCGACCAGCAGGCGAAGCTGGCGACGGCCACAGTGACCAGCGGGGTGTTGCAGGCCTTTATGCAGCCTCCAGGCGAAAAAGAGCGGAACATCAGCTTCAGGGTCTCCACCCCGTCTTTCTGCGACCTCGAAGACTCACCCGAGGAACAGGTCCTGCGGAGCTATTTGCCGGTCTGGGGAATCGAGAAAAATGCGAGCCGTGTGGCAGCGGCTGCTTGACCGGCTGGCGGTTCGCGAAGTCGCGATCTGCGCTGACGAAGTGCGCCGATGGGATAAGAACCAGTGGCAAGAGGTTCTCGGACTCGGGCTGCTGCGCGAAACGGAGTTGGCGGCATCCATCATCTGCGATCAATGCGGCGACGGGCATTGGGCCGAGATTTATTGGGTGACGCCCGGAGTCAAGGCTTGTTTCGGCTGTGAGACCGAGGGCGTCATTGACATCGAACTCGACCGGTTGTGGCAGTGGCGGATTGACGCTGGTCGCGTGGCTGGCCTCGTGGCGGGCTCCCTCGATCTCTCCTCGCCGATTGAGATGCTGTTGCACGAGCGCCTTTGGCGTATTGGACGGCGGCGCCTGGGCGGACGGTACAGAGACATCTTCTTCGGTGTCGGCGCCGGTTTGCCCGTCGCGGAGATGTCGGCGGCAATTCTCGCATCGATCGGCACCGGCTCCGCCCTGCTGCATACGATTGGCGCTGATGGGAATCCGGAAGGCCTCCCCTCTGCCCAGCATCTGCTCGATCTTGCCTCGGTATCCCGCGTCGAAGGTGGGCGCGTGGTGATTGATTTGGACTACGTGGAGGAGCGGTTGGCCGAGGAATCGCCATCCACCCGAAAGTCCTCGCCGACCATTCCTGTCCCTGCCGGAGCGACCTGGCGAGACGTTTCGATCATCGTTTTCGACGGCCTGCTACAGGTGACGGTCTGCGGCAAGGTTCATGAGAAGGAATTTGCGGAAATCGGCGTGGACGAACAGTCCCAGCCGATCCAACTGCTGAAGCTGTTCGCCGCGGCGCGCGGAACACTGTCGTCCGAGAGCATCGGCAGAAACCCAAAGGGCGACACACCGCCAAAGACGCGAGTGCGTCGCTTGCGGGCACTGGTGCAGAGCCTGATTGATATCGACGGCGATCCGGTTCCGAACCAGAAGAAAGCCGACACATATACCTGCGCCTTCGAAATACGGCTGGTGGATGACGATGGTTATCCCACGCCCGCTGGCACAACCTGGATCGATTTCAGTTTCCACGAGCGAGCGGATGGACGATTGCTGGTGTCGACAGGCGAGAAGCAGCGCCAGCGTGGCCTCGCCATCGACCACGATGATATCGTGCGCGCAGAGGTGGCGGAAACGACAAGGGAAGCCATCAGGACCTACTTGATCGATGACATTGTGCCGCGCCCATCGTCGGGCAAAATGCCAGCCGACGGCAGCGCATTGGTGGATCTGCTCCGGTCCGGCGGCAGGATCCGGCGTGTCGGAGATGACATGGCGATCCTTTCTCTTGCGCAACGCCTCCGGGAATGGACCGGCCTCGGCCAGGATCCGCTGAGCTTCAGCGACTCGACGGGAACCTGGCTGGCGAGTTTCTCCTGCTCGAGCGCGCTGGCGCCACCAAAGTGACATGTCACCGTGGCTGAGCGCCGGCGCGTGAACAATTTTCGATCTCTATTTCCCATCGTTTTAGTAACTTAACAACCTGATCGAGTTCTTCCGAGGTTCCAGGGTGACATGTCACCCTAACCAATCCCGGAGGAACAAATGAGCAACACCTCAGCCGCTCCGGTCGCCAAATCGCCGATCAACCCACGAACGGCGGGCACGCCGACGGAAACCCTGGTGCGCACCGCCTTGGACGACATCGTCGTGGTCGTGGGCGGTGCGGCCGCACTCCACCAACTCGACGAAGACCTGGTCTGGAGTGTGATGAAGCGTCTGGACCGGATTCGGGTCCGGCTTCTCCGCGACCTGAAAGGGCTGGCGCCTCGCAATGAGGAAGAGCCCAGCGGGCCGAAGCCGCCACGAGTCCACCCCGCCGTAGACGAGTTTCTGGCGCGCAATCGCGCGGGGATGGGGGAGTGACGCCTGCCATGAAGCACGCCGCGCGTTTCTCTCAACTTTCCGCCCCCCGGCAGGTGCTGGTGCGGCTTCTGCAATCGGTCAATTTCGGACACGTCGATGGTCTCGAAGTCCGCGGCGGCGAACCGGTGTTCAGCCCCGCCCCGACTGTACTGGTCGAGGTGAAGCTCGATTCCGAGAGCGAGCCACGACAGGAAACGAATCTGGCGGACTTCGAACTGCGGGGCGAAGTCACCCGGCTCATGGAGCAGTTGGATGAGTTGGGCAACGCCTCCATCGAGCGGATCGATGTCCGCTACGGCGTTCCGCGCCGCGCGGTGATCGAGCGCCCCATCCAGGAGGTGCGGCGATGATGCCGACGGTCACGCCTCAAACCGACTTCATTCCTTATCTGCTCAAACAGACCGCGCTTCGGGCCAGCCTCCTCCAAACCAGCTTTGGATTTGCCGCAGATGATTGGGATGATCTGCGGCAGGATCTAGCCCTCGATTGCCTGCGGCGCATGTCCAGGTTTGACGCATCGCGCGGTAACTGGAAAGGCTTCGTGCGGGGCGTGGTGCGAAATCACGCCTGCGTCCTGGCATCGAAACAGGCCCGCCGCCCAGAGTTGCAGTGCCTTGCAGAGGATGCGGACGCCGACGCCGACTCTACTGTGAGCGCCTCCCGATGTGACGCGCAGTTTGTGGTTGCTGACGACCTCTGCCCGCCCCTGGAACTCAGCCTCGACATACGGCATGTACTCGATGGACTGCCGGAAGAGCTGCAGTCCGTTGCCCAGCACCTCGCTGAAAAGCCCGTCTACGCAGTGCGCCAAGCGACCGGTCTTTCATCGACCGAACTTAACCGGAAGATCGCCCGGATTCGTGCTGCCTTCGTGGCGGCGGGACTGAGGCCGAATCGGAGGGCTGCGACGCGAGGCGCCCAATGAACCCACCGCTTATGATCTCTACCTATTCGATGTGGAGCCTGTTCCGGAACTGCCGCAAGGCGGTCGACTGGCGCTACATCCAGCAGCTGGTAGGTCTGGAGCGCGATGGGAACCTCCACTTCGGCTCCCTCGTACACCAGTGCCTCGAGCTGTGGCACCAGTGCCGCGACCTCGAGCGGGTACTGGACCTCATCGGCGCTCTCTGCCCTGACCGGCTTTATGACGATGGCCAGCGCCGCGACTGGCACAACGCCAGCGCTTTGATGAAGGCCTACACGGCGCGGTATGCGGTGGAAGAGTTCGAAGTTGTAGCGCTGGAGAAGACGTTCCAGGGTCCGATCGTCAATCCGGCCACCGGCGCGGCATCCCGCAGCTTTGTCCTCGCCGGCAAGGTCGACGGCATCGTGCGCATCGGCGACGACTACTTCCTCCTGGAACACAAGACCGCCGCGCAACTCGACGCCGATTATCTGGAGCGGCTGTGGACGGACTTCCAGATCACCATCTACGCCTACTACGTGGAGCAGGCGATGGGCATCACCATCACCGGCATCCTCTACAACATCCTCGTCAAAGCGAAGCTCCAGCAGAGCAAGGGCGAAACGGAGGAAGAGTACCAGGCCCGCCGCGCAGAACTGTTGGCGAAGTCGAAGACGGGCAAGTCGACCGCCAAGCGGAAGCTGCCGGAGACGGATAAGGAGTTCCAGCAGCGCCTGGCGGAGAAGTACACCGATCCGGCCATGCTCCACCGGGAGATGCTCTACCTCTCGCGTGACCGCTTCGACATTCTCCGCAGCGAACTCTGGGAACTGACCCAGGCATACCTCGACGCCCGCCGCCGCGGCGTCTTCTATCAGAACACCGGCTTTTGCTTCAACTTTCACAGGCCGTGCGCGTACTTCGCGCTGTGCCGCTCGAACGGCAATCCCAACGTCATCGAGAACTTCTACCAACGGGTGGCGCCCAACGAAGAACTGCGGGTACTGCCCAACGATCCCACCGACAACGATTTCTAAAAGGAGAATACGCAACCATGCCGTTACTGCCGACTACGAAAACTCGACCCAAGCCCGACCTGGCTGACCTTACCGTGCTCGCTTACGGACAGACGAAGATTGGGAAGACGACCCTCTGCTCGCAAGCCGATGGTGCGCTCTTCCTGGCCACCGAGCCCGGGCTCAACGCCCTGGATGTTTATCAGGTACCCATTCAGTCCTGGGAGGAACTACGTAAAGCATGCGCGGAGATAGGCGAAGGCAATCATCCGTTCAAGACGGTGATTCTGGACACGATCGACAACGCCTATAAGTTCTGCACCGAATTCATCCTGGCGAAGTTCAAGGTCGAGCACGAATCCGATCTTGGCTACGGCAAGGGCTATGCGCTGGTCAACAACGAGTTCCAGCGCGTCCTCACAAAGCTCGCGTTCCTGCCCTACGGGCTGTTCCTCATCTCGCACGCCAAGGAGATAGAGGTGGATTCACGGACCGGCAAGTACATGCGGGTGGTGCCGACGCTACCGGACAAGGCCCGCAAGATCGTGCTCGGGATGGCCGACATGGTGCTGTTCTGCGACCTCGAAGTCGTCACTGGCGACAACGGCGAGCAGAGCATGCGACGGGTGATCCGCACCAAGCCGAGCCTTTACTACGAGGCCGGCGACCGCACGGGGCGGCTTCCCGAGACGCTGGATCTCGACTTCGGCAAGTTCAAAGAGTCCTACAACGCGGCAACGGTAGCGTCGCCAACGGCCAATGCTGTGGAGCCCAGCCGTCCGGCCCAGGCAGCGGCAAAGCAGTAATTCAACAACACCAGGAGAACAACACATGGCTAACAAATCGATCGATCTGACTCAGTTTGACGACGACTTCCGGAGTGAGACTCCGGCGGAGCGCTCGGACATGGACAGCGTTCCCGATGGGAAGTATCAGGTCGTTGTGGAAAAGGTGGAGATCACCGAGGCACACACCACGGGCAACCCGATGCTGAAGTGGACGCTCCGTGTCCTCGCGCCGCGCCACGTCAACCGCCTCATGTGGCGCAACAGCGTCTTCACCCCAAACACGTTGAAATTCGTGAAGACCGACCTGCACATCTGCGGCCTGGACCTGGAGAAGCTGTCGGACCTGCCCAGGAATCTGGGCAAGCTGCTCGACGTGAAGCTCGAGGTCACCAAGAAGACCAAGGGCGACAACGAGAACATCTATTTCAACAGCCGCATCGTAAATGACCGGACACCGGGCAAGTTCCGGCAGGAGGCGGGGGACGCGCTTGTCCCGTTCTAGCCCGGCGCTGGTCACGCTCATCGCCGACACAAGGGAGCAGGAGCCTTATTCGTTCGATTCCCGGCTGGTGGTGGTGGAACGCCGCGCACTGCCAGCCGGGGATTACTCAGTGGCAGGCATAGAGGGTGTGGTTGCCGTGGAACGGAAGACGCTCGACGATTTCATCTCCACGGTGATTCACCAGCGGGCCCGCTTCCGGCGCGAGCTTCGCAAACTGGTCGGATACCGCGCGGCTTGCGTGGTGGTCGAGGCAGGTTTGCTGGAGGTTCTGCAAGGGCGCTACCGGGGTGGCGCCCATCCGAACGCCGTAATCGGCAGCGCGCTCTCCATCACACTCGACTACCGCATCCCGGTGTTTTTCTGTTCCAGCCGTCAGGCGGCCTGTCAGTTTGTGCAGGCCTATCTGCTCGGCGCTCACGCGAGGTGGAATGCATGACGAAGGCGGCAACCCAGGAAGTCAGATGTTCTCTCCGCGGCATTGTGGAAGTAGTTTTCTACTCGGGCCCGGCGTTCAGCGCCGGGCGCCTCCGCACCTCCGACGGTCATCTCATCACTTTTGCCGGCAAGGTGTTTGCCAGGGAGAATGATGCGGTCCGGTTGGAAGGCCAGTGGACAAACCATTCGAAGTACGGCCGGCAATTCGCGGCCGACTGCATGGGCTTCGATCAGGAGATGGATGCGGATGGGCTGGCGAACTTCCTGGCGAATCACCCGGACGTGAAAGGGATCGGCCCGGCAAAAGCCCGGCTGATCGCCGACCACTTCGGCGCGCGCTTCGATGCGGCGATTCGCGGCCAGCCCGAGAGCGTCGCCGCAGTCGCGAAGGCGCCGGTGGAAGTGATCCTGGATCTCCAGCGGATCTGGATTGCCAACAGCGACTTCAACGCCGCCATGACCTACCTGTCCCGCTTTCGGGCTGACCCATCACCAGGTCACCACGCTGGTCGGCAAGTTCGGCAGCCAGGTTGTGCCGATCCTTGAGAACGATCCGTATGTGTTGATGCGGGAAATCACCGGCTATGGCTTCAAACGGGTCGACAAGATCGCCCGCAAAATGGGAACGCCGAAGGATCTGCCGTCGCGGATTCGCGCTGGGCTTCACTACAGCGTGTTGGACGCGCTCGATGATGGTGACTGCTGGGTGGAATTCGAAGATCTGCTTGACCGCGCCAACACGCTGCTGGTGATGGACACTCTCGACAGCCGCGAGGTGATCGAGGGGCATCTCGAAGCATTGATTGCCGAGGGGTTGCTTGTGTCGCAGCCGTTCGAGCGGTTTGTAGTTGCCGATCCGGAGATTCACCGGATGGAGACGGAACTCGCCGAAGTACTGAGAACCGCCGGTGGGCGCAGCCCGCACGCTGTCACTGAGGTAGAACACCTTCTCGATGCTGAGGGCGGCGAATTGAATCCCGAGCAGCGCGATGCAGTCAGGAACGCGCTCAACTTCTCCATCTCGCTGATGACCGGCGGCGCCGGAAGCGGCAAGACTTATGCAGTATCGACCATTGCCAGCATCGCCGAGCGACTGGAATTGAAGGTCGTGTTGGCCGCGCCCACCGGCAAGGCCGCCAAGCGCCTCGAGGAAGTCGTCGGCCATGAAGCGAGCACGATTCATCGTCTGTTGGGCTTCAACGGCCACACGTATTCGCGGGACGCGCTGAACCCAATCGATACGGACATTCTCGTCGTGGACGAAGTGTCGATGATGGACGTCCCACTTGCGTGGCGGCTATTCCAGGCGGTGGATCGCACGCGCACCGCCGTGGTTCTCGTTGGCGATCATAACCAGTTGCCACCGGTGGGCCCGGGTAACCTCCTGCGGGACCTTGTGCGGTCCATGGCGATTCCGACCACGGTGCTGACACGGATCATCCGCCAAGCCGGCGTTCTCAAGGAGAACTCCACAGCCATCCTCACCGGCGAGGTGCGGCCCACGTCGGATTCGTTCGTCGGCGCGCGTCGACCCTGGTACGTCATCGACAAATTCACGGACCGCGAGGATGTGCGCCGGATGCTGCTGCTCCTCTTCGAGGAGGTGCTGCAGGAGCGGCTCGGTTACGACCTGATTCGTGAAGTTCAGGTGCTCACGCCGACGCACAAAGGCCCGCTCGGCACAGTCGAGTTGAATATCGAGTTGCAACGCCTTTTGCAGCATAAGCTGTTCGGGGTGGATGTGCCTACCGTCGAGGCTGGCCACCGCGCGCGGCCTTATCCGGGCGACAAGGTGATCCAGACGAAGAACGACTACGAATTGGGCGTCATGAACGGCGCGATGGGCGTCGTAGCTGACGCAGTGCCGGACGGTGGCCTTTCCATCGATTTCGATGGCAGGCCAGTAGAAATCAAGAGCGGCAGTGATGCGCTCGGCAATATCCAGTTGGCCTACGCGACGTCGATCCACAAAGTGCAGGGATCGGAATTTCCCTGCGCGGTCGTGATCGCCCACAAGTCGCATTCCTTCATGCACCACCGCAATCTGCTGTACACCGCTGTGACGCGGGCGAAGGAGAGCGTGATCATCGTGGGCGACCGCTGGGGCATCGACAACTGTGCCGCCAAACGCCAGGTGGATCGTCGAAATACCTTTCTCTCCTTCCTGCTCCACCCGGAGACACGTCAGTGAATGCGCCTCCGGTAGATGTCCACACTTACTACCGGCAGGTGACCGAGGTGGATATCGGCGAGATCGCGCGCGAACTCCTCGGCGACCGCATCACACAGGAATCGCGGCAGACCCTGTTCTGCGACTGCCCGAACCACCGGAGCCAGTCGCACCGTTCGCTTCACGTTTGGCTCGACAAGCAGGGCTGGTATTGCCACGCCTGCGGCACCGGCGGTGATGTGCTGCAACTCGTTGAGTTCGTCCGGTTCGGCGTAGTCACTCGCGGGCAGTCTGGCTCAATGCCGGACTGCCACCGGCAGGCGCGCGACTTCCTGGCGGCCCGCGTTCGGCTGCCACCTTTGTCGACGCTCGCTTCCGGCAGTTCGGGACAGGCCGAGGAAGCTCACCAGCTCACGCTTCGCGTTCGTGAGGCGCTGACCGCCGTTGCAAACGTGTATCACCAGGGCCTGATCGGAAATCCGGAAGTCCTCGCCTGGTTTCAGGGGAAATACGGAATCAGCGAGGAGACGGTCAGCCGGCTCCAGATCGGGTACTCGGAAAATGGCGGGCCCAGCGTGGTGCGCACGTTGATGGACGGGCCTGGCGCCTTCACCATGCGCGAACTGGCGGCCACCTCCGTCTTCAAGCCCACCGCGCAGGACGGGCTGGTTCCGTTCTTCGATGGCCGGATCGTCTTCCCATATTGGAGCCGCGGGCACGTCGTCTTCATGATCGGACGGAGCACGCCTTGGACACCGGATCACGAATGGGAGAAGTCGAAGTACAAAAAGCTTGGCGATCCACAACGACCGAAACAACAGCCATGTCTCGACGTGCATCCGGAACGACGTCCTCTACAACGAGGATGTGCTGCTCGCGCGGCCCGAGCGGGTCATCATCACTGAAGGCGTCACGGATTGCATCTCCCTGATGGAGCACGGATTCCCGGTGGTGTCGCCGGTAACGGTGCAGATCCGCGAGGCCGACTGGGAACGGTTGCTGCCGAAACTCGCCGGCGTGAAGACCGTCTATATCTGCCAGGACAACGAGATCTCCGAGGCGGGCATGCAGGGCGCGCTGAAAACGGCGCGCATCCTGGCCCAGCACGGAATCGCCACACGGGTGGCCGTCGTGCCTCTTGGCGAAAAGCAGCAGGTTGCGCGCGAGACCCTCGCCAGTCTGCCTGGCGGCAGCGCCGAGGCCGACGCGTTGATGGCCGACGCGAAGATCGATGTCAACGAGTTCTTCGCATCCGGCAAGATGGCGGCCGATTTCGAAGTCATCCTCGCGGCCGCGCATACTCCGCTCGAACTGGCGATCTCGAAGCTCAGCACTGAGGTGCCTGACGGTGACCTCAGCCGGTTGCTCAATCCGATCCTGTCGGAGGTCGGACGGCTCGATCCCATTCAGCAGGACTGGCACCTCAGGTTAATCCAGACGCGGTGCGGCAAGGTCCGAATGCCGGTCGCCACTTTGCGGAAGCAGTTGAAGGTGGTGGAGATCGCCCGCCCAAAAAAGAAGCCCAGCGCATCTAGCAACGGCGGCTTCCGAGACCCCGCCGCCGCAGAGCCGGAGTCTACGCAACTGCGCAGCATCCAGGTCAACAACCGCCAGTTGCGGGACATCATTGCCGATGCGTGGATCGCCATCCATACCATCAATGACGCCAAGGCACAGGACGGAACGGAGCAGCCATTCCTCTTCCAAAACGGGGGCGCACTTGTGCGCATCGCCGGAACGGAAGTTCACACGAGAATCGAGGCGCTCGGCGACACGGCAATGTACGGAATCCTGGCTCGGAGCGCCAACTGGCAAAACGTGACGGAGGAGGCAGTCACCGCCGCGCCGCCCTCGAGAGACACCGCCCGCGACATGCTGGTGAACCCGGATCCGGGGCTCCCGCCGCTCGACTCCGTGGTGCGCACCCCGACTTTCGGGAAAGACGCCACGTTGATCACTGCCCCCGGTTACCACCGCATGGACGCGCTTTGGATGTTCCGCGACGATTCGCTGATAACCCCGGAGGTTCCACCGAATCCGTCACGCGAACAGGTCAACTGCGCCAAGGCGCTGCTGGTGGATGAACTGCTCGTGGATTTCCCTTTCGTGAGGGACTCGGACCGCGCCCATGCCATTGCCGCAATCCTACGCCCATTTTTGCGGCGCATGATCGCCGGCCTCGCTCCGATTCACCTGATCGAAGCTCCCACTCAGGGCTCCGGAAAGGGCCTGCTGGCCAGCTTGATCAGCATCGTTTCGACGGGTTCGGCGGCCGAGGGTCGGACCGTGCCGGAGAACGAAGACGAAGTCCGGAAGATGATCACTGCGGAGTTGGTCACGGGTCGCCCGATCATTCTTCTCGATAACCTCTGCGAAAGGCGGGCGCTGGAGTCGTCCGCGCTGGCCTCGGTGGTGACCGTGCCGTATTGGACAGACCGCCTCCTGGGCGAATCCGAGATGTTGCACCTTCGCAACAATGCTCTGTGGCTGATGACCGGGAATAATCCGCGGCTTTCGGCTGAACTGAGTCGGCGTTGCATCCGGCTGCGCATCGATCCGCGAATCGACATGCCGTGGCTGCGCGGCGGATTCAGGCACCCGCTGATTACCGAATGGGCACAGGAGAATCGTTCGGCGCTCGTCCATGCCGGCCTCACCCTGATCCAAGCCTGGATTGCCGCCGGACAACCCTTACACAAAACACGCCTGGGATCGTTCGAGAAATGGTCGGAAGTCATGGGCGGCGTGCTGGAGGTTGCGGGTATTCCCGGCTTCCTCGGCAACCTCAACGAGCTATACGAGGCATCGGACAGCGACGGCCAGATGTGGCGCGAGTTTACCGCGACCTGGTGGGAGGCATACCACGATGAACCGAAGAAGGTCAGCGAGTTGACTCAGTTTTGCGAAGAGCGCGACTTGATGCTCACCGTACGTGGTGACGGTTCGGCGCGGTCGCAGCAAACGCGGCTGGGCAAAGCCCTCGGGACGAAACGGGACCGGGTATTCAACGGGCTCACGATAAAGCGGACCAGTCAGGGCGAACGGAAACACGGCGTCCTCTACACACTTGCCCCGATGAATGGCGGCAACCCGCCAAACGGGGCGTCGCCTCGTGGCCCGGATCTCCTCGACTTTCTGGAGGGGAACGTTGGAGACGTGGAGGGGAACGTTGCCGACAAACGTTCCCCTTCGCTCGGCCCAATAGATCCAATCACTTGCGAAGATTTGGGGAACGTGGGGAACCTGGGGAACCTTATTCCTTCTTCGCGCGAAGAGAATTCTCTCTCACACACATACACTCGTACCCACGAGAGCGTGCGCCACGCGAATGACGAGAGCCCGGAAAACGTTCCCCACGTTCCCCACGTTCCCCTGAAGTCTGCAACCGAAACAAAAGACAGCGCTTCTGTTAGGGGAACGTTTGACGGCAACGTTCCCCTGACGTTCCCCAGAGGTTCCCCACCAGGTTCCCAGACCGACGGTCCGGGCGCGATTGATCTGGCCACGGTGCCGGATGACGACGGGCGCCCTAGCCCCCATGACCGGGTTTGCCTCGAAGCACGACACCGGACTTTCAAATTCAAAATAGGAGATGACGTATGAGCGTCGCAGTGCCGGAGGAGTGCGCCATATCCCCCTCGGCCGCGTCGGGGAGTCTGTTCGTGGCGACTTCCCTCCATGTCTGGTTCACCGGCGAGCCGGATCGGTTCGCCCGCGACTTCCAGATCAACAACACGGTGTACCGGCGGCTCGATTCCGAGTATTACGCCTGGTTGCGGTCGCGAATGGTGCTGGCCAAAAAGGCTGCGACCGCCGGACAACTCGACGCGGCGGCGTTTGAAGACCTGCGCGTGCGGTTCAATGCCGTGCACGAGTGGGCCATTGGGCACTTCGGCGAGGATGAACTGCTGGCGGCGGTGCGAACCGTTCGTGTCGGCGACTATAAGCCGCCCGTGGCCGAGGATGAAGGGACGCGTGTTCTTGTGCCGGGCGTGCGGAAGTCCGCCGCCGACACCATCTCGCCCGAGGCAATGGTTTTGGTCGATTCGATCAGCGAGCAGGCAATATCGCTTGGCTGGAAGCGTCAAAGACTCTATGCCGCTGGCAGCACCCGGATCTTCGACGCGCAGCGCGGGCTTGTCTGCTTTCTGAAGCCCGGCGACCGGATCGGTGAAATCACGCTGCAGTCCATCGAGATCATTCACCCACTGCCAGCGGAAGTGCGCCATCGATTCTATAACCCCGATGTGGATCAGCCTTGGGTGAAGAAAACTGACGGCGCCGCTCAGAAAAGCGAAAATCCATCGCGCCCTACGGGTATTAGTAGATGAAGCGTCGGTTCGGACGACCAGCGCCAAGCGCACTCCCCGAAAGATCCCTTCCCGTGCTGTAACTCCCTGCGGGCATACCCGCAATCCCACCTGGGCATTACACGAGAGCCATGCGCAAAAATACCCGAATCGAAAACCCGGTGTCCGGGTGTGGCTTCACATCCAAGAATCGCGCCAAACGCTTTGTAGCCCAGGGGCGCGCGGAGTGGGTGCAGGCCGGAGTCTCAATCCGATTCATCCAGTCGGACCACCGGAATGCTTCTGCGCAGAAGTCCGTGGACCACACGCGCTGGTCGTATGACCGGGCGGCGAACACTGGCATGGCTCAACTTGCTGAGCTGGCGAACCTGCCCATGATCATGCCCGGTGTTGCCCTGGGAATTGGCCGGCGCAAGGGTGCCAGCAGACATACTTTCCTGGCGACTGAGGGGTGCTGATGCCCATGACTTCAAAAGTTTTGAAGTCGCCGCGTCGCCAAAGTACCCGCCGCCGAAATGGGTGAACCCATGAGGGTACACAAGAACGGCAAGGGCGGTAGGCATGTCGCAATCGAGCGCGGGCTCAGGCCAACCGGCAGCGGTTGGCCGTTCCGCCGCGAACTTCGGGAACTGGCGTCGATGTGTTTCGGTGGACACCGGGGGCCGAACACCGCCGACCAGCCGTCCCGTTAAAGGAGCCCAAGCCATGCCGAGCGTGATCACAGCCGAGATGCTGGCGGAACGCGCTTGCAGGACGCTCGACCTACCTGCCAAGGACCACGCCGAGAGCCTGGCCGAAATCCTGCGGGAGGCACTCACCGAGACGCGCGACCAGGCGATCGGGGCGGCAAAGGCAGTATGCCTGGAGATTGCCGAGGACGAAGCCGAGCGATGCCGAAGCGTTGGGGCGACGGTGGCGCAGCAGACGGCGCTGACGATCGCGGCGCGCATTCGTAAACGGCATGTCGAGGTAGCCCGTAGCAATTCAGGGACCTGACTGGGCAGCGGCGGCCGCGGCTTGAAATGTTGCGCAGTTTGCCTAGTTACAGGGGTTTACGCAGGTTGTCACTTCAGGTTGTCACCCCTCCCTGGAGCCACTTGGCCAGCAGTCAGCTTGGATTCTCTTGACTTACGGCAGCGTGTGTTCGGGCATTGAGGCCGTGACCGTGGCATGGAAGCCGCTGGGCTTCCGGCCGGCATGGTTTGCCGAGATCGACAATTTTGCTCCGCGCTGCTGGCGCATCGCTATCCGGACGTTCCCAACCTTGGCGACTTCACGACGATCCAGGACCTCTGCGGTCCAATCGACGTTCTGGCCGGAGGAACTCCCTGCCAGTCCTTCTCCCTCGCCGGAAGACGCGGCGGCCTGGAGGATGCGCGTGGCAACCTGGCCATCGAGTTTTGCCGGCTTGCTGGCCGACTGCGGCCTCGGTGGATCGTCTGGGAAAACGTCCCCGGTGTTCTGTCCTCGAACGGCGGGCGGGACTTTGGCTCCATCGTCGGGGCGCTGGCGGAACTCGGGTATGGTTGCGCCTGGCGAGTGCTGGACGCTCAGTTCCTCGGAGTGCCCCAGCGACGCCGTCGCGTCTTCGTTGTCGGACATCTTGGAGACTGGCGGCGTGCCGCAGCGGTACTTCTTGAGCGCGAAGGCTTGTGCCGGGATACTCCGGCGCGCCGCAAAGCGCGGGAAGACGTTGCCGGAGCTCTTGGCGGCGGCACTGGCGAGCGTGGCTGGTGCAACGACCTTGACCGGTCGGGAGCGTTCGTTTCCATGAGCCTGAACGCAAAGGGAGGCTGTGGGCGGCTGGATGGCGAGAGCGAAACATTCGTGGCCCACTCACTGCGAGGCGATGGTTTTGACGCCAGCGAAGATGGCACGGGCCGCGGCACCCCGCTGGTTGCAACGAACTTCTCCGCGAGAGGAAGCAGCGGGCAGAGCGAAACATTCGTAGCGTCCGGTTGTGGCTATTGGAACGAATCGGAATCGGCGGAAACGCTTGGGACGCAGGGCGTGCGCTCTACGAAAGTACCGCCATCGTAAGCCCCCTGGCACCGACGGCATTCTCCGCGAAGGACCACGGAGCCGACGCAGGTCCACTCGCGCCGACGCTCCGCGCGATGCCGCACGACCGCAGCCATGCAAACGCGGGCGGCCAGGTCGCGGTGTGTTTCGAGAGTCGCGTGGCGCGCAACGGCAGGGGCGGTCCATCGGAAATTGTGCCGCCGCTCAAAGCGCAATCCGGCGGGACAGGCCGGGGCGACGCCGCTCCGTTGCTCGCGGTCGGCGGGCCCCTGGCAGTCAGGCGATTAACCCCGCGCGAGTGCGAGCGCCTGCAAGGGATGCCCGACGACTACACGTTGATCCCATATCGCGGTAAGCCGGCCGCAGACGGTCCGCGGTACCGGGCGATTGGCAATTCGATGGCGGTCGACGTGATGCGGTGGATCGGCCGCAGAATTCAGATGGTGGATGGCATCCGTGGTTGAGGTCCACATCACGCCAGCGATGGCGCGGCGCATCGAACTGTGGCCTGTCGAGAAGCTCGTGCCCTACGCCAGGAATGCCCGGACGCACTCGCCGAGCAGGTGGCGCAGATTGCGGCCAGCATCGCGGAGTTCGGATTCCTCAACCCGATCCTTGTGGACACCAACGCCGGCATCATCGCTGGCCATGGGCGGCTGCTTGGCGGCGCGAAAGTTGGGGCTGGAGTGCGTCCCGGTGGTGGTCCTGGACCACCTCAGCGAGACGCAGAAGCGCGCCTACATACTCTGCGGACAACAAGATCGCCGAGCAAGCCGGATGGGATGACGAGATCGCTCCGGCGCGAGCTGGCGGATCTGAAGGCTGCCGAAGTCGATCTCGCGCTGTTGGGCTTCACCGACGACGAACTCGGATGCTGCTGGCCGGGATCGAACCTGAGACTGCGGAGTCGACCGCTGGCGAGGCCGAAGAGGAGATCCCCGAGACGCCGACAGAGCCGGTCACGCGGGCCGGAGACATCTGGTTGATTGGGAAGCACCGGCTGATTTGCGGGGACTGCCGCGACCCTGGAACGCGGGCGCGACTGTTCGATGGCACGCGGGCGAACGTGGTGATCACCTCGCCACCGTACGCAACGCAGCGCGAGTATGATCCCGCGAGCGGCTTTAAGCCGGTGCCGCCGGAAGAGTACGTGGAGTGGTTCCGCGCGGTGGCCAGCGGGGTCGAATCGGTGCTGGCGCCGGATGGATCCTACTTCCTGAACATCAAGGCGCACGCCGATGAGGGCGAGCGGAATCTGTACGTGATGGATCTGGTGCTGGCGCACCGGCGGCAGTGGGGCTGGCGCTTCGTCGATGAGTTCTGCTGGCGCAAGACCGATAACGGCGTGCCGGGCGGCTGGGGAAATCGATTCAAAAACGCGTTCGAGCCCATCTACCATTTCTGCCGCCAGCAGCAGATCAAGTTCCGGCCCAAGGCGGTCGGGCACGAGTCGGAGGATTGCTTCGACTACAACCCGAACAACCCGAAATCGACTTCCGGCAGCGGCTTGCTGGGCACGGGGCCGCGCGGCGCAGCCGCCGATGGCGGGAAGAACCAGAGCGCGTGGCAACGCAGCCGGAGCAGCCTGTCCGATGATTCCGAAGGGCGGCACGCGGGCGTCGCGCGGCCTTCCAACGTGATCGAGGTCCGCACGGAGTCCGGTCAGGGATCGCACTCCGCTCCGTTCCCGCGCCCGCTTGTCGAGTTCTTCCTGTTGGCGTTCAGCGATGCCGGCGATGTGGTGTTCGATCCGTTCATGGGGTCCGGAACCACGATGGCCGCGGCGGCATGCGTTGGAGCGCGCTGGCTATGGCTGTGAGATCAGCCCCGGCCTACTGCGATGTGATCCTGCGCCGGATCATGAACCTGACTGGTGAGACGCCGACGCTCGCGGAGACGGGAGAAACATTCGCTGCGGCCGCAGAGTTCGCGCGGCGTGCCCGTCGACCAGGCTTTGAACCCGAAGCAGCAGGACTCGCGGGCCATCAAACATCGCGGCCCGAATCCGTTCTACGGACCTAAGAAAGCATCCTGACTTCTTTTCTTTGAGCGGCCCGGCGATCCCGGCTGCATGACCCAAACCGCAACTCCAACCGAAAGGACTTTTCCCGTATGGCCGAAACCAATCCCAATCTCTCCCCGTGCGTCACCCACCAGCCGAGCTTGTTGGGCGGCGCCGAAAACATCAAGCTGCTCTTCGACGAAGAGCTGGACAACCGCCGCGAAACCTTGGCGCGGCAGCGCGCCTGGGAGGCGGTCTCCCTGGATCTGGCGCAGACCGCCAGCCGGCGCGCGCAGAACGCCGCCACGATCGATCACGCCATCAACGCCGGCATCGTGTTGTCCGGCCAAGTGGGCACGACCGAGGGCCAGCAGACCGTATCGCCCGCCGGCACGGCGGCCAGCGAAACCACCAAGGGCGCCGTTGCCGCAGCCGGAGCTGGCGAAGCGGTGAGTGCTGAGGCCGTCACCGCCAACGTCGCGAACCTGTTCACGTCGCTGACGCCGGTGATCGCGAGCGCTCTGGCCGCCGCCATCTCGCAGACCATCGCGGCGCTCGTGCCGGTGGTGGTGACCGCTTCGGGTGGTGCCTCCACCCCTTCCCAGACGCAGCCCAAGGCCGCGTAGATCTCCCCATACGGGAGATCCCTACCGGGGGCGGTTGCGGACGCTTCGGCTCCGCGGCCGCCTCCAAGGGCCTTCTCGTGTGGACCAGAAAGGATAAGACGATGAACTTTTTGCAAATCATTCAAACGATTCTCAGCGTGGCCCCCTCCGGCATTCAGTTGACGCAGGAGGTAGTGGCGCTTGTCCAGGCCATCGAAGCCGCCTTCACCGCCGGCCAGACTCCGGCGACTCACCAGCAGGCCGTGGCGTCGGCTCTCGGCGCCCACCTCGCCAAGACCGCGTAACTCCCCATCCACATGAAGACCGCGCAAGATACGACCACGAGTCAGGAAAGTTCCATGACGCCCGAGCGTGTCTTGCGCGATCTTCTCGTTGAGCGATGGCGAGTCGACCGCCTGATTCCCTACATCCGCAATGCGAGGACGCATACGGAGGAGCAGGTTGCGCAGGTCGCCGCCAGCATCGTCGAGTTCGGGTGGACGAATCCAATCCTCGTCGGTGCGGACGGAGTGATCATCGCGGGTCACGCGCGCCTGCTTGCCGCCCGGAAACTGGGGATGACCGAAGTCCCGGTCATCGTCCTCGACCACCTCTCCGAAACGCAGCGCCGCGCGCTGGTCATTGCAGACAATCGTCTGGCGATGAATGCCGGTTGGGACGAGGAGATGTTGCGCGTCGAACTGGAGTCGCTCCAGGTGGACGGCTTCAATCTGGACATCGTCGGCTTCAGCGATGAGGAAATTGAAGCGCTGCTCCAGGAGCCGGAAGAGGCTCACGCCGGGAACACCGACGACGATGCGGTCCCGGAGACGCCGGAGACTGCGGTCACCGTCCCTGGCGATGTTTGGATTCTGGGTGAGCACCGCCTGCTCTGCGGCGATAGCACGCAGATGGAAGCCGTGGAGAAAGTGCTTGCCGGTGGCCTCGCCGACATGGTCTTCACCGATCCGCCTTACAACGTGAACTACGGCGCGACGATGAAGGACAAACTCCGCAAGAAGAATCGCAAGATCGCCAACGACAATCTGGGCGATGGCTTCGAGCAGTTCCTGCGGGACTCCTGCACGAATCTGCTTGGCGGTGACCAAGGGCGCCATCTACATCTGCATGTCGTCGTCGGAGATCCACACGCTGCAGCGGGTGTTCCGCGAGGCGGGAGGGCACTGGTCCACTTTCATCGTGTGGGCGAAGAACACTTTCACGATGGGGCGTTCCGATTACCAGCGCCAGTATGAGCCGATCCTCTATGGATGGAAGGAAGGCACGGATCATTTCTGGTGCGGCGCCCGCGATCAGGGCGACGTTTGGTTCATCAAGAAACCCTCGGTGAACGATCTGCACCCGACCATGAAGCCGGTGGAACTGGTGGAGCGCGCCATCAGGAACAGCAGCAAAGGCCGCGACACGGTGCTCGATCCGTTCGGCGGGTCTGGCACCACGCTGATCGCGTGCGAGAAGTCCGGCCGCCAGGCGCGCGTCATTGAGTTGGATCCGAAGTACTGCGACGTGATCGTCACCCGGTGGCAGGAGTTCGCCGGGAAGCGAGCACAGCACGCCGAGAGCGGACGCGCGTTTGCAGACGCGCGCAAGTCAAACGAGGAGGATCGATGCCAACCCCTGGAATCATAGTGGCCGCGATGGCGGTCGCTCTGGTGGTGATCGGAGCACAGAAGACCGTCCATGGCGTGAAGAAGGTGGGTCACCAAATCGGATGCCTCGCGAAGACGGGGCACAAATGCCCACCGAAGCCGCCGCCTGCAATGGCGAAGTAAAAACCGCGGCCCCAGATCTCCAACGTGAGATGGCGCGGTGCCGCAGTGAGATCGCTGCCGTCGAAGCGTTGCTCCGCGCCGGTCACCCGGATATCGCCGGCCTGTGTTTGGCGCTCTCGGATTGGTCCGCCGAGCTACGCATTCTGGAGAGGGAACGTGAACGATCATTTGTTTCAGATTCTGATCCCGATAACCGGGCTGGTGTCGGGGCTGATCGCAACCTATGTCAGCCTGCAGAATCGGGCGCTGCTGGCCGAGGTGCGTAGACTGGCCGAGTTGGAGAACCGCATCATCGCGCGGGGGAGTGCCAACTCCGGGAGCAGTTGGTCCACGAAAGACTTGCGGCAATCGTGGAGGACCTGAAGAACAACAAAGCCGCCGGCGAGTGAAGCCGGCGGCGTGTTTCGGTGAGGCTGTTAGAGCGCAACCTTGTAGGCGCGCACCCCATCGGGGCGCTTGAAGGATTCGACGGTGAGGCCCATTTTCTTTCCGAGGCTGCCGGAGATGAAGCCGCGGACGCTATGCGCCTGCCACGACGTTGCGGCCATGATGTCGGTGAGCGTGGCGCCGTCCGGGCGCTTCAGCATATCGAGGACGATGGCCTTCTTGCTGCCGTCGCGTGGCGTGGGCGTGCCGTCTTTGGCGGTGGCAGCCTTGGCCGCCTTCGCTTTCTTCGGCGCAACCGGGGCGGCCTGTGGCGCGGGGGTGGGCGTCAGGGCTTGGATGGCCTTCCATATCCGCGACCGCCGTCTTGCGGTCGGTGAACTTCTTGACCGGCTTCAGCTCGCCGAAGGGCGGCGCGCCGGCGAAGGCGTTCCAGACTTCGACGAACCGCGTGATGGGCCAGTCGGCGGACAGCTTGGCGAACTCCTTTTCAGTGGTGAAACGATCTTGGCCTTCTGGAATCTGCTCGGCGGCGGCGAAGGCAGTGATGTTGTTGTTGGTGTCAATGGTGAGAGTCGTCATGGTGGTCTCCTGTTTCAGAATTCGATCTCGTCGGCGATGCGGCGCGCCTCGTCGTCAGTGAGGCGTGTCAGGCCTCCCTGCTTGATCCATGCGTCAACGGCATCCTGGACAGCGTTCCAGAAGTCCGTCTCGTTGTTGTCGAAGGGCCTCTCGAATGCCCCACCGTATCCGTTGGCATCCGTGTAGTCGTGCAGTTCGCTGAAGGAGGCGCACGTGCTGGGGACGGTTCCGGCGGCGACATCCGCGAGGATCTCGGCCTTGGCCCGTTCCACAACGCGGCGCAGTTCGTCGGCTTTGAAATCCGGCAGGCGCGGGTTGCGGATTTGCTCGACGTGCTCCTCAGCCGGCTTTGCCTCCGAGCGGAGGCGGGCGGCTGTGCGGATGCGGATCTCGCGGCCGGTGGCGAGGTTGGTGCCGTACCATCCGCCGCGTGGGTGTTCGCGGGTGAGGCGAACCTTGGCCAGCGTGCCGCTGACCTTCACGATGTAGGTCGTGCCGATTTGTACGTTGTGCTTCTGCATGTTCAGTATTCCAGTCCTTTCTGGTCCACCGCGCTGCGGTCGCCCAGGCTGGCCAGGACGTAGGCCAGTTCTTCGGTGACGCGGCCGAGGTCGCCGGCGTACCCCCAGTTGGCGGGCTCCTGCGCCTGACACCCGCGGTGGACGTCCAGGCGGAAGGCGATGCGTTTGAGTAGGTCCTGGCACTCGGCGTGGCGTTCGGCGTAGCAGGCGGCGGCGGTCTGTTTGGTGGTCTTGGTGGTGCGTGGCATCGAACACATACATCACTTCAGTCGCGGCGAATAGCAACTCTGAAGTTCGATTTTCCAAAAGAAAGATTCACTGGGCGAACGTATGGCGATGATGGGCATTTCTCTTCGGGCCTACGCGCGGATGCGCGGGTGCAGTCTGCCCGCCGTTCAGAAGGCCATTGCCACCAAACGCATCACGACGCTGCCGGATGGCAGCATCGACCCGGAGCGCGCCAACCAGGAATGGGCCAGGAACACTTTCGCCGGCCAAACGGTCAATCGAACGGCGGCCGCAGCACCGAAGGAACGGGTCTCCCCGATGCCCGAACCGCCGGCAGCAACGGGCGATCCGGTCGCTCAATACCTGCGTGCCCGCGCCGTCAAAACAAGCTTCGAGGCGCGAACGGCACAGTTGGAATACGAGGAGCGCGCCGGCAAGCTGATCCAGGCGGTGCGCGCCTCGGAGTATGCAGCGAGTTTCTCGGCCATCGTGAAGGACCACCTCCAGGCGCGTGCCGACCGTTTGGCACCCATGCTTGCCGCCGTCAACGACGAGAAAGCCATCCATCGGCTACTGAAAAACGACGATGAAGCCGTGCTGCGCAAGGTGAGCAAAGCCATCGCGGACGCAGGTTTGTAACATGCAGCCGTTCTCCATCCACGAGGTTGGCGCCGCGGCTATGCTGCCGCCTCGCGACATTACCGTTTCGCAGTGGGCGGATGAGAACCGCGTGCTGACCGGCGGCGCGGCGGCCGAGCGGGCCAGTGGCGCACTCGGCCCTACCAGCGGGAGCCGATGGACGTGCTCAGCCCCAGCCATCCCTGCCGCCAAGTCGTGGTGCTGTCGGGAGCCCAGATTCTCAAGACGGAAGTGCTCCTCAACTTCATCGGCTTCATCGCCGATGTGGATCCGGGGCCGGTGCTGGTCGTCGAGCCGCGCACGGAGGATGCCAAGGCGCTCTCGAAGGACCGCGTGGCGCCCATGTTCCGTGCGACGCCGGCACTCCGTGGGAAGATCGCGCCCGTCAAGTCGCGCGATTCGAGTAACACGACGCTGCACAAGGTTCTCGCCAATGGCGCAGGGCAGATCACGCTGACCGGGGCGATCTCTCCTTCGGGGCTCGCCATGCGGCCGATCCGCTATGCGCTGCTGGATGAGGTGGACCGTTACCCGGCGAGCGCGGGCACGGAGGGCGACCCGGTATCGCTGGCGATCCAGCGCACCGCGGAGTTCGCCCACAACAAGAAGATCGTCATGGCGTCCACGCCGACGATCAAGGGCGTCAGCCGCATCGAGTTGGCGTGGCGCGAGAGCGACCAGCGCGATTACTTCGTGCCCTGCCCACAGTGCGGGTGCTTCCAGGTGCTCGCGTTCGGCGATGGCACGGGGCCGGGCGTGGTGTGGCCGGAGGGGAAGCCGGAAGACGCTGCGTATCGCTGCGCCGAGTGCCGCGAGCTAATTCCTCACCGATTGAAAGCCGAGATGGTGGAGCGCGGCGAGTACCGCGCTGCGAATCCGTCCTCGCCGATTCCCGGCTTTCGCGTTTCGCAATTGATCTCGCCCAAGAAATCCTGGGGAGAGATCGCGGTGGAATTCCTGGCGGCCAAGAAGTCGCCGGAGACGCTCAAAGCATTTCTGAATACAGTGCTCGCCGAGTTGTGGGAGGAGACCCACGAAGTAGCGACGGATGCCCACGCGTTGTGGAATCGCTGCGAGCCGTTCGAAGCGGAGGCACCGGACGGAGTCGCGCTGATCACGGCTGGCGTCGACGTGCAGGCCGATCGCCTGGAGATGGAAATCGCCGGATGGGGACGAGATGAGGAGTCGTGGTCGATTGCCTATCACGTGATCCCTGGCGATGTTACCCGCAACGAGGTGTGGGAGCACTTGGAGGGCCTGCTGCTCTCCGAGTACCTGCATGCGTCCGGGCTGCCGATGCGGATCGTTGCGACGTGCATCGACTGCGGGTTCAAGGATGCCACCGTGCTGCATTTCACGCGCGACCGTTACAACCGCCGTGTGTATGCCACCAAGGGGCGTGCGGGCGAATCGCCGATCTGGCCGCGCAAGCCGAGCCGGAAGAACCAGACGCCATTCTTCATGATTGGGGTGGATGCGGCGAAGACGGCGATCTACGACCGGCTGAAGCTCCGGGACGTGGGGCCGGGCTATTGCCACTTCCCGATCGGGCGGGACCTCGAGTACTTCGAACAGTTGACCGCCGAAAGGAAGTTCACGCGGTACCACAACGGGTTTCCGAAACAGGAATGGCGGAAGCCGGCCAACGCCCGCAACGAAGGGTTGGACGCGCGGGTCCTCGCGTACGCGGCGTTGCACGCGCTATACGCCAGCGGCTTGAAACTGCCAGTTCATTGTGACCGGTTTGCGCGGATGGTGCAGACGCGCCGGGGAGACGCCTCCGGCAATTCCGGTGGCGACAAAGCCGGCCAGCACCGACCGCCCCGCACCTCCTAGCGAGCGCGGCGAAGACCCATGGATACCGCGCCGAAACTGGTTTGGAAGGAATTGATATGGCCCTGACCGTTCAGCAGTTGCAGGCGAACCTGGACACGATCAACCAGGCGATCGGCAGTCCCACGTTGAAGGTACGTTTTCCGGACGGGCGCGAGGTGACGTACCGATCGATGGACGAATTGCGCAAAGCGAAGGCCGAGATCGAAGAGGACATCCGGCAGGCCAGCGGGCAGACCGGGAGCCGCGTCCGGTTCGCGCAGCACCAGCGCGGCGACGGTCCCACAGGCCCAACGTTGGACGACCGCTGGTAACGGAATGAATCTTCTCGATAAGGCCATCAGCATCGTGGCCCCGCGCGTTGCGTTGCAGCGTGTGCGCAGTCGCGTGGCGCTCGAACTGACCACGGGCTATCTGGAGCGGCACGCGCAACGGTTCCGGTACGAAGGCGCCACCGCCGGCCGCCGCGCACACGGCTGGTACGCCGCCTCGACGGACGCCAACGTCGAGTTGATGGGGTCGCTCATCTGGCTCCGCAACCGCAGCCGCGATCTGATCCGCAACAATCCCTATGCGGCGCGCGCTGTAGAGGAACTGGCCGGGAATGTCGTTGGGACTGGTATCGTCCCGAAAGCGAAGACCGGCAACACGGCCATCGACAAGATCATCGATGCCGAGTGGCCGTTCTTCGCCGACGGCTGCGACACGCCGCAGCGCCTCGACTTCTATGGCATGCAGACGCTGACCGTCCGCACTATGGCGGAATCGGGAGAAGCGATTGTCCGTTTCCGGCCGCGACCTGCGGACGCCGGTCTTCGTATTCCGCTTCAGCTTCAAATGCTCGAAGCCGACTTCCTCGATCAGGCCCGCACGATGGGCCTGGTCAACGGCCATGTGATGGAGGGCGTGCAGTTCGACGAGATGGGTCGTCGTGTCGCCTACTGGTTGTTCAGTTACCACCCCGGCGGCGTGCTGATCCTCAACCCGCGCGGCGGCATTGTGAGCCAGCCGGTGCCCGCCGATCAGATCATGCACGTCTATCGCGTGCTCCGGCCTGGCCAGGTTCGCGGCGTGCCGTGGCTCGCGCCCGTGATGATGGCGCTCCGGGACCTCGACGATTACTGCGACGCCGAACGGGTTCGCAAGAAGGTGGAAGCCTGTGTTACCGCGTTCGTCCAGCAACCGGAAGGCGTCGATGGCGATCCACTCGGCATCGCGGGAACCGATCCATCCAGTGGGCTGCCGGTCGAAAGCTTCCAGCCGGGGATGGTTGAGTATCTGAAGCCCGGCCAGGACATCAAGTTCAACAATCCGCCGGCGGCGGGCGGGTACCGCGAATACAAGATGACCGAACTGCAGGGAATCATGGCCGGCATTGGCTTGCCCTACGAGCTCGGCACCGGCGACATGTCGCAGGTAAATTACTCCTCCTGGCGCGGAGGTATGTTGGGGTTCCGCAACACGGTGGAGGCTTTCCGCTGGCTCACCCTGATCCCGTTATTCGCGATGCCCGTGTGGCGGCGGTTCATCGACACGCTGATTATGCAGGGCAAGATTCCGAAATCCGCCGCGAACGATCCGAAGATCGGGTTGCGCAGTGTGCAGTGGACCGCGCCGCGTTTCGAATCGGTCGATCCGGTGAAGGACGCAGAGGGTGTATTGAAAGATGTCCGCATGGGCCGCAAGACCTGGTTCGAGGCCGTGCTGGAGAACGGGTACGACCCTCCCACCCAGCTTGCGCAGATTGCACTGTTTAACAAGCTGGTGGACAAATTCGAAATCATCCTGGATTCGGACCCGCGCAACACGACGCTCCGCGGCCAGGAGCAGCCGGCGGCAACCGAGGAGCGGACCCCGAGCAGCAAAGCGGCTCCCACCAAGTCCAAGGGCCAGGGTTTCACAGCGCTCTCGGAAGAGGACCTGGGCATGTCGCCAACAAGACTCTGCGCCAGGGTTATGAAGCCTATCCGCGCACCTTCCAGCCCTTCTGCCGGCAGGTGACGGCGCAGGACTTCAAGCCCATCAACCGCGTGATGCTCGCCGACGCGCCCGTCTCTGCAGGCGCTGAATGAGAAGGGCGAGTACCACCGCGCCAACCTGACCGACAACAACATCAACTACGCGCTCGGCACCTACGGCGAGATCGTGGCGTTGACGCGCAAGGTCATCATCAACGACGACCTCCAGGCGTTCACGCGCGTCCCGGCGTTGCTCGGCGTGGCCGCCGCGCAGCTCGAATCGAACACCGTCTGGGGCATCATCACGTCGAATCCGGCGGCGGTGTACGCGGGCGACAAGAACTCCACCGCGCTGTTCCACGCCAATCACGCAATCTGCTGACCGGCGTGGCCAGCGCATCGATCCCACCGTTGCCAACTCCGCTCCGCTGACCGCGCTGGGCAAAGGGCGCGGCGCGATGCGGCTGCAGAAGGGACCGCAGGGCACTCCGCTGAACCTCATTCCGCGGTTCATCGCGGTGCCGACGGCGCTGGAGACGTACATGCTCCAGCTCGTGTACCCGATCAACATCGCTTCGGCGGATGCGACCAAGGTCGTGCCGGAGTGGGTGCGCAGCCTGATTCCGGTGGTCGAGCCGCGTCTCGATGCGGCCACGAATGGGACCACCGGCTGGTATCTGATCGCGGACCCGGCGCAGATCGACACCGTGGAGTACTGCTACCTGGAAGGGCAGCAGGGCGTGTACATCGAAACCAAGCAGGGCTTCGAAGTGGATGGCGTCGAGATCAAGGCGCGCATGGATTTCGGCGCGGCGGCCCTCGACTATCGCGGCCTTCAGAAAAACGCCGGCCAGTAGGGCGTGCGGCATAAGGAACAGGAGAGAAACCGATGCAGAATTACGTTCAAAAAGGTCAAACCCTCACGGTTGTCGCGCCCTATGCGCTGCTCAGCGGCGGCGGTTGCCAGGTCGGCAACATCTTCGGCGTGACGGTCAACAGCCAGAACATGGGCGACTCGAGCGAGTTGGTGGTGGAGGGCGTGTTCGATCTGGCCAAAGATGCGAGCACGTTCAACCCCGGAGACAAAGTCTTCTGGAACAACACCGCCCTGCAGGCCACGTCCAGCCCGTTGACGGCGGCCGGCGTCTCGAACAAGGAGATCGGCTATGCGGTGCTCAGCCAGGCGAGCGGCGTGAATGCGCCGGGCGGCCTGACTGGCGATGCCGACCGTTCGCGTGCGGCTCAATCCGCTCGGCTTCGGTCCGGTGCAGGCGGCGGACACCGACCCGTCGCTGATTCAGAAAACCGTGGTGACGCTCACGGCGGCGCAGATCATGGCCATGTTCGGAGCGGCGGTCAGCATCTTGCCAGCGCCCGCGGCCGGACAGGTACTCGTGGTCGACCAGTTCATCGTGCAGATGAAACCCGGCGCCACGCAGTTCACCGGCGGCGGCGCGGTGTCGTTCCAGTATCACGGGACCGGCGTGGTGCCGCACTCGGCCACCATCCCCGCCGCGACCGTCACCAGCGCGGCCGCGAGCGAGAACGTGCGTGCCGCCGCCCACGGGCGTCATCCAACCGCCATCGGCGACCGGCATCGACATCATCAACGCCACGGGTGCCTTCGCCACCGGCAACGGCACGATGGTCGTGACGGTGTTCTACTCCATCATCACGCTCAACTAAGCGCGGCTGCCGCGCCGCCGCATCATTATATATGTCCGACTGGCCCACCATCGACGCGGCGGCGAACGCCATCATGCAACAGACGTTCGGCGAGCCGGTGGTGTATCAGTCCGTACAGGCTGGCGTGGCGGTTGGCGATCCGGTGACTATCACCGCCATCCGCCACGCACGCGTGCGCGAAGAGTCCGGCGCACTGGCGAACGTCGAGGAGATTTCCGTCAATCCCTGCCGACCTTGCGAACTTCCCGCAGCGCGGTGATTGGGTAACCGCTTGGGGATCGCAGTTCGTGGTGACCACGGTGCGCCAGCCGGACCCATACGGGCTGGTCGAGCTTTCGCTGATGGTGCGGGCCGGGCAGAGTCCCAATGACTAACCCGAAAACGATCCTGGCCGAGTGGGTGACGGCGCTCCAGGCTCTGCCGAACCTGGTGGACGCCCTGGGCGGGGACGGCAGTTACATCCAGTTCTACACCGAGAACGCCGTCGTCTTCGGCCAGCCAACGCAGAACAACATCCGGCTGGCGATCCTTTCGATGCCGCCCGGTTCGATCATGATCGCGTGGCAGGGAACCGGGCCGGGCCGACTCGGCAATGCGCTCGTATTTGTGCATGATTTCTCGCTGTACCTGCGCGCGCCGGAAGAAGCTGATGTCGGCTACGAGGACCTCTTCAACTGGATCGTGAACGACGTGCCGGCGGGCAGCAGCCTGCGGATGCTGCACACCCAAGTCGATCCGAACTGCGAGCCGATGGACTTCTACCTGCCGTCGGCGCGGCGCAACACCGTCGTGATCAGCCGCGGACGGAGCCACTTTCGAGTACTTCGAGGTGCCGGTGCGGCTGATCGAATCCTACAACCCGTAGTTTTCGGAAAGGGAAAGGAAATGGCAGACCTGGTTTTTCTGAAATCGCCCCAAGGCGATCCAGGCCGCGCCAGCGCGATGTGCGCGGTGGAGTGCGTCACCACCGGCCAGTACACATCACCCAGCGGTATCACACTGCCAGCGATCTCCACGCCGCATGAATTCAATGCCGGCATGATCAGCACTCTGACGTTCAACGGCAT
Source organism: Bryobacterales bacterium (assembly GCA_963803725.1). Lineage (GTDB taxonomy): Bacteria > Acidobacteriota > Terriglobia > Bryobacterales > Bryobacteraceae > JOPF133. Next base: position 39,911 of record CAWDOH010000056.1, on the reverse strand, counting down.
CAACTACCTGACCGGCGGCAGTGCCAAGCAGTTCGTGTCGATGGAAGCCTCCTGGGAGAACAACTTCCGGCCGGGCTTCTTCCCTGGCTCGGGAGCTCAGGACGGCTACCAGATCCAGGGGCGTTTCGAGTGGGGTGATCGGGCCTTCGCGGTGCAGTTTGTGGTGCGCGTGCAAGCAGGGTCGACCGAGTATGCGAACCTGATCAACCTGACCACCGGCACGGCCACGTTCACCATGACGCGCGACGTCAACAACTCCTTCACGATGCTCATCCAGAAGATGGGCTTCAACGTCGCCGAACTCGGAAACACGGATGGTATCGTGACGCTCCAGATCACCGGCGTGCAGCTCTACGACCCCACCAACGGCATGGTGACGATGACCGTTACCACGCCGCTCCAGGGAATCTGCCAATAGGAGGCTGAAATGTTCGATGCAAGCAAACCCTTTGTGGTGCCGATCCTTTCGGGCGGCGAGAAGAGTTGTGAAGTGAGGTTCCCTTCCGACGAAGAGTGGTGCACATGGGCGCGTGCGCAGCGCACCGTGCGGCATTTCCTCGGACGCGGGAAATCGCAGAGCGAAGACGTGGACTTGCCGAAGATCAACGCCGAACTCTTCGCCAAGATCCGCGCCGACAAGGACGGTCCTGCCTTCGACGATGCCGAGGCCGGCATGGTGATCGGCCGCATTGAGCGGTGCGCCGTGGCCGACGTCGAGCGCGAAGGGATCAACTACCGGATCGAGATGAAAGTCCCCGGCACGCGCGTTGTGCACATGCTGCGCATGCCTACCGCCAAGGAGATGCAGGACCACGAGCGGGCTTCGACCAGTGTGGTCGCGGCGCGGCGCTCTATCGAGACGCGTGCGTTCCTGGAGCCGAGTGGCGCGCTCTACGACAAGCTGCACGTCTCCCACGATGGCTACGCCGGCGCCGTGCCCATCGTTCACAAGTCGGCGGCGGTGTCCGAGGTCATCGCGCAACTGGCAATCGAGGCCGACGAAGACCCGGAATAGCAGCGCCCGGCGACTGGCCGGACGAGCCGGGCGTGCGATTTCTGATCCGGTCGGTACTGCACCAAGGCGGGCTGTGTGGGCCTGACGAAGAATGCCCCGACCGCGTCTTTCGTTGCCGCCTGTGCGGCTACTCGGCGCAGACCGAGTTGGATGGCTGCCCCGCCTGCGGCGCGGATTGGAAGGCCATCGATGTCAGCCACGGGCCCGGCTGTCCGAAGAACCTGCTTGAAGAGGCGATGGATACTCCGAATGGCGCTCTCGTTCGACGGTGCTTCCGCATTCTGAACGCGAAGAACATCGGGCTGACAATCACTCTGGCCGACATCACTGAGGAGGAGTTCCGGGTACTGGAACTGATCGAGGCCGAACGGCAAGAGCAGCTCAGAGCCGGGGATGGCGACAACAGAAGTTCGCGGTAGCCGGGGTTCAAGTCTCTGTTTGAAGACTACGCGATCCAGTGGCGCGGTCTTTGGTCAATACTGCGGGGTCAGTAGGAATAACGGCTCGGTACTCGGATCAGGGTTACCAACCGCAACTAGGCGCTTCGTTCACTTTACTGGTGGTAGCGTCGATACATACGGATCAATAATGGAGACCACTTGGTCGTCGGAAAGGTTCTGTCCACCGGCCAAGACCGCCGATAGTGCGTCGATGGCGGCCCAGACCGTCGGGTTGTACATGACGTCATTCACACACTGTTGAAGTGGACCCATGAGTTGCTGCTGGTCTTCACGAGGAAACTGTTCCTTGATCTGGCGTCGGAAGCTTGTGAGGTGCGCCGTATCATTTCCACTCTGTCCGACGGTACCACTATGATTGCCAAATTGCCGTATCTGGGCACTTTGGCCTGCGAGCTTGAACCCAATGGCAAGTTTAAGCCGTACAAGACGCTCCGGACCCTCCGCGGCGTCGATCCAGCCCTGAAGGTCGCGTGTCTTGGCCGCAGCCCGGAAAGTACCGTTTGAGGCCGGCTCCATAATGATTCCGTCAAGAGGTATGCCATTGAGATGCCCGTACAGGTAGTGGCCCGCCTCGTGAAAAGCGCTGACCTGTAGGTCTGAAGCTAGTGTCCTGTGTCAGAAGTCTTGTAACATTGCGAAGTTGAGCAACCGCTCGAAGCGCATCGGGTGTTTCATACGTCAGTTTAAGCCCGCCCGTGGGCGTCCGGTGAAATAGCCTAAAAGAACCAAGAAAAAGCTTGCGTTCCGAAGCCATCTCTGGCAAACTGCTGCTATAGATGGCAATCGATTGGAAATATCGCGGACGGATCTTCAACCTCGCTGACATCGAATCGATCCGGCAATTGATCGCAGCGAATCCTGAAGCCAGCCGCTGGGCTTTGTCGCGGAAGCTGTGCGATGCCTGGAATTGGAAGCAAGCTAACGGCGCGCTACGCGATATGGTCTGTCGCGGTCTGCTGTTGATGCTGGAACGCGCTGGCGAGATCGAATTGCCACCGGTACGCCGCCATCCGCCGGGGAAACAAGCGCGGCCCGAACCGGTGATACCAGATGACCGGCCGGTGTGCGGCCGACTGAGCGAGTTGGGGCCGCTCACGGTCGAGCAGGTGCGGAGAACGCCGCAGGAAGCTTTGTTCAATGGCCTGATCGAACAGTATCACTATCTGGGCTACGAACAACCTGTGGGCGAGCACCTGAAGTATCTGGTGTCGGCGAAAGGACAAGCGATCGCGTGTCTGGCATGGTCCAGTTCACCGCGGCATCTGGGATGCCGCGACCGGTTTATCGGCTGGGGCATGGAAGCAAGGCGACGCAATATTCATCTGCTGGCCTACAATACTCGCTTTCTGATTCTGCCGTGGGTGACGGTGCCGCATCTGGCATCCCACATTCTGGGGCGCATGGCCAGGCAGGTTCCGGGCGATTGGCAGCGCCTCTATGCACATCCGGTGTATCTACTGGAAACCTTCGTCGATCCGGAACGGTTCCGCGGGACGTGTTATCGCGCGGCGAACTGGGTGGTGGTGGGACGCACGACCGGCCGCGGCAAAAATGATCTTACTCATAAACCGAATCGCTCGATAAAGGAAGTGCTGGCGCTGCCTGTGCATCGCCGTTTCCGTGAGTTGCTGTCATTTTAACTTTGGCGGCTGCGAGAAGTCCTCAGGCCGCACACACGTCTCTACGATGCCAGCCGCCGAAAACATCCAGTTGGACGAGCAATCGCAGGAGGAACTGAAAGCTCTCGCTGCCAGTCGCACGTCTGCGGTGAGGTTGTGGGAACGGGCGACTATCATTATGGAGTTGGCAGCGGGCACGGCTAAGCAGGAAATTGCGAAGCAACTGGGGCTTGCTCGGCAGACTGTGCTGCGCTGGGAACGGCGATTTCTGCAGCGGGGGATGGATGGGCTGAACGACGCGCCGCGACCGGGACGGCCGCCCACCATCGGACCCGACAAGGTCGCGCAGATCGTACATAAAACGATCCAGGAAACTCCCTGCGATTCCACCCATTGGAGCACACGGAGTTTGGCTCAAGAGGTGGCTGTGAGCGCTTGCTCGGTGAGTCGGATCTGGCGGAAGCACAAGCTGCAGCCGCATCGGGTGAAGACGTTCAAATTGAGCAATGACCCGCTATTTGCCGAGAAGACCGCAGATATCGTTACCCTTTACTTGAACCCGCCTGCCGACTCAATCGTGTGGTCGGCGGACGAACAATGTCAGATCCAGGCGCTTACGCGTACCCAGGCCAGCCTGGCTTGTGCGCCAGGCCACTGTGCGACTGAAACGAGCGATTACAAACGCCATGGAACGACCACTCTGTTCGCGGCACAGAATGTCGGCACCGGCAAGGTTATCTTTACCTTCAATCAGCAGCACACCAATCAAGAGTGGATTCCATTTCTGGCCATGATTGAAGAGCACTCGCCGCCCGCCAAACAGATTCATCTCATTATCGACAACTACTCGGCACACAAACACGCCAACGTGCAGCAATGGCTAGCCGCGCATCCACGATTTCATATCCATTACACTCCCACCAGCGGCTCGTGGCTCAATCAAGTGGAACGTCGGTTCGGGGAAGTGAACCAGAAATGCCTGAAGCACAGATCTGCGGCAACGGTCGAGGCCTTGCAGCAAGACATTGCTCAGTTTCTCGACCGGTGGAATGAGAACCCCAAGCCCATTAACTGGAAAGCCACTTCGGACCAGATTCTGCAGAAAGTGAAGCGCGCGTGGCAATCTTTGCACGACCGCTACGGAGCCAAGAAACCCTCCGCCGCCCTAGCCAGTATCGAACGCTATTTCGCGGCCCAGAAACTCGCCTCCGCGGCCACTTGACGGAGGAGGGTGTGTTCGCAAGCTTTCCAAGCATTTCCCAAAACTGACCCGGCAGGTGCGTCACTTCCAAGCGCCTTTCGCCAAGGCGCGCACTTCATCGACTCGCCCAAACAATGACATTCACAATCTAAAGTGATCGAGACCCCGCGCCTCCGCCTAGGTTAACCACCCATCCGCCGAAACGCTTCCGTTGACCACTCGACAACGGGGGACCTGGAACCGCCGTGCGCAACTTACCGCGACATGTAACAAGACTTCTGACACAGGACACTAGGAAGGGGTGTTCTTTCCGCACGGCTTCCTGAATCCCCGGATCATCTAGTCTCTTGATGGCGGCCCGACTCGATGTGACCCAGGCATATGCGGTCTTGATTCCCGGACGTGTTTGGCCGCTCAGAATGAGGCGCTCGGCCGATCCATCTCGTCGCCTATCTCGAACGAGATGAACGAGGTAACCGTGCTGTGGTTTGCTGTTGAGTAGCTTCATTGCATCGTCGTGAAAGTGTTGGGTTGAATAGTTGAGACCTACTTCAATGACGATGGGTGCAGGCAGCCGCCCGCTTTGAAAAACTGCCGTAGTAGGGCACGCCGCCAGCAGTTTGGGCGGGAGGATAGCAATATCAAAATTCCCGCGTTTCGGTTTGCCGCTTCGACTGAGCGTCTCCGGCCATTCCTTGTGAATGAGTTGGGTCACCTCACCATCGAAGCCGAGAGGCACTTGCGCAGCGAGTTGCTCGTGGGATTTCAATAATTCACACAGCCGGATATGCACGGAATGCTCGCAACGATGGAGATAGGGATGCTGGATGAATTCTTCGACCAGGCGGTCGATTGACTGCTCGACGGCGACCCGCGCCGAAGCTAACCACCTGTCTTCGATTGGCGAATACTCAACCAGCTTTCGGACGTCAAGAACACGGAAAGCGGCTGGCGACACGTGGGATTCGCTCGAACTTGGGGGTGAAATTCCTACCTGGCTACCCATTTCGTGGTTTGTTTCTCGGATGGCTTGTCGATCCTGGAACAACCATTGTTCCAGGTCTCTAAGGCTCCTGAAGGTCCGCAGCTTGGATTCGATAACAGCCCTGGGCAGCACGGAGTCTGCGGGGATTCGGTAGTATCTCTCGTACTGCCCTCTTGTGTTGCCCTCGGTGCAGACTTTAACCGTTTGTGTATCTCGGCAATTCACATAGATGTAGCGGCCCTCGATTTGGAAGCGCAATGCCATCCTCCTTCACAAGATGACTCATACCGGGCCAACCTTAGCGCACTGCGGATCGATCCAAGCGATTTCCGGTCAAGGCAAAAGGTGAACCTTCATTCTCGACCCGAGACTACCCAACATTCAAGAGGGCAGTGGGGTCCGCAGCCTGCATGAGGAGTACCATGGCCAGATTCCAAACCGTCATCAAACGCGCCCGCTTCGTTTATTCCCCCTACACTGCGACCGAGATGCAGGGCTTCGCGCAGGTGCTGGCGGATTCGATCCGGGCGCGCATCCAGAGCGGGCAGAACATCTACGACCAGGCGGCCGCGCCGCTGAAGCCGGGACTGCCGGGCCGGCGCGGTTACCCCGACTACAAGTCGGCGCGCGGTCTCCAGCCCATCCGCGACTGGACCTGGAGCGGGCACACCCTGCGGTGCCTCAAGGTCCTGACCGCGAACGAGAACCGCGCGGCGATCGGGTTTCTCGACGAGTCCCTTCCTGGCCGGCGGCAGACCGCTTCGCAGATCGCCGCCTTCAACAACCGGCGCGAGGCGCAGTGGGGCGTGTCGCCGCGCGACCGCCAGGCCGTGCTCGCCGCGTTCCAGGCGCGTCCCTTCGTGATGCTCAAGGCAGCGTGAAATGGCAGACCAAGCGGAACGCGTAATCCTCGAAGCCGAGGACCAGGTCACCCCGGTAGTGGACAAGGCCAACGCCGGCCTCGACAGCTTCGAGAAGAAAGCGGAATCGTCGCACGGCAAGGTCATCCGGATTTCGGATCAGACCCGGTCCTAGCGTCCAGCGGCTCATCGCCTCCCTCGAAAAGCAGGCCGAGACCTACGGCAAGAGCGGCGTGGACCGGCTGATCACCCAGCGGGACCAGCTTCTTGCAGCGATACAACCGCGAGCCGCAGGCCATCGACGCGATCACCAGATCCTACGAAAAGATGATCGCGATGGAGGAGAAGGCCGCGCGCGAAGCTCTCGCGGTCAAGGCGGCCAAGGAAGCCGAAGAGGCGCTGCGGAAGCAATCCGAATCCATCAAATCGTTCGGCGAGCGCGTCAGCCAGTTCATGGAGAATCCGCTCCAGGGAGCGAAGGGCGCGGTCTCGTCCGTGCTTACGGCTCTTGGTCCCTTTGGCATCGCTGTCACGGCCGGCGCTGCCGTACTCGGCACCATTGCGGCGTCCGCATTCGAGGCGGCGAAGAGCCTCGGCGAGTACGGCACGCGCGTGAAGGACGCGGAGCTGCGCACCGGTTTGACCGCGAAAGAAGTCGGGCAGTTCGGCTTCGCGGCGCGCGCGGTCGGGCAGGACATCTCGATTGTCGAGCGCCTGATGCGCGGCCTGTCCCAGGCGGCCGACGACAATTCCAGGGAAGGCGAAAAGGCGCGGGCCACCTTGCGCGCGATGGGCATCGATTTTCACACCGCCACCGGAGAGATGAAACCCACCTCCGAGATCCTGACGGAGATCTCCGAGGGTCTGAACAAGCTCCCGGAAGGGCTTCAGCGGGACGCCGCCGCCATGGACCTGTTCAAGAAGGTGGGCGTCGAGGCGATTCCGTTCATGACGGAACTCAACGAGAACCTGCGCGTCGCCCACGAGCAGGGCTTCGGGCCGACCGAGGAGGACATCCGCCGCTTTGCCGAATACCAGCGTGAAGTGACCGTGCTCGAAACCAAGTGGGACGCGCTGGTCCGCAAGTTCAAAGAAGGGCTGGTCGTCACCGTCACCTGGGTCGGGAAGGGCGTCGATTGGTTCCTCAACAACATCGGCACCGCCGGAGACGATGAACGGGAGCACCGCGAAGAGGAACAGGCGCTCCAGGATGCCGCGCAGATTCAGGCGGCGGGCGGCTATCGGCGCGAAGCATGTCGGTCAGCGCGTCATCGCAAGGAAGTGGCTGACATGGAACGTCAGGCGCCGGACATCATGAAGAACCGCGATGCCACATTGAAGCGCATCGAGGATCTGCGGGCCGAACAGCGAACGGCTGATCGGCGATTTCGGCATCCTGCAAGCGATCGCTCCCACCCGCGACGAGGAGGCCCGAGCGAAGCGCGCGAGCGACATCCAGGGCCAGATCCAGCAGTTGCAGAAGATGCTGGAGGATGCCGAGGCGGCCACCAAGCGGACAGACCTGCGTGCAGGCAAGGAAGAGACGGATCGGATTCGCGCCCGGTTCTTCGGCACGCACGACGGCATGGAGAAGGCCTACGCCGACGCCAAGAAGGATGTCGAGCGGCTCCAGAAGCAACTGCTCGAACCGGACAAGCCGTTGACGAAGGCTCAGGCACAGGATCTGGGCCAACAACTCCACACCGCGGAAGCTACCGAGGCGCGCCGCAAGGCGGCACTGGATGCGGTCGCAAAGGGCGCGGAGCAGCTCAAGGATTTCCGCCGCCAGGCGGCCGAGTTCGAGAAGAAGGGCGATGAAGCCGAACTCGACGCGATCGGCAAGATCTACTATCAGCGCGACCAGCTTCTGAAGCAGGCCGCGAAGGTGAAGGCGTCGGAATCGGAGATTGCGGCGATCCGCAAGGCGGCGGACGAGCAGGCGGCCGTGCTCTCGAAGAAGGCATGGGAGGAGTTCGAAAAGTACGCCGACAAGCAAGCGGCCGAGCAGCAGAAGAAAATGCTCGCCCTCATGATGCCATCGCAAGGAGCAGATGAAGGAGTGGGAGGAAGGCTTCGCCGCGCAGGAACGGATCGAGGACATCGGAGTCCAGGCGCAGCGCGACGAATTGCGGCGGCGCGCCGCGCGATCCGCGCGCATGGCGGAACTGACTGCCGGTCAGGAAACGCCGATGGCAATGTCCGAGGCCGAAAAGCGGGAGATGGCGGCGCGAAAGGAAGAGGCAGCGGCGCAGCAAGCCTACCAGATCAGGCTCGATCTGGCCGTCCAGTTGGCGGGCATCGAAGCGGAGCGGATATCGAAAGAAGAGAACGCGGCGAAGCGCTCCGTCCTGGCGGCGCAGGCGCAGAAGGATCTGTTCACGGAAATCGCCCAGGCGCAGGATCAGTTCGAGGAAAAGCAGGCGCAGCTCCAGCAGAAGCGCCAGCAGGAGATCCAGTCGCAGTTCGACAGCCTGCAGAAGCAGGCCGAGAAGCTGATCGACGTTCTGTTCACCAAGCCCAAGAACTTCGGCAAGGATCTGCTGAGCACGATCCACGCCGCGGTGCTCAAGCCGGTGACCGAGACGCTGGGCGGCATGGCGGCGAACGTCCTGCATCCGATCATCTACGGCGCGGACGGGCAGGGCGGGCTCGCGGGCATGTTCAAGCGGCGGTAAGCAGGACCCGGTGCGCGTGTCCACCGACCAGAACACCGCCGCGACCATGCAGAACAGCGCGGTGATGGCGGCGTTGACGGCTATCCTGGCCGCAGGCATGGGAGTGGCGGCTCCATCCTTGCAGAGTCGGTGCCGCCGGTGCTGCGGGCGTTTTGGGGATTTCCATTCCATCGATCTCGGCGCCGGCCAAGATGAGCGCGCCTATGGGGGCGGGCGGCTACTCCCCGGCTCGCGTGGAGTTCCGGTGGTATTGGGTTCAACCCGATGGCAATGCTGTTCGGCGGAAGCACGCGTAGCGGCTCCGGCGCGGCTGGCGGTGGAGCGGGGGTCGGCGGGACGGATCACTCTTCGTCGGGCGCGGCCACCGGCGGTTATACTCCCGCTCCTTGGGCTGCTGGCGGCGGAGATTGGTCCGGCGCATCGGCGGGCACGCCGACGTTGAATCGGGCGCCGGGCGGGACGGGCGGATTCAATCCGCTGGCGCTGTTGTTCGGCGGTGCGCGCGGCGGCGCGGCTGGTGGGAGCGGGCCGAACGGTCTGGCGGGAATCGTCAGTAACCTCAAGCGCACGAACTGGGGGAGCTTCAATCGGAGCCCGTCTAATCCGACCTACGGCACGGATGAGAACGGCAACGACGTCCAGACCGGAGATTCCGGTGGCAAGATCACGGGTGTAGGTGGCGTGGCCGGTGCTGCGCTGCTGGCTGGCGGCACGATGCTGGCGCAACAGCGGGCTGCTCGGGAGCAGCCGTGGCACGTGGGCGGGCACTGCGGAAGGGACGGCTGGCGGGGCGGCCGATCGGGTTCCAGATGGGAGGCCCGTTGGGCGCGGCGATTGGCGGCGCCGCCGGTTTCGGCATTGGCATCGGAGAGATGATAGCTCGGTGTCAAGTCTCCGCAGAGGGAGGCGCACGACGACATCAAGAGCATCTACGGTGTGGATATTCCGCAGAACAGCGGCACGATCAAGCAGGTGGTCCAGATCGCGCAGTCGCAGTTCGGCGGCCAGATCGCGGTGGCGGTGCGGTCCCCGAGCGTTCGTCAACTTGTGATGTTGTACTCGGAAGCCACCGGCCAGAAGATGCCGCTGTCGGCCACGACGCCGTATGCGGGGAGCCTGGTGGAGCAAGGCGGCAAGCTCTATCAACAAGCCAGCTACCAGGACGGCCAGGCCCACGCCTACGCTTCGAACATCCCAACGCTCGGCGGCATCGCGGCGGGAACCTATCCCACGCCCGGTGGCCCGAACACGTCTGGCGGCACCGGCGCGACGTACCTGTCGCTGAACATCAGCGGCAACGACGCCGCGAACTTCATGACCGGCCAGTTCGTCACGCCGCAGTTCGTGACCGACCAGGCGATGGCGGCGCAGTATTCGAGCTACGGCCGCACGCAGCAGTCGGCCAACATGCAGTTGCCCGGATTGACGGTAGCGTGATCCAAAGTGCCCGGCAATCTCATTCAATCCGCGCCCAACGGGGTGATGCCGGCGTCGCTCTGCACCGCGTTCACGGAGCTGCGGGAGTACGCCCAACTCCAGAATCAATATCACGACGGGACGGTCCAGCGGTCGCAGCTTGCGCAGACCTCGCGCCGGACGTTCCGGCTCAGCAAACGATTGAGCGCATCCGTGCTCTCGGCGCTGTACAACTTCTGGGTTTCGCAGAACGGTGGGTCTGACGCCGTTCGCGTTCTACAACCCGTTCGACGTGGCGTCGGGCCAGCAGATCGGCAGCAACTACGATCCCACCGGCAACAACACGCAGGGGCGCGTGACGGTGGTGTTCCGCGGCAACTGGGCGCAGGCTACCGATGTCGGGCGGACGAACGTGCAGGGGCTGGAACTGGTGGAGGTGGCCTAGTGAAGGACAAGGCCGATTTGGCGATAATTCATCCACCGGACTCTCTAGAGCAGATCTTAAAGACTGTCAATAGCCTGAGTAGCCTGAGTTGGCCCACTTCCCTCGGGCCATCACAGCCGCTATTCTCCGGCATCGCATTGAATCGTGCATCATCATCGCAGCCTTGAAATATCCTTGTCGTTTGGCCGTATTAGTCTTGACTCGTCCCGCTTCGCACGCTCTTCCGCGCGTCGCTTCCACCAGATCACCACGAGCGCAGTAATGATTGGTATCAGGACTGTCGTTGCGATCCATCGCCAGTTGTTACTGGGAAAAGTGCCCACGGTGTAAGGCAAGTTGACTGCGATCACAATCTGCTTGTCAAATGCTGGTAGATAGCGCCGCTCCTCGTTACCTTTGTCGAATTTCAACCGGACGCCCACATTCAGAAGGAGTGTCGTTTCGCCAACCCTTAACGCCCTAATGTCGTAAGACCACTGAGTGAATTCCTGTGACGCAACGAACTGGTCTTCGGGGTTGTGAGGTTTAACCTCTAATCCTCCATCGCGGCTTTGAAGGTTGACAGTCATGAACGGACCTACTTGAAGGTCACTCACCTGGACTTTGCCGCCTCCCTTCAAATTGCGTTGGAGATCGTCCGTCACATTTCGAGAAATCCTCACCTCCACAGTTTCCCGTTGGCCCAGCCGCATACGGTCAGGGGGATCGAAAAGAACGTGGCCCTGTACAAGCGACTGCAACTGCTGCTCGAACTCTACTGACGCCTGGGTGCTGTAAGCGATAGGATGCGGCTGGGTGAAGCCCGGAGGGGCAGATCCCGGCGTCATCTGGTAAAACACGCTTGAAGCCACGAATGCGAATACCAGGCTGACTCCCAGTACCGTAAGAAACCTTCGATCCATAATGATTCGTCCTTCTGCCCGAGCCTGGCCGGGCATCCAATATGGTGGCACCACTGACCACCAAACGCCCGGCGATTAATCGCCGGAAGGGATCGTAGCGAGAAGTCTTACAAGTTTACACCCGAACGCCGCGACTCGCCGGTTAACCACAACCATGTCCGACACCATCGGCCGCATCACCGTCCCCACGGTGATCAACTCCGGCCAGACATTTCCGCTCACCACGCAATACCCGTTCGGCTTCTCCGTCGAGCGCCCGGTGATCGTGCATCGCTTCGGCAGCCTCGACGCCAAGCAGGAGCAGCGGTACTACGTCGGGATCGGCCCGCGCAAGTTTCAGTTCAAGCACCCGAACCTGAACTGGGCCGAAACGAACCAGCTCAAGGCGTTCTGGGAAGTCCATGCAGGGACCGTGGAAGGCGTTCACCTACACGGTCCCCAATCCCGGTGGCTCGACCACGGGCGTGCTCGTCACCTTCGAGCAGGCGCCGATCTCCTTCGAATACCTGCGCAACGCTGTCCAGGTCGGACTGAACCTCATCGAGGTCGTCGATCCGACACAAGCCCCCACCTACGCGGTCAACTCCACCTGCCTGCGGTTCCCCTCGACCGCGCTGTCCACGGCGCTGCTCTCCGAAGTCCAGCAGATCATCCCGCTGGTGCACATCCGCGTGCGCGAATCCGCGGTCGCCGACATCTATGTCTCCGACCGGCGCGTCACGGTGGGCGGCCAGCTATACCTGCCGCGCCTGATCGGAATCGGCGAGCCCGGCTCCGACGTCCTGATCTCGCAGGACATCAAAGGCACCTCCGACAACGTCCGCTTCACGTTCGGCAACGGCGACCGCGTGATGACGCAGCTCGCCAACGACACGGACCTGAAGTACGCCGAGATCGACCTCTGCCTTTTCCATGTGAACTCCGGGATTCTGCTGCAACTGTGGAAGGGCGTCATCCAGAACTTCACGAGCGATGGCACGCCGATCTTCCCGGTCACCTGCTCCGACGGGTTCTTCCAGATCATGAACCAGTACCCCGAGCGGCAACTCAGCCGCCAGTGCTGGAAGACCTACAACGATGGCGTGAACTGTCCGTGGGCCACGAAGGGGCGCAGCGCCGCGGCGGTGACGGCGGCTGGCGGCGATCCCACGAGCTGCGACTATTACCTCGAATCGGCGAACGGCTGCCAGGTGCATGGCATGGCTCCCTATTTCGGCGGGCACCAGGCCGACCCGCAGGGCGTCGTCATCAAGGACGATTCCACCGGCTTCCTCGGCTTCGGCCGCAACACCGTCACGGCAACTTCGATCATCTCGGATACGGTCTGGGGTCTGGCGCTGCCGGAGATCTGGTGCAACAGCGGCGGCAATCCGCTCTATGCGTTCCTGGCCACCGCGCTGATGGTGGATTATCGCGATGAATCGGGATACGCCGACTCGCTCGGCATTCTCAGCGCTGGGCCTCTCGGCGGATTCACCGCGTCGATGGTCGTCACGAACGCGGACGGCTACCGATACGTGGTCGCGCCGATGGTCGATGGCTACCTATGGCAGGGCCTCAAGGTCGACGGCAACCTGAACGTCACGAAGTACCAGCCGGGCATGGGGCTGCGCTACGTCGCCGGCAACGATCCGGCGAATCCGGCCACCGACTATTTCTCGCTCGGCCAGGGAACGCCGCAGGTTTGGGAGCCGAACGTCTACGCGGCGGGCACGGCGGCGTGCGAGATCCGCATCGTCAAGTCCACCACGATTCAGCCGAGCACTCCCGACCAGCACCAGATGACGGTCCCCATCGATTACGGGATGTGGGGCTGGACGTGGGACCAGAACGGCAACCGCACGGCGGTCAAGGGCCTCATCAATCCGTTCTGGATCGCCGTCAACATGCTGCTGCGCGCGATGGGTCTGTACGGCGACCCGTCCACCGGCTCGAATCCCGCCGGCGGAACCGGCCCGACGTCGTTCGCGCAACTCGCCACGTTCGTGCTGCCGTCGCTGATAGTGGGCGATGGCAGCGGCGCGGCCGAGATCGCGGCGGACCAGGTCGCGGCCATCCTCGGCACCGGCGTGGAGACGCAGTTCCAGTTCCAGGGAGTCATCAGCAGCCAGAAGCCGTTCCGCGACTGGCTCGCCGAGGTGCTCAACTGCTGCCTGGGCTTCTACACCTGGGAGTTCGGGAAGCTGAAGCTCGGCTGCCGGATCAACGCCAGCGCGGTGGACGCCTACACGCTCGCCAACTCTCTGTTTCAAAGCCTGCGGCTGACGCCGATCCAAGCTGGTTTCGAGCACCTGGTGCTTTCGTTCGCCGACGTTGCCTATCAATACCAGGCGAACACGGCCGAGTATTGCGACAAGAGCCACGCGGCGTATTACGGGCGCGCCGGATCTCCGCTCACCAGCCAGATGCACTCGGTGGGGTGCTCGTCGCTCAGCCAGGCGCTGCGGATCGCGGCGACGCGGACGCGCGAAGAGATCGGCGGCGTGAATCCCGCCGAGTGGCGCGACGCGCGCAACGCCGCATGGCAGACCACCCTGCTCGGTCTCGGCAACGAGGTCGGCCAGGTGGTCTCGATGACGCATCCGGACATCCCCGGACTTCATGGAACCTGCAACGTCACCGGCACCTCGGTCACATGGGCCAGCGGCGATGCCTTCGACACGTCCATGGAGAACAAGGAAATCGTGATCAACGGCGTGCAGGTGTTGATCACGGGCTTCACGACGGACCCGACCTACCACACGGTGACCGGCTTGCTGCTGGCTTCGGCGCCGGGCAACGGGACCAATCTTCCGTTCCAGATCATCACGATGTCTTTCCGGATTCAGCGATGGAGCCTGAAGAAGGACTGGTCGGTGCAGATCGAGGGGCAGACCGTCACCGACTCCATGTACGACCTGGACGTCGGGCCGAAGCCGATGGACGTCGTGCCCGCACCCCTGCCGCCTCTGTTCTATCCGATTCCGCTCGGGCCGGCGTGGGCGCCGTACCAGGTGCAGGCGGCGGCAACTGACGCGCTATTTCCGGGCGAGTGGACCTTCGATACCAACCAGTCCTACGCGCAGATGGCCGACGGCAGCATGCTCGCGAACCTGGTGGTGACCGGGAAACTGCCGGTGAACGAGTTCAGCGCCACGGGCGCGGGTGCGCCCGGAATTGGATCGATCTCGCAGTCCGCGACGGGCGGGTCGCTTGCCAGCCAACGCGACGCTGCGCGTGGCTATCTGCGCGATCGACTCGAACGGGCTTCCTTCGGCCCCGTCGAACATCGCCATCATCGGGACCGGGACCGGCGGCGGGTGGCGCGTTCACGCTGGAAGAACATCACCTGGCCGGCGGTCGCGGGCCTCGTTTCCTACGTCCTGTTCGTCGCGACGCAGGACGATCTGATCTGCGCGCAGGCGACCGGAGCGCTGACGGCGGGGCCGAACAACACGTACACGCCTGGCTCGATCACCTTCGGCGGGCCGCTGGTGCGCTCGACGTGGGCGCTGCCGTCGCCGTATGTCAGCAAGGTCCGGGTAAAAGCCAAGCACCTGATTCACGGCGGGATCATCGGCGCGCCCGTCGACAGCGTCTCAACCGGAGCGCTGGTGGTCGGGTACCTGAAGGGCAGCCCGCCATCCAGCAATCCTTCGTTCACGCCCGTTGGCCGCATCATCTCGATCATCGGCAGGCCGGAAAGCGCCACGCCGTACTTCAGCGGGACGATCACTTCGTGGGACCAGACTACCGGCACCATCGGCGTCACGCCGGACCCGAACGGCATTGTGCAGGCGGGCGATTGCTTGGTTGTCCGGTACAAAGCTGACGCGTCGAACTCCGCTAACCCCACCTCCATCACGGACTCCGGGTGCCAGAACATCGCCTATCCGGGCGGGATGACGCCCGGCGCGGAGGTCGGGAATCTGGTGCGGGTGATTCGAGGGCGTCTCGCGCGGAACGCCGCCGCGAAAGATCGTCGCCAACACGGCGACCACCATCACGTGGGACCTTCCGATGGTCATCAATCCGGGTGATGTCTGGATTATCGAGGAGCCGACGTGGCCTTACTCCTGCGACACGACCTCGCTCGATAACGGCAACCCGTTGGCGGTGACGACGATCAACATGCCCACCGGCAATTTCGTGGATGAGGCGCTTGTGATCGCGGGCTTCACGGTCGACGTGAACGGCAACGAATCGCCCGACGGCGACGCGCCGATCCGCGAGGACTGGGTGTTCGGCGCGGAGGGACTGTCGAAAGTCGCCGGCCTCGTATTCCAGATGCAGGGCACGCTCGGCGTCGAATCGAACGCCGCACAGCCACTCTACTTGAACCGCCCCGTCACTGTCGGCGACGTGAAGGCTTACGTCCAGGCCGCGCCCACCGGCTCCGGCGATCACGTTCACGATTTACGTCGGCGGCGCGGCTTGGCTGACCCTGACTATTGCCGCCGGCCAGACTGTGGTGGTCGCAACGCCGTCCCAGATCGGCGCTTTGTCGCAGATCCCGGCCAATACGGCGGTCTCGATTGGCATCACTGCGGTGGGCACAACGTTCCCAGGCGCGAACCTCTCGGTGTTCATCTACTCGTAAAATGGATCAGATTTACAAACTGCAGCCGCATCGCACGATGGCACTGCAGGGCTTTGACGACTACGGCGCGGCGGCGGCACTGTGGGGCGCGTCCGACACCGGGTTCACCGTGTCCGGCGTGTTCCGCGACCTGGCCGATTTCGCCGTGCTGGTCCTGTTCCAGAAAGACGATCCGTTCGGCCACCCGCTGTTCTCCTATCTTCCGGACGGCGATCTCACCGGCCTCGTACTCGATTTCGACGTCACATGGCAGGGCATTCAATCCTGGGAATCGCTCAAGAACGCGTGGACGGATTGGAACACGCTCGACTACTCCGTCAACGGCGTCGGCCACAACGGACGTGAAGTGGATCGGCACGCCCGGCATCACGATCACGTGCAACACGACTGGGCGCGCGGGCGCATCGGCCACCTTCACGCTCAACCTGAACCAGCCCGCAGGCTGGCGACAAGGTCACGCTGTGGTATCAGAACCAGTCGTTCATCAGCCCGGCGATCATTCCCGGCAATCCGACCACCGACCAGGCTCTGTGGTGGCAGGGATCGGTGGCGACTACCGACCAAGCGCTGTGGTGGCAGGGGAACGCGGCTTATAACCACTGGGTCAAGATCGGCTCGGCCACGTACTCCTGCCTCGAAGGATCGCTGAACAGCGCGGGCGTCGCGAGCAACATCGCCGCCCAGATCAACGCCTCCGATCCCAATTGCTCGTGCACCACGGGAGGCGCCTATGGCAACGAGATCTTCATTTCGCTGAGGTCCGGTGAGTACGGCCCTGTGGCAGTGTCTAGCTCCGACGGCTCCGGGGGCGCCACGCTGTCGAACTACCAGCACTGGGTGAAGATCGGCAGCGTCACGTATTCCTGCTACGAAGGATCGCTGAACAGCGCGCAGATAGCGGCCAACGTCGCGGCCCAGATCACCGCTTCCGACCCGAACTGCACGGCCACCGTGGGAGGCCAGTACAACAACGAGATCCTCATTACGTTGAAGGCCGGCGTCGCGGGCCCAATTGCGGTGTCGAGTTCGGATGGCTCCGCGGCCGCATCGCTGACCCAAGGCACGAGTGCCGCGACCATCCTGAACAACATCGCCAGCCAGATCAACGGAACGAACTGGGTGCAGAACGGCCCCGCCGTGCTCAGCGCCGCCGTGGTGTTGCCGAACCAGTTGGTCGATCACGGCCGCGCCGGGAGCCGACGGCAACATGGTCGCGTTCTACCAGACCGACAACAACAGCAGCAGCCGGCTTGTACTTCACCGCGGCCAACTGGAACTTGTCCGGCGGCTCATCGGATAACGTGTCCTGGCACGTGCACATCGATTTCACGGCGCTCGGCTGGAGCAATGTGGACAAGGTCTGGTGGACCATCGCTCCCGCGCTCCCGAACAGCCAGGCGTACCAGTCCACTGAGTGGAAGATGGTGGTCACCAACTGGACCGTGACCAGCAGCCCGGCCAGCAAGCGCGCGCTCAAGGTGGCCGGGCCCGGGTCGGTCCGCATCGAGGAAGACAGCACCTGGGTCACCACGTCCGGATACTGGGAGCCCGCGCCCGGCAACGACCCCGTGAACGGCGCGTTCGCCTTCTGGAGCCAGGGGCGCGCGATCCGGGCGGCGGCTTCCGGTGCCAGCGTCACCATCGAGACGCACTGCCAGTACACCCACGCCATCTACGTCGGCACGCGGCTCGATACCACCTGCGGCATCGTGACCGCGACGCTCGACGGCGGCGCGCCGGTGACGCTCGACTGCTACTATCCCACCGCCACCACTTCCCAGACGCGGCGCCTGCTCTTCTCCGGCGTCGCAGCAGGGCAGCACAAGGTAGTGATCACGCTCTCGGGCAATAAGAACGCATCGAGCCAGGGCTGGTATTTCTATTTCGACTTCCTCGAATGCGCGGTCGCGAGCGACGTTCCCGATCCGGCCGCGACGACTACCGCCGTGGCGGTGGCCACCGACTTCGACACGGACAACACCTACAAGCTGTCGCCGCAGAGGCTGGTGTGGAACATTCAGAAGCTCGGGCTGCTGGGCGAGATCGATCACTACTGCGGCGTCTTCTGGTGGAAGCAGTCGGTGGCGTCCAATCCCGTCGTACCCCACATGCACGGTCACGTTCTCCGGCAACTGGAACGATCAGGATGTCGTCTGGCTGCACATTGGCGGCTCCGCGATCGGCAAGACGGTGTTCGGCGGGCAGGACAGCAGCAACACCATCGCGCGGCACTTCGCCAACTTCATCAACGCGATTTTCGACGGCGTCTGGGCCTCGGCCACCGGCAGCGTCCTCACGATTACCTCCCATTCGTTCGCAAGCGTGTGGCAGTTTCACGTGTACACGGAACTGCCCGCCTCGAATACCGGCAGCGGCCACGCTGCGGTGACCGGCGATATGCAAGGCGGCACGTATGGCGCGAAGTGGGTCATCGATCCAACCCAGACGCCGGTGCTCAACCGGGCGTTCCGCGATTGGAACACGGATTTCTTCAGCCTGCTCAAGGCGAACAGCATGAGCGCCGTCTGCTCGTTCTCGCAGGAACTGGTGCAGCCGCCGGACAATCCAGCCGGCGGCGCCGTGTGGGTTCAACGCTTCCCCGACGGCACGGCGGTCGAGACCGCCACGGGATTCGGCACGCTGAACAGTTCGCAGATCGCCTTCAGTTCCGGGCCGCAGAACTACATGGGGCAGGCCTTCGCCGCGATGGCGGGCCTGATGCTGGCGGCGGGACTGACGCCCAAACTCCAGTTCGGCGAAATCCTCTGGTGGTTCCAGGCGAACGCGTCCGGGATGGCGTTTCTACGATGCGGACACGCAGGCCGCCGCACAGTCGGCGCTCGGCCGCGCGCTGGCGACCTTCCACACGCCGAACGACGATCCGTCGGTCAACAGCTACGCCGATGCCAACTTCCTCCGGACGCGCCTGTACAACTACGTGGCCGCGATCCAGAGCTATGTCCTGTCGCAGTGCCCCTCTGCCGTGTTCGAACTGCTGTGGCCGATGGACGTGAACGACCCGGACAACTGCAAGCTGCTGCGGTACATCAACCTGCCCTCGCAATGGACCACGCGCGCGGGCTCTGGCTTCGACACGTTCCTGATCGAGGGTTACCAATATCCGGGAATCAATCACAACCTCGACCAGACGAGCCGGTGCGCCGCGTACCCGTGGAAGGAACTCGCCTGGGACCAGCCGCACTGCCGCTACCTGATGGGCCTCTATTACGGCACCTGGCCATGGCTGCGGGAATTCGTGAACGCCAGCCGCCTCGGGCTTCCGGCCATCAAGCTTTGGGCCTACGACCATGTGTGCCTGTTCGGATGGCCGGTACCCCTGCCCACGACCGACGATCGCTCCTTCATCTACTGAACACTTTATGGAAACCCTTGAAACCCGCCTCAACGAGGTGGCCCGGGTCGCCGTGCGCCTCGAGCAAGAAACCGGTTGCCCTGCGCAACTGCTGATCGCCCAGTGGGCCATCGAATCGAAGTGGGGCGAAAAGCCCGTCGGCCACGCCAACTACTTCGGCGTCAAACGCGCCGCGCGCCACACGAAGTGGTGCACGGTCGTCACGCGTGAAGTGGTGAACGGCAAGTCCGTGATCGAGAATCTGGAGTTCGCCGATTACGATTCGCTCGCGGATTCGTGCCGGGACTACGCCTGGCTGATTACCCAGGGCGCACCGTATTGCGCAGCATGGGCACGGTACCAGGCCGGTCACGATCTGCACACTCTGACCGCCGCGGTCGCCGGTATCTATGCGACTGACCCGAACTACGCGCGCTTGTGCACCACCATCGCGGGTCAGGCAAACGTGGCGCATGCGATTGCCGAGGCGCTACAGGAAGCACCGACCAATGCAACGGCGATCTCAACACCGCAAACTGACCCTACCCAAAAAGGCGCAGGGATCGTCACCTCCCGACCTTAAAGGAGCAGCATGCCGGGCAAATCGCAGTCATACTCCGACGCCGTTCTCAACGTTCTCCGCAGGACGAGCATCACCGGCGTATCGCCTTACCTCGGCCTGTTTTCGGTTGCGCCCGCGGACGACAGTTCCGCCGGAACCGAACTGGCTGGCAACGGCTATGCGCGGCAGGCCATCGCCTTCGGCGCGCCAGTGACCGACACCGGCAACCTCCGGAAGATCGCCAACACGAACAACATCCAGTTCGGGCCGGCCACGGCCGACTGGCCCCAGGCAGTCGCGTTCGGGGTTTTCGATGCCCAGAGCAGCGGGAATCTCCTGTATTGGAACACGCTCGCGACGCCCAAGACCATCCAGCAGGGCGACTTCGGTCAGTTCGCTCCGGGATCTCTGATCGTCGAGGAGGACTAACATGGCCGACAACATTCCGATTACTCCAGGTCTAGGCGCAAACATCGCCACCGATCAGGACGCGGTTACCGGCGCTCACTATCAGCGCGTCAAGCTGATGGACGGCACGGAGGCATCGTCCGATCCGATCGTCTCGGACGGCAAGAGCAGTCTCCGGGTCCGCACGGCTGATGAGGACATGCTGAAGGACGGGAACGCCTCCGTCAAGGTCGCAAATGACCAGACGCAACCCGTTCCGGTCCAGCTTGACCGTTATGGAAAATCCCTCTCGGGCAATGCGGTTCCCGTGGTTCTGGCCACGGATCATGATGCCGTTCCGGTGACATCATCGAGCCTGCCGATGGCAGGCGGCGCTCTGGGTGCCAACGGCGCCATCTTCGGTCCGATCCCCCTGGTCGGATGCAACGGTGTTCTGGTTCAGCTCTCGGGCACGTACAACCTGACCGTCATCTTCGAAGCCACCGTGCTCGACCCGACGACCGGCCCATGGGTGAGCGTGAACGGCACCAGGACGAACAACGGGCAGATCGACACCAACCCCGCCGTCAATACACTCAATGCCGCCTGGGATTTCTTCCTGGCCGGCTTCACGTATTTCCGGATCAGGGTCACTGCCTTCACCTCGGGGCTGGCTCAGTTCCAGGTCGCGAGGTACACGAACGCGCAGGATCCGACGCCTTCAGTTGTGGCTCAGGGAGCGGCTGCCGCCGGAACGGCCGCAACTGGAAATCCGGTGCTGGTTGCCGGGTCGGATGGGGCGAATGCTCGCAACCTGTCGACCGACGCCACGGGTCGCGTAGTCATTGCCGGTGGCGCCGCCGTGGGTGCGGCGGTAGCTGGAAACCCGGTCTTCGTCGCCGGCGCGGATGGAGCATCGACCGGATACGCCCGCCAGCCCACCGTCACGCCGCCGAACACGCCGGTGAACGGGCAGACCACCAACCAGCCGACGGTGCTTCTGATTGGTGGCGCGGATGGGATTTACACGGTCAGCCCATCGCAGGCCGCCCCAAATCTGAATCCAGTGGGAACTGCCAGAGCGATCCTCACGGACAACGCCGGAGTTGTTCAAGTCAACGATTCTTCGATCGCCCTGCTCCGGCAGGAGCTCCGTGAAACCAACGCGCTCTTGCTGATGATCTTGCAGACCCTCGCCGGCAACGACATGGTTACCGGCAAGGATGGCCTGATGCCACACCAAGTACCCGTTCAGTAATCAACCCAAAAAGGAGAAATGAAGACATGCCTGGAATCGATGTAAACCAACTCTGGACGCCGGCGAGAGCCGTTCCGTCTCCTCAATCGGATCAAAAAGCTCCGGTGACCAACGTTCGCGGCGGCAGGTACGGCGAACAGTACGTGCTGCCGCTGATCCCGACGAAGCACCTCCTGGCCGATGAAGGCAGCTACTTTATCGCGACGAACCCCACGCCGGGAACGGCGCTGGCCTATAACATTCAAGCGGCGTTCTCCGACACCGTACCGCTGTTCTATGTGCAGAACAACGACTCAAAGGCGAATCCCTTCGGGAAGCGCTTGTACCTTGACTACATCAAGCTCATCTGCACGACTGCTCCGGCAAGCGGCACGGGCGCCCGGTTCGCCATCAAGACGGATCCGGCGATCCGCACGATTTCAACGAACAACACGACCGCGATCACCCCGACGTCACCCAATTCGGATGTGGCAACGCAGTCGGTCTGCTCGCTCAACGTCCAAAGCAGCGCCACTGCCTCGGCGCTGTCAGTGTCCTCCATGTCGGCTCGTCTGGTCGCGAACGCCAGCGTGGGCGGCATCCCGGTGGTGGGGGATGAACTCGCCCTGGTTTGCGGTCCCGTCGATCCCGGCGCTTATCCCGGCCTGACGGCGGCGCAAGCGGTTTGTGCCGGCCGGAAGGTCAGCTGCCTGCCGCCGATCATCCTCGGCCCGAACTCGGCCCTTACGCTCTACGCGTGGTTTCCGGGCAACGCCGCGACCGGCCTTTCCTACGAGTTTGAAGTGGGCTGGTGGGAACGGTAGTCGCACAGGAGTAGCGCCGCAGCACCCACACCATGCTTCTGGTTCTATTCAACTCGACCCGCGCCTTGGCTGGCGTGGTTACGGGCGCAAGTGCCGTCGGCGCGCAACTGGCGGCGCTCCGGTCCGTCGCTGGAGTTGCATCTGGGATCTCGCCGGTCTCCGGCAGGATGGTGCGGGTCGAGAGTTGGCGGGCGACCGCAACCGGGGTGGGGGCCACTTCCGGCGCGATTCGAGCCTCGCGGGCCATCCGCGCCGTAGCCGCCGGTTCCGCGATGGTCTCCGCGCACCCGGTGCTCCTGCGGATAATGCGTGGGGCTGCCACCGGGTCGGCCCCCATTCGCGCACAGTTGGCCCGTGTGCGCCCCTTGGCGGCGGCCGCGAGCGGAACTGCAACGGTGCTTGCACAGATGGCCCCCGTGCGCGGGTTCGCGGGCATCGCCGCCGGTGGAGCGCAACTCGAAGGCGTGCTCGGGGTCGTCATGCGGCACCTGGCCAGGACTCCGGGAATCCGGTTGGTCGTGATCCGCAAGGAAGTCCGGGCGTTGGCGGTCGGCCCCGAGGTTCGCGTCGTTGCCATTCCGTGTGAGAGGCGCATCCTGGTTCCCACCCCGGAGCAGCGGACCATCGCGATGCCGGTGGAGATTCGGAGCATCGCTGCATGACGACTTTCCTAAAAGATCCGGATGCCGTTCTGGACTACTCCGTCGATTGGTCGAAGTGGCTGGCTGGCGACCAAATCGAGACGAGCGTCTGGTTCGTTAGCGACCCGGCACTCCAACCGGCGGACGACTCGAACACCTCAAGCCGGGCCACCGTCTGGCTTGCGGGAGGCGTAGCGAGCCAGTTGTATACAGTAACCAATCGCATTACCACCTCCGGCGGCCGCACCGATGAACGCTCGCTGGTAATTCAGGTCCAAGACCGCTAGTTCTTCACCCCCCGAAAACAGGGACAGGAACGGTGGTTCCGGGTTCCAACTCTCCGATCCAGAGGTTGGGCGCATCAATGCCGCGATCCAGACTTGGACTTCCTACAGCGCCAACTCGGACCGCGGTTGGCTTGAGCCGCTCCTTCAAATCTTGCTTGCGAACTAGCCATCAGGATCTGGACGATGGCGAACCGGAGCCGCCATTAGATCTGAATCCACTAGCTCAGTCACCGCAGGCGATCAGAACATTTGCCGACTTCCCCGATCAAGCCTACCTCAATTAAATCCACCTGCAAGCCCTCCATCGAATTATGATTGTCATGTAAAGACTGGAGGCACCTCAGAGTTGAGCAGCCCGGAATCACAATACGGGTCGTCATCGAACCCCAACGATCTGACGGAAGAGGACCTTCGCGCCGTCGTCCGCAAGTCCTCCCTGTTCGATCCGCTTTGGCGACAGTTCGTCGGCTCGCACCAGCGGCATGCGACGCTAACGCGGTGGGCAGATGCTCTTGCTGGAGATGCAGAAATGGCTCCAATCGTACAGCTACTACGAGCGCATTCGGCACTAAAGCAACGCCGATTCTCGGTTGCGGTTGAAGCCTTTGAAAAGGCACGATCGCAGAGGTATTTTGGCCGTGCGGATTACTTGGCACTTGCCGCCGCTCTCCGCGGCGTCGGCAATCACGCGGCAGCAATCCAAGCCCTTGCCCGGGGAGATCGCTTCTTACATGATCAGGAATTCATCTTCTGGAAAGCTGTCAGCTCAATGGCCATGGGTCGTGAAGCCGAAGCCAGTGTCCTGCTTAGTGCGATCGACCCCCTATCCCGAGATGACAGAACATCGTGGCTCGCAGCGTACCTGTCAAGCGCTCTGAAATATCCGTCCGTCGCTTCCTCATCGGCTCTTTCGGAGCGCTACAGCGACATCGCCAGCGGCGACACCGCCGAAGTGGTTTTCGCCGTACTTGACTACAAGTCGCCTGATCTAACAACCACAAGTTCGAACATCGGCGACTATATCCAAACCCTTTCGCTGATGCGGCACCTTTCTCGCTTCCTCAGCCCACAATGGAGTTTTGCTGATCCCGGACTTCTCGGCGTCTTTGCCGAGCTACGCGAAAGCTGGTCACTCGAGGAACGCCGCGAAGTTTCTACCCGCGTTCATATCACAACTCTGGACCGTGATGTCACATGGCCAGTTCGAACCCTCTATCCAAACCGCCGCGTCTGGTGCCTTCTTCATGGTTGGTACCACCAGTGGGGTTTTGGATTCGGCACTCCCTTTCCACCTCCGGACGATCTCAGAGCGTTTGTGCTCTCGTTTCACCTTCATGATTACCGTTCCCTCGACCAGGACACCTGCAAGTTCTTACGACAGCATCAGCCGATCGGATGCCGCGACTGGTCCACGACAGATTGGCTTCTTAATGCGGGAGTAGATGCCTTCTTTTCCGGATGTCTAACTTCAACCCTATCCTTGGCACCGGGCGCGCAGCACGCAACCGACCCACTCTACGTTGACGCCGTCCCGCCGCCAGGGCCTCACTCGGCGGCACAGATCTCACAGGAGAGAGATCAGATCCGAGATGCCAGCTTTCGGGACAATATCGAGGAGGCCCTGCGGCTTCTAACTCTGTACTCATGCGCCGCACATCTAACCACGTCAAGGCTACATTCTTACCTGCCTTGCCTCACACTTGGAACACCCGTCGCCTTTTGTCCTCGGAACCCTGGAAATCGCCGCTTCGATGGTCTGTGTGACTTCGATGACAGTGGTCTTGACGTGATGCGGGACCGGATACGTACCCTCCTCAACGATATTCTCCTCTCACTCTTGACCGGAGAGGATGAAGGCGATGTTCGGGCGCGCTGGGCCCGAATTACGTATCCCTGGGTTGCCGAAGCACGGCGTCGGCTCGCCAGCCCACCACGATTCTTTAGCTATGCTGCGGATCGCGGTGTTGAGGCAGCGCAGCCAACTATGGTCGCGCGGAAGTCGGAACTCACTGTAGCACTTGCCTTCGACCGTGGCTACGTTCGACACGTGCCACCACTCATGCGGTCGATACGGGAAAGGACCTCCAAGCCGGTGCATTTTGTATTCCTTGCTCGGGGTCTTGATGCTGGCGCTTTCGAAGGGCTTCTTCGCATTGCGGACCGCCGCGCTCAGATAATCACGATGGACTCCTACCTGACGCAGACACTGGTAAGACTATCTGGCGCGACTAGCATTTCCACAATGGATCGCCTGTTCTTGCCGCAACTCTTGCCGGACCATGATCGGGTCGTGTATTTGGACATCGATGCGGTGTGTCTAGGCGACTTGGCGGAGCTCATCGACCACGAGCCAACTCCTCGCGGCATAGCGGCTCGCCCGAATCCAGCGCCCCAATTGAGAGTTCAAGCCGACATCGTCGAACACTGTGCTCGCTCCCTGGAGGCCACTGCAGCTAGACGATTCCGGCGGGAAGCGGCTGCTGACGTGGACCTCGGTCGCCCTTGCTTCAACGCTGGTGTTCTTGTATTATCGCTCGCCCGATTGCGAACTTTGGGTTTCACTGAGACGGCGCTGCACCTTGTCGAAGAGTTCGGGCTCCAGGACGAGCAGACTCTCAACGTCTTCTCGCAGGGCGACTTCAACGAGTTGGCCTCTGACTGGAATGCAATGCCCTACTTCGATCCCTGTGATCAAGCCAAACTTATCCATTGGGCAGGGCCCAACAAGCCGTGGCTCGCACGCCCCGTGCGACTTACTGAATTGTGGCTGCGGTTCGGCGGGGAAAAGAACGTGGCCGACGATCCTGAGAATGTGGGTTATTGGGGTAACCACGAGCACTATTCGACATCATGGGAAGAACGCAACCGCGTTGCTGCCGCAATCATTTCATCAGGTTCCTCCGTGCTTGATCTGGGCTGCGGGCGGATGTCCCTTCGCCGCTTCCTCCCCTCGGGATGCAGGTACTTTGCTGCCGATCTACCGAAGTGGAGTGCTGAAGTAATACGAGTGGATTTGGAGGCTTTAGAATTTCCGAACGGGCGTTATGACTACGTGGTAATCCTTGGAGTCCTTGAGTACCTGACGAACCCGGCTGCTGTGATCGCCGCAGCCGCCGACCACACCGGTAAGCTAATCGCAGGCTATAGTCATCCTGGACCTCAGAGTACTTTGTCGCAGCGTCGGAACGCGCTCTTGATCAACGATTTCAACGAGGACGACCTGCGCATCGTGTTTCGAACTGCCGGATGGGCCATCCGTTCTCTCCACGTGTGCAAGAGCACTCCAACTGAACGAGAAGTGATCTATGTTCTTGAACGGTAAGGCACCTCCACTCTGCCGCCTTGTAGGGCCGCGCGGCGGCCCACTGGCCCGCGCATGAGGTGCGCTACCCCTTTCAATGCGCGGCATTGCGGCGCTGAGCCCCTCCCGGCCGATGAGCGACCCCACCCCCACCCGAGCAGTCGGGTATAAGTGCCATCCGCCATTCCTTCAACCTTTTCTCCAGGGGAGCCGCCGAGCAGAAGCGCCTATTGGTACAATGCAATCGCCGTGTTTGCCGTTCCGGCCTACGGCGATAGCACAGGCCGGACATCCGCTCTGCCGGAGCAGCTTCACACGACCCCGAACTGCCGCCACAAAGGAGCTTGGCAACGACGCCGAGGCCGCACAAGTTCATCACAATCGAGGGCCTGAAGGGTAGTGGCAAGACGTCGGTATCCCTGGCGCTTGCCGAAGAGCTAGGCGCGCAATGGTACACGACGCCGCCTGCGCTGTTTCGCCCGATCAGAGATACGGTGGAGCAAGAGGCGACACCGTACGCCAGGTATCTATACTACTTCGCTGGAATCGTCCAAGCATCCGCAGAGATCAAACTGATACTTGCTCGGCAATCGGTGGTCTGCGACAAGTTCCTCGCAACAATGCTTGCATACTCGCGAGCCGGGGGCATAGAGGTGCCCGCACCGCCGCCGTCCGTTGTTATCGAACCAGACTTTGTTTTCTTGTTGTACGTTCCCGATGAAGTACGCCGTCAGCGGATTGCTTCGCGCGGCCCTATAACCGCAGAGCAAGATGCGTTCTTTCGTATGGAAGTTGAGCGCAGGGTGATGGACTTTTATCAAGATCTCAATGCACGCGTGCACGACAACAGCGAACCGTATCTCTCTGCCACTGTTGCCGCGATACGAGGCGTGATAGGGTGATCACTCCTCTACACACCTGGGTGTCAGGTACGCAGAACGGGTCCTCTTGGCCTGAGAGTCCCGCTGTTGCGTTCACTTCTGCCGTGAGTATCCGGGCTGGGAGTGCAAGGTGAATGCGCTGATCGTAAATTGCTGCGGAATGGGTGACGGGCTTATCGAACTGCCATTTCTTAAGCATTTTGAGACCGTAACGCCGCCACTGAACTATTTTCATACAGACGGAATTCTTTTCAGGGACGAAGACTTACTGGGGCGATTGACATTGGCCTCGTGCGCCGGAGTGGTCCCAGCGATCTGGCGAAAGTTCTACCGCCAGCATTGGGATGAGATTCTCACATTCATGCGAGCGAACGAGGTGATGCTGGTAATCAATCTACGACACATTGGTCCGGTGTACGATGCGGGTTATTTTGCCTTTAAGGACCCCCATCGAGATAGCAGTTCGTTTCTTGAATTCACCTTCAATACGCAAGGCCGCGAAGTCGCCAATATTCGAGAAAAGATCACGTCTTTACTGCAGTCGGCTCATTTGAGTGACGGTTGTCACGACCGTCACTATCTGAAGAGGCTGGTCCGGTCTCAACAGCCGCCTCTGGCAGACCATATCGGCATTAATGTTCATACGGGCAGCACATTCAAGCGCTGGCCGCGACACAAATGGATCGAGTTATGCCGAACACTCTTAGTGCGTGGGGTTCGCTTGACGGCCTTTTCGGGCCACACAGAAGACGAACAGAAGTTCTCAAAGGCGGTGTTCGCCAACTTCACGCAGGAGTATCCCGATACCTTTGCCGTGGTTGGAAGCACAGATGTGAGCCTGGTCCTTGAGCGTCTGAGTGGAATGGGATGTCTGGTGAGCACTGATTCGTGGCCAGTCCACGCGGCTACGGGAATCGGCGTTAGGACGGTCGGCCTGTACATAGTAACGTCGCCGTCACTCTGGGGAGGCGATCCGGCGTATTTGTTCCCCGTGGAGAGCCGCCACATTCCTCGTTGCGAGAACTTCGAGGAGGTGCTCGGGATCTGTCGGAATCGTTACATCACCTGCCCTTTGATAGAAAGAGAGGGCGATGGAATCGAAGTGTCCGATGTTCTGATGGCTATTGAAAGATGCACTGAGGGGTACACGGCAAAACGCCTTTGAGGCTTGACGAGAAGGTTCATGCGAGTTGCATTCTTCATTGACGGTACCTTTATTCCTGAACGGGATGGAGCCAGCACCAGGTTTTCGCGGCTGCCAGCTGCCGTCGCCCGTTCCGGACACAGCGTGTGCGTGTTCCACGCATTCAGAGGCTGGTCCCAACTTGATTCCATAGCGACCGAACCCTATCCCACGTACTTCTTCAAGCCGACCACGTACTACAACGATTTGAGCCTGCTGGCCAAGTTGATTGCCGTCGAAGGCATCGACATCATCCAAATGAATGACCTTGAGACGGTTCAGAACGTGGGCCTTCCTTTGGCGGCGGCAACAGGCACGAGACTTGTCTACGAGGCGCACTACCATAGTGGAACGCTCGCTTCGCAACTCGGACTCACTTTCGAGAGACAGGCCGAGGTCCGAGATCTCGAAGGCAGGGTGGCAGCAGTGTCGATCACATCATCACTTTCAGTGAGCCGGATCTTCAAAGGTGGCTTCTTGAGTCCAATTCAGAAGCCGAACGAATCAGTATTGTGCCGTTTGGTGTCGATGTCACGACGCCTGTGAGTGTCGACGGATGGGACGGTTCGCCGTCGATAGTGTTTCTTGGCAACGGATACTTTGAACCAAACAGACGAGCGATCAAGAGAATAGCGGATACGATTTGGCCGGCGCTGAGGCGCCGAAGGAGTGACGCTTCGTGCATGATTATTGGAGCTGTGCCGAGGGATCTTCGAGACGCTTGTCTTAGAGTCGGCGTTTGCGTCGCAGGTGAGGTGTCGGACCCAGGCATGCACCTGCGGGGTTGTGGAGTAGGTATCGCTCCGATCTTCGAGGGTAGTGGTATTCGGGTCAAATTGCTACACTACTTGGGCTCTGGGCTTCCCGCGATCGCGACTTCGTGTGCGGCAGAAGGGCTTCCTTTCGGTGCGATTAGAATTGAGGATCGGATAGAGTGCTACGCGGACGTCATTGAAGGATTGCTCTCAGACGTAGAGCAGGTGCGTCGGATGGTATTCGAGTCGCAGTGTTTATTGAATCTTAGGTACACCTGGGAACACGTTGCGGGGGTGGCTGTGAACACGTATGAGCGGGTGTTGAGCCGACCGACTCGGGACCGGCCACCTGCCGGAGTGCGGGCTGGCCGGATGCCGATTTGGCTTGAGGAAGCACTGCAGAGCGGTCGTTTTGCGGCCTGTGATGACCTGGCGGATGTTCAATTCAGCTACGGAGTCGCGCGAGATGGTGGAATCAAGTTTTACTAGGCTGAATGCTCGGTGTTGGCGCTGCTTCGTTCGACATCGCGAGGAGGGTCGCCCTATCGTTTTGGAAGGTTCTCCATGCGCAGGCAAGACGACAACGCTTCGATCTGTAACCAGGCGACGTGGCGGCATTCTGATGCCGGAACTGGACCACACTACGGAGGCTCACATTTTGGCGCCAGCGCAAGTCCAAGCCTGGTATTTGGCAGCGGAAGTCAATCGACAGTCTGAAATCCGAGCGGGACTGAAGCGGTCGCTATACGTGTTTCAGGACAGGAACATTCTCGGCACGCTTGCGTTCTCCTATGCATCTTCGAAACTGTTCCGGTCAAGGCATCTTTTCACGAAGGTGGCCACGAGACTGCTAAACGAGGCCGATGGGATTTTGGTTCGTCCTGACATTCTGATAGCGTTGTGCGTCGATCCGGCAGTTGGTCTTGAGCGACGAAGGAGGTTGAGCGGTGAACCACTCGATCCGATCTGGGCCGACATGACGTTTCTTGAACTCCATGCGGAGTTCTAACCATTCGGTAGTTCCGATGTTCCCTGCTGACACTGTAGCCGTTATTGACACAACGAATTTGAAGCCAGAGGATACTGCGCTCGCAAGTCGAGCAGGTGATCCAGGGCGCAATTGTGCGGTGATGCCGAAAGTGTCCGGGTGTTCAGTGCTGATACCGAGTCACGGGGCAGCGTTACAACTCGGCCAAAGTGTTGACCGCTCTCGCTGATCAGACGCGGAAGGATTTCGATGTTGTCTTGGTGGACAACAATGCAGATCCGCGCTTATGCCGGCTACAAGAACGGCTACAGCCCTTTCCTTTGCGTGTCGTTCACGAGCCACTTGTCGGCCTTAGCAGGGCCCGCAATGTGGCGGTTGCACAGGCGCGTGGCGAATACGTGGCGTTTCTTGACGACGACACGGTGCCAGAGCGGACTTGGCTTGCGGAATTGCATGCCGGATTGCATCGGCATGGTGCATCCGTTGCCGGGGGATCGATTGAACTTGGCATTCAAGGAGAGCCGCCGAGGTGGTTTAATACTGATCATCGCCGCTTGCTGGCGGAACTTCTCTACGACGGTCACGACATTCCCGCGATCCCTGAAAATCAGTACATTTGCGGCGGAAACATGATCGCGCGTGTAAGGGCTTTTGAGGCGGTCGGGGGGTTCTTGGAGTCGTTTGGCCGAGTTGGATCGGTGTTGAGGTCCTCTGAGGAATTGGAATGGTGTCGACGTCTGCAAGCCGCTGGTTTGACTGTGTCGTTCATTGCGTCAGCGCGAGTGACACACATCATAGGTGTTGACCGGCTCAAGCTGTCATACTTCCTGAAGCGCGGCTACTGGCAGGGGCGATCAGACGCACTACTCGAATGCCGTCACGGCAGGCCTGTGGACTTCGGCCCGCGAAGTAATCGGCAAAACATCGAGGAGTTGATCAAGCGTCTCAGGGCAGTTGTTGTCGCGGGGAAGGCCAGCACGAGAGCCGGCGAATGTATCGCACTGCTTCGTGAACTCGGCTATTGCATCCAGTACGCACGCTCTCGCCCTTCTGCCCTCGCCAGCGATAGCGTGCTGCGTGAACCCGGGAAGCGATGATGTCATTCCTCCTGCAACCGCCGCCGCTTAGACACAGTGTGACCAGCCGTCGAGAGTGTGCTCGCCAAGGAGGGCACGGACTTCCTCCTTGACGAATCCACTCGCTGCGACGTGAACTGCGTTCTCTGATTCTGTGCTTCCAAATCGCGCACGAAGGGTTCCATCTCGCGCGTTGTCGGGATCATGGTGCGCGCACAACCCGGTGAGGCGTAGGACAGCACCTTTCCCCCACACGACACAGACTTCGTATGAAGCGGAAGAGACGAGCGAGCAGAGATCGTCGTGGAAACACTCGGGTCGGTCATTTCCGCAAATGCGCGAGATCACGTCACGAGACAGACTTGCCGGTCGGTGCCGAATTACGGAGAGGCCAGCCGCCCTTAGCGTTCGAAGAATCGCAGGTAAGGTGCCAGCGTGGACAGCATGAGGCTCTACCAACAGGACTGCGAACTCGTGAGCCTCAGACCGATGACCGAGAGGTAATAGTCTTTCCCTAAGCGCATCTTCGACGTGTTCCACGTTTATGCGGTTCATGCATTGCACATCTTCACACACCCACTTGAGTGGCTTTCCGTCCTGCCGCAATAACACTGCCCCGCGAGCGTCCCTGACGATATCGAAAGGGCTGTAGGGCCGACCGCACGGTTGACAGTCAAGACCATCAACGTACAGGTTGCAAAAGGGCGGGTAAGAAACGGTGGCAGGATGAGTACTTCCTAGCAACACGATAACGCGCGAATCAGTCTTTCGGCAGGCCGCAGCTGCATGAAGCAGGAAGGTGTCCGGGGAGACGACGCCGTCCACCCAACAGAGACTCGCCAGAACCTGGCGCAAAGGTGCGGAGACGTATTCCATGCCCTCGATGGGATTGCCCAAACGGTCTCCGAAATGAATCCAGCGAATCTCGTTCTTAGTGCGGTCGATGAGCTGGGACCAAGCTGTCCAGGGCCACTCACGGTTCGGTGTGGATGTTCGAGTCGCCGCGGCAATGGTGACGCGGCGGTCTGATCGCGAAGGGAGGCAGATCGCCTTCCAAGCATCTCGCAGCTCCTCGTCACTCAACGCACAATCCGGCCCGAGACCATCGTTCGATACGCCAGCACGCTCGCAAAGCAGGTCAAGCAAATGCACGGGCTGCGAGCGACGATGCGGTTGACGAGTCAATGTGCCGGTGAGGTCGATAATCTCGCAGTCGTGGATTGCTTCAGCAAACACGCGCGGATCATCCCAGGCAAAAACTGCGTCTAGGTAAGGCAGACCCACTAGCAGTTCCGGGAACCGGGAGACCGCGAATACTGGCCTGTCGGGTTCGCGGGCCCGAACTGCCCTGATGACAACTGATGACAGTAGTGTTGCACCGCGCGCTTTTGGGAGAACGAACGTAATGGCGCGAAAACGAGTCTTCATATGAGGGGAACTAGATGACAGCATCTGGCGCACGTAGGGAGGAGCAGCCCCGCTTCCAACCTTGAGTTGAGCCAATGGAGCCGTTCCGGCCGCACGACTCCATCGGCCAAGGTCCCGTAGGATATGTCGGGGAAATCCGGACAGGTGACAACATCCCCGGAAGAATCCACAGCAACCCTTGCGGAGGCCATATTACAAGTGGACGGCCGTATGGATGTGTTCGCGGTGAAATAGGCTTCTAGTTGATCGAGTGACAGCGATGAGTATGGATAGAAACGCGCGAAGGACCGATACCGTCCTGCGACGACCTGCATGATGCGATGAAGGTGATCGAAGTCGATGCGAGAATAGTCGCGTTGGAATCCAGAGTAGTTGCGCACGGTGATGGAAAGCTCTGACTCTAGAAGATCTGCATACTCCTGTATGTGCGCTTGAGTAAGGTGCATCGGTAGTTGCAGGTGCACTTTGTAGACGCCTTCTCGGCGGCAGAGTTCAACGAGATCAAGAATCTGGCGATAATTCTGGGGTAGCACAACACAGTTCACGCGCACCAAAGGCGTAGTCCCTCGTTTTCGAAACTGCCTGAGAGCACGGATGTTCCCAAGGACGAGATCGAAGGAACCGGGCGTACCCCGAATCATGTCATGAGTGGCAGCGTTGGCGGCGTCCAACGACAGTATCAAGCGGTCCAACTGGATCGCCACTAGTCTAGTGCGTCAGAAGTCCTGTAACGCGCTTCCCGAAGATTTTGCTGGACAATTTGTGTGGGATCGGTTAGGCTACAGTAGATCCGGAGCGGTTCCCTGTGTTCAGCCCGGCCCATCCACATGCAGCGCGCTTACCGAATTCGGTTGACTTCTGAGCAGGAGGATGATCTGCTGCGCTTTGCACGCAGCCGCACGCTGGCGGCGCGACTGGTGGAGCGGGCCAAGATGCTGGTGCTGTATTCGGCCGGACATACCGCTGGGGAAATTGCCGACCAACTGGGAGTGTCCCGGCCAACCGTCCCCCGGTGGCTGGGCCGATTCGAGGAAAAAGGTATCCAGGGGCTGGAAGATGCGCCCCGCTCCGGACGTCCGCCTGTCATTCCGGATTCCAAAATCGCCGAGATCGTCGCGAAGACCACGCGGGAGACGCCTGCTGGCGCCACCCACTGGAGCACGCGCACGCTGGCTCCGGTGGCCGGCGTCAGCCCGTCCTCGGTGGGACGTATCTGGCGGGCGCACGGTTTGAAGCCGCACCGGGTGAGTCGCTTCAAACTCAGCAACGATCCCCGCTTTGCCGAGAAACTGGAAGACGTGGTGGGACTGTATCTCCACCCGCCCGCGAATGCGATGGTATTGTCGCTGGACGAGAAGTGCCAGATCCAGGCCTTGGAGCGTACGCAACCCGGCCTGCCCTGGAAAAAGGGCCGTTGCGGGACGATGACGCACGATTACAAGCGCCACGGGACGACCACGCTGTTCACGGCCATGAATACGCAGGATGGGACGGTGATAGACGTATGCATGCCCACCCATACTCATAAGGACTGGATTCGCTTTCTCAAGCTGATCGATGGACGGACTCCCAAAGACCAAGTGCTGCACCTGATCATGGATAACTACTCGGCCCACAAAACCCCTGAAGTCAAAGCCTGGCTGGAGAAGCACCCGCGGTTTCAGGTGCACTTCACTCCCACCAGTTCCTCGTGGCTGAATCAGGTGGAGCGCTTCTTTCGCGACCTGACGGATAAGTGTATCCGACGCGGTGTCTTTCATTCGGTCAAGGAACTGCAACAGACCATGCGGGTCTACATTGACCAGCACAATCGGAACCCCAAGCAATACCTGTGGACCGCTGCGGCCAACGATATCCTGGAAAAGGTCAAGCGAGCCTGGAAGGCCCTAATGGCCCGTGGCTATGCCCCCAAGAAACTGGCCGCCCTGCAGAGTATCGAGCGCCATCTGGCAACCGCGGGCGCTGTGGCTGCTCCTTGATTAACGAAGTGCACGTTACCCTCGTCTATCCCCACCGCGCATCGGACGCCTCGCCACTAGCTCTCTCCCTCCTCCGCGCTGACCGCACTCGTCCTGGCTGAACCAAACCCGAATTCAACCATTCCCGTCCCGTTGGATGCTTCAGTCCGCCTACCACGTACCCTCAGTGGCGATCTCCGTCCTCATCTTGTACCCGACTCCTCCTGTAACAGTTCAAGTACCCAGGCGATTTTGCTGGACTTTTCCGAAATGATCGGCTAAGGTATGGTGGATGGGTGCGAGGGCGGCCCGCCGCAGAACTCGGGGGCAAACGGTATCGGCGAAGCGCCATGGCCATGCACCTCAGCCCAACCGGGAAGGGCTACAGCGCGAAAACGAGCGACTCCGACGAGAGGTTGAAGATCTCCGGCGGAAGGTAGCTGAGCGCGAGCAGCAGATCGCCGAGCGCGAACAGCAGATTGGCGAAGCCGAAAAGCAGATCGCTGATCTGGAGCGCCAACTGGCGGCCCGCCAAAAGAATTCCACCAACTCCTCCAAACCCCCGTCCTCCGATGGACTGGCGGGGAATTCGCGGCAGCGCGGGCGCCGGAAAAAGAGCAAGCGCAAACCGGGTGGGCAGAAGGGCCATCCCGGCCATCACCGCCCGCTGGCTCCCCCCGAACAGGTCCAGGAAGTGCGTCCGGTGCTGCCGGAGGAATGCAAGCATTGTGGCCACGCGTTGTCGCAGCAGCCCGAGCAGATGCAGACGGTGGGAGAAGTGCAGCGCCACCAAGTGACTGAGTTACCGCCCATCCAGCCTTATGTCATCGAGTATCAATGTCCCAAGGTGGTCTGTCCGGCCTGTGGGGAAGGCACGCGAGCACCCCTGCCGGAAGAGGCGCAGGGGGACTTCGGACCGCAACTGATGGCGCTGATCGCCTACCTGACGATCTACTGCCGCATGCCGCGGCGGGTGTTGGAGGCGTTTCTGGAACACCTGCTGGGCATCTCTATGAGTCTGGGCAGCACCCAAAAGTGTTGGGAGCAAGCCAGCGCCGCAGTGGCCCAGCCCTGCCAGGAACTGGAACAGCAACTGAAAAACGAGCCCGTATTGAACAGCGACGAAACCGGCTGGCGCAACAACGGGGAAAAACGATATTTATGGCGTTGGTGGCCCGCGACTTCGTCTTCTACACGGTGGACAAGACGCGCAGTTCCGCCGTCCTGATCCATCTGCTGGGGGCGGTGTTCGCGGGCATCCTGTGCAGCGACCGGTTCAGTGCCTATTTCAAATATCACCAAGGCTTGTCTCAGTTGTGCTGGGCGCACTTGAAACGCAATATTCTGGGCATTCAGGAGTTCGCCAAGACCACCGACGCGCAGCGATTTTGCCGGGACGCGTTGGCGCTATATGCCCGCTTGTTCCGCCCCTGGCGCAAGTTCCAGGGCAGCTTAATCGACCGGGAGCAGTTGATCCTGCGCTCCCTTCCGCTGCAAAAGCGCTGGTTTGCGCTCGCCGAGCAGTACCTGGACAGTGACGACAAAGAAGTGCGCAACATGGCCACCGCCTTGTTCCAACACTGTGGCCGGCTGTTCACTTTCATCGAGCGTCCCGGGGTGGAGCCTACCAACAATTGCGTGGAACAAGCCTTACGTATTGCCGTGCAATTGCGCAAGATCATCTTTGGCAATCGCAGCGCCCAAGGGGAGGTGGCCACGGCCCGCCTCCTCACCGTCACCCAAACCTGCAAAATGCGGGGCCGCAACGCCTTGGAGTATCTGACCGAAGCGATCATCCGCTATCGCCGTCATCAGTCTGCGCCCTCTCTGCTCCTTCGGCAAAAATAGGCCACTTGAACTGTTACCTCCTCCTTTTCATCGACGGATCACCCCCCTCCGGCACCGCGCTTCCCGAAGATTTTGCTGGACAATTTGTGTGGGATCGGTTAGGCTACAGTAGATCCGGAGCGGTTCCCTGTGTTCAGCCCGGCCCATCCACATGCAGCGCGCTTACCGAATTCGGTTGACTTCTGAGCAGGAGGATGATCTGCTGCGCTTTGCACGCAGCCGCACGCTGGCGGCGCGACTGGTGGAGCGGGCCAAGATGCTGGTGCTGTATTCGGCCGGACATACCGCTGGGGAAATTGCCGACCAACTGGGAGTGTCCCGGCCAACCGTCCCCCGGTGGCTGGGCCGATTCGAGGAAAAAGGTATCCAGGGGCTGGAAGATGCGCCCCGCTCCGGACGTCCGCCTGTCATTCCGGATTCCAAAATCGCCGAGATCGTCGCGAAGACCACGCGGGAGACGCCTGCTGGCGCCACCCACTGGAGCACGCGCACGCTGGCTCCGGTGGCCGGCGTCAGCCCGTCCTCGGTGGGACGTATCTGGCGGGCGCACGGTTTGAAGCCGCACCGGGTGAGTCGCTTCAAACTCAGCAACGATCCCCGCTTTGCCGAGAAACTGGAAGACGTGGTGGGACTGTATCTCCACCCGCCCGCGAATGCGATGGTATTGTCGCTGGACAAGAAGTGCCAGATCCAGGCCTTGGAGCGTACGCAACCCGGCCTGCCCTGGAAAAAGGGCCGTTGCGGGACGATGACGCACGATTACAAGCGCCACGGGACGACCACGCTGTTCACGGCCATGAATACGCAGGATGGGACGGTGATAGACGTATGCATGCCCACCCATACTCATAAGGACTGGATTCGCTTTCTCAAGCTGATCGATGGACGGACTCCCAAAGACCAAGTGCTGCACCTGATCATGGATAACTACTCGGCCCACAAAACCCCTGAAGTCAAAGCCTGGCTGGAGAAGCACCCGCGGTTTCAGGTGCACTTCACTCCCACCAGTTCCTCGTGGCTGAATCAGGTGGAGCGCTTCTTTCGCGACCTGACGGATAAGTGTATCCGACGCGGTGTCTTTCATTCGGTCAAGGAACTGCAACAGACCATGCGGGTCTACATTGACCAGCACAATCGGAACCCCAAGCAATACCTGTGGACCGCTGCGGCCAACGATATCCTGGAAAAGGTCAAGCGAGCCTGGAAGGCCCTAATGGCCCGTGGCTATGCCCCCAAGAAACTGGCCGCCCTGCAGAGTCTCGAGCGCCATCTGGCAACCGCGGGCGCTGTGGCTGCTCCTTGATTAACGAAGTGCACGTTACCCTCGTCTATCCCCACCGCGCATCGGACGCCTCGCCACTAGCTCTCTCCCTCCTCCGCGCTGACCGCACTCGTCCTGGCTGAACCAAACCCGAATTCAACCATTCCCGTCCCGTTGGATGCTTCAGTCCGCCTACCACGTACCCTCAGTGGCGATCTCCGTCCTCATCTTGTACCCGACTCCTCCTGTAACAGTTCAAGTACCCAGGCGATTTTGCTGGACTTTTCCGAAATGATCGGCTAAGGTATGGTGGATGGGTGCGAGGGCGGCCCGCCGCAGAACTCGGGGGCAAACGGTATCGGCGAAGCGCCATGGCCATGCACCTCAGCCCAACCGGGAAGGGCTACAGCGCGAAAACGAGCGACTCCGACGAGAGGTTGAAGATCTCCGGCGGAAGGTAGCTGAGCGCGAGCAGCAGATCGCCGAGCGCGAACAGCAGATTGGCGAAGCCGAAAAGCAGATCGCTGATCTGGAGCGCCAACTGGCGGCCCGCCAAAAGAATTCCACCAACTCCTCCAAACCCCCGTCCTCCGATGGACTGGCGGGGAATTCGCGGCAGCGCGGGCGCCGGAAAAAGAGCAAGCGCAAACCGGGTGGGCAGAAGGGCCATCCCGGCCATCACCGCCCGCTGGCTCCCCCCGAACAGGTCCAGGAAGTGCGTCCGGTGCTGCCGGAGGAATGCAAGCATTGTGGCCACGCGTTGTCGCAGCAGCCCGAGCAGATGCAGACGGTGGGAGAAGTGCAGCGCCACCAAGTGACTGAGTTACCGCCCATCCAGCCTTATGTCATCGAGTATCAATGTCCCAAGGTGGTCTGTCCGGCCTGTGGGGAAGGCACGCGAGCACCCCTGCCGGAAGAGGCGCAGGGGGACTTCGGACCGCAACTGATGGCGCTGATCGCCTACCTGACGATCTACTGCCGCATGCCGCGGCGGGTGTTGGAGGCGTTTCTGGAACACCTGCTGGGCATCTCTATGAGTCTGGGCAGCACCCAAAAGTGTTGGGAGCAAGCCAGCGCCGCAGTGGCCCAGCCCTGCCAGGAACTGGAACAGCAACTGAAAAACGAGCCCGTATTGAACAGCGACGAAACCGGCTGGCGCAACAACGGGGAAAAACGATATTTATGGCGTTGGTGGCCCGCGACTTCGTCTTCTACACGGTGGACAAGACGCGCAGTTCCGCCGTCCTGATCCATCTGCTGGGGGCGGTGTTCGCGGGCATCCTGTGCAGCGACCGGTTCAGTGCCTATTTCAAATATCACCAAGGCTTGTCTCAGTTGTGCTGGGCGCACTTGAAACGCAATATTCTGGGCATTCAGGAGTTCGCCAAGACCACCGACGCGCAGCGATTTTGCCGGGACGCGTTGGCGCTATATGCCCGCTTGTTCCGCCCCTGGCGCAAGTTCCAGGGCAGCTTAATCGACCGGGAGCAGTTGATCCTGCGCTCCCTTCCGCTGCAAAAGCGCTGGTTTGCGCTCGCCGAGCAGTACCTGGACAGTGACGACAAAGAAGTGCGCAACATGGCCACCGCCTTGTTCCAACACTGTGGCCGGCTGTTCACTTTCATCGAGCGTCCCGGGGTGGAGCCTACCAACAATTGCGTGGAACAAGCCTTACGTATTGCCGTGCAATTGCGCAAGATCATCTTTGGCAATCGCAGCGCCCAAGGGGAGGTGGCCACGGCCCGCCTCCTCACCGTCACCCAAACCTGCAAAATGCGGGGCCG
>CAWDOH010000055.1:0-10845 GCA_963803725.1 Bryobacterales bacterium | reverse complement strand
CACCTCAAAACCGGCCAGTTGTAGACCTTAATCCAGGACATTGACTGGGACGTGAGGACGCTATCCTCCGTTCTCCATGAGCAATGTCTTGAGTGAAGAAAAGAAACAGCAAATCATAGCCTTAGGGCGTTTGGGATGGTCGTTGCGGCGGATTCAGCGGGAAACCGGTATTCGCCGCGAAACGATTTCCGCGTATTTGAAGGAGACCGGGGTCGAACTGCGCCCGCCTCGCGGCCGGCGGTTATCGCCAAAACCGGCCAGTCCGGTGGCGGAGGTGACCCCCGACCCGGAGCTTCCAGAACCGGCCGGTGAAGGGGTCCCCGACTCCACGCCGGCAAAACCGGCCAGTGCGGGCGCGGAGGTGACCCCCGACCCCGACCCAGAGCCACCCGGCGGAACCACGGCGAAACCAGAACCGAAATCCCACCCGTAGCTCGTCGGCCAGCGCCTGTGAACCCTATGGGGAGGCCATTGAAATAGGTCTCGTCCCGAGGTCGCAATGCCAAGGCCATCTGGCAGGACTTGGTGGACGGCCATGGTTTCACCGGCGCATATCAAAGCGTCAAACGATTCATCCGCAAGTTCCGTGGGAAGCAGTTGCCGGAAGCCCGAGTGGTAATCGAGACCGC
This sequence comes from Bryobacterales bacterium, assembly GCA_963803725.1. Lineage (GTDB taxonomy): Bacteria > Acidobacteriota > Terriglobia > Bryobacterales > Bryobacteraceae > JOPF133. Next base: position 10,216 of record CAWDOH010000055.1, on the reverse strand, counting down.
ACCGGGCGAAGAAATCCAGGTCGACTACGGCAGTGGCCCCATGGTCCGCGATGCGCACACCGGCAAATACCGGCGCACACGGCTATTCGTGCTGACGCTCGGCTACAGCCGCAAGTCGATTCGTCTGATGGTGTTCCGGTCCAGTTCTCAAACCTGGGCTGAGCTGCACGAGAAAGCCTTTCGCCGGTTGGGCGGGGTGACACGGGTCGTGGTGCTGGACAATCTGCGTGAGGGGGTGCTCCAACCGGACATCTACGATCCCACCGTGAATCCTCTGTATCGCGACATGCTCCGACACTATAACGTTGTCGCGCTGCCCTGCCGCGTCCGCGATCCAGATCGCAAGGGAAAAGTGGAAAGGGGCGTCGGCCATGCCAAGAATACGCCCCTCAAAGGGCTTCGCTTCGAAAGCCTGGAAGAAGCGCAGACCTATCTGGACCACTGGGAAACTCGCTGGGCCGACACGCGCATCCACGGCACCACCAAGCGGCAGGTCGCCGCTATGTTTGCCGAAGAGAAGCCGGCGCTGCTGCCACTACCCGTGGAGCCTTTCCGCTATTACCAATACGGCCAACGCTCGGTGAACCTGGATGGCTGCGTGGAAGTCGAGGCGGCCTACTATGGCGCCCCGCCGGGATGGATCGGCCGCCGCATCCCGGTGCAATGGGATTCTCACCATGTCCGCCTGATGGACCCTGAAACCGGGCAACTCCTGCGCGAGCGCCTGCGCCAGGCGCGCAGACGCCATCGCATCCAAGACGAAGACCGGCCCAAGCAGACTCCACCGAGCACTCTGCAACTGTTGTCGCGCGCCGACACAGCCGGCGCGCAGATCGGGGCGCTCTGTCGGGGCATGCATCAGAAAGACGGCGAGACCGCAGTCCGCCGCATTTTGGGGGTGCTGTCGCTGGTTAAGAAGTATGGCGGCCCCACGGTCGAGGACGCTTGCGCTGCCGCCCTGGAAGTGGGCGTCCGCGCCGATTACCATTTTGTGCGACGCTACCTGGAGCGCCACCCCCAACTGCCACTGAGCTTGCGCCAGGTCGACCCACTGATCCGCCAGCTCACGTTGTACCGCGACTTCATCGAAGGCCAAACCAAGGAGAGCGACGAATGAACCTCATGGAATTGCAACGTGCTTTACGACAACTTCGGCTCGGCGGAACAGCCGCCGTGCTGGAAACCAGGCTACACCAGGCGCAGGCCGAAGCCATGGCGCCAATCGATCTGATCGCCTGTCTGGTGAACGACGAACTCACCCGCCGCAGCGAGAGACTCCTGGACCGCCGGCGCAAACAGGCGGCTTTCCGCGATCCGCACAAGACGCTGGACAACTTCGACTTCACCTTCAACCCGAAGATGAATCGCAGCCTGGTGTTCGATCTGGCCACCTGTGCCTTGATCGGCAAACGGGATGATGCACTCTTTCTGGGGCCGGGCGGCACGGGGAAAAGTCACCTGGCTCAAGCCATCGGCCAAGCCGCCATCCAACAGAACTATCGCGTGATCTATCGAGAGACGCACGTCCTGCTGGAGGAACTCGCCGAGTCCGTCGTGGAAGGGAAACGCAAGCAGTTCATGGAGTCGGTGGCCACGGTGCCGCTGCTCATCATCGACGACTTCGGCATGCGCAAATTGCCGCTGACAGCGGCTGAAGATCTGCTGGAGATCATCATGCGGCGCTACGAGCGCGCCAGCACACTGCTCACTTCAAACCGGCCCGTAGAAGACTGGGGGAAGCTGCTGGGCGATGTGGCCGCGGTCACCGCCATGCTCGACCGCATCCTGCATCATGGGCATGTGCTCAAGTGCGGCCCGCGGAGTTGGCGGACAAAAGCGGCAACTGCCGCCGCCGGAGTCCCTCAAGAAGATGAGGCCTCTTGGGGACTCTGTCCCCAAACCCCTGGGACTTACCGCTTTCCCGCTAGAATGGCGGTTCTCTTTGGGGCGCCGCGCCGCCCCGCCATTCCGGCCGCTGGGTCGGCGCTCGGGTCGCATCCCTGCGGAGCCCTATCCTCCGCCCAGGTGAGGTCAGATAAACCGAGTTGCGCGCCAACGGACGACGCAACTCAAAACAATCTTGCCAAAGTGTCACCGGTAAGGTAAAACTAGGGCTGTCCTGGACGCGCTCAACTGGCCGGTTTTGAGGTGACCCCGACTGGCCGGTTTTGAGGTGACCCCCGAGGGGCGGCGTAGGCCTCCCGCACCCTGCGAACTTCTTCGACGATCTCGTCTTTCCATATCATGGTTTTTCGTCTCCCATCAATTCTTCTGGCGTGCACAGATTGGGGACTTCGTATCCATACCGCTCAACCACAAGCCGGATGCCCTGGCGCAGTTCGGCGTTCGCGATGTGCCGGCAGTTCCAAGTCAAGAGGTACTCGCAGCCATACACCGTAGCAACGGCAATATGCCCGGTATCGCCGCTCGTCTTTCAAGGGACCGGACCTTCCGTCATCAGATCTTCGGTTGACTCCAGTATCTCGCTAGTGACCGGCAGAAGCGGAATGCCCGCCAGGAGATCCAGGCGGCGGCTGGCGAGCTGGGCGTCACCCGCGCGCGCTTCCTTTGAGCAAGATCCCAGACATACAGTTCCAACTCCTCCCGGCGCAGTTCCCACCATTCCCGTGTGATCTGCTGATGGGCCGCAACCATGAGATCGCGGCTCGGCCACCCCACCAGGTAGCTCGGGATGGTGGTTTCGAGGTAGAGCTTGGCTTTCTCATTGGATTTCCGGTCCGCGAGGTTTCCGCGAGCGCCCCTGGTCCTTCCGAGCATACCGCAAGGCGTCAGAACACGCCCCGCCAGGGAGGACTTTATGGACCGCCGACATGCCCGCCATGTATGCCATCGTACGTGCCGAACGAGCCCGGTGCCTCCGAAAGTTAAAAAATTTCCAACCGATGGCCATGTACAGCCGTACTATAACGTTGCAATCCATTGCGCGTCAGGTTAATCTAAGAGCTTGAGTTTTCTGTAGCTTACCTTAGTTAAGGGAGCCGCGACGCATGCCATCCGGGGTTGCCAATCCGGCCCGAGCGCTGTACCACAAGGCCTATACTGCGCTCCATTACCGCCTCCGAACCGTTGCCGGCGGGCGATGGAAAGACCATTGCCGGCCCACCGACATCGGGTTCATGATGACCAACTTGTGCAATGCCCGGTGCGTGCATTGCGACATCTGGAAGAACCGCGGCAAGGAAGACCTCCCGACTCTGGACGATTACAAGCGCGTCTTATCCGACCTGCGTTCCTGGCTGGGACCTATCCACGTCTTCTTGAGCGGTGGCGAGGCCCTGCTTCGTCCCTACACCCCGGATGTACTGGCGCATGGCGCCTCGGCGGGCTTGTTGATGGAGGTCCTGACGCACGGCTACTGGGACGACCAGTCGCGCATTGAGCGGGTGGCGCTGGCCAACCCCTGGCGGGTGACGGTTTCGGTGGACGCCGCCAGCTCCACGCACGACAAAGTGCGCGGCCGCGAAAAGTTCTGGGAGAAGACCCGCACCGCGCTCGAAACCCTGCTCCGCCTGCGCAAGGAAAAGCGCCTCACCTTCCTCATCCGGCTGAAGACGGTGGTCATGTCCCACAACCTGGAAGAAGTCGCGGGAGTGGCGCACTTCGCCAGCCGGCACGATCGCATGGACGTGTTCTACCAAGCCATCGAACAGAACTACAACACGCCGGAAGATTCGCGCTGGTTCGATCACAGCGACAACTGGCCGCGCCAGACCGAACGGGCCATCGCCGTGGTCAACGAGTTAATCGGCTTGAAGCGCCAGGGGCTGCCTGTGGGCAATGGCTATCATCAACTGGAGGCCATGATTCCGTACTTCCGCAACCCGGATGCGCTGCGCGTATCCATCCAGTCCCACGCCGCGCACGAACACAAGCCCATCTGCACGGCCCTCAGCTCCATCCAGGTGCAGCCGAATGGCGACGTGCTCACCTGCTACGGAAAGCCGCCGGTGGGCATGTCCGCACCGCCCCGATTCGCGCCATCTGGGAGAATCGCCCGCAATGGTGGAAGGAAGGTTGTTGCCTGCATCAACGTTGCACACCGGCCGAAAAAGAGCTGCTCTCGCTCACTCCATTGGCCGGGTAAGCGCCCCCGGCGCCCTTCCAATCGGGACCTGAATGGCTCAAAGCTCCGCTGCAACCCCGACCGTACGGCCGCGCGGCGAGCGGTTTGTCCTCAACGTGCTGTGGTCCTGGACCGGCGTGGCCGCCAGCATTTTCACCGGCTTCGTCATCACCCCTCTGCTGATTCGCAAACTGGGGCCGGAGCACTACGGAATCTGGCTGCAGGTCTTCTCCATCCTCGATTACTTCTGGTTTTTCGACCTCGGCTTCAACCCCGCCATCGCCAATTTTTGCGCCCGGTTTCTGGCCCTCGGCGACGACCGCAAAATTAACCAGGTGATCAACACGGCGCTGTTCTACTTCAGCATGATTGCCCTGGCCGTCTGGGTGACCACGCCCGTGCTGGCCGCCCGCGCCTCGCGGTTTTTCAAGGTGGCCGAAGCCGACCGCCACGAGTTCCGCACCCTGATTCTGATCACCGGCCTCAGTTGGGGCCTTGCCAAGATCACCCTGCATCTGTTCCTCTCGGCGCTGGACGGGTTTCAACGCTTCGATCTGACCAGCCGCGTGATGGTGCTCCAGGTGGCCCTGCGCTCGGCCGGGTATTTCATCGTGCTCGAACTCGGTTACGGGCTGGTGCCGATGGCGGAAATCTACATCGCCGCGCAGCTTCTGGGTTACGCCCTGAATTTCCTGAATTTCCGGCGGGTGTTTCCGCAACTGCGGCTCAGCCCCAGGTTTATCAACCAGACCTTTTTGGCGACATCCTGCGCTACGGCCTGAAATCCTTCGTGGCCAGCAGTTCCACCCTGGCGCTCTCGCAGAGCGGCGTACTGACCGTGGGCCACTACCTCGGGCGAGGCCGCGGTGGGTTATTTCGGCCTGCCTTCGCGGATGCTCCAGCAGGTGACCGACGTCATTTTTAGGGTCGGCATGGTGACGCGGTCGAGCGCGGCCGAACTTACCGCCACCGATAAACGCGAAGAGACCATCGCGCTGGGCGTGTACGCCAACCGCTACTCGCTGACGCTGTTTATGCCCCTGGCGGTGTTTCTTCTGGTCTACGGGCGCCCGCTCTTTAATTCGCTGGGTGCACAATGCGGCGATGGTGGCCCGCAGCGCCCCGCTGCTGCCGGTCTTTCTGCTGTCTTACGCGCTGGTGCTGGCGGCCCAGTTCAGCTCCAGTTCGCTGCTCTACGGTGTGGGCCGCCATGGCGGGTACGCCCGCGGACTGGTGGTGGAAGCGGTACTGTACGTGACGGCCCTGATGTGGGTGGTGCCGCGATTCGGCATCCTGGGGGCGGCCTGGGTCTCTTCCACGTTGATGATCGCGGTGCGCGGCATCTATACGCCGTGGCTGGTCTCCCGCGCGCTGGACTACTCTTTTCTGGTGTACATGCGCCGCATTTATGTGCGCCCGCTGGGGGCCGCGGTGCCAGCCCTGGCATTGGCCTGGTTCCTGCAATCGGGCTGGCTGCCCGGCGCGACCTGGCTCCAACTGGTGGTGGCGGGTGGTCTGACCAGCCTGGTTTATGGCGCGGTGGCGCTGTTCCTGTGCGTGACGCCCTCGCACCGCAGCCTGCTGCTCTCACGCGTCCCGGTGATCGGCCCGTTCTTTCAACTCAGCCGTGCGTAGCCGTCGCGAGATCGCGTTCCGCATCCGGCAGGAGGCCGCCAACCTGGCGATGTGGACCCGGCCTCCCGAGCCAGGCGTGGTGGTGCCCGCTGGCATCCCCGCCGGCGCTGCGCTGCCCGATCCCATCGCAACCGCCGGCCGCCTGCGCGGCAGCGCTTTTGCCCGCGAAGTGGAGGCGCTGGCCCGCCGGGTACTGCACGGCCGCATCCCCCTGCTGGGAATCGAGATTGAAACCGGGCCGCAAATCGAATGGCGCCGCGATTACGTACACGGCATTTCTTCCGCCGCGCCCTATTTTCGCCGCTGCCCCTATCTGGATTTCGCGCGCGTGGGCGACCACAAACTGATCTGGGAGTTGAACCGGCATCCGCAGCTTGTGCTGCTGGCCCAGGCCTTCCGCTTCACCGGCGAGCGCGCCTTTCTGGACGAGGCCCTCCGCCAACTGGAATCCTGGCTGGACGCCAACCCGTTCCTGCGCGGCATCAACTGGGCCAGCGCGCTGGAGGTAGCCTTCCGGGCGCTTTCGTGGACGTGGCTGTGGCTGTTGGCCGGCGACCTCTTCCCGGCACCGCTCAGCCCTCGGTTTCAGACCGCCCTTTACCGCCACGGCTGCTTCCTGGAGCACAACCTCTCGGTCTACTTTTCGCCGAACACCCATCTGCTGGGCGAAGCGGTAGCCCTGCACGCGTTGGGCGCGCTGTTTCCCACCTGGCCCCGGGCGAGCCAGTGGCGCGCCACCGGCGGCCGCGTGGTGCGGGAAGAAATGCAGCACCAGGTACGGCCGGATGGCAGCCATTTCGAACAATCGGCCTACTACCACGTCTACGCCCTGGATCTTTTCCTACTGCACCGCGCGCTGGCCGGCGCCGCCGCGGGCGACGCGTACGACAAGCGGTTGCAGGCCATGGCGGAATATCTGCATGCCCTGCAGGGCCCTTCGGGAATCCTGCCCTATTTGGGCGATGACGATGGCGGACGGGTCTTTCATCCCTACGGCGAACGGCCGCGATTTGGCCGCGCCACGCTGGCTACCTGCGCCGCGCTGTACTGCCGGCCGGAGTGGGCCGGCGGGGTGGAAGACCGGGACTGCCAGGCCGCCTGGTGGTTGGGAGCGCCCGCTTCTGCGCCGCCCGCCGCGCTATCCCGTGCGCCCGAGGCCTCGCAGCTATTCCGAGACGCCGGCATCGCGGTGATGGCCGCTGGCGACCGGCAGATCGTGATCAAAGCCGGCCCGTTCGGCGAGGGGTCGGGCGGGCATAGTCATTCCGACGTGCTCAGCCTGGTCGCGCGCATCGGCCCGCGCGAAGTGCTGATCGACCCCGGCACGTACACCTACATTGCCGATCCCGAAGAGCGCAATCACTACCGCGGCTCGGCCGCCCACAACACCCTCCGCATCGATGGCCGCGACCAAGCGCTACCCGCCGGCCCGTTCCGCTGGCTGGAGAAACCCGCCACAGCGATTCGCGAATGGACCAGTTCGGGCGTGGCCGACTCCCTGGACGCCTCTTGCGCCTACGCCGGCTTCACCCACCGGCGGCAGATCCGGTTCCTGAAATCCGCCGGCTGCGTGGTGGTGCTCGACACGGTGGAGGGCCCCGCGGGCGAGCATATCCTCGAACAATTCTGGCACCTGGGCGCCGCCGAAGACGCCGGCCGCCTGGCGTTCACCGCGCCCGCCGAGAGCTTGGCCGGCTGGCGCTCCCGCGCCCTGGGATCCCGCGAGCCAGCCCCGGTTTTGCGGGTGACCTATCAGGGCCCGTTGCCCGCGCAGATGGCCGCAGTGCTGGACTTGTCCGGGAACCCCGCGCCTGGGGCGGTGAGGCTGAGCGGGGAAGCGGAGAAGGTGGTGGTCGCGTGGAACGGCCGCAGCGTGGAATTTTAACTTGGGTGGGCGGGGCGGATCTTTGAGCGAGAGCGGCTAGCTTCGAGCTTTATAATGTATTTTATCAAGCTTAACAGTAAGCTTCGTTTTGTGTGCCGGCTTGTTGCTATTGTGTTTCTGAAGTGGCCAACCCCGAACATCTCGCCATCCTCAAACAAGGCACGCAGAGTTGGAACCACTGGCGGAAGAGGTATCCAAGCGTCAGACCGATGCTCTCAAACGCCGATCTGCGCGATAGCGCTCTCAAGCAGGCAAATCTTTCGTGGGCAAGCATGAAGGCTGCAAATCTCAAGGGAGCAAATCTAACCAACGCAATCTTTTCTGGCGCGACGCTGCGAAATGCAAATCTCAGTGGAGCGACCTGCGTGATGCTGATCTGCGAGGTTGTGACCTCGAAGGTGTCGAAGCTTCCCATATCGAGGCCTCAAGTGCAAACTTCTCGAAGTGTAATCTGCGACAGACCAAACTTGAAGGGTCTGATCTCTACGGAGCTGTATTCACTAGCGGGAGTTTACAAGATATCGGGAGATTTCGGGGTAAGCCATTCCTGGGGAAGGCTTTGCACGTAGTGGCTGGTATGACCTAACGGGTCACAGGGACGAATCTCTGGAGGGCGAGGAGGGAGAAGAGGCGTTGCTGGAGTGCAGTCATGCGGGTAAGACAGGCGGCGGTGGAAGCCTGTCGCTGGCCTTGGCGACGCGGATAGACTACCAGGGTTTCTCGGATGTCTCCGAGTTCTTCCAGCAGGCGATTGATGCTGAGCGGCTCGCCTTTTCCCGCCAGTTGGCGTTGGAGCAAGCTGGTGAGCAGCAAGGCCAGCACACAGTAGAACGCGTGCACTTGGATTTTCGAGTCGGTCCAGTGAAACATCGGGCTCCATCCCAGAAAATGGGGGTTCTTCATCTGCTTGAAGGCATCCTCGATGTGGTACTGCGAGCGGTAGGCCAACACGATCTGCTCCTCCGACCAGTCGGCATTGCCGGTAAACAAAATGGTCTTGCCGAACTGGACGCGGCATAGCCGGTCCAGAGCCGCCTGATCGGTACGGAAGGTCAGGTCCAGACCTTTGCCGAGTTGCTGCACCTCGGCTTTCAAGATCTTCTCTACGAACTGAGCGGAGCAGATCGTATGGATCTGCTTTTTCACCGAATCCAGGGTGGGGGCTTTGCCGCCCTTCACCTTGCCCCCGCGGCGGCGTTGCAACTGGGTTTGCAGGTCGCGCAGTTTGCGCCTCGCCTTGCTCAGGTGGGTAGTGAGCCCCTGGAGTTGTCCGTCGTACAGATTCTGATTGAAAGTCAGCACGATAGTACGCGTTTGACCGAAGACTTTCTTCTCCGTGCGATAGGCTTCCACCCCTTCCAGGCCCACCTGGGAGAGTGTCCGGAATTGTTTGCGGGAGACGGCGAGTAACTCGGCATGCTGCGAGGGGACCAGAGAACCTACGAAATGAAAGGGAGTGTCTTGCAGAGACGCAAAGGCCTCCTCGCTATTGTTGCCCTTGTCAAAGACCAGGGTAATGTGATCGCAGGATTGGGCCAGTTGACGGTAATGGGTAGAGAGTTCCTCGGTGATGGAGCGGAACTCGGTACTGTCGTTGACATTGCCGGCGTAGACCTTGTGGAACAAGGGGATGTGAAAATCGGCGCTGACCAGCAGGCCGAGGCTGACCTGGCGCAGATCCCCGCGCTTCTGCTTATTATGCCCGCGCTGCGGAAGTTCGGCCGAGGTACGGGTATTGATGTAGGTGAAGAAATTGGTGCCGTCGTAGACCAGAGCGCGGAGATCCAGTTGAAACCGCTGGATGAGGCGCTGGGTGATTTGTTTTTCGCATTCGAGGACGTGATCGGCGGTGACCAAATCCATATGGTTCCAGAAGCCCTGGGACGACAGCGCGGCCGGATCGGCAGGCAGCAGACGAGTCAGGACCGTTTGGCGGTACCAGTCAGCAAAGCCCACTTTGCTGGTGGGGGAGACCGCGCGATTGATGGCAGCCAGGAGCAAGTACTGGCCGAGAGAGATGCCCTGGTGGCGTTTGGGAGGAAGGATGGAATCGAGCAACTGGACAAGATCCAATCGCTGAGCAACCTCGAGAAGAGCGGCGACATCTCCGAAAGCGGCGACCTCGGTTTCGAGGGGCTGGGGCGGCTGTTGGGAGCGCTCGGCGGCGGCGACGAGGTCGTCGATTTTGCCGAGGTAGACCCGGCGGACGATTTTGGGCTTGCCGTCGACGCGCTGGCAATAGCGGGCGTAGTAATCGGTGTGGCCGCCGATAATCTTGGGGGTGAGGCTCGGCATGCTTAGGTCATACCGTCATTCGCAAAACAAATCCACAAGGAAATGTTCCGGCGTTGCGACAAAGCAGCAAAAGCAAGGTATTAGGCAATGATTATAGGCCTTCTGGGAGATGCCACCCTCAGGCCCGGCAACCATACCACGAACGCAGATTGCTGGCCAAACAATTAGGTCATACCAATTGCGGCAAAAGAAAACCGCCGTCCGACCAGCAGGCCGCTTGGCTTAAGCCCTTATTCTTCCAGAGGATAGGGCGCGCTGTAAATCGCACGCCCAAGGGCAGGCGGCATAGGCCGCGTCCCTAACTTGTAAACTCCCGC